>NZ_VFES01000027.1 GCF_007858185.1 Pseudomonas grimontii
CTCGTTAGCGGGAGGCGAATTCTACAGCGTTACACGCTGCTGTCAACACCTCTTTTTCTGCGCTTTCGACCGAGAAGATCGAATCGTTAATAGCGTCAAACAACACGACCCCATCAACTTCTTCTGGACTTCGATGAACTGAAGCAAATCGCTGTCTAATTCTGCATAACTCTTTGTTTACCAAGGAGTTTTACGTTTCGACTGCGCCGGAAGTGGGGCGAATTATAGACTTCCAGAATCTGCCGTCAACCATTAATTTGGTTTTCCTATCAATCCAGTGAAGCTGATTAAAAAACCACCAAAAGATACCCCTCTATATAGAAGAAATCTCCTAGATAACTCCCGCCTCTTTTAAAGCTTTCACATTCGCCGAGCCCAACCCCAACACATCCTGCAGTACCTGGGCCGTATGCTGCCCCAATAAAGGGGGTGCCGTACGGTACTCCACAGGCGTCTTGGATAACCTAATCGGACTGGCAACCAGCGGCACCCTACCTGCCAACGCATGCGGCAGGGATATCGCCAGCCCCCGCGCCCTCACCTGAGGGTCGGCAAACACCTGGGCCAGGTCATTGATCGGCCCACAAGGCACACCAACCAGCTCCAGTTGCGACACCCACTCAGCCGTCGTCTTGAAGACTGTAGCTTGGCGAATCAATGGAATCAGCTCAGTGCGGTTGGCAACCCGTACCTTATTAGTAGAGAACCGCGGATCATCCGCCCACTGCGGCTGTCCAGCCACTTCGGCAAACTTACGAAATTGCCCGTCATTACCCACCGTCAGGATGAAATCACCATCGGCCGTAGGGAAATCCTGATAAGGCACGATATTCGGATGAGCATTACCCAGTCGCTTTGGCGCCGCTCCCGTCGTCAGGTAGTTCATCGCCTGGTTAGCCAGACAGGCCACCTGCACATCAAGCAACGCCATATCGATATGCTGCCCACCCCCATCATGATCCCGATGCGCCAGCGCAGCCAGGATCGCCACCGTCGAGTAGAGCCCAGTGAGAATGTCAGTCAACGCAACCCCCACCTTCACCGGCCCGGCCCCCTCATCACCTTCCGGCCGGCCGGTAAGACTCATCAGCCCACCCAACCCCTGGATCATGAAGTCATACCCCGCGCGAGCGGCATACGGCCCCGTCTGACCGAAGCCAGTGATCGAGCAATAGATCAACTCCGGATTCACCTTCTTGAGCGACTCGTAGTCCAGCCCATACGCCGCCAGGCCGCCCACCTTGAAGTTCTCGATCAAGATGTCGGACTTAGCCGCCAGATCTCGCACCAGCTGCTGCCCCTCCGGGCGCGTAAAGTCGATAGTCACCGACTCTTTGTTGCGATTAGCCGACAAGTAGTACGCCGCCTCACTCGTGTTCTCGCCATCAGCGTCCTTAAGGAAGGGCGGCCCCCAGGCGCGCGTGTCGTCACCGCTACCAGGTCGCTCAACCTTGATCACCTCAGCCCCGAGGTCCGCAAGGATCTGCCCGGACCAGGGGCCCGCCAATACCCGTGACAAATCCAATACCCGCAGATGCGAAAGCGCGCCCATGCCGTTCTCCTATTAATAGAACGCCTGAAGACCGGTTTGCGCGCGCCCCAGAATCAAGGCGTGCACGTCGTGGGTACCTTCATAGGTGTTAACCACCTCCAGGTTTACCAAATGACGCGCCACTCCGAACTCATCAGAGATGCCATTGCCGCCCAACATGTCCCGCGCCATACGCGCAATGTCCAAAGACTTACCGCACGAGTTGCGCTTCATGATCGATGTGATCTCAACCGCGGCCGTTCCCTCATCTTTCATACGCCCCAGACGCAGGCAGCCTTGCAGCGCAAGCGTGATCTCTGTCTGCATATCGGCCAGCTTCTTCTGGATCAATTGAGTTGCCGCCAATGGACGGCCGAACTGATGGCGATCCAGGGTGTACTGGCGTGCGGTGTGCCAACAGAACTCGGCAGCCCCCAAAGCCCCCCAGGAGATGCCATAACGCGCCGAGTTAAGGCAGGTGAAAGGGCCCTTCAAGCCGCGCACATCCGGAAAAATGTTCTCTTCCGGCACAAACACGTTATCCATCACGATCTCACCGGTGATTGAGGCGCGCAGGCCGACCTTGCCGTGAATCGCCGGCGCACTCAGGCCTTTCCAGCCTTTCTCCAGGACAAACCCACGAATATCGCCAGCGTCGTCCTTGCCCCACACCACAAACACGTCCGCAATCGGGCTATTGGTTATCCACATTTTTGCGCCCGTCAGGCTGTAGCCGCCATCCACTTTGCGTGCACGAGTGATCATCGCGCCAGGATCGGAGCCGTGGTTAGGCTCGGTCAAACCAAAACAACCAATCCATTCGCCCGAGGCCAATTTCGGCAAGTACTTCTGCTTTTGCGCTTCGGTGCCGAACTCGTTGATAGGCACCATCACCAGTGACGACTGCACACTCATCATCGAGCGATAACCGGAGTCGACGCGCTCAACCTCACGCGCAATCAGCCCGTAGCTGACGTAGTTCAAGCCACTGCCCCCGTACTGCTCAGGAATCATCGCCCCCAGCAAACCGGCCTCACCCATTTCACGGAAAATCGCCGGATCGGTCTTTTCATGGCGAAAGGCTTCGAGCACACGCGGCGCCAGTTTGCCCCGGGCGAATTGCTCAGCGCTATCACGCACCATGCGCTCTTCTTCGGTGAGCTGTTGATCCAGCAGCAGTGGATCGATCCAGTTGAAGCTTGCCTTGCCAGCCATGAATGAGTCCTCGCAAAGAAAAATCAGAAGTCGTGGATGGAGCCTAGGCCGGGCAGGCGGGGAGAGCAAACGAGGTTTCTGCATAGGCTTGTGCTAATTTCTCACTTCGTAACCCCAAGAAACGCCGCAGCTGCAATTTTTATGTGAGGACAAGGTACATGCGCAGAAAAATCCCCAGCACCACCGCCCTTGTCAGTTTTGAAGCGGCAGCCCGCCACGAGAGCTTTACCAAGGCGGCGCATGAGCTTTCCATCACCCAAGGCGCCATTTGCCGACAGATCGCCAGCCTGGAGGAGTTTTTAAGTGTCGAGCTGTTTCGGCGCTCACGACGCGGGGTAAAGCTGACGGAGGCGGGGCTTTCGTACAGCCGTCGCATCGCCACGCAGTTGGACGCCGTGGAGCGTGACACCCTGTCAGTGATGGGCCAACAGGGCGCAAATACCATTGAACTGGCCGTAGTACCCACTTTTGGTACGCAATGGTTGATCCCTCGCCTCAAGGACTTTCAACGACAACATCCGGAGGTGACGGTAAACCTGACTAACCGCACGCGCCCCTTTCTGTTTGCCGATACAGAATTCGACGCGGCAATCTACTTCGGCGACGCAGATTGGTCAGGCACCGAATCCCACAGGCTCATGGGAGAAAATCCTGTCCCCGTGTGCAGCCCGCGACTATTGGGCGAACTTGAGCGATTCACCCCCCACGAGATAGCGGAACTGCCATTGCTGCAGCAGACCACCCGCCCTTACGCCTGGCGCCAATGGTTCAACGCCCAACAACTAAACGTTCCCCGCGACATGACAGGCCCGCGTTACGAGCTATTCTCGATGTTGTCTCAGGCAGCCATGCACGACATGGGTATTGCACTGATCCCGCCGTTCCTTATCCAGCGAGAACTGGACGAGCATCGATTGGTGATCGCAAGCCCGCAAGCGCTGAGCAGCTCGAAGGCTTATTACCTGATGATTCCTGACAGAAAAGTCGAATCAGCCTCGCTGCATGCGTTCAGAGACTGGTTGATCGACCAATCACAGCGCTACAGCCCCAGCATTTAAAGGACAATCTTCATATGCTGACTTTGTAGTCAGTTAAACTCTGATCCTACAGATATACGTATATGTCGCATTTAAACAGACTGTACCTGTCAACCTCAAACAAGGCTTAAGGCCATGTTTATCGTGGCTTGTAGCGACGCTCATCGGCCAATGCCCGACTATTCACGCCAACGATGGCAAAACACACAAGGATCAGCTGGAGCCCTTTAAATACCTGTATTTAAAGAGATTATTTCAAAGTGTTGCGACAATCAGTCACAGGGTGACTTGTAGTTAATTTTTCGTCACCCGTCATAATCCCTTGAAGGCCGTAAAGTTCGCCTGCAAAATGCCGCGCCCCGCTGTCATTTCAGCGGGATCGTGCTGATCGGCCGCCCCAGATGCGCCACTCACGGTGCACTGGCCTTTTTACAAAAAGATCAAAAGCAAAAAGATCATGCAGGAGATTTGACGTGCACATTGGTGTTCCTCTCGAAACCCAGACCGGTGAAACGCGGGTGGCTGCCACCCCGGAAACCATCAAGAAGCTGATCGGCCAGGGCCATAAGGTCACTGTTCAAAGCGGAGCCGGTATCAAAGCCAGCATCGTCGACAGTGCCTATGAAACGGCAGGCGCAACCATTGGCAGTGCCAGCGATGCGTTTGGCGCCGAGCTGATCCTAAAGGTGGTCGCCCCCAGCGACAGCGAGCTGGCGCTGATCAAAAGCGGCACCGTGTTGGTGGGCATGCTCAATCCGTTCAGCAACGAAACCATTGCCAAGCTGGCCGAGCAGGGCATCACTGCCTTCGCGCTGGAAGCGGCTCCACGTACCTCGCGCGCCCAGAGCCTCGACGTGCTGTCTTCCCAGGCCAACATCGCCGGCTATAAAGCCGTGCTGCTGGCCGCCCACCACTACCCGCGCTTCATGCCGATGCTGATGACTGCCGCAGGCACCGTCAAAGCCGCGCGCGTGCTGATCCTCGGCGCCGGTGTGGCAGGCCTTCAAGCCATCGCCACGGCGAAACGCCTGGGCGCAGTGATCGAAGCATCCGACGTGCGCCCTGCGGTAAAAGAGCAGATCGAATCCCTCGGCGCCAAATTCGTCGACGTGCCATACGAAACTGACGAAGAACGCGAATGCGCCGTCGGTGTAGGCGGTTACGCCCGCCCGATGCCGACCAGCTGGATGCAACGCCAGGCCCTGGCCGTGCATGAGCGCGCCAAGCAAGCCGATATTGTCATCACTACCGCCCTGATCCCCGGCCGTAAAGCGCCGACCTTGCTCAGCGCCGACACTGTCGCGCAGATGAAGCCCGGCTCGGTGGTCATTGACCTCGCCGCTGCCCAGGGTGGCAACTGCCCGCTGACCGTCGCCGATCAGGTGGTGGTTGAGAACGGCGTGATCATCTGCGGCCCGACCAACCTGGCCGGCGCGGTCGCCGCCGATGCATCGGCCTTGTATGCGCGCAACCTGCTGGACTTCCTGAAGCTGGTCTTCAACAAGGAAGGGCAGTTTGAAATCAACCTCGAAGACGACATCGTCGCCGCGTGCCTGATGTGCCGCGACGGCCAAGTCATCCGCAAAAACGCCTAAGCAGGGATTCAGACGATGGAAGAGCTTATCTCCCCCGGTATCTACAACCTGATCATCTTTGTGCTGGCGATTTATGTCGGTTACCACGTGGTCTGGAACGTAACCCCCGCACTGCACACGCCGCTGATGGCAGTGACCAACGCCATTTCGGCGATTGTGATTGTCGGCGCCATGCTCGCGGCAGCGCTGACCGTGACCCCGCTGGGCAAGACCATGGGCACCCTGGCTGTGGCCCTCGCAGCAGTGAACGTGTTCGGCGGCTTCCTGGTGACTCGCAGGATGCTGGAGATGTTCAAGAAGAAAGCCCCGAAAGTAAAAGAAGAGGCGCCGAAGTAATGAGCATGAATCTGGTGACGACGCTGTACCTGATCGCGTCGATCTGCTTTATCCAGGCCCTTAAAGGGCTGTCACACCCAACCACGTCGCGGCGCGGCAACCTGTTCGGCATGCTCGGCATGGCGCTGGCGGTACTCACTACCGTGGGCCTCATCTATAAGCTCGGCGCTGAGCTGGCCACTGCCGGCATCGGCTACGTGATCGTCGGCCTGCTGGTCGGCGGCACCGCCGGTTCGATCATGGCCAAGCGCGTCGAAATGACCAAGATGCCGGAGCTGGTGGCATTCATGCACAGCATGATCGGCCTGGCTGCGGTATTTATCGCGATTGCCGCCGTGGTCGAGCCGCAGTCCCTGGGCATCGTCAAACACCTGGGCGACGCAATCCCGGCGGGCAACCGCCTGGAGCTGTTTCTCGGCGCAGCCATCGGTGCGATTACCTTCTCCGGTTCGGTGATCGCGTTCGGCAAGCTGTCGGGCAAGTACAAGTTCCGCCTGTTCCAAGGCGCACCGGTACAGTTCGGCGGCCAGCACAAGCTGAACCTGGTGCTCGGCCTGCTCACACTGGGCCTGGGCCTGGCTTTCATGTTCACCGGCAACCTCAGCGCGTTCGCACTGATGCTTGCCTTGGCGTTCGTGCTGGGCGTGCTGATCATCATCCCGATTGGCGGCGCTGATATGCCGGTCGTCGTTTCGATGCTCAACAGCTACTCCGGCTGGGCCGCAGCGGGGATCGGCTTCTCGCTGAACAACTCGATGCTGATCATCGCCGGCTCCCTGGTGGGCTCCAGCGGCGCGATCCTGTCGTACATCATGTGCAAGGCGATGAACCGTTCCTTCTTTAATGTACTGCTCGGTGGTTTCGGCAATGCGCCGGATGCCGGTGCTGCAGCGGGTTCTAAAGAAGCACGCCCGGTGAAGTCCGGTTCGGCCGACGACGCCACCTTCCTGCTGACCAACGCCGACACCGTGATCATCGTTCCAGGCTACGGCCTGGCGGTGGCACGGGCACAGCATGCGCTGAAGGAACTGACCGAGAAGCTGACCCACCGTGGCGTGACCGTGAAATACGCGATCCACCCGGTGGCCGGCCGTATGCCTGGGCATATGAACGTCCTACTGGCGGAGGCGGAAGTGCCTTACGACCAGGTGTTCGAGATGGAGGACATCAACTCTGAGTTCGGCCAGGCCGATGTGGTGCTGGTGCTGGGCGCGAACGACGTGGTCAACCCGGCCGCGAAGAACGACCCCAATTCGCCGATTGCCGGCATGCCGATCCTGGAAGCGTTCAAGGCGAAGACCATCATTGTCAACAAGCGCTCGATGGCCAGTGGTTATGCCGGGCTGGATAACGAGCTGTTCTATCTCGACAAGACCATGATGGTCTTTGGTGATGCGAAGAAGGTCATCGAAGACATGGTCAAGGCCGTCGAGTAACACTGCTTCAGCGCAATACTCCAAACCCCGGCCTCCTGTAGGCTGGGGTTTTTTATTACCCCATGAAACCCGACCAAAGGCTCTAAATCGCTGCCCCGCATTCGACCATGGTAGCGGGCCGAAATTTTTTGAAATCACTACACTGCCCACCTTGCTTCCGTAGCCTGAGATAACAATTCATGTACCGTGATCGTATCCGCTTGCCTTCGTTGTTGAACAAGGTCATGAGCGCGGCAGACGCCGCCGCACTGATCGAGGACGGCATGACCGTCGGCATGAGCGGCTTCACCCGAGCCGGTGAAGCCAAGGCCGTCCCCCACGCCCTGGCCGAGCGCGCCAAGACGTCCCCGCTGAAAATCACCCTGATGACCGGTGCCAGCCTGGGTAACGACCTGGACAAGCAACTGACCGAAGCCGGCGTGCTGTCCCGACGCATGCCGTTCCAGGTCGATAGCACCTTGCGCAAGGCAATCAACGCCGGCGAAGTGATGTTTATCGATCAGCACCTGTCGGAAACCGTCGAGCAACTGCGCAACAACCAGCTCAAGCTGCCGGACATTGCCGTCATCGAGGCCGTTGCGATCACCGAACAAGGCCATATCGTGCCCACCACGTCCGTGGGTAACTCCGCCAGCTTCGCGATTTTCGCCAAGCAAGTGATCGTCGAGATCAACCTGGCGCACAACCCGAACCTGGAAGGGCTGCACGACATCTATATCCCGACGTATCGGCCAACCCGTACGCCGATCCCGCTGGTAAAGGTCGACGACCGCATCGGCAGCACCGCGATCCCGATCCCGCCGGAGAAGATCGTCGCCATCGTGATCACCAATCAGGCCGACTCAGCCTCCACCGTGACGCCACCCGACAGCGACACCCAGGGCATCGCCAACCACTTGATCAACTTCCTCAAGCAGGAAGTGGACGCCGGGCGCATGACCAACAAGCTGGGCCCGCTGCAGGCCGGTATCGGCAACATTGCCAACGCAGTGATGTGCGGCCTGATCGATTCGCCGTTCGAAGACCTGACCATGTATTCGGAAGTGTTGCAGGACTCGACGTTCGACCTGATCGACGCCGGCAAGCTGAGCTTCGCCTCGGGCAGCTCGATCACTTTGTCGGAGCGGCGCAATACCGACGTGTTCGGTAACCTGGAGCACTACAAAGACAAGCTGGTGCTGCGCCCGCAGGAAATCTCCAATCACCCTGAAGTGGTGCGGCGCCTGGGCATTATCGGCATCAACACCGCGCTGGAGTTCGACATCTACGGCAACGTCAACTCCACCCACATCTGCGGCACGCGGATGATGAACGGGATTGGCGGTTCCGGCGACTTCGCCCGCAACGCGCACCTGGCGATCTTCGTCACCAAGTCGATTGCCAAGGGCGGCGCGATTTCCAGCGTGGTGCCAATGGTCAGCCATGTGGACCACACCGAGCATGACGTCGACATCCTGGTCACCGAAATAGGCCTCGCCGACCTGCGTGGCCTGGCGCCACGGGAGCGGGCCCGCGTGATCATCGACAACTGTGTGCATCCGGCGTACCGCGATGCGCTGAACAGTTACTTCAACGCGGCCTGCGCTATCGGCGGGCACACCCCACACATCCTGCGCGAAGCACTGAGTTGGCACATTAACCTGGAAGAAACCGGGCATATGCTCAAGGCTTGATTGATACAGATCCGAGCTGATGCAAACACAGTTTCGTCAGCTCGATTGCACAACCCTGGCTTCTTGAAAAAACTGTACTGCTGTACCGGTCATTTCCTACCGAAAACTCCCATGCCAGCATCATAAAATGCCAATTTCGCACCGTTTCAGTGCGGACAGGTACAGTTGCCCCATTTACGTACAGTACAGCACCTATAAACAGTTAACTGGCCCCTCACAATACAGGTGAACTGTATCTAGAGAGTGTTGCGTCGGAAGAGGATCATTGGCATCAGTTAAACCACTACCTAATCCCGCCACAAGCGGAAGGATGTCATCATGGAACGTACACTCAGTTCCGAACTGTTCTTCGAAGAAAAAGCTGTAAACACCCAGGCTTCCCTGCCTTTGCGCGTTCTCGCCAACCTGATGTTGTGGCAGCGCCGCATCTCCAGCCGCCACCAACTGGCTCGTCTGGATTCGCGTCTGCTGGCTGACGCTGGTATCAGCGAAGCTCAACGCTACGAAGAGCTGAGCAAGCCGTTCTGGCGCTAATTGGCGCCCGCTGGCCCTGACCCACCGGGTCCACTGCCAGCACTGATTTGTCAAAACAAAGCCCGCCCCGGGAGACCGGAGGCGGGCTTTGTTGTTTCCAGGGCTGCCTTTTTTCCAGGACAAACAGAAGCCGTTGATCCAGACAGGTACAGTTTAAAAAATATAACAGTTAAGCAGTACAATTAAGTATTGGTGTATCTGTAACGGTCAAAGCAACTCGCCCACCATGGTGTTCCAGGACCTCATGAAAGGCGCTCACCATGGATACCCAACCTCCTTCTCTATGTAAACGGCTGTTACGCCGGACAGTTTCCACACTGGTCAAATGGATACGCCACGCCTACGAACGACGCCAACTGGCGCAGCTTGATCTTCGAGAACTCTCCGATGTCGGTATCAGCACGGGAGACCGAATGGCCGAGCTGTCCAAGCCGTTCTGGCGAGACTAGACAGTCAAGAAGCTTTCCGAACGGATAAACAGCGGCTTAATATCCAGCCATAACGTGGCGAACCGTTTAGAACAGACGTCTGATCCCCAATGGTTGCCCCGCTCCACCTTATTCGTTCATCTAGAGGAGTCACCCCATGTCCCGTATTCGCCTGCTCAGCGCTGCAACCCTGTTGGCCCTGGCCACCAACGCCAGCGCGACCAGCTTCATCGTGACCACCGACTCCATCGTCGGCGCACTGAAGGCAACTTCCGACGCCACCTCCGATGCCACTTCGTCCCTGCGGGATAACAAAGTCGTGCGCGCCGCCCGTGACGACGCAGCCAGCTTCGTCGCCAGCGAAGGTGCCATCCGCGGTGTGAAGCTGGAAAGCGCGCTGGCCCAGATCCGCCAACAAGCGCCACAACTGCATACTGCCACTGACGCACAGCTGGCCCAGGCCATCCTGGCCATTTGAGCGCGCTGACACAAAGGGAGCGCCCGTCGCTCCCTGATGCCGTCGCGCTGGCTCTCGCCCGGGCATTACGCTAGCCTTGGCGCTCGCTTTCAGTTGTCGAGTCCCATGGCTTTTTCATACCGCCTGCTAATAGTCCCTGTGTTGTTTTGCGCCAGTTGGTCGCCACTGGCTTCGGCCTTTGACCTGACCATCCAAAGCACCGTCGCGAGTGCGTACGCCACCAGCAAGGTGACTTCCGCGCCTTTCGACCGGAAAGTAGTCGTGGCCGCCCAGGATGATGCCGCTGCATTTATCGCCACTGACGGCCAATGGCGGGGCGCACGGCTGGAATCCGCACTGGAATATCTGCGCCGCACCCAACCAAAACTTAACGCCAGTGACCTTGAACTGGCGCAAGCAATTCTCGTCCAATAATCATCTTTGTATTTCGGAGTCATTCCATGCGTAGCCCGCTGATCGCCGCCACCCTTGGCCTGCTGTTGTTGGCCGACGTTGCCCAGGCGCATACCTTGGTGGCCACCAGTAACATCATTGTTCGCGCCTCTGGCCGCACCATTGATTTCACCTCGGACACCACCACCTCCATCCGCGACTCCAAAGTCGTGCGCGAAGCCCACGATGACGCGGCCAGTTTCGTCGCCACCAACGGCGAGATTCGTGGCGCACAGTTGGAAGCGGCCTTCGACACCTTGCGCACCCGCCTGCCGGAAGCGCGCGATGCCAGTGACCAGACCCTCGCCGAAGCTATTCTCGCTCTGTGAGGCGCCTTGTCGCCTGGCTCCTGGCCGGGACTGTGCTGCTGTGTGCCAGCGCAGCTCAGGCTAGCCTGCAACTGCGGCTCAAGCCAGAAGGCTTGAGCCCGGCCGAACAGCAGGCTAGCCAGGCATTGCTTGATGAAGCGATGCGCGCATTGCCACCGCGCTTTATCGAGCAGTTGGACCGGCGCATCGATGTCGGCTGGACCGACAAGATGCCCGAAAACGCTTACGGCCAGGCCTCCCTGGTGTCGGAACTGGACCTCAACCGCAACCTCCTGGCCAGCCTGACCGACGGCAGCGCCGCCACCCAGAAAACCAATCGCCCCCACGGCACCGTGCGCCGGGAAATGCTCGCCACCGTGCTGCATGAACTGACCCACATCTATGACCGTGCACGCCTCTGGTCCAAAGACGAACGCGCACTGATCCAGCGTTGCAGCCGCCAGAACAACATCACTGGCCTGATCGGCCTGCCCGATCAATGCCGTGGCCAGAATGACCGGCGCTTCACCCTCAGCGATGACCCGCGCCTGCTGGACCTGGCGGGCTGGCCGCAATATGTCGGCCGTCGCGGTGAACGCGAACAACACAACCGTCAGGTCGCGCGCAGCCCGGACATCTACGAAACCACCAGTCCGCTGGAATTCGTAGCCGTCAATATGGAGTATTTCCTCCTCGACCCAAGCTATGCCTGCCGGCGCCCCGCGCTGTTTCGCTATTACAAGGAACACTTCGGCTGGGCCCCGCCCGAACAAGACACTTGCGCCAAGACCTACGCGTTTCTCAACGCCGGCAATGATTTTGCCAAGACACCGTTGGGTCACGTCGACCCGGAGCGGGTCTACGAGATCGACTACCTGCTGGCCGAAGCCAACCAGAACCTGGTAAGCCGCTGGGGCCACAGTATGCTGCGCCTGGTGATCTGCGCGCCGGGCCGACCCCGTGGGCCGGACTGCCGGCTCGACCTGGACCAGCACCTCGTGCTGTCCTACCGGGCGTTCGTCGGTGACGTGCAGTTGTCCAGCTGGGATGGACTGGTGGGCAAGTACCCGTCACGGCTGTTCGTGTTGCCATTGGCTCAGGTGATCGACGAATACACCAAGACCGAACTACGCGGCCTGGCGTCCGTGCCCTTGAAACTGTCGCGCCAAGAGATCAACAACACCGTCGAGCACGCCGCTGAAATGCACTGGAGCTATGACGGCAACTATTACTTCCTGTCCAACAACTGCGCGGTCGAAAGCCTGAAGCTGCTGCGCAGCGGCAGCGCCAACCCGCAACTGACCGGCCTGGACAACATCACCCCCAACGGCCTGCTGGAAGTGCTGCAAGCCCGTGGCCTGGCGGATACCAGCGTACTCAACGACAAACGCGAGGCCATGCGCCTGGGGTATCACTTTGACTCCTTCCGCGAACGCTACCAGGCGATGTTCGACGTGCTGCGCAAACACTTGCCGATCAAACAGACCCAGGTTGAAGACTGGCTGTCTCTCAGTGCCGAACAGCGCCGCCAGTGGTTTGACCAGGCCGACCTGCGCACCAGCGCCGCACTGCTGCTGCTGGAGCAAGCGAGCTTTCGCAAACAGCTGATGCTGGCCCAGGACGAAGTCAAACAACGTTACCTCGGTGCACGCGAGCTGAAAAACGGCGGCATGGAGAAAGCCAACGCCACACTGCAGCAGATCCTCGCCAACAGTGGCTTCCTCAGCCGCCCGGCGGAATTGCTCGGCAGCGGCGGCTACGGTCTGCCGCAACCTTCGGAAGCCAAGCGCCTGGAATCGGAAAGCGCCGAGCGCCAGAAGCAGTTGCAATCGCTCACCGGCGAGCTGGATAAAGAGGTGAGGGCACTGCTGGAACCGTCCCGCGCGGCTGAGATTGCGGCGTGCGAAGCCAACCTGAAGCAGGTCGGTGAACACCTGCGCAAACTGCACAAAGCAGCGGGCGGCCTTGAGCTGCCCTGACGTACCCGGGATAAACACATTTGAAATGTGTACGTCTGAAGACCGTGCATCTTCCCACCACCAACTGTTTTGCCAACGAAAGCTGGCTGAAAGCTTACGCGTCTAGGATCGCCTCCAACTGCCGGCAACAGACCGGCTGTACACAACAACAATGGTGATCCCCGATGTCCGTCCGTACCCGCCTGTTCGTCCCAACTCCACCCGTACGCCTCGTGCCTTTCGTTCTGCGCTGACCCACCCCGGTTCGCCATTCCCTAGCCGCGCTACGCCTGGAGTATTCCTATGCTGACTTTCCTTGGCTTTGCCATGGTCATCACGTTCATGTTCCTGATCATGACCAAGCGCCTGTCCGCGCTGATCGCCCTGATCATCGTGCCTATCCTTTTCGCGCTGTTCGGCGGTTTCGCACCGAAGATCGGCCCGATGATGCTCGAAGGCATCACCAAGCTCGCGCCCACCGGCGTGATGCTGATGTTCGCCATCCTCTACTTTGCCCTGATGATCGACTCCGGCCTGTTCGACCCGGCCGTGCGCAAGATCCTCAAGATGGTCAAGGGCGATCCGCTGAAGGTATCGGTCGGCACCGCCGTGCTGGCCCTGGTGGTGTCCCTCGACGGTGACGGCGCCACCACTTACATGATCTGCGTGGCCGCCATGCTGCCGCTGTACCAGCGCATCGGCATGAGCCCGCGAATCATGGCCGGCCTGATCATCCTCGCTGGTGGCGTGATGAACATGACGCCCTGGGGTGGCCCGACCGCCCGCGCCGCCAGTGCGCTGCACGTGGACCCCTCGGATATTTTCGTACCGATGATCCCGGCGATGGCCGCCGGTGTGGTCGCGATCCTGGTGATTGCCTACATGTACGGCAAGCGCGAACGTGCGCGCCTGGGTGAACTGCACCTGCAAGTCGACGAGATCGACCACAGCGAAATCAGCGTGTCGCAATACCCGGATGCCCGCCGTCCGAAGCTGATCTGGTTCAACGGCGCCCTGACCCTGGCCCTGATGTGCACGCTGATCGCCGGCTTGTTGCCGCTGCCGGTGCTGTTCATGGTGGCATTCAGTATTGCCATGATCGTCAACTACCCGTGCCTGCAACAGCAGAAAGACCGCGTCGCCGCCCACGCCGGCAGCGTATTGGCCGTGGTGGGGTTGATCTTCGCCGCAGGGATCTTCACCGGCATCCTGTCGGGCACCGGCATGGTCGATGCCATGTCCAAGAGCCTGCTGGCCGTCATTCCGGAAGCCATGGGCCCTTACCTGGCGGTGATCACCGCGCTGGTGAGCATGCCGTTCACCTTCTTCATGTCCAACGATGCGTTCTACTACGGCGTACTGCCAGTACTGGCTGAAGCCGCCAGCCACTACGGCATCACCGCCGTGGAAATGGCCCGCGCGTCCATCGTTGGTCAGCCCGTGCACTTGCTCAGCCCGCTGGTACCGTCGACCTACCTGCTGGTGGCCCTGGCCGGTATCGAATTTGGCGATCACCAGCGCTTCACCCTGAAGTGGGCAGTGCTGGTGTGCCTGTGCATAATGTTCGCCGCATTGCTGATGGGGATTTTTCCTCTATTCAGCACTCTATAATCGTACAACCCACTGCGCCGGCCTATCTGCCGGCGCGGTTTAACACTTGCTCAAAGGAATACACATGGAATGGCTGACCAATCCGGAAATCTGGATTGCCTTCTTCACCCTGACGGCCCTCGAGATCGTCCTGGGCATCGATAACATCATCATGATTTCGATCCTGGTCAGCCGCATGCCCAAGCATATGCAGGCACGCACCCGGATCTTCGGCCTGGCCCTGGCCATGGTCACGCGCATCCTGTTGCTGTTGTCGATCACCTGGGTCATGCGCCTGACCGACGATCTGTTCGTGGTCTTCGGCCAAGGCATTTCCGGCCGCGACCTGATCCTGTTCTTCGGTGGCCTGTTCCTGCTGTGGAAAAGCTCCCAGGAGATGTACCACGCTCTGGAAGGCGAAGACGAAACCCACGACGAACCCAAGGGCGCCGGTGGCAAGTTCATCTACACCATCATCCAGATCGCGATCATCGACATCGTGTTCTCCCTGGACTCGGTGATCACCGCCGTGGGCATGGTCTCCCATGTACCCGTCATGGTTGCCGCGATCATCGTTGCGGTACTGGTGATGATGCTGGCTGCCGGCACCATCAGCGACTTCATCGACAAGCACCCGTCGTTGAAGATGCTGGCGCTGTCGTTCCTGCTGGTGGTGGGTACCGTGCTGATCGCCGAATCCTTCGATGTGCACGTGCCAAAAGGCTACGTCTACTTCGCCATGGCGTTCTCGCTGGCGGTGGAAGCGGTCAACATCAAGATGCGTACCGCCATCGCGAAAAAGAAGAAACAGCAGGACCCTGTGAAACTGCGCAAGGATATTCCGGGTCAATAAACCCGAGCCAGACAAAAAAGGGGCTTTTATAAGCCCCTTTTTTTCATCCGCAAAAAGTTGATTTCATGACAGTTTTGTTTCAATCCCCACTTTAGCTATGCGATGCTGGCGCCGAGCCCATTCGCCAACTACAGCTTAACTACAAGACGTAGAACGGCACGCGGCAACTTTCCTTCGCTCCTGTTGGAGCGCACCCACACGGGGGGCCGAGCATGCTGACCTTGCTCAATCTGCTTTCCGCCGTGACCCTGCTTATCTGGGGCACGCACATCGTCCGTACCGGCATCCTGCGGGTCTACGGTTCCAACCTGCGTCAGGTCATCGGGCAGAACATGTCCAAACGCTGGCTGGCATTTGTCGCCGGAATCCTGGTGACCGCCATGGTGCAGAGCAGCAACGCCACGGCGATGCTGGTGACGTCCTTTGTCGGCCAGGGCCTGATGGGGCTGATGCCCGCCCTGGCGACCATGCTCGGCGCCGACGTCGGTACCGCGCTGATGGCGCGGGTGCTGACGTTCGACCTGTCCTGGCTGTCGCCGTTGCTGATCTTTCTTGGGGTGATCTTCTTCCTGTCGCGCAAACAGACGCGGGCAGGGCAGTTGGGCAGGGTCGGGATCGGCCTCGGGCTGATCATTCTCGCGCTGCAATTGATCGTCGAAGCCGCCGGCCCGATTACCCACGCCCAAGGTGTGAAAGTACTGTTCGCCTCGCTGACCGGCGACATTTTGCTCGATGCCCTGGTCGGCGCCTTGTTCGCGATGATTTCCTACTCCAGCCTCGCCGCCGTCCTACTGACCGCCACCCTGGCCGGCGCCGGGGTGATCGGCTTGCACGTGGCCATCGGCCTGGTGATCGGCGCCAACATTGGCAGCGGTGTGCTGGCCTTCCTAAGCACCAGCATGCAGAACGCCGCCGGTCGCCAGGTCGCGCTGGGCAGCCTGCTGTACAAACTGATCGGCCTGCTGCTGATCATTCCGGTGCTTGACCCGCTGGTGCTGTGGATGGACGGCCTGGACTACAGCGCACAAGGCATGGTCATCACCTTTCACCTGCTCTACAACGTCAGCCGCTGCCTGATCCTGCTGCCCACTATCAGTCCGATGGCCAAGCTGTGCGCCTGGTTGCTGCCGGAGCGGGATGAGGTCAACGGCAAGGCCAAACCACGCCACCTGGACCTCACAGCCCTGACCACGCCGAGCCTGGCGCTGGCCAACGCCGCACGGGAAACCCTGCGCCTGGGTGATCTGATCGACAACATGCTCACCGCCATGCAGGAAGTGCTGCGCGGCAAACAAACCGCCATCACCCAGGAAATGCGCAGCCTCAGCGATGACGTCGAGGCACTCTACAGCGCGATCAAACTCTACCTGGCGCAAATGCCCCGCGAAGACCTCAGCGAACAGGACAGCCGCCGCTGGGCGGAAATCATCGAGCTGTCGATAAACCTGAAACTGGCCGGTGACCTGATCGAGCGCATGCTGCGCAAAGTCCAGCAGCAGAAAACCTCGCAGCGTCGCCAATTCTCCGAAGTCGGCCTGGAAGAACTCACCGGCCTGCACAGCCAGTTGATCGCCAACCTGCGCCTGGGGCTGTCGGTATTCCTCAGTGCCGACCCGGAAAGCGCCCGCCAATTGCTGCGTGAAAAGCGCCGCTTCCGCGCCCAGGAGCGCCGCCTGGCCCACGCTCACGTCAGCCGCCTGCAACGCAAGATCGTGCAGAGCCTGGAGACCAGCTCGCTGCATTTGGAGCTGATTGCCGATATGAAACGCTTGAACTCGTTGTTTTGCAGCAGTGCTTATGTAGTCTTGGAAACGTCCGACACCGGCGCACTCTCCGCCGAAGATATTGCCGACATCACACATTCGCCCTGAACGTACGATGGCCCGTGAAGTCAGTTAAAGCTGACCTCACTCGCCAGGAAGCTAGTTATGCGTCGCCTGTTGTTCGCTTGCCTGCTCATGGGTTCTGCCCACGTCTTCGCCTTTGACCGCCTGCAGGTCGAGGGCTACACCTTGCCCAACGGCCTGCAATTGTTGCTTAAACCGGGCACCGAACGTGGCCATGTGGCGATTCGCCTGGTTGTCGGCGTAGGCCTGGACGACTTCAGTTGCGAAGACAAGGAACTGCCGCACCTGCTCGAACACTTGCTGTTCAGCGGCCTAGACGGCGGCGGCGAAGGCGAGCTGGAAGACCGCATGCAGGCCCTGGGTGGTGAATGGAACGCCTACACCAGCAACGCCGACACCACCTTTGTGATCGAGGCGCCCGCGCAAAACCAGCGCAAGGTGCTGGACCTGCTGCTGGCGATCATCACTCGCACCGAGTTGACCGACGCCAATATCAACGCGGCCAAGCGGGTGGTCGAACGCGAAGACGGCGGTCATTACTCTCACCTGCAACGCCTGCTCGACCGCCAGGACCTGGGCCACACCGCCAGTAATCAGTTGGCGGTGGAGCTGGGGCTCAAATGCGCCGAACGCGCCGAGGTCGATCACTTGACCCGCGATCAACTGGAGGCGCTACGCAAAAATTGGTACGCCCCCAACAACATGACCCTGATCATCGTCGGCGACCTCGACAAACTGCTGCCCGCCTACCTGGAACGCACCTACGGCCAACTGGACCCGATCGAACCCAGCGAGCATCCGGCGCTGCCGCAAATCCAGCACGCCGCCGCCAGCCACCGCGACCTGATCCACGGCTGGGTGGGTGACAGTGCCAAACTGCACTGGCTGTTCCCCGAGCCGGTGCTGGACGACCAGCATGATGAAACCTACGACCTGCTCAAGGATTACCTGGACTGGGCGTTGTACCGCCAACTACGCCTCAAGCATGGCTTGTCCTACGGCCCCTGGAGCGAGCGCGAAGTGCTCGGCGGCGTTGGCTTCCTCAGCCTGAATGCCGACCTCGAGCGGGACAACCTCGCCGAAGCCGAGCAGGTGTTGCAAGACCTCAAGGCGCAACTGCTCAAGGACGGCCTTGACCCAACGGTATTTGCCCGCCTGAAACAGGCCGCCATCGCCCGCCAGGCCTGGGCCGTGCAGGGCAACAGCGCGCTGGCCGATTATTACTGGAGCGCCTCAGGCGATTATGACAACGGCCACTTCAGCGACCCGGTCAAACGCATCAAGGCCGTGAGCCTGGAGCAGACCGGCCAGGCCATGCGCGAGTTACTAAAGCAACCGGGTTACTGGCGCATCGAGAAACCGCTGTTGAGTTACGACATGCTCAGCTGGATCGGCGCCGGCGTGCTCGGGCTGATTGCGATCGCGTTGATCGGCGTGCGCAGTTATCGCAAACGGATCGCGTAATGAGGCACCGAACCCTGGGCTAAGACGTTATTCTGTCTGGGATTTTTTCCTATAAAGACTGCGAACCGCCGAATGCAAAACCTGACCCGCTTAATCACCCGCATCCTTGAACTGATGAAGCGCTACCCAGGGGTGATAGCACTCGGCGGTTTTATCTCGGGTGTGTGCAGCTTCATCCTGGTGGATCGCCAGCAGGGCATGGCCAGTTGGATCGCAGTGATCATGCTGGTGAGCTGGCTGTGGCTGATGCTGGAAAACAGCTTTACCCAGCTGTTCACCAAAGTCTTCAAGCGGGAGATACCCGAACCCCTGCTGCGCTACGCGACCCAGATGATCCACCAGGAAAGTCTGTTCTTCGTACTGCCGTTCTTTTTCGTCACCACTGCCTGGAACAGCGGCCAATCCGTGTTCACCGGCCTACTCGGCGCGGCCGCGCTGGTGTCGATCGTCGACCCGCTGTACTACAAATGGCTGGCACCCAAGCGCTCGCTGTTCCTCGCGTTGCACACCCTGACCTTGTTCGCCGCGCTGCTCACTGCGTTGCCAATCATCCTGCACCTGACTACGGCCGAAAGTTACAAACTCGCCCTCGGCGTGGCCATGGCCTTGTCGATTCCAAGCCTGGCAGTGAGCCTACCGCTGCGCAGCCTCAAAGGCTGGGCGATGTTGCTCGGGGTGACGGCCGCCATTGGTTGTGCGGGGTGGTTCCTGCGCAGTTGGGTACCGCCAGCCACCTTGTGGATGACCGAAGTGGCGATCAGCACCCAGTTGCAGGACCGCACCCCAGGCGACGATCTCAAGGAGGTCAACGCCAGCCAACTGCGCAGCACCGGGCTCTACGCCTACACCGCGATCAACGCGCCGCGCGGCCTGGACGAGCGCATCTACCACGTGTGGAAATTCAACGGCAAAGAGGTCGACCGCATCGCTCTGGACATCCACGGCGGGCGCAAGGAAGGCTACCGCGCCTGGACCCACAAGCAGAACTTCCCGCCCGAAGCGGTAGGGCGCTGGCAAGTCCAGGTGTTGACGGAGGACGGCCAGGTGATCGGCGTGCTGCGTTTTAAAGTGACGGACACAGCACAAACCGACAACCCAAAGTAGGCAGGATCGTGCTATTACGTAGGAATTGTGGATAGCCAGACAAGCTCGGAGCTTATGACCAGTAGTACCACGGCCGGCGCAGCCCACCTCGATACGTCCACCGCTCCCCCGTTACTGCGGATTACAGGGGACTGGACGCTTGCCCACTACGCAAACCTGAAGAAGCTGTCGGACAAGCTCGACGGCCAATACGACGCCGGTGCGCGCATCGACCTCAATGGCCTCGGCGCCCTGGATACCGCCGGTGCCTCACTGCTGGTGGAGCTGCTGGGGCCCACCCGTATCGAACAATCCGCCGAGCAGACCGACTGCAGCCTGTCCGCCGCCGACCGCGCGCTGCTCAAGACCGTCTACCGCTCCCTCAACGATTTTTGCGTGCCGGACAAAGCACCGGAAGAAGCCACCGGCATTCAGGTGCTGGCGCGTATCGGCGGGGCCGTGGACAAGGTCTGGCAAGACAGCAAGCAATTGCTGGGCTTTATCGGCCTGATCCTAGAAACCTTCGCCCGGGGCATTTTCCGGCCCAAGCGCTGGCGCGTGACGCCGATGGTCGCTCACCTTGAGCAGGTCGGCCTCGACGCCGCGCCCATCGTCGCCTTGCTGACCTTTCTGGTGGGCGCCGTGGTGGCGTTCCTCGGCGCTACGGTGCTCAAGAGTTTTGGCGCGACTATTTTCACCGTCGACCTGGTGGCGTTCTCCTTCCTACGGGAATTCGGCGTATTGCTCACCGCCATCCTGATCGCCGGCCGTACCGCCAGCGCCTTTACCGCGCAAATCGGCTCGATGAAAGCCAATGAAGAAATCGACGCCATCCGCACCCTGGGCCTGGACCCGATGGAATTGCTGGTGTTGCCGCGCGTGCTGGCGTTGCTGGTGGCGCTGCCGATGCTGACGTTTATGGCGATGCTGGCGGGGATCGTTGGCGGCGGCGTGGTCTGCGCCGTGGCCCTGGACATCTCGCCGGCGATGTTCCTCTCGCTGCTGCAATCGGACATTGGCGTGCAGCACTTCCTGGTCGGCATGGTAAAAGCCCCCTTCTTCGCCTTCCTGATCGCCGCCATCGGCTGTCTGGAAGGCTTCAAGGTCAGCGGCAGCGCCGAATCGGTCGGCGCCCACACCACCTCCAGCGTGGTGCAATCGATCTTTGTGGTGATCGTGCTGGATGCGGTTGCCGCGCTGTTCTTCATGGAGATGGGCTGGTGAGTCGGCTACACCGTGCGCCCACCGAGGCGGTGATTGAAGTGCGTGGCCTGTGCAATCGCTTTGGCAGCCAGCGCGTGCACGAGAATCTCGACCTGGATTTGTACAAGGGCGAGATCCTTGCGGTGGTCGGTGGCTCCGGCAGCGGTAAATCGGTGCTGCTGCGCAGCATCGTCGGCCTGCGCCGGCCCAGTGAGGGCGAAGTGCGGGTGTTCGGTAAGAACCTGCCGAGCTTGCCGGAACATGAGCGCTCGCTGGTGGAACGGCGCTTTGGCGTACTGTTCCAGAAGGGCGCGCTGTTTTCCTCGCTGACGGTGACCGAGAACGTGGCGCTGCCGCTGATCGAACATGCAGGGCTCAGCCGCCGTGATGCCGAGCACCTGGCTGCGGTAAAGCTGGCGTTGGCCGGGCTGCCGCTGTCAGCGGCCGACAAATACCCCGCGTCATTGTCCGGCGGCATGATCAAGCGCGCAGCCCTGGCACGCGCGCTGGCGCTAGACCCGGACATCCTGTTTCTCGACGAACCCACCGCCGGCCTCGACCCGATTGGTGCGGCGCAATTCGATCAACTGATCCTGACCCTGCGTGACGCGCTGGGCTTGAGCGTGTTCCTGGTCACCCATGACCTGGACACGCTCTACACCATCACCGACCGTGTGGCGGTGCTGGCGCAGAAGAAGGTGCTGGTGGCCGATGCCATCGATGTCGTCTCGGAAACGAACGACGCCTGGATTCACGAATATTTCCACGGCCCCCGAGGCCGCGCGGCATTGGATGCCGCTCAACCGCTCAACGAGGTATGACATGGAAACCCGAGCCCATCATGTGATGATCGGTCTGTTCAGCGTGATCGTGGTGGTCGGCGCGATGCTGTTTGGCCTGTGGCTGGCCAAATCCAGCGTCGACAGCGCCTTCCAGGATTACGAAGTGATCTTCAACGAGGCGGTCAGTGGCCTGTCCCAGGGCAGCTCGGTGCAGTACAGCGGGATCA
Source organism: Pseudomonas grimontii (assembly GCF_007858185.1). Lineage (GTDB taxonomy): Bacteria > Pseudomonadota > Gammaproteobacteria > Pseudomonadales > Pseudomonadaceae > Aquipseudomonas > Aquipseudomonas grimontii. The sequence continues at coordinate 22,011 of NZ_VFES01000027.1, forward strand.
AGGTGGGCGATGTCATCAGCCTGCGCCTGGACCCCAAGGACCCGCGCCGCGTACTCGCGCGCATCCGCCTGGCCGGCCAGACCCCGATCAAGGAAGACACCCAGGCCAAACTCGCGCTGACCGGCATCACCGGCACGTCGATCATCCAACTCAGCGGCGGCACCCCGCAAAGTCCGGAGCTCAAGGGCAAGGACGGCAACCTGCCGGAGATCATCGCCTCGCCATCGCCTATCGCGCGGTTGCTGAATAACAGCAACGACCTGATGACCAGCATCAACCTGCTGCTGCACAACGCCAATGACATGTTCTCTGCGGAAAACGTCGACCGCATCAGTAAAACCCTGGACAACCTGCAGCAAACCACCGGTGCCATTGCCGATCAGCGCGGCGACATCAAGGTGGTGATGCAGCAACTGATGCAGGTGAGCAAACAGGCCAGCGCCGCCCTGGAGCAGACCACGGTGCTGATGCGTAATGCCAACGGTTTGCTCAACGATCAAGGCAAACAGGCCTTTGGCAGCGCCGAACAGGCGATGAAATCCCTTGAGCAAAGCACCGCCACCATCAATACCTTGCTGACCAACAACAAGGACTCGGTGAACAGCGGCATGCAGGGCCTCAACGAACTGGCGCCGGCGGTGCGTGAACTGCGCGAAACCCTCGGCTCACTGCGCGCCATCTCCCGCCGCCTGGAAGCCAACCCCAGCGGTTACCTGCTGGGCAGCGACAAGAACAAGGAGTTCACGCCATGAAGCGTGCTTACCAAATGATCGCCCCTGTGGCCCTGGCGCTGATCAGCGCATGCTCGATCCTGCCCAAGGCGGATCCGTCGGACGTGTACCGACTGCCCTCGGCCCAGGCCGTCAACCAGCAGGGAGCGCCGGTCAACTGGTCGCTGCGTCTGGCCAAGCCGCAGACCAGTGAGTTTCTCGACAGCGCGCGCATCGCCGTGGTGCCCAACGGCGATTTGATCAGCAGCTATGCGAACTCACGCTGGAGCGACCCGGCGCCGGTGCTGTTGCGTAATCGCCTGATGGACGGTTTCCAAGGTGATGGGCGCGTGACGCTGTTGAGCACCGACGACACCAACCTGCAGGCCGACTATGAGCTGGGCGGGCAGTTGCAGGCGTTTCAGAGTGAGTACCGCGGCAGTGCGGTAGAGGTGGTGATCCGCCTCGACGCACGCCTGGTGCGTGGGAGTGATCAGCGGATTATTGCCAGCCGGCGGTTTGAAGTGCACCAGCCGGTGACTGACACCAAAGTGCCGGCGGTGGTGGCCGGGTTTGGGTTGGCGGGAGATCAGTTGAACAGGCAGGTGGTGGAGTGGGTTGTTCAGCAGGGCAACGGGGCGGGGAAACGCTGAGGGCCTCATCGGGGGCAAGCCCCCTCCCACATTTTGAGTGTATTCACAGATCAACATGTGGGAGGGGGCTTGCTCCCGATAGCAATCCAAGCCTCAGCCAAAGAACCAGTAGCACACCGCAATCGCCGCCACCACACCGGCAAATTCAGCCAGCAACGCGCACCCTACGGCATGCCGCGCCCGCTGGATGCCCACCGAGCCGAAGTACACCGCCAACACATAAAAGGTGGTTTCCGTACTGCCCTGAATCGTCGCCGCCACCAACGCCGGGAAGCTGTCCACACCCTGGGTCTGCATGGTCTCGATCAACATCGCCCGGGCCGCGCTGCCGGAGAATGGCTTGACCATTGCGGTCGGCAGGGCGTCGACAAAACGCGTGTCCATGCCGGTCCAGGCCACCACATGGCGAATACCTTCGAGGCCCAGATCCAGCGCGCCGGAGGCACGTAATACGCCCACCGCACACAACATCGCCACCAGGTACGGCAACAGGTTCTTGGCGACATCGAAACCTTCCTTGGCCCCTTCGACAAACGCCTCGTACACCTTCACCTTGCGCAATGCACCGATCAGCAGGAACAGCATGATCAGGCCGAACAACGTCAGGTTGCCGAGGATCGACGACAGCCCGGCCAATGCGGTGGCCGAGAGGGTCGCCAGCAGGGCCATGAACCCACCCAGTACCAATGCGCCGGGAATCAGGTAGGCGAGCACCACCGGGTCCCACAGCCGCAGGCGCTGCATCACCGCCACCGACAGCAGGCCCACCAATGTGGACGCACTGGTGGCCAGCAGGATCGGCAGGAATACCAGCGTCGGATCGGGCGCACCTTGCTGGGCGCGATACATGAAGATCGTCACCGGCAACAGGGTCAGGGAGGATGCATTGAGCACCAGGAACAGGATCTGCGCGTTAGTCGCCGTGTTCGGGATGGGATTGAGTTCTTGCAGTGCCTTCATGGCCTTCAGGCCGATAGGTGTTGCTGCGTTATCCAGGCCCAAGCCGTTGGCGGCAAAGTTAAGGGTGATCAGGCCGATAGCGGGGTGACCGGCCGGCACTTCCGGCATCAAGCGCAAGAACAGCGGGCCAAGGGCCTTGGCCAGCCATTCGACAATCCCGGCTTTTTCGGCGATACGCAAAAAGCCCAGCCATAACGTCAGGGTGCCGAACAGCAGCACCATCACTTCCACCGACAATTTGGCCATGGCGAAAATGCTTTCAACCATCGCCGCAAAAATCCCGGCGTTACCGCCGACCAGCCATTGCGCCAGTGCTGACACCATTGCCACGACAAAGAAGCCAAGCCACAGGCCATTGAGCATCAGTTGAATCCCCCGAAAGATGGGGCGAATGATAGCGGGGCTGACAGAAACGACAAACCCCGGATTTCCCGGGGTTTGTTTTGTTCAGCCGTTATCAGCCGCGGCTGACTTCACCGGCCGGCAGCGCCTGCTTGGTGCGCCAGTGCGGCAGGGAGTTCCAGTAGCGCTCGCCCTTGGCGTCGTCGTACATGCCTTCCCAACGGGAGATGACCAGCACGGCCAAGGCGTTGCCGATCACATTCAGTGCGGTACGGGCCATGTCCATGATGCGGTCGACACCGGCGATGAACGCCAAGCCTTCCAGCGGGATGCCGACGCTGCCCAGGGTGGCCAGCAGCACCACGAAGGACACGCCCGGCACACCGGCGATGCCTTTGGAAGTGACCATCAGGGTCAATACCAGCATCAGTTGCTGGCCGATCGACAAGTCGATGCCATACAGCTGGGCGATAAAGATCGCCGCGATGCTCTGGTACAGGGTCGAACCGTCGAGATTGAACGAGTAGCCGGTCGGTACCACGAAGCTGCAGATGGCCTTTGGCGCGCCGTAGGCTTCCATCTTCTCGATCACACGCGGCAGAACAGTCTCGGAACTGGCGGTGGAGTAGGCCAGCACCAGCTCGTCCTTGAAGATGCGCATCAGCTTGAGGATCGAGAAGCCAAACAGGCGGGCGATCAGGCCCAGCACCGCAAAGGCGAAGAACAGGATGGCGACGTAAACCAGGATAACCAGCTTGGCCAGCGGCAGCAGCGAGGCGAAGCCGAAGTTGGCCACGGTCACCGCAATCAGCGCGAATACGCCGATGGGGGCGTACTTCATGATCATGTGGGTGACTTTGAACATGCTCTCGGACACGCCCTGGAACATGGTCACCAGCGGCTCGCGCAGCTCCGGCTTGAGGCTCGACAAGCCCAGGCCGAACAGCACCGAGAAGAAGATGATCGGCAGCATCTCGCCACGGGCTACAGCGGCGAAGATGTTAGACGGGATCAGGTTGAGGATGGTCTGGATGAACGCATGCTCATGCTGCACCTCGGCGGCGGTCGCCTGGTACTTGGAAATATCGACGGTACCCAGGGTACTCATGTCGATGCCTGCGCCCGGATGGAACAGGTTGGCCAGCAGTAGCCCGACCACGATAGCGATGGTGGTGACCACTTCGAAGTAAAGGATGGTTTTGACGCCGATACGCCCGAGCTTTTTCGCGTCACCAACACCGGCAATGCCGACGATCAGTGAGGAAATCACAATCGGGATCACGATCATCTTGATCAGGCGGATAAAGATATCGCCCGCTGGCTGCAACACATTGCTGATCCACCAGGCCTTTTCAGCGCTGAAATGGTTGAGCACTGCACCGATTGCAATCCCCAGCACCAAACCGATGAGGATCTGCCAGGCGAGGCTTAGCTTTGCCTTCTTCATGTCATTACCCTTACTTCAAGTGAACTTAAGGCAAATGCGCCAGCTGGAACGCTCGAAAGCGAAAAAGTGTGTGCATCTGCCTCCATGAAAGGTCACCGCAGCGTGGCCGAAATGGCTTACTGGCAGGCGAAAAAAGGCGCAACTATTCCCATGCAAGGGGACGACGTCTAATGCCGTAAACGCCTACCCCATGCCGAATCGGCATGACTTTTTTTCATAATAACTGTCCGAACGGTCAGTTCAAATGTGACATTTTGTCCTGTGAATATGCCGTGAACCGGCCAGTTCAGGCTCGCGCAGAGATTCTGAACGTCTTGGGGAGGATGGCAGAAATACCCGAGAGCTCTGCCGTCGAGCGTCGGAAACGTCCTATAGCGCGAGCAAAACTTTCTCGATAGATGGTCGCCCTGACACACCAAGTAATGGTTGGTAACAGGCGAAAGGGGAATTTGCAGCTATGGGCGGCATACGAGGCGGGAATGAGAGTGATAAGCCCGCCGCAAGTTCAGCAAGCCGTGGGCTTGTGAACCTGCGTCGCAGCTTTTCACCTGACCTGGCCCTTGCGCAGGCACTCCCTGTGCCCGTAGGTCACGCCGATCTCAATTGATCAGAACAACCCGGCCCCCTGGTCACGCATCCCCCTTGGCGGGGGATGCAGACAGAAAGAAGCGAGGGGCTTCTTTCTATGGACGCTGATCGCGCAGACGACAGACCCGTCAGACGCAACCTAGTACCAATTCGGATCTTTCTTCAGCTGCTCCATCAGCAGCTTCTGCATGCCTTCGTCCGGCTTACCGATAAACCGGTAATCGGCATGCCGCGTCGGAGACTTGTCCGCCGGCAAACCGGCAGGGACTTCCACCAACATGGCGTAGGCATCTTCCTTGTCGAGGCTGAAGGCCACGATCAGGCGCTTGTTAAGGCACGTATCCGCAGTTTCGCAGAGCGGCCCCACCAAGTACTTATCGCCATCTTCTTCCACGGCATTCATCTGCTCGGCCGTGCCCGACAGGTTCAAGACCCATTCCGGCAGGCGCTCTTCTTTCTTCACCACGCCTTGCCAGGTCTCGCGGTACTGCGGATCCGCGCTGAGCAGTTCGTTGGCCCGCGACTGACCGTCATTGGCGGCCATCGCGAAGCCGCTGCCGCCCAAGAGCACAGCGGCAGCAATCGCTTTGAGGGACAAAGTGGTCATTTTCAGCCTCGGCCGCGACGACCAAAGAAGAACGAAGCAATGAACATCACCAGGAAGACCACAAACAGAATCTTGGCGATACCCGTGGCGGTGCCCGCGATACCACCGAAGCCCAGGACTGCGGCCACAATGGCGATGATCAGAAATGTGATTGCCCAACTCAACATGGTGATTCTCCTTACGCTTCTATAAAAGGTAACAGCGGTGATGCCGTTCAGGCGCTCAACACAAGCGTCCGACGTTTTTGCCTAGAACACCCAACGCTCTTGGGTTGGCAGCTCGCCCAGGGTGGAGTCCTGATCGGCCACTCTCAATTGCTTGGCGGTCACATCGGCAGAAACGCTCCCGACGGCACGGCTCTCAATGGAACTGAAATGGGTCTGGGTCATTACCGGACGTTCGAATTGCGGGGCTTGGGGCTGACTCTGCTGCCAATGTTGCATCTGCTGGCCTGCAATCAGCGTGACCATCAGGGCCAGGCTGGCAAACAGCCCCTGTTGCATACGCAGTGGCGATACACGCAGTTGGCTGAGGTGTTGGCGAGTCATGCTGCTTTTCTCCCGCATTCTGATTATTCGTTCATGACGCTCTTGAGAGAGGTATTGCAGAGCGCATGCCAGCTTTTTCACAAAATAAAAACCATTAAAATCAATAGCTTATAAATTAAGGCTCAACTGGCGGCGCAGCATCCTGCACGATCCACCGCTACAGGCCGTGCGAAATGCACGATGGCCAGCGGTCGGGTCAAAGGATCGAATGCGCGGGTTGAGTTGCCGAAGTGGCAAGACGGCATGAAAACGCCATCAGACGGGGCTTTGTAGGAAGACTTGCAGATAGCTGCACGACGTTGCTTTTTATCGATCAGAATAAACCATGCAACTTGCCCGATTATTCCGGGACTAAACACCATCATTCATAGTTAAGGAGCGCGGGACAGATGGAATCAGCCAAGGAACTTCAAGGCCGCATTCTTTTAGTGGATGACGAGTCCGCGATCCTCCGCACCTTCCGTTATTGCCTGGAAGATGAAGGCTACACCGTCGCCACCGCCAACAGCGCCGCCCAGGCCGATGCCCTGATGCAACGCCAGGTGTTCGACCTGTGCTTCCTGGACCTGCGCCTGGGTGAAGACAATGGCCTGGATGTATTGGCCCAGATGCGGATCCAGGCGCCGTGGATGCGTGTGGTGATCGTCACCGCCCATTCCGCCGTCGATACCGCCGTGGACGCGATCCAGGCGGGTGCCGCCGACTACCTGGTCAAGCCTTGCAGCCCCGACCAACTTCGCCTGGCCACCGCCAAACAGCTGGAAGTGCGCCAGCTTTCCGCACGCCTGGAAGCATTGGAGGGCGCCGTCCGCCAGCAGAAGGACGGCCTCGATTCCCATAGCCCGTCGATGATGGTTGTGCTGGAAACCGCACGCCAAGTGGCGGGCACCGATGCCAATATCCTGATCCTCGGCGAATCCGGCACGGGTAAAGGCGAATTGGCCCGGGCCATTCACGGCTGGAGCAAGCGCTCGAAGAAATCCTGCGTGACCATCAACTGTCCGTCGCTGACGGCAGAACTGATGGAAAGCGAGCTGTTCGGCCATAGCCGTGGCGCCTTTACCGGTGCCAGTGAGAGCACGTTGGGCCGGGTCAACCAGGCGGACGGCGGTACGCTGTTTCTCGACGAGATCGGCGACTTTCCCCTCACACTGCAACCCAAGTTGCTGCGATTTATCCAGGATAAGGAATATGAGCGCGTGGGCGACCCGGTCACCCGGCGTGCCGATGTACGTATCCTGGCCGCCACCAACCTGAACCTGGAAGACATGGTGCGCGATGGCCGCTTCCGTGAAGACCTGCTGTACCGCCTGAATGTCATCACCTTGCACCTGCCACCGCTGCGCGAGCGCAGTGAAGACATCCTCACCCTGGCAGACCGCTTCCTGGCGCGCTTCGTCAAGGAATACGCCCGCCCGGCGCGTGGCTTCAGTGATCAAGCACGCGAAGCCCTGCTCAACTATCGCTGGCCCGGCAATATCCGCGAACTGCGCAACGTGGTGGAACGCGCCAGCATCATCTGCCCACAGGAAAAGGTCGAAATCATCCACCTCGGCATGGCCGAGCAACCGACCAATAACGCCCCACGCATTGGCGCGGCGCTGAGCCTGGACGAGCTGGAGAAAGCCCATATCGGCGCCGTACTGGCCACCAGCGACACCCTGGACCAGGCGGCCCGCACGCTCGGCATCGACGCGTCGACCCTGTACCGCAAACGCAAACAGTACAACCTGTGAGCTGCACCTTATGAAACTCGCGATGAAACTGCGCACTCGGTTGTTCCTGAGTATCTCAGCGCTGATTACCGTCGCCCTGTTGGGTCTGATCCTGGGTCTGGTCAGCGTCATGCAAATGGCCAAGACCCAGGAGTCCCTGATTCGCAGCAACTTCGTCACGCTGGACCTGGGGCTCAAACTGCGCCAAAGCCTGGGCGACCAATTGCTCATGATGCTGGAACATCGCCCCGATCCGCAGGCATTGCAAAGCTCCAAGCAACGCTACTTCGACCTGCTTGACCAAGGCATCGCCCATGAGCAACGCGACGGTCATAGCCACGGTTTCAGCCAGGCGCGAACCCAATACCAGAACCTACTGGACGCATTCGAGCAATCCCAGCAAGCGTCGCCACCACCGGGCAGCAAGGAAAAACTCACCGAAGCCTTCAATGCGCTGCGCAACGGGCTGATTGCCGAACATAAGCAGGCCCTGGAAAACATCAGCAACAGCGAGCATAAATCCCGCGCGCGCGCCTTGCTGATCGCCGGCTTGCTGGGGTTGGTGGGCCTTGCAGTGCTGATCATCGGATTTGTCACGGCCCATGGCATCGCCCGGCGATTTGGCGGGCCGATCGAAGCGCTGGCAAAAGCCGCGGACAAGATCGGCCAGGGTGATTTTGAAGTGACGCTACCGATCTCTTCGGCAGCGGAAATGAACCTGTTGACCCGTCGCTTCGGGCTTATGGCGGAGGCGGTGCGCCAGCATCAGGCAACCAATGTTGACGAACTGCTGGCCGGCCAGCAGCGCCTGCAAGCCGTGCTCGACAGCATCGACGATGGCCTGCTGATGATTGACCGCCAAGGCCGCCTGGAGCATCTCAACCCCGTTGCGCAACGCCAATTGGGCTGGGACGAGGAGCGCCTCGGCCAAGGCCTTGGCGAAGCGCTGGTGCGCCCGGAGCTGGATGAACAACTGCAACTGGTGTTGCGCGGCGGCAATCTGGAGCGCGCACCGGAAGACCTGGAAGTCGAAGTAGAGGGCGAGCTGCGCCTGCTGACCTACAGCCTCACACCCGTCAGCCATACCCAGGGACATATCCTTGGGGCGGTGATGGTGCTGCACGATGTCACCGAACAGCGCGCCTTCGAACGGGTACGCAGCGAATTCGTCTTGCGCGCCTCCCATGAACTGCGCACGCCGGTGACCGGCATGCATATGGCGTTCGGCCTGTTCCGTGAACGCGCGAAGTTCCCGCCGGAATCCCGTGAAGCGGACCTGCTGGATACGGTCAATGAAGAAATGCAGCGTCTGATGCAGTTGATCAACGACCTGCTCAACTTCTCGCGTTACCAGAATGGCCTGCAGAAACTCACCTTGGGCCCCTGCGACGTGACCGATCTGCTCGAACACGCCCGTGCGCGCTTTGTGGAGCCCGCCAATGCGCAACACATCGAACTGTTGGTAGAAGTCCAATCCGACCTGCCACGGCTGTATGCCGACCAGGCGCAATTGGAACGGGTACTCGACAACCTGTTGGGCAATGCCCTGCGGCATACCGCCGACGGTGGGCAAATTCGCCTGCAGGCGCGACGTCATGGCGAACGGGTGATTATCAGCGTCGAAGACAACGGCGAAGGTATCGCTTATGGCCAACAGGGACGCATCTTCGAACCCTTTGTCCAGGTTGGCCGCAAGAAGGGCGGCGCCGGCCTGGGGCTGGCGCTGTGCAAGGAGATCGTGCAGTTGCATGGCGGCCGCATGGGGGTGTATTCACGGCCGGGGCAGGGCACCCAGTTCTATATGGCGCTGCCCTTGTAGGAACGAGCTTAACGCCGGTTCAGGGCACGCAAGATGGCAGCACTTTCGGCATCCGGCATGCCATCAAACAGCGATGGCCGGAACCGCATCTGGAACGCCGCGATCACATGGCGCGTGGCGACATCCAACTCACCCGTCTGAGGTGTCGGGTAACCAAGGAGCGCCAACTCTTCCTGGAACCAGGTAATGCTCGGCAATTCAGCGGCGTACTGCACCTGGAAGCGGGCCACGGCCTGGGCATCCGGCCACACACTCAGGCCTTCATCGGCAAGGCGCTTCCAGGGAAACAGCGGCCCCGGGTCGAGCTTGCGCAGGGGCGCAATATCGCTATGGCCGATGATGTTCCTGGGGTCGATGCCATTGCGCTTGCTGATGTCCTTGAGCAACACCACCAGCGATTTCACTTGGGCCTCGGAGTACGGGTACCACAAGCGGCCTGTGGGTGTGTCCTTGTAGCCGGGGTTTACGATCTCGATGCCGATGGAGCTGGAATTGAGCCAGGTACGCCCCATCCACTCGCTTTCGCCGGCATGCCAGGCACGCTGGCCTTCATCCACCAGCTTGTAGATGGTGGCGCCGGCGTCGTCACCGATCAGGTAATGCGCGCTGACCTGGCCGTGGGTCAACAGGGCCAGGGAACGTTCGAGATTGGTCGAGGTGTAGTGGACGACCACGAACTGCACGCGGTTGTCGTGGTTCGCCGAGGGGTGGCTGGTGTCCAGGCGCGGACCACTGGCGCAGCCGGCGAGCAGAAGAAATACAAAGGCGAAGTACAAGGATTTCATGACGGAAGACAGTACGCTGAGGACGATAATGCAACAGTGTAACGTACCGTTTGTGGCCCAGCGGGCAAATTACACAATCGAACATCTTTTACGCCGCCTGCACCTGATTACGCCCAGCCGCCTTTGCCCGATACAACGCCTCGTCGGCCCGCTTGAGTGCCAGCTCGCTGCGCTCACTCGGCTGCAACTGCGCCACGCCCATGGACACGGTAATGGTCACCGGTTCGCCCTTGAAGTGGAATGGGCAGGCCGCAATCGCGGCACGCAGTACTTCACCCACTGCCAGGGCATCCGACAGGGATGAGTCGGGCATCAGTAACACAAACTCCTCACCGCCAAACCGCGCGATAAAGTCGTTTGGGCGCAGGCGCTTGCGCAGTACGTTGGCGATGATTTTCAGCACCTTGTCACCCGCCAGATGACCATAGCCATCGTTGATGCGCTTGAAGTGATCCAGGTCCAACATCGCGAGCGACAGGCTATTGCCACGCTGGTGCCAGCTATTGACCTCATGATCCAGGCGCTCGCTCCAGGCCGCGCGGTTAGGCAAGCCGGTGAGCGGATCGATCAGGGCCTTCTGGCGTTGCACCTCCAGGTGCTCACGGTAGCCCTGGGCTTCCTGCTCCATATTGGCGACCCGCTCGGCCAGGCCTTTCAAGCGCGCCGCCACTTCCTGCTCGCGCCGGTCACGTTGTTGCTGGTGCTCGTCCATGGTCCCGAGCAAACCTTCCAGATGGCTTTCGAGCACCTGCTTGAGGCTGTCCAGGTCCGCCGCTTCCTGGACGCTGCTTTGCAGACCGTCGACCTGTTCGCGAATCTGCGTGTCCAGCTCCCTGGCCGCAGAGCGGCTGTCGGCATGGCCGTCGCTGGCCACTTGCAGATGACCCTGGAAGGCTTCGAGGCGTTCGTTGAGCTGTTTGAGGTAAGCCTCGAACTCGTGGTGGCCACTGTCGGTGATCGCCAGCATCAGCACCGCCAGGTCATCGAGGATCGGCAGCAATTCGTACCAATTCAACCCGTGGGCCAAGCGCTCGCGCATGGCTTCGGCCTGAGGCCGATGGCGCTCGGGCAAAGCCAGCTCTTCCAGCAGGCCGATCAGGGTGTCTTCGATGTGCTTGGCCACGGAGCTGTACGACGGCTCCGGTGAATCCGGCAAGGAATAGGGGCCATCCGATTGAAGTTCGTCGGGGTCCAGTTCTTCGGCGTCGAGAACCGGTGGGAGCGAGAGGCTGCCGATCACCGTCTCCTCCGGCGCCTCGACGGCAACCTGCGGCGTTTCGATAAAGGCGGCGAGAGCGCTTTCGGAGGTGGGCTCTTCCACCTGCGGCTCGGGCTCCCTGGGCTCGACAGGTGCCGAAGATACGTCGACAGGCGCAGCCACTGCGACCTTTTGAGCAGGCGCCTCGTACACAAACTTTTCACTGGCGACATCGGCAACCTTGGCGGGCGCTGCAGCTCCAGGCTGCGCGGCGACCGGCTCATCAGGCGGCGGTGAAAATGCCCGCAGCGCTTGCGTCAACTCGTCGGACTGTTCGGGCTCCTGAGGCTCGGCGGCAGGCTTGGGCGCGACAGGCGCAACAGGTGCCGGGGGCGGGCTGGGGACGGGCTCGCTGGTCGCGGCCTCGCTCGAAACGTCCTTGGCACCAAACAGGCGTTGCAACAAACCCGGCCCTGGGCGCACAGCTTCACCTTCCGGCTCCAGGTTATTCAGCGCCTGCCCTTGCAGGCTGCTCAACTCGCTAAGCAACAACGGGATCTCACGGGCCTGGCTGACGCGGCCATCCAACTGCTTGGCAAAGGTCTTTAGCGGACGAGCTACCTCACGAGGCAGCGGCAGCTTTTGCAACTGCGTAACCAGGGACGTCAGTGCGCTGCTCATCTGGTCGATCCGGGTTTCGCGGCGCTGCTCCGAATCCAGTACCGCCTTCTCCAGGCGCGGCAGCAAGGCGGCGAGGGCGGCGTCCATGTCGTCGGTACGCACAACGTCGCGCATTTCCTTCATGCATTGGTCAACCGCGCGGTCGGTCCCTTCCGCCGCCAGCGTACTGCGCACCAGCCCACGGCGCAGCAGGTCGAGGCGGGCAGCCCAACGGCGTTCGAGCTTTTCTTGTTGCTCGATACTTAACAGGTATTTTTCTTTCCAGCGCTGGGCGTCGTCGCTCATGCAAGGGGTCCGCGAGGGCCGGGGCTCAACGCGGGTAATGCATCAGCCGTGAGCGAACCCGGCAGACGAATCTCTACCGCGACCGGCAGGTGATCGGAGATGGGCTGCGCCAGCACCTGCACACTCTCAAGCGTGAGGGTCGGACTGAGCAGGATATGGTCTAGACAGCGTTGCGGGCGCCAGCTGGGGAACGTGGCTTCGACTTGCGGCGCCAGTAACCCGAGGTCACGCAACGGGGAATTCAGCAGGAGGTCGTTCGCGTGGGTGTTCATGTCACCCATCAACACCTGATGCTTGTAGTTGCCAATCAGGTCGCGCACGTAGGCCAGCTGCAGGTTGCGCGTACGCCCTCCGAGCGCCAGGTGCATCATCACCACCACCAAGGCTTCAGGCCCTTCGCCAAAACGCACGAGAATCGCCCCGCGCCCCTTGGGGCCCGGCAACGGGTGATCTTCGATGGCCGTTGGCTTCAAGCGGCTGAGCACACCATTACTGTGCTGCGCCAGGCGCCCGAGGTTGCGATTGAGCTGCTGATACCAATAGGGGAAGGCCCCCAGATGCGCCAGGTGTTCGACCTGATTGATATAGCCGGAACGCATGCTGCCGCCGTCTGCTTCCTGCAGGGCGACCAAGTCGAAATCACTCAACAGGTCGCCGATCTTCTGCAGGTTACCGGCACGGCCGTTGTGGGGCAGCAAGTGCTGCCAGCCACGGGTGACGTAGTGCCGGTACTTCTCGGTACTGATGCCCACTTGGATATTGAAGCTGAGCAGGCGCAGACGGCTGTCCGCCGGCAAGCCTGTGGACTCCAGGTGATGTTCGTTAACCTGCGGTTCATGCAGGCCAACGACACGTTCGGTACCCCAGCGGCGCATGAGGAGCCCCTTACTTGGCTGCGCGTTCTTTGGCGATCAGCTGGTCGGCAACATTGAGGGTCGCTTCAGGACCACCGGTGGTGCCCAGGTCGAAACGGTACTTGCCGTTGACAATCATGGTCGGTACGCCTTGCACGCCGTACTTCTGCGCCAGTTCCTTAGCCTGTTTGATCTGGCCCTGGATGGCGAAGGAGTTGAAGGTGGCCAGGAACTTGTCCTTGTCGACGCCCTGGGTGGCAATGAAGTCAGCCATTTCGTCCGGCTTGGTCAGGCGCTTGCCTTGTTTCTGGATGGCGTCGAATACGGCGTTGTGGACCTTGTGCTCCACACCCATGGCTTCGAGGGTCAGGAACAGTTGGCCGTGGGCATCCCATGGGCCGCCGAACATGGCGGGGATGCGCTTGAAGTTCACGTCTTTAGGCAGCTTCTCGACCCAAGGGTTGATGACCGGCTCAAAAGCGTAGCAATGCGGGCAGCCGTACCAGAACAGCTCCACCACTTCGATCTTGCCCGGTACCGAAACCGGCACTGGGTTGGCCAATTCAACGTAGGTCTTACCGGCTTCAAGCGGCACATCGGCAGCTTGCGCGGTCATGCCGAAGAGGCTGGCAGTGACGAGAGCGGCGCTGAGGATCAGATTACGCATGCTTTACTCCTGGACAAATAAAGTCGCCTCACGCGACCTTTGTTGTGACAGGTCTACGCGGGCATGAGTTCGTTAGTGTAACGGCAGCGGCCACAAAAAAGGGCAGCCTAAGCCACCCTTTTTATGCTTGCATCGATGGATTAATCGAGCGTTAACGTTGCGTGCACCTTAGTGCAGGCCCTGGATGTAGCTGGAGACGGCTGCAATGTCCTCGTCACTCAGCTTGCGAGCGATGGTACGCATGATCATCGCATCACCATCGTTGGCCCGGCCGGCTTCTTCTTTACGGAAATCGGTCAACTGCTTGGCAACGTATTGGGCATGCTGGCCACCCAGGTGCGGGAAGCCCGCTGCAGCAATCCCTGCGCCATTTGGCGAGTGGCAGCCAATGCAGGCTGGGAGGCCCTTATCGAGGTCACCGCCGCGGAACAGTTTTTCGCCACGGGCCACCAGCTTCGGATCAGCAGCTCCCACACTGCCTTTCTGGCTGGCAAAATACGCCGCGATATCCGCCAGGTCCTGATCACTGAGGTTGGTCAGCAAGCCGGTCATTTCCAGGACCGTGCGCTTGCCATCCTTGATGTCGTGCATCTGCTTGGTCAGGTAACGTTCACCCTGGCCGGCCAGTTTGGGGAAGTTCGGCGCCGGGCTGTTACCATCCGGCCCATGGCAAGCACCACATACGGCGGCTTTCGCTTGGCCGGCAGTGGCAACACCTTTAGGGGGGCCCTCTGCAGCAAAGGCAACACCGGTGATGCCCAAGGTCAACAGCAGACTCACGATCAGTTTGTTCATCAGCTAATCCAACTACGGCTAAGGGTTTAAGAGTTATCTACCGGGTTTACTCACCATCAACTCAATGATGGCCTGGTAATCCTCGGTACTGCAGTCCATGCACAAACCACGCGGCGGCATTGCCTTGAAACCCTGGGTCACGTGTTGCACCAGCGTGTCCATGCCCTGCGCCAGTCTTGGCGCCCAGGCTGCCTGGTCACCCCGCTTCGGGGCATTCGGCAGTTGGCCAGCATGGCAAGCCACGCAAACTCGGTTGTACAGCGCTTCCGGATCCTGTGTAGCCTGAGCACCATAAAGCGGAATCAGGACACCGATAGCGAGCAACCATCTGGTCATACATCGACCTTTTCAGGGTTTGAGAGCGTTTTGCGTTCTAATGCGCAATAAAGGTCTATCGCTCCCGTGAACTTCATCCTTCGCTGGGACAAAGCACACACAAAATCTGCGGCATTATATACTGGCGCTACTGAAACGGAAACGACACCGCTTGCCGCACCCTTTTTCGGCACCGCCCACATCGGAAATCTCATGCAACTCAAGAACCCCATCCTCGGCCTGTGCCAACAGTCCACCTTCATGCTCAGCGCCGCCAAAGTTGACCAATGCCCCGATGACGAAGGCTTTGAAGTCGCCTTCGCCGGCCGCTCCAACGCCGGTAAATCCAGCGCACTGAACACCCTGACCCACGCCAGCCTGGCGCGCACCTCGAAAACCCCGGGTCGCACACAGTTACTCAACTTCTTCAAGCTAGACGATGATCGGCGTCTGGTCGACCTGCCAGGCTACGGTTATGCAAAAGTACCTATCCCGCTGAAGCTGCACTGGCAGCGTCACCTGGAGGCTTATCTGGGTGGCCGCGAGAGTTTGAAGGGGTTGATCCTGATGATGGACATCCGTCATCCAATGACCGACTTCGACCTGCTGATGCTCGATTGGGCTGTCGCCAGCGGCATGCCGATGCATATCCTGCTGACCAAGGCCGACAAGCTCACCTACGGCGCAGCCAAGAACACCCTTCTCAAAGTGCAGTCCGAAATCCGTAAGGGTTGGGGTGACACCATTACCATCCAGCTGTTCTCGGCGCCCAAGCGCATGGGCCTGGAAGATGCCTATACCGTGTTGGCCGGCTGGATGGAATTGGCTGACAAAGGTGCGGAACTCGCGGAATAACTTTTCTGCGGGCAAAAAAAACCCCGGACTTCGTATGGGGAGGGGAAGTTCGGGGTTCAAGTTCCGGACCGCTAGGGCGGGGTCCAGATATCTGCCAACACTTAACACAACATAGGAGCATTGAAGGGCTTCACCACCCATTCAGTAACTCTGAGTAGCAGTTCACAGGTTAAGTTCCGGCAGGTTCAAAAAACTATTGGAAATAACCGACGGCCGTTTCCGATCTAAAGCACTCCGCCACCCTGCGCGGTGGCGGTGAGGCCGCGAAATCAGTGCGCTTCGTCCCAGTTGTTGCCTACGCCAACGTCCACCACCAACGGCACATCCAACTGCGCGGCCGCACTCATGTGCTCGCGAATCTTCTCGCTGACCTCTGCCACCAGATCCTCACGCACTTCCAGCACCAATTCATCGTGCACCTGCAGGATCACCTTGGCATCCAGGCCCGACTCGGT
This sequence comes from Pseudomonas grimontii, assembly GCF_007858185.1. Lineage (GTDB taxonomy): Bacteria > Pseudomonadota > Gammaproteobacteria > Pseudomonadales > Pseudomonadaceae > Aquipseudomonas > Aquipseudomonas grimontii. The sequence goes on from NZ_VFES01000027.1 coordinate 38,290, forward strand.
CAGCCAGTTATCCACCAATACCATGGCTTTCTTGATGATATCCGCCGCCGTGCCCTGCATCGGCGCGTTGATCGCCGTGCGTTCTGCGGCCGCACGCTCCTGGGGCTTGTTGGAGTTGATATCCGGCAAATACAGCCGACGCCCGAAAAAGGTTTCCACGTAGCCTTGATCGGCAGCCTGGGCGCGGGTGCGCTCCATGTACTCGCGAACTCCTGGGTAGCGGGCGAAGTACACATCGATATAAGCCTTTGCGGTCTTGGTATCGACACCGATGTCCTTGCCGAGCTTCTGCGCCCCCATGCCGTAGATCAGGCCAAAGTTGATCGCCTTGGCACTGCGACGCTGATCGGACGTGACCTCAGCCAATTCAACCTTGAATACCTCGGCCGCCGTGGCGGTATGCACGTCCAGGTCATTGCGAAACGCATTCATCAGCCCCTCGTCCTTGGACAGGTGCGCCATGATCCGCAGTTCGATCTGCGAATAGTCCGCCGCCAGCAGTTTGTAGCCCTTAGGCGCCACAAATGCCTGGCGAATGCGCCGCCCTTCAGCGGTACGCACCGGGATGTTCTGCAAGTTCGGGTCGCTGGAAGACAGCCGCCCGGTCGCCGCCACCGCCTGATGGTAAGAGGTGTGAACACGTCCGGTACGCGGGTTGATCTGCTCCGGCAAGCGGTCGGTGTAAGTGCTTTTGAGCTTGCTCATGCTGCGGTACTGCATCAGTACCTTGGGCAGCGGATAGTCATCTTCGGCCAGTTTGGCCAGCACTTCTTCAGCCGTGGACGCTTGCCCCTTGCCAGTCTTCTTCAGTACCGGCATCCCCAATTTCTCGTAGAGAATCGCCCCGAGCTGCTTGGGCGAACCCAGATTGAATTCTTCGCCGGCGATCTCGAACGCCTGGCGCTCCAGTTCAACCATCTTGTTACCCAACTCGATGCTCTGGACACCGAGCAGCTGCGCATCCACCAGGGCGCCTTGGCGCTCGATACGCGCCAGCACCGGTACCAGGGGGATTTCGATGTCTGTCAGCACACTCGCCAGGCTCGGTATGGCCGCAAGCTGTGCGTGCAATGCCTGATGCAGGCGCAACGTCACGTCTGCATCTTCGGCGGCATAAGGGCCAGCCTGTTCGAGCGGGATCTGGTCGAACGTCAGCTGCTTGGCGCCTTTGCCGGCGATGTCCTGAAAGCTGACGGTGTCGTAGTCCAGGTACTTCTTGGCCAGGCTGTCCATGTCATGGCGGGTCGCGGTGGAATTCAACACGTAGGATTCAAGCATGGTGTCGAAAGCAATGCCGCGCACGCTGATGCCATTCGCCGGGTCGCCGCCGATGGCGCAGTTGGCCAGGATATTCATGTCGAACTTGGCGTGCTGGCCGACCTTGAGCTTGCTCGGATCTTCCAGCAATGGCTTCAGGGCCAGCAACACGGTATCGCGATCCAACTGCTGCGGCGCACCGATGTAGGAATGGGTCAGCGGGATGTAGGCCGCTTCATGGGGCTGCACGGCGAAGGACACCCCCACCAGTTGCGCCTGTTGAGCGTCGATCCCGGTGGTTTCGGTGTCGAAGGCGAACAACGTCGCGTCATTGAGCTTCTTCAGCCAGGCATCGAATGTGGCTTGGTCGAGGATGGTGGTATAGGTTGTCTCTGCCGGTGCAGCCTCAACAATCTCTTCGGCAACAGGCGCGGCCTTGAGCTCCACCCGCTTGGCATCGCGCTGAATCTCATCGAACCAGCTCTTGAACTCCAGCAGGGTGTAAAGCTCCAGCAACTTTTCGCGATCCGGTTCAATCAGGTGCAAATCGTCCAGACCAATGTCCAGCGGCACATCGATCTTGATCGTCGCCAACTGATAGGAAAGGAATGCCATCTCCTTATGCTCTTCCAGCTTCGCCGGCAGCGTCTTGGCGCCCCGGATCGGCAGGGTCGGCACAATGTCCAACTGCTCATAAAGCTCTTTGAGGCCGCCATTCACGCCCACCAGCAAGCCGGAAGCGGTCTTCGGACCAATACCCGGAACGCCCGGGATGTTGTCGGACGAATCGCCCATCAACGCCAGATAGTCGATGATCTGCTCCGGAGCGACACCAAATTTCTCCTTTACGCCCTCAATGTCCATCGAGCTACCGGTCATGGTGTTGACCAGGGTAATGTGCCCGTCGACCAACTGCGCCATGTCCTTATCGCCGGTGGAGATCACCACCGGACGGTCAGCGGCCGCGCTGCTACGGGCCAGGGTGCCGATCACGTCATCGGCCTCGACGCCTTCGACGCATAGCAATGGGAAGCCCAAGGCGATCACGCTTTGGTGCAGGGGTTCGATTTGCACGCGCATGTCATCGGGCATGCTTGGGCGGTTGGCCTTATATCCGGCGTACATGTCATCGCGAAACGTCCCACCCTTGGCGTCGAACACCACCGCGAACGGGCTGTCCGGGTACTGCTTGCGCAGGCTTTTGAGCATGTTCAACACGCCCTTGACCGCACCGGTCGGCAGGCCTTTGGAGGTGGTCAGCGGTGGCAGCGCATGGAACGCGCGGTACAGGTAAGACGAACCGTCCACCAGGACGAGGGGTGCTTGGCTCATGAGCAGGATCAACCTTTTCGGCGGGTCAGGCGCTAGAATAGCCGGACCAATGAAAACAAAGGGACAAGGTTATCATGCGTACATTCAATCGCCTGCTGTTGACCGGCCTGATTGCACTCGCTCCGATGGTTGCCATCGCAGCAGACAGTGCCCCTTCGGGTGATCCGGAAGTTACCATTCGCACGGAAGGCGACCGGACAATCCAGGAGTACCGTCAAAACGGCTTCCTGTATGCAATCAAGGTGACCGTAAAAGGCGCGCCACCGTATTTCCTGGTGCGCGCGGACGGAACAGACGCGAACTTCATCCGCTCTGACCAGCCGGATATGCTGATCCCGTCATGGAAGATCTTCGAATGGAAATGATTTCTTAACTTCAATTGGCGCCGCCCACTGCGGCGCCCGTACTGGCAGTTTTAACCATGTCTGTGTTCACCCCCCTGGCTCGGCCCGAGCTGGAAACCTTTCTCGCCCCCTACGGGCTCGGCCGCCTGCTTGACTTCCAGGGGATTGCCGCTGGTAGCGAAAACACCAATTTCTTTATCAGCCTGGAACAGGGCGAGTACGTCCTGACCCTGGTTGAACGCGGCCCCGTGCAGGAAATGCCATTCTTCATCGAACTGCTCGACGTGCTCCACGACGCCGACCTGCCGGTGCCCTACGCGCTGCGCACCACCGATGGCGTGGCCCTGCGCGAATTGGCCGGCAAACCAGCACTGCTGCAACCACGCCTGGCCGGCAAGCACATCAAGGACGCCAACGCACAGCATTGCGCCCAGGTCGGCGACCTGCTCGGCCATCTGCACTTGGCGACGCAAGGCGAGAAAGTGCTGGAGCGCAAGACCGATCGCGGGCTGGACTGGATGCTCAGCGAAGGTGCGCAGCTGATTTCGCACTTGAACGATGCACAGCAAAGCCTGCTGCACGCTGCATTGACTGAAATCGACGCCCATAAGGCCGAGATCCTCGCCCTGCCGCGCGCCAACGTGCATGCCGACCTGTTCCGCGACAATGCAATGTTCGAAGGCACCCACCTGACCGGCCTGATCGACTTCTACAACGCCTGCTCCGGCCCGATGCTGTACGACGTGGCGATCGCCCTGAATGACTGGTGTTCGGACGCCGATGGCGTGATTGATGGGCCGCGCGCCCGAGCACTGCTGGGGGCCTACGCCGGCCTGCGGCCGTTCACGGCCAAGGAGGCCGAGCTATGGCCGACCATGTTGCGGGTGGCGTGCGTGCGGTTCTGGCTGTCGCGCCTGATCGCTGCAGAGTCGTTTGCCGGGCAGGATGTGTTGATCCACGATCCCGCCGAGTTCGAGCATCGCTTGGTACAGCGCCAGCAGGTCACAATCCAACTGCCGTTCGCGCTCTAAAAATGTGGGAGGCGGCAAGCCCCCTCCCACATTTGATCCCCGATCTGCTTAGAGCGACTCCAGGCACCCGGCCAGGTCGTTGCCTAATTTCTCCAGCACCTGCTCGTAACCTTGGGCTGTCGCCGGGGTATAGCCGCCCAATGCATCCAGTTCCGCCAACTTCACCGGCAGTCCGGCCACCAGCGTCTCGGCCAGGCGCGGGCGCAACGGCGGTTCACTGAACACGCAGGTCTTGCCGACTTCCTGCAAACGCGTACGCATCGCCGCCACGTGCTGGGCGCCAGGCTGCACTTCGGCAGCAACGCTGAACACGCCGGTGTGCTTGAGCCCGTAAGCAGCTTCGAAGTAATCAAAGGCTTCGTGGAACACGAAGTAAGGTTTGTCACCGATGCTCGCCATACGTTTTTTCAGGCGCGCATCCAGCGCATCCAGGCGCTCGTCGAAAGCCCTCGCGTTGCTCTGGTAACGCGCGGCATTGCTCGGGTCGGCAGCGCTAAGGTCAGACGCCATGCGCGTGGCGATCACGCGAGCGTTGACCGTCGACAACCACAAGTGTGCATCCAGGCTGCCTGGGCGGTGATCGTGATCATGTTCGTCGGCATCATCGGCGTGGGAATGGCTATCTTCGGCGAAACGGCGCAGTTTCATCCCCGCAAGGTCTTGAACCGCTATCGTCGGAGCCGTACGACCTTTGAGCACGCGAGGCAGGAAGCCCTCCATGTCCGGCCCGATCCAATACAGCAGATCGACCGACTGCACGCGCCGTACGTCGGACGGACGCAACGCGAAGTTATGCGGCGATGCACCCGGCGGCAGCAATACCTCCGGAACCGCCACACCGTCCTGCACGGCGGCGGCAATCAACTGCAATGGCTTGATGCTCGTGAGCACCTTGACCTCGGCCTGAGCGGCGCCAGCGATGAACAAACTGGTGACAAATACGACAAAAACGGGAAAAAGTCGGGACACGATGACCACTCAATGACGTAGGAACGGGTAACATAATAACGTCTCTATCAAATATCTGTCGCCGCTCATGCCTATAACACCACTTGCCAGCCGTCCACACGACCACTCTCACTGCGTGCATACCGCGCTGTCGGAGGCCGACACCCTGTGCGCACAGAAGGGCTTGCGCCTGACTGCTCTGCGCCGCCGGGTGCTGGAACTGGTCTGGCAGAGCCACAAGCCGCTGGGCGCCTACGACATCCTGGGTGTGCTCAGCGAGCAGGACGGCCGCCGCGCCGCGCCGCCGACCGTGTATCGCGCGCTGGATTTCCTGCTGGAAAACGGCCTGGTGCACCGCATTGCCTCGCTCAACGCCTTTGTCGGCTGCAACCACCCGGAACACGCGCATCAGGGCCAGTTCCTGATCTGCCGCGAGTGCCACGCCGCCATCGAACTTGAACAAAAAAGCATCAGCGACGCCATCATCAAGAGCGCCGCCGACGTGGGCTTCCGGGTCGAAGGGCAAACGGTCGAAGTGGTCGGCCTGTGCTCGGGCTGCCAGGGGGCTTGATGAGCAACGCGTTAATCCGCCTGGAGCAGGTCGGCGTCACGTTTGCCGGGCAAAACGTGCTGGATAACATCGCCTTGAGCGTCGAGCCGGGACAGATCGTCACCCTGATCGGCCCCAATGGCGCGGGCAAGACCACCCTGGTGCGTGCCGTACTCGGCCTGCTCAAGCCCGACACCGGCAGCGTGTGGCGCAAGCCCAAGCTGCGCGTGGGCTACATGCCACAAAAGCTGCATGTTGATCCGACCTTGCCCTTATCGGTGCTGCGTTTTTTGCGCCTGGTGCCTGGTGTGGACCGCGCCCGCGCACAGGCCGCCCTCAAGGAAGTCGGTGCCGAACAGGTCATCGACAGCCCGGTGCAAAGCATCTCCGGCGGCGAAATGCAGCGCGTGCTGCTGGCCCGCGCCCTGCTGCGCGAGCCCGAGTTGCTGGTGCTGGATGAACCCGTGCAGGGCGTCGACGTCGCCGGCCAGGCCGAGCTGTACAGCCTGATCACCCGCCTGCGCGACCGCCATGGCTGCGGCGTGCTGATGGTCTCCCATGATTTGCACCTGGTGATGAGCACCACCGACCAAGTGGTATGCCTCAACCGCCACGTGTGCTGCTCCGGCCACCCGGAACAAGTCAGCAACGACCCCGCGTTCGTCGAACTGTTCGGCAAGAACGCCCAGAGCCTGGCGATCTATCACCACCATCACGACCACGCCCATGACCTGCATGGCGCTGTCGTTGACGATCCCGCGACGCCCCACACCCACAAGCATGGAGATAACTGCAAGCATGGCTGATTTTCTGCTTTACGCCCTGCTGGCAGGCTTGGCTCTGGCGCTGGTGGCGGGCCCACTGGGCTCGTTCGTGGTCTGGCGGCGCATGGCGTACTTTGGCGACACCTTGTCCCACGCCGCGCTGCTGGGCGTGGCCATGGGCTTCCTGCTGGATGTGAGCCCGACCATCGCCGTGACCGTGGGCTGTCTGCTGCTGGCGGTGCTGCTGGTGACCCTGCAACAGCGCCAGCCACTGGCCTCGGATACCCTGCTGGGCATCCTGGCGCCGAGCACGCTGTCCCTGGGCCTGGTGGTGCTGAGCTTTATGCATGAAGTGCGCATCGACCTGATGGCCTATCTGTTCGGCGATCTGCTGGCGATCAGCCCCACCGACCTTGCCTGGATTCTCGGCGGCAGCGCTGCAGTATTGGTGCTGCTGGTAGCCCTGTGGCGTCCGCTGCTGGCAATCACGGTGCATGAAGAACTGGCCAGGGTCGAAGGTTTGCCCGTACCAGCGTTGCGCATGGCCCTGATGCTGCTGATTGCCGTGGTGATCGCTGTCGCGATGAAGATTGTCGGCGTATTGTTGATCACGTCGCTGCTGATCATTCCCGCTGCCGCCGCCCAGCGCCACGCCCGCTCACCGGAGCAGATGGCGATCGGTGCCAGCCTGTTGGGGATGCTGGCAGTGTGCGGGGGCCTGGCGTTGTCGTGGTTCAAGGACACCCCGGCCGGACCGTCGATTGTAGTCACGGCGGCCGCCCTGTTTCTGCTGAGTTTTGTCCTGCCCCGTCGAGGGGTGTAGACTTGCTCGCTTTTTGCGCAAATAGAGAGTCGCAGGAATGAAGCTGTTCACCTCCCGTTATCTGCTCCTTGCCGCGTTTTCCCTGCTGCTGGGCGCCTGTCAAAGCACACCGCCCGCCGCCCCAGAGGCCCCGGATCCGCGTGCTGCGGCCATCGCGCAGCTGGAGCAAAACCTGGCCAGCAGTGAGCTGGCCACCGCCGAAGACCAACTTGCCGCGCTGCAGGCCCAGTCGCCCAATGACCCGACGCTGGAACCCTACCAACGTCAATTGGCCGAGGCTTACCTGCAGCGCAGCCAGATCGTGCTGCAAAAAGGCGACGTAAACGCCGCTGCCACCGCCCTGAGCCGAGCCCGCGCACTGATGCCCAAGGCGCCAGCGCTGACCGGTGGCGTGAACAGCGCCATCACCCACGCCCGCAAGGCGGAATTGGATAAGGCCGAAGAGGCCCTCAAAGCCGCCGAAGCCAAGCCCGCAGCCAAGGTCATCGACCCGGCGGCGCCGAGCACGACCGTGGCGCTGAACCTCACCGACATCGAAGAACTGCGCCATCAACTGGATGCGATCGCCACCGACGTGGTGAATTACCAGTGTGATGTGACGATCCAGGCGCCGCGCACCCAGGACTACCCATGGCTGGCCACGTTGCTGACCAAACGGGTGAAGCGTATTGATTCGGGATATGACCTGAAGATTCACCGGCAGATTCTGAAGCATATTCCGGCGCAGGTTGTGCTGATTCCGCGCAAGGCGGAATAACGCATCGGGGGCTTGCCCCCCGATGGTGATCTAACCAACGACCAAAAAATCAGGCCGGAATCGCCTTAGCCTTCGGCTCACGATCCCAAACCCGATGCTGTGCAATCGCGGCAAAAAACGCCTTGAACGCTTTCGCATCCGAACCAACGATCAACCCCGCATCCGTCTCCAGCTTCAGCAGATCCAGCAGTGGCTTCACATCACTGGCAACTGCAATCGCCTTCAGGTGTTTGTAGGCTTCCAGAACGTAATGCAACGCCACGCCATCGCCGCTCAGTGCTTTCACCGACTCTTTTCCGCCCGGGATAAACACGGCGTCAAAGGCAATGGACGGCATGCCTTCCATCGACGCATCCACCGGCAGGCTCTTGCCATCCGCCGTCTTCACCGGCGCCGAGGTCGGCCCCAGCAACTTCGCATGGGCACCTTCTGCCTCCAGCGCTTTTTTCAGCGCATCGATCACCGCGCCATCGACACCGTTGGCCGCGAGAATCGCGACTTTACGCGTCTTGATATCACCCGACAGCAAGTTCACCTGGCTCAACGCTGGCGACTCTTTCAGCGAAGTCTCACGCGGCGGCACCGTGCCTTTGGTCGGCGCCGGCAAACCTAGGTTCTGCGCAACGCGCCTGGCCAGTTCCAGATCGATATTAGCCAGGATCTCGTTGACCTGACGCGCACGGATAAACTCGCGCTCCACCTTGCCCAACTCGAAGCTGTAGGCCGCGATGATGTGCTCTTTCTCGTGGTGGCTCATGCTGTGGAAAAACAGCGCGGCTTGCGAGAAATGGTCGCCAAACGACTCACTGCGCTCACGGACCTTGTTGGCGTCTACACGCTCGTAATAAGTTTCGAAACCGCCATCCTGGGCAGCCGGCGGCGTTTCTTTTGGCCAACCGCCATCAATCGAATTCGGCTCGTACGCAGCACGGCCCTTGTCGATCACCGTGCGATGCTGTGCGTCGCGCTGGCCATTGTGGAAAGGCGCTACAGGCCGGTTGATCGGCAGCTCATGGAAGTTCGGGCCGCCGAGACGGCTGATCTGTGTATCCGTGTAGGAAAACAGACGACCTTGCAGCAGAGGGTCGTTGGTGAAGTCGATGCCCGGCACGATATGGCCCGGGCAAAACGCGACCTGCTCGACTTCGGCAAAGAAGTTATCCGGGTTGCGGTTCAGCACCATCTTGCCCAGCGGCGTGATCGGTACCAGTTCCTCGGGGATGATCTTGGTGGGGTCGAGCAGGTCAAAGTCGAACTTATGCTCGTCTTCTTCCGCAACGATCTGCACACCCAATTCCCACTCAGGGTAGTCGCCGCTTTCAATCGCTTCCCACAGGTCACGACGGTGGTAATCGGTATCTTTACCGGCAAGCTTTTGCGCTTCGTCCCACACCAGGGAGCAGGTGCCGACCTTCGGGTGCCAATGAAACTTCACAAAGCTCGACTTACCTTCGGTATTGATCAAGCGGAAGGTGTGAATGCCAAAACCCTGCATGGCACGCAGGCTTTTTGGAATGGCACGGTCAGACATCGCCCAGATCACCATGTGCGCCGATTCTGGCTGCAACGAAACAAAATCCCAGAACGTATCGTGGGCCGAGCCGCCGGTAGGAATTTCGTTGTGCGGCTCAGGTTTTACCGCATGCACGAAATCGGGAAACTTGATCGCATCCTGAATGAAAAACACCGGCATGTTGTTGCCGACCAGATCGAAGTTGCCTTCGTCGGTGAAGAACTTCACCGCGAAACCGCGCACGTCACGCACCGTATCGCCGGAACCACGCGGGCCCTGCACAGTGGAAAATCGTACGAAGACTGGGGTTTTATGACCTGGATCGCGCAGGAAACCGGCCTTGCTCAGCGCGGAATGGTTTTCATAGGTCTGGAAATAGCCATGGGCGCCCGTGCCGCGGGCATGCACGATGCGCTCGGGGATACGCTCATGGTCAAAGTGCGTGATTTTTTCACGCATGATGAAGTCTTCCAGCAGCGAGGGGCCGCGCGCGCCGACTTTCAAGGTGTTCTGGTTGTCGGAAATCTTCACGCCTTGGTTGGTACGCAGGGCCTGGCCGGTCGCATCGGAACGGAATTCTTCCAGGGCCTGCAGCTTGGCGTTGGTGTTGCCACGGTCCAGGGTATCGGTGCCCGCGAGCTCACTCTTCGACGGGGTGGCTGGCTTCTTGGTACTCATCAGTCAAAACTCCTTATTCAAAGTGGCCAGAGCGGTCCCCGGCTCGTTTGAGCAAAACCCCAGGCACGGCACCTGGGAAATTGAGTTGCTTAAGTAGTGACTGACACCGTTTTGCACCGTTCCTTTTTTATGACCTTTGATCGCGTTATTGCCAAATCACTGGTTGAATGCGAAATAAATGCTAAGAAAGGCTATACGGACAGGCTAAAATGCGCGCCCGGCTAACCGCTGATCCCTTTTCCATGCGCCCCACAAGGTTCGCTACGTGATCGAGTTTCAAAACGTCCATAAAACCTACCGCGTCGCCGGTAAGGATATTCCCGCGCTGCACCCCACCAGCCTGCGTGTCGAAAACGGCCAGGTGTTTGGCCTGATTGGCCACTCAGGTGCAGGTAAAAGCACCCTGCTGCGCCTGATCAACCGCCTGGAAGAGCCCAGTGGCGGTCAGATCACGGTGGACGGCGAAGAAGTCACCTCCTTGGATGCCAACGGCCTGCGCCGTTTCCGTCAGCAGGTCGGGATGATCTTCCAGCACTTCAACCTGCTGGCGTCCAAGACCGTTGCCGACAATGTGGCGCTGCCACTGACCCTGGCCGGCGAATTGTCGCGCAAGGAGATCGATCAACGCGTCGCCGAGCTACTCGCCCGCGTCGGCCTGTCGGACCACGCCAGGAAGTACCCGGCGCAGTTGTCTGGCGGCCAGAAGCAACGCGTCGGCATCGCCCGCGCCCTGGCGACCAAGCCGAAAATCCTGCTGTGCGACGAAGCCACCAGCGCCCTCGACCCGCAAACCACCGCCTCGGTCCTGCAATTGCTGGCCGAGATCAATCGCGAGTTGAAACTGACCATCGTGCTGATCACCCATGAAATGGACGTGATTCGCCGCGTATGCGACCAGGTGGCGGTGATGGACGCCGGCGTGATCGTCGAGCAAGGCTCGGTAGCCGACGTGTTCCTGCATCCCAAGCACCCGACCACCAAACGCTTTGTACAAGAAGCCGAGCAGGTCGACGAAGGCGAACAGCACGACGATTTCGCCCATGTACCCGGTCGAATCGTGCGCCTGACGTTCCAAGGTGAAGCGACCTACGCGCCATTGCTGGGTACCGTCGCCCGCGAAACAGGAGTGGACTACAGCATCCTCGCCGGCCGCATCGACCGCATCAAAGACATCCCCTACGGGCAACTGACCCTGGCGGTCACCGGTGGTGACATGGAAGCGGCCTTTGCCCGCTTTACCGCCGCAGACGTCCACATGGAGGTGCTGCGCTAATGGAAGTGTTCCTGAGTTTCTTCGCCAATATCGACTGGTCCGAAATCTGGCTCGCCACCGGCGACACCATGATCATGCTGTTCGGTTCACTGTTCTTCACCGTGGTATTGGGCCTGCCCTTGGGCGTGCTGCTGTTCCTGACCAGCCCACGCCAGCTGTTCGAGCAAAAAGGCCTGTACGCACTGCTGTCGCTGGTCGTGAACATCCTGCGCTCGCTGCCGTTCATCATCCTGCTGATCGTGATGATCCCGTTCACCGTGCTGATCACCGGCACCTCGCTGGGCGTAGCGGGGGCGATCCCGCCGCTGGTCGTAGGTGCCACGCCATTCTTCGCGCGTCTGGTGGAAACCGCCTTGCGTGAAGTGGACCGCGGCATCATCGAAGCCACCCAGTCCATGGGCGCCAGCACCCGCCAGATCATCATTAACGCGCTGCTGCCCGAAGCACGCCCTGGCATCTTCGCGGCGATCACGGTGACGGCGATTACACTGGTGTCCTACACGGCAATGGCCGGTGTCGTCGGTGCCGGCGGCCTGGGTGACCTGGCGATCCGTTTCGGTTACCAGCGCTTCCAGACCGATGTGATGGTGGTCACTGTGGTGATGCTGTTGATCCTGGTGCAAATTCTGCAAACCGTCGGCGACAAGCTGGTGGTGCATTTTTCTCGAAAATAACGGCCATTGCCGGTCAAAAGCCGGCACATGCCCGAACAAGGAGCTTGTTGGATGAAAAAACTACTGGTTGCTTTCGCCGCCGTTGCCGCGTTTTCCGCCCACGCCGAGACCATCACGGTCGCCGCCTCGCCGGTGCCCCACGCGGAAATCCTGGAATTCGTGAAGCCTGCGCTCGCCAAAGAAGGCGTGGACCTGCAGGTCAAAGTGTTCACTGACTACGTACAGCCAAACGTGCAAGTGTCGGAAAAGCGCCTGGACGCCAACTTCTTCCAGCACCAGCCGTACCTGGATGAGTTCAACAAGGCCAAGGGCACTCACCTGGTGAGCGTCGGCGCGGTGCACCTGGAGCCCCTGGGCGCTTACTCCAGCAAGTACAAGAAGCTGGAGGAACTGCCAAGCGGCGCCAACGTGGTGATCCCGAACGACGCCACCAACGGCGGCCGTGCGCTGCTGCTGCTGGCCAAACACAACCTGATCACCCTGAAGGACCCGACCAACATCCTGTCGACCATCAAGGACATCACCGAAAACCCGAAAAACCTGAAATTCCGCGAACTCGAAGCCGCCACCCTGCCGCGCGTGCTGACCCAGGTCGACCTGGCGCTGATCAACACCAACTACGCGCTGGAAGCCAAACTGGACCCGTCCAAGGACGCCCTGGTGATCGAAGGCAATGACTCGCCTTACGTGAACATCCTGGTGAGCCGCGAAGACAACAAGGATTCGGACGCGATGAAGAAGCTGATTGCAGCCCTGCACACTCCTGAAGTGAAGCAATTCATCCAAGAGAAGTACAAAGGCGCGATCCTGCCGGCGTTCTGATCCGACTCGATCTCCAACACTCTGGAGATCAAAAAATGTGGGAGGGGGCTTGCCCCCGATTGCGGAGTAGCAGTCGCTGCATGAGCTGACTGATCTGCCGCCATCGGGGGCAAGCCCCCTCCCACATGTGTTGTGCGTTGCCTGTTACTTGCGCTGCAACAGCCCCGGCAGTTGCGCTACCAGCTTCTGATTGTTCAACGGCGCACGGATAAACCCGCGCTGGGTACCATCCGGGCCGATCAGCGCGAGGTTGCCGCTATGGTCGACGGTGTAGTTGGGCTTGCTGGTGTCTGCCGGGATGAACGGGATGCTCACGGCATTCGAGACCTTCTGCACATCCTCCACGTTCGCGCCGGTGAGGCCTTCGAATTGCGGGTCGAAATAGCCCAGGTACTGTTTGAGCTGGGTCGGCGTGTCGCGGTTCGGGTCGACGCTGACCAGGATCACTTGAAACTTGTCCACAGCCTCTTTAGGCAACTCGCTCTTGATCTGGCGCAGTTGGGCGAGGGTAGTCGGGCAGATGTCGGGGCAGAAGGTGTAGCCGAAGAACAGCAGGCTCCACTTGCCTTTCAACTCGTTGACCAGCACCGGCTGGCCGTCCTGGTTGGTCATGCTCACCGGTGGCAACTGACGGCTTTGCGGCAGCAGGATGATGCCGGCGTCGATCAACGCGGTAGGGTCGCCCTGGCCTTTGCCCGAGAGCACTTTGTTGACGGTCAGGCCCATGATCAACGCGACGATGGCCACCAGGATAAAGACGGTTTTTTGAGTTCGAGTCATAGGTTCAACAGTAAGTAGTGGTCTACGAGCAGGGCGATAAACAGCAGGAACAGGTACCAGATAGAGTACTTGAAGGTGTTGATCGCCGCGTGCGGCTGAGCGCCACGGTACAGCACCCAGGCCCATTGCAGAAAGCGTCCGCCCAAAACCAGCGCACACGCCAGGTAGAGCAGGCCGCTCATATGGATCACATAGGGCATGAGGCTCACCGCCAACAGGGCGAAGGTGTAGAGCAGGATATGCACCTTGGTGTAGTGCTCGCCATGGGTGACCGGCAGCATCGGGATGTCGGCCTTGGCGTATTCCTCCTTGCGGTGAATGGCCAGCGCCCAGAAGTGCGGCGGGGTCCAGGCGAAGATGATCAGCACCAATAACAAGGGTTCGGCGCTGACGTGGCCGGTGACGGCGACCCAGCCCAACAGCGGCGGCGCGGCACCGGCCAAGCCGCCAATAACAATATTTTGTGGCGTCGCGCGCTTGAGAAAGCCGGTGTAGATCACCGCATAACCCAACAGCGAAGCCAGCGTCAGCCATGCCGCCAGGGGATTGGTGAACGCCAGCAACAAGGCCAATCCTGCAACGGCTAGAAACAAAGCAAAGGCCAGCGCCGCCATCGGCGATACACGGCCCTGCGCCAACGGTCGCTTATGGGTGCGGGCCATCACCGCATCAATCCGCCGGTCCACTACATGGTTCACCGCCGCCGCGCCACCGGCACACAGGGCTATCCCCAGGTTGCCGAAAATCAGCACCGCCCACGGCACGCCGGCGCGGGTCGCGAGGAACATGCCGACCAAGGAGGTGATGAGCATCAACACCACCACTTTCGGCTTGGTCAGTTCCAGGTAATCGCGCCAGATCGCCTGGCTGTGGCGCGCGCCGATCAAGGTCGCCATGGCATCTCTCCTTTAAGGGTGATGAGGCCCGATACGTGTTTGCGCGGGCTGAAGCGCCAGCCGAAGGGCAGTTGGTGACGTACCCGGACCAGACTGGTGCGGGCGTGGTAATTGACCAGCACCAGGCTCAATAACAGCGCCGCGCCGCCGGCGTTATGGCCGACCGCAACCGGCAGCGGCAGGTGGAAATACACGTTGCTCAGGCCCAGGCTGATTTGGGCCGCCAGGGCAATCAACAGCAGACCCGCGAGCCGAGTCATACCGACCACGCGCAGCTGCCAGGCCAAGCCCGCAAGCACCACGGTGACCAGCACCGCACCGATGCGGTGGGTCAGGTGGATGGCGGTGCGCGCATCGCTGTCGAGTTGGCCGCCAAGGTAATTGGGCCCGATGTGCTGGGTCAGGTGAAAGCCGTTGGCGAAGTCCGCCGCAGGCCACCACTGGCCGTGGCAGGTGGGCAAATCGATACAGGCCACCGCCGCGTAGTTGGAACTGACCCAGCCGCCCAAGGCAATCTGGCCGATCACCAGCACCAGACCCGCCGTGGCCCAATATTGCAGGCGCTTGGGCACGATCAAGGCGGGCAGCACGCCGGACAAGCGCAGGGTCAGCAGGAACAACAGGCTCAAGGTCGCAAAGCCGCCCAACAAATGCCCCGTCACCACCTGGGGCCATAGCTTCAAGGTCACCGTCCACATGCCAAACGCCGCCTGGGCGAATACCACCATCAGCACAAACAACGGCAGTTTCACCGGCTGGCCCGGATCATGCCGATGGCTCCACGAACGCGCCGCCAACAGCACAATCAACAGGCCCAGGGTGCCGGCAAAGTAGCGATGGGTCATCTCGGCCCAGCCCTTGTCAGCCTCCACTGGCGTATCGGGAAAATGCAATTCGGCATGGGCCAACTGGGCCTCGCTTTGCGGCACGCTGATAAAGCCGTAGCAGCCCGGCCAGTCCGGGCAACCAAGGCCGGCATGGGTCAGGCGGGTGTAGGCGCCGAGCAGCACGACGATCAGCGCCAGCAGGGTGGCAAACAACGCGAGGCGAAATCCAGGTTTGGCCATGACGATGCCCTTATCCGATGTTCGACAGTTTCAGCAGGTGGCGCAGATCATTGAGCAAGTCCTTGCCCTTGACCTTGGCGTCGTAGCGCAGCACCAGATTGCCGTGGGGGTCGACGATCCACAGTTGCGCATCGCCCGGCGCGGCGGCGTTTTTGGTGAAGGTCGAAAGGTCCAGCGAGTAGCGCTGCAATTGCGGGTATTCGACCTTCAACTTGGCGTCATAGTCGGTACCGACCGGTTGCGCACTGGCCAGGGCATGGCTGGCGCGTGAGGCGTCGCGCCCCAGGCCGATCTGCAGTTGGCGCGCGAGGTACACCAGTTGCTGGCAATCGGCAGCGCAGGCAGCGGGCGCGGTGACCAGCAACTGCCAGCGCTGTTCATCGGCCTGCACGCCAATATCGGCGCGGGTCTGACCGTTACCGATCATTTCCCCGTGGTAGCTGCGACTGTCCGGCACCCAGAACTGCAGTTTGTACATGAAGGTGGCCAGCGCCATCGGGCCGATCACCATCAGCAGGATCAGCAACAGTTGCCAGCGGCCTTTGCGCCGATCAGGCACCTCAGACATGTTGGGTGGATTCATGGCCGTTCCCATGGGGCTTCTCCTTTGTGGTGTGCCATCCGAGGTAGAGGTAAAGCGCCAATAGCGCCAGCGACATGGCGAACCACTGCACCGCGTAGGCCAGGTGTTTTTCCGGGCCCATCGCAACGATGGGCCAAGTGGTTTCGTACGTACCGGGGCCGGCTTCAGTGCGCAGTTCGTAGGCAAAACCGCTGCGACCGAGCTCAGCCCATAACGCAGCGGGGTGCAGCGCGGTCAACAGGCGCGGCCATTGCGCGGTCGTGGGGTCTGCATGTAACTGGAATGTTTCGCCGGGCGCGACATACACCCAGGCGTCGAGATTCAAAGGCTGGTCTGGGGTGGTGAAGACGGGCGGGGTGCGCCGATCCGGCCACGGCAACCAACCGCGATTGAGCAACAGCCATAGGCCGCTGGCCTGATCGTGAAAGGGTTGCAGCAACTCGACGCCCGCCTTGCCGTCGCGCATGCGGTTATCCAGCAGTACGCTGTGCTCGGCATCGAATTGCCCGCGCAAATGCACGCGGCGAAAGGCCGGGTCCGCCATGTCACCGAGCTGCACACTGCTGATCGGCTCAGCCACGCGGCGTTCGGCATAGCTGTCCACCAGCAACTGCTTCTCATGGCCGCGTGACAGTTGCCAGAAACCCAGGCCCACCATCAACGGCAGCAGAATCATCACCACCAGGGTCGGTGCGATACCTGGACGAAAGCGTTTCATGGCGCTGGCTATACTTGTTTTCATTGCCCGCCCATCCCCTCAATGCCCACCAAAGCCAGGAACCAGACCATGCTCAAAGCAGCCATTGCCCTGATGCTGATCGCGACCGTCGTGAGCCTGTTCAGTGGCTTGTTCTTTCTGGTCAAGGACGAGGGCAACTCCAACCGCCTCGTCACTGCCTTGACCGTGCGTGTCGTACTGGCCGTGATCACCGTGGCCTTGATCGCCTGGGGCTTTTTCAGCGGCCAGCTGGTGTCTCACGCGCCTTGGTAAGTCGCCTCACAGCACATAGACGAAGAAAAACAGCCCAATCCACACCACATCCACGAAGTGCCAATACCAACTGGCCGCTTCGAAACCGAACTGATGCTCGGCATTGAAATGCCCGCGCAGGATGCGCATCAGCATCACAAACAAAATGATGGTGCCGATGGTCACGTGGGCGCCGTGAAAGCCCGTGAGCATGAAGAAGGTTGCGCCATACACGCCTGAGCCAAGGGTCAGGCCCAGCTCTTTGTAGGCGTGGATGTATTCCTCGGCCTGGAACCCGAGAAACGCCAGGCCAAGCAGCACGGTGATCGCCAGCCAGATCTTCAGCGCACCGCGATGGCCCTTGCGCAGGGCATGGTGGGCGATGGTGATGGTCACGCTCGAGCTCACCAGCAAAATGGTATTGACCAACGGCAGGCCCCAGGGGCTGATGGTGCCCTCGGGTGCGGGGTACAGCTTTGGATCAGGGTTGTTGAGCAACGGCCAGGCGAACTCGAAACTCGGCCACAGCATGTGCGCGATGCCCTTCGAGCCTTCACCGGCCAACCAGGGCGCAGACATATGCCGCACATAGAACAGCGCACCGAAGAACGCGATAAAGAACATCACCTCGGAAAAGATGAACCAGGTCATGCCCCAGCGAAACGAGCGGTCCATCTGCGCGCTGTACAAACCGGCACGGCTTTCCTTGATCACCGCGCCGAACCAGCCGAACAGCATGTAGGCCAGCAACAGCCCACCGACGAAAAAGATCCACGGCCCGTGGGATTCCGGGCGTGCCGCCTTCAGGTCGTTGAACCACACGGCCAGGCCATACACGGTGACCAGCATGCCAATCGTGGCAATTATCGGCCATTTGCTTTGCGCTGGTACGTAGTACGTATCATGAGTCGACATGTATTCGCTCTCCTGATTGAGCGGGCAAACAGTAGCTAGCCGCCGGTACGGACAGCCACCGGCGGTTGGCGCGCAGTGATATCAAACAGCGTGTACGCCAGGGTCAAATGCTTCACATCCTTGGGCATGTCGCGGTCGACAATAAAACGCACCGGCATCTCGATGCGCTGGCCTGGTTGCAGCACTTGCTGGGTGAAGCAAAAGCATTCGGTCTTGTGGAAGTACATCGCCGCCTCGGCCGGGGAAATGCTTGGCACCGCTTGGGCGGTCATCGGTTTGTCGGTAGGGTTGTAGGCCACGAACAGCATCTCGGTGACTGCGCCGGGGTTGACCACCACCTCGTCAGCCTTGGAGTGAAAATCCCAGACCATGTCGATGGCATTGGTGGACAGGAACTGCACCCGTACCTGCCGCGTGAGGTCGACGACCTGCTCGCCCTCGTATTGCCCGGCCGTCTTGCCGTTGATGCCGAACGCCTTGCACATCACGTCGTAGATCGGCACCAGGGCGAAACCAAAGGCGAACATCGCCACCACCAGGATCAACAGGCGGGTGACCAGGCGCTTGAGGGGCACGGAGTCAGCCATGACATCCCCCTGAAGCGAAGGCGATCAGCGTGTTCATTTGACCTCCGGTGGCGTGGTGAAGGTGTGGTACGGCGCGGGCGAAGGCACGCTCCACTCCAGCCCTTCGGCGCCATCCCACGGCTTGGCCGGTGCCGGCGGGCCGCCACGGATGCACTTGATCACGATAAACAGGAAGAAGATCTGCGTGGCGCCAAACATGAAGGCACCAATGGACGAGACCATGTTGAAGTCGGCGAACTGCAGGTTGTAGTCCGGCACCCGCCGCGGCATGCCGGCCAGCCCCACGAAGTGCATTGGGAAGAACGCCATGTTCATGCCCACGAAAGACAACCAGAAATGCAGCTTGCCCAGGGTTTCGTCGTACATGTGGCCGGTCCATTTCGGCAGCCAGTAGTAGGCCGAGGCGAAGATGCCGAAGATCGCGCCAGGCACCAGTACGTAATGGAAGTGCGCCACCACAAAGTAGGTGTCGTGGTACTGGAAGTCCGCTGGGGCAATCGCCAGCATCAACCCGGAGAAGCCGCCGATGGTGAACAAGATCACGAAGGCCACGGCAAACAGCATCGGTGTCTCGAAGGTCAGCGAGCCTTGCCACATGGTGCTGACCCAGTTGAACACCTTGACCCCCGTAGGTACGGCGATCAGCAGCGTGGCGTACATGAAAAACAGTTCGCCCACCAACGGAATACCCACCACGAACATATGGTGCGCCCACACGATAAACGACAGGAACGCGATGCTCGCCGTGGCGTAGACCATCGACGTATAGCCGAACAACGGTTTGCGCGAGAAGGTCGGGATAATCGAACTGACGGCGCCAAACGCCGGCAGGATCATGATGTACACCTCGGGGTGGCCGAAGAACCAGAACACATGCTGGAACAGCACCGGATCACCGCCACCGGCCGCGCTGAAGAAGCTGGTGCCGAAGTGGATGTCCATCAGCATCATGGTCACGCAGCCGGCCAGTACCGGCATTACCGCGATCAGCAGGAACGCGGTGATCAGCCAGGTCCAGACAAACAGCGGCATCTTCATCAAGGTCATGCCGGGCGCACGCAGGTTGAGGATGGTGGCGACCACATTGATCGCACCCATGATCGAACTGATGCCCATCAAGTGGATGGCGAAGATGAAGAACGTCACGCTTTCCGGTGCGTAGGTGGTAGAGAGCGGGGCGTAGAAGGTCCAGCCGAAATTCGGCCCGCCGCCGGGCGTGAACAGGGTCGAGACCAGCAGCAGGAACGCCGCCGGCAGCAGCCAGAAGCTGAAGTTGTTCATGCGCGGCAAGGCCATGTCCGGCGCGCCGATCATCAGCGGAATCATCCAGTTGGCCAGGCCGACAAACGCCGGCATCACCGCACCGAACACCATGATCAGGCCGTGCATGGTGGTCATCTGGTTGAAAAACGCCGGCTCGACGATCTGCAGGCCAGGCTGGAACAATTCGGCACGGATCACCATGGCGAACGAGCCGCCGAGCAGGAACATGGTGAACGCGAACCACAGGTACATGGTGCCGATGTCTTTATGGTTGGTGGTCAGCACCCAGCGCATCAAACCCTTGGCGGGGCCGTGGGCATGGTCACCGGCGTGGCCATGGTCATCGATCACAGCGCTCATGGCCGTTCTCCTGCAAGCGAGTGGGCGGGGCGGGTCGAGGTAAAAGCGATGAAGTAGGTCATTTGCTTTCCGCCTGCTTGATGGCCAGCACGTCTTTAGGCGTGACCATGTCGCCTTTGTTGTTGCCCCAGGCGTTACGCTCGTAGGTCACTACGGCGGCGATATCGACTTCCGAGAGCTGCTTGCCGAAGGCGGCCATCGCGGTACCAGGCTTGCCGTGATAGACGATGCTGAGGTGGCCTTCCTTGGGTCCGGTGGCAATCTTCGAGCCCTTGAGCGCCGGGAACATCGGCGGCAGGCCCTGGCCTTCGGCCTGGTGACAGGCCACGCAGGTGGTGTGGTAGACCTTGTCGCCACGGGCCACCAGCTCTTCGAGCGTCCACTCTTTGGAGGTCAGCTCCTTGAGCTTGGCGGCCTCTGCCTTGCGTTCGCCGAGCCAGGTGTCGTAGTCGGCCTTGGACTTGACCTCGACCACGATGGGCATGAAACCATGGTCCTTGCCGCACAGTTCGGCGCACTGGCCACGGTAGATGCCGGGCTTCTCGACGCGGGTCCAGGCCTCGTTGACGAAACCCGGGATGGCGTCGCGCTTGACCGCGAAGGCCGGCACCCACCAGGAGTGGATCACGTCGGCGGCGGTTACCAGGAAGCGCACCTTGGCGCCCACCGGCAGCACCAGCGGCTGGTCGACTTCCAGCAGGTAGTGTTCGCCCTTGGTCGCCTGGTTATGGATCTGCTCGGCGGGCGTGGCCAGGTTGCTGAAGAACTCCACATCCTGGCCCAGGTATTTGTAATGCCACTTCCACTGATAGCCGGTGACCTGGATATCGATATCCGACTCACTGCTGTCGTAGATGTTGATCAGGGTCTTGGTCGCCGGAATGGCCATCGCCACCAGGATCAGCAAGGGCACCACGGTCCAGAGAATCTCCACGGTCGTGCTTTCGTGGAATTTGGCCGCGACCTGGCCTGTAGAGCGGCGATGAAGGATCATCGACCAGAACATTGCGCCAAATACGACAATGCCGATCACCACACAGATCCAGAAAATGGTCATGTGCAGGTCAAACACAGCGTGACTGACTTCAGTTGCCCCTGGTGCCATATTCATTGTCCAGGCGGCGTGCGCCTGGCCGAATACTGACCACAACAGAAGGCCCATCCAAACGTGTGGATGTCGCGTCATTGCGGGTTCCCCTTATCGTTCTTGTTATCCCGCCGGTTTGCACCTGCGTCGAAGGGAGCGGCTTCCATACTGCTTACAACCGCTTAGCCTTACCTGCTTATGCAGTCTGGCGTCATCAGCTAATCGCGTACAAACCCGAGTATAGACACGCTCTGCAACCCCGCAATGTGTAGGGGCAAATGAGCAAAAATGAGTGGCCGGGCCTAATAAAACCGGGTGCGGAATCGTTTATCCGACGAACGATGGCAATTCGATATAACGCGGGTGCATAACCATGAAATAATTATGACAAATGCGTCTTAGGCGCTCGTATAAACGAGCTACCTTATGCTGTCCCTATTCCTACACCTGCTTCACTGGAGCCTTCATGAACACCGCCGCATTGCGCGAGCAGATTTCCCTTGCCCATCAACACGAAGCCAGCACCGGCCAACTGGCCAAGCAGCTGGAAGAGCAATTGCCGCACCTGCATTCGGCCATTTCCCTGGTTGACGGTGATCGCAACATCGTCATGACTCGCTTTGTGACCGCCTACATCGAACTCGTCCCGGACTTGCTGGAAGCCGCCAATGACGTGGCACGCGAAGCCGGTATCGAAAGCCAGATCAAGCCGGTGCTGAAGATCGCCGAGCAGTTCTTTCTGCAACCACCGGCTATTCTGGCGGGCCACCTGGGGCTCGACGGCCTGCTCGACGAGGCTTACTTGGCCCATCGCCTGGTTGAAGAAGTCAACGATCTGTATATCAAGCACTTCGGCCAGCCGTTGATTCCAGCAGACACCACCGTGGCCAACCTGATTGCCCATCAGTTGATCGGCGAAGCATTCGCCAACCAGCTGGATGAAGCCGTACACCATGCCGTGGATGAAATGCTCAACGAAGACAGTTTTGCGCTGGAGTCTGTCGAGGCGTATCGCGAGCAGCTGAAAAGCCCGGAAACGGAAGCCGCGTGGAAGCGCTGGCCGTGTCTGTCCCGCCAACTGGGGGTTGAGTTGGCACTGGATCAGCCAGCTTAAATCTTAAATTAGGCCAGAACGAATGTGGGAGGGGCTCGCCCCTCCCACAGATCCGGCTGCCTCAGCCGATTGAGGGCGCCGAGCCGATCCCTGTCGTCGTCCTGACCCGGCCTTCGAGCCTGCGCTTCAACCCACGCGCCTCGATCACCAGCTTCGAGCCCTTGGCCGCATTCGCCCGGCCCCATTCCTCCAGCAACTCCAGGCAGGAATGGTCGATATAGCTCAGGTTACTCAGCGGTACGTGCACGGTGGTGCCCGGCGGCACTGTCGATAGCACCTGGGTCAACGCCGGCACTTTCAGGAAGGTCGCCGCGCCAGTCAAACGCAGCTCCATTTCCCCCTCCTGGGGCAGGTCGATCAGGCTGACTTTCAGGCGCGAGGCCTTGAACGCCAGCTTGACCAGCGTAAGCCCGAAGCCCACCAGCACACCGGTCAGCAGGTCGGTGAAAATGATTGCCAACGCCGTGGCCGCGTAGGTAAACATCGGCATACGCCCATAGCGACCGAGCGCCTTGAAGGCCTTGATATCCACCAGTTTGATCCCGGTGTACACCAATACACCCGCGAGGCTCGCCACCGGAATGCTCTGCAACACGCTCGACAGCAACAACACGAAGCCCAACAGCCATACACCATGGAACATCGCCGACAAGCGCGTGGTAGCACCGGCCTGCACGTTGGCCGAGCTGCGCACGATCACACCGGTCATCGGCAGGGCACCGACCAGGCCGCATAGCATGTTGCCTACACCTTGAGCAGACAATTCCTTGTCGAAGTCGGAACGTTGGCCACTGTGCATGCGGTCGACCGCTGCAGCGGAGAGCAGGGTTTCGGCACTGGCGATAAACGCCACGGCAAACGCGGCGATCAACAACTGGGGGTCGGCCAGGTTCAGCAGGTCACTGGGACGCAGCCAATCGATGGCGTCGGCGAGGTTCTCCGGCACCTCCACACGCTTGACCTGCAACGCCAACACCAGGCTGGTCACCGTTGCCAGGCCCACGCCCAACAGCGCTCCGGGCACGAAGCGCAGGGTTTGCGGACGGAATTTATCCCACAGGTACATCACCAGCATCGTCGACAAACCGAGCAATCCGGCCTGCCAACCCAGGCCGCCGCCCAAGGTTGGAATCGCCTCCACCAGCGCGGCGGGGAAGCCCGCCAGGTTATCCAGCCCTGAGGGCTTGGGCGCACCGTCGAGCATCACATGGATCTGCGATAGCACAATCAATACGCCGATCCCCGCCAGCATCCCGTACACCACCGCCGGCGCCGTGACGCGGAACCAGCAACCCAGGCGCAAACGCCCGGCCACCAGTTGCAGGAAACCCGCCAGCAGCAGGATCGGCCCGAGCATCATCATCCCGTGCTGGCGCACCAACTCGAACACCAATACCGCCAAACCCGCCGCCGGGCCGCTGACCTGCAGCGGCGAACCCGCCAACCAGCCCACCACCAAGCCACCGATAATCCCGGTGATCAGGCCCTTGGCCGGCGGCATGCCGGACGCGATCGCGATCCCCATGCACAGGGGCAGGGCGACCAGAAACACAACCACGGAGGCGAGCAGCTCCCGTGGCAATACAGCTTTCAATTGAGCAGCACGCATGATGGCTCTCCCGAGGCATTCGCCGGGCGCGGCAAAGCCTGGCTGCATCCATGGCAGCCACCGCTTTACCCGGCAGGGAAGTGTTTTAGAAGCGCGCTTTAGGCGTCGCGGATGGAATCGGTCCTTCGCCGCCTAACGGGCGGAACGCTGACTGGTCCGCATCGTAGGCGCGGATTTCGCTGGTCTCGATGTTGTAGATCCAACCGTGAATAAACAGCTGACCATTGGCCATACGCGACGCCACCGAGGGATGGGTACGCAAATGCTGCAGTTGGGCGATGACGTTTTCTTCGGTGAGCACTTTCATGCTCTCGCCTTCGTTGGCACAGTCGCAGTTGTCCTCGACCATGGACTTGGCGACTTCGGCGTGCCGCAGCCAGGCCCTTACCGTCGGCATCTTCTCCAGGCTGGCGGGGTTCAGGACCGCACGCATGGCACCACAATCGGAGTGCCCGCACACGATGATGTGCTGCACGCCCAAGGCCAGTACGGCGTACTCGATGGCAGTGGAAACGCCGCCATTCATCTGCCCATAAGGCGGCACGACGTTACCGACGTTGCGGGTCACGAACAGGTCGCCGGGAGAGCTTTGGGTAATCAGCTCAGGCACGATGCGCGAGTCGGCGCAGGTAATGAACATCGCCCGTGGACTCTGGGCCGTGGCGAGTTTCTTGAAGAGTTCTTCCTGCTGAGGGAAGACGTCGTGATGGAAATGCAAAAAGCCGTCAACGATATGTTTTAGCGCTGCATCGGCAGACTCCGCCACCTGAGGGGCTGAAGCCGACGCAGCCAACGGCTGTTTATCCTTGTCACTCATGATTCATCCTCTTGATTAATGCAGGGGAGTTTTCAGGTCAGTTCGACGCCTGGCGAGTGGAATAGTTGGAAAACTTCACACATCAAGGCGCCGACTCATCAGTCACTCGCTGAACAAGGTAACCACCGAAACTTAACTCAAACTGAATGAACCGCTCTAGATCGCGGGTTTCAGTAATATCAAAACGCGACTATTTCTACAGGAGCGGTGCATTCTTCCTCATAAGTCTACAACAATGCCATCTGCCTGCCCGGTGGACAGAACGCCGTGCAATCCAGATTGAAACCTTCTCGCCGATTCAGCCCCAAGCGTTTGATCGCCTTGCTGAAGCGCTGGGCCAGCAGGTCGGCAAACGGCCCCTCGCCCCGCATGCGTACGCCGAACCGACTGTCGTACACCTCACCACCGCGCACCTGACGTACCAGGCTCATCACATGGGCCGCACGCTGCGGGTAATGCGCCGCCAGCCACTCCTCGAACAGCGGCGCCACCTCCAGCGGCAGGCGCAACATCATGTAGGCCGCACTCTGCGCACCGGCGGCATGGGCTTCGGTGAGCAGGCTTTCCAGCTCGCTGTCGTTGATCATCGGGATCATCGGTGAGCACAGCACGCCCACCGGGATACCCGCCTCGCGCATTACCCGGATGGCCCGCAACCGAGCCTTGGGCGCCGCTGTGCGCGGTTCCAGGATGCGCTTGAGCTCATCATCCAGGCTGGTGAGGCTGATCATCACCGCCACAAGGCGCTGCCTGGCCAGCTCAGCCAGCAGGTCCAGGTCGCGCAGGATCAGCGAGCCCTTGGTAATGATGGTGACCGGGTGCCGATAGCGCAGCAGCACTTCGAGGGTTTGCCGGGTGATCTTGTACTCACGCTCGATAGGCTGGTATGGGTCGGTGTTGGAGCCCAGGTTGATCGGCGCACACACATAGCCCGGCTTCGACAGCTGCTGTTCCAGCACGTCGGCCGCGTTGCTCTTGGCGATCAGCCTGGTTTCAAAATCCAGCCCCGGTGACAGGTCCCAATAGGCGTGGCTGGGCCGTGCATAGCAGTAGATACAGCCAGTGCTTATCCATTAAGTCAACCCCTAGACACCGATGTGTGAGGGTATCACCAGGGAGAGGTAGAAATACCGGGTCTAACAGAAATGAATCGCATCCGCGGCGTGACCTAGGGCCAACGGGCTCATCGGCATTGGCTGCCCAGCTAACAGCAGATGTCGGCTCCTTAACAAGCCTCGACCAGAGCCGAACCTGCCACTACGTCATAGGTTTATGGCTGCAGGTAGTGAATCGTCCCAGCTTTTGAGACACACGATGCCACTTTTGGCTGGGAGTTCCAGGTAGTAGCAGGCCGGAATCGGCCAGATGCGGTCATTGCCCGGTGTCGATAGAATCCTTGGCTACATGACTCTGCTCTGACTTGGGCATCTGTATGCACTTCGATGAATTACTGGCACGGTCGGCCATGCTTGAGGACAGGCTTGTCGGCTTTTTCGCCCTGCCCTTGGTCAATGCCTCCAGTCGCCTGCAGGCAACCCAAGCTCTAGCTAGTCTAGGATTTGAGCACGCCCGGGGCCTGAAGCATCTGGTGGCAGCAGGGCTGTACACCTCTGCTGCAGCATTGCTGCGAGTACAGTACGAATCACTAGTTCGCGCACTGTGGGTGCTTTATGTAGCCAAGGATGGTCAGGCGGATTTAATGCTTGCTGAGCTCACACATGAGACGGCAAAGCAGGCAAGCAAAATCCCTATGCTCAGCCAAATGTTGGAAGAGATTGAGGTGAAAGCTCCGCACGCTCCGGTAGCACACCTAAAGGAGTTTAAGCATTACTCTTGGAGACCTTTGAGTTCCTACGTGCATGGAGGCATCCATGCAGTTAATCGTCACGGAAGGGGGTTTCCGCCAGAGCTGGTTTTAGCAGAGATCCAGCACTCGAATGGTCTGCTCGGAATCGCAGGCAATCTGCTTTTGATCCTTAGTGGTGTACCGCCGGAGACAGGGATGATGGCAGGCATCTACAAGGAGTTCCAAGACTGCTTCCCTGCTAATAACCCACCACACAAGCGTACGGCCGAACCGGCTCATTGACCGTTTGGAGTGGTCAGTTTTCGGCCAAGAGCAGACATTTCTGCGATGTTGAAGAGGCTCGCGCCCTGTTCAGTCTTAGGCCGTCAAGCCCCATGACATTTTTTATATTTCAGGCCAGAGCCACAGGGGCATCGATCATTTCTTCCTACCGCACCGAACATCTGCCCGATAGTAGGTTTCAACGCCTCATAGGCGAGTTGGGCAATGTAATTTGATTGATTTTCAACTTCCTGACGTTGCTCGCCAGTCAACCCGTCAAAATAAGGACCCAAACGTGTCATTTCAGCATCTGCGTCATCGTGCCGCCCGCATAGTGCCAGTATCACCGCATATTGGCTTCGTACCTGAACCAGCCTGTTCACCAGTCCAGCCGTATTTACAATCGGCAAAACGTGCTGCTCCATGACTTCTCTGGCGCCTTCATAGTCTTTCCTGGCGACAAATTCATCCGCCAAATCCTGGCCGACCCGCACCATAGACTCTGGCGCACCGGCCATGTTGTAGAACTTCATCGAATGAATACGGATGAATGGCGTTGGTTTTCCACGCGCTTGAAGGATTATTGCGTACAACTCTAGTGCGTCGGCGAGATGTTTGAGATGTTCATGAACATTTTCTGGGCGTTTTATAATTTTCCATAGCACATCCGCATTTTTACCCATCACATCTGCCGGACGAATACCGAACAGGTCGTAATATCCATCAGTGACCTTCCAGCACAGCGCTTCTGCCTCCTTATATCTCTTTAACTTCCATAGAGCTATGGCATGGTTATAGTCAAATATGCGTTCATGCTCAGCATCGGGCAACTTCGTGATGGCCTGCTCTACAAGCCGCTTAACCTCGTATGCGTTACCATTTTCTGCTGAGAATAATATCCGTTTCATTGCATATGCAATTTGTTCACGAAAATCAAACTTATACTCAATAAGAAGAGCTTCCATGGCCTCAAGTCGCTGGACGATTTTATCAGGACGGCCTTCTCGAAGCTCAGAGAAAACTAGTCCATCCAACGCCCAGAATTTATGAACAGGTTCCAGTGTATCTGAATTCGTTGCTCGTTCTAGACTTGCCAGTATGTCGACGTTAATACCCATCTCATAAAATAGCTCCTCGCCTGAAAGTGCGATGAGTGTCATGACATCGTTGAGTTTGATATAAACCTGGGTCAACAACGCGAATCTTGATGTGTCGCGAGTTTTGTGAAGGCTCACGACCAGCAGCTCTTTCAATGCCATAAGTGCGTTATTTGCCACCGCCGGATCCATAAGCTCCAAGTGCTGCAGCCCCAGTGCTCTGACGGCGTCATGTACCTTCAGCATCTGGTTCCCAAAAATCTCAACGGTGCCGGTGGCCCGCATTTTCTTAAGAATTGAGGCAGCGCCACCTGTGGATACATTTAGTGACTTGACCAGAAGCTCACAAACTTCTTCGCGACTCAACCCCACATCAGTCAGGCTGAACAATGCCAGCGAATCCTGAGTTAACTTATCAAACCCCTGATAAATACGGGTAAGGATGACTTCCTGCGCAGTCTCGACACTGTTTTCCTGCTGCTGAAGTTCAGCGCACAGCACATCGACATTGCCTCCGTATTCTGTGACCGCTATTTTTGCAGCGCTCTGAACATACAGCGGCAGTCCACCGGTATAAGTCCGCAGTTGCTCGTAGCCTTGAGCGGTGGCATAGCCACCGAGATCGTCTACTGCTGCGGCCACCGTATCAATATCCCACCCCAAAAGTGCCTCACGCTGCAGTCCAGTAACAGCTTCCAGCTCGCGGACGTTGTCATGGGGCTGGCACAGCAGGACGAAACGAATGCATTTGGTTGCATTCAGTGTATCGCGCAGATTTTCTACAGGAACACGATGCGCATTATCTAAAATCAGCAGCAGGGTGGCTCCTTGCTGATCCAGAAATGTGTCGAATGTTCTGAGTGCCTCGTAACCACTGGCGCCCGGCAGCAGGATTTTTCGCAGACCATCCCGATCCGGTGTTGCAAATTTCGCTGCCAACTCACGAACCAGTGTGCTCGCCAGAGCAGGGCCCGGAAGGTCGCCGGTGTCATAGTAGGCACACAGCTGAGAGCAGTGTAGAGCTGCCTGCGCTGCCCACGCTGTCTTGCCTGCACCGGATAATCCGCAAATGATACGTACACGCTCGTCGGATGCGAGAGATGGCTCCAGTTTTTGTGGCCTGTAAAACGCTGGAGGTGCGGGGAAATCCTGTAGTTGAACGATGAGTTGCTCAAATAGCGCAGGTAGGTCTTTGGCGTGAAACGCATGCTGTTTGTTCGGGGCACTACCCGTGGCTGCAAGCTGCGCCAGTCCGGCTAGCTTCCATATCAGGGAATCCGGGGACAACAATGAAAAATTCAGCTTCTCCGCTTGGGCGATACACCATGCCGCTGCATCAGTTAGCGACTCCCAGGCGGGCGGAAGTGCCGGGTGGCGTTCAGAAGTAGATTGGGGCCAAACGAAAAGAACATCAGGGGGGAGTTTTTTATCGTTGATAGTCTGCTGGAACTGAACGCTCGGTGCTTGGTTCGCGACGATAACAAAGGCAGCCTCGCCTTTGCGCATCCCCTCAGCATGCTCATTTCGCAGGTTTTCAAAACGCTCTAGGGCGCTTGAAATATCGCTGGGAATGATTGGTTTTGAACGGGTCTTAACCTGCACATAGATTCGTCCCTGATCGGTAACAAGCTCAATATCCTCATCAAGCTCAACCATCACCACATCGACGGCGGCCGCCTGCGCTAATAGCAAGCAACCAACGGTATACAGGTGCTGATATAAGAATCCTCTGTGTACCGCTTCGATGCGTATCAGTTGAGTAACATCTAGCACATCTGGAGTGCTTTTTTCATCGCCTCCCTGCATTTTTTTGATCTCTCGTAATTGCTAAATAGAATAAATTCGAATTAACACTACAACTCATGGAGTCGCCAGCGTACCCGAGCCCCTAGCTTCCGACCAGTCACGGTCTGCCCAGCCACGGCTCAATGATCGCGGTAATTCGCGGGTACTGACTGTCCGAGTTGCAGCTCGCAGATGTCTGCTCCTGGCCGACAGCGGCTATCACCAGAGTCCACTATCGGCCATTTTGCGCACGCAGCGCTCTTACTTACATGCCATCAGTTCGCTTTTTATCCTTCAAGTAATCTGCGTACATGTCAGCAAGCTCAGCCTCTCGGTCGCGATCCTGATCTGTCTCAATCTTGGTTACTGCTACCCAGCCCTCTTCGAATAGCCACTCACCAGGGCGCCGCACCAACGTAACTTCAACGTCCAGATAAAATTCACAACCAGCGTATGGACGATCTTGATCCTGCTCACCCGAGTAAGTAAACGAAACCTCCAGTACCAGTAGGCCTTTGGTTTCATCATACGACGAAGATGTCACCTCAAAATCTTCACACGAATAGTCGTAGGCATTGGTGTCTGCCGCTTCGCCCGATAGCAGGTTATCAATCTCCTCGCAAAATCGCTCGTACACTGGGCTCCCGTAAATAGCATCGGCAGGATCCGACGAACCTAGGGATGGTCTGAAGTAGTTGTGTATTTCTGGCTGACTTCAGCCCCTGCCGATTTTAAAAGCGGCAAATCGATCAAAAACGCTCAGATCACCCGCTTATTTCTGTGTTTTTAGCCGCCGCGAGCACCTCGCGGCAGCCATTTTCCACATTACAGGCGCACCTCTCCTGCATTCGCCAGTAAATGTCGGCGCGCCATCCACAGGTTCGACAGCGCGAACAGCGTCATCAGTTGCGCCGTGTTCTTCGCCAGACCACGGAAGCGCACCTTCACATAACCGAACTGGCGCTTGATCACCCGGAACGGATGCTCGACCTTGGCTCGTACCTGAGCCTTGGCCTTCTCAATCTTGCGCTTGGCTTTGTACAAAGCACTGCGCTTATCAAGCTTCTTGTAAGTACTACGGCGGGCGGCGATCTGCCAGATGACCCCCCGGCCTTCATGTTCAGGGCGTTTCTCGACGCCGGTGTAACCCGCGTCGGCACCGACCATGTTCTCATCGCCGTGCAGCAGCTTATCGACCTGGGTGACATCGGCCACGTTGGCCGCCGTGCCCACCACGCTGTGCACCAAGCCCGACTCATCATCGACACCGATGTGCGCCTTCATGCCGAAGTGGTGAGTCGGCCGCGGGAACTGCCCCCGCAGCCGCTCGCAGAACCGTACGTGACACTCTCGCGTCATACGGCTCCCGTTATCCAACCTTGCTGCCCGGTCACTCGCCAGTGATGAAACAGCCGGGGTACCACAGTCCGCATCTTGTCCAGCCATTGGCTAATGCGCCGCTTGCGCCTATGAAGAGCCTTGTATTTTCGTCGGGCCCAGCGTTCAAGCGCGCGGTCAATGTGCTGGAAGATGCCAAGCATGGCTGTCCGATAGAACGAGCCATAGTATTGCGACCACCCCTGTATCACTGGATTGTAGAGCCGAGCCACGTCGACCAGCGTCACGTGGGTTTGGCGATTGAGTCGCCACCTGCGTACCGCTTGCCGCATCCGCTTTAAGGCATCCGCACTCGCTCCCGGAAGGAAGCTCGTGAAGAGCTGGTCTTGTTTGCTGAGCGCCTTCCTCGGCCTAAAGGTGAAGCCGAGGAAGGTAAAGCTCACATGCGGATAACCTGCGCGACGGTTACTGTCCTTGCAGTACACGACCTTCGATTTCTCGGGGTGCATCGTCAAGCCACAGGCAGCCAGCCGTGAAGCAATGGAGCGCATCACGTACTCCGCTTGCTTTCGACTGCGGCAGTGCACCACCGCATCATCGGCGTAGCGGGCAAACGGGCAGTTGGGGCTGGTACGTTGCATCCAGGTGTCGAAGGCATAGTGCATGAACAGATTCATCAGGAGGGGACTGATCACTCCACCTTGCGGGGTGCCGCGTTCGCGTCGGACGCGCATACCGTGATCCGTTTCGAACGGCGCAACCAGCCACCGCTCGATGTACAGAAGTATCCAGTCCTCCTTGATGTGCAGGCGCACCGCCTTCATCAGCAACCCATGATTGATCTGATCGAAGGCTGCCTTGATATCAAACTCCACCACCCAGTCGTATCGCCAGCAGCGCTCACGCGTGATCGCCACCGCCTGCTTCGCTGATCGTCCCGGCCGGTACCCATAGGAGTCCGAGTGGAAGATCGAGTCCAGCTCCGGCTCGATGAGAAGCTTGACCACGGTTTGCGCGACACGATCACCAACCGTGGGCACTCCCAGCTTGCGCGTGCCTCCCGATGCCTTGGGAATTTCTACTTGCTTGACCGGAGGCGGGAAGTACGACCCCGACGACATCCGATTCCACAGCTTGTAGAGATTCTTAGACAGATCCCGCTCGAAATCGGCGATGGTTTCATCGTCGATGCCGGCAGCACCGCGGTTGGCCCTGACCTGCTGGTAGGCGTCCCATACCGTGCGTTTCGCTATGTCATAAGGTTTCGCCGAGCTCACGCCACTCATCCCCGGAGGTTGGCAACGCTCGTCGGCCGGATAACGCCGCCCCTTCGCTCCACCTCCATTACAGAGGCTTCATCGCTACTACGGGAGGCTCCGCCCCTCGTTCCAGCATCGGTATTCTTCCTCATGGTGTTGGCCATTTGTCATTTTCCTTCGCATCTGGAACAAGGTTCTCACGTTCCGTACCAAAGCCTGTATGAAGATCATGCCGCCTATACACCGGCTGCCATCGGGTCCGTAAGCAGGTAACGCCCCGACTTGTCCTGAAGCCAGTACTCCACCTCAGTTTCGGCAGCACCTTGGGCATAACGATGCGTCATCGGACGGTTTGCTTTCGCTCATCTTCTCCATACTCACCTGCCATCCTCAGGGATGACTTTTCCTCGGTCGCTCACCACCACACCTTTTGGATGCCGCAGCACCGGGTGGTTTGAAGTCCGCTCCTGCAAGCCGACTTCGGAAGGCCTACTTCCATCTTCGGCACAGCAGCACAGGTCATCTGACCTGTGTTCGTGACACACAGTACTGGTTACCCTTCTTGGTCTGATGCATTTCCGGGTCGCGCTTACCGTCCTTGTTCTTGGTCGAACTCGGCGCATTGATCAGCGTGGCATCGACGATCGTGCCTTGGCGCAGCGACAGCCCTCGGTCGCCCAGATAGCCATTGATGACAGCCAAGATGCCGGCGGCTAGTTCGTGCTTCTCCAGCAAACGACGGAAGTTGAGGATGGTGGTTTCATCGGGGATACGCTCCAAGCTCAGCCCCGCGAACTGGCGCAGGATGGTGGTCTCGTACAGCGCCTCTTCCATCGCTGGATCGCTGTAACCGAACCAGTTTTGCATCAGGTGCACGCGCAGCATCGCCATCAGCGGATAGGCCGGACGACCGCCTTCACCCTTGGGATAATGCGGCTCGATCAAGGCAATCAAACCCTTCCACGGCACCACCCGATCCATCTCGATCAGGAACAACTCTTTGCGGGTTTGTTTGCGCTTACCGGCGTACTCGGCGTCGGCGAAGGTCATCTGCTTCATCGGGAAACTCGGTGGGTGGAATCCGGGTATTTTGCCAAAATCTGGAAGTCTTCTTCAGAGTTTCCCTAGCATTAAGCTGGGCGCGACAACAGACGTCTAGTTGGGCGGCACCTGAAGGTTTCGACCAGCCACATAACGGCCTAGGTCAATCGACGGGCAAGAATAGAATGTCTCCTATAGTCCGCTAGTGTGCGCTCTCTTGCTTGGATGGCATTACGTTCTGGCCCAACGTTACTGTAGCGAATCCGCAGCAGTATCAATCAAAGCCTCCTGTATCCCGCGTGAAGAAAGACGCTACGTTGCGCCCGTTCTTCCACGGCTTCGCTTGCCGCCCCGCTACGGCAGATTCGAAGTATTCATCGAAATGTCATCCTTTAGAAGCAGTGCGGTAACAAGGAATTTCTACCCTTTGCATCGCGAACCGCAATTGTGCGGCCAGCAATATTGCGAAAGGTGATCAAATGACGCCCCATCCGATACAGGACGCCGTGCTGCGGGTCGACCGGTTGAGCGTCGTCTATCCAGGCGGCGTGACAGCCCTACGCGATACCTCGATTGCATTTCGGCGTGGTGAGTTCACCGTGCTGCTTGGTCTCTCGGGCGCAGGCAAGTCGACCTTGCTCCGTAGTCTCAATCGACTCGTCACGCCCACTGGCGGCAGTGTCACCAGCGAACTCGGTGAACTCGGCAGCGGCTCGGCCTTGCGTCAGCATCGTCGGCGTACCGCCATGATCTTTCAGCACCACCAGCTAATCGAACGTCAAAGCGCACTGGCTAATGTGCTTACCGGTCGGCTGGCCTTTCACAACACGCTCCGCTCGCTGTTTCCTCTGCCGCGTGCCGATCAGGAGATTGCGCTCAGTTGCCTCGCTCGGGTCGGTCTGGCAGACAAGGCGCTAAGCCGGGTGGACAAACTGTCCGGTGGCCAGCAGCAGCGGGTAGGCATCGCGCGTGCGCTAGCGCAACAGCCGGCGATCATTCTGGCCGATGAGCCGGTAGCCAGTCTCGACCCGGCCACTTCGGTCCGTGTTCTCGGATTGCTGCGCGACATCTGCAAGGAAGACGGCATCACCGCCATCGTTTCGCTGCATCAACTCGAATATGCCCGCCGCTTCGCCGATCGCGTCGTCGGGCTGGCCGATTCTCAGATTGTTTTCGATGCCGCGCCCTCGGAACTCACCGATGCGCAGCTTGAGCGCATCTATGCAGGCCGCTCTACGACTCAGCCAGCGAATGCTCCGGCTGAACCACCTGTCATGCTCGAACCTTCACTGGAGATGTCCCGATGAAACGCTTATCCGCGCTCTTATTGACTTGCTTGCTGTCCGCTGTTTCAAGTTTGTCCGCCCTAGCGGCCGATGCCGATCCGGATGTGCTAAAGGTTGCCCTGCTGCCGGACGAAAACGCCTCCGAGCTGATCAAGCGTAACCAGCCGCTGAAGGATTATCTGGAAGAGCATCTGGACAAGAAGGTGCAGCTGATCGTAACCACCGACTATTCCTCGATGATTGAGGCGATGCGCTTTGGCCGTATCGACCTGGCGTATTTCGGTCCGCTGTCCTACGTCATGGCCAAAAGCAAAAGCGACATCGAGCCCTTCGCTGCCATGGTCATCGACGGCAAGCCGACCTATCGCTCGGTGATTATCGCCAATGTGGCGTCAGGCGTGAATGAGTATGCCGACCTTAAGGGCAAGAAGATGGCCTATGGTGACCGGGCATCGACGTCCAGCCATTTGATTCCCAAAACCGTGCTTCTTGAGACGGCCGATTTGACGGGTGGGCAGGACTACGAACAACATTTTGTGGGCACGCATGACGCCGTTGCCGTCAACGTGGCGAACGGCAACGCCGATGCGGGTGGGCTGTCGGAGGTAATTTTCAATCACGTAGCCGAACGTGGCCTAATCGATCCGAGCAAGGTGAAAGTACTTGGTTACAGCGGCGAATACCCCCAGTACCCCTGGGCGATGCGCTCGAACCTGAGCCCCGAGCTGAAAACCAAGGTGCGGGATGTATTCGTCGGTATCGACGATCCCGAAGTGCTGCGCAACTTCAAGGCCGAGGCCTTCGCGCCAATCACCGACGCCGACTACGATGTGATCCGCAACATGGGATCGCTGCTCGGCCTCGACTTCGCCACGATGTGAGCACCGATATGTCTACTCATTACGACGTGCAGGCGCTGCCTGCAGAGCAACGCGAGCACATCCTTCGAGGCTTCGGCCTCGGTTGGTGGCGCCAGCTGGGGCAGGTGGCGATTGTATTCGGAGTGGTGCTGTTGGCCTGCTGGTACGTGGGGCTGCTCGATGCCACCACGCTGCTGAACGGGCTGCCCTCCATCGCGACCCTGGCAGGCGAGGCCATGCCGCCAGACTTTTCGGGCTATCGAAGCTGGATTCGCCCCTTGATCGACACCTTGGCGATGAGCATCGCCGGTACGGCCATCGCAGTGGTGTTCTCGCTGGTGGTGGCCTTCGTTGCAGCGCGCAATACGGCGCCGCACCCCCTTGTGTTCGGTGTTGCCCGGGTGCTGCTCAATGCCCTGCGGTCGGTGCCGGAGCTGATCATGGGCATCATCTTCGTTGCAGCCGTAGGGTTCGGCGCCTTGCCGGGCGTGCTTGCCCTGGGTCTGCATTCGGTCGGCATGGTCGGCAAGTTCTTCGCCGAGGCCATCGAGCACGTCGACGAAGCGCCGGTGGAAGCCGCTCGGGCGGCGGGGGCTACGCCGATGCAAGTGCTGCTGCACGCGGTTTTGCCACAGGTGACGCCGCAGTTCGCCGACGTGGCGATCTACCGCTGGGAATACAACTTTCGCGCCTCCACCGTGATGGGCATGGTTGGCGCCGGCGGTATCGGCTTCGAACTCATGGGCTCGCTGCGCATCATGCAGTACCAGGAGGTTGCAGCAATCCTGCTGGTCATCCTGGCCATGGTCACGCTAGTAGACGCCTTCAGTGGCGTGCTGCGCAAACGTTTCAAATAGGACAAACCATGCTGCCGAAACTCGTTATAACTCACCGAGTACACGATGAGATCCTGCAACTGCTGGCGCCACATTGCGAGCTGATGACCAACCAGACCGACAGCACGCTGACGCGCGAGGAAATTCTGCGCCGCTGCCGCGATGCTCAGGCGATGATGGCGTTCATGCCCGATCGGGTCGATGCAGACTTTCTTCAAGCCTGCCCTGAGCTGCGTGTAGTCGGCTGCGCGCTCAAGGGCTTCGACAATTTCGATGTGGACGCCTGTACTGCCCGCGGGGTCTGGCTGACCTTCGTGCCTGATCTGTTGACGGTCCCGACTGCCGAGCTGGCGATCGGACTGGCGGTGGGGCTGGGGCGGCATCTGCGGGCAGCAGATGCGTTCGTCCGCTCTGGCGAGTTCCAGGGCTGGCAACCACAGTTCTACGGCACGGGGCTGGATAACGCTACGGTCGGCATCCTTGGCATGGGCGCCATCGGACTGGCCATGGCTGATCGCTTGCAGGGATGGGGCGCGACCCTGCAGTACCACGAGGCGAAGGCTCTGGATACACAAACCGAGCAACGGCTCGGCCTGCGCCAGGTGGCGTGCAGCGAACTCTTCGCCAGCTCGGACTTCATCCTGCTGGCGCTTCCCTTGAATGCCGATACCCAGCATCTGGTCAACGCCGAGCTGCTTGCCCTCGTACGGCCGGGCGCTCTGCTTGTAAACCCCTGTCGTGGTTCGGTAGTGGATGAAGCCGCCGTGCTCGCGGCGCTTGAGCGAGGCCAGCTCGGCGGGTATGCGGCGGATGTATTCGAAATGGAAGACTGGGCTCGCGCGGACCGGCCGCGGCTGATCGATCCTGCGCTGCTCGCGCATCCGAATACGCTGTTCACTCCGCACATAGGGTCGGCAGTGCGCGCGGTGCGCCTGGAGATTGAACGTTGTGCAGCGCAGAACATCATCCAGGTATTGGCAGGTGCGCGCCCAATCAACGCTGCGAACCGTCTGCCCAAGGCCGAGCCTGCCGCATGTTGAATCCGGTCTGGCTGAAGAGCCTGGTAGCGATCGTTCAAACAGGCAGTTTTCAGAGCGCGGCGAGGGCGTTGGGGCTGGCCCAGCCGACGGTGTCGCAGCACTTGCAGAAGCTTGAAGAGCAGGTCGGCGTAACGCTGGTGCAGCGCAGTCGTAGCGGCTGCCAGCCTACCACACGGGCGCTGGCCTTCATGCCGCATGCGACCGCCTTGCTCGACATGCACGCCCGGGCGCTAGAAGCCCTGCATGGCAATCGTGAGCGCGTCGGGGCCAGCTCCAACATCGGCACCTACCTTCTCCAGCCATTCGTGCGCAACTATCTGACGACCGCAAATGAGAGGGGCGAGGTGGATCTGCGCATCGCCGCCAACCCGGATGTGGCCGACCAGCTACTGGCGGGCCAGCTCGACGCCGCGATCATGGAATGGTGGCTACCTCACCCCGACTTCGAACACCGCCTCTGGCGGGTCGAGCCGCTGGTGCTTATCGTCAGCCCCGACCATGCGCTGGCTGAAGCAGGGTGCATAGAACGTGATCGTCTGGTGGACCTGCCGATGCTGGGAGGTGAACCGGGTAGCGGTACCGGACGGCTTCTGACCGAATACTTTGGCGAACTGGGCGTGCCTCGCAGCGGTATGCAGCTAGGCAGCACCGAGGCAGTCAAACAAGCAGTGAGGGCGGGACTCGGCGTGTCGTTGGTGATGGCTTCCGCAGTACAAGACGAAGTTCGCAGTGGCGCGCTGGTAGCTCTTCCCATCCCGGGGCTTGAAAAGCGTCTCCAACTGATCTGGCGCAAACCTCCCGGAAATCTGCACCCGCCGGGATTTGTGCGGCACTTATTGGAGGAGGCAGATCTAGCTGGATAAGGTGATGGATGGTTGCGATCCAGCGCTTGGCTTGTCAGCCTAGGGAAACTCTGAAAAAGACTTTCTGATTTGGCAAAATACCGCGACCCCACCCACCGAGTTTCCCGATGAAGCAGATGACCTTCGCCGACGCCGAGTACGCTGGCAAGCGCAAGCAAACCCGCAA
>NZ_VFES01000028.1 GCF_007858185.1 Pseudomonas grimontii
GCTCCCTGGCAGCTTCATGTGGCAGCTTTACCGCATGGTACTGGGACGTGACGAAATCCCTCCAAAATCCCTGCTCGATAAAGCCCCGCTCACTTGGCGCCTGATGCGCCTGCTCCCGGAACTCATCCCGAAGTGTTTCTGCATTTTTGGTATGGTGCAGCACATTTCCCAAGGACTGATCTTTCATCGCAGGATGCGGCGTCGACCTTCTTCAACGAGATGCTGTAGAAATGCCCGAACCTATACCGATTAAAGATCACGAAAAAGAGAATCGGCTGGTCAACAAGCGCCTGCTCGCTTGTGCGTTGTTGGTGATCGGCATTACGTGTGCCCTGGTGGGGCGCATGTATTTCCTTCAAGTCATACAGTTCGACTACCACTCCACGATTTCTGAAAACAACCGCGTCCACGTGCTGCCCATCACGCCGACGCGTGGCCTCATCTATGACCGTAATGGCGTGGTCCTGGCCGATAACCGGCCCAGCTACAACCTGACCATCACCCGCGAGCGCACCACCGACCTCAAGGGCGAGCTCGACGCCATCGTCAACTTGCTGCACCTGCCTGTCGAAGATCGCGCACTGTTCGACAAGGCCCTGAAGCAGGCACGCCACCCATTCGTCCCCGTAACGTTGTTTTACGAGTTGACCGAAGAGCAAATTGCATTGCTGGCGGTGAATGAGTTCCGTCTGCCAGGAGTAGATGTAGAACCGCAATTCGTCCGTCACTACCCACTGGGTGCGCATTTTGCCCACTCCATCGGCTATGTAGGACGGATCAATGAGAAAGAATCCAAAGCCCTCGACTCGGTGGAATACCGCGGCACGCAGTCCATCGGCAAAACCGGTATCGAGCGTTTCTACGAATCTGAACTGCATGGCCATGTCGGCTACGAAGAGGTCGAGACCAATGCCCAGGGCCGTGTGCTACGTGTGCTCAAGCACACAGACCCGATCCCTGGCAAAAACATCGTCCTGAGCCTCGACGTGAAGCTCCAGGAAGCTGCGGAAGAGGCCCTGGGCGATCGCCGCGGTTCGGTGGTTGCCCTCGATCCGCAAACCGGCGAAGTGCTTGCCATGGTCAGCAAGCCGAGCTTTGACCCGAACCTCTTCGTCACCGGCATCAGTTTCAAGGAATATGCCGCGCTGCACGACTCCATCGACCGGCCGCTGTTCAACCGCGTACTGCGGGGGCTCTACGCGCCAGGTTCGACCATCAAGCCGGAAGTGGCCATCGCCGGCCTCGATAGCGGTGTCGTCACCGCACAGACCCGGGTGTTCGACCCTGGTTACTACCAACTTCCCGACTTTGACCACAAATACCGCAATTGGAACCACAGCGGCGATGGCTGGGTAGACATGGATGCCGCCATCATGCGTTCCAATGACACTTACTTTTACGACCTTGCCCACAAGTTGGGCATCGACCGCCTGCACGACTACCTGACGGAGTTCGGCCTTGGCCAGAAAGTCTCCCTGGACATGTTCGAAGAGTCCGCTGGCTTGATGCCATCCCAGGCTTGGAAGCGCGCCACACGGCGCCAACCCTGGTTCCCGGGCGAAACCGTGATCCTCGGCATTGGCCAGGGTTATATGCAAGTCACACCGCTGCAATTGGCCCAGGCCACGGCGTTGATCGCCAACAAGGGCGTGTGGAATCGACCGCACTTGGCCAAGACCATCAATGGCGAGCCGCCGGTGGACGAGAACCCGATGCCCAACGTCGTCCTCAAGGATCCGCGTGATTGGGAACAGGTGAACCACGGTATGCAACTGGTGATGCATGACCCACGCGGTATCGCCCGGGCCGCCGCACAAGGGGCGCAATATCGTATTGCCGGCAAGAGCGGTACCGCGCAAGTGGTTGCGATCAAGCAGGGTGAGCGCTACAACCGTGAGAAGACCCTGGAGCGCCACCGTGACAATGCGTTGTTCGTTGGCTTCGCCCCGGCCGAACACCCGAAAATCGTGATTTCGGTGATGATCGAAAACGGTGAGGCCGGTGGTCGCGTCGCGGGTCCGGTGGTGCGGCAAATCATGGATGCCTGGCTACTTGACCAG
Organism: Pseudomonas grimontii; assembly: GCF_007858185.1. GTDB lineage: Bacteria > Pseudomonadota > Gammaproteobacteria > Pseudomonadales > Pseudomonadaceae > Aquipseudomonas > Aquipseudomonas grimontii. The sequence continues at coordinate 2,061 of NZ_VFES01000028.1, forward strand.
GCAGGTCACCTGAAGCCGCAATATGCGACGCCGGCTAAAGCGCCAGGTGACCCGCACGTCTAAGTCATGCCTTCCACTCGTCCCATTGCTCTATGCCTTGATGGGCAAGCCAGGGCACATCATGGGCCGTCCAGATGTGCGAGGTGGGCCTGGCGCCTGGATCATCGTCCAACGTCGCCACCCGCACGATCACATGGGGCTGATGTCCACGCTCTGCTATCAGATGTGAGCCACAGCGCGAGCAGAAATGCCTGAGCTTGGCCGGCGACGATTCAAAGGACGCCAGCAGTTCCTCCCCCTGCGTCCAGCGAAAATGTTCGCGCATTACTCCAGCAGTGGCGACAAACGGGGCCGCGTGTATTTTGCGGCAGCTCGCGCAGTGGCAATGGCTGATGGGCATGTCCAGTTGATCCACCTGATAGCGAACACCTTTGCAGAAGCAACTTCCATTCAATGGGTTAGTCATAAACATATTGCCGGTTCAAGGACGGGGTCATCATGATTGCTTACAACCTGAGGTTGCGCATTGTTTGATGTCGCCTACTGTCAACGGAGGAGGTGACTTATGCACGTATTAGATCGCATCGAGCGAAAAGTTCTACTGAACGCTTCACGCAAACAGGTCTGGGAAGCGCTCACCAATGCCGAGCAATTCGGTAACTGGTTTGGTATCGCCCTCATGGGCAAAGCCTTTATGGCAGGGGAAACCATAGAGGCGCCGATTACCTACCCAGGTTACGAACACGTGATCTGGAAAGCCAAAATCGAACGCATCCTGCCGCAGACGCTGTTCTCTTTCTGGTGGCACCCCTTTGCGGTGGAAGAGGGCGTCGACTACGACAAGGAAACCCCGACACTGGTGGAATTCACCATTGAGGATCGGGCGCCCGGCATTTTGCTACGGGTGGTTGAATCCGGTTTCGATACGGTGCCAGAGAAGCGTAGGCAAAAAGCCTTCAAGATGAACTCCCGTGGCTGGGACGAGCAGATGGGCAATATCGAAAACTATTTGAGCAAAGCCCGTCGGGCGTAAACCGGATAACGGGCATCATCACTGATGCCCGTCCTTGTCGTTCTCAGCTTCCATGAGTCGTGATGCAGGGCAACTGGCCTTGCGGCTAGAAGTCCACCGTCGCCGACAACTTGGCTACGCGAGGATCGCCCTGGCTCAAGAACCCACCGTTGATGCGCTGCTTTTGATAGACAAAATCACTCGATACGCGCAACGCATCGCCTCGGTAGTCCAGGCCGAGCGCAAACAGTTTCGACCGCTGGGTTTCCTCATCAATACCAGTAGTACCTTCGCGCTGGGACAGGTTTATCCGTGCACCAAAACGATTGTCTTCCAGCCGCCGGTCTATATCCAAATGCTCGCCTACGCGGCCATCGCCGCCGATCCCCGAGCCTCCCGGGGGCACGCCGTTGATAAACGCGTTGCGCCCCTTAAACACTTCCACGCGCTCCAGCGCGTCGGTAGAGATGATCTGACGCGGCAGGATGCCGTACAAACCATGGTAGGAAATATCATCGCCGTTCAGCGGCAGGCCACGGGTCATGAAGGTCTGCGCCTGGTTCGCATACCCCCGACGCCTTGCAACAAATTTGTCAGATTGCGGCCCGCGTGCGCGTTTACCTGCCGCGTTTGGGCGGATGCCGCGTAGAATCAACGCCTGAAAGCTATTCCTGAGGTGCGGTACGGTGGATTTACAGCAGGGTTTTGTCCTGACCCGGCATTGGCGCGATACCCCGACGGGCACAGAGGTCAGTTTCTGGCTGGCCACAGACCATGGCCCACGGTTTATCCGCCTACCCGTGCAGACCTCGGTGATGTTCATCCCCGAGGCCCACCGTAAGCCGCTGGATTGGCTGCTCAAGGGCGAACGCGATATCGAATTGCGCCCGCTGCAACTCTGCGACTTCCATCACCGCCCGGTTTTGGGCCTGTACACCCGCCAGCACCGCCAGTTGATGGACGTGGAAAAACGCCTGCGCGCCGCCGGTGTCGACGTCTACGAAGCCGACGTACGCCCACCCGAACGCTACATGATGGAGCGTTTCATCACCGCGCCGGTGTGGTTCGGCGGTACACCCGATGCCAGTGGTGCCCTGTGCGACGCGCAGATGAAGCCCGCGCCCGACTACCGCCCGCCGCTCAAGCTGGTGTCCCTGGACATCGAGACCACCGCCCAGGGCGACCTCTATTCCATCGCCCTCGAAGGCTGCGGCGAACGCCAGGTGTACATGCTCGGGCCGCCCAACAAAACCGACGCGGTGGACTTCAAGCTCGACTACTGCGACACCCGCGCCCAATTGCTCGAATGCCTCAACCAATGGCTCGCCACCCATGACCCCGATGCAATCATCGGCTGGAATGTGGTGCAGTTCGACCTACGGGTCCTGCACGAACATGCCCAGCGCCTCAACGTGCCGCTGATGCTCGGTCGCGGCGATGAGCCCATGGCCTGGCGCGAGCACGGCAGCCGCAACCATTACTTCGCTGCAGCGGCGGGTCGCTTGATCATCGACGGTATCGAGGCCCTGCGTTCGGCCACCTGGAGCTTTGAATCCTTCAGCCTGGAAAACGTCGCGCAAACCCTGCTCGGCGAAGGCAAGGACATCTCCACGCCGTATCAGCGCATGGACGAAATCAACCGTATGTTCGCCGAGGACAAGCCTGCCCTGGCGCGCTACAACCTCAAGGACTGCGAGCTGGTCACGCGGATTTTCGCGAAAACCGAGCTGCTCAAGTTCTTGCTCGAACGTGCCAGCGTCACCGGGTTGCCAGCCGACCGCAACGGCGGCTCGGTGGCGGCGTTTACGCACCTGTACATGCCGCTGATGCACCGCCAGGGCTTCGTTGCGCCGAACCTGGGCGATAAACCGCCCCAGGCCAGTCCCGGCGGGTTTGTCATGGACTCGCGCCCCGGCCTCTACGAATCGGTGCTGGTACTCGATTACAAAAGTCTCTACCCGTCGATCATCCGCAGCTTCCTGATCGATCCGGTGGGTCTGATCGAAGGCCTCAAGCACCCCGACGACAGCGACTCTGTGGAAGGCTTTCGCGGCGCACGGTTTTCTCGCACCCGGCACTGCCTGCCCTCCATCGTCGCGCGCGTCTCCGAGGGCCGTGAAGAGGCCAAGCGTGAACACAACGCACCGCTTTCCCAGGCGCTGAAAATCATCATGAACGCCTTCTACGGCGTACTCGGTTCCAGCGGTTGCCGCTTCTTCGATACACGGCTGGCTTCCTCGATCACGATGCGCGGCCACCAAATCATGCGCCAAACCCGCGAGCTGGTTGAAGCCCAGGGTTATGAGGTGATCTACGGCGACACCGACTCCACCTTCGTGTGGCTCGGCAGCGCGCATTCCCAGGAAGACGCCAGCCGTATCGGCCAGGCGCTGGTCAAGCATGTCAACACGTGGTGGCGTGAGCACCTGCACAGCGCGTTCGGCCTGCAAAGCGCCTTGGAGCTGCAATACGAAACTCACTTCAGCCGCTTCCTGATGCCGACCATTCGCGGCGCGGAGGAGGGCAGCAAAAAACGCTACGCTGGCCTGGTCACCCGTGCCGACGGCAGCGAAGAGATGATCTACAAAGGCCTGGAGACCGTGCGCAGCGACTGGTCGCCCCTGGCCCGTCGGTTCCAGCAGGAACTCTACCAGCGCATCTTCCACCGCCAGCCCCATCAGAACTACATACGCGACTACGTGCGCCGCACCCTGAGCGGCGAATTCGATGAACTGCTGATCTACCGCAAGCGCCTGCGCCGCCAGCTGGACGACTACGAGCGTAACGTGCCGCCCCATGTGCGCGCTGCGCGGCTCGCCGATGAATACAACGACCGCCTGGGGCGCCCGCGCCAGTACCAGCGCGGCGGTTGGATCAGCTACGTGATCAGCGTCAACGGCCCCGAACCGCTGGAAGTCCGCCAGACGCCGATTGATTACGACCACTACGTCACCCGGCAATTGCAACCCGTCGCGGATGCCATCCTGCCGTTCGTGAATGACGATTTCAGCACCCTGGTCGGCGGGCAAATGGGCCTGTTCTAAAACGCTTGATTCACTCCGGTGAGAGCCTGCACTCTTGGCCTCTGATGATCACCAGACGGCGTAGCGCTCCATGACCCTGCTCACCCTGACCGGCACCGCGGTCGAACTCCAACCCCTGCAACGCGAACACGCGGCCGCCTTGCTTGATGCTGCTGCCGATGGCGAGCTGTGGAACCTCAAGGTCACCCACGTGCCGGGTCCGGACACCGTAGATCAATACATCGAAACCGCCCTGGCCGGGCGTGACGCGGGCACCATGATTCCGTTCACCCTCGTGCGTCGCGACACCGGCCTGGTGGTCGGCAGCACGCGGTTCTGGAAGGTCGACCGGGTCAACCGCAAGCTGGAGATCGGCCACACCTGGCTGGCGCAATCCACGCAAAACAGCGCCATCAACACCGAAGCCAAGCTTCTGCTGCTGACCTACGCGTTTGAAGTGCTGGACTGCGTGCGCGTGCAATTCACCACCGACGAACTCAATGAAAAATCCCGCGCTGCGATCCTGCGCCTGGGCGCCGTACAGGAAGGCATTGTGCGTCACGAACGCATCATGCGCGACGGGCGCAAGCGCAACTCGGTGCGTTTCAGCATCATCGATTCAGAATGGCCGCAGGTGAAGGCCAACTTGCTGGCGAAACTGCAACGATAGGAGGAAAGGTCCATGTACACGCTCTATGGCATCGACGAATCTGGCTCCTGCATGATCGAAATCGCGCTGCAGCGGTGCGCGGCGCCGTGGCGACGGGTGGACGCCGCCTCTTGGGCCGACGGCGAGGGTAGCGACGAGCTCGCCCGTATCAACCCGCTCAAACAGGTGCCCACCCTGGTCACTCCCGATGGCCAGGTGCTGACGGAAAGTGCCGCGATCCTGATCCATCTGGGCCTGGCGTTTCCCGACGCGTATCTGTTGAGCGGCGACCGCGCCCAGATCATTCGGGGCCTGGTGTACATCGCGGCCAATTGTTATTCGGCGATCGGCATCATCGACTACCCGCAACGCTGGCTGGGCAATGCCGATGAAGCGCTGCAGGCGCAATTGGCGGCGGGCACGCGCCGTTATCTGCATCAGGCCTGGGTGGTGTTTGCCGAACAATTTGCCGGCCAGTTGTTCGCGCCCAACGGCGAGCCGAATGCGCTCGGTATCATGGCGGCGGCGGTGTCGCGTTGGGATCAGGCACGCGAAGCGTTGAGCGCCCTTGCGCCAGGCTTTGCCCAGACCTTGGCGCAGGTGGATGTCGACCCCATCGTGGCACCCGTGTTTGCTCGGCATTGGCCGGACTGGGAGGTCTCGTAATGTTTCCGCAATCAAAGGAAACAATGCTGGATGTCGCCTCCAAACCCTTGCGGAGCGGGCATCCTGGCCTACGCTTTCTTAAAGTGGCGTAGGAATCATCCTTGAATTTGACTGTCGCAGACATGAAACTCAAGAACCCTGCATGGAATTCAAAGGAGGTGCGCATGCTCATCCGGTCGCTGACCCTGGCTACCTTGATGGCTTTTACGGGGCCGCTGTTGGCTGCTGATGATATCAACCCGCTCAAGCAGGACCTGGGCAAAGCCCGGCCACTGGTGGTGGTGGAGCTTGATTCCGGCAACGACACACTGGCGACGCTCAAGAAACAACTGGACGAGCCTGCTACCAAGCAGTCCTTTGAAGAGCGCAGCATGGTGTTCTACACCGTGAAATTCGGCAGCATCGGTGCCGAAGGGGAGAAGTTCGCCAAGGACCCCAAGGACAACAAGAAGCTCACGCCACCTGAGACCAACGCGCTGATTCGCGCGCTCAAACTGGGTGCCGGCAGCGGCACCAAAGTGATCCTGGTGGGCAAGGATGGCGAGAAGAAAGTCGAGAAGACCGTGCCACCGGATACCCTCGATTTGAAAGAGTTTTTCAGCGCCATCGACCAGATGCCGATGGCTGAGAAAGAAACCGCCGCCGCACCGGAACCAGAACCCGCTGCACCGGCCCCGGCCAAGGGCGCCAAGCCTGCGAAACATGCCGGCAAGCCCGCTGCGCAACAACTGGATGACTGAACCCAATAGCCGGTAGGAGCACGCTCGCTCCTACCGTTATTTGGCCGCCTTGCGCAGCGGAAACGGAAAGTAGAAAAACCGCAGGAACGCCATCCGCTTGATCACTTCCCAGATCAACAACGGCACCACCACCGCCACGACAAAACCGATACACGCCGCGACAAACGCATGCAGCCCAAGACGCTCCATCAAATCAAACGTCTTGTGCTGGATCTCCCCATGGAAGATCAGCAGGACCAGGGTCGACTGGCCGATGTAGGTCATGGCACGGGTGATCAACGCCGAGGCCATCAGCACCCGCGCCAGCGCCCAGCACAGGTACACCCCAATCACCGCCAGCAGGCTGGTCCATAGCCAGTGGTCGTAGCGACGCTGCGCCAGGTCCATAGTGTCGTGGCTATAGATGAACACTGCCGCGAACAGCACCACCGAAACCAGCAAAGTCAGCAGTGACCCCGCATGGGTACGCAGCCAGTTCCGCAGCAGGTAGCCGTAGACGAAACACGCGCTGCTGATCAGGGTGATGTCCAGGCTGAACGGCAAGCCGGGCAGCACCCAGGTTTGCCCGCCGAGGGTCACCGGCAATTGCCAGAACCAGGGCAGCATCCAGATGCCGAGCAGCAGCGGTACCAGCATCACTGTGCAACTCACCGCCAGCGGCAGGCGCTGGATCAGCCGCAGTACCACCCAACTGAACAGGATCGCCACCCAGAAGTGCGGCAAAAACCACAGCGCCTGCCACGGGATGGTGTCCACCGAGGCGTACAGCACGCCGCCTATGTCCGGCAGCAGCGGTTGGCCGCGCAGTACATCACGCACGATCACATACACCAGCAGGGTGAAGAAAAACGGCTTGAGCAGGCCATCCGCCTTGCGCACCGCCATCTCGACAAACGGCTGCTCAGGCTTGAAAAACACCCCCGACAAAAAGAAGAACAACGGCAACACGAACGACGCCAGGATCGGGTACATCAAGTCCAGGGACGTGGCGACAAACCAGCTGTGGGCATACACGATCACCAGGATGCCGATGCCTTTGGCGATGTCCATTTGAATCCAGCGATTTTTCACCTGAGTGCTCCCGATCGATCATTCATGCCTTGCGCCACGGCTTGAGCCACAGCCCCATGCCGAGCAACACCACGGCGCCCGCCAGGGTGCTCAGCCCCAGTTGCAGCCACACGCCTTCAATGCGAAACAACGCCAGCGCAGCCAACCCCATCAGCAGCGCATTGAGCCACCAGTGCCGGGCCCAGGGCAGGGCGCCGAGCAAGGCCTGGCGCTGCATCAGCAACAGCGCGGTGCAGATCACGCCGGCCAGGGCGGCCAAGGGGATGCCGGCCAGGCCAAACACAAAGGGCAGGGCGGCCAACAGCAGCACGTTGACCAGGCTGCCGAGCAACTCGCAGCGCAGCGGCTGGCGCGTATCGCCGGCGGCGTAGGCATAGCGCGCGAGCAAGGCGTTCCAGGCGCCGAACACCAACGGCACGGCAAACCAGGCCAGCAGCAGCGGCAACGGCGAATCCGCCGATTGCTTGGGCAGCAGCACTGCCACCAGGCTCGGGGCTGCCGCCACCAGACCGACGCCGGCGGGCAGGGTCAGCACGCTGGCGGTTTCCAGGCCGCGCTTGAGCAGGGCCAGGCGCTCATCGCCCTGGCGGCGACTCATCATGCCCAGCAGCACCTGGTTGAGGCTCATCATCGCAATCAGCGGCAGGTTCATCAGCTTGCGCGCCAGGTTGACCCAGGTCACCGCACCTTCGCCCAGCAACGACGCCACCAGCCGTTCGATCAGCGCCAAGCCTTGGCTGGCGCCATTGCTCAACAACAGTGGGCCGATACGCTGGGCCAGCTCCCGCAAGGGCGCGACGGTCAGTTGCCAGCGCCATGGCCGCCAGCCTTGGCGCCACACCGAGGGCAACAGCGCTAGCGGCATCAACAGGCTGCCGGCCAGGCAGGCCAGGGCCAGCGAGTGCGGTTGGCTGGCGGTGCCCGCGAGGGCGAGGTACGTCACTGGCGGCAGGTTGAACAGCAACGAGCCCAGCCCCGCGAGGACAAAACGTTCGCTGGCTTGCAAGGGAACGCTGAACAGCGCATGCAGCATCAAGCCCGGCACACACCAGGCGACGATCTGCAGGTTGCGGCTGGCCAATGCCGTGGCGGTGGCGGCCAACCCCGGGCCGAGCACTTGCACCAGCCACGGCGCCAACAGTGTCAGCAGCAGGCTGGTGACCAACGCGATCAGCAGCAACGTCGGGAACAACACCGCCAGCCAGTCCAGGCGCTCGCCGTCCTTGCGCTGCTGGTACAGCGGCAGCGCGGCGGCGCTCAGCACACCGCCGGCCAATGACATGCGCAGCGCTTCCGGCAAAAACAGCGCGATCAGGAAGGCGTCACTGCGTTCTCCGGCCCCCCAGGCCGCCACCAGCAACCATTCACGCGCGAACCCCAGGCACAGGCCCAACAGGGTTGCCAGGGTCAGCCAGGCGGCAGAGCCAAGCATCAGGGACGTGCCTCATCAAGCAAGGGTTTGCGGTAGGCCACGGACTTCACCTGCGGCAGCCGCGTCGGAAACAACCGCCGCGCCTCCAGCACATTGATGCCCACCATCAGCCAGAACAACGCCACCATCACCACCGCAAAGCTGAAGTAGTGGTCGAACAGGCCGCTGACCAGCGCCGACAGAATCCCGCCGGTGGTGCCCAGCCACAGGGCATTGTCCTTGGTCAGGCGGATCGGGCCTTTTTCCGGGCGCGCTTCACGCCACCAGCGCACGGTCACCGCCACAAAGAACAGCATGCCGACCATGCCGGTCTTGTAGATGAAGTTCAGCCACAGGTTGGAGATACCCAGCAGGTGGGTGCCCGGCACCGGTGGGTCAACCTTGAAACCGATGCCAAACGGATAAGACACCACGGCCTGCGGAAACATGCGGTACTCGTCGAACCGCACTTCGGTACTGGCGTTGTCCGACGAGAAAATCGTCGCCAGGCGTTCCTGCAACGGTGGGTAGGCAATCACCAGCGCCACGGTCAACGCTGCGCCGATCATCAACAGGCGCCCGGTGTAGGGCACGCGGCGCGTGGCCATCCACAGCAGCACCAACGCCAGGCTGACCATCGCGCCGCGGCTGCTGGCCAGCAGCAACGCCGCCGCGCCCAGGCAGGCGACGCCCAGGCCCAGCGCGCGTTTCCAGCCTTGCTCGGTCACGCCGAAGCAGAAAGCCAGGGGCAGCAGCAATGCCATGATCCCGCCGATGGCATTCGGGTGCATCCACGGCGAGCCCATGCGCGAAGACATGGCCTCCAGGCCGAATTTCAACATGTCGAAGTTGCCGTAGTTGAACAGCGCCAGAATCGGCGCAATGCCGGCCCCGGAGCGTGTGCGCACGAACACCGCAATCGACAGCGCCAGCATCGCCAGGCTACCCAGCAACAGGGCGATCACCACGGATTCGCGCTGCTTGCGGTCCACCAGCAATTTGGCGCAGAGGAACACCGCCGACAGGCTCAGCAGCCAGCGTAGCCAGTTGGCCACGCCGCTGGTGTCGGCGTGGATGGTGACCTGGCCGACGAGGAACGGGAACACGCTGAACAGCATCAGCCACAACAGCATCTGGTCGGTGGGGCGACGGGTGAGGCTGGGCGTGTCGGGCAGGCGCGCCAGGAAGTTGTGCCACAGCACCGCGCCCCAGGTCAGGGCCAGGATCGCCTCGCTCACGGTACTGCGAATTCCCAGGTTGATGGTCGAGTACGGCATGAGCGTGGCGATCATGGCGAACAACAATAGCCCCCACAACGGGAAGCGCAGGATGGTCACCGCCCCCGCCAGGCCGATCACGGCGAGGAACGCCTTGGCCGGCGACAGCAACAGGGCGAGGGCGCCGAACAGCAGGCCGAAGAGGATCGCGACGAGGCTTGCCAGGTTCACTCTCACTTGAGTTCCTCGATCAGTTCGGCCAGGCGCCGGCGATAAGCGTGATGATTAAAGCGTTGCGCCCACAGCCGCCGTTGCTCGGCGGACCCTTCATCCGGGTGCATGCCCAGGCTGAGCATCAATTGCACCAGCGTCGGGCCATCGGTGGGGGAAAAGCGCGGTGCCGACGGCGGGGTGATTTCATCCAGTGACGTGCCGCTGGCCACCGCCACCGGCGTGCCGACGCTCAGGGCCTCGATCACCGGCAGGCCGAAGCCTTCGGCATAGGACGGCTGCCACAGGCGTGACGCCTGGCGGTACAGCGTATGCAGCTCGGCGTCCGACACGCCACTCAGCGCGCGAATCCCCGGCAATGTGCGCTGGGCTTCGGGCAAATGATCAAGGCTGCCCACCAGCACCAACTCCGGCACGCTGGGGGATTGGCGCCGCGCCTGCTGCCAGGCGTCCACCAGGAACGGCACGTTCTTGCGCAGCTCGCGGGTGCCCACCAGCAGCCAGTAGCGCTGCGGCAGTTGACGTGCGGACAGGTCTGCCGCCCGTTCGGCAAAGCCGTCGACTTGGTTGGGCAACACGCGAATCTTGCCCGCCGCCTTGGGAAACAGCCGCGCGGTTTCATCGGCGCTGTACTGCGACGGGGTCCACACACGGTCGGCGCTGTGCACTGCGTAGGCAATCGACAGGCGATCGCTGGTCTTGTAGATCAGCGCCTTCAAGCGGTTGGCGTGGTAGTTGTTCAGGGTGATCTGGAACAGGTCATGCAGCAGCACCACGGTGCGCAATCCCGTCGGCTTGGGTGGCAGCGGCAGGCCCATATTGAAGGTGCTGATGTACAGGTCGATGTGCTGCTCACGCAAAGCGCGTGGCAGGAAGCCGGCCTCGAAACGCAGGCGATGGTGCGGCTGGTGCATGGCGGTCTTGGCACAGCCCCACGCCGGGCAATGGGCCTGCAAGCGGGTCTCATCGTCCAGCGGCGCCACGGTAAACCGCTCAAGCTCGATGCCCGGCAAGGCGTGCAGAGCGCTTTCCAGTGCGTACACCTGGCGGCTGATGCCCGATTGCGGCGAGGTGCCGACGGTGCGGTAATCCAGGCCTACACGCATGCGGCTTCCCTCTGGCTCAGCGGCACGAGGGTGGCGTACACCTGCTCCAGTTGGCTGGCGGCGACGCTCCAGTCATGGGCGCGGCGCACATAGGCGCGGCCGGCCTCGCCCATGGGCGCAGCGGCTTTCGGACATTGCAGCAGGCGTACCACGGCATCGGCCAATTCGTCGGCGCTTTGCCCGCCGAGGTAGTCCAGGCCTTCCACCAGGTCCAGCCCCGACACGCCTTGTTCGGTGCTGGCCAGCGGCAGGCCGGCGGCCAGGGCTTCGAGCACCTTGAGCTTGGAGCCGCCGCCATGGCGCAACGGCGCCAGGAACACTGAACAGCTCGATTGCAGGTCGAGCAGGTTGGGTACGAAGCCTTGCCACTCGATACGCGGGTCTTTCCAACGCTCGCGCCAGCTGCCGGGCATGCCGAAGCCGCACACGCTCATGCGCGCCTCCGCACAGCGCGCCCAGACCTTCGGCAGGATTTCATCCAGGGCCCATTCGATGGCGTCGACGTTCGGCGCGTATTCATAGTTGCCGAGGAACAGCACGCGGCGTGTCGACGGGTCGGGATGGGCCGCAGCGAAGTGATCGCAGTCCACGCCATTGACCACCACCGGCACGGGTTTGCCGGCGATCTTTTCCAGGATGTGCGCATCGCCTTGAGTGACCGCCACCACCTGCGTGGCCTGGCGCATCACCCGGCGTTCCCAGCGGGTATAGCGCCATTGGTCATAGCGAATGAACGGCAGCGACCAACGCGGCAAACGGTCGTAGGTGGCCGCGCCCAGGGCCGACTCCACATTGTGTTCGGTCAGCACAAATGGCTGGGATTTACGCGCCAGCGCATCTTCGTAAGGCTGGAAACTGTAGCTGTGCTCGATCTGCACCACGTCCCAATGTTCACCCAACAACCCCGTGAAGGTGTCCTGCAATCCAGCCGACAGGCCATTCACACTGGCCAGCAGCGGGTAGGGGGCAAACAGCCCTGCCACCAGGGTCTTGAGGCTGCGCAAGGGGCGGCGCGGCAGGATGATCAACTGTTCGACAAACGCCTCCAGCACCTGGCGGTCGGCGAGGGATACCGGGTGCTTGTCATGCAGCAGCAGGGTGATCCGATGCCCGCGCGCGGCCAGGCTGCGCAGCAGGTGGAACTGGCGCGTCTTGCCGCCGCTGGTGGCGGGCCAGGGCGAGTAGGGCAGGATCCATAAAATGCGCATGGCGGGCCTCAGTCCCATAACAGGATTTGCAAGTTCGTTTTGACCGGCACGGTCAGGCCGTCGGTACCGGTTACCGGGGTTTGCGTACCGCGCAGCGGGTCATACAGCGTGGCGCTGGCCAGGTTGGGCAAGTGTGCGTTGCCGCCCTCGGCCGACCAGAAGAACCATAGCTTGCGCCCGTCGGCGCGGGTCCAGCCGATGCTGAACAGGCCGTCGGGCAATTGGTCGGCGCTGGGCGGGTCGCCGGGAATGAGCGTCGGACCGCTGACCTCGAGGAAATTTTTCAGCGCGGTGTAGACCGGCTTGGGATTGGCGTCGATGTCGAGCAAGCCGTAAGACTGGTCCCGCACACTGGCGCGCTGGTCCAGGTCGCTGAGGGTGAACAGGAAGACCCTGTCGTAATCCAGTGCACTCATCAGCGCCAGGCGGCGCACCACGTAATCGGCCTGGGCCTGTGGGGTGATGATGTCCTGGGCGTCTTTGGGACCGGTGTAGGTCGACCAGCCCCATTCGGTGCTCCACAGGGTCTGCACGCCGCCGTTGCGCAGGGCCTGGTTGAGCGCGGTGGCCCTGGCGATAAAGTCCAGGTTGGCCGGGTCGTTGCCTTCGGGCAATTGGGTATAGGGGTGGTACGAGACGAAGGTATTCAGGCTGGCCACGCCCAGGGCGCCGAGGGCATCGAACATGCTCTGGCCGTTGGGCATTTCGCTGAAGAACGCCATGCCGGCGGCCACCACCGGTTTGCTCGGGCTCATGGCGCGCAACGCGGCGGCGCTGGCAGTCAGCAACGCGGCGTAGCCGGCCGGGTCGGCCACCGGGCGCCAGAAGCCCAGCAGGTTCGGTTCGTTCCACACCTGCCAGGCGTCGACACTGGGGTAGCGCTGGGCCAACAGCGCCATGCGGTTGGCGAACACGTTCGGGTCTTTCGGCGGGTACTGGTCCTGATAGGGCGCACCCACCGGCGCCGTGGTGGCGAACGGGGCCGACCCCACCAGGTAGAACACCGACTTGAGCTGGTTGTCCTGCAGTTTGCCCACCAACTGATCCAGCGTCGCCACCTGGTACTGCCCTTCGACCGGCTCCAGTTGGTCCCAATGCAAATCCAGGCGTACCCACTCCAGGCCCAGCGCCTTGAGACGGTCGATCTGCTTTTGATAGCGCTCTGGGGCGAACCACAGGAACTGCGCGTTCACCCCGAGGAAATCCTTCCACGCCAGGGTTTTGTTGCCCTTGAGCACATGGCTTTCGGCATCGGCCTGGCGCCCCCACAAAAACGCGCTCAGGCCCAGGGCGGCGACCACCACCAGGGCAGCGACGTAGGTGCGTTTACGTGGCATGGCGGCTGTCCTCGATGACGTGTTCAAACAGCGCCTTGAACGTCTGCGCGGTCAACGGCCACAAGCGCTCGCGGCCGATTTCGCCGGCACGTTCGGCCCAGTCCCTGGCCAGCAGCGGCGTGCGTGCCAGGCGCAGCAGTTGCGCGCTGAGCGCGTCAACATCGCCTTCGGGGTAGATGGCGCCATTGCCGCTGGCGACTTCCTCGGCAAACGCGCGAGCGTCGGACGTGATCGCGCCGCGCCCGCACGCGGCGGCCCAGGACAGCGCGCCACTGGTGCCGCGCTGGCGCCCGAGCAGGCCGAGTTTTTTCGATTCGCGATAGGGCAGCACCATCACATGGTGGGCCTGGATGGTCTGGGCAATCTCTTCAGCCGGCAGGTTCAGCCGCCAGTCGATGGCATCCGTCAGCCCGAGCTCGGCGATTTGCTTGTTCAACTGTTCCAGGTAATTACCGCCTGCGCCGAACGCCATTTCGGCGGCGGTGCCACCGGCCAGCGTCAGGCGCACACGCCCACGCAATTGGGGGGCTTGCTTGAAAACAGCGGCCAGGGCCTGCAACAGGTCTTCGATGCCTTTGCCCCGGTAGATAAAACCGAAGTACAGCAGGTGCAGCGTATCCAGGGGCGGTAACGGCGCCGACGGAATCGCCAGGTTGGCATGGTGGATCACCGCCACTTTACCCGCCGGCAGTTGCATGCGTTGGCCCAGGCACTCGGCGCCCAGGCGGGTGAGGGTGATCAAGCGCGTCACACCGGCGGCGACCTGGCGCTCTTCACGCAAGGTCAGCGGATCGGCCAGCACCACCGCCGCCTGTGGCATTGGGCTGGGCAAGCGCTCCAGCAGGTTCAGCGGGAATGGCAACCGCTCGCGGCGCCAGACGATGCGTTCCGGATCATGCACCGTGGCGGTCAAGGGCAGTGCCGGGTAGGCCCTGCGCAACTCGCGCAGGGTCAGGAATTCCCCCAGCCGTCCGCCGCCCAGCTCGGCGTGGACGAGGTCTACGCTGTGCCAGTCGAACCCGCCGATGGCCTGTTTGATCGCCTGGTTATTGCCTGCCACACCGGCCAACGGCGTCAGCACCGTCACGCCGAGTTGTTCCAGGGCCGTGCGGAAATGGTTCGCGTAGTCGGCGATGCCGTTTTTCTCCGGCGGCAAAGGGGCGAGCAAGGCGATACGCATCAAAACGCCCCCCGGTACTTGGCGATGGTTTTAAGCACCTTGGCCGGCACCTCGAACTTGCGTCGGTTGATGATGATGCCATCCACTTTGCCGAACGCCGTGTTGAGGATCGACAGCGCGTGTTCAACCACCGGCACCGTGCTTTTGCGGGCTTCCACCACCAGGGCGATCAGATCGGCACGACGCAGGTTGATAAACGCATCGCGGTTATCCAGCAGCGCCGAGGCGTCCAGCAGCACCACTTCGCCCGGCGCTGCGGGTGCGACCCCGCCGACGCGCACCGTGATGCCGTTTTCCTGCAGCAACTGGCGCAGTTGTTCCACCACGAAGGTCACGCCCTCACCATGGCGCGCCGAGGTCAGGCCAAGGATCAGGCCCTGTTCGGCGATACGGTCCAACTGCAGCAAACCGTACAGGCGGTAGATGCTCGCGTTGAATGCGTTGGTGCCCTGGGCGGTGCTGGTGTCCAGCTCCGGCAGGGTGGTCCACAGCGGCAAGCCGAACTTGCGTTCTGCCAGGCCGCCGTCGTGGATGCGCTGGTCGAGCAGGTAGCACAAGTAGATCACCAGCAGGCCGACAACGAGCGCAAACGGGAGCGCCAGCACCAGCATCACCAGGGTTTTCGGGAAGATGCGGCCGGGGTTCAGGGTGGCTTCTTCGATCACCGCGATGTTGCTGATCTGGCTGTTATCCAGTTCACGGTCGATGCGCGATTTTTCCAGGTTGTCCACGTACAGCGCGTAGTTGCGTTCGGTGGCGCTCAACTCGCGGGCAAGGCGGGTCAGCTCCGGTTCAATCTCCAGGGCCTGCTTGCGCTGGGCTTCAAGGTTGGCCAGTTGTTTTTGCTGTTGAGTCAGTTGGGTACGTAGCGCCAGGTTGTTGCTCGACTCATCCAGCAGCACCCGCTGCAAGTGGATTTCGAGGGTGTTGGGGGCACGGTTTTCCGAGCTTTGCACGGTGTTGCTTTCATTGGCGACCTGGGCCTGCATCGCGCGGATCGATGCGTCCAGGGCTTTGACTGGCGGCGCGTTGTCCGTGTAGGTGCGCATCATGTCGGCCTTTTCCAGCAGCTTCTGGTTCAGCAGGCGACGCAGATCCTGCTGCTGCGGGTTCAGTGCGATCTGGCGCACTGTGGTCACTTCCTTGGGCTGGCTCTTGAGCTGGGTGCGGGTGCTCTGGATGGCACTGTCGGAGGAAGCGATCAGGCGCGTGGTATTGAACGTTTCGCCACGCAGCACGTTGATGCGCTCGGACAAGTCTTCCAGGCGATCAGTGATGCTCGCCGCGCCGATCTGGTTCAGGTGCGTGAGGATCTGCTCTTTATAACTCTTGATTTCAGTAGCGCTGTTCGATACCTGCCCTTCATAGAAGGCATACAGGCTTTTGCGGCCCAGGGCTTGAGTCCGTTCGTTGATATAGGTTTCAACCCAGTCCTTGACCACCGCCTGGGCAATCTTCGGGTCGCCCCACGTGAAGCTGATGTCCATCACCGTGGAGCCGGCGGCGTGGCTCACCTCGAAGCTCTTCTCCAGGCCCGCTGCCAGGCGTTCGACCGGCGTGGTTTTTTCAATCACGCCGAGGGTTTCCAGCACCGCGCGAATGCCTTCGAACACCGCGCCGACGCCACTCTTCACATAAACCTTGGTGCGCTTCCAGAAGCCTTCCGGCGGCGGTGCGTTGTTGATCACTTCCAGGTAGTGCTCCGCCACCGCGCGTACAATCGGGCGCCCGGTCAGCAGGCGCTCTTCATCGACAATCGGGTCGCGCTGGGTACTGGGCATCACCAGCGCCTGGCGGTTGCCGATCTCGATGGGCAGCGTCGAATCACGCCCCGGCTTGACCAGCAGGCGCGCGGTAGATTCGTACTTGGCAGGCAGCAAAAAGGCCCCCAGCAGCATGATCACCAGCGCAGCAATAGCGGCCAGTTTGAATTCGTGCTGGAAGATAAAAAACAGGCGTAGCAGATCACGAAAAGAACGGATCTCGATCATGGGATGTCGCTCCTTTAGTTACTGCCGCCGCTGGTGCGCGTGTAGTTGTAGCCGACCCCGACGGACTTGGTGAACGGGATCAGTTGGTTCATGTAGGTATCCACGCCCTGGATGCGCTCGCCCACGTTGGATTTGGGCACGAACACCACATCGCCGCGTTGCAGGTGCACCGGTTTGCGTCCGTTGGCGCCGGTCTTGAGGAGCTGGCTGAAGTCGAGGAAGTAGGCACGATAGGCGCCCTGGGCATCTTCGCGCAGCAGCGCGACCATGCTTGCATTGCCCGCCGGGCTGACCCCTCCGGCGCCGAGAATCGCCTGTTCCAGGGTGTTGGCCGTGGCAATCTGCACCGCCGTCGGGTTATTCACCGCGCCGCCGACGATCACCGAGTTGCCCGGCGCCTGGTTGATGTTCACCGTCACCCGGGGTTCGCGGTAGGTCGCCGCGAGCGCGTGGGTCAACTGGGTGGCCAGCTCCGATGGCTGGCGCCCGGCAACCGGGATCGGTCCCAGGAACGGGTAGTTGATCTTGCCGTCGGTCTGCACCGTGTACAGCGTCAGCTCGTAGATCGTGCTGACGTTGAACGCCGACAGTGTCGGCATCTCGCCGGCATCGCGGACGATGCGCAACTGGTCGCCGATACGGATGCGTTCCACAGCAGGAGGCAGCTGGGCCAATTGGTCGAGGGCGCGCTTGCCGTCCTCGACGGTGTTGCTGTCCGGCGGCTCGATGCGCGCCGGGGTATTGCAGGCGGCCAGGGCCAGCATGGCCAGGACGAGCACGCTTCGCTGCATCAAGGGGGGCTTCCTGTGGGTCATGCTGCTCACCTCCAATAACCGGGAAACATGCTGATGCGCCGCTTGAGGGCCAGGGGCAGGCGGCGCTCAAGATGGCCCAGGCGGTAGCCGAGCCATTTGAACGCACTGCGCACCAGCACTTCGGGCACGCGGTGCAAGGCGCCGGCTTTGCGCAGGGCCGTGAGTTCGGCCAGCACATAGCGTTTGCCTTCGCCCCCCGCGTCGCCAAAGGCCTGCTTGATCCACGGCTCGCGGCCGTAGAACACGCCAATGTCGAAGTAGCGGTGAAACTCGTCCATGAGTTTGTAATCGTGGGAGTGGTGTACCCGCGCGGTGGCGGCGTAGCGCACCTTGTAGCCCTCGAGCAGCATGCGTGCGGCCACAAAGGCGTCTTCGCTGCCGATCACGTCGGCAGGGAAACCACCCACTGCTTGCAACACGCTGCGCCGGTACACGGAAAACGAGTCGGAGCTGAAGCAGGTCTTGATCCCAAGCTCCGGTGCATCGGCCAGGCTTTTGCTGCGGCTGTGTTCCGGGTAGTTGAAGTACCGCGATTGCGCACCCAGCACACCCGCGTCGGGGTGGGGCAATTGCCGTCCGTAGGCGACGCCGTTGAGTGGGTCCTGCTGCAATTCAGCGAGCAGGTTGGCAAAGGTCTCGGGGGTTGCCGGGATGGCGTCCTGGGTCATCACGATCAGCGCGTCGCCGCCCACCTGTTCGCTGGCCCAGCGCCGAGTGCCGCCGTGGTTGAAGTCATGGGCATCGATCACCTCGACCCGCGCACCGAACGCGCGAAAGCGCGCCACGGTGTCATCGCTGGAGGCGCTGTCCACCACCAGCATCTCGTCAGGTTGCAGGGTTTGCATCTTCAGTGCCGGCAGCAGGCGTGCCAGGTGGCTGGAGGCGTTACGGGTGGGGATGATCAGTGAAGTGCGCATGTCATTTTTTCACCTCGGCAGGCGCGCGGCCGTAGATGTCGTCGAAGCGCACGATGTCGTCTTCGCCCAGGTACTCGCCGCTCTGCACTTCGATCATCACCAGGTCGATGATGCCGGGGTTGGTCAGCCGGTGTTTGTGCCCGGCCGGAATGTAGGTGGACTCGTTGGCGTTGATCAGGAACTCGCGGTCGCCATTGGTGATCTGTGCCGCGCCGCTGACCACCACCCAGTGTTCGCTGCGGTGGTGGTGCATCTGCAACGACAGCGAGGCCAGGGGCTTGACCACGATGCGCTTGATCTTGAAGCGGGTGCTTTCCTCCAGCACGGTGTAGGTGCCCCACGGCCGCGTGACGGTGCGGTGCAGGCTGTACGCCGGATGGTTCTGGCGCTTGAGCTCGGCGACGATGTAGCGCACATCCTGGCTGCGGTGGGCGTCGGCGATCAGCAGCGCGTCGGGGGTGTCGACGATGATCAGGTCGCGCACCCCCACGGCGCCCAGCACGCGCTTGGGTGAGTCGATGTAGCAGTTGTGCACGTCATGCAAAATCGCTTCGCCATTGACCTGGTTACCATGGGCGTCGCTGGGGGTGAGCTGGCGCAGCGCTTCCCAGGAACCGATGTCGCTCCAGCCAATGTCGCAAGGCACCACGGCCACTTGCCTGGACTTTTCCATCAGCGCCACGTCGATGGAAATATCCGGCGCGCTGCCGAACGCATCCGCATCCAGTTCACGTTGGCGCGACGTTGTGTTTTGCAGGCTCTGGCTGTGTTCCAGCGCAGCGCGCGCGGCTTCCAGCACGTCGGGTGCATGGGCGGCCAGTTCGTCCACCAGGGTGCTGGCCTTGAAGCAGAACATGCCGGCGTTCCACAGGTGTTTGCCGCCGTCCAGGTAGGCCTGGGCGGTGACCAGGTCGGGTTTCTCGACGAAGCGTTTGACCCGGTAGCCATGGCTCAGCGGCTCGCCTTGTTCGATATAGCCAAAACCGGTTTCCGGGTGGTCGGGCTGGATGCCGAACGTCACCAGGTAGCCGGCTTCGGCCAAGTCGCGGGCCTGGGTCACGGCCTCGGCGAACGCGACTTCATTGAGGATCAGATGGTCGGCGGGCATCACCAGCAACTGCGCGTCGCCGCCGAAATGCTCCTGCACATGCAGGGCCGCCACGGCGATGGCAGCCGCCGTGTTGCGCCCGAACGGTTCCAGCAGCAGGTCCAGGGGCAGGCGGGATTTGTTCACCCCGCGGTAGTCGTCGAGGGTACGAAACAACAGATCGCGGTTGGTCACCGTGAGCACGCTTTCCACGCCGGGCAGTTTGGCGGCGCGCAGGAAGGTTTTTTGCAGCAGGCTCTGGCCATCGCGCATGCGCATGAAGGGCTTGGGCATGTTCTGCCGGGACACCGGCCACAGTCGGGTGCCCGAACCACCGGAAACAATGCAGGGAATTAATCCGTTGAGGGTATTCATCAATAGACTTCCTTGGTGGAAAGGACGGCCGGGACCGTCATGAAAACGATGTACAGGTCAAACCACACCGACCACTTGGAGATGTACTCCAGGTCGTACTCGACACGTTTCTGGATCTTGAACAGGGTGTCGGTCTCACCCCGGTAACCGTTGATCTGCGCCCAGCCGGTAATCCCCGGCTTCACGCGGTGGCGCGAACTGTACTCGCTCACCGCCACTTCGAAGGGGATACCGGCGGCTTTGGTCGCCGTGGCATGGGGGCGCGGGCCGACCATGGACATGTTGCCCAGCAGCACGTTGAGCAACTGTGGCAGCTCGTCGATGCTGGTCTTGCGGATGATGCGCCCCACCCGGGTGATGCGCGGATCTGCGCGAGTGGTCTGGCGCTCGGCCGTGAAGTCGCTCTGGTCGGTGTACATCGAGCGGAACTTGAACACGCGGATTTCGTTGTCGTTGTAGCCAAAGCGGTTCTGGCGAAACAGTATCGGCCCTTTGGAGTCGAGCTTGATCGCAAGCGCCGTCGCGACCATCACCGGGGCCAGTGCCACCAGCGCCAGGCTGGCCAGCAGCAAATCCTCCAGGCGCTTGATTACCGGCGACCAGCCACGCAACGGCAATTGCGAGGTGTTGAACATCAGGATGCCGCCCACGTCGGTGATGCGGCTATGGCCGTAGCGCAGGGCGGCCATGTCGGGCACCAGCATCACGCTCACCGACATTTGCCGCAGGCGATTGACCAGCCCGTGGATGCGCTGCTCGGCGGCCCAGGGCAGGCAGATCATCACTTGGTTGACCTGCTCGGCGCGGATGAGTTTTTCCAGGTCGCGGGTGTTGCCCAGCAAGGGCAGGTTGCTCAATTCCTTGGGGATCCGCTCGGTGCGATCGTCGATGAAGCCGATCAGGCCGGAGCGGATGTCACCGTTGCGTTGCAGGTGATCGGCGACGTGCATCGCGGTGTCGGTAAAGCCCAGGATCACCGTGCGTTGCAGGTATTTGCCGGCGCGCATCAACTTGCGGTACAGGCGCAGCATCAGCAGGCGCTCAAGGCAGAACAAGCCCAGGCTGGCGACGTACCACGCCACCAGGTTGCGCGGAGTCAATTGCGGGAAAAACTGCAGGATCTGGTACATGAACAACAGGATGCAAAACGCCGCCGACCAGGCCTTGATCTTGGTTTTCAGGCGCAACCGGTTGCTGAACAGTTCTTCGGAATAGATGCCCAGGGCCTGGAACAGAATGATCGTCAGCACCGCGAAAAATACCAGCAGGCCGAGGAAATGACCGCGCAGCTCAGGGGCCATCGGGTCGATGAACATCACCAGGACCAGTGGGGGTAAAATGGCACTCAGGCCATGTATGAACTTGACGAAAACAACAAAGAATTCAACAAAACCGGCGCGCGTTAAAAACAGGCTGTCGACGGACGACTTTTCTCGCATAAGACATCCCTCATTGCACTCCAGAGGCAGTTGTACGGTGAGTGGTTCAATAAAGCAGCGGCGGCTTTAAAGGGCACTTCGAACTGCGGAAACTCTGGGTAATACGCAACTATCAATCCAAATGCATAATCCAGAATTGGCTATTCATTTGAATGGTCTTGCGGGGGTGGCGACTAAAGGCGTGTTCCCTTTATGTGTTAGTCAATTAATTGACAGTGCTGCGGAGAAGGCATTCCAGACAGGTTTATCAGTGATATTATCGGCATTTTATTGACATTCCTTGTCGAGGCATTCGGTGAAGGGGGTGTGTTTTTGAGTGTAGAAATAAATGTGGGATTTTTCCTGTTTAATGGAAAAACCTTTTCGGAAGGCAGTAGGAAAGGGGGACAAGGAGAGGCTGGCAGGGCGCACTAAGTGCCCTGCCAGCGGGACTTTCGCGGGATTAGAAGTTGCCTTTCAAACTCACCGTAAAATTACGCGGCTCGCCATAAAAGTTGCCCCAGGAGGCTGTGCCGACAGTGTTGTAGTAGGTTTTGTCAAACAGGTTGTTGCCATTGAGCGCCACGGTCCAGGTGTCATCCACGCGGTAGGCCAGGCGTGCATTCCACGTCGCGTAACCGGCCTGTTCGAGCTTGATGGTCTGCACGCGATAATTGCTGCTCTGGGCATTGACCCCGGCGCCCACGCTCCATTTCGACAGTGCGCCGTCGAGTGGGTAGTCGCCCCACATGCGCAGCATGTGTCGAGGTACGTAGGTGTTGGACGTGCCGCCCTCCACGGCGCTGTCGATGTTCTTCAGTGACTCGGTCTGGGTGTACGTGTAGCCGCCGAACAGTTGCAGGCGCTCGAGGACTTCACCGCTGATTTCCACCTCCACGCCCTGGGCGCGCACCTTGCCGGTGTCGGTGTAGCAATAGCCGTCGGCGGAGGTCGGGCACTGTGCGATGTAGTCGGATTCGGCCGCGTTTTTCTCGATGGCGCGGAACAGAGCCAGGGAACTGTTGAGACGCCCGTCGAACCATTCGCCCTTGATACCCAGCTCGTAGTTGTCGCCGATCTTGGGCTTGAGCGCGGCGCCGTCGACGGTGGCGTAGGAGCTTTGCGGCTGGAAAATATCCGCGTAGCTGGCGTACACCGACAGGTGCTCGTTGAGGTCGTAGATCAGCGCGGCAAACGGTGTCACTTCACCGGTTTCCCGGGTGCGAGCGTCCTGCAAGGCCCATTCGCCCCACGCCAGGTTGTTGGACTGGCGACGGTTCTCGTACCAGCTTACGCGGCTGCCCACGATAAACATCAACGGCTCGGCCAGGCGCAGGCGCAGGGTGGTGTAGGCGCCATACTGGGTGGCGGTTTCTTTGACCGTGCCGCCGCGATACATATTTGGCCAGAAGGTGCTGTTGGCCGGTTCCGGGAAGTGGTGGTCGGGTTGGTAGATGCCCTGGCGTTTGGGCAGGTTCTGGATCGCGTACACATCGTCCTGGGTACCACGGCTGCCACTCGCACCGAGGATCAGTTCGTGTTCCAGGCCGAAGGCTTCGAACTTGCCGTCTACATAGGCATCGAGGCCGAAGTCCTTGTGGTCGTAGTCCATCAATGCCGCGTAGGAGTTGGCCGTAGGCGTTGGGTTGTCGTAGGCGATGGTGCCTTCGCTGGCGGCGTATTTGGTGTCTTGCAGGTTGCGGCTGTGCACCGCTGCGACCTTGAGTTTCCAGTCATCGTTGAAGTGGTGGGTGAGGTCGGCGAAGAAGGTCGTGCGCCGGCTTTGCCAGTCGTTCCAGGACTGACCCAGGCAGGTGGAGCGGCTGAGGTTGGCGCTTTTGCCGTCGGCGTAGCGCGGCAGGCCGCCCCAGCATGGGCTGGCGTCGACGTCTTCATAGCTGGCGCCGAAACCCAGGGTGGTGTCGGCGCTGAGATCGACATCCAGGGCACCGTAGAACGCCTGGTCCTGGCGCTTGGAAATGTCCATGTAGGAACCGCGATTCTGTTGGCTGATCGCCGCGCGGCCGCGCACCGTACCGCTGTCATTCAGCGGGCCGCCGGTGTCGACGTCGGCGCGGTAGTTGTCCCAGGTGCCGGCGGACAGCGACAGGCTGGTGGTGGGCTTGGCCTGGGGCCGCTTGCGCACGAAGTTCACCGCACCGCTGGCAGTGCCGGCGCCCTTGAGCATGCCGGCGGCTCCCTTGAGCACTTCCACGCGGTCGTAGATCGCCATGTTTGCGCTGAAGCTGTCGGCCTGGACGTAGTCCTTGCCCATGTCCAGGGGCACGCCGTCGTACTGGTACTGGCCGAGCATCTTGAAGCCACGGGAATAGAAATACTTGCCGCCCATGGGCGATTCGTAGGTGGTGATCCCGGGGGTGCGTTCCATTACGTCATCGATGGTGGTGAGGTTTTGGTCATCCATCAATTGGCGGGTTAATACGCTTACCGATTGCGGCGTTTCCCGCAGGCTGTGTTCGCCTTTGCCGATGGTCACCGCACCCGTGGTGTAGGAACCGGTGCCATCGGTGGTGGCGCCCAACCGCTCACCGGTGACCGTGGTGGCGCCCAGGTTCAGCGCGCCGCTGTCGGCCACTTGCGGCAACAGCAGCCAGGTGCTGTCGCCCTGGCGCTGGGCTTGCAGGCCCTGGCCACGCAGCAACTGGCCGAGCGCCTGCTCGCGGTCCAGGCGACCACTCAGGCCCGGACTGGTCTTGCCGGCGACGCTGGTGGCGTCGTACGACAGGCTGATGCCGGCCTGGCGGGCGAACTGGTCCAGTGCCGTGGCCAGGGTGCTGGCGGCGATGTTCCAGTCGCGGGCCTGGGTGTCGCTGGCCGGCGTTTCGGCCCGTGCGAACAGCGGCGCGGCTGCGCAGTTCAGGCAGGCGCCGAGCAAGGCTGCGTGCACCGCGTGCTTGAGGGGTGAACGTTGGGAGGGGAACGCTTGCATGACCGCGGGATGCTCCTGAAGGAAGTGGACAGAACCGGCCTGTTGATCGGCCTTTCCTTACAGGTCGAGCGGCAATGAGAATTCACCTCATTTATTTTTGAGAAATCACACGCGCGGTGAAACGGTCACCCAATAGCGGCTGCGGTAAGTGACGTCGAGCTTGAGTGATTGCGCGACCAGGCCCAGCACTTGATCGGTGTCGTCCAACTGATAAGTGCCTGACACCCGCAACCCGGCCACTGCTTCGCTGCAGCGCAACAGGCCGTTGCGGTAGCGGCCCAGCTCGGTGAGGAAAGCGTCAAGGCGCATGTTGTGGGCGCTGATCACGCCGTCGCTCCAGGCCCAAGGGTCGAGGCCATTGGCGACGGGGGAATGAATGCCACTGCGGTCGAACAGCACCTGTTCGCCCGGGTGAATCACTTGGCGCGCGCTGGCGGCGTGGTTGTCGGCAAACACCGCCACCGTGCCTTGTTGCACAGCGAGCATTGTGCCTTGGGCGTCTTCGCGCACCAGCAAGCGCGTGCCGAGCGCGCGCAGGTAACCGTCGCGGGTCTGTACCCAGAAGGGCCGGTTGTCGGCACCGGTATTGACCAGTATTTCACCCTGGCGCAACTGCACCAGGCGCCGCTCCTGATTGAATGCCGTATCGAATGCGCTGGCGCTGTTAAGTTGGATCCGGCTGCCATCGTTCAACGCCACCCAACGCCGTTCGCCGGTGGCAGTGCGGTAGTCGGCCATCAAGGCGGGCAGCGGGGTGTAGTCGCGGCCGAGCCAGGTCAGGCCGGCCGTACCGGCCACCAGGCCGAGCAATTTCAACCCTTCGCGACGGCTGATACGTTGCCGCGCCCCGCGCAGGGCGTGGCGGCCAACCTGCGCGGGCAACTGGTTGAAATCATCATTCATCGTCGCCACCCGCTTCCAGACCTGCTGGTGTTCGGCGCTGGTGTGCAACCAGCGCTCGAACGCAGCGGTGCTGGCGTCGTCGGCCACATTGAAGCGCAGCGTGATCATCCACTGGATGGCCTGGTCTATCAGGCGCGGGTCAGAGGTCGGCATAGCGCAACCGATAGCAGGCGTGGAGCGCCTTGGACAGGTCGCGCTCCACCGTGGCTTTGGACACGCCCAGGCGCTGGGCGATTTGCGCACAGGTCAGGCCGTCCAGTTGCGCCAGCAGAAAGGCTTCTCGCACTCGCGGCTTGAGCTGGTCGAGCAGACGGTCGATGCGTTCCAGGCTGTCCAGAATCAGCAGTCGGGTTTCTTCCGACGGCACTTCGGCTTGGGGGAAATGCGCAAGGCTTTCGAGGTAGGCGCGCTCCAGTTCGCGGCGCCGGTATTGGTCGATCATCAAGCTGCGGGCGATGCTGCTCAGGTACGCGCGTGGCTGCTGCACGGCCTGCTGTTTGCGTGCGTTGAGCAGGCGCACAAAGGTTTCCTGCGCCAGGTCGGCGGCATGTTCACGGCAACCGGTGCGTCGGCTCAACCAGCCGCGCAGCCAGGAGTGATGGGCGTGGTAAAGCTGGCCGATGGCGGCATGGTCCAGTGGGTGGTCGCTCGACATGGGCATCCTGGCGCAGCAGTCTTAATTGATAATGTTTCGCATTCTAGACGCTGATCGTAGCCATTCGCAATTACCGGGGAGCAATGTATCCAGCACAATTTTTTGTTCACCCCAGGCGCAGGCACTAATCTCCAGGCTTTTCCCGGTGGAAGGCGCGAACATGATCGATCTTGCGACCCTGGCGATTTTTTCAGGTGCGGTGCTGTTGCTGCTGTTATCCCCGGGGCCGAACATGGCCTTTGTGATCAGCCATGGCGTCACCCATGGCTGGCGCGGGGGCGTGGCCTCGGCCTTGGGTATCGGTGTGGCCGACGTGCTGCTCACCGCATTGACCGCTACCGGGGTGACGGCATTGGTCGCCAGTTGGCCGCCATCCTTTGACGTGATCCGCTATGCGGGTGTGGTTTACCTGCTGTGGCTGGTGTTCAAAACAGTGCAGAAAAAACCTGGGCTGGACACTGCACACCTGCACCGCATGCCCCTTGGCCGGGTGTTTGTGCAGGCGATGCTTAACAGCCTGCTCAACCCCAAGGCGTTGCTGTTTTTTGTGGTGTTTTTGCCGCAGTTCGTACGGCCGGAAGCGGGCTCCATCGCCGTGCAGTTGATGCTGTTGGGGGGCGTGCTTACCCTGATCGCGGGGGTGTTTCACGCACTCCTGGGGATTTTTGGTGGTGCGCTGAGCCGCTTCTTCGCCAGTCGCTCAAAAGGCGCCTGGCTACAGAAATGGGGCTTGGCGACGGTGCTGACCGCGCTGGCGGTGCGCTTGGCGGTGATGTCTCGCCCGGCGTGATCCCTCAATGGGATGAGCTTTATGTGGCGAGCAGGCTCGCTCGCCACAGGTATAGGGTCAGCCCAGTCGTGCAGCCGCGCGCGCCACTATCTCACCCCGCGTCTTGCGCGACTCGGCGGTGCGCTTTTGGGCTTCTTCCAGCACATGCGTAGGCGCTGTATCCGGGCTACCCGAATCGAACGGCGGCGCCGGCGCGTATTCAATCTGCAACTGCACCAGTTGCGCCGCCGCTTCGCTGTATAACTCCGCCGCCAGCACCAGCGCAAAGTCGATACCTGCGGTAATGCCGCCACCGGTAAACAGGTTGCCGTCACGCACCACTCGCTCCTGTACCGGGATGGCGCCGAGCGGGGCGAGCATGTCGTGGTAGGCCCAGTGCGTCGTCGCCTTGCGACCGCGCAGCAACCCCGCCGCGCCGAGCACCAGCGAGCCGGTGCACACCGACGTCACGTAGCGCGCGGTCTGCGCCTGGGCCTTGAGGAAGTCCAGGGTCTGCGGGTCTTCCATCAAGGCGCCCACGCCGGAACCGCCGGGCACGCAGATCACATCCAGATTCGGGCAGTCGGCATAGGTCATGGTCGGGGTGAACACCAGGCCCGTGCTGGAGGTGACCGGCGCCAGGTCCTTCCAGACCAGGTGCAGCTTCACATCCGGCAGCGACCCCAATACGTCATAGGGGCCAGTCAGGTCCAGTTGCTGAATGCCGGGGAACAACAGAAAGCCGATCTGCAAAGTCATGAATGAAGCTCCGATCAAGGGGTAGACGGCTTCACTCTAGAGGCCTAGGCTTTGGCGAATACGCCATTGAGCCCACGAATCACGCCAATATGCCCAGAATTGTCCACGTACTCGCTTTCGATAATGCCCAGGTGCTCGACGTCACCGGGCCGTTGCAGGTGTTTGCATCGGCCAATGACCTGGCACGCCAGCGCGGCTTGCCGGTGCCTTACGCCGTCACGGTGATCGCCGACCAGGCCGGACCGGTGATGACCTCCGCCGGCCTGGCGCTGGTGGCCGAGCCGCTGCCCGCGGTCGACCAACCCTGCGACACGTTGGTGATCGCAGGTGGCTGGGGCGTGTACGGCGCCGCCGAAGGCCCGGCGCTGGTGGACTGGGTGCGCGAAAAAGCCCGGCATACCCGACGCATGGCCTCGGTGTGCACAGGCGCGTTTTTGCTGGCGGCCAGTGGCTTGCTCGATGGTTGCCGTGTCGCGACCCACTGGACCCGTTGCGAAGAACTGGCGCGCAAGTTTCCTGCGTTGACCGTGGAGTCCAACCCGATCTTTATCCAACAAGGTGCCGTGTGGACCTCTGCTGGCGTGACCGCCGGTATCGACCTGTGCCTGGCGCTGGTCGAACAAGACCTGGGTCGCGCGGTGGCCCTGGAAGTGGCGCGGCACCTGGTGGTGTTCCTGAAACGCCCTGGCGGCCAGTCGCAATTCAGCGTGACCCTGTCCCTGCAAAAGGGCGGCAGCCGTTTCACCGAACTGCATGCGTGGATGGCCGAGCATCTGAGCCTCGACCTGAATATCCCGACCCTGGCCGCCCAGGCCGGTATGAGCGAGCGCAGTTTCGTGCGCCACTACCGCGCCGAAACCGGGCAGACGCCCGCGCGCGCCGTCGAACTGATCCGCGTTGAAACCGCGCGCCGGCAATTGGCCGACAGCACGGCGTCGATCAAGCGCATTGCCGTGCAGTGTGGTTTTGGCTGCGAAGAAACCTTGCGCCGCAGCTTTATGCGAGTCTTGTCGGTGACGCCCCAGGCCTACCGCGAGCGGTTCTCGCCAGTGGCCTAGGCGAGCAATTCAAACAAGGCGGCGAGTGTGGCTTGCGGCGCTTCCTGGGGAATATTGTGGCCCACGCCGGGCAACACCTGGCGCCGGTAAAAAGCGCTGAAATGCCCCACATCGTCATCCTCTTCCGGCGGTGGGCCCACGCCGTCATCGGCACCGCACAGCGAAATGCTCGGCACCGCAATCGCCGGTTGCCGCGCCAGGGCCTGCTCGATGGCTTCCAGCGCCGGATCGCCAGGTGCATACATGAAACGGTGGCGATAGGAGTGAATCACCACCTCGACAAAATCCGGGTTATCGAACGACGGTGCGGTCTGCCCATACAGCCCCGGCCCCTCGGCCCAGGATGGCGACCACAAAGACCAGAGCAACTCACAGAGTTCGCGGCGATTGGCCGTCAGCCCATCCACACCGCGCTGGGTGTGAAAGTAGAACTGGTACCACAACCGATGCTCCGTCGCTGGCGCCCGTGGCGAGAGCGACCTGGCAATGTCCTGGATGTTATAGCCATCGCCGGTCACCAGCCCGCGCACCCGTTCGGGCCACAGCGCCGCGACGATACACGCAGCACGTCCACCCCAGTCATACCCCGCCAATGTGGCACGCGGGATCGACAGCGCATCCATGAAATCCAGCAGATCCTTGCCCAGCGCCGCCTGTTGGCCGGAACGCATCACCTGCGCGTCGATAAACCGCGTAGGGCCATAACCGCGCAGGTACGGCACCAGCACCCGGTAGCCGCGTTCGGCCAGCGCTGGCGCGATCTCGTCATAGCCGCGTGGGTCGTAAGGGAAGCCATGCAGCAGGATCACAGGCTCGCCGTCGGTGGGGCCGTGGGCTTCATAAGCCACGTCGAGCATGGAGGTGCGCACGTAGAGCAGGGAGGGAACGATGGTCATGATGGGCTCCTGTCAGGTGTTGAAACTCTAGTCGAAAGACGTGACGGGATGCCCTGCCTTTGAAGACAGGGCGCTGACGTGTCCAGGGCAATGGACTGGATCTCAGGGCTGCCAGGTAGTCTTCTCCCCACTGAGCTTGCGGTCCAGGAAGGTCGCCGCGCTGATCAACGCCAGATGGCTCAACGCCTGGGGCGTATTGCCCAGGTGGCGGGCCTGGCTGTCGAACTCTTCGGCGTACAGACCCAGCGGGTTGGCGTAGCGCAGCAGTTGTTCGAATTCCAGGTGGGCCTTCTCGACTTGCCCGGCGCGGGCCAGGCATTCGACGTACCAGAACGAGCAGGCGGCAAACGCGCCTTCGGTGCCTGGCAGGCCGTCGATCGCGTTGTCGTCGTTGCGGTAGCGGTAGACCATGCCGTCGCGCACCAGGCTTTTCTGGATCGCCTCAAGCGTGCTCAGCCAGCGTGGGTCGGTGGCGGCGACAAAGCGTACCAGCGGCATCAGCAGCATCGAACCGTCCAGCGCGGTGCTGCCGGTATGCTGCACAAAATGCCCGCGCTCTTCGTTCCAGAAGTTGCTCCAGATGTCGGCGTAGATCGCCTGGCGTGTCTGGTCCCAGCGTGCAAACGGCGCCGGCAACGAGCGCTTGGAGGCCAGGCGGATCGCACGGTCCAGGGCCACCCAGCACATCAGTCGCGAATGCAGGAAGTGATGCTGCTCGCCGCGCATCTCCCAGATGCCCACGTCTTTCTGGTTCCAGATTTCGCAGACCTGGTCGGCGACTTCCACCGTGTGTTTCCAGCCCTCGTGGGAGATGGCTTCGCCGTACTTGTTGACCAGGTAGACCGCGTCCATCAACTCGCCATAAATATCCAGCTGGACTTGGTCGACCGCGCCATTGCCGACGCGCACCGGCTTGGCACCGCCGTGGCCGCCGAGGTGCTCCAGCTCGGTTTCCGGCAGCTCCTGGCGGCCGTCGATGCCGTACAGGATATTGATCTTGGTCGGCTGGCCACAGCAATCGCTGACCCGGCCCTTGAGCCAACGCATATAGGCGTTGGCCTCCTCGACAAAGCCCAGGCGCATAAAGGCGTAGACGGTAAACGAGGCGTCGCGGATCCAGGTGTAGCGGTAATCCCAGTTGCGTTCGCCCGCGGGCGTTTCCGGCAAGCCGAAGGTGGCGGCGGCGATGATTGCGCCGTGTTTGCGCGAGGTCAGCAGTTTGAGGGCCAGGGCCGAGCGGTTGACCATTTCGCGCCAGCGCCCGCGGTAGTTCGACTGCGCGATCCAGCCGCGCCAGAACGTCAAGGTGTGGGCCAGCGCCAGGTCGGTGCAGCCACTGTCGACACGTTCATCGTCCTGGCCGCCGAGTACGAACTCGGCACCTTCTTCCTGATCCAGGGTGAAGCGGGCCACGGCGGCGTTATCTTCGATCTGCAACGGCTGGCTGCCGGACAGGCGCAGGCCCGGCTGGCCGTCGGCGTTGAAGCACACCGTGCCGTCATCGATGCTCGCGTGGGTGGGCGCGCGTGCATAGTCATGGCGTACGGCGCAGCGCAGGTGAAGGGTGGCCTTGCCGCTGACCACGCGTACGCGGCGAATCAGCAAGGGCAGGTCATCGATTTCTTCGCTGATGGCCAGCAGGTCAGTGATTTCCACCACGGCTTCATCGCTGAGCCAGCGGGTTTGCAGCACATTGGTGTCGGGCAGGTAGATCTGTTCGCGGCGGGCGTTGGGCAAGTTCGGGGTGAGCTGGAAAATACCGGCATCGGGGGTGTCCAGCAGCGAGCAGAAGATCGACGGGCTGTCGAATTCCGGCCAGCAGAAGAAATCGATGCTGCCTTTATCGTTCACCAGCGCCGCGCTGCGCATGTCGCCGATGATGCCGTGGGCATCGATGGCGCTTTGGGGTTCGTTTTTCAAATCAACCATTGTCACGAAACTCCGGGTAAAGGCTCATGCCGCCATCAATGAACAGGGTGCTGCCGACTACGTAATCCGAGGCATCACTAGCCAGCCACACCACGGCGTTGGCCACGTCTTCCACGTCGCCGACCCGGCCATAAGGGATCAACTTGAGCAGCGCCTGTTCCGCCGCGCCTTCGGTGGCGGCACGGTTGATTGCCGTACGAATCGCCCCCGGCGCAATGCCGTTGATGCGAATGCGCTGTTCACTGACTTCCTGGGCGAGGGTGCGCATCAGCATGTCCACGCCGCCCTTGGACGCCGCGTAATTCACATGCCCGGCCCATGGGATCAACTGGTGCACCGAGCTCATGTGGATGATTTTGCCGGCCGCACGGGATACGCCTTCACGAATGCCCTGGCGCTTGAAGAGGCGCACGGCCGCACGGGCACAGAGGAACTGGCCCGTGAGGTTGACGCCGATCACGGCGTTCCAGTCGTCGAGGGTCATGTCGACCACGGCGGCGTCCTTCTGCATACCGGAGTTGGCCACCAGGATGTCCAAGTGGCCGAAGGCATCCAGGGTCTGGGCGAACAAGCGTTCTACATCGGCTTCTTTAGACACGTCGGCGCCGATGGCAATCGCTCGGCCACCCTCGGCGTTGATCTGCTCCGCCAAGGCCTCGGCGGGCGCGGCCTGGCTGTTGTAATTGAGCACCACCGCAGCGCCGGCTTGCGCCAGAGCCTTGGCCGCACCGGCGCCTATACCGGAACTGGCGCCCGTCACCAGCGCCACCTGTTGCTCCAATGAGATACGCATTGCCCACCCGGCCTTAAATTCGTGAGTTCAAGTAGCTGACTGACGGCGCGCAACGGAAGTTCAGCCAGGTGAAATTAGCGACTACAACCATGGTGGAAAATGGAATAACAGAAGAATAAAAAATAACCATAAGATACTAAAAAACCGCTAAAAATCGTTTGACAGGTTTTTTTGCCCCGTGTCTTATAAGCACATCTCAACCCGTTCCGCTGGTAGTTCGTAAGTCATGCGGAGTCACCTATAAGAGATGCCTATGTGTTTATCGGCAGCTATAGGGGAACTACCAGAGCAGGGAGCTACGACGTTGCCTAAGTTAGTTATTTTCGATTGCGACGGTGTACTCGTCCAAAGCGAAGAGATCACCCTGTCTGTATTGATCGGCATGCTTAATGCTCACGTGCAGGACGGCAAGACACTTGATAGTGCGCATTTCATTGAGCACTTTCGCGGAAGAAAGATTGCCGATTGTCTGCGCGAGGCAGAGCAGTTATTGGGTACTTGTTTGCCCCGTGAGTTTGAACAGGACTTCCGAATTCGAGCGCTGCAAGCATTGACGCTTAATGTGAAAGCGACGGATGGAATACTTGACGTATTGGAAGTGCTGGAAATTCCCTATTGCGTAGCCTCGAGTGCGCCACGCAATAAGATCGAGCAGTGTCTGCGCCTGGTGGGGTTGTTGCCCTATTTCGAGGGGCGAATATTCAGTTGTTATGAGTTGGGGCGTTGGAAGCCCGATCCTCTGGTGTTTTTAACGGCGTGTGAAACTTACAACGTTGAGCCCTGTGATGCGCTGGTGATTGAAGACAGTGTCACCGGGATTCAAGCCGCTGTTGCAGCCACTATAAAAGTTTTGGGTTTTGGTCCGGTGTCTCGACATCGAATATTGGCCGAAGCCGGCGCGTTACCTTTTGCCGATATGCGTGAGTTACCGACCCTTATTGATAAAGTTACTCAAGGAGCAAGTGTTGTGGGCACACTGGGTTATATAGAGCGACTTAAACGCAATGATGCCGGTTCGGAAGTGTGGTGGGATTCGTCGCCCGTGGTGTACGCGCCGTATAAAAAACATTTGTTGGATAAGTACCCGGCAGCCGCCGCCCATATCGAACAGTTGATGCCGCAGGATTTCTCCCTGCCCTGGGGCTTCAGCAGTGTGACCACCAACCCCCGGCTGGTGACGGCGGCGATCCTCGATAAGAAAGAGTACTGGTCGTCGCGTTTTAATCTGGCGAGCCTGTCTCCCGGGGAATTGCGCAAGCAACTCTACAACGAAGTGATTGCAGAAGGCGCCTCGACGCTCAAGCCGCTGTGGGTCCAATCGGCTCAGGCCGACGGCTGGATCTGCGCCCAGGTCGACCCGTCGGATGTGCGGTGCAGCGAGCGCATGACCGCGCGAGGCGTGGAACTGCATCGCCTGGCGGCAAATGTGATGGTGAAAGTGCCGGGCAGCCTGGAGGGTTTCGCGACGATTGAGCACCTGGTGGCCCAAGGCGTTTCGATCAACATCACGTTCTGCTTCACCGTTTCGCAGTTCCAGGCCGGTATCCAGGCAATAGAGCGGGGCATTGCCAGCGCGCGCCGCAACGGTGTCGACACTTGCCGTTGCAAGTACGTGATCACCTTTATGATCGGGCGTTTTTCCTGCCAACCCGAGTTCGCCTTGCAGGCCGCCGAGCGTGGCCTGGCGCTGGGCCCGGAGGACATGCGTTGGGCCGAGCTGATGATTTACCAGCAGATACAGGCCCTGGTCGCGGCCTCGAAGGTCCCGGTCAAAACCCTGCTTTCCAGTATCAAAGTCGACGTTGACGAACGTGGCCACAAGCACTGCTGGCACCTGGAAAAAACCGGGCTGACCACCACGTGCTACACGCTGACGCCGGATGTGGTGGAGTTTCTGATCGAGCGTGAAAGCCACGGTAAACCCGTGGCACCCGCCCGCGAGCCCCAGCAGGCGCCGGCTGAGACGTTCGCCAGGCTCATCCGCATTCCGTATTTCTGCGAAGCCTATTTCATCGACAGCATCGAGCCCTACGACTTTGGCAATCATGAGGCGTTTATCAACGCCTGCAACGAAGCCAACAGTGCGCATCGGCGCCTGACCGATTACTGCGTGCGCCTGTGTCCGGTGGCGAAGCCTTTCGCACGCTCGCTCAATGCCATCCTGGCCGCTGAATACGGGGTGCTGGCATGAACAAGATGGTCGGGTTATGGGCGCACCCGCGTTCCCGTTCCACGGTGTTGGAGCGTGTGTTTATCGAGCGGGGGGATTTTGAGGTGTTCCACGAGCCGTTTGCGCATATGGCGTTTTCCGCAGATTCAGTGATTCCTTCGGATGAGTGGGATCACAGTTTTCCCACTACGTATCAAGGCATAAAAGAGCAACTGATCAAGGCCCGGGAAAGTGCCAATGTCTTTCACAAAGACATGTGCTACCACTGCCTGGATAACTTGAAAGTTGACCGCGACTTCCTGGCGCAACAACACAATATTTTTATTATTCGCGAGCCCGCCAGCAGCATTGTTTCCCATCATCGGGTACATCCCGATATGCCCGTGCAGGCCATCGGGCATAAAGCCTTGTACGAGATTTTTTGTGTGGTGACCAAACTTATCGGAAAAGTGCCTTATGTGATTAATGCCGATGACCTTGCCGCTGAGCCGGAGCGTGTCATTCGTAAACTGTGTGACTACTTGCAGATTGAATTTTTGCCCCACGCCATGACATGGAAACGCGAATGCCCACCTCAGTGGAAAACCTGGAGGAGTTGGCATGTGGCGGCGCAGAACAGTGAATGCATTACTTCGCCGGATAAACCGCGTATCGACATGGAGGCTTTCGATCAGTCGCCGAAATTAAAAGCCTTTTACGAATACCATCGACCTTTCTACGCGCGCATGAATGAATTTTGCCAATAAGGATTGTTGTATGAAAAAGTTGATTGTCACCGGCGCGGCCAATGGAATTGGTCGGGCTACCGTGGAAAAGGCTATCCAGGCAGGTTATTTCGTTATCGGTGCCGACAAGGATGCTGAAGGCATACGTGCGTTGCAGCGTGCTTACACGGCGGATGTATTGGAAGCGCATGTCGCGGACTTTTCGGATAATGCGGTGATCAAGGGTTTTATACCTGCACTGTACGAGCGCCACGTAACGATTCATGCGTTAGTGAATAACGCCGGCATTTACCACGGCAAAAGCGTCTACGCCTATTCCGATGCAGAAGTGGACGAAATCCTGACGGTGAACCTCAAGGCACTGGTTTATCTCTCCAAAGACTTCGCCGAACGGGAAATGCAACACGAGGCGCCGCGCAGCATCGTCAATATCGCTTCTGTGGCCGGCGAAGTGGGCAGCTGCGATGCCTTGTACGGCGCCACCAAGGCGGCGGTGATCGGCCTGACCAAAGCCAATGCCTGGAATTTCGCGCCGTTCGTGCGGGTTAACGCGGTGTCGCCGGCGCTGATCCATGACACCGCCATCTACGACACCATCCCTGAATACCGCCGCGCCGAGTACGCGCGCCAGGAAATCCTCAAGGATCCGATCCTGCCCGGCGGCGTTGCCGAGGTCATTTTGCTGGTGATCAGCGATGCCATGCGTCATATCACCGGCAAGGTCATTCCGGTGGACAACGGAGCCTACCCACGATGAGCCCGTCAGCCCGCAAAAAGAAACTGCTGCTGGTGGGCGCAGGCAACCTGTGCCTGCAGATCCTGAAGATTCTCGGGCCGAAAAATGCCTTTGAATTCGTGGTGCTGGGACGCAATGAAGACGCGACCTTGCGGCTGTGCAACCTGGTGGCACTGTCGTGTGCACAGTTGGGGCACGACATCGCGATCAAGCCGGTGATCGCTGACCTCACCGATATCGGCCGGGTGACCCAGGTGCTGCGTGCAGAGGCGCCGGACCTGGTGGTGAACTGCGCGTCGTTGCAGTCGTGGCGGGTGATCACCGGATTGCCCAAGCTCTCGTTCGAGCAGCTCGACCAGGCGCAGTTCGGCCCCTGGCTCCCCATGCACCTGACGCTGATGCATCACTTGATGCAGGCGGTAAAAGCTTCCGGCATCGTGACCCGGACGGTCAATGCGGCCTTTCCCGATGCGGTCAACCCGATCCTGGCCAGGGTCGGTCTGGCGCCGGATATTGGCGTTGGCAATGTGGCCAACCTGATCCCGGCGGTGCGTTTTTCCATTGCGCGGTTGCTGGAGTGTGCGCCTGCCGATGTGCAGGTGCGCCTGTATGCCCAGCACTATTTCAGCCACTACGTGCCGCGCGGCGGCTTGCCCCCGCGTGCCAGTTACCGCTTGTTGTATGAGATTCGTGACCGTCCGGCCGTGACCCGCCTGCCGGCCGAAGCGATTTTTTCCACGGTTAAATCCGAGTTCCGCCGCCTGGGCGGTGTCGATGGGCAGTTCCTCACGGCGTGCTCGGCCGTCACCGTGATCGAAGGGCTGTTTTCGCCCACGCCGGTGCGGGTGCACGCGCCCGGCCCGCTGGGGTTGCCGGGCGGGTATCCGGTGTGGTTGCAGGAGGGGCGGATCAACGTGCAGTTCAGCGCAGACTGCCCCCAGGACGAAGCGGTGCGCATCAATACCATCTGCCAGAGCCAGGATGGCATCGATGAAATTCATTGCGATGGCTCGGTCACCTACAACCCGCAATGCATGGCCGTGATGCAGGCGATGCTGGGGTACTCGAAGAAAACCATGTCGATCGAACAGTCCGCCGAGTTCGCGCACGAGCTGTCGAGCAAATACCTGTCTTTCAAACATTCAACCTGGTAGGTGTGTGATGAATCAGATGTCGGGGCACAAGCACAGCGAAGTCGCCAGTTACGCCACGCAATACTCAAAAAAATTCGTTGAACGCTGGGACGACTTAATCGATTGGGACAAAAGAAAGGCGGGGGAGAACGGGTTCTTTGAAAACCTGCTGAAGCAGCACGGCGTGAAGTCGGTGATCGACGTCTCCACGGGCAGTGGTTTTCATGCGGTCCAGCTTAAACAGGCGGGGTTCGATGTCGTCGCCACGGACGGCAGCAGCACGATGTTGACCAAGGCCCGGGAGAATTTTCGGCAACGCGGGTTGACGATCGAATCGCACTACAGGGACTGGCAGTCCCTCGATCCCGCCGAACTGGGGCGCTTCGATGCGGTGGTGTGCCTGGGCAGTTCGCTGTGCCATGTGTTTGCAGCCCATGAACGGTTGGAGGTGCTGGAGAAATTCAGGGCATTGCTCAATCCGGGCGGTTTGCTGATTGTGGATCAACGTAA
This sequence comes from Pseudomonas grimontii, assembly GCF_007858185.1. Taxonomy (GTDB): domain Bacteria; phylum Pseudomonadota; class Gammaproteobacteria; order Pseudomonadales; family Pseudomonadaceae; genus Aquipseudomonas; species Aquipseudomonas grimontii. The sequence goes on from NZ_VFES01000028.1 coordinate 39,501, forward strand.
CTTCTTTGCCATTCGCGCAGGCAAGTTCAAATCCAGCGGTAATTACTATTACTGCGGTACGCACGCATCCGTCGGCTTGGGGCAGGTCGATGAACACGTGTGTGAGTTCATCTACTCGTTTGATAACGCCGAGCAGTACCGGTTGCAGGTCTATCCGCTGTTGCCGGGCGAGTTGAAGGGGGAGGTGCTCAAATCCGGATTTTCCACCCATGAGAGTTACGGTGATTTCCAGCGTGACTACGACATGATGAATTGTGATTTTGTCATCCACACGGCGCGTGCCGTTTAAGGAGTGCCTGATGAGCACACTGGTACAGAGTAGCGCCCGCCCGTTGGACAGCGTGGTGCTGGCGGTGGTGTTGACCGGGTTCGTGGCCAGTACCTATGGGTTTGGCGTCTACCTGTTCGCCAACCTGGTGGTGGACATGCGCCGCGACATCGGTTTCGACTACACCACGGTGGGCTTGATCACCGGCGGTGCGCAGATCGGCTTCCTGCTGTTTTCATCGGTCACCAGTTATATCAGCCGTTTTTTCGAAGGCTGGAAAATCAGCCTGGTGTCGACGCTGATGACGTCCCTGGCGTTGCTGGGGCTGAGTGTCAGCAACAGTATCTGGTTGTCCGGGGCACTGTTGATTTTGCTCGGTGGCTGCTCGGCTTCGGTGTATATCCCGCTGGCAGAGATTGTCACCAAGGGCTTCAGTCCGGGTAATCGCTCGCGGGTCATGGGGTTGATTTCCAGTGGTACCAGCTACGGCGTGTTTATCAATGGCTTGCTGGTGTCGTTTCTCACCCTGCAGGGCGGCTGGCGCTCGATCTGGCTCACCGCGGGCCTGATCTCGGTGGCCCTGTGCGGGGTGGCCTGGTTTCTGCTGCGCAACATGGTGGCGGGCAAAGACGCCGGTTTTTCCGGGCAGCGTTCGACGGCCTTCGACAGCCACGCACCTTGGTTGAGTCGCTCGCTGTACCTGACCTGGGCGATTGCCTTTTTGAATGGGATGGCGCTGTTGCCGTTCCAGACGTACCTCGCACCCTTCCTGCGGGATGAGTTGGGGGTGTCGGTGCAAGACGCCGGGTTTGTCTGGACCACCATCGGTGCGGTGGGCATGGCCTCGGGCTTCCTGGTGGGGTGGATCGCCGACAAGGTGGGCGTCAGGACGTCACTGGCAATGTGCTTTCTGAGTGCGGGGCTGGCGGCCACCCTGGTGTTCAGTTTCAACAGCCTCCCGCTGTTCTACCTGGCCGCGTTTTTGTTTGCACTGGCGTTCTACCCCATCTTCGGGCTTGTCCCCAGCTACATCGGGCAAATCGTGCCGGTCAGCCGACTGACCCAGGCATTTGGTATTGCCAATGTGCTGATCGGCTTGGGGGGCGTATGCGGCAACTTCCTGGGCGGCTTTTCCAAGGACCTGACCGGCTCGTTCTCGACCGTCTATTGGGTGGTTGCGCTGTTGTTGTTCGTGCAATGCGTGATGGTGTTCCTGTTGGGTAAACCGCCAGTTTCGGTGACGGAGGGTCAGCGACCATGAGTTATTTTCCGGAGCGTCCAGACCAGAACCTGCATGCGTTTGCGTTCAGCCATCTCAGCGCCGAACGCTCACGTATGCCGCAAAAGCCCTTGGTCATCTGGATGACGGGCATCTCGGCTTCCGGCAAGTCGACGATTGCCGATGCGCTGGATATGGCCTTGCAGGCCCGGGGGCGCCTGACCTGCATCATTGACGGCGACTCGGTGCGCAGCGGCCTGTGCCGCGACCTGGGTTTTACCGACAGCGACCGCGATGAGAATATCCGGCGGGTCGCGGAGGTCGCGCGCTTGATGCTGGACGCGGGGCTGGTGGTGATCGTGGCGCTGATCTCACCGTCGGCGGCCAGTCGACATTACGCACGCGCCATTATCGGCAATGAGCATTTTGTCGAAGTGCACGTGGATGCACCGCTGGAAACCGCCGAAAAGCGTGACCCTAAAGGCTTGTATAAAAAAGCCCGCCTGGGGCTGATCAAACACTTCACCGGTATTGATTCGGACTACGACGTGCCGATCTTTCCGGAAGTGCACGTGGACACCCAGACGCTGTCTGTCGAGCAGTCTGTCGCGACTATTCTCGATTGGGTGGCCCGCAACGACGAGTGCACATAGCCGCTGGTCTTTGCGCCGCGGTGGCGGTGCCTGCACGTTCAAAAAACAAGGTAATCTGCGCCATCGCAGCCATACCGCGTTTTTTCAGGAGCAGGCATGACGCATTTCACCGGCACTGCAAAATCCATCCGCCTGATTGGCGGGGCCCAGGTGTTGGACTTCATCAATACCACCAACGGCCGCCGCCCTGGTTCGCCACTCAAGGTAATGGAAGAGCGGCTCACCAGTTTTCAGTTCTTCTTTGAATGGGCGCTGCACGCCTCGTTGATCTCTGCCCAGGAGTTCGCTGAATACAAGGCCATGGTGTTCGAGTCGCCTATTTCCTACCAACCGGACCTGGACGCCATCATTGCGTTTCGCGAATGCCTGTACGCGGTTTTTTACCCGTTGTCCTTGCGCCAGGTTGCGGCCGATGAAGTTTTGCAGCAGATCAACCTGAATTTCCAGCAAGGCGCCGCCTGGCGGGTGCTGCGCACGGTTGACGGGACGCCGGCCTGGGCGTGGAAAACCTGCACCAACGCCCAGGAATTGACCGCGATGCTGATCGGGCGCCTGGCGATCGAGGCCACGCAATTGCTGGTCTCCGGCGATCTTCGCGCGCTTAAGTGCTGCACGGCCACCGACTGTGATTGGATATTCCTGGATATTTCCAAGAACAAACTGCGCAAATGGTGCCAGATGAGCGTGTGCGGCAGCCGGGAGAAATTGAGCCGCCTTAAAACCCAGGAAACGCGCCGCGAGGTCCACAGCGACGGTTCTGACCTGTATCGGTTGGGAGACGTCACAACTCTGTAGGAGCTGCGATTTTTTTCCCCGTTTCTTACATCCTCGCAGCGCCTATTACTGCTGATTCAGGAACCGTTTCCGACATAAGTGCCACTCATGGGGACGCTGATGGGCTTCGACGATACGTTGGAGCGGCAAGCTGAAGATCGCGCCCACCGTAATGGAGAAAATCATGTCGGTATCGATGTCCGATACACACGGCTCTGTCTCATCAACTTCTGGTTTTTCCCCGGCCACTTCTGCACCTGAGGTCAAAGTCGCTCGCCCGGAGCCGTCCGCCAACGGTCAGACGGCTACAACCGTCAGCTTCCTGTCTCGGCACAGCCAGGGCGGGCCAGTGTTCGCTGATCAGCAGCCGTTGGGAACCCGTCGGCATTCGGCTGATAACGAGGCGCATCACTACAGTGTGCCTGCTTCGCGGGGCTTCATCGATTCGGCCAAACACTGGGTGGGACATTGGTTCGCGGGGCATCGCCCACCCCATCATCCGGGCTGCGGTCACCCACCGCCACGGCCGAATCCTGGCTGTAGTCACCCGCCACCAAGACCGAATCCTGGTTGCGGTCATCCGCCGCCACGCCCCGATCCGTGCATGGGTAAACCGTACCCGACCCCGCCATGCCGGCCTCATCAGCAGTATTCGTTGAAAAACAACGAAGAGTTGGCCCAGCAGTTGCTCAATAACTTCGATGCCTTCAGGGACCGCAAAAATCCCGGATATGTCAGCGTTGACAGTATCCATGCGATGGCAAAAAAGGGCTGGTCTCCCAATCCCGTCACTAACGCCAACATTCGCCTGGCTAATGAGTTGTTGCGTCGTCCGGAGCTGATGAGTGCCCTGGACCGGCACACGTCTACCGGCGCGCTGGATGGCCTGATCGACCGGCAAAATGTGAGTTCGGTGATCAGGGGAGAAAACGGCTTCAAATACAAGTCCGACAAGGAACTGGCCGGTGAAATGCTGGAACATTTCGACGATCTGAAAAGCAATCCCCACGCGCAGGAGCTGAGTTTCAATGACCTGCGCCGGTGGGCGGCCCAGAAGCCGAATGGGCACGCGTCCAGGAATCATCTGATCCAGCTGGCCCAGGAAGTTCTCAAGCGCAGTGACATGTTGACGAAAATGGACAATCTCGCAGGTCGTGACAATGACGGCCGAATCAGTCGGCACGCGCTTCACTACCTTTCCCGCTGACCGAAGCCCAGGCACCGCAACTGAATGCCGGTGCCTGCCTCCCTTTTGTCTGGAACTGTTTAAGCCGATTGACCACCTAGGTCATATGCACCGGCCTTGATCAAACCGGTCGGCTTTCAGATTCAGAGTGGAGGGCTAGCCAATGACGTCAACCTCGTTTCACCCATCCCAGCCTGGCTATCGTGAGCTCTTTCTTAGTAACCGTGATGGCCATCCGAGCGTGTCCAGAGACGACATCACCACGTCAGAGCCCCTGGCCCCAGCGGATGTGCATGCTGTCGAAGCCAGACGCATGAGGGCCTTCGCCGGTCAGCGAAAATTCCGGGCACCCGTCGAGGCAGACTTTTCCAGTGGCATGCTCGCGACCGGACAGGTGCAGGGTGAGGACGCAAAGCCGCTCAAATACTTCAGGTTGATCAATAGCCTGACGAGCTGGTGGCGTCGGTAAAGCGGGCCCCATCGTCGCTTTTTTACATGCTGTCATCGGTCTCCGTCGAACATCCGGAACTGTCGTGTTGGTCCAACCACACATGAGGTACTTGTCTGAGGGAAATCCATTCGTGATGTCGAGCGTCACGGGGGCGATTACCGGGCAGGTATGTATCGGAAGAGTGTTGGAGAAATCCCATGTCAATCGAGGGTGTACTACCCCACGGTCTGCCCTTGGCATCGGGCGAGCCGGTTCTACGACCCACAGCGCCAGAGCCGTTCCCCCACTCTGAAACCTGGGAGGAGGTTCGTCCTGCGCGCCCCGATGGGGTGCCGCGGGTGCCCCTGCTACTGCGCGGGACATTGTCGGCGCTGCATCACCGAGCGCTGCAGAACCTGCCTGTTAAGCGCGAGAGCCTTGCCCTGCCCGGTGTAATGTCCACCGACAGCCAACTGGCGCGAGCCCTGGAAAAAGACTTTGGCAGGCTGCACCCATTCCTGAACGAAGGGCGTTTGACCTGGACGTCATTGCAGCGCGTTGCCGCCGAACGTATGGGGGAAAGCGAGGAGTTGGACCGAACAATTCAGGTGGTCGGCGAAATTCTGAAGCGCCCGCGGTTGAATGATGCGATTTTGAGCCGCGACGGCGATGTCACACGTGACAGTCTTCGGGCTGCTGCCCACAGTTTGCAGGGGAACAGCTCTCCGAGTGTGTTCAGCCAGGACCCGTTCCATGCCCAGGGCAATGCCCAGGTGGTGCAGGCCCTGCAGGGCCAGTTCGAACAATTGAGAGACAGTGCGCAGGATCGGACGTATCTCTTTGAACAGTACCAGTACGTCGAAATCGCCACGCTCAAGGCCGTCATGCAGGATCCATATGCGGTTGATCAACGGGGTGCGCCTGTGTTGGATCTTTCCACTGGCATGCATCAGCCCAAGTACGACGAGCGCTGTGTCTATATCGCAAAGAACATTCTTGAGCGGCCAGGTTTGTTGCCTTCACTGGAACGTGCGAACCGCACGCGACTGTTTGGTCCGCCTCAAAAGGAAGGCTGGCTCAGCAACAAAAGCCTCGATGTTTGGCTGGAGGAGGATCAGGTTCGCAAAGCGCGCTGATGCCCTGGGTCATACCTTGAGGATCTTGCCACTGAGGGACACACCCGCCAGCAACAGTGCGATCAGCACAAAGGCGCTGCTCAGGTTGCTGCCATGGGCAATAAAACCGATCACCGCGGGGCCTGCAAGAATGCCGGCATACCCCAAGGTAGTGATGGCTGGCACGGCGATATGCTCCGGCATTACCGTTTGCTTGCCGACGGCGGTGTACAGCACCGGTACGATATTCGAACAACCGGCACCTACCAGCGCATACCCCAGCAACGCGGTTTCCCAGGCCGGAAACAACGTTGCCAGCAACATGCCGGCAGTGGCCAGTGCGCCACCGATCACGATCACACGGGTTGCGCCCAGGCGCCGCACAATGGCATCGCCGGTCAGGCGTCCGGCAGTCATGGTCAGGGCGAAGGCGGCGTAACCCAGGCCGGCGTAGGCTTCGTCCAGGCCGCGTTCGGCACTGAGGAACACGGCGCTCCAGTCAAGCACTGCGCCTTCGGCCAAAAACACGATAAAGCACAGGCAGCCGATAAACAGCACCACGCCGTGGGGAATCGCAAAGGCCGGGCCCGAACTTTCACTGCCGTAAGGCAACAAATGTGGTCCGGCCTTGAGCAGCGCTACCGCCATGATGACGATCACCACCAGGGTCGCTTGCAGAGGCGACAGACCTAACCCCAGTAACCCGGCAACCCCTGCGGCGCCGACGATCCCTCCCAGGCTGAACAAACCATGGAAGCCCGACATCATGGTTTTGCCACTGGCGCGCTCAACAATCACCGCTTGCAGGTTCACCGTGGAGTCCACCGTGCCGAGGCCCGCTCCAAACAGGAACAACCCGGCGATCAGCAACGGAATCGAGCTGACGGTGGCCAGCATGGGCAAGGCCAGGCAGATCATGATCGTGCCGGCGCTCAGCACGCGTCGGCAACCGTAGCGAGACGCCAACGCACCGGCGGCCGGCATGGCGATGATAGAACCCACCCCCAGGCACAACAGCAGCAGGCCCAGCGTGCCCTCACTCAGTTCTGCGCGCGCTTTGGCGTATGGCACCAATGGCGCCCAGGCAGCAATACCGAAGCCGGCGATAAAAAATGCGATGCGGGTCGACATTTGCTCCAGCCGCCCGGGAACCACGGGTGCTGGGGTGGGGATGGCAGTCATGAAAAATCCTTGGTTTTGCGTTCAACAAACGATGTCCAGCGCGACATCGTTGCACATCAGGCCTTGGGGGGCGAGTCGGGTGCCCTCGAGATAGGCGGCGATGAATTTAATTTTCAAAACCTGGAACGTTATGGCAGTTGGTAACCACACATGGATGGTCTTTGCGGGAGGCGTTCTGGACGGTGCGTCATCCATGTGTGAACTGGTGAACCCCGGGCTCTCGCGGTGGATTACCGTCTTCCAGAACGCCTCCCACAAACCCTGCATTGTGTAATACGCTGCTGGCCAATCCTGTAGGCAACCGAGCGGATGCACCGATGAAGACTGCAAGGCAAACGGCGCCATGACCCAGTTCTATGACGCACGGGGTAACATTTACGGGGTCGCCAGCCCGGCGTTTTTACGACAGCAGGGTATCGAGGTGCCCAACAGCGCGGCGCAGGCCGCGGATACTCGTGAGGTTTGGGCTGCGTCGGCCATAAGCTCCGAATGCGAGTGGGGCTCGACGCCGCGCTCGGTGGATGCCAAGGCCCACCGCTGTGACGGCCTGCTGGTCGGCCCGTTCCAGGCCGAGCCACCGTTTGACCTGTTGATCGTGAATACCGATGGCTCCCTGGCCGAGCGCAGTGGCAATGGGTTGACGATTTTTGCCCAGGCGCTTACTGACCAGGGCTTGATGACTGAGGCCTGTGATTTGCGCGTGCACCATGACAAGCCTGACGTGGTGTCGCCGGTGGTGACTCGGGTCGCGCCTGCCGTCCATGAGCACCGCTCTGGATTCTGGCTGGCATTGGGTTTGCCCGGCTTCGGGCCGTCGGCCGTGGGGGCGCAAGGGGTGGAGCAGGTGTTCCTGGACGGCATTGAACTGAGCCATGTGAAGGCGTTGGCGGCGATTAACCCACAGTGGGCGTACAGTCAGTTTGTGCGTGTGGGCAATCCTCATTGTGTGACCTTGGTCGACCAGGTGTCAGCCTTGCCGGACAATCTGCAGATGCAGCAACCAGCGCTGTTCGAAGCGTTGCAGGCGATCGCCTTCGCCCCTCCGGCAGGAAGCGGCGAGCCCTGTTTGGCTGGCGTCAATTTGCAATGGGTCGCCAGGCAATCCCGCAACCGGGTGGTTGCCCGGGTGTTCGAACGGGGCGAGGGCCCCACGGCGTCCTCCGGGACCAGCGCCAGTGCCGTGGCCTGTGCGGCGTGGCGAGCGGGTTGGGTGGAGGGCGATGAAGTCGCGGTGGTGATGCCGGGCGGCACTGCGCCAGTACGCTTGCATACCCAGCTCGATACACTGCTGAGCGTCAGCCTCTTCGGAACTGCACGGCTCCAGGTATAAAGTCTTTTGGACGGCTGATGCCCTGAGTGGGTGTCAGCTGTTTCGCTATCAATTCATTTATTAGATGAAAGTTGGTGTAGGGCATTTCTGATGCTTAAGAAGTGGCACATTGGCTTGATTTATTATTTTGTAAAAGACATTTCAATTTCAGTCGTACGAAACTTCTTTTTTATTTTTCCGGAGCCGATTTTTTCCTGAGATCGCTAAGCTTTACGGCGTTCAGGCGCTTTTCCTCGGCAACTTATTCCATGTTTGGCGGGGGGAGTATTTCAGTTCGGTAATAACTATAGATATTGGCGGGTAACAACGGATGGTTAACGCGTTTGTTTCGTCACGTTTCAAATTAATCCTTCCAGGCATAAAGACTGACTTTCAAGTACTGGCGTTCAAAGGTCAGGAGGTTCTTGACCAGCCGTTTTTCATTCAGGTGCAGGTGGTCAGCGAAAACCCTTCACTGGATCTGGAGTCACTGCTCCACCAGCCCGCCTACCTGGCTTTCGGCGACGTCAATGAAGGCCTGCACGGGCAGGTTTACGCGATTGGCCGCGACGACCCCGGGCGGCGGCTCACCCGCTATCAACTGACGTTGGCGCCGCGTCTCGCCTACCTTGCCCATCGACGCGACCAGCGGATTTTCCAGCAGCGCAGCGTTCCGCAGATCATCGCGGCAGTCCTCGAACAGCACGGCATTCTGGCCGACCGCTATGCGTTTGAACTGGGACCGGTGGTCTACCCCCCGCTTACGTTCTGCGTGCAATACGCGGAAACCGATCTGCATTTCATCCAGCGGCTGTGTGAAGAGGAGGGCATTCATTACCACTTCCGTCATAGCGAGAGCCAACATGTGCTGGTGTTTGGCGACGACCAGACCGTATTTCTCCGCCTGCCCGCGCAGCGTTATTCACCTGCCGGCGGGCCGCAGGCCGAAATGCGGGTTATCCAGCGTTTCGACTTACGCCTGGCCACCCGCAGCCAGCAAACGGTGCGACGTGATCATGACTTCGAGCATCCGTCCTTGTGTCTGCAAGACGCCGCAGGTTCTGCCTCGGCGCAACCTCTTGAGGACTACCGCTACCCGGCTGGTTTTACCGGCCATGCACGGGGCGCGCGCCTGGCTCGCAGAGGGTTGGAGCGTCTTCAGATCGGCCGATATCGGGCATTGGGCAGGAGCGACCAACCGGTGTTGCGCAGTGGGCATTTCCTTGAGCTACACGATCATCCGGATCCGGCCTGCAATAATTTATGGTTGATCACTTCGGTCCGTCACGAGGGTTATCAACCACAGGTGCTGGAGCAAGCGGCAGGAGAGGTGGGTGCATTCCAGGGGTATCGCAACCGTTTCACTGCGACACCCTGGAGTGCGCCGTATCGACCGCCCCTCAAACATCCCAAGCCGACCCTCCACGGCACCCAGACCGCAACGGTGACCGGGCCTGCCGGTGAGGAGGTGCATTGCGATGCATACGGTCGGGTGAAAGTACGGTTTCACTGGGACCGACTGGACAAGACCGATGACAAAAGCAGTTGTTGGGTACGGGTGGCCTCTGGTTGGGCGGGAGACGGGTTTGGCGCAATGATGATCCCGCGGGTGGGCATGGAAGTGCTGGTGACGTTCCTGGAGGGCGACCCGGACCAACCGTTGATCAACGGTTGCCTGCCCAATGCGTTGCACATGCCGGCCCATTCCTTGCCGCAGCACAAGACCCGCAGTGTCTTGCGCAGTCGCAGCACCCCGGGTGGTGGCGGCTCCAATGAATTGCACCTGGAGGACCTCCGTGGCAAGGAACTCATCTACCTTCGGGCTCAACGGGACCTGGAGCAACAGGTGGGGCATGACAGTCGCCTGGAAGTGGCCGGTGAGCGGCGTGAAATCATCCGAGGGTTAAGTACGGTTCACCTGGAAAGCGATGAGCATCGTCACGTCAGCGGTGACCGCAAGGTTGTGCTCAAAGCCAGCGACCACCTGGACGTGCAAGGCGATAGCCAGACGTATGTCGGGCAGACCCTGGTGATTGAAGCCGGGCAACAGGTGCATCTCAAGGCGGGTGCCAGCCTGGTGATCGACGCGGGTGTACAACTGAGCTTCAAGGCCGGCGGAGAGCACCTGGTGATCCAGGCGGGTGGCATTTTCAGCAGTCGGCCCATCACCCTCGGCGGCACCCCGTCCGCGATCGGGTCGGCGAATGCCCTGTCGGTTGCGCAGAGCCCGAAAATCTCCGCCACACAGGGCGTCATCATGCACGTGGCCAGGCAACTGGATGCGGACTTCTGCCCGGTATGCGAGCGCTGTCGCGAAGGCCTCTGCACTGTCAGCGGGAGGGCAGCCTGATGGAAAACCTGCCAAACCAATGGATGACCCAACAGCTGCAGGCTGGGCACAGGCTGTGCCTGATGCTTGAGGGTAATAACGCAGCCTGCCAGCCAATGCTGGCGGTGCGCGGTTTCCCTGCGTACTGCCGCCTCTACGCACAAACCCCACTGGCGGAAATGGCCACGGCTGGCCCCGTGATGCTGTTGCTGGACCAGGTGGGTGAGCCCGCGCTGCTCGATCTTCTCCAAGAACCTGAGATGAATTGGGGGTGGTTGGGCAGTTTGCCAAACGCGGACCTGACGGACATGTCCCGGCATTGGCGCGACCGGCTGCTGGTCGGGCCGGAGAATAACCGGACGCTGTACCGTCTTCACGACAATCGTACGTTGGCGCGCGCACTGAACCATCTGGGTCGTGAGCAATGGCCAGCATTCCTCGGGCCACTGATCAGTGTGTGCTACTGGCATGAAGGCCGTTGGCACTGTGCTGACAACCCTGCTCCCGGAGCCTATCCGATGCCCGAGCCAGCCCCTTGGCTGAACACGCCCAACCCGAATGCCAGCGCCATCCTGCACGCCAATATCCTGCGTTACCTGCTGGCTGAGCACAGTGAAGACCTGGCGGCATTGGTTGAATTCCAAGACCCCAAGGCCTGGTTGACCCAGGTGCTGGAACAGGCTCGCACTTGGCGATGGAGCAGGCCGGAACAGTTGGAGTTTCTGGTCGTGCGACGGTTGGAAGAGGCCACTCGCATTAGTGTGATTCGGTGGCAGCCGATGGCGGGGGAGGCACCGGGTGATCACTTTGAACGGGTGCTGCAGCAATGGCACATGTTGGAGAACAAGGATGAGTAAGCGTGTATGGGGCGTGCTGCTTGCGCTGGCGACGGCGGGACTTTCGGGGTGTGCGATGAAGCCGGTTGATCGCTTTACGTTGGAGATGGATTTACCGGCGGAATTTAAACTTAAAACAGCCGCCAACTACGGGCCCGCAACGGGTGAGACCTGCACCTTGCCAAGGCGCCGAGGCAAGAGGCCGGAGCGGAAGGTCTTTTTTACCGAGTACAAGCCGGTGGCGAGTCGGGCGAGTTATGAATTGCCGCTGAGTGAAACGGTACAGGGGTGTCCGTTGGTGCTGCGCAGTGTGGACTTTGATCTTTATGCGAAGTGGGGCGAGCGGGATTCTGATGTTGGCGGGGATATTGGGGGGATTTCCATTCGGGATCGCCTGGAGGGGGATAGGCCAGGAATGCTTGATTCTGGAGTTCAGGAGCTGTCTTGGCAATGTCAGTGGTTGTTTCGGACTGCGGGGCCGCAGCACGCAATCATAAAGGTCCTTAAATGCAGATATTCACGCGACAGTGGGGCGCCACCTAAAGCGAGTGCGAGAGGTGGTTTGCTGCGAGATGAACTGGGAGGACAAAAGGTACTGATAAAAGTAGGGCTCAATCCCGAAGAGCGACCTTACATGGGCGATAACTGGATTCGTGTTCCTAGTGGGTGGAAGCGCTGTCTAGGGAAGGATTTTGATGATCTGTATGCGTTCTGTAACGGGAATACTACCGACTTCAAGCCCATCAAGATGCCCGATGGGCGTATATGCGACATATATCCAACTTGTACTGAATAAGGATATCCAGGCATGACGATGGAACAATGGAAGCACCCTTTTTTTAATGAAAGTATGCCCGCTTGCGTATTGCATGGAGGTTGGCTGAGTTTTTGTCTAGTAGACGAATCAGGTGATGGAAAAGCCTATGGTGGGCTGAGATATGAGATTTTTGACAGCTCAGGGCAACGGCACAAAGGGCATTTGAATGGAGAAGGTTTTGCCCGCTTGCAGGGGCAGTGTCGCGGTCCTGTCGTGCTGGTTTTAGATGCTCCATATGAGGCGCAGAGGGGCTACTATTCAACGTTGTTGCAGCGAGACGGCTATCCATTGCCCATCACCGATCTTCAAGTCCGAGCTGAACAAACGCGCTTTTCAAGTTCCAACGGCCGGCGAACCGAAAGCAATCCTCGACGACAGAACGCAGATCGGTTTTACCAGGTTGAAGTGAGCGACTTGGTTCGACATATTGCGCATCTTCCCCCTGTGGAAAAAACGCCCCACCGCCCCCCAAGGCATGCATTGAAAATGATGGCTGACCTGGGGTTTGGCCCGCCCCAGCCCACCTTGTCGGGTATCGTGCTGTTCCCCGGCAACCATACCGTTCTCGAAGTTCGACCGCTGCGAGCCCTGCGTCCAATGCTCTGCACCGACGATAAGTTCTGTGCTTTGAACCTGTATCAGTTAGCCTTATTTGCAGCGTTGAGTTACTGCGATTTTGGACAGGAGCCCTCGGAGAAACCCGTTGATAAAGTCCATTTTCCGCTGGATCCCAGCGTTGGAAACCTGTTTGCCAAGCAACTGTCTGGATACCGTGAAGCCTGGCGAGTTGATCCCGAGCAAACTCAGCGCTTTTACCCTCTTTATGAAGATGTCCCTTACTCCAGACGCTTCGAAATCCTGCCCTTCGATCCTGAGTTGTACCTGCAAAATCGCCCGGAGTTGGGGGAGAAACAGGAGCACCCTGCAAGCTTGCACTTCTTTGATGATGAAAAAGACGGCACTGACACCCAGGCGTTCATCACCCACCACGATGAGGTGATCCTGATTTCCGTGCGCGGGACGTTCAGCACGGCCGACGCACTACGGGACGCAAACGCCCATCAGGTTGCATTCGCCGACGGTATCGGCAACGCACACGAAGGTTTCTATCAGGCTTACCGGGCTATGCGTGACTTCGTACTGCGTTACCTCAGTCAATTTCACATAGGCCAACGAATAGTCATTTGCGGTCATAGCTTGGGCGGCGCAATTGCATTGTTACTGGCAGAAGGGTTGCGTCGTATTCCTGCGCGTAACTACAACATCCTCCTCTACACCTACGGCGCCCCCCGCGCCGCCGATGCAGCGTTCACTACCGGCGCCTCCACGTTGGTCCACCACCGCATCGTCAACCACAACGACCCGGTCCCCAGCGTCCCGGCTCCTTGGATGAACACCACCGCCAAACTCTGGATCCCCGGTGCCGTCACGCTATTCAGCGCCCCCACGACCGGTGGCCTGTTGTTCGCCGCCGGCCTGGTGCGTATCGGTGGCAACCCCTACCGACACCACGGCGATCAACAGCACTTCATGCCGATCGTACTGGCGGACGGTACGCATTCTTCTGTGCTGTGGAAGCCCGGCTGTGAATCCATTGAAGAGGCCGGCCGCAACCGAGCATGGCAAGCGCAGGGTGACATGCCTGATCGCGACGGCCTGATCAAACAGTTGGTGCAATACGAACAGCATTTCATGACCGCCAGCTACATCCCGGCCGCCTGGGCGACGTTGCGTCGCTGGCAACAAGCCGTGGATAGCAACGGTCCTCTGGTGACCCAAAGAGAGTTTGAACTGCTCGACCATGCCCTGGCGACCATGCGCAAACAACTGCAGGACAAGCGGCGTGAACTGACCCGACATCGCCCGGCCAACGACCGTGGCTATGAATACCATGAGCCGCTGAACGCCGAGATCGACCGCTTGCACACCAGTCGCGAACGCCTGCAAACCCTGCGCTGGCGTCGTCTTGAAGCGCGTGATGTGTACGGCAGTCATAGCCACTCTTCCAACCTGCAACCCAGTCTCAAGCGTTGGTTCCGTCATCGCGAAAACCAGCAACTGCCTCAGGTCGCCAGTATCCCTCCCGCCACGCAGAGCGAGTTGGGGAGGGCGCAACCGCTGGATCTCGACTCAATCGTGTGACCGGCGTACTTATACAAACTCCACCTGCGCTGGCTGGCGCTTCATCAACACCTTGCCGTTGCGAATCGAGTACAGCGGCAGCCCTTGGCTGCGGACCATTTCGTAGTCACTGTCTGCCGAGAGGATCAACAGGTTGGCTGGACGCCCGGCCTCAAGGCCATAACGGTCACCCAGGGCCATGGCCTTGGCGCTGTTGTCGGTCACCAGGTCGAGGGCGCTTTGCAGGTTGCGGTAGCCGAGCATATGGCAGATGTGCAAACCGGCTTCCAGCACGCGCAGGATGTTGCCGTTGCCCAGCGGGTACCAGGGATCGACGATGGAATCCTGGCCAAAGCACACGTTCATGCCGGCCTCCAGCAACTCGTTGACCCGGGTGACGCCGCGGCGTTTCGGGAAGCTGTCGAAGCGGCCCTGCAGGTGGATGCTTTCGGTGGGACAAGAGACGAAGCTGATCCCGGAGTGCCCCAGCAGGCGGAAGAGTTTGGCGCAGTAGGCATTGTCGTAGGAGCCCATGGCCGTGGTGTGGCTGGCAGTGACGCGGGCGCCCATGTCGCGGCTGCGGGCTTCTTCGGCGAGTACTTCGAGGAAGCGTGAATGTGGGTCGTCGGTTTCGTCGCAGTGCACATCCACCAGGCAGCCGGTGCGTTCGGCCAGGTCCATCAGGAACTTGACTGAACTCACGCCTTGGTCGCGGGTGTATTCAAAGTGGGGGATGCCGCCGATCACATCGGCGCCCAGGCGAATGGCTTCTTCCATCAGCTCGCGGCCGTTGCGGTACGACTCGATGCCTTCCTGGGGAAAAGCGACGATTTGCAGGTCGATCAGGTGCGTGCTTTCTTCGCGCACTTGCAGCATGGCCTTGAGCGCCGTGAGGTCGGGGTCGGTCACATCGACATGGGTGCGTACATGCTGGATGCCGTGGGCGGCGAGGGCCTGGATGGTTTTTTTGGCGCGGGTCCTGGTGTCTTCCTCGGTGATGGTGGCCTTGCGTTCGCCCCAGCACTCGATGCCTTCGAACAGGGTGCCGCTCATGTTCCAGCGCGGTTCGCCGGCGGTGAGGGTGGCATCAAGGTGAATATGCGGTTCGACGAAGGGCGGTATCACCAGGTTGCCGGCCGCATCCAGGTCATCGGCCGCCATTACCGGCGCTGTTGTTTGTGGGGTGATACTGGCGATCCGGCCGTGTTCCAGGTGCAGATCATGCAGGCCTTCACGGTTGCGCAGGCGGGCGTTGATGATGTGCATGGGCAAGTTCCTCTTGGCTAAAAACAATCAGGCAGACAGCCGCCAGATCATCAGGGCGATACCGATGTCCAGGCGGTCATAGGCATTATCCAGCGTCAGCCCGCACAGGGCTTCGATGCGCTGGACACGGTGTGTCAGGGTATTGCGGTGTACGGCCAGGCGCTGGGCGGCGGCCACAAGGTTACCATTCTCGTGAAACCAGGCTTCCAGGGTCGGCATCAGGCTGGGCCCGTGGTGCAGGTCATGACGCAGCAGCGGGCCCAGGCGTTCATTGAGGAATTGGTCGAGCAGGGCGCGATCACGCACGCCGCTGAGCAGCTTGAGCACGCCCAGTTCGTCATACACGCACAGGCCGGCACGTTCGCTGAACCGTCGCGCGGCGGCCAATGCCTGGCGCGCTTCGTCCTGCGCCTGGGCCAGGCGTGCGGGTGGGTGTGCGGCGGCACTCAGGCCGATAAACAATTTCAGTGGCGCCAGGCGCAGGTTGAGCGGGTTCAGCCAGTTGGCCAATTGCTGGCGGTTGATCAAGGCCGTGACGGCATCCGGTGCCGGCAGCAGCAGGGTCCATTGCCCGGCGCGCCCCAGTACCGGCAATACTGTCGATAGTTGACGCAAGCGCCGGCTGATACCGTCGTGTTGCCGCGCCAACTGCGCCTCCACCTGTGCCGCGTCGCCTTGGGCAAACAGCAGTTCACTGCCTTCCAATTGCAATTGCACAACCTGCCAATGCCCGTTCAGCGGCATACCCAATTGCACGGCCCGATGCAGCAGCAAATCCAGGGATTGATAATCCCCGGTCAGCAAGCGCTCGAGCACGTCGTGCCGCGAGCGCCCCAACTGCTCGGACTGGATCAGCGCCGAACCAATCGCCTGGGTCACCAGCACCATTTTCAGCGAGTAGGGCTGCTCGATCAGCGGCATGCCAGCGGCTTCGGCGGCGTCGAGCAATCGCGGGGGGATCGCCTGGATGTACGTCGCTCCTGTCAGGATCACCAATCCGGCCACTTGGCGCTGGCAGGCTTCGTCCAGCAGTAGCAGGAGATTGGCCTCATCCCGTGGGTGGTTGATGCCGGTGACGAACACCAATTCACCGCCCAGCACCCACTCGGCGATCCCGCTGTTTTCCGCCACATACGGCCAACGCACGACGTTATCCAGGGCGGCTGCGCCGGCGCGCAGGCGCATGGATTCCAGGCCCGGCAACGCCAGTACATCCGCAATCGTCAGGCTCATGCCCGGGCATCAGCCAGAGGCACGCGCAGCACGGCGGTAAGTGCGATGTAGGTCAGCGACGCAGCAGCGATACCCACCAACGGCGCGACCCACGGCGAGTTGAACGCCAGCACGGTACCCACCGCGTACGCCACCAGCCCGGCCCAGTTGAAGGCCGGCAGGCGCGCATCCGCCAGGCGCGGGTAGTGGCCGCGCCAGCGGTAGAAGAAGTCCGCCATGATCACCCCGCCAATCGGCGGAATCACCGTGCCCAGCAGGATCAGGTACGGCACCAGCATGTCGTACATGCCCAGCAACGCCAGCAAGGTGCCGATCACCGCACCCGCCAAGGTCACGGTTTTGCGGCGCTGGGTGCGCAGCAGGTTGCAACCGGCCACGGCGAAGTTGTAGATGGTGTTGTCCTGGGTGCTCCAGATATTGAGCAGCAACATGGCCATTGCCGCCATGGCGAAGCCTTGCAGCAGCAACACTTCGACCACGTCGGGCTGCTGGTAGACGATGGCGCCATAGGCACCGATCAGCACCATCAAGCCATTGCCGATAAAGAACCCGATCAGGCTGGCCAGCACCGCGACCTTGGCCGAGCGGGAAAACCGTGTCCAGTTGGTGGCCTGGGTGGCGCCGCTGACAAAGGTGCCGAACACCAGGGTGATCGCCGTCGACAAGTCCAGCTCGCCGGTCGGCACCACCGCCAGCAGCCCATCCAGCCCGCCGACTTTCACCGTGGCGACCCACATCGACAGAAACAGCAGCAGGCCCATGGCCGGTACCGCGATGTAGGACAGAATCTCCAGCCCGCGATAGCCCACGTAGGCCGTGGCGCAAAACACCAGGCCGAACAGCACCATCAACGCCAGCACGCTGCCCTGGCTCAGCTCGAAATACTTGCCGAGCACCACGGCGGCCGTGGCGGTGCCCCAGGCGTACCAGCCGATCTGGGTGAAACCGAGGATCAAGTCACTGAGCTTGCTGCCCACCTCGCCAAAGCAGAAGCGGCCCATCAACACCGAGTTCAGCCCGCTCTTGAACGCGATGTAACCCAGGCCTGCGGCGTAGATACCCAACAGCAGGTTACCCAAGGCCACCACGCCGAGCATCTGGGTGAAACTGAACGCCACCCCGAGCTTGCCGCCGGCAAACATGGTCGCGGTAAAAAAGGTGAAGCCCAACAGCACCATGGCGGTCGACGCCAGGCCTTTGCGCGCATGCATGGGGACTTCGCTTAAGGGGTAATCGTTGCCCGGTTCTTGCTGCGTCATGTCCGTGCTCCCTGAATGAGTGACGCAGGCCTATTGCACCGGGCGTGCCAAATCAGCGGCAGTGACAGGCGCACGGTCGACGCTGTGCATTGTGCACAGTATTTATAGCCAAACCGGGGAGAAACGTAGGCGGGAGTGTTCGCAGTGCCCAATCGGGCACGAAAGCGGTGCAGCAGTGATACAAATTGGATCAGTCGAACAGCGTCTGCGTGGTCTCGCCGCGATGAAAGGCAAACGCCGCCTCGAGATCACTTTCGATGGTGCGTCCCCGGGACAACTGCGGCAGGTCATCCAGGCTGAAAAAGCCTACCTCGGTGGTCTCGAACCCAGCCACCGGCGCCAGTTGATCCACCCGGTCACACAGGAAATACAACTTGTAGAAATCCCGCACATCCGGCCGGTACAACCCCTTGGCCTTGTGGGTGACGCTGTACAGTGCGCGCGCCGTGACGCTGAGCCCGGCTTCCTCGCGAATTTCCTTGATGATATTTTCCGCCGCCGACAGCCCGATATCGGCATAACCACCGGGCAGCGCCCAGCAACCGTCGGTGGCTTCGCGCACCAGCAGAATCCGCTCACCCTCGATCACCGCGCCACGCACGTCGATCATCGGCGTCGAATAGCGCTGGGCGAAATCCGAAACCAGCCCGGTGATGCGCTCCAACGGCACGTTGCCCAACTGCGCCAGCATGCTGTGGGCTATCTCGGCAATTTCCTCGAGGCGTTCGCGCTCGAAATCATCGGTGCAAAAGTGCAGCCCCGTGGAGGCCAATGCTTGCAAGCGTTTGGCTTGGGCCAGCCAGGTTGTTTCCATGGACATCTCCTCGGTTGCGAATAAAGGGAAGGGTGGAAGGTTGCTACGTGGGGCACAAAAAAACCACCGCAAGGGTGGTTTTTTAACATCGCCGGTTTACTCGCCGCGATAGATGCAGCCACTGGTGCAGGTCTCGTGGATGCGGATCGCACTGAGCTCCGGCAGCAGAGGTTTGAGTTCATTCCAGATCCACTTGGCCAGCACTTCGCTGGTGGGGTTTTCCAGGCCTGGGATGTCATTGAGGTAGTTGTGGTCGAGGCGTTCGTAGAGCGGCTTGAAAATCGCCTTGATCTCCGAGAAGTCGCGAATCCAGCCGGTATGGGGATCCAGATCGCCGCTCAGGTGGATCGCCACCTTGAACGAATGCCCATGCAGGCGCCCGCACTTGTGGCCTTCCGGTACATGGGGCAGGCGGTGGGCGGACTCGAAGGTAAACTCTTTGAAGATTTCCACAGTATTTTTCAGCTCGGTCAGGTATCTGGCAGGCGGCGAGTTTAACAGCTTGATCCCGTACCGCGCATACCGCTTGGTCAGAGCGCCTGCAAGCGCTCGCCCAAGCCACCGTTATCGGCCAGTTGCAGAAACTCATCCCCCAGCCGCCGGCTCTCGCTCATCGCGGTTTGCCAGTACTTGTTGCGGCTCGGGTCGTCGCCCATGAAGTGCTTGAAGTCGCTGCGGTCCGGCAGTTTGCCGTGGGGCAGGCGGGCCAGGTAGTCCTTGGACGGTGCCAGCAGCAACACATCCTGCAAGCCTTGCTGGTTGCTGCGCCGCCATGGCAGGCCCTTGTCGAACCAGCCGGGGATGACCCGGTCGGTGAAGTGCGGGTACAGCACGATGTCGTCGCCGTGGTAGGGCAGGTCGAGGTGGTAGTCCAACAGGCCGCCGTCGCGGTAGGTGCC
Source organism: Pseudomonas grimontii (assembly GCF_007858185.1). Taxonomy (GTDB): domain Bacteria; phylum Pseudomonadota; class Gammaproteobacteria; order Pseudomonadales; family Pseudomonadaceae; genus Aquipseudomonas; species Aquipseudomonas grimontii. The sequence goes on from NZ_VFES01000028.1 coordinate 59,211, forward strand.
GGTGCCTGCTCCGGGCAGGTCGCGCACGCCTTGCATCACCATGGGGATCGAACCGGACGCCAGCAGCGCCTGGCGCAGGTTGCCGAGTTCCAGCTCAAGAAAGCGTGATGGAAAATCCTTCAACGGATGCACCGGCGGAGCCTGGCGCGGGTCGTGGATGATCAGCCGCTCGAAATGCCGCGCCAGCCGCGCACGGCCGCGCAGGTTGTCGGCAATCACCGATGACAGGGCCAAGCCCAGGCGCCCGCGGTGGTCATCGGCGAGCAGTCCGTGGCTCTTGACCACCATGATGTTCAGCCGGTAGTCGGGGTTATCCAGCACCCGCGCATCGCGGCCGGCCAGCAGGTCGTCGAGCATGCGCTGGCAGCTGCGGCTGACTTCGGCCATGGTCACGCCTTTGGCAAAGCTTTGTTCGTTGTACAGGCGGCCGAGGTCCAGCAGGCCTTGCACCGGATCGGGCAGGCAGGCGCTGGCAAACCGCCAGGAACCGATCGATGCGCCGATCAACGCGCGTTCCCGTGGCGCGCGCGGCAGCCAATCGCCGAACAGCGCCAGGTCCAGGCCCTGGATTCCCAGCGCCTTGGGGCCGCCGGCCGCACCGGGAAGGATGCCGACATCCGCAGGCGCAAGGCCTTGTTCACGAATGCGCGTAAAGGCGCGTTTACCGGCCTTGAGGGTCAGGGCGGGGAACTTGATGTGGATGGCTGTCATACCGGTCTCTGTTCAAGCGAGGTGTAGGAGCAAGCGTGCTCGCGAAAAACGTTAACGATACCGCGTGAATCCTGAATAAACATCGTAGCCCGTCGTGCCTGCTGGAAATTGCCATGGTGGCAATTCAGTTTCAGTTAAGTTGCAGCAGATACCGTGGCCGATGTAGGAAAAACATCGGTAACGGAGACTCATCATGAAACGCCTTACTGCTCTGGTCGCCGCCTCTATCATCGTCTCCACGGCGACTCTGGCCGGAGCCGTGGACCCCGACAAACCACTGACCGTGCCCGCCACTGTTACAATTGTCGCTTTCGACCAGCTCGAAGCTACAGCCCAGGCTTTGCACCCCGGTTCAACGCTGCTGGACACCGACCTGGACGAGGCTTACGGCAAGTATGTCTATGAAATCGAACTGCAAGATGCCGACGGCATTGAATGGGAGGTCGAATTGGACGCGCTCACCGGGCAGGTTCTCAAGAATCATCAGGATACGTAATGAAGGTTAATTTACGCGCCGGCAGTCGAGCGGCGCTGGTGCTGGTGGTGTTTTGCTCAGGCTTGCAGGCCCGCGACCTCAACCAGGATGAAGCCCTGGCGCTGCGCCAGCAGGGAGTGATCCTGCCCCTGGAGCAACTGTTGCAGCAAGCCATGGCGCGGTATCCCGGCTCACGCTTGCTGGAAGCCGAGCTTGAGAAAAAGCACGGCCAATATGCCTACGAAGTGGAATTGGTGACCACCGACGGTGTGGTGCGCGAGATCAAGCTCGACGCCACTAACGGTGTACTGATCAAAGACGAGGAAGACTGATGCGCCTGCTCCTGGTGGAAGACAACGTACCCCTGGCCGATGAACTGCTGGCCGGCCTGCAACGCCAGGGTTATGCCGTCGACTGGCTGGCCGATGGCCGTGACGCCGCGTACCAGGGCCGCAGCGAACCCTACGACCTGATCATCCTCGACCTCGGTCTGCCCGGTTTGCCTGGCCTTGAAGTGTTGGCGCAATGGCGTGCCGCCGCGTTGGCCACCCCGGTGTTGATCCTCACGGCCCGCGATTCCTGGGCCGAGCGCATCGAAGGGCTCAAGGCCGGTGCCGACGATTACCTGAGCAAACCCTTTCACCCCGAAGAGCTGCACCTGCGCATCCAGGCGCTGTTGCGCCGTTCCCACGGGCAGGCCAACCAACCTACCTTGCAAGCCGCTGGCCTGCATCTGGACGAAGGACGCCAATGCGTACTGCGCGACGGCGATGAGATCCAACTGACGGCCGCTGAATTTCGCCTGTTGCGCTACTTCATGTTGCACCCCGAACAGATCCTCTCGAAAAGCCACCTGGCCGAGCACCTATACGACGGCGAGACCGAGCGCGACTCCAACGTGCTGGAAGTGCACGTCAACCACCTGCGTCGCAAGCTCGGCCGCAGCGTGATCGAAACCCGGCGTGGCCAGGGTTACCGGTTCGGCGCCAGCCCTGCATGAAGTCGATTCAGCGCCGCCTGAGCCTGGGCCTGATCAGCGTGATGGTGATCGTCGGCGTGGTGCTGGCGCAAACCAGCCTGTGGTTGTTCGAGGCCGGTTTGCAACGCTACCTGGAAGCCGGGCTGCGCAACGATGCCGAGAATCTGCTGGTCGCCCTGGTACGCGGGCCAAACGGTGTACAGCTGGATGAACAGCGCCTGTCGCCGGCTTACCAGCGACCGTTTTCCGGGCATTACTTCCGTATTGATTTTGCCAACATTCACTGGCGCTCTCGTTCGCTGTGGGACCAGGAGTTACCCCAGCTGCCGGAGGCTGGGCTCAAGGGCAACCTGCAGTTGGGGCCGGAAGGCCAGCAATTGCTGGTACTGCGTTCGGACTACAAACGCTTCGGCCAATCGATTTCCATCAGCGTGGCGCAGGACTACACCCCGGTGCGGGAAAGCTTTCGCCTGATGCGTCGGATCGGCCTGGTGCTGGGGCTGGCGGCGTTGCTGCTGGTGTTGTTTTTGCAGCGAGTCACCGTACGTCGCGCCTTGCGCCCGCTGGAAACCGCGCGTAACCAGATCGCCCAGTTGCAACAAGGCCAACGCTCGCAACTCGACACCCACGTGCCGCTGGAGCTGGAACCACTGGTCGCCCAGATCAACCACCTGCTGGCTCACACCGAAGACAGTCTCAAACGTTCGCGCAACGCCCTCGGCAACCTCGGCCATGCACTGAAAACGCCACTGGCGGTGCTGTTGAGCGCAGCGTCGAGCGAGGCGCTCAAGGATCACCCCGAACTGAGCAAACTGTTGCGCGAGCAATTGGAGCAGGTGCAACAACGCCTCAACCGCGAACTCAATCGCGCCCGCCTGGCCGGTGAGACGTTGCCGGGTGCCTTGTTCGACTGCGAAAAAGAACTGCCCGGCCTGCTCGCCACCTTGAGCATGATCCACGGCGAACACCTGGACCTCACTTACCACGTCGCGCCGGGGCTGCAACTGCCCTGGGACCGCGAGGATTTGCTGGAGCTGCTCGGCAACCTGCTGGACAACGCCTGCAAATGGGCGGATGCCGAGGTGCGCTTGAGCGTCAACGAGACGCCGCACAGTTACCTGCTGGCGGTGGAAGATGACGGCCCCGGCATTCCCGAGGCCCAACGGGACCAGGTATTCAGCCGGGGGGCACGCCTGGACGAACAGATCGACGGCCATGGCCTGGGACTGGGGATCGTGCGCGATATTGTCGAGGTGTGGGGCGGGGTGTTGCAGTTGCAGGAGAGCGAGCTGGGCGGCTTGAAGGCGTTGATCGAATTGCCCAAACGCCATAGCTGACACACCGTAGATCAACATGTGGGGGCGTCCTTAACCTAAAAACTCAGAGAGCCTTTGTATCGCCACTGCGGAGTTTTCTTTGTTCAATCGTTCAATTTAAACCTGAAAGCGGCGCCGTTTTTTGACATGCGGCCCGGCCTGCTGCAAAGTGCGCGCCCTCTAATAAGACCTCTTTCAAGCCTGCACGCTGGCTGCCACCCGATGGTTGCCTGGGCGCGGGCATGCCTGTTTTTATGTTTCTGCTTGAGGTAACCATGATTAACGCAGTCATCGCCGCGGTCGGCACCATGCTGGTGCTCAGTCTGTCCCGCGTGCACGTGGTCATCGCCATTATCGTCGGCGCCCTGGTGGGCGGCCTTACCGGTGGCCTGGGCATCGAAGCCACGCTCAAGGCGTTCAACGGCGGTTTGGGTGGTGGTGCGACCGTGGCCTTGTCCTACGCCTTGCTCGGCGCTTTCGCCGTGGCGATTGCCAAGTCCGGCCTGGCCCACGCCCTGGCGGACAAGGCCTTGCTGCTGGTCGACCGTCAGGAAGCCACCGGCGGCAACCATGTCAAATGGCTGCTGATCGGCCTGCTGTGGGTGGTCGCGATCGCGTCGCAGAACATCCTGCCGATCCATATCGCGTTTATCCCGTTGCTGGTGCCGCCGCTGCTGTATGTGCTGACCAAGTTGCAGCTGGACCGGCGCCTGATCGCCTGCGTGATGACCTTTGGCCTGATCACGCCGTACATGTTCCTGCCGGTGGGCTTCGGCAATATTTTCCTCAACCAGATCCTGCTGGCCAATGTGGCCAAGAGTGGCGTGGACATCAGCCAGGTCAACGTCACCCACGCCATGAGCCTGCCGGCGCTGGGCATGGTGGTCGGGCTGCTGGTGGCGGTGTTTGTCAGCTACCGCAAGAAGCGTGTGTATGACCTGGAGAAAATCGAGCGGGTCGAGCAGGTGGCGGTGCAGTACAACCCGTTGACCCTGCTGGTGGCCGGCCTGGCGATTGCCTCGGCGTTCATCATCCAGTTGTGGCTGGACTCGATGATCATCGGTGCCCTGGCCGGGTTCCTGATTTTCTCGGTGTCGGGCATCGTGCGCTGGCGCGACACCGACGACCTGTTCACCGAAGGCATGAAGATGATGGCGATGATCGGCTTCATCATGATCGCCTCGTCAGGCTTTGCCGAGGTGCTCAAGGCCACCGGCGACGTGCGCTCGCTGGTAGAGGCCTCGGCGGCGTTCATCGGTCATAGCCGTGGGGTGGGCGCGTTGTTGATGTTGCTGGTGGGGCTGCTGGTGACCATGGGCATCGGCTCGTCGTTTTCCACGGTGCCGATCCTCGCGGCGATTTTCGTGCCGCTGTGTGTGCAGTTGGGCTTCAGCCCGCTGGCCATCGTGTGCATCGTCGGCACTGCCGGGGCGTTGGGCGATGCCGGTTCGCCCGCCTCGGACTCCACCCTTGGCCCGACCTCCGGCCTGAATATCGACGGCCAGCATCACCATATCTGGGACACCGTGGTGCCGACGTTCCTGCACTACAACATCCCGTTGCTGGCGTTTGGCTGGTTTGCGGCGATGACACTCTGATCTACAGATTCACCGCCGCAGGCCGATAACCTCTCAAGTCGCCAAATAAGAGAGAAAAGCCATGCGTCTGAGTCTGAAGGCCAAAGTCCTGTCCCTCGCCGTTGTGCCGGTGTTGCTGTTCGCCGTGGTGATCAGCCTGACCACCGTGTGGATCCTCCAGGGGCAAGCGCGCAACGAGGTGGATGAAACCCGCCAGCGCTTGCTCAATAACGCCAAGGCCACTCTGCAAAGCTATGTGGAAGTGGCCATGACCACCATCAAGCCGCTCTACGACGCGGCCTCGCCCGGCGATACGGCGGCGCGGGCCGAGGTGGTCAAGCTGCTGTCCAACACCAGCTACGGCAAGGACGGTTACTTCTTTGGCTACGACTCCGAGACCATCCGTCTGTTCAAGGGCAACAGCCCCGACGGCGTGGGCAAGAGCTTCAAGGACAACCGTGATCCCAACGGTGTCTACGTCAACCGCGACCTGGTCAAGGTCGGCAAGGACGGCACCCACTACCTGCAATACAGCTCGACCCAGCCCGGCCAGACCGAGTTGGTGCCCAAGATGGGCTACACCGAATATCTGCCCAAGTGGGACATGGTCATCGGTACCTCGGTGAACCTGGATGGCATCGAAGCCCAAGTGGCGGTGGTTGAGGCCAAGGTCGAGAAGCGCATGGAAGGCGTGCTGCTGAGCATCCTCGGCGTGGCCGTGGTGGTGCTGTTGGTGATCGCCGCCGCCGGCATCTTGCTGGCCAACACCATCCTGCGCCCGCTGCATTTGATGAAAGCCAACCTCGACGACATTGCTGCCGGCGAAGGCGATTTGACTCGCCGCCTGGCCATCACCAGCCAGGACGAGCTGGGTGACCTGGCTGGTGCGTTCAACCGCTTTGTCGACAAAATCCACGGCCTGGTGCGCCAGATCACCGAGATGACTACCCAGCTCACCGGCCTGGTCAGCCAGGTGTCGGACCAGGCCCAGCGCTCGGAGCAGGCCATGGAGCGCCAGCGTCACGAGACCGACCAAGTCGCCACCGCCATCAACCAGATGTCCTCCGCTGCGCAAGAAGTGGCGCGCAGTGCCCAAGGCGCCTCCGTGGCCGCGCAACAGACCGACGCCGAAGGCCAGGCCGCCAAGCGTGTGGTGGACGGTAGCATCGCGCAGATCCATGCGCTGGTGAATGACATCCGCAGCAGCGGTGTCTCCCTCGACAGCCTGAAGCAGGACGTGTCGTCGATTGTCAGCGTGCTCGGCGTGATCCGCTCGATTGCCGAACAAACCAACCTGCTGGCGCTCAACGCAGCGATCGAGGCCGCGCGGGCAGGGGAGGCCGGGCGTGGTTTTGCCGTGGTCGCCGACGAGGTGCGCGCCCTGGCCAGCCGCACGCAAACCAGCACCCAGGAAATCCAGGGCATGATCGACCGCCTGCAAAAAGGCACCGAGGCTGCCATGGATGCGATGCGCCGCTCCAGCGATGCGGGCGATGGCACCTCGGCCAAGGCCAACGAAGCCGGGGCGTCCCTGGACACCATGGCCCAGTTGATCGGCACCATCAACTCGATGAACGCGCAGATTGCCAGCGCCGCCGAAGAACAGACCGCCGTCGCCGAAGAGATCAACCGCAGCGTGCATCAGATTGCCGTGGCGGTGGACAGCGTGGCCGATGAAACGCAGTTGGGCGCCCAGACCTCGCGCAGTCTGGCGGACCTTGGTCAGCGGCTGGGGCAATTGGTCGGTCAGTTCAGGATCTAGACGTCGCGCATCAACAGGCCAAAGCGCAAATCCATCTCGGCCGGCAGGGGCACATACACCGTGTGCCCATCCCCAGGCGCCACGTCGATGGCTTCGCCTTTGGTGTTGTGCAGGCTGGCCAGGTCAAAGTGGAAGTTGCCGGCGGGTGTCATCAGTTCCAGGTGATTGCCCACCGCAAAGCGGTTCTTCACCTTGACCTCGGCCAGCTCGCCACGGCGCTCACCGGTCAACTCGCCGACAAACTGCTGGCGCTCGGACACTGAGCTGCCGTTCTGGTAGTTCTGGTATTCGTCGTGAACATGGCGGCGCAGGAAACCTTCGGTGTAGCCGCGTTGGGCCAGGGATTCCAGGTTGGTCATCAGGTTGCGGTCAAACGCACGGCCGGCCACGGCATCATCGATTGCCTGGCGATACACCTGGGTCGTGCGTGCGCAGTAGAAATGCGATTTGGTGCGGCCTTCGATCTTCAGCGAATGCACGCCCATGTGGGTCAGGCGCTCCACATGTTGCACGGCGCGCAGGTCCTTGGCATTCATGATGTAGGTGCCGTGTTCATCCTCGAAGGCGGGCATCTGCTCGTCGGGGCGGTTGGCTTCCTGCAGCAGGAAGACCTGGTCGGTAGGCGCGCCGATTCCCAGTGTGGGTTCCGGTTGATACACCTGGACAATATCGCCCGTGGCGTTTTCCACCGCCGGGGTAGCCTGGTATTTCCAGCGGCAGGCATTGGTGCAGGTGCCCTGGTTGGCGTCACGCTTGTTCATGTAGCCGGAGAGCAGACAGCGCCCGGAATAGGCCATGCACAAGGCGCCGTGCACAAACACTTCCAGCTCCATGGCCGGCACCTGCTGGCGAATCTCGCCGATTTCTTCCAGGGACAGCTCCCGCGACAGGATCACCCGGCAAATCCCTTGCTGCTGCCAGAACTCCACGCTGGCCCAGTTCACCGTATTGGCCTGCACCGACAGGTGGATCGGCATCATCGGGAAGTGCCGGCGCACCAGCATGATCAGGCCCGGGTCGGACATGATCAGCGCATCCGGGCCCATGGCGATCACCGGGGCGAGGTCCTTGAGGAACGTCTTGAGCTTGGCATTGTGCGGCGCGATGTTCACCACCACGTAGAACCGCTTGCCCAGCGCGTGGGCTTCCTGGATGCCGAGCGCCAGGTTGGCGTGGTCAAACTCGTTGTTGCGCACCCGCAGGCTGTAGCGCGGCTGGCCGGCGTAGACCGCGTCGGCGCCGTAGGCGAAGGCGTAGCGCATGTTTTTCAGGGTGCCGGCGGGGGCGAGCAGTTCGGGGGCAAGGACGAGAGGCATGGGGATCAGGTCGCAAAAGGCCGCGAGCGTAGCCGAACGTGTGCCGGGCTTTATTGATCTGGGTCTACGCTTACCGCAACAAAGATGGCACTCCCAGGATTTGCGGTGGACTAAGCAGCTGGACGCAAACGCGCGGCCTGCTTTTTTGACATGGATCGGACATGAATCAAACCAACCTGCAATTCAAGACCCTGCTGTTACTGCTGGCCCTGGTGACCGTCGCCTTTATCTGGATATTGCTGCCGTTCTACGGTGCGGTGTTCTGGGCGGTGATCCTCGGCATCATCTTTGCGCCGATGCAGCGCCGCCTGCAGCAGCGCTTCGGCTGGAACCGCAACCTGACGTCCCTGACCACCTTGATGGTGTGCCTGGTGATCGCGATTCTGCCGGTGATCATTACCAGCGCTCTGCTGGTGCAAGAGGGCGCCACACTCTATAAAAATGTCGAGAGCGGCAAACTGGATGTGGCCGGCTATATTGAGCAGTTCAAGAACTTCCTGCCGCCGTACTTCCAGCACCTGCTGGACCGTTTCGGTATGGGCAACCTGGAAGGGCTGCGCGAGAAGATCGTCAAGAGCGCGATGCAGGGCAGCCAGTTCTTTGCCACCCAGGCGTTCAGCTTCGGCCAGGGCACATTTGATTTCCTGGTGAGTTTTTTCATCATGTTGTACCTGCTGTTCTTCCTGCTGCGCGACGGCCCGGAACTGGTGCGCAAGGTACGCACGGCGGTGCCGTTGGCCGAGCCGCAGAAGCGTCGGTTGCAGCTCAAGTTCAATCGGGTGGTGCGTGCGACGGTCAAGGGCAACGTGCTGGTGGCCGTGACCCAGGGCGCGCTGGGTGGTTTGATCTTCTGGTTTCTGGACATTCCCAGCGCGTTGCTCTGGGCGGTGTTGATGGCGTTTCTGTCACTGCTGCCGGCGGTAGGTGCGGGGATTGTGTGGGGGCCGGTGGCGGCCTACTTCCTGTTGAGCGGTTCGATCTGGCAGGGCGTGGTGTTGGGCCTGTTCGGCGTGTTTGTGATCGGTCTGGTGGACAACGTGCTGCGACCGATCCTGGTGGGCAAGGACACCAAGATGCCGGACTACCTGATTCTGATCTCGACCCTGGGCGGCCTGTCGGTATTCGGCCTTAATGGGTTTGTGATCGGGCCGCTGGTGGCGGCGCTGTTTATGTCCAGTTGGGCGCTGTTTGTCGAAAGCAAGCCGCGGGTCAAGCTGCCGTTGCCGTAGGGGGCAGCTTCAAGCTTCAAGCTTTAAGTTTGTAGCTTGTAGCTTGCAACTGCTTCTCTGCTGCTTCTTTAGTCGTCAGCGGGCCGCTGATGGCTTCGCCGTCGCGAACCAGGTACCAGCAGGCGAGCAAACCCAGCTCTCGGAGCGGGGCGGGGACGGCGCTGCCAATGACGGACATGATTTGAACAGTGGGCATAAGAACCTCCAATCGCTATGGAGGTCACCTTACGGGGCGCAGGCGCTCAGGAAAAATCATCTGGCTCGATAGTCGACATCAACGGAAGGCGTCAGTCGACCACTTGATCGAGCATGCTCACCACTTCCTGCTCATTAAGCAGGCCTTTGCGCACCAGGTTTTCCGCCAGCAGCGCGAGAAACTTGGCGCTGCGGTGGCCTTCCAGGTGCTTGAGCTCCGTGAGGGCGCTGTAGACCTTGCTGGACGTACAGAGGCCAGCGGTGCGATGCGGGTTTTGTGTGGGCATGGTCAGTCGTCCTTGTTGTTATTGAGTGGACAGGATTGATAGTGAGAGTGTGTCGTGACACAAACATGACAGCGTGAGCCCCGTTCGGGCAAGTAGACTTTCGACCTTAATAGTGTGGGATTGCAGTCTGGGCATTGTCCTCAGAGCGACCTTGGCAGGATAAATCCGGACGTTACCCACAAAAAAAGGCCCCGCGAGTGGGCGAGGCCTGTTTCATGTGTGACGGTTGAGACTTACCAGCCGCGGCGGTAGTAGCCGTGGGGAGGGCCATAGTAGCCGCGCGGTGGACCGTAATAGACCGGCGCCGGGCGGTAATAAACTTCCTGTTGCACGTACACCGGTGGCGGTGGTGCGTAGTAGACCGGCGGCGGCGCGGCATACACCGGCTGCGGTTGCACATAGACCGGCTGCTGCACATAGACCTCACGGGGTTGGCTGGCAACCACGGAGCCCACTACGGCGGCGCCGACCAGCGCACCCAAGACGGCTGGGCCACCCCATCCACCACCACCGTGGGCGGAGGCTTGGCCTGCCATAGCGAGTGCACCTACCAGCAAGGCGATCTTGGGGATTGTACGAATCATGGTCATTCCTCGGTTAGCCCCTGCGCTTGTGGTCTGCAATCAATAGACTCAAGTAATGTCGCGGGGATACTTTTAAGACAACGTATTTCTGAAAAACAGCACGGCCGATAGGTAAAGGTTGTGTAAGGTCTGTACCGATTTGCTTACTCAAAGGAGTTATCCATGCAGATGCACCCCAACAAGGACACCCAGTTGTGCATGTCACTGTCGGCGCGTCCCGGGAACTTTGGCCTGCGTTTTCATAACCACCTGTACGAACAGCTGGGTCTGAACTTTTACTATAAAGCCTTCAGCAGCCAGGATTTGCCCGGCGCGATAGGTGGTATCCGTGCATTGGGCGTGCGTGGTTGCGGGGTGTCGATGCCCTTCAAGGAAGCCGCCATTGCCTTGGTGGACGAACTGGACGATTCGGTTCAAGCCATCGACTCCCTCAACACCATCGTGAACACCGACGGGCACCTCAAGGCCTACAACACCGACTACATCGCCATCGAACAATTGCTCAAAAAGCATGCCGTGCCTAAAGACTCGACCTTTGCCCTGCGTGGCAGCGGCGGCATGGCCAAGGCCGTGGCCAGCGCCTTGCGCGACGGTGGCTATGCCAATGGCGTGATCGTGGCGCGCAACGAGGCAGCGGGGCGGGCATTGGCCCGGAACCTGGGGTACGAATGGCGGGCTGGGCTGGGTGAACTGCGCCCGCAGATGCTGATCAACGTGACGCCCATCGGCATGACGGGTGGGGCCGAGGCGGATGCCCTGGCGTTTGAGGCGGATGCCGTGGATGCAGCAGATACTGTCTTCGATGTGGTAGCGATCCCCGCCGAAACACCATTGATCGTGCGCGGTCGTGCCAAAGGCAAGCGGGTGATTACCGGGCTGGAGGTGATTGCGATCCAGGCGTTGGAGCAGTTTGTGCTTTATACCGGCGTGCGGCCTACGGATGAACAGTTCCAGAAGGCAGTAGCCTTCGCCCGCAACTGAAGGCCACTGCAGCTCTAAATGTGGGAGGGGGCTTGCTCCCGATAGCGCTGGGTCAGTCAACACTTTCATTGCCTGATACACCGCTATCGGGAGCAAGCCCCCTCCCACATTTTTACCGCGTCAGGCCTGTTCCAGTTGCGCCAACCGCTCTTCCAGAGCTGCAATTCGCGCTTCAAGCTCTTCGATACGATCCAGCGAGACTGCGCCGGCAGAGCGTTCCACCGGGCTTCCCCGTGCGGCGATAATCACCTCGATGTCCGCCGGATCGCCCAGCGCATGGGTATAGCGATCTTCCCGCTGCCCCGCCTGGCGCGGCACCAGCAGCGCCAGCCCGCGGGCAATCAGGCGTTCCAACTGGTGCACCACCTGCTCGGCATCTTCGAAGTCATGCATGCGCCCGCTGCGGGTCAGCAGTTCGTTGACCGTCTGCGGCCCACGCAAGAACAGCAGCCCGGTCAGGATCACCTGGGCCGGTACCAGTTCCAGCGCCTTGTCCACGCGATGCTCCCAACGGTCGGCGCGGCTGCCCATCACCAGACGCGTGAAGCCTTGGCCTTCCAGTGCACGCAGACTCTGGCCAACCTGGCCCTGGCTCAGGTTCATCACCGGTTCGCGGCTGGTCTTCTGGTTGCAGGCCAGGACCAGGGCGTTGAGGGTCAGGGGGTAGGTTTCCGGGTTGGTCGCCTGTTTTTCGATCAGGCAACCCAGGACGCGAATTTCCGTGCTGTTCAGGCGCGGCTCAGGGGTGTCGGTGTCGTGCTCGGCGGTCATCGCGCTTTCCCTATGCTGTGAACGCACTAGCGTAAGCCGGAAAAAATAAAAGACAAGCGCCTGGCGTAATGCCAGTCAGTTAAGAGATAGAACGGGCAAACAGTAACCTGTGGCGAGCGGGCTTGCCCCGCGCTGGGCTGCGCAGCAGCCCCAATAAGAGCGCTGCAGTGTGCCAGGCAGGTCCGGAGCTGTGCTTTGGGGCTGCTTCGCAGCCCAGCGCGTGGCAAGCCCGCTCGCCACAGTTACAGGGTTCCTCCTTAATT
>NZ_VFES01000029.1 GCF_007858185.1 Pseudomonas grimontii
TTGACGACCATAGAGCATTGGAACCACCTGATCCCATCCCGAACTCAGTAGTGAAACGATGCATCGCCGATGGTAGTGTGGGGTTTCCCCATGTGAGAGTAGGTCATCGTCAAGATTAAATTCCGAACCCCATTTGCGAAAGCAGGTGGGGTTTTGTTTTGCTCGGTCGAAAAGTGCGAAGAGGCGCCTCGGGGTGGCCTTCAGTGCTAAAGTCCATGCCCTCGATTTTGCTTTTCCCAAGGAAGCCGTTATGCCGGATGCGACGTCCCTCAGCGCTGGATTCATGGTGGTTCACGGCAACCGCTTGGACGAACTGCGCAGCCTAGTGGTGAGTTGGATGCGTCGTTACCCCCTGGCGCCCCTGGAAAACGAAATCGCCCTGGTACAAAGCAACGGCATTGCCCAGTGGCTCAAACTGGCCTTGGCTGAAGATCCGGAAGATGACGATATGGGGGGCTGCGGAATCGCCGCAGCCATCGATGTACAGCTCCCTGGCAGCTTCATGTGGCAGCTTTACCGCATGGTACTGGGACGTGACGAAATCCCTCCAAAATCCCTGCTCGATAAAGCCCCGCTCACTTGGCGCCTGATGCGCCTGCTCCCGGAACTCATCAATCAACAGCACTTCGAGCCGTTGCAGCGCTTCTTGACCCACGACTCTGATCTGCGCAAACGCTACCAACTGGCGGAACGACTGGCGGACCTGTTCGACCAATACCAGGTCTACCGTGCCGACTGGCTGGAGGACTGGGCCGCTGGCCGTCATCAATTGCGTAACGGTCGAGGCGAATCAAAGCCACTTAACCCTGCCAACTGCTGGCAGGCCGAGTTATGGCGTGCGCTGTTGTTGGACGTAGGTGAAGAGGGCATGGCTGAAAGCCGCGCCGGCGTGCATCAGCGCTTCATCGAACGTATCAATACACTTGAGGAGGCACCGAAGGGACTGCCTTCTCGGGTGATTGTCTTCGGGATCTCGTCCTTACCCGCCCAAGCGCTCGAAGCGCTGGCCGGTCTGGCCCGTTTCAGTCAAGTCCTGCTGTGTGTGCACAATCCGTGTCGCCACCATTGGTCCGACATCGTGGCCGACAAAGACCTGCTGCGTAACGAATATAAACGCCAGGCGCGCAAAGCCGGAATGCCCGTTACCATCGACCCACAAACCCTGCACCAGCATGCCCATCCGCTGCTGGCCGCCTGGGGCAAACAAGGTCGCGACTACATCAGCCTGCTGGACAGTTACGACGATCCCAACAGCTACCGCGCGGCTTTTCGCGATGGTCGAATCGACCTGTTCAGCGACAGCGAGCCCACCACACTGCTCAACCAGCTTCAGGACGACATCCTCGAACTACGCCCACTCAATGAGACTCGTGAGCTATGGCCCGCTGTCGATTTAGTGCGTGATACATCCATCCGCTTCCACATTGCCCACAGCGCCCAACGCGAAGTGGAGATTCTCCACGACCAATTGCTCCAACGCTTCAGCGCCGACCCCATGCTTCGCCCAAGGGACATCATCGTCATGGTCCCCGACGTCGACAGCTATGCGCCGCATATTCGCGCGGTATTCGGTCAACTGGACAGAATCGATCCCCGCTTCATCCCCTTCACCCTGACCGATCAAGGCCAGCGCGGCCGCGATCCCCTGCTGATCGCCGTCGAACACCTGCTCAAACTCCCCGATAGCCGCTTTCCCGTCAGCGAGATTCTCGACCTGTTGGACGTCCCGGCCTTGCGCGAACGCTTCGCTATCAAGGAGCGCGATCTGCCTACGCTGCACCGCTGGATTGAAGGCGCCGGTATCCGTTGGGGGCTCAACGCCGAGCAACGCGCGGGTCTCGGTCTGCCGAGTGAGCTGGAACAAAACAGCTGGCGATTTGGCCTTCGCCGTATGCTTCTAGGCTATGCCGTCGGCACCGGTGCGGCCTGCGAAGGCATTGAGCCTTACGACGAAATCGGCGGGCTTGATGCGGCCTTGATCGGCCCGCTGGTCGCTTTACTCGATGCGCTCAGCGATGCCCATCAAGCGCTGTCACAACCCGCAGCGCCCCACGAATGGGGCGAACGTCTGCAACGCCTGATGCAACTATTCTTTCTACCCAGCAGCGAGCACGACGACTACCTGTTGGGTCAGCTTGAGCACCTTAGAGAAACCTGGTTGGAAACCTGCGAGTCCGTCGGCCTGCAGGATGAGTTACCGCTTACCGTAGTCCGCGAAGCCTGGCTGGCCGGCCTGGACCAAGGCCGTCTGTCCCAGCGCTTCCTCGCCGGAGCTGTCAATTTCTGCACCTTGATGCCCATGCGCGCGATTCCATTCAAGCTGGTGTGCCTGCTCGGCATGAACGACGGCGACTACCCACGCGCCCAGCCACCGCTGGATTTTGACCTGATGGGCAGCGACTACCGTCCCGGCGACCGTTCGCGCCGCGAAGACGACCGTTACCTGCTACTCGAAGCCCTGCTGTCCGCCCGCGATCAGCTTTATATCAGCTGGGTCGGCCGGAGCATCCGCGATAACAGCGAGCGCCCGGCCTCTGTACTCATTGGCCAATTGCGGGACCATATCGCCAGTGGCTGGCACAACGCACAAGAAACGCCGCTACTGGACGCGATGACTCAGGAACACCCGCTTCAACCCTTCAGCGCCCGCTACTTCCACGACGGTGATCCGCTGTTCAGCTACGCCCGCGAATGGCAGTTACTCCACGAAGCAGCGGATACCGTGTCAAAAGAAGACCCACTGGCGCAGCACCAACAAGAAGAACCCCTGAGCCTCGGCCAGTTACAGGATTTCCTGCGCAACCCGGTCAAACACTTCTTCAGCCAGCGTCTGAAAGTGTTCTTCGAAGCCGCCGAAGTACCGTTGGCCGATGAAGAGCCCTTCGTGCTTGACGCGCTGCAACGCTACAGCCTGAGCGATAGCCTATTGAACGCTGCGCTGTCCCAGCCCGAGCACCTCGACCAGGCCCTCAACGCCCAGGCCCTGCGGTTGCAAGGCAGTGGCTTGTTGCCGATGGTCGGCTTCGGCGAGTGCCTGCGCAACGAACTTATTGAGCCCTTGCCCGACTTGTTGCAACGCTACCAGCACTTGCTGGCTCTCTGGCCAACGCCACACACCGCTGCAGAACCGATCAGTTTCGAGCATCAAGGTATAGCGCTGGAAGGCTGGATCAGCGGGCTGCATCGACGCAGTGATGGCGGATTGTTAAGTGTGACCACCATCCCCAATAGCATCGGGTCGATCAAAACACGCAAATGGCATCGCCTGATCCGTCCCTGGGTCAATCATGTGGTGGCCTGCGCCTGCGGCCTGTCGTTGAGCACGGGGTTGGTGGCCAGTGACGATACGTTGCTACTGGCCCCGCTGGATCAGCCCATCGCCCGGGAAATCCTCGGCAACCTGCTGTTGGCCTGGCACAACGGCATGAGCGAACCGCTCCCGGTCGCCGTCAAGACAGCCTTCGCCTGGCTCAGCCAAACCGATCCGGCCAAAGCCCACGCCGCCGCGAGCAAAGCCTATGAAGGCGACGGCCTGACCACCGACGGTGAGCGCCGCGAAACCCCGGCGCTCACCCGACAGTTTCCCGATTACGCCGCCCTGGTCGCCAGCGAAGAATTCGAAGGCTGGTGCGAAACCTTGTATCGACCGCTCATCAACGCCCCATGGCGATCACTCACAGGCGAGGAGGCCGGCGCATGAGCAGCAAACCCTTGGCCCTGGCCTTCCCGTTGCATGGCAGCCAGCTGATTGAAGCCAGCGCCGGCACCGGCAAGACCTTCACCATCTCCGCCTTGTACCTGCGCCTGGTCCTTGGCCACGGTGGTGATGAGTCCGGTTTCGGTCGTGAACTGTTACCGCCGCAAATCCTCGTGGTGACCTTTACCGATGCCGCCACCAAAGAGCTGCGTGAGCGCATCCGCATTCGTTTGGCCGAAGCCGCGCGTTTCTTTCGCAAGGAGATTGAACAGCCCGACACGTTGATCGCCGACCTGCGTGCGCAATACCTCCCCGAGCAATGGCCCGCCTGCGCCAACCGCCTGGACATCGCTGCCCAGTGGATGGATGAAGCGGCGGTTTCCACGATTCACAGTTGGTGCCAGCGCATGCTGCGCGAACACGCGTTCGACAGCGGCAGCCTGTTCACCCAGACCTTGGAAACCGATCACAGCGACCTGCTCGGCGAAGTGCTGCGCGATTATTGGCGGCTGTTTTGCTACCCGATGCACGACGACGCGCTCAATTGGGTACGCAGCAACTGGGGCGGCCCGGCCGCGTTGATGCCACGCGTACGCGCACTGTTCGGCAGTGAGCGGCCGACCGACGAGCCCCGCGAGCCCGCCGAGCTGATCAACGCCTGCCTGCAAGAGCGCCGCGAAGCGCTGGTCGCACTCAAAGCCCCTTGGCAGCAATGGGCTGCCGAGTTGCGCGAAATCTGCCTGCAAGCCGTGGCCGCCAAAGCCGTCGACGGCCGCAAGATGCAAGCGCGTTACTTCGAGCCCTGGTTCGAAAAGATCAGCGCCTGGGCCGCTGACGAAACCCTCGAGCAACTGGACATCGGCACCGGCTTCACCCGCCTCACCCCCGACGGCATGGCCGAAGCCTGGAAGGGCGACCCGCCGCAACACCCCGGCATCGACGCCATGGCCAGCCTCAAGGCCGCCCTCGACGCGCTGCCAACCCCCGACGCCGCCGTGTTGCAACACGCAGCCGGTTGGGTCGGTAAACGCTTCGAAGAAGAAAAACGCCGTCGTGCCGAAATGGGCTTTGACGACATGCTGATCCGCCTCAACGCCGCCCTGCAAGCCGATGGCGGCGAGCGCCTGGCCAGTGTGATCCGCGAGCAGTTCCCGGTGGCCCTGATCGATGAATTCCAGGACACCGACCCGGTGCAATACAGCATCTTCGACAGCATCTACCGTATCGAAGAGAACCACCTCGACAGCGGCCTGTTCCTGATTGGCGACCCCAAGCAAGCGATCTACGCCTTCCGCGGCGCCGATATCTACACCTACCTGCGCGCGCGTAAATCCACGATCGGCCGTCATCACACCCTGGGCACCAACTTCCGTTCCAGCCATGCGATGGTCGAGGCGGTGAACCATGTGTTCCAGCGGGCGGAAACGGGCCGGGGCGCGTTCCTGTTCCGGGAGTCGAATGGCGACAACCCGGTGCCGTTCCACCCGGTGTTATCCCAAGACCGCAAGGAGAAGTTGCAGGTCGACGGCCAAACGTTGCCGGCGATGAACCTTTGGCACCTGCCCACCGACCAGCCGGTTTCCAACGCTGTATACCGCCAACAACTGGCCGGCGCCTGTGCAACGCACATTGTCGAGTTGCTCAACGGCGGGCAGCAAGGTACGGCGGGTTTCCTGCAAGCGGACGACAGCTTCAAAGGCGTACTGCCGTCGGACATCGCCATCCTCGTGCGCGACGGCAAGGAAGCCCAAGCCGTGCGCGCCGAGTTGGCCGCCCGTGGCGTGCGCAGCGTGTACCTGTCGGATAAGGACTCGGTCTTCGCCGCCCAGGAAGCCCACGATCTGCTCGCCTGGCTCAAGGCCTGTGCCGAGCCGGACGTCGAGCGGCCGCTGCGGGCAGCCCTGGCTTGCGTCACCTTGAACCTGTCACTGCCGGAACTGGAGCGTCTGAACCAGGACGAACTGGCGTGGGAAAGCCGCGTGATGCAGTTCCGTGGCTACCGCGCGATCTGGCGTACCCAAGGCGTGCTGCCGATGCTGCGTCGCCTGCTGCACGACTTCAAGCTGCCGCAAACCCTGATTGCCCGTAGTGACGGTGAACGTGTGCTGACCAACCTCTTGCACCTCAGCGAGTTGTTGCAACAAGCCGCGTCGGAACTGGACGGTGAACAGGCGTTGATCCGTCACTTGGCCGAACACCTCGCGTTGTCCGGCCAAGCCGGTGAAGAGCAAATCCTGCGCCTGGAAAGTGATGAGCAACTGGTCAAGGTCGTGACCATTCACAAATCCAAGGGCCTGGAATACGACCTGGTCTTCCTGCCTTTCATCTGCTCGGTCAAGCCGGTCGACGGTAGTCGCCTACCGCTGCATTACCACGATGAACACGGCAAATCCCACGTCAGCCTGCGCCCGACCGCCGAGTTGATCGCCCAGGCCGACGATGAGCGCCTGGCCGAAGACCTGCGTTTGTTCTACGTGGCCCTGACCCGCGCCAAACATGCCTGCTGGCTCGGCGTCGCCGACCTCAAGCGTGGCAACAGCAACAGCTCGGTATTGCACCTGTCAGCGTTGGGTTACTTGCTCGGTGCCGGTGCGTCGTTGAGCGAATCCGCCGGCCTCGCGCGTTGGCTGCTGGATCTTCAGGACGGCTGCCCGGCCATCCACTACGCCGCTGTGCCCGACGCCCAAGACATCCTGTTCCACCCGCCGCGCAACACCGCCAACTTGCTCGCTCCCTTGTTGCCTAAGCGCAAGGCCGCCGAGAACTGGTGGATCGCGTCCTACAGTGCCTTGCGCATTGGCGACAGCATGAGTGTCGCCCACCTCGAGGCGCCCGAAAGCCCACAGGCGCAAAAGCTGTTCGATGACGAACGCCTCGATCCCGACGCACCGCGTGAAGTGGCGGCGTCCGGCGCAGACATTCACCGTTTCCCACGCGGTCCGAACCCCGGCACCTTCCTTCACGGTCTGCTGGAGTGGGCCGGGGAAGAAGGCTTCAATGTGACGCCGCAAGCCATCGAACACGCCGTAGGCGCGCGCTGCAATCGCCGCAACTGGGAAGGCTGGATCGTCACCCTCAGCCACTGGCTGGGCCATCTGCTGCAAACGCCGCTGCCGGTGGATAACGACCAGGTCGCGCTGAGCAACCTGCAGCACTACCAGATCGAAATGGAGTTCTGGTTCGCCAGCCATAAAGTCGACGTGCTTGCCCTCGACAAGCTGGTGTGCCAGTACACCCACGATGGCGTCTCCCGTGTCTCAGCCGAACCGGTGCTGCTCAACGGCATGTTCAAGGGTTTTATCGACCTGACTTTCGAACACGATGGCCGCTATTACGTGGCTGACTACAAATCGAACTGGCTCGGCCCCGACGATTCGGCCTACACCCAGGACGCCATGGAACAGTCGATCCTCGAGCATCGGTACGACCTGCAATACGTGCTTTACCTGCTCGCGCTGCATCGTCAACTCAAGGCACGCCTGCCGGACTACGACTACGACCGTCATGTCGGCGGCGCGTTGTACCTGTTCCTGCGCGGCACTCAGGCTGTCAGCCGAGGGGCGTTTTTCACCCGGCCGCCACGGGAACTGATCGAAAGCCTGGACCTGCTGTTCCAGGGTAAGCCCATCCCGCCCAAGGTTGAGCCCGCCTGGGAACAAGGAGTGTTGTTATGAGCCTGTCGCCGTTACCGCTTGAGGCGTTAGCGCCCTTGAGCCGCGCCGCCGACCTGGTGCACCTGCTGGAGCGTTGGGTTGAGCGGGGTTGGCTGCGGGCGTTGGACAAGGCCTTCGTGGGCTTCCTGCACGAACTCGATCCACACGCCGACCCCTTGGTGCTACTGGCGGCGGCGCTGACCAGCCATCAACTGGGCCACGGCCATGTGTGCCTGGACCTGTTCGAAACCCTCAAAGCGCCGGATTTTGCCCTGTCCTTGCCGCCCGAAGGCGACCTGCAAACCGGCGCCATGCTACTGCCGTCGCAGTTGCTCGACGGCCTCGACGGCGCCCACTGGTGCCATGCACTGGCCGTCAGCCCGTTGGTCGCCCTGGCGATGGACGGCAGCGAATCGGCACACAGCCGTCCCCTGGTACTGTCGGGAAAACGTCTGTACCTGCGCCGCTACTGGACCTACGAGCGACGCATCGACACCGCCTTGCGCCTGCGTCTCGCCACCCAGGAAAGCGTCGCCGCCGATTTGCCCCAGCGCTTGAATGGCTTGTTTGACCAGCCGGCGCCCGATGGCGTGATCGACTGGCAGAAACTCGCCTGCGCCCTGGCCACCCGCGGTGCATTCAGCATCGTCACCGGCGGGCCCGGCACCGGCAAGACCACCACCGTGGTGCGCCTGCTCGCGTTCTTGCAGGCGCCGGCCGTGGAGTCCGGCAGCCCGTTGCGCATCCGCTTGGCCGCGCCTACCGGTAAAGCCGCCGCGCGCTTGACCGAATCCATCAGCCAGCAAGTGCTGTCGTTGAAAGTGCCGCAAAGCGTGAAGGAAAAGATCCCGACCCAGGTCACCACGGTGCACCGCTTGCTGGGCAGCCGTCCGGGCACTCGGCACTTCCGCCATCACCTTGGCAACCCGTTGCCCCTGGATGTGCTGGTGGTGGACGAAGCCTCGATGATCGACCTGGAAATGATGGCTAACCTGCTGGACGCGTTACCGCCCCATGCCCGCCTGGTGTTGCTGGGCGACAAGGACCAACTCGCCTCGGTAGAGGCCGGCGCCGTGCTCGGTGATTTGTGCCGCGACGCCGAAGCTGGCTGGTACAGCCCCCACACCCGCCAATGGCTGCAAACCGTCAGTGGCGAAGACCTCAGCGCCAGTGGCCTGCACGAAGACCTTGATGGCAGCCATCCCCTGGCGCAGCAAGTGGTGATGCTGCGCTACTCGCGCCGTTTCGGCGAAGGCAGTGGCATCGGCCAACTGGCACGCTGGGTCAACCAGCAAAATGCCGAAGAGGCCCGCAAGCTGCTGGCCGCGGGCAGCCACCGCGACCTGTTCTGCGTCAGCCTCAAAGGCGAGCACGACCACGCCCTGGAGCGCCTGGTGCTGGACGGGCAGGGCGACGGCGCCGAGGGTTATCGCCATTACCTCAACCTGCTGCACAGCGCGCGGCCCGCCGTCGACACCCCGCGTGACGACCTCGCCTGGACCCAATGGGCACAACAGCTGCTGCAAGCCTTTGATGCGTTCCAACTGCTCTGCGCCGTACGCAAGGGCCCTTGGGGAGTGGAGGGGCTGAACCTGCGCATCACGGCCGCCTTGCGCAAAGTGCGGCTGATCGAGGGTGATGAGCAATGGTACGAAGGCCGCCCGGTGCTGATGACCCGCAACGATTACGGCCTGGGCTTGATGAACGGCGATATAGGCATCGCCCTCAAACTGCCTGAAAGCGATGGCGGGCCCCAGGTGCTGCGCGTTGCTTTCCCACGTAACGATGGCCAGGGCGGCGTGCGATTTGTACTTCCCAGCCGTCTCAATGATGTGGAAACTGTGTACGCCATGACCGTGCACAAATCCCAGGGCTCGGAATTCACCCACACCGCGCTGATCCTGCCGGACGCGCTGAACCCGGTACTCACCAAAGAGTTGATCTACACCGGTATTACCCGCGCCAAGCGCTGGTTCAGCCTGATCGAACCCCGTGGCGGCGTGTTTGAAGAGGCCGTGCGACGCAAGGTCAAACGCTTGAGTGGGTTGATGCTGGAGTTGGGTCAGGAGCCAGAAATATCTGATGCTGTGCTATCGTTGCGGCATCACCCCGAAAACACCTGAGAGTATCGCTGCATGAACGTGGCCGTCTCGCCTACAGAGCTTGGTTTGAGCTGGAGACGCCTGCTGCTGATGGCGGTTCTATGCCTGCTGGCGCCCCGCGTATTTGCCGAGGCTCCGGGCCCGGCTGACCAGCGCGCCCAGGCGGTCACCCAAGTCGTACTCGGTATCCTCAGCTATGCTCGCTGGCCAGTAGAGCCTGAGCAACTGCGCCTGTGCATCGTCGGCCCGACCCAATACACCGACGACCTGATCAAAGGCACCACCCAGGCCACCGGCCGTCCGGTGGTGGTGCAGCGCCTGCTGGTCGACCACCCCGATGTCGTCAACGCCTGCGATGCCGTGTACATCGGCAAACTCAGCAGTGACGAACGCAGCCGTCTGTTTGCCTCGTTGATCGGCCACCCGGTGCTCAGCATCAGCGAAGGCGGCGACCAGTGCACCGTGGGCAGCCTGTTCTGCCTGCGGGTAGGCGATGAGCAAGTGTCGTTTGAGGTCAACCTCGACTCGGTGGCGCGCAGCGGCGTGCGCATTCATCCCAGCGTGTTGCAATTGTCCCGTCGACGGGCACCTGCGCCATGAAAGTGCGACCGACCCTGCGTTCGGTCATCGGCCGAGGGCACCTGATCCTCGCGCTGATGGCGGTGACCCTGGCCAGTGTGTCCCTGACCCTGCTCGGCGTATTGGCGCTACGGGTCTATGCCGAACATAACCTGCACCTGATCGCTCGCTCCATCAACTACACCGTGGAAGCGGCGGTGGTGTTCAATGACCGCGCCGCAGCCACCGAAGCCCTCAGCCTTATCGCCTCAACCGAGGAAGTCGCCGAGGCCGAAGTATTCGATGCCAATGGCAAGCTGTTGGCGTATTGGACGCGCCCGGAAACCGGGATGCTGTCGCGGGTCGAACTGGAACTGGCGCACGCCTTGCTCGAACAACCCATCATCCAGCCGATCCTCCATCAGGGGCGAACCATCGGCAGCATTCATTTGACCGGCCACGGCGGCAGCCTGCTGCGTTTTCTGCTGAGCGGCCTGGCGGGAATCCTGATCTGCACCGCCCTCAGCGCCTGGGTCGCCCTGTACTTGGCGCGGCGTCTGTTGCGCGGTATTACGGAGCCGCTGCAAAGCCTCGCTGCCGTGGCCCACGCCGCCCGCAGCGAGCGCGACTTCGACCGTCGCGTGCCGCCGGCCCGCATCGCCGAACTGGACAGCCTGGGCAGCGACTTCAATGCCCTGCTGGGCGAGATGGAAGCCTGGCAAAACCACCTGCAAAGTGAAAACGAGACCCTTGCGCACAAGGCCAACCACGACAGCCTCACCGGCTTGCCCAACCGCGCATTTTTTGAAGGCCGCCTGATTCGTGCGCTGCGCAGCGCCGCCAAAGCCAAGGAACAGGTGGCTGTGCTGTACCTCGACAGCGACCGTTTCAAAGAGATCAATGACAGCTTCGGCCATGCCGCAGGCGATGCCGTGCTTGTGGCCGTCGCCGAGCGCGTGCGTGCGCAATTGCGTGAAGATGACCTGGTGGCGCGCCTGGGCGGCGATGAGTTCGCCATCCTGCTGGCACCGCTGTACAAGGTGGAAGACGCCCAGCGCATCGCCGACAAAATCATCGCCAGCATGGACATGCCGATTGTTGTGCCTGGCGACACCCAGGTGTTGACCTCCCTCAGTATTGGTATCGCCATCTACCCCGAGCACGGCGTCACACCCGGCACCTTGCTCAATGCCGCCGATGCGGCGATGTACCAGGCCAAGCGATTGTCCTCGGGTGGCCAGCAAACGGCGGAGTCGGAGAGCCCCGTCGTCAACGTTCAACACAGGAGTTGATCCCTTGTTCTCGACCGCGCGTTTTATGTTTATCACCCTGCTGGTGGCACTGCTCGCCCTTGGCGGCTGCCAAACAGCGCCCCACAAAGGCCTCACCCCGGCGCAAGTCGCCGTGCTCCAGCAACAAGGCTTCGAGCTTACCGATGACGGCTGGGCGTTCGGCCTGTCCGGTAAAGTGCTGTTTGGCAGTGATGTCGAAGCCCTTAACCAACCCAGCACCGACATCGTCCAACGCATCGGCAAAGCCCTGCTGGGCGTAGGCATCGAACGCGTACGCATCGACGGCCACACCGACGCATCGGGCAAGGAAACCTACAACCAGCAACTGTCCCTGCGCCGTGCCAAAAGCGTGGCGACGGTGCTGCAAGGCGTGGGCATGAAAGAAGAAAACATCCAGCTGCGTGGGCTGGGCAGCAGTAAACCGGTGGCCACCAACGACACAGCGGAAGGGCGCACCGAGAATCGGCGGGTGGCGATTGTGGTGATCGCGGACTGAGCCGGCAGTCCGATTTCAATCTGAAATCCAATCAAAATGTGGGAGGGGGCTTGCCCCCGATAGCAGTGTGTCAGCCAGTCCATTCGGTTCTGGCACTCCGCTATCGGGAGCAAGCCCCCTCCCACATTTAACTGCCCGGCGTCATCGCCTGCGTCAAGTCATCCACCACCGCTTTGCCCGTCTCACAGAGACACCGCGCAGCCCAGCCCTTTAATCCGCAAACCGAATCTCCCTTGTCTCCCCCATCAACAACCCCTGGTTCTGCTCCGTCACTTCCCTGATGTAATCCCACAACAGGGTGATCCGCTTGAGTTTGCGCAGATCCTCACGGCAGTACATCCAAAACTGGCGAGTGATTGAAATCTGCTCGCCTAGCACCGGCAGCAACCGTGGATCCTGAGCCGCCAGAAAGCACGGCAAGATCGCCATCGACCGCCCTTGCTGCGCGGCCACGTACTGCGCAATCACGCTGGTACTGCGCAAACTCGCGCTGGCGCCGGGCACTACGTTGGCCAGGTACAGCAACTCCGAACTGAACGCCAAATCATCCACATAGCTGATAAACGGATGCTCGGCCAAATCGGCCGGGCGTTGGATGGGCGGGTGTTGGTCGAGGTATTCCTGGGTCGCGTACAGCTGCAGTTTGTAGTCACACAGTTTGCAGCACACGTAGGGCCCGTGTTCCGGGCGTTCCAGGGCGATGACGATGTCGGCTTCGCGCTTGGACAGGCTGATGAAGTGGGGCAGCGGCAGGATGTCGACCGATATGGCCGGGTAGGTGTCGACGAAGTGGCTCAATTGCGGGGTGACGAAGAAGCTGCCGAAGCCTTCGGTGCAGCCCATGCGCACATGGCCGGACAGCGCCACGCCGGAGCCGGATACCTGCTCGCAGGCCATGTGCAGGGTGCTTTCGATGGACTCGGCATACCCCAGTAAACGCTGGCCTTCGGGGGTGAGGACGAAGCCGTTGGTCCGGGATTTTTCGAACAGCAGGGTACCGAGCGACACTTCCAATGAGCTGATGCGCCGCGACACGGTGGTGTAGTCCACCGCCAGGCGCTTGGCAGCGACGCTGGCCTTGCGGGTGCGGGCCACTTCGAGGAAAAACTTCAGGTCATCCCAGTTCAGGGAGCCCAGTGATGTGATGTTTTTTTGCATATTGGACCGGCTTTTATGTGCGTTCTTATTAGAGATTTGCACATCTATACTCCAAAAACAGTCCGAACGCCTCATTTCCCAAGGCGGTTTACGCGCCTTGTCTCTGTATAAATATAAAAGTTGGAGACCACATGAACGCATCTGCCGATATTTCCGTGCAACAGGTCAAGTTGCTGATCAAGGGTGAGTGGGTCGAGTCCAAGACCACCCATTGGCAAGACATCGTCAACCCGGCCACCCAGCAAGTGCTGGCCAAAGTCCCGTTCGCCACCGCCGATGAAGTCAATGCCGCCATCGACGCCGCTCATCAAGCCTTCCAGACTTGGAAGCTGACGCCGATCGGCGCTCGCATGCGCATCATGCTCAAGCTGCAAGCCTTGATCCGCGAGCACTCCAAGCGCATCGCCGTGGTCCTCAGCGCTGAGCAGGGCAAGACCATTGCCGATGCCGAGGGCGATATTTTCCGTGGCCTGGAAGTGGTGGAGCACGCCTGTTCCATCGGCACCCTGCAAATGGGCGAGTTCGCCGAGAACGTCGCCGGTGGTGTCGACACCTACACCCTGCGCCAACCCATCGGCGTATGTGCCGGCATTACTCCGTTCAACTTCCCGGCGATGATTCCGCTGTGGATGTTCCCGGTGGCCATCGCCTGCGGTAACACCTTCGTCCTCAAACCGTCCGAACAGGATCCGCTGTCGACCATGCTGCTGGTGGAGCTGGCGCTGGAGGCTGGCGTGCCGGCGGGTGTGCTCAACGTGGTGCATGGCGGCAAGGATGTGGTGGATGCGCTGTGCACTCACAAAGACATCAAGGCCGTGTCCTTTGTCGGCTCGACCGCTGTCGGCACTCACGTCTACGACCTCGCGGGCAAACACGGCAAGCGCGTGCAGTCGATGATGGGCGCCAAGAACCACGCCGTGGTGCTGCCGGATGCCAACCGTGAACACACCCTCAATGCCCTGGTCGGCGCCGGTTTCGGCGCGGCGGGCCAGCGCTGCATGGCCACCTCGGTGGTGGTGCTGGTGGGCGCGGCCAAGCAATGGCTACCGGACCTGAAAGCGCTGGCGCAAAAGCTCAAGGTCAACGCCGGTAGCGAAGCGGGCACGGATGTCGGCCCGGTGATCTCCAAGCGCGCCAAGGCCCGCATCCTGGAGCTGATCGAAAGCGGCGTGAAAGAAGGCGCCAAGCTCGAGCTGGACGGCCGCGATATCAAGGTGCCGGGTTTCGAGCAAGGCAACTTCGTCGGCCCGACCCTGTTCTCGGGCGTGACTACCGATATGCAGATCTACACCCAGGAAATCTTCGGCCCGGTGCTGGTGGTGCTGGAAGTCGACACCCTCGACCAGGCCATTGCGCTGGTCAACGCCAACCCCTTCGGCAATGGCACCGGCCTGTTCACCCAGAGCGGTGCGGCGGCGCGTAAATTCCAGAGCGAAATCGATGTGGGCCAGGTCGGCATCAACATCCCGATCCCGGTGCCGGTGCCGTTCTTCAGCTTCACCGGTTCCCGTGGCTCCAAGCTCGGCGACCTCGGCCCGTACGGCAAGCAAGTGGTGCAGTTCTACACTCAGACCAAAACCGTCACCAGCCGCTGGTTCGATGACGACACGGTCAACGATGGCGTCAACACCACCATCAACCTGCGCTGATTCGGGAGACGACCATGAAGATTGCATTTATCGGCTTGGGCAACATGGGCGCGCCCATGGCCCGCAACCTGATCAAGGCCGGCCATGCGCTGAACCTGTTCGACCTGAACCAGACGGTACTCAAGGAACTCGCCGAACTGGGCGGCAGCATCAGCGACTCGCCGCGTGACGCCGCCCAAGGCGCCGAGCTGGTGATTACCATGCTGCCCGCCGCCGCCCATGTGCGCAGTGTCTGGCTGAATGAGGACGGTGTTTTAGCCGGGATCGGCAACGGTGTACCTGCGGTGGATTGCAGCACCATCGACCCGCAAACCGCGCGCGATGTCGCCGCTGCTGCTGCCGCCAAGCACGGCGTGGTGATGGCCGATGCACCGGTCTCCGGCGGCACGGGCGGCGCCCAGGCAGGCACCCTGACCTTTATGGTCGGCGCCACCCCGGAACTGTTCGCCACCCTGCAACCGGTGCTGGCGCAGATGGGCCGCAACATCGTGCATTGCGGCGATGTGGGCACCGGCCAAATCGCCAAGATCTGCAACAACCTGCTGTTGGGCATCAGCATGGTCGGCGTCAGTGAAGCCATGGCCTTGGGCGACGCGTTGGGCATCGACACCCAGGTGCTGGCCGGGATCATCAACAGCTCCACCGGGCGCTGCTGGAGTTCTGACACCTACAACCCATGGCCGGGCGTGATCGAAACCGCGCCGTCCTCCCGAGGTTATACCGGCGGGTTCGGCGCCGATTTGATGCTCAAGGACCTGGGCCTGGCCACCGAAGCCGCTCGCCAGGCCAAGCAACCGGTGATCCTCGGCGCCGTGGCCCAGCAGTTGTACCAATCGATGAGTCAGCGTGGGGAAGGGGGCAAGGACTTCTCGGCGATTATCAACAGCTACCGCAAACCCGAATAATCTTGTAAGGGGACCTACTGTGGCGAGCGGGCTTGCCCCGCGTTGGGCTGCGAAGCAGCCCTAAAGGAAAACGCCGCGATCTTCCTGGAAGATCGCAGCGCCTGGATCAGGGCTGCTGCGCAGCCCAACGCGGGGCAAGCCCGCTCGCCACAACAACGTCAAAGTTGCCCGCTTTGGAAGTGGCTCAAGCAAACACAAAATACTTACGCACCGTCTCGACCACTTCCCACGTCCCCTTCATCCCCGGCTCCACCACGAAAATATCCCCAGCGCGCAGATGGATCGGTTCCATCCCCTCAGGCGTGATCACGCAGTAGCCTTCCTGGAAATGGCAGTATTCCCACTTCACGTATTCCACGTACCACTTGCCCGGGGTACAGATCCAGGTACCCATGATTTTGCTGCCGTCTTCGCTGGTGTAGGCGTTGAGGTTGACGGTGTGCGGGTCGCCTTCGAGCTTTTCCCATTTGCAGGCATCCAGGACCGGCAGGGGGTGAGTGTCGCGCAGTACGGTGATGGGCTTGGACATGATGACTCCGAGGCAGGGAATGGAAAGATGCACCCTAAGGCCTTGGGCGTTGCGCCAGTGGTCTGAACTCGACATCGGGATGCCCAGAAGCGCAGGTGAATGCGACTCCTCAGGCCATGTGCAGTCAATGTGGCAGCTCCACTGTGGCCTGGCGACACTTCTGAGCGTAAATCCAGCATTTCCTCGCAGTAAGTGCGAAAGATTTCCCGCTTGGCGCAGGAATTCGCAAGAAAATTCGCAGCTGGCCCTCGTATCATTCATCCCAGTAACCGCCGAGAGCCTTTAAATGAACCCAATAAAAACGTGGTGGGACATCAGCCCGCCCTTGAGCACGGCGACCCCGACCTGGCCGGGCGATACGCCGTTCCAGGAAGAGCGTGTGTGGCAGTTCGGCCCGGAGTGCCCGGTGAATGTCGGGCGCATTACCTTGTCGCCGCACACCGGCGCCCATGTGGATGCGCCGCTGCATTACAGCGCGGACGGTGCGCCGATTGGCGAGGTGTCGCTGGATGTCTACATGGGCCCGTGCCGGGTACTGCATTGCCTGGACAGCGGCGCGCTGGTACAGCCGCATCAATTGGAAGGGCGTGTGGATAACCTGCCGGAGCGCGTGCTGTTGCGTACTTATCCACAAGCACCGCTGACCGAATGGGATTCGAACTTCACCGCCATCGCCCCACAAACCATTGAGCTGCTGGCCAGCCTCGGTGTGCGCCTGATTGGTATCGACACGCCCTCGCTGGACCCGCAACAGTCCAAGACCATGGATGCCCACAACACCGTGGCGCGGCATGGCATGGCGATTCTCGAAGGCATCGTGCTCGATGACGTACCGGAGGGCGACTACGAACTGATCGCCCTGCCGCTGCGTTTCGCCAACCTGGACGCGAGCCCCGTCCGTGCCATTCTCCGACCGCCCAAGGAGCCCACGCGATGAGCCAATGTCCTTTCTCTGCCGACTACCAGCCACCGGAAGAATGGCATAACGCCGAACTGAATTTTTCCGAGTCCATGAGCTATGGCGACTACCTGGACCTGGGCAAAGTGCTCAGTGCCCAGCACCCGCTGTCGCCGGACCACAACGAAATGCTCTTCATCATCCAGCACCAGACCTCCGAGCTGTGGATGAAACTGATGCTCCACGAACTCAAGGCCGCCCGCGAACACGTGCGCCTGGGCGAGTTGCCGCCGGCGTTCAAGATGCTGGCGCGGGTGTCGCGGATCTTCGATCAACTGGTGCACGCCTGGGCTGTGCTGGCGACCATGACGCCATCGGAATACAAGGCGATTCGCCCGTTCCTTGGGCAGTCGTCCGGGTTCCAGTCGTTCCAGTACCGCGAGATCGAATTTATCCTCGGCAACAAGAGCCCGGCGTTGCTGCGGCCCCATGCCCATCGGCCTGAGTTGTTGCAAGAGTTGCAGGTAGCGATTGCCACACCGTCGCTGTATGACGAGGCGATCAACCTGATGATCAAGGCCGGCCTGGCGATTGATCCGAAACGTGCCGAACGCGACCCGACGGCGGCGACGGTTCACGATGAGTCGGTGGAGGCGGCGTGGCGCGAGGTGTATCGCGACCCGAGCCGGTATTGGGACTTGTATCAGTTGGCCGAGAAGTTTATCGACCTGGAAGATTCTTTCCGCCAATGGCGCTTCCGGCATGTGACCACGGTGGAGCGGATTATCGGCTTCCAGCCCGGCACCGGCGGCACCGAGGGCGTGGGTTACCTGCGCAAGATGCTCGACACGGTGCTGTTCCCCGAGCTGTGGCGAGTGCGTTCCACGCTGTAAACGCAATCAAATGTGGGAGGGGGCAAGCCCTCTCCCACATGGATATTACTGCGCAGCGGCTACCGCTTTCGTCTTACTCACTCGCAACCGGTAGGCCACATAGATAATCCCCACCCAAACCGGCATCGCATACACCGACTCGCGAATACCCGGGATCGCCAGCATCACGCTGATGATCATCAGCATGAACGCCAGGCACAGGTAGTTGCTGAACGGGAACCAGAAGGTCTTGAACGACGGCGTCACGCCTTGCTCGCCCATGGCTTTGCGGAACTTGATATGGGTGATGCTGATCAGCGCCCAGTTGATCATCAGCGAGGCAACCACCAGCGCAAACAGCAACTCCAGCGCACTCTTCGGCGCCACGTAGTTGACCACCACGCACAGCATCGTCACCAACGCCGAGATCGCCAGGGCCCGCAGCGGCACGCCTTGCTTGTTGAGCTTCATCAGCGCTTTTGGCGCATCACCTTGCTCGGCCAGGCCGAACAGCATGCGGCTGTTGCAGTACACGCCGCTGTTGTACACCGACAGCGCCGCGGTCAGCACCACGAAGTTGAGGATATGGGCGGCGGTGTCGTTGCCGATCAGCGAGAAGATCTGCACAAACGGGCTGCCGCTGTAGGCATCGCCCGACGCGCCGAGGGTTTGCAGCAGTTGGTCCCAGGGGTACAGCGACAGCAGCACGGCCAATGCACCGACGTAGAAAATCAGGATCCGGTACACCACCTGGTTGATCGCTTTCGGGATCACCTTGCGTGGCTCGCTGGCCTCGGCGGCGGTGATACCCACCAGCTCCAGGCCGCCGAACGAGAACATGATGAAGGCCATGGACATCAACAGCCCCATGCCGCCATTCGGGAAGAACCCGCCGTGGCTCCACAGGTTACTGATGGAGGCTTGCGGGCCGCCGGTGCCGCTGAACAGCAGGTAGCAACCGAGCACGATCATGCCGACAATCGCCACCACCTTGATGATCGCAAACCAGAACTCGGCCTCACCGAAGAACTTAACGTTCAGGGTGTTGATCAGGTTCACCGCGACAAAGAACACCAGTGCGCTGACCCAGGTCGGGATCTCCGGCCACCAGAACTGGATGTACTTGCCCACCGCGGTCAGCTCGGCCATGCCCACCAGCACGTAGAGTACCCAGTAGTTCCAGCCGGCCAGGAAGCCCGCGTAACCGCCCCAGTATTTGTGCGCGAAATGGCTGAACGAGCCGGCCACCGGTTCTTCGACGATCATCTCGCCGAGTTGGCGCATGATCAGGAACGCGATGAAACCAGCGATCGCGTAGCCCAGGATCATCGACGGCCCTGCCGACTTGAGTACCCCGGCCGAACCGAGGAACAGCCCCGTGCCAATCGCCCCTCCCAAGGCGATCAACTGAATATGCCGGTTCTTCAGGCCACGCTTGAGGCCTACCGGGTTAACCATGTCATCCGCCATTAACGTTCCCTTCTACTTGTTTTTCTCGGGGTTGATTGCACGCCGCATCCGCCCCTCAGAAGTGCTGAGGAGTCAGATATTACTCTGCGTAAACTTTTCGTAATACAGCTGAACGCCATCAAGTGCCTGATCCGCCAGCCATTGTTGGATGGATTCGACCCTCGGCGGGGGGCCGCACACGTACATATCCACTTCTTCATCTCGGCACCGGGGGATCGGCACCTGACCACGCAGATCAACCTGTCGGATGACCCGTACCTGCATGATGATTTTGCCTACGCGACGCGGGACGAATTGATCGCCGAGATTCGCTTCAGCGACGATCAGCAAATGGCGCGGGAGTTTGGCGTGGAAGGGCGGTTTGCGCAGATTGATTTTGACGTTGAGTTGCAGGTGACTGACGCGCCGGTAGAGCAAAAACGCATGCAGCGGGTCCACGCCCTCTCCCACATTTGACCGATGGTGCTGCTCCTATTTGCGAACGACCAGATCAAGCACCTCATCCCGATCCTTGATCTTCTGCAACACAATCTCCGAACGGATATCCATCACCCCCGCCGTGCGGTTCAGGTGGTTCACGATGAAGTCGGAAAAGTGCTTGAGGTTGCGCGCCTGCACGCGCAGCACATAGTTGCTGGCGCCGGTGATCACGTAGGCGCTGGCCACTTCCGGCCAGCCTTGCACCTTCTTGATAAACGTCTCATGCCAATCCTCCACATCCTGGCGCAATGACAGGTGGACGATAGCCTCCAGTTCAATCCCCAACTGCTCGGCATTCAACACCGCGCGGTAGCCGCTGATAATCCCTTCGCTTTCCAGCAGGCGTAAACGGCGCAGGCAGGCAGAGGGCGACAACGCGACTTTTTCCGCCAGTTCCTGGTTGCTGATACGGCCATCCTGTTGCAGGAAATGCAGGAGGCGCAGGTCGGTGGCGTCAAGGATCATGATTAGAATAAATCCGTGTGTTCAGGGGTTAAATTCGAATTTCCTACAGCTTAATTAGCCTGTTACCCACCACTTTGCACGAAAATTCTCCAAATCTTCGTTCATTATTTGGTCCGTCTTCACGATAAAAATCAGGACCGCCCATGACCTCCCGAAGCCGCTGCCAAACCCTCGACGCCAGAGACCCGCTGGCGCCCCTGCGCCATCAGTTCGCATTGCCTGCGGGCGTGATCTATCTCGACGGCAATTCCCTCGGCGCGCGTCCGGTGGCATCACTGGCAAGGGCACAACAGGTGATTGCCGAGGAATGGGGCAATGGCTTGATCCGCAGTTGGAACAGCGCCGGTTGGGCTGACTTGTCCCAGCGCCTGGGCAACCGCCTGGCACCGCTGATCGGTGCGCGCGACGGTGAGGTGGTGATCACCGATACCACCTCGATCAACCTGTTCAAGGTGCTCAGCGCCGCCTTGAGCGTGCAGCGCCAACGCGCGCCTGCGCGCAAGGTGATCGTCAGCGAAGCGAGCAACTTCCCCACCGATTTGTACATCGCCCAGGGCCTCGCCGAGTTGCTGCAGCAGGGCTATTCCCTGCGTCTGGTCAACAGCCCGGATGAGCTGCCCGAGGCCATCGACGGGGATGTGGCGGTCGTGATGCTTACCCACGTCAACTACAAGACCGGCTACATGTACGACATGCCGACGCTCACCGCCTTAAGCCATGAATGCGGCGCGCTGAGCATCTGGGACCTGGCGCATTCGGCAGGCGCGGTGCCGATCGACCTGCACGGGGCCGGTGCTGACTATGCGATTGGCTGCACCTACAAATACCTCAACGGCGGCCCAGGCTCCCAGGCGTTCGTGTGGGTCAGCCCAGCGTTGGTGGACCTGGTGCACCAACCGCTGTCGGGCTGGTTCGGGCATACCCGGCAGTTCGCCATGGAATCCAGCTACGCGCCGAGCGCCGGCATCGCCCGCTACCTGTGCGGTACCCAGCCGATCACTTCGCTGGCGATGGTGGAATGCGGGCTGGAGATTTTTGAACAGACCGACATGGGCAGCCTGCGCAGCAAATCCCTGGCATTGACCGACCTGTTTATCGAGCTGGTCGAAAGCCGCTGCGCCGCCCATGACCTCGTGTTGATTACTCCGCGTGAACACGCCCGGCGTGGCAGTCATGTGAGCTTCGAACACCCTGAAGGCTATGCGGTGATCCAAGCCTTGATCGCCCGCGGCGTGATCGGTGATTACCGCGAGCCGCGCATCATGCGCTTTGGGTTTACGCCGCTGTACACCAGCTTCAGCGAGGTGTGGGACGCCGTGGAAATCCTCGGTGAGATTCTCGATAACAACACTTGGGACCAACCCCAATTCAAGGTCCGCCATAGCGTTACCTGAATAAACGTCGGAGAAAATGTGGGAGGGGATCTGTGACAACAGTTAGACAGTGCAACCCCAATAATAAAGGGGCACACCACGTGACCATGCCAGACAACGGCTTTGCCGAGATCACCCCCCCGCGAACTGGGCCTGGTGCTGATGGGGGCGGTGATGATCACCACGTACTTCACCGAGGCGTTCAAGATGACCCGGGTGTTTGGCGTGCCGTTCCTGCTGATCCTGTCGGCGGTGTATTACGGGTTTTTCCGCAAGGGCAGGGCCAAGGCGTCGAACAAGGCCCTGGCGTAACCCGGCAGTTGTTCGAACGAGCGCGCGCATAACAGCAGCGTTCGGCGAGCCCACTCTTCCTGCAACGGTTGGGCAGTGAAGGGGTGTGGCGCTGGCCAGCGCGCCAACGCCGCCTGGGGCACGATGCCCAGGCCGGCGCCGCGGGCGACCATGCGAATCAGCCCGTCAAAACCCTCGGCGCGGATGCGCGTCTGCACACGAAAGCCTGCATGCAGTGCCTGTTCTTCCAGGTACACCGAGAGTGCGCTGGCGGCGCCCAGGCCCACGTAATCGTATTGCAGACTGTCGACAAAGCTCACCTTGCCGTTTGCCAGGGGATGGTCGCGCGGCATGATCAGCACCAGTGGGTCGTCGCGAAACGGCAAGGTCTGCAAGCCGTGGGTGTCCACCGCATCGGAGATGATCCCCAGCTCCGCCGTGCCCTGGCGCAAGGCCTGGGTAATGCGCAGGCTGGGCAATTCCTGCAGGTCGATATCGAGGTTGGGGTGTTCGCGCAGAAAGTCCGCAAGCAGTTCCGGCAGGTATTCGCTGAGCGCGGTGGTGTTGCACAGCAGGCGCACCTGGCCTTTGACGCCGTTGGCGTATTCCGCGAGGTCCTGTTGCAGGTGCTCGGCCTGTTGCAACAGCAGCCGGGCGTGACGGGCCAAGGCCTTTCCCGCCGGTGTGGGGGTGACGCCGCGACGCCCACGGTCGAGAAACTCGATGCCCAATGAGGCCTCCATCGCCCGGATGCGTGCACTGGCGGCGGCCAGGGATAAATGACTGCGGGCCGCGCCGGCGGTGATATTGCCGGTGTCGAGGGTGTGCAGGTAGAGGCGCAGGTCGATCAGGTCAAAGTGCATGGCGGATTGCTCGGGGGACTGGACTGGCGACATCAGCCTCACGCAAAACAAGAGGCTGTCTCAGTATATGGCGAATTTCCGAGCGCATCGAAAAGTCGCACACTTTGCCCATGAATACCTTCCTCGCGTTCTACCAAAACCTCGGCCCCGCTCTTACTTTGCTGGTGATCGGCACCTTCCTGCTGGCCGGTACCGTCAAGGGCGTCATCGGCCTCGGCCTGCCTACCGTAGCCATGGGCATGCTCGGCCTGGCTATTTTGCCGGCGCAGGCTGCGGCGTTGCTGATCATTCCGTCGACGGTTACCAACCTGTGGCAATTGGCATTCGGCGGGCACCTGAGTGCTTTGCTCAAGCGCCTGTGGCCGATGTTGCTGCTGATTTTCCTCGGCACCGGACTGGGCACGTTGTGGCTGGGGATGGGCGGCGGGCAATGGGTGGTGCGCGCGCTGGGGGCGGCGTTGCTGGCGTATGCACTGAGCGGACTGTTCCTGCCCACGTTCAAGGTCAACGCCAAAACCGAGCGCTGGCTGGGCCCGTTGTGTGGGTTGATCACCGGCATCATCACCTCGGCCACCGGTGTGTTTGTGATTCCGGCCGTGCCGTACCTGCAGGCGCTGGGTTTAAATCGCGATCAACTGGTGCAGGCGTTGGGTCTGTCGTTCACGGTATCGACCCTGGCGCTGGCCGCCGGTTTAGCCTGGCGCGGTGCGTTGGGCGGCGGTGAAATCAATGCATCGTTGCTGGCGCTGGTGCCGGCGCTGCTGGGCATGTGGCTGGGCCAGATGGTGCGCCGACGCATCAGTGCAGTGTTGTTCAAACGGGTGTTTTTTATCGGTATGGCACTGCTGGGTGGGCATCTGCTGATCGCTGGTTAACAATTCCCGATGTATTCGTGCTTTTGGGTCAAAGGTATTTTGCCCGGTGGCCGCTTATTCCGAAGGGCCGAGGTCGATAGTCTGCGTCCAGATATTTTCAACCTTCTGGATGCCTCCCATGAAAAAAGTACTCCTGCTCAACGGCGGCAAAAAGTTCGCCCACTCCGATGGCCGCTACAACACCACCCTGCATGACACCGCCTTGGCGGTATTGGACCGAGGCGGTATCGACGTCAAAGTCACCCATATCGACGAAGGCTACGACGTGGCCGAAGAGGTCGCCAAATTCCTCTGGGCCGACGTGATCATCTACCAGATGCCCGGCTGGTGGATGGGCGCGCCATGGATCGTCAAGAAGTACATCGACGAAGTCTTCACCGAAGGCCACGGCAGCCTGTACGCCAGCGATGGCCGCACCCGTTCCGACGCCTCGCAGAAATACGGCAGCGGCGGCCTGGTCCAGGGCAAGCAATACATGCTGTCGCTGACCTGGAATGCGCCGCAGCAAGCCTTCGACGACCCGACTGACTTCTTCGAAGCCAAGGGCGTGGACGCGGTGTACTTTCCGTTCCACAAAGCCAATGAGTTCCTCGGCATGACCGGCCTGCCGACCTTCCTGTGCGTGGACGTGATGAAGCGCCCGGCCATCGAAGCCGATGTGGCGCGCTACGAGCAGCATCTGGCGCAGGTGTTCAACCTCTCGGTGTAAGCTGCTGTGAACCGATAACGAGGACCGCCTGTGAAAGCCCGATCCGATGAGCTGCAGATCTTCGTCAGCGTGATTGAGTGCGGCTCGATTTCCGCGGCGGCGGAGCAGGTCGGGCAGACGCCGTCGGCGGTCAGCCGCACGCTGTCGCGCCTGGAAGCCAAGCTTGAGACCACGCTGATCAACCGCACCACGCGGCGCATGGACCTGACCGAGGAGGGCAAGTACTTCTTCGAGCAGGCCAAGCTGATCCTGGCGCAGATGGACGAGCTGGAAGAGCGCCTGTCGTCACGCCAGAAAAACCCCGCCGGGCGCCTGCGCATCAATGCCGCCGTGCCCTTCATGCTGCATGGGATCGTGCCCTACATCGCCGAATTCCGGCGTTTGTATCCAGAGATCCAGCTGGAGTTGAACAGCGATGACCTGATCATCGACCTGCTGGAACAGAGCACCGATATTGCGATTCGCATCGGTGCCCTGGCCGACTCCACCCTGCATGCGCGATCCCTGGGTTGTACGCCGCTGCATATCCTCGCCAGCCCCGACTACCTCAAGCAGTACGGCACGCCGACGACGGTCGCCGAGTTGGCCGATCACACCTTGCTGGGCTTTACCCAGACCGAAACCCTCAACCACTGGCCGCTGCGCCATGTGGAGGGTGACCGCTGGCTGATCCAGCCCAGCGTGGCCGCGTCCAGTGGTGAAACCCTGCGCCAGTTGGCGTTGGAAGGGCAGGGCATTTGCTGTCTGTCGAACTTCATGACCTCCGAAGACATCAATGCCGGACGCCTGGTGCCGGTGCTGGAGGTGTTCAACAGTGGGTATCGCCAACCGATCCACGCGGTGTTCT
This sequence comes from Pseudomonas grimontii, assembly GCF_007858185.1. Taxonomy (GTDB): domain Bacteria; phylum Pseudomonadota; class Gammaproteobacteria; order Pseudomonadales; family Pseudomonadaceae; genus Aquipseudomonas; species Aquipseudomonas grimontii. Next base: position 25,183 of record NZ_VFES01000029.1, read on the forward strand.
ACCGCAACTCGCAATTGGCGCTGCGCATCCAGTGCTTCCTGGACTTTATCCAGGCCAAGCTGGCGCGGTATGCCTGCTGATTCGTGACCGTCGCGCAAGAGTGAATTGGGCGGTGCGGGCTTATTCGTCAGGGATGAGTCCGTAACAATGGACCCATCACTTACCCCGTCAGGAGCACTCTCCATGCACGTATTCATTACCGGCGCAGCCGGCTTTATCGGCGGTTCCATCGCCACTGGCCTGGTCAAGGCCGGTCACAGCGTTACCGGCCTGGTACGCAACGCCGAGCAAGCCGCTGAAATGACCGCCCTGGGCATCAACCCGGTGATCGGCACCCTCGACGATGCTGCTGTGTTGACCGAGCAAGCGCAGAAAACCGATGCAGTGATCAATGCCGCGAGCAGCGACCATCGTGCCGCGGTGGAAACCCTGCTGGCCGCGCTGAAAGGCTCGAACAAGCCATTCCTGCACACCAGCGGTTCGAGCATCGTCGGCGATGCGTCGGGCGGTAAGGCCAGTGATGTCATCTACTTCGAAGACAGCCTGCCGGAACCGACCGTCGACAAGGCCGCGCGCGTGGCCATCGACCAGCTGATTCTGGCGGCGGCAAAAGACGGCGTGAACTCAGCGGTGATCTGCAACACCCTGATCTACGGCCACAGCCTGGGCGTGAAGCGCGACAGCGTGCAACTGCCGCGCTTGCTCAAGCAGGCACGCAAGAGCGGTGTGGTGCGCCATGTCGGTACCGGGCAGAACATCTGGTCCAACGTGCACATTGAAGACGTGGTGGCGCTGTACCTGCTGGCACTGACCAGGAACGTGCCGGGGACGTTCTACTTTGTGGAAAGCGGCGAGGCCTCATTTATCGACATGACCACGGCTATCGCCCACGCCCTGGACCTGGGCCAGCCACAGGATTGGCCACTGGCCGAGGCTGAAGCCGAGTGGGGCTATGAAATGGCCAACTATGGCCTGGGCTCCAACAGCCGCGTGCGCGGCAAGCATGCCCGCGAGTTGCTGGGCTGGGCGCCGAAGCGCACGTCGGTGGTGGAGTGGATTCGCGACGAGATGGTCTAAGTTTTCTGTCTTTTACGTGTGGCAAGCCCCAATGCCGGTCAGTCAAGGAGCAACACTGTCCCTGTGGCGAGCGGGCTGGCCTTAAAAATCTGGCCCCACCGGGCTCAATTCCGTACCATTCCCCGCCTTATCCCCCGCAATGCCCTGGTACCTCATGAACCTCACCCGTCTGCGCGCCGATGCCCTGGCCGGCCTCACCACGTCCTTTGCGCTGCTGCCCGAATGCATCGCCTTTGCCCTGGTGGCTCACCTCAACCCGCTGATGGGGCTCTACGGCGCCTTTATCATTTGCACCCTGACCGCCTTGTTCGGCGGCCGGCCCGGCATGGTGTCCGGGGCGGCAGGCTCGATGGCGGTGGTGATCGTCGCGCTGGTGGTGCAGCACGGCGTGGAATACCTGCTGGCCACGGTGCTGCTGGGCGGGCTGATCATGGTCGCGTTCGGCCTGTTACGCCTGGGCAAGCTGGTGCGCATGGTGCCGCACCCGGTGATGCTGGGGTTCGTCAACGGCCTGGCGATCATCATTGCCCTGGCCCAGTTGGAACATTTCAAGAACGGTGAAAGCTGGCTCAGCGGTATGCCGTTGTACGTGATGACGGGCCTGGTGCTGGTGACCATGGCCATCGTCTACCTGCTGCCACGCATCACCCGCGCGGTGCCGCCGGCCCTGGTGGCGATCCTTGGCGTGGGCCTGGCCGTGTACCTGCTCGGCCTGCCGACCCGTACCCTCGGTGACATGGCCCACATCGCCGGCGGCCTGCCGACCTTTGCGCTGCCGCAGATCCCCTGGACCCTGGAAACCCTCGGCATCATCGCCCCTTATGCGTTCCTGATGGCCATGGTCGGCCTGCTGGAAACCCTGCTGACCCTGAACCTCACCGACGAAATCACCGAGACCCGTGGCTACCCCGACCGCGAAAGCGTGGCCTTGGGCGCGGCGAATATGCTCTCGGGCCTGTTCGGCGGCATGGGCGGTTGCGCAATGATCGGGCAAACCGTGATCAACCTCAGCTCCGGCGGGCGCGGGCGTTTCTCCGGGGTGTTCGCCGGGGTGATGATCCTGCTGTTTATTTTGTTTCTGTCACCGCTGATCGAGCGGATTCCGCTGGCGGCGCTGGTGGGGGTGATGTTTGTGGTGTCCCAGCAGACCTTCGCCTGGGCCTCCCTGCGGGTGATCAACAAGGTGCCGCTCAATGATGTGTTGGTGATTATCGCGGTGACGGTGATCACGGTGTTCACCGACCTGGCCACCGCCGTACTGTGCGGCATCGTGATCGCGGCGCTGAACTTTGCCTGGCAACAGGCCCGTGAACTGTATGCCGATGAGCATCTGGAGGCGGACGGCAGCAAGCTTTATCGCCTGCATGGCACGTTGTTCTTTGCCTCGACTACGCCTTTCCTGAACCAGTTCGACCCAGCCAACGACCCGGCCCACGTGACCCTGGATTGCCGTCACCTGAGCTTTGTCGACTACTCGGCGATTGCCGCGCTGATGACCCTGCGCGAGCGCTACAGCAAAGCCGGCAAGCATCTGCGCGTGCTGCATTTGTCTGAGCGCTGCAAGAAGTTGCTCAAGCGGGCACGGGTGCATCACGACTGATTTTTCATGGCCCGACTAGGTCTTCCAATTCCTGGGCGCGGGTCTGGGTCATGCCCAACACGCAGCCGGTGCCGTTGACCTGGTCGATGGTGCCACCGGTGGCGGAGCCGGCGAAGGCGCAATTGGCATCACGGTATTTGATCCACAGGCGCTGCAGGTCCTGCAGTTGCTGTTTACGTGTGCCTTCCTGGGCGGCGAGGGCGGTCTTGTAGGCCCGGTTCAGGCGCGCGTCCTGCACCTTGGTTTCCTTGACGTTGCAACCGACCATGTCGGCGGTAGTGTTGGCGCCGTCCATGCATTTCTTCAGCGCCGCGTTGTCGGCGGCAGCAGTACCGCACACGGTGAGAAGCAGGGCGCCGGCGGCGAGAGTGGTGCGAATCATGCTCGATTTTCCTGGCATCAGTGGATGTGCATTCTATGACTCAAGCGTGTTCGTTGAGTTTCCAGCCTTCTCTGATCTTCATGTAAGAACACCCCCCGAATTTTCATGCGCGGCCCTTGGGCATACCCCAACGCGACAGCGCTTATCCGTGGGCGAAAGTTACTTTCATAACGTTTGAAAATACGCCTCGGTAATGATTTATGAGTTTCACAACCAACTCGACGTGACCCTTTCCGAGGAGTACCGCATGGCCGCATCACCGGGCTTCGGGCTGTTGGCATACGCTGCCATCGCCATCATTGCGTTGATCGTGCTGATCGCACGTTACCGGCTCAACCCGTTTATCGTCATTACCCTGGTGTCCATTGGCCTGGCGCTGATGGCCGGGATGCCGGCAGACACCATCATGGGTTCCTACGAGGCGGGCGTCGGCAAAACCCTGGGGCATATCGCCCTGGTCGTGGCGCTGGGCACGATGCTCGGCAAGATGATGGCCGAGTCCGGTGGCGCCGAGCAGGTGGCGCGCACGCTGATCAACCGTTTCGGCGAACGTAATGCCCATTGGGCCATGGTGTGCATCGCGTTCCTGGTGGGGCTGCCGCTGTTTTTCGAAGTGGGCTTTGTGCTGCTGGTGCCAATCGCCTTTACCGTGGCGCGGCGCGTGGGGGTGTCGATCCTGATGGTCGGCCTGCCGATGGTCGCCGGCCTGTCGGTGGTGCATGCGTTGGTGCCGCCACACCCGGCGGCGATGATGGCCGTGCTGGCGTATAACGCGTCGGTGGGGCAGACCGTGCTCTATGCGATCCTCATCGGTATCCCGACGGCGATCATTGCCGGCCCGCTGTACGCCAAATTCATCGTGCCGCACATTCACCTGCCGGCGCAAAACCCGCTGGAACGCCAGTTTATCGAGCGTGAACCTCGCGAGCGTTTGCCGAGCTTTGCACTGACCATGGGCACTATCCTGTTGCCGGTGGTACTGATGATGATCGGTGGCTGGGCCAACGTGATTTCCACCCCGGGCACCGGCTTCAATCAGTTCCTGCTGTTTATCGGCAACTCGGTGATCGCGCTGCTGGTGGCGACCCTGGTGAGTTTCTGGACCCTGGGCCTGGCGCAGGGCTTCAACCGCGAGTCGATCCTCAGGTTCACCAATGAATGCCTGGCGCCGACCGCGAGCATCACCTTGCTGGTGGGCGCGGGTGGCGGTTTGAACCGGATATTGGTGGACGCTGGCGTTACCAACGAAATTCTAGGCCTGGCGCATGCCTTCCACCTGTCGCCGCTGGTGATGGGCTGGTTGTTTGCTGCGTTGATGCGGATTGCGACGGGCTCAGCCACGGTGGCCATGACCACGGCTTCCGGCGTCGTAGCCCCGGTCGCCCTAGGCCTGGGTTATCCACACCCGGAATTGCTGGTGTTGGCCACTGGCGCGGGTTCGGTGATCTTTTCCCACGTTAACGACGGCGGCTTCTGGCTGATCAAGGAATACTTCAATATGACGGTAATCCAGACTTTCAAGACCTGGACCGTGCTGGAGACTTTGATTTCGGTGGTCGCCTTCGGTCTCACTTATGGTCTGTCCTGCATCCTGTAAACCGGAGACCCCATGGACATCCTTTACCAGATCCGCGCCCGCCAGGATTCCTTCAGCGCCGGCGAAGGGCGTATCGCCAGGCTGATGCTGGAGGATGTGGGCTTTGCCGCCTCGGCCAGCCTGGAAGAGCTGTCCCAACGGGCCGAGGTCAGTACCGCGACCTTGTCGCGTTTTGCCCGCAGTGTCGGTTGCCGGGATTTGCGCGACCTGCGCCTGCAACTGGCCCAGGCCAGCGGCGTCGGCAGCCGCTTCCTGGACCCGGCGGGGTTGCCTGAACAGTCGGCGTTTCACCGGCAGATTCTCGGCGATATCGAGGCGACGTTGCGCCAGCACTTGTCGGGTTTCAGCCAGGCGAGTTTTGTCGATGCGGTGAACCTGCTGGGCAAGGCGCGAATGATCCACGCGTTCGGCATGGGCGGGCCGTCGAGCCTGTGCAGCGATGAATTGCAGGTGCGCCTGGTACGCCTGGGCTATCCAATTGCCGCCAGCCACGACCCAGTGATGATGCGCGTCACGGCTGCAACCCTGGGGCCGGAACATGCGCTGATCGTCTGCTCGCTCACCGGCCTCACTCCCGAATTGCTCGATGTGGTCGCCCTGGCCCGCAACTACGACGCGCGCATCGTCGCCATCACCCTGGCCGACTCACCCTTGGCGCAGTTGGCGGATGTGCTGCTGCCACTGCAACCGGCCGAAACCAGCTTTATCTACAAACCCACGGCGGCGCGCTACGGCATGCTGCTGGCCATCGACCTGCTCGCCACCGAGCTGGCGCTGGCCCTGCCCGACGACAACCAGGAGCGCCTGCGCCGGATCAAGCTGGCCCTCGACGATTATCGCGGCGGTCCTGACAGCCTGCCGCTTGGAGATTGATATGACGTACGACACGCTGATTCGCCAAGCGCTGATCATCGATGGCAGCAACACCGAGGGTTATGTCGCCGATGTGGGGCTGCGTGACGGGCGCATCGAGACGATCGGCGACTTGTCGACGGCGGCGGCCGTGCATGAAATCGATGCGACTGGCCGTGTGCTGGCGCCAGGCTTTATCGACGTACACACCCACGACGACACGGTGGTCATCCGCCAGCCGCAGATGCTGCCCAAGCTCAGCCAGGGCGTGACCACGGTGATTGTCGGCAACTGTGGCATCAGCGCCTCACCGGTGAGCTTGCGCAGCGATCCGCCGGACCCGATGAACTTGTTAGGCAGCGCTGCGGCGTTTGTTTATCCCCGTTTCAGCGACTATCGCAGCGCCGTTGAAAGCGCTCATCCAGCGGTCAACGTCGCGGCATTGATCGGCCACACGGCGCTGCGCAGTAACCATATGGACGACCTGCATCGCACCGCCACTGCGGCTGAAATCGCCGCCATGCGCGTGCAGTTGCACGAGAGCCTTGAGGCCGGCGCCCTCGGTTTATCCACAGGCCTGGCCTACGCCAGCGCGTTTAATGCCGAGACCGATGAGGTGCTGCAACTGAGTGAAGAGCTGACGGCCTTCGGTGCGGTGTACACCACGCATTTGCGCAGCGAATTCGAACCGGTGCTGGAGGCGATGGACGAGGCTTTTCTGATCGGTCGGCACGCACAGGTACCGGTGATCATTTCCCACCTCAAATGTGCGGGAGCGGGGAACTGGGGGCGTAGTCCGCAGCTGTTGGCAGCGTTGGAATCGGCGGCGAAAACCCACCCGGTGGGGTGTGATTGTTACCCCTACGCGGCCAGTTCTTCGACCCTTGATCTGAAGCAGGTGACCGACGCGTTTCGCATCACGATTACCTGGTCGACGCCGCACCCGGAAGTGGGTGGGCGCGACTTGCAGGACATTGCCGGCGAATGGGACGTCTCCCTGATGGACGCCGCCCGTCGTCTGCAGCCTGCGGGGGCGGTGTACTACGGGATGGATGAGGCGGATGTGCGACGCATCCTCGCGCATCCGCTGTCGATGGTGGGGTCGGATGGCTTGCCTGAGGATCCGTTTCCACACCCACGTTTGTGGGGCGCGTTCCCACGGGTGTTGGGACATTTCAGCCGGGATGTCGGGTTGTTCCCGCTGCATACGGGGGTGCACAAGATGACCGGTTTGTCGGCGGCGCGTTTTGGGTTATCCGAGCGTGGTGAAATTCGTGAAGGGCATTGGGCCGACCTAGTGTTGTTCGACCCGTTGCGGGTGCGTGATGTGGCGGATTTCAAGGCGCCGCAATGTGCGGCAGAAGGGATTGAGAGCGTGTGGGTCAATGGCGTGCAGAGCTACAGCAATGGGCAGGCGAACACTCAGCGAGCAGGGCGTTTCCTGGCGCGCAGTGGCGATTTGCGGCAGGGTTTCAAGTGGGAGTCGGGCACCTGACGGGGTGCTGCCAAGTCGAATAGCGTTTCAGAATATGGCCAATTAGCGCTTACAAAAAGCGAATTGAGATTGTGTAGTCGCTCTCTAAGATGGGCCCCCCGTTTACTGGAGAGTCCGTATGACCACTCAATCTGCTGGTTCCAGTCATGTTGGCAGTCTTCTCACTCCACTCGCCGGCGTCACTCGTAGCGCAAGCGTTGTTCCAAGCATCAATGCTGTCGCGGCGTTTCCTTTTCCCCGTGACACGATCAAAGGCTGGATCCAGGAAAAAGTCTGGAACTTGACCAATCAATGGATCGACCCCGACAAGGTTTACCTGCATCAATTCTCGCCCGCTGACAGTACCCATGCCGGCAGCGCTGTGACGGGGTGGGAACATCACGGGGCACCTCTGTCATCCATGACGCTCACCGAAGCTGTCGCCAGTGATTTTTTCTCGGCGGAACGCTACGGTACTGCCGGCAAGGCTCAGGCGGTGGCGCATTTCCTGTCTTCGAACACCAGCCCGTTTTCGTTGTTTCACAGCGAAAGCGTTCCGGACTTTTTCGGCCGGCTGGGCCGATTAATTCTTGATCGAACGGGGCCTGGCTACCTCTATTCGAAGATTCATGATGACGTGCCTAGCGCCAAGGAGACATGGCGTGATCTGGATTCAGTCTATGGCCTTTATCTGGACGGCCCGCGCAAGGGGACATATGACGCAGACAACCAACTGCGTATGAAACCCAGTGAACTGCTGAGCCTTGTGCGTGAGGGTGATTTGCAGAAAAAGGTGATCGCCAAGCTGGACGATTTCTGGACACAGCACGGCAGCGAGTGGCGGATGCTGGCGAAAAACCAATTTGTGCTGGAGGCGCGCGCCGCGCGGGCCCTCAACCAAAAGGACCCCGACCAGGGCCTGAGCCTGCAAGCCTATACCCATCTGATGAGGGCGGCGGTACCCAATGTGCCACTTGAGGGGCCGGTATCGAAGACACAATTGCAGGCAGAGGCGACGCCGGATCCGGATACCAAAGTGTTTTGCTTCGACATAAATGGCTATAAATCCAACGATATATTGCGGTTCGTGTCCAAAGACGACACTGAAACCTTGTATGTCCCCGGTGGAAAACCCGCCCTGCTGACGTTCAAGAACCGTGCTGCGGTGGAACAATGGGTGCTTGAACAGAGCAAGGAGCCTGCCAAGGCCACGGCATTGGCGGAGCATTTCGCACTTCGCGATCGCCAACAGGGTGTATTTGGTGCCCTGAGTGTCAATGGTGTGGACGGTACCCTGAAAAAAATCGGTGCCGGCGTCATGGTGGCCAATGCGAGCCATATCAATACCCTGGATTTCCCTATCGGCGCAGACGTGTTTTCCTTCATGGCCAGCCAGACACGCCAGCGCATCAACAACGATGCCGACACCGAAATGAAGTCCAATGCCGAGGTGTACAAAGCTGATGCACTGGGTTTGTTGCAAGCCGGAAACGCAATATTCTCCATCCCCATGGCATTGCTTGGGCCGATCGGTATCGCCGTAGGCGCTACCTCATACGGGGCGCAGGTGGGGATGGAAATTGACCAGGCCGTTGAAGGCGACACCCAGGCTGAGCGCGAAAGCGGCTTGCATGCCGCCGCGATGGACGTAGCGACCATGGCGTTTTTCCATGCGCTGGGCAAGGCCGGCCCCTCCACCGGCGACCCCGCCGCCGAAACGGCCGCGCAGTCGACCGCGGGCGACGCCGCCGGTAAACCCTTTTTCAATTATCGACGGGTGAACGGGAAGATCGGCGTGCTGATGAGTCCGACTCAACCAACTCGATTACCCGAAGCGCCGGAGGGGGCGGTGAACCCTCTATGGGATTCGTCCATGGAAATATACCTGCGGCCGGGAGCCAAGCGTCCGCTGGAACAGTTACGCTACGAGGTCGTGGAGGCGCCACCGCCCACGCCCAAAAGGCCAAGAGTTGACGCGCCGGAAAGTGAGCAGTCGGCAGATGAGGGTTCGCCCTCTTCCGTTGCATCGGATGCCACGTCATCCGGGAATTATGAGCCGTATGACGATGACAGCGTCCTCAAGACCAACCCGTTCAAGGCCAATGTCAACCTGCCTGTCGGTGGGTATTTCAACGGTCGTGGCATGATCGAACGCACCGATGTAGCGAAGTTGTATCGCGTCGAAAAGGCCGACCGCGTAGAGCGTCGAGGCGATCCGCAGAATTATGGTTTTCGGGACTCGAATTTCTTTTCCGGTCCCGAAAAGATGATGGATGGCAATGTCGTGGTGGCCTCCCGCTCCAAGGCGGCGGCAATGCAATTTGGCGACACCGAATTTAATGGCCAATACCACCTTTACGAAATCGAGAGTAAAGGTATTCCGGTCGTCTCGTTTAATGAAAACATCGAGGCAAACCCGCAGTTTGTGGAAGCTCGTCAGTGTGTGGCGCCAGGTACCATTGAGCGTCTGCGCAACGAGGGACGCCTGGCGGAGTTTGCGGACAATGCCTACAAGTTCGATGAAGTGCATGTGGATAATGATCGACTGTCGAGCGCAATGATCACCCGAATTTCCCACGGTTGATGGTGTTCACTTTGGATACTTATTGGGCTAGGGTGATCGCTTGCCAACAGCGAGTGCTTCGCCCGTGGAGAGTCATATGAACTTAGGAAAAGTCACCCCCATCCTGCGGATTTTCGATGAGGCCAAGGCGCTGGAATTCTACGTCGACTTCCTGGGTTTCAAGGTCGATTGGCAGCATCGCTTCGAGGCGAATTTCCCGCTGTACCTGCAGGTGTCGTTGGGAGAGTGTGTACTGCATTTGAGCGAGCACCATGGCGATGCTTCGCCGGGCGCGGCGGTGCGGATCCAGGCGCAAGGGGTGGACGCGTACCAGCAGCAATTGCTGGGCAAGGATTACCGTTACGCCAAGCCTGGGGTTGAGGAAACGCCTTGGGGATCGCGGGAGATGAGCATCAAGGATCCGTTTGGGAATCGTGTGGTGTTTGTTGAGGAAGGCGAGGGCTGAGAGGCAAATCGCAGGCAATAAAAAACCGCCTTGTCAGGCGGTTTTTTGCAATCCCAGTTTGCGGCTGGGGTTGCTGGGCGAGGGAGCAAGCGTCCTCGCCACAGTGAGAGCGGTGTCTTAAACCCGGAAGTGGCTGACCATCTGCTGCAACTGGCTACCCAAGCGCGCCAGTTCCACGCTCGATTTCGCCGTTTCATCGCTCGCGGTGGCGGTCTGCTCGGACACATCACGCACATTCACGATACTGCGGCTGATCTCTTCGGCCACGGCGCTTTGTTGTTCGGCGGCGGCGGCGATCTGCTGGTTCATCGACTGGATGTTCGACACCGTGCGGGTGATGTTTTCCAGTGACACACCGGCCTTGCGCGTCAGTTCGACACTGCTGTCGGTGAGGCTGCGGCTGTTGTTCATCACGTTGGCAACTTGCTGGGTACCATTCTGCAAACCGGCGACCAGGCCTTCGATTTCCTCGGTGGATTTCTGCGTGCGCTGGGCCAGGCCACGCACTTCGTCGGCGACTACGGCAAACCCACGACCGGCTTCACCGGCACGCGCCGCTTCAATCGCCGCGTTGAGGGCCAGCAAGTTGGTTTGCTCGGCCACAGCCTTGATCACGTCCATCACGCTGCCGATCTTGTTGCTCTCTTGTTGCAGGTGCGCCATGGCGTCGGTGGAACGCGCCACTTCGGCGGCCAGGCGTTCGATCTGGGCGATGGCCTCGGCTACCACTTTGTCGCCTGCACGGGCTTGGCCATCGGCATCGGCGGCGGCCAGGGAGGCTTGCTCGGCGTTGCGGGCGACTTCCTGCACGGTGGCGGTCATTTCGTGCATCGCCGTGGCGACCTGATCGGTCTCGATCTTCTGGCTGTTCACACCGGCGCTGGTCTGCTCGGTGACGGCCGACAACTCTTCGGCGGCGCTGGCGATCTGGGTCACGCCGTCGCGAATACCGCTGATCAATTCACGCAGGGTCGTGCCCATGCGCTGAATACCTTGTTGCAGTACGCCCAGCTCATCGCGACGGGTGACCTGGATGTTGTGGCTCAGGTCGCCGGAAGCGATGCGTTCAACCACGGCCAGGGTTTCCTGCAGTGGACGCGTGATCTGGCGGGTGATCACCAGTGCCGCGACGATACCGACCAGCAGTGCCAGCAACGTGCTGATTAACTGCAGGCTGCGGGCCTGGGCGCTTTCGGCGTCGCGACGGTTCAGCTGGATGTCGTACAGCTTGTCACTGATCGTGACAATGTCGGCACCTTGGGTGGTCATTTCGGCACGGGCAGCCACGATGTTGGCGTTGGCGGCCTTGTAGTTCTGTACGGCGCTGCGATAGGCGCCAAGGGCGGTTTCCAACGAGCTCAGGGCGCTTTGCTGGCTGGCGCCGAAGGCGGCGCTGAGGCCTTTCAAGCCGCTGATAGCTTTTTCGATTTGTGCGGCAGCGCGGGCTTCGGTATCCGGGTTGACGTTGCCGGTGTAGCCGCGCACTTCGTAGCGGGCCAACTGGAACTGCATCTTGGCGTCGGCCACGGCCTGGAACTGGGCAAGGTGCTCCGAGCTGTCAGGCATTTGCTTCACGCTGGTTTCCAGTGCGTCGATTTGGGCGTTGGCGATGTCGGCCTTGTCGCCCATCACCTGGCGAGAGGCATTACCGTTACGGTAAGCCTCACGCATTTTGTTCAGGGATTGCTGATAAGCCGTGATGATGGCTTTCTGCTCGTTGAGCAGCTTGACGTTTTCCGGGCTCTTGAAGCTATCCAGGAGTTTCTGTTGCTGGGCAGTGAAGGCATCCAGGCTGGTCTGCACGTTCTGCGCCACGGCTTCATCGCCGTTGGCCAACATGTATTGCAGACGCACGATGCGCAGTTTGGTCAGTGATGCGTTGAGCTGGGTGATGTCGCTCATCCAGTTGCTGCGGTCGATCAGGCCGCCCAGGCTGGTCCAGCCGGTGAGGGCCAGGATCGAGGTGAGGACCAGTACCAGGCCGAAGCCCAGGCCCAGTTTGAGGTTGACGCTGATGTTACCGAACCAGCTGTTCATCTAATGCTCCGCAAAGGTGATATCTGTCTGCTGGACGGTGTTGTTATTGGAGCCAGCCAAAGTGTGTAGCGCTGTATCGGCGACGAGGGGTGAATCTGAAGTGCTTTTATTGCGCGTGCGACGAAGGGTCGCGATCCCGGTGCCGCGCTACCGTGGAGGGCTCATCATGAGCAGGTCTTGTGTGCTAGTCTGCTGGCCCTTTTAGTTCAGGGCGGCGCGCCAAACACTGTTTCCAGTGCTGCCCTACAGCGGAGCCTCTTCATGTCCGAAGTTAATCTGTCCACCGACGAAACCCGCGTCAGCTACGGTATCGGCCGTCAGTTGGGCGACCAACTGCGCGACAACCCACCGCCGGGTGTGAGCCTGGACGCGATCCTGGCTGGCTTGACCGACGCATTCGCCGGCAAACCAAGCCGTGTTGACCAAGAGCAAATGGCTGCCAGCTTCAAGGTCATCCGCGAAATCATGCAAGCCGAAGCGGCTGCCAAGGCTGAAGCGGCCGCAGGCGCTGGCCTGGCTTTCCTGGCTGAAAACGCCAAGCGTGATGGCATCACCACCCTGGCTTCCGGCCTGCAATTTGAAGTGCTGACCGCCGGTGACGGCGCCAAGCCGACCCGTGAAGACCAGGTGCGCACCCACTACCACGGCACCCTGATCGACGGCACTGTGTTCGACAGTTCCTACGAGCGTGGCCAGCCGGCAGAATTCCCGGTCGGCGGCGTGATTGCCGGCTGGACCGAAGCCCTGCAACTGATGAATGCCGGCAGCAAATGGCGCCTGTACGTGCCGAGCGAATTGGCTTACGGCGCTCAAGGCGTTGGCAGCATTCCGCCGCACAGCGTTCTGGTATTCGACGTCGAACTGCTCGACGTTCTGTAAGACCTGCTGGTTACCTGTGGGAGCGCGTCCGTTCGTTCCCACAGTGTTTTGCCGGGGTGCTCATGGATGGAATTTGCCATTGAGCTCCGTCGCCGGGCGCAACGCTCGGGCATAGCAGAATAGAAACAGATTGCGCACCACTTCCTTCAGTACTCCAGGTTCACTCGAACTCAGGCCGTTGACGTCCAGATCGCCCTGATCCTGCAATTCATTCAGCGCTTCTTCTTCCAGCACAGCACAGACTTCGCCGGTTTCCCGATGGAGGATGCGCAGGTAAGGATGTGGGCGGTCGAGCCAGGCATCTATCAAATAAGTCATGGTTACATCTCCTTGATGGGGTTCAATGAGAATAATTCTTATTCGTAGAATAGCAAGTGCCTATTGGCAGTTTCCTGGTTTTTCTGTGTGGATATTGAGAGGGGTCAACGGGCAGGGCAAAACGCCATCCCGCGCGGGCGCGGGATGGATGCAGCAGGTTCAGACTTTGCGCACGAACTCGGACTTGAGTTTCATCGGGCCGATACCGTCGATCTTGCAATCGATATCGTGGTCGCCGTCGCACAGGCGGATGTTCTTGACCTTGGTGCCGACCTTCACGACCAGGGACGTGCCCTTGACCTTGAGGTCTTTGATCACGGTGATGGTGTCGCCGTCCTGCAGGACATTGCCCACAGAGTCTTTCTTCACGGTTTCATCGCCGGCCACTTCGGCCTCGCCGTTGGCGGACCACTCATGGGCGCATTCCGGGCAGATCAGCTGTGCGCCGTCTTCGTAGGTGTATTCGGAATTGCATTTTGGGCAGGGTGGCAACGTGCTCACTAAAGCTCCTTAACGGTCAGGATGGCTAAAAGTCGCACATTATATAGGGAATTGGACCAAGGCAGGGCGCGGTCTTGGATGGGTAATACAAACTAAATGTGGGAGGGGGATTGTCCCCTCCCACATTAGTCCGCGACTGCAAGTATTTTAGTGCGTACGTGCGACCGCAAACTCGCTCAGCTCAACCAGGGCATCCCGGTATTCGCTGGCTGGAAGGGCTTCCAGGCACTTGATCGCACGCGCGACGTAGTCACGAGCCAGTTGTGCGGTGTAGTCCAGGGAGCCAGAGGCTTCCACAGCCTCACGGATGCTTTCCAGGTCTTCGATCCCGCCTTTCTGGATCGCCTTGCGCACCAGCGCCGCCTGTTCCGGCGTGCCTTCGCGCATGGTGTAGATCAGCGGCAAGGTCGGTTTACCTTCAGCCAGGTCGTCACCAACGTTCTTGCCCAGGGTTTCGGCATCGCCGCGGTAGTCGAGCAGGTCGTCCACCAGTTGGAACGCTACGCCCAGATGGTCACCGAAGGTACGCAGGGCTTCGGCCTGTTCGGCGGTCGCGCCACAGAGCGCGGCGGCACTGTGTGTGGAGGCTTCGAAGAGCATCGCGGTCTTGCCGCGAATCACTTCCATATAGGTTTCTTCGGTGGTGCTGGCGTCGCGGACCTTGGACAGCTGCAACACTTCGCCTTCAGCAATGATGCGCGTGGCCTGGGAAAGAATCTTCATCACCGGCATCGAGCCCAGCTCGACCATCATTTCGAACGAGCGCGAGTACAGGAAGTCACCCACCAGCACGCTCGGGGCATTGCCCCACATCGCATTGGCGGTCTCGCGGCCACGGCGCATGCCGGACATGTCGACCACATCGTCATGCAGCAGGGTCGCGGTGTGCAGGAATTCGATGGTGGCGGCCAGCAGGCGCAGGTCATCGCCTTCGCGGCCCAGGGCCTTGCCACACAGCAACACTAATAAAGGACGCAGGCGTTTACCGCCCGCCGACGTAATGTAGTCGCCAATTTTGGAGACCAGCGGCACTTTAGACGTCAGCTGCTGCTTGATGATGCCGTCGACGGCGCTAAAATCGTCCGCGACCGCGCGGTAGAAAGCTTGGGGTTGCATCAGCGACAGTCGCTCCAGAAGGGTTGCGCGGCATGCTAGGACCCTGACCCCGTAGTGTCAAGGCGCGGCCAGTCACCGTGAAAGCTACTGCGCTCGGTAATCCTGCGTCAAAAACAGGCTCGGAATGCTCATTTACAACCAGTAAACTCCGCTTCCTCGCCTGTTTTTTCCTTGTCTTCCCTTCGCTCGCTACGCTTTCACGGCGACTGGCGGCCTCTTGCAACACCCATTTACCTTGCGTACAATCGCGCACCCTGAACTTCCTGGGCAGCACCTGCCTTACGCAATTGCATTCGGGACGTCCATCCCATGCAGCCATGCCAGCCAATACCTCTTCTTATAAAGCGCTGGGTGAGCAGGATTATCGGAGAAATACCATGTCGTACGCAGTAATTGTTACTGGTGGCAAGCAATACAAGGTCGCCCCAGGTGAATACCTGAAGATCGAAAAACTGGAAATCGCTACCGGCGAATCCGTTACCTTTGATCGCGTTCTGTTGGTCGCCAATGGCGATGACGTGAACATCGGCGCTCCAGTTGTTGCTGGCGCTACCGTTGTGGCTGAAGTGATCTCCCAAGGTCGTCACGATAAAGTCCGCATCATCAAGTTCCGTCGTCGTAAGCACCACATGAAGCGTATGGGCCACCGCCAGTGGTACACCGAGATCAAAATCACCGGTATTCAGGCTTAATTTCAGCCTAATTCCTCACTAGGAGAATTGACTCATGGCACACAAAAAAGCTGGTGGTAGTACCCGTAACGGTCGCGACTCAGAAGCCAAACGCCTTGGCGTTAAGATGTATGGCGGCCAGAAAATCATTCCGGGCAACATCATCGTGCGTCAGCGCGGCACCCAATTCCACGCCGGTTACGGTGTTGGCATGGGTAAAGATCACACCCTCTTCGCGAAAATCGAAGGCGTGATCAAGTTTGAAGTAAAAGGCGCGTTCAACCGCCGTTACGTGAGCGTTGTCGCCGCTTAATTGCGCGATCGCTGGAAAAGCCCTGTCTTGCGACGGGGCTTTTTCGTTTGTGGAGTGAGTCTCTTGCAAAGCTGTTTGTAATGGGCTCAAGCAGCTGGATTTGCGGCTGTTGATTGAGGTCCCTGCGCTCATTTTTGCAAGAGTCTTATGTCTTGGTTTCTTAAGCTCGTCCATGCGGCGAGAGGCGTTTTGTTATGAAGTTCGTTGATGAAGTTTCCATCCGAGTAAAAGCAGGCGACGGCGGTAACGGTTGCATGAGTTTCCGTCGCGAAAAATTCATCGAAAACGGTGGCCCTAACGGCGGTGATGGCGGTGACGGCGGTTCCATCTACATGATGGCCGACGAAAACCTCAACACCCTGGTCGACTACCGTTACACCCGGCACTTCGATGCCGAGCGTGGCTCCAACGGCGGCAGCACCGACTGCACCGGTAAAAAAGGCGAAGACCTGGTACTGCGTGTGCCGGTCGGCACCACGATCATCGACTCCGCCACCCAGGAAGTGATTGGCGACCTGACCAAGGCCGGCCAGAAGCTGATGGTGGTGCAGGGCGGCTGGCACGGTCTGGGTAACACCCGATTCAAGTCCAGTACCAACCGTGCACCGCGCCAGACCACGCCGGGCAAGCCGGGCGAGCAGCGCGACCTGAAGCTGGAAATGAAGGTACTGGCGGATGTGGGCCTGCTGGGCCTGCCGAACGCCGGCAAAAGTACCTTCATCCGCTCGGTATCGGCCGCCAAGCCGAAAGTCGCCGACTACCCGTTCACCACCCTGGTGCCAAACCTGGGCGTGGTCAGCGTCGACCGCTGGAAAAGCTTCGTGATCGCCGATATTCCTGGCCTGATCGAAGGCGCCTCCGACGGCGCAGGCCTGGGGATTCGTTTCCTCAAGCATTTGTCCCGCACCCGTTTGCTGCTGCACCTCGTCGACATGGCGCCATTGGATGACACCAGTGCACCGGATGCCGCCGAAGTGATCGTCAGCGAGCTGACCAAGTTCAGCCCGGCCTTGGCCGAGCGTGATCGCTGGTTGGTGCTGAACAAGTGCGACCAGATCCTCGAGGAAGAGCACGAGGAGCGCGTCAAGGAAATCGTCGATCGCCTGGAATGGACAGGTCCGGTCTACGTGATCTCGGCTATCGCCAAAGAAGGCACCGAGCGCCTGACCCGCGACATCATGCGCTACCTGGAAGACCGCGCCGACCGCCTGGCGGCCGACCCGGTGTTCAAGGCCGAACTCGCCGAACTCGATCAGCAGATCGAAGACGAGGCGCGTGCCCAGCTGCAAGCCCTGGACGACCAGCGTGCCCTGCGCCGCAGCGGCGTGAAGTCGGTCCATGACATCGGCGACGATGATTGGGACGAAGAAGACGTGGATGATGAAGACGGTCCGGAAATCATTTACGTGCGCGACTGATCCGTTGCGATAAACTTGAACGCCGCTCCCTGGAGCGGCGTTTTGGTATCCGGGTATAACGTTATGGGCGGCGCTGGGTCGCGCGGCCCTCAATCTAAGGTTGAAGATGATGCGGAGCAAAGTGACAGGTGCGCAGCGCTGGGTCGTAAAGATCGGAAGTGCGCTGCTGACAGCAGATGGCAAAGGTCTGGATCGCGCAGCCATGAGCGTCTGGGTCGAGCAGATGGTGGCCTTGCATGAAGCAGGTGTCGAGTTGGTGCTGGTGTCGTCCGGGGCGGTTGCTGCCGGGATGAGCCGCCTCGGCTGGACCGCGCGACCCAGCGCGATGCACGAACTGCAAGCCGCCGCCGCCATCGGCCAGATGGGCCTGGTGCAAGCCTGGGAATCCAGCTTTGCCGAGCACGGCCGCCATACGGCGCAGATCCTGCTGACCCACGACGACCTGTCCGACCGCAAGCGCTACCTCAACGCCCGCAGCACCTTGCGTGCACTGGTGGAGCTCAAGGTCATCCCGGTGATCAACGAGAACGACACCGTGGTCACCGACGAGATTCGTTTCGGCGACAACGACACCCTGGCCGCGCTGGTGGCCAACCTGGTGGAGGCTGACCTGCTGGTGATCCTCACCGACCGCGACGGCATGTTCGACGCCGACCCACGCAACAACCCCGATGCCCAACTGATCTACGAAGCGCGCGCCGATGACCCGGCGCTTGACGCCGTGGCCGGCAGCGTCGGTGGTGCCCTGGGCCGTGGCGGCATGCAGACCAAGCTGCGCGCGGCACGTTTGGCCGCGCGTTCCGGGGCTCACACCATCATTGTCGGTGGGCGCCTCGAGCGTGTGCTGGATCGCCTCAAGGCGGGCGAGCGCATCGGTACGTTGCTGTCGCCCGAGCGCGGCATGCTGGCGGCGCGCAAGCAGTGGCTGGCCGGTCACCTGCAAACCCGTGGCACCCTGGTGCTCGACGATGGCGCAGTGTCGGCGTTGTCCCAAGGCAACAAAAGCCTGCTGCCGGTGGGCGTCAAGCTGGTGCAGGGCAGCTTCCGCCGTGGCGAGATGGTGGTATGCGTGGCGCCCGACGGTCGTGAGATCGCCCGCGGCCTGGCCAACTACAGCGCCTTGGAAGCGCAGAAAATCATTGGACAATCGTCTGAAGCGATTGTCGGACTATTGGGATACATGGCGGAACCGGAACTGGTTCACCGCGATAACCTGATCCTGGTCTAAACAAAGGGAATACACGATGCGCGTGATGAAGGGATTGCTCGGCCTGCTGCTGGCCATGCCACTGCTGGCCTCGGCCGAAGAGATTGGCCAGGTGTCGACGGTGTTCAAGTTTGTCGGCCCCAACGACCGGATCGTGGTCGAAGCGTTTGATGACCCCAAGGTCGACGGCGTGACCTGCTATTTGTCGCGCGCCAAGACCGGCGGCGTGAAAGGCGGCCTCGGCCTGGCCGAAGACCGTGCCGAAGCATCGATCGCCTGCCGTCAGGTCGGCCCGATCCGCTTCAAGGGCGAGCTCAAGGACGGCGACGAAGTGTTCAAGGAGCGCACCTCATTGGTGTTCAAGACCATGCAGGTGGTGCGCTTCCTCGACAAGAAGCGCAATACCCTGGTGTACCTGGTCTACAGCGACCGTTTGATCGAAGGCAGCCCGCAGAACGCGGTGACGGCGATTCCTATTCTGCCGTGGCCGACCGCTCAGTAATCCGCAGGCGAGTTTTGTAATCGGCGTCTATGATTGCAGGCTTGCGGGTTGTAATCTCGAAGCGTCGCTTTGCTAAGAACATGGGAAATCTGGAGTTCGTCATGAGTGCTTTCCACGACCTGAAACTCAAAGCTTTGGACGGACAAGAGCTGCCGCTGGCGCCCTTCAAGGGGCACGTTGTGCTGGTGGTCAACGTAGCCTCCAAATGTGGCTTGACCCCGCAATACGCGGCGTTGGAAAACCTCTATCAGCAGTACAAGGGCCAGGGGTTTACCGTGCTTGGCCTGCCGTGCAACCAGTTTGCAGGGCAGGAACCGGGCACCGAGGAAGAAATCCGCGAGTTCTGCAGCCTGAACTACGGCGTGACCTTCCCCTTGGGCAGCAAACTCGATGTGAACGGTCCTGAGCGTCACCAGTTGTACCGCTTGCTGGCGGGTGAGGGCGCCGAGTTTCCTGGGGATATCACCTGGAATTTCGAGAAATTCCTGCTGGGGAAAGACGGCCGGGTCCTCGCGCGCTTCTCGCCACGTACCGCACCGGATGATCCGACGGTCGTGCAGGCCATCGAAAAAGCCCTGAGTTGAACACCTGCCGGTGCAGCTTCAAGTTGTAAGCTTGAAGCTGCAAGTAGAAGCACATGCGCGGCTCTTGCAGCTTTAAGCTTGCAGCTGGCCGCTGCTTTCATACCCCTTAATCACCCAAATCAATAGTGCTACCCGGCACTGCGCACGGCCCATATTATCCACATCATAAACCTCGTCTTCCGTGGAGTGCTCCCATGCCTGTCCAAGCCTTGTTCAAACCGTTCCAGCTCGGTGCACTGACGCTGTCGACCCGTGTGGTCATGGCGCCGATGACCCGTTCGTTTTCCCCGGGTGGCGTGCCTAATTCCAAGGTCATCGAGTACTACCGCCGTCGTGCCGCAGCCGGCGTGGGCCTGATCATTACCGAAGGCACCGTGGTCGGTCACCCGGCCTCCAACGGCTACCCGAATGTCCCGCATTTCTACGGCGAGGCGGCGTTGGCGGGTTGGAAGAAGGTCGTCGATGCCGTGCACGCCGAAGGTGGCAAGATTGTCCCGCAGCTGTGGCACGTGGGCAGTGTGCGCCGCATCGGCACTGAGCCTGACGCCAGTGTGCCGGCCTACGGCCCGATGGAAAAACTCAAGGATGGCAACGTGGTCGTCCACGGCATGACCACTCAGGACATCAAGGCGGTGATCGCCGCGTTCGCCCAAGCCGCCAAGGATGCCCAGAGCATCGGTATGGACGGCGTGGAAATCCATGGCGCCCACGGTTATCTGGTCGACCAGTTCTTCTGGGAAGGTAGCAACCAGCGCACCGACGACTACGGCGGCAGCCTGGCCAACCGTTCGCGCTTTGCCATCGAGCTGATCCAGGCCACCCGCGCTGCCGTCGGCCCGGACTTCCCGATCATCTTGCGTTTCTCCCAGTGGAAGCAGCAGGACTACACCGCACGCCTGGTGCAAACCCCCGAGGCATTGGGTGAGTTCCTCAAACCGTTGTCTGACGCCGGTGTGGATATTTTCCACTGCTCTACCCGTCGTTTCTGGGAGCCGGAGTTCGAAGGCTCCGCCCTCAACCTCGCCGGTTGGACCCGCCAACTCACCGGCAAGCCGACCATCACCGTCGGCAGCGTCGGCCTGGATGGCGAATTCCTGCAGTTCATGGTCAACACCGACAAGGTTGCGCAACCGGCCAGCCTGGAAAAACTGCTGGAGCGCTTGAACAACGACGAGTTCGACCTGGTTGCCGTGGGCCGTGCGCTGCTGGTAGATCCGGATTGGGCGGTGAAGGTACGTGAAGGTCGTGAGGCCGACATCCTGCCGTTCAGTCGTGAGGCGTTGACGACTTTGGCATAAGCGGCGGCAGGACGGGCACCGGGTGCCCGTCCTCGCACACACCGCGCAACTGGCGTTCGAACTGCTCGATAATCGCCGGCCAGCCCTGGCGACTGGCATGTTGGCGGGCATTCAGCCGGGCCCTGCGCAAGGTCTCGCGTTCTTCCAGCAGCCAGATGGCCGCATCGCAAAATGCGTTTTCATCTCCCGGCATCGCCAGCACGCCGTTGTAGCCATGGCGAATATGCTGGGTGGCGGCGGCCTGGTCGTACGCTACGACTCCCAGGCCGGACGCCATCGCTTCCAGCACCACATTGCCGAAGGTTTCGGTCAGGCTGGGGAACAGGAACAAATCCCCGGACGCGTAATGCCGCGCCAGTTCTTCGCCGCGCTGGGTGCCGCAGAACGCCGCATCGGGCAGGTCGCGCTCGAGCATCGGGCGTTGCGGGCCATCGCCGACGATGATCAGCTTCAGCCGCCGCTGTGGATACGTCGCCTGCAGCGCATCAAAGCATCGCTTGAGCAGCCCGAGGTTTTTCTCCTGGGCCAGGCGCCCCACGTGCAGCACGGCTATATCCTCGTTTTCCAGGCCCCAGCTTTCGCGTAACGCATTGTTGCGCTTGGCCGGGTGGAATAGTTTGCTGTCTACCCCGCGCGCCAGCATCCCCAGGCGCTCGAAATGCCGTCGCTCCAGTTCCAGGCGTTGGCTGGCGCTGGGCACCAGAGTCAAGGTCGAACGGTTATGAAACCAACGCAGGTAGTGCGTGACCATGCGGCTTAACAGGCTCAAGCCGTACTGGTTGGAGTACTGCTGGAAATTGGTGTGAAAACCGCTGACCACACTGATTCCCAGGCGTCGCGCCGCCCGCAGCGCCGACAGCCCCAATGGGCCTTCGGTGGCGATGTAGAGCACATCGGGGCGCTGGCGTGTCCAGCGGCGCAGCAACTTGTGCATCGACGACTGGCCCCATTGCAGCCCTGGGTACCCCGGCAGCGGCCAGCCACGACAGAGCAACAAGCCATCATCGCTGGGCCGGCTAGCGTCGGCGCCCTGGCGCGGGCGCACCAGCTCGACTTGATGGCCGCGCGCGCGCAAACCTTCGCACAGGCGGCCAAGGGTATTGGCCACCCCGTTGATCTCTGGCGGGAAGGTTTCGGTGATGAGAGTGATGTGGAGCGAAGCTGTCGTCATGACCCACAGTGTCGCCGTGGGCCATGTCGCCATTGTGTCATGCAGATGATGGATTTATGACTTGACCACTTTCGACGTCGCCATGGCCTCGGCGCCCTGTTCGCGCACCCAGAACAACGTGGCCCCGGCCACCGCTGCCGGCATCATCAGCAGGTTGACCACCGGCACCAGCAACACCAGGTAGACGATGCCGCCGAAGCTCATGCTCTGCCAGCGTTTCTGGCGCAGCCAGGCGAGCATTTCGTTCCAGCCGAGTTTGTGGTTGTCGGCCGGGTAGTCGATGTATTGGATCGCCATCATCCACACGCCGAACAGCAGCCACAGCGGCGCGGCGATCAGGTTGACCACCGGAATGAACGACAGGATAAACAAGCCGATCGCCCGTGGCAGGAAGTAGCCCAGCTTGCGCATTTCCCGGGCCAGGGTACGCGGGACCATTTCAATCAGCTCGCCCCAGCTGAATGCCGGGAAGTCATCGGTGCCACGGACCACCACTTCCACTTTCTCGGAGAGAAAGCCGTTGAACGGTGCCGCGATGATGTTGGCCAGCATGGTGAAGGTGAAAAACACCATCAGCACGACCAGTACCACAAACAGCGGCCATAGCAGGTAATTCAGAAAGCTCAGCCAGCCGGGCAGGGTCGGCATCAGGTGGTCGACCCACAGGCTGAACTGATGGCCGGCAAAGTAGATCAGCCCGACGAACAGCACCAGGTTGATCGCCAGCGGCAGCAGCACAAACAGGCGCAGGCCGGGGCTCAGCACCAGTTTGAGGCCTTCACGCAGGTATTGCGGGCCGGAAAGAACAGGGGCAGGCATGGAGAACTCCGAGCAGGGTGACGAACGCGCCGACCTTACCGGCTTTGCATTCAAGGCGAAAGCATGGTCGGCGTGACGACATCAACGGTAACAAAGGCGTCGATTAATCGGCCTGACTGCATAGAGACCACCTATGAGCTGGATTGTTATTCCGTATTTCCTTAATCTTGCCCCCCTCGATACGCTGCACCCATTATTTTTCAGGGCCTGCGAGTTCAAGCCTTCCCCAAGTGCTTCGTGGTCCCTTTTTTATTCCAGCCGTCTTGTAGTCCGGGCGGTCGATAGGAGTGATTCATGTCTGATACCCGTCATTCGCGAGTGATTATTCTCGGTTCCGGCCCTGCCGGTTACAGCGCTGCTGTCTACGCTGCCCGGGCCAACCTCAAGCCGCTGCTGATCACCGGCATGCAGGCGGGCGGTCAGTTGACCACCACCACGGAAGTCGATAACTGGCCGGGCGATGTCCACGGCCTGACCGGCCCGGTGCTGATGGAGCGTATGAAAGAGCACGCTGAGCGCTTTGAGACCGAGATCGTGTTTGATCACATCAACAAGGTCGACTTCTCCAAGAAGCCTTACAGCCTGACCGGTGACAGCGGCGTCTACACCTGCGACGCACTGATCATCGCCACCGGCGCCAGCGCTCGTTACCTGGGCCTGCCATCGGAAGAAGCGTTCATGGGCAAAGGCGTTTCCGCTTGTGCGACCTGTGATGGTTTCTTCTACCGCAACAAGCCGGTCGCCGTGGTCGGTGGCGGCAACACTGCCGTGGAAGAGGCACTGTACCTGGCCAACATCGCCAGCACCGTGACCCTGGTTCACCGTCGCGAGACTTTCCGCGCCGAGAAGATCCTGATCGACAAGCTCCACGCCCGTGTCGCCGAAGGCAAGATCATCCTCAAGCTCAACGCGACCCTGGACGAAGTCCTGGGCGACAACATGGGTGTGACCGGTGCTCGCCTGAAAAACAACGACGGCAGCTTCGACGAGCTGAAAGTCGACGGTGTGTTTATCGCCATCGGCCACACCCCGAACACGTCGTTGTTCGAAGGCGTGCTGGAAGCCAAAGACGGTTACCTGGTGGTACAAGGCGGCCGTGAAGGCAACGCTACCGCGACCAACATCGAAGGCATCTTCGCTGCCGGCGACGTGGCCGACCACGTGTACCGTCAGGCCATCACCTCGGCCGGCGCCGGTTGCATGGCGGCCTTGGACGCCGAGCGTTACCTCGACGGTTTGAAGGACGCTTCCTTCTAAATTGTTGAAATAAAAAAACCGGCTGCGAGGCCGGTTTTTTTGTGGGAGCACTTTAAATCTGGGAAGGGGCTGACTCAGGATTTGCGGGTCAGTGGCTGAGCGGCGAACTTCACACCTGCCAACCCATGGGCAATCAACGCCCGAATATTGCCATGGTCACTGCCCTCAGGTGTCGCCACCACCGAGCGGTAATGCTCACCAAACGCCAGTAGCGCCTCCTGGTCGCTCAAGCCTTCCAGCAGCGCCAAACCCAAGGTCTTGCACGAACCTTCGTTCTGACCGGCAGCGTTTTCCACATCGCCATTGGTGAAGGCTTGCGGCTGGTAATCGTAACCGGCGGCGACAAACGCCAGGGTGTCGGCAAAAACGTGTGCGCCGCTGTTGAGGCTGGCGCGCAGGGTATTCAAATCAGTCATGGGTTTTTCCTTTGGCAAACGCCGCCTGTTGCTCGGCGCTGGCTTCTTGCTGGTATTGGGCTTTCCACTCGGCGTACGGCATGCCGTACACCACTTCACGGGCGTCATCGAGGCTCAGGTCGATATGGCGCTCGTCGGCCTCGGCCTTGTACCACTTGGACAGGCAATTACGGCAGAAACCGGCGAGGTTCATCAGGTCGATGTTCTGCACATCCTTGCGGCTGTCCAGGTGCGCCACCAGTCGGCGGAAGGCGGCGGCTTCGAGTTCCAGGCGTTGTTGATCGGTCATAGGGGGGCTCTTCGAGACAGCTTCAAGCGGGTGAGCTTCAAGCTGCAAGTTGGAATGGGGTTGGCCTTTAGCTTGCAGCTTGTAGCTAGCGGCTTGCAGCTAACGTTATCGACACCGACTCGGCAAAGCGCAGCGCGTGGGGCTTGTCCACTTCGACTTCGGCGTACAGCACCGATTCGTTGCTCATCACCAGGTCCAGCAGTTCCTGGGTCAGGCGCTCCAGCAAGGCAAAGCGGTTGCCTTCCACGTGGGCGATGATGGCCTTGGTGATGGTGCGGTAGTTCAGCGCGTGGTCGATGTCGTTGTCGCGCACGGCTTCCTGGGCGGCATACAGGATGGTCAGGTTGATCAGCACATCCTGCTTGTTGAGGATTTCATCCTCATTGATACCGATGAAGGTGCGCAGGCACAGGTCCTTGACCCGGATGCGCGCCATGCCTGGTTGAAGTTGTGGCATTGCTACTTGCTCCGTCCAATCAGTTGCAGGAACTCCATGCGCGTGGTGTTCGACTCGCGGAACGCGCCGAGCATCACCGAGGTGTTCATGGTTGAATTCTGTTTTTCCACGCCGCGCATCATCATGCACATGTGCTTGGCTTCGATCACCACGGCCACACCGGCGGCCTGGGTCACTTCCTGGATGGCGTCGGCGATTTGCCGGGTGAGGTTTTCCTGGATCTGCAGGCGCCGGGCGAACATGTCGACGATGCGCGCCAGCTTGGACAGGCCCAGCACCTTGCCGGTCGGAATATAGGCCACATGGGCCTTGCCGATAAAGGGCAGCAGGTGATGCTCACACAGCGAGTACAGCTCGATGTCCTTGAGGATCACCATCTCGTCATTGTCGGAGGCGAACAGCGCACCGTTGACGATGGTTTCCAGGTTCTGCTCATAGCCATGACACAGGTACTGCATGGCCTTGGCGGCTCGCTTGGGCGTGTCGAGCAAGCCTTCGCGTTCCGGGTCTTCGCCCAGGCTCTTGAGGATCTCGCGGTAATGGTGGGGCAGGGATAAGGTCATACAACATCCTCACAAACGGCTTACTTGATATGCCGCCCGCCGTTGACGGTCAGGGTGGTACCGGTGACATAGGGGTTGTCCAGCAGGTAACGCACACTCTGGTAGATCACCTCGGGGCCAGGCTCGATACCCAGGGCCGACTTGGCCAGCACCTTGGTGCGATAGGCCGCGTCGTCGCCTTCATTGAACATCACCATCGCCGGGGCGATGCCGTTGACCTTGATCAGCGGTGCGAACTGCGCGGCAAACGACAGCGTCAGGCTGTCGAGCCCGGCCTTGGTGGCGCAGTAGGCGATGTGCTGGCGGCTGCCCTTGCGCACTACGTCATCGCTGATATGCACGATGTCGGCAGGTGTCGAGCGTTGCAACAACGGTGAACAATGCAGGTTGATCAGGTACGGCGCAAGCATGTGCACGCTGAACATGTCGGTAAAGGCACGGCTCTCGTCACCCGGGGTTTCTGCGACCCACGCCGAAGCGTTGTGAATGATTGCGCGCAGGCTTTGGGTGTGGGTGTTCAGTTCAGCGATAAACGCGAGAATCCCGGCTTCAGTGGAGAAGTCGGCAAACACGCCGACCGCGCCACGCTCGCGCAGGGCCTGCACGCCGGGGCGTTCGCTGCGGTAGCTGAAAATCACCGGCTGGCCTTCGTCCAGCAGGCGCTCGGCGCAATGCAGGCCGACACGCTGGCCGGCGCCGGTGATCAGGATCGGGGCGTTCGTTGCAGTCATGGGAGGCTCGCGTCGCTGGCAGGCGCAAATCATACCAGCGACGGGCCGCCCCTGTACTCACGCCGCCGCTTCGGAGGCCTTGCGGGGGGCAGGGGCTGGATGCAGCCAGTTGGCCAACAGGTGGGTCGACAGTGGAATAAACCAGTACACCATCAAGGGCGTGAGTGCCAGTGTGCTGACCAATACGCGTGGCCCCAACTCGAGTTCACTGAGCAGCGGTCCCAGGACGAAGTTGAACAGCAGCGACACCGGGAAAAACGCCAGCCAGATCGCCACCGCCTGCTTCCAGCGTGGCGGACGGGCGCCCGCTGCGCCAAACCAGCCATCGATGCCCCGTACACGGTGCTCGGACGGGTCGGCGAACAGATCGCTGCCGCGGCTCAACCACGCGCCGCGTGAGGCGGAAAATTCCCAGGCGTGCAGGGTTTTCTCATCGGCAAAGCGGAAAATGATCTGGAATTCATCGTCATTGGGCGGTGGGGCCAGCACGCCCGAGCCCAGGTAGCCGGGGAAGTCGGTGGCCAATTGCTCGCCTTCGCGCAGCCAGGCCATCAGTTCTTCGTAGCGCCCTTTGGCGACGCGGCGCGCAACCATCAAGGTGACGGGAGAGGTAGACATTGTGTATCTCCAAATGTACGGGTGCGCTGAACCGGGTAGGTGGCGCACAGACGAAGCTGCGGGGTGTTGCAGCGACGTGTAAAAAACAGGCAAGGATTATTCCTGTTTTGCTGAAATACGCCAGCGACATTGGTCCGAAAAGCCGGGAACTTGAAAAGGACAGGTGTAAAGGCGTTAAATGGCCTCCCGGTTACCGTTGGTTTTTTGGTCAAAATGCCTGTGATTACTGCTCCGCTTGATAGTGTGCCGCATCTTGATTCGACTGATTCCGATGAGTTGTTTCCGATTCGTGAAGTCTCGAGATTGACAGGCGTGAACCCGGTCACCTTGCGCGCCTGGGAGCGTCGTTACGGCCTGATCCAACCAACCCGCACCGAAAGTGGGCATCGCCTCTACTCCAAAGCCGATATCGAGACCGTCAACCGTATCCTCGACTGGATCGAGCGTGGGGTGGCGGTCAGCAAAGTGGGCAAGATTCTTGCGCACGATGCTCAGCAGGCTGAAGCGATTCGCGATGAGCGGGACACCGTTGAAGAGGGTGAATGGTCACAATGGCGGGCGCGGCTGTTGCAGGTGGTCAACGCCTTTGATGATCGTCAACTGGAAAGCCTGTATGGCCAGATTTTCGCCACCTACCCCCTTAACGTGGCGTTCCAGGACATCCTGATGCCTCTTTGGAACGAGCTGTTGCGCCACCAGGGGCGTTTCGGCCAGGCCAGTGAATGGCTGTTTTTCGACGCCTTCCTGCGCATCCATACCTTTCAGCGCCTGCAAGCTGCGACGCTGTCACCTGCGCCTCGGGTATTGCTGGCGGCCATGCCCGGCGAGTGCCGCAAGCTGGAGTTGCTGGTGGCGGCGCTGTTGATAAGTCGAGATGACCTGGCTGTGAAGGTGCTGGGCATGGGCCAGCCGTTCGATGAGTTGACGTTGGTGTGTGAAAAGACCCGCCCCCAGGCGTTGATCATTTTCTCCAACCACGCCCATAACCTTGATCTGGCTGGACGCCTCAATCGGTTGGCGTTGACCCTGGATTGCCCATTATTTCTTGCCGGTGCCGCGTCGGACCTGGCGCAGGACGCGTTGGCAGGTTCCTCCATCGGTTGCTTGGGCAGCGAAGGGCGCCAGATGCAACGCCGCTTGCAGCAGTTTCTCAGCGGCAACCTGGATACCTGATTTCAGGCGTGCATCTGCGGGTGTACCAAGCGGTGTTGATGCAGGATGAACTGGCGCAGGCGCTCGGTTTCATCCGCACCATTCTGGCTGATGCGATAGGCAAACAAACCCCGCGCGGTTTCCCGCTCGAACACACCGCGCAGCGCAATGCGCTCATAACCGGAAGGGCTGAACCACAGGGAAAAGGTTTTTGGCGGCTTGATCCGGCCTCGAATCTCCACCAGCACGCCCTTGAATGACACTTCATGCACCCACAGGGCGCCGGCAGCGCCCCGGATGTTCTCCAGGGCCACCGGCGTTTCAAGCGCCAGGCGCCACGGGCGTATCATCGGGCCGTCTTCGAAAATACTTGGCACGCCCAAACGCAGATGCACGGCATTGAACTCATCCTCCACCAGATGCAGGGGGAAGGTCAGTTGCTGGTTGTCGAACTGCGCCTGGATGGTGAGATGGTCATGGGCGGCCAGGCGGGTGAGCAAGTCGCGAATCTGTGCACCGCCGTTGACGGTCAGGCTCGACGAAGCATCCCGCAGGTTGAGTTGCGGGTTGTGCTGCATGCTCTGAATGAAATCCAGCTCATCCTGGGTCAGAAGCGCATTGCGTTGCATCGTACGTGCTCAATAGAGGGGGTGTTAAAGTGCCATTATCCGCTCTTATGGCCGCACTTTCTAAATTTTGTTTAATCCGCTTGTCGCTTTGAGCGCTGCCAGCTCGGCCTTGACCTGCGCCAGTTCGCCCTCCAATTGCGCCACACGCTGCTGGGCCTTGACCTGGAGCGTGACGTCCTTTTGTACACCGACGAAATACGTCTGCTTGTCCGCCGCGTTATAAACCGTTGAAAGCGACAGTTCGTTCCAGAAGTGGCTGCCGTCCTTGCGGTAATTACGCAGGATTTCCCGGCAGGCGCCGTCGTTCTCCAACGCTTCACGGATAGCGATCAGGGCCGGCTGGTCGCGGTCGCCTGACTGCAGGAAGCGGCAATCCTGATAGAGGATTTCGTCGAGGGTGTAGCCGGTCAGCCGTTCGAATGCAGGGTTCACGTAGATCAGCGGCTTGTCCTTGCCTTCTCTTTCAGCGACGACGATACCGTCGTTGGAAGCGTTGATCACCATTTGCATCAGCTTGGCGTTAATCATTGAGCGGTCCATGGCGTTTGGTTGGAGCTGGCAGTTTAAGACATGCCTTGAATCTTGCACGGCGGGCGCCGAAATATTTGCGCCAGCTGCTAATATCCCAGGCTTTCGCTCAACTACAGGATCAGATTGATGAAAGTCGCCATCCTTTCCGGCTCGGTGTACGGCACGGCTGAAGAAGTTGCCCGCCACGCCGCCGACCTCCTCAACAAGGCCGGCTTCGAGGCCTGGCACAATCCCTGTGCGACGTTGGCGGATGTACAAGCCTTCAGTCCGCAAGCCTTTCTGGCGGTGACCTCCACCACCGGCATGGGCGAATTGCCCGACAACCTGCAACCCCTGTATTCAACCATTCGCGACCAACTGCCCGCCGCCTGGCGCGGCCTGCCCGGCGCAGTGATCGGCCTGGGCGACGCCAGCTACGGCGATACCTTCTGTGGCGGCGGCGAGCAAATGCGCGAGCTGTTCGGCGAATTGGGTGTGCACGAAGTACTGCCGATGCTGCGCCTGGACGCCAGCGAAAGCGTCACCCCGGAAACCGACGCCGAGCCATGGCTGGCCGAGTTGGTTACTGCACTGCGCGCTTGACCGGAAATTCACGTAACAACGCCAGCCAGGCCTGGGCGGCTCTCGACAGATAGGCGCCCTCACGCCAGATAAAGGCAATGTCCCAACGCAGGTAATCGGGGGCCTTCAACGTCAGGCGCACCACCCCAGGTCGCACCAGCCCACGGGCGACCACGCTGGGCAGCAGCACCACGCCTTGGCCGGCGGCCACCAACGCCGCGAGGAAGTCCGCCTGGCCGCTGCGGCCGATTTCCTTCGGGGTAAAGCCCAACTGCTGACACGCCTGCATCAGCCGATCGTTGAGCACAAAGCTGCGCTGGTACATCAGGAATGGCGTGTCAGCCAATTCCTCAAGGCGCACCTGGGCGTTTTCCGCCAGGGGGTGGTCAATCGGCAGCAACGCATCCAGTGGTTCATCGCAAAAGGCTTGCCAGGCGAACGCCGGGTCGCTGGGCTTCAAGCTGCCACCCACTTCCAGCTCACCGCTCAGGATCGCCTGTTCGATATTGTGGCTGCCGCCCTCCAACAACTGAATGGTGATGTTCGGGTAGCGGCGGCGGTACTCGGCAAACAACCCCGCGAACAGTGTGTCGCCTGCCAGCAACGGCAGGCCCAGGCGCAGCTCGCCTCGGGTGAGGTGGTGCATATCGTCCAGCTCGCTGAGCAACTCGGATTGCAAGCGCAGCATGGCTTCGGCGCGTTGCAGCACGACTTGGCCGGCGGCGGTCAGGCGGATCTGCGAGCCGATGCGGTCGAGCAACGGTGTGCCAAGGCTTTGCTCCAATTGCGCGACTTGCTTGCTGACGGCGGACTGGCTGATATGCAGGGTTTTCCCCGCCTGGGTAAACCCCCCTCGGTGGATCACTTCGACAAAGCTGCGCAGCTGTTTGAATTCCATGGGCCTGATTCCAGTTTGGAATAGTTGGCAGTCTAACAATTCGCTGTGGGGATGGAAGGCCGCGCTCTAAAATGGGGGCCTGCGAGGACCCAAAGCTCATGAAACGTTTTTCCTTCAAACACCTTGGCCGTTTGCTGACTGAACTGGTCGTGCTGCTCGCGATTTATCTGTTGGGTACCCAGTTGACGGTCTGGCTGGCCTGGCCCATCCCCGGTGGCGTCGTGGGCCTGGGGTTGTTGCTGGCAACGTTCGCCAGCGGCCTGGTCAAGCCGGCGGCGCTGCAATTGGGCGCCGGGGTATTGATGGCCGAGATGCTGCTGTTCTTCATCCCGGCCCTGATGAGCCTGCTCGATTATGGCGGTCTGCTGCGCAACGACGGCTGGCGCATCCTGTTGGTGATCGGCTTCAGCACGCTGGCGGTGATGCTGGTCACGGCGTTTACGGTAGAAGCCGTGTGCCGCTGGAGGTTGCGCCATGAAGCTTGAGCTGATGCCAGTGTTCTGGCTCGCCTTGACCCTGGCTGCCTACGTGTTCAGCCGCTGGATCTACCGGCGCACCGGGCGCTACCTGTTGTCGCCGCTGATCCTGGTACCTGTGCTGTTGTTGGCGGTGGCCGTGCCGATGCACACCGCCTATGCCGAATACGCTACCGACACCCACTGGCTGATGCTGGTGCTGGGCCCGGTCACTGTGGCGTTTGCCGTGCCGATCTGGCAGCAGCGCCGCTTGCTGGCCCGCCACTGGCCGGCGTTATTGCTGGGCATGGTGGCGGGCAGTGTGGCGTCGATCGCGACCTCGTTCGGCCTGGCCAAGGCACTGGCGCTGGACAGTTCGGTGACGATGTCGCTGGTGCCGCGCTCGATCACCACACCGTTCGCCATGCCGGTGTCTTCCGACCTGGGCGGCGTGCCGGAGCTGACGGCGGTGTTCGTGATGTTCACCGGTGTGTTCGGCGCCATGCTCGGTGGCGTATTGCTCAAGTGGCTGCCGCTGCGTACGCCGCTGGCGCGTGGCGCCTTGTTTGGCGTGGGGGCCCACGGTGCGGGTGTCAGCCGGGCTCATGAAGTGGGTGGCGAAGAGGGCTCGGTCGCCGGCCTGGTGATGGTCTTGACGGGGTTGCTCAACCTGTTTGCCGTGCCTTTTTTGGCGGCGATTCTTTGACGCGCTTTAAGCAAACGTCAACTATTCTCTGGGCTGACCCGTTCGGCCATCAAGCTGGCTGCCAAGGCAACTACGGCAGTCATGAGGTCTGACTAGACTGGCCTATCACACAAAAAAACAACAATAAGACAGTGCGCCAAGGAGGTCGTTGCCGTGAGCCTAGCCCCCGTTCTATCGCCGCAGAATGTCAAGGATCAGGTCAGCGCTGCCGAATGGCAGACCCGTGTCGACCTGGCGGCCTGCTATCGCCTGGTCGCGCTGCATGGCTGGGATGATCTGATCTTCACCCATATCTCGGCCAAGGTGCCGGGTACCGATGATTTTCTCATCAACCCGTATGGGCTGATGTTCCACGAGATCACCGCGTCGAGCCTGGTCAAGGTCGATCAGGCCGGCACCAAACTGATGGACAGCCCCTACGAAATCAATCCGGCGGGCTACACCATCCACAGTGCCATCCATGAAGTTCGCCACGATGTGACGTGCGTGCTGCACACCCATACCGCCGCGGGTGTGGCCGTCGCTGCACAGAAGCAGGGCGTGTTGCCGATCAGCCAGCAATCGATATTCGTGTTGTCGAGCCTGGCCTATCACGCCTACGAAGGCGTGGCCTTGAACCACGAAGAAAAAGCCCGCTTGCAGGCCGACCTCGGCGATAACAATTTCCTGATGCTTCACAACCATGGCCTGCTGACCTGCGGCAGTACCATCGCCGACACCTTTCTGATGATGTTCACCTTCCAGCGCGCCTGCGATATTCAGGTACTGGCGCAAAACGGCGGCGCCGAATTGATCCCCATCGGGCCGCAGATTCTTGCCGGTGCCAAGGCGATGGTCGCGGCTGTTACAAAGAGCGCCCAAGGTATGGGCGGCGCGCTGGCCTGGCCGGCCTTGCTGCGCAAATTGGACCTGCAAGACCCGGGGTATAAAAGCTGATGTCCCTCGCCGAGATCCCGCTCAGAGCCTGGCGCAAGCGTGGTCAGGATTTCGTCTTTCGCGGCCGTACCATTCGCTATTGGACGGCCGGGCAGGGCGAGCCGCTGCTGCTGATCCATGGCTTCCCCACCGCCAGTTGGGACTGGCATTACCTGTGGCAGCCCCTGGCCCAGCGTCACTTGGTGATCGCCTGCGACATGCTCGGTTTCGGTGACTCGGCCAAGCCGCTGGACCACGAATATTGCCTGCTGGAACAGGCCGACTTGCAACAGGCCCTGCTCGAACACCTGCGGGTGGAGCAGCCGGTGCATGTGTTGGCCCACGACTACGGTGACAGTGTCGCCCAGGAACTCCTGGCCCGGCACTACGAAGGCCGGTTTGAGATGGCCAGCTGCGTGTTCCTCAATGGTGGCTTGTTCCCCGAAACCCATCGCCTGGCGCTGGTGCAAAAACTCTTGCTCAGCCCGCTGGGCTGGATGATCGGCCGCGCCTTCGGGCGTAGTGCCTTGTCTGACAGCTTCGGCCAGATCTTTGGCCCCAACACCCGCCCCAGTGAAAGTGCCCTGGATGATTTCTGGAGCCTGATCAACGGCAACGGCGGCACGCGCATCCTGCACAAACTGATCGCCTACGTGCCCCAGCGACGGCGCATGCGTGAACGCTGGGTCGGCGCGATGCAGCGCGACGAAGTGCCGTTGCGGGTGATCGATGGCGAAGTTGACCCGATCTCCGGTGCGCATATGGTCGAGCGCTACGAGCAATTGGTGCCCCACGCCGACACGGTGTTACTGACCAATATCGGCCACTACCCGCAGATCGAGGCGCCGGTGCAGGTGCTCAGGCACTACCAGGCGTTTCGTGAGCGGCTCGGGCAGCCATCGCCGCGGGTGGCCTATTCCTGAGCAAGCTCGCTCCTACAGAGAGACGAGGCATCATCCCCCAGCCTTATCGAGCACCATTCAGCCTCAGCCGTATTTATTGTGACCGCAGACGCGTTGCCGGACACTCGAGCCATTCCCATTGTCGCCATCGGAGTTCGGTATGAGTGAGTCAGTGCAGTTCCAGGATAAGGTCGTGATCGTCACCGGTGCCGGCGGCGGATTGGGCCGGGCCCATGCGCTGCTGTTCGCCAGGTACGGGGCGAGGGTACTGGTCAACGATCTCGGTGGTTCCACCCAGGGCGAAGGCGCCAATGCGTCTGCTGCCGACCGGGTCGTGGCGCAGATCCGCGAGGCAGGCGGTATCGCCGAGGCCAACCATGACTCTGTCACCGACGGTGACAAGATCGTCCAGAACGCCCTCGATGTCTTCGGCCGCATCGACGTGGTGGTCAACAACGCCGGCATCCTGCGTGACAAAACCTTCCACAAAATGGACGACACCGACTGGGACCTGGTTTACCGGGTGCATGTCGAAGGCGCCTACAAAGTCACCCGCGCCGCCTGGCCGCACCTGCGCGAGCAGGGCTACGGCCGGGTGATCTTCACCGCATCCACCTCGGGCATCTATGGCAACTTCGGCCAGTCCAACTACGGCATGGCCAAGCTCGGGCTGTACGGCCTGACCCGCACCCTGGCCCTGGAAGGGCGCAAGAACAATATCCTGGTCAATGCCATCGCCCCCACCGGCGGCACGCGCATGACCGAAGGCCTGATCCCGCCACAAGTGTTCGAGCGCCTCAAGCCGGAATTGGTCAGCCCGCTGGTGGTGTACCTGGGCAGCGAAGCGTGCCAGGAAACCTCAGGGCTGTTCGAGGTGGGGGGCGGCTGGATCGGCAAGACCCGCTGGGAACGCAGCCTGGGCGTAGGCTTTGACCCTGAAGCCGGGTTCTCGCCAGACGATGTGGCGGCACATTGGGCGCAGATCTGCGACTTCGAAGGCGCAGCCCATCCCAAGGACAATATCGAGGCGTTAAAGGAAATGATGGCGAACTTGCAGAAGTACAGCCTGTGATCGTTGCTTGAAAAAGCTTGAATCCCACGGGGCGCTGATGGCGCCCCGTTTTATTTCAGGCAAAAAAAAAGCCACTGCAAACGCAGTGGCTGAAGTAAGACGTTGGATCAAGGAGCGACAAATCAACGTCAGTGAACACCGGTAACAGACTGAAAAAACACTTCAATCCATTCAAACTCGGCTTTTCTTCCGAGAGCGGAAGCGGGCGGTTTGCCCTGAAAGCCAGGCAAGAATAAGCGCTTGTAACAAAATGAGTAATAGCCGATCAGGACAAGGACTGTTACCGATATGGCAACAGTTACCCAGATCGCCATCCATTCTCTTGATAACCCACCATCCACCCGGTCCATGCCCTCCGCCAGACCCAGGCCAGAGCGCCCGGTAATCCTTTCGAGCGACAACACGAATCCCTCCTTGGTGCGCTTATCGCTCCTGATGCGCGGCAGTAGGGTGGGGCCTTCTGTCACTCACCGGGGAAGACGCATGACAAAAACAATAATGCGCGCCATCTTCACGCCACAGGCGCTGGCCGCTGCGGTTGCGTTGGGTTGCTGTGCCCAGGCACAGGCTGTTTCTTTCAACATTGGCGAGATCGAAGGGCAATTCGATTCCTCGCTGTCGGTCGGCTCGAGCTGGGGCATGCGCGATGCCGATAAAAAACTCGTGGGCACCGTCAATGGCGGCACGGGTCAGGCTTCCACGGGAGATGACGGGCGCTTGAACTTCAAGAAGGGTGAGACCTTCTCGAAGATCTTCAAAGGCCTGCATGACCTTGAGCTCAAGTACGGCGATACCGGTGTGTTCGTGCGTGGCAAATACTGGTACGACTTCGAGCTCAAGGACGAAGACCGCGAGTTCAAGCAGATCAGCGACCACAACCGCAAGGAAGGCGCCAAATCCAGCGGTGCGCAGATCCTCGATGCGTTTGTCTATCACAACTATTCCCTGGGCGATCTGCCGGGCACCGTGCGCGCCGGTAAACAGGTGGTCAGTTGGGGTGAAAGTACCTTCATCGGCAACTCGATCAACAGCATCAACCCCATCGACGTGTCGGCATTCCGTCGTCCCGGCGCCGAGATCAAGGAAGGGCTGATTCCGGTCAACATGCTGTTTGCGTCCCAGAGCCTGACCAACCAACTGACCGTGGAAGGCTTCTACCAGCTGGAGTGGGACCAGACGGTGCTGGATAACTGCGGCACGTTTTTCGGCGGGGATGTGGCGGCGGATGGTTGCACCGGTAACTACACGGTGGGTAGCCCGGCAATCGCGCCGTTGCAACCGATTGCAGCGGCACGCGGCCAAGGCTTTGTAGTGACCCGCGAAGGCGTGGTGGTGCAACGCGCTGGTGACCGTGATGCACGGGACTCCGGCCAATTCGGTGCAGCCTTGCGCTGGCTGGGCGATGACACGGAGTACGGCCTGTACTTCATGAACTACCACAGCCGCACGCCGACTGTGGGCACGATTACCGCCAACACCAATCTAGCGACCATCGGTGGTATCGCGGCGGCTGCCCCGGCCGGCTTCGGTTCGGCCCTGGCCCAGAGCACCATGCTCGGCCGTGGCCAGTACTACCTCGAGTACCCGGAAGACATTCGCCTGTTCGGCGCGAGCTTCTCCACAACCTTGCCTACCGGCACAGCGTGGACCGGGGAAATCAGCTACCGGCCCAATGCCCCGGTGCAGTTGAATTCCACCGACCTGACCCTGTCCCTTATCAACCCGATCGCCGGCCAACTGGCCTCGCCTATCCGCAGCAATTTCGGCAGTGACAACAAGGGCTACCGCCGCAAGGAAATCACCCAGATCCAAAGCACCATGACCCAGTTCTTTGACCAGGTGCTGGGTGCTGAACGCCTGACCCTGGTGGGCGAAGCCGCCGTTGTGCATGTGGCCGGCCTGGAAGACAAATCCAAGCTGCGTTACGGCCGCGACTCGGTGTATGGCGCCTACGGTTTCCAGGGTGACACCGACGGTTTCGTCACCTCCACTTCCTGGGGCTACCGCGCGCGCGCGATCCTCGACTACAACAACGCGCTCTTCGGGGTGAACCTCAAGCCCAACCTGTCCTGGTCCCATGACGTGGCCGGCTACGGCCCTAACGGGATCTTCAACAAAGGCGCCAAGGCCATCAGCGTTGGCGTGGATGCGGACTACCGCAGCACCTACACCGCCAGCCTCAGCTACACCGACTTCTTTGGCGGTGACTACAACACCCTGACAGACCGCGACTTCCTCGCCCTCAGCTTCGGCGTGAACTTCTGATTTGGCTTAAAGAAGGACAAGAATCCATGCGTAAGACAATTGCAGTGTTGGCCCTCAGCCTGTTGGCCTCCCACGTGATGGCGGCGGTGTCGCCGGAAGAGGCGGCCAAGCTGGGCACCACCCTGACCCCGGTCGGCGCCGAAAAAGCCGGCAACGCCGATGGCTCGATCCCGGCCTGGACCGGCGGCATCCCGAAAAACGCTGGCGCAGTGGACAGCAAGGGCTTCCTCGCCGACCCGTTCGCCAGTGAAAAACCGTTGTTCGTGATCACCGCGGCCACCGTCGACAAGTACAAAGACAAACTCTCCGACGGCCAGGTGGCGATGTTCAAGCGCTACCCCGAGACCTACAAGATCCCGGTGTACCCGAGCCACCGCACGGTCAACCTGCCACCGGACATCTACGAGTCGATCAAGCGCAGCGCGCTGAACGTCAAGGCGATCAACGACGGCAACGGCCTGGAAAACTTCACCGGTAACCGTTACTACGCGTTCCCGATTCCCAAGAATGGCGTGGAAGTGCTGTGGAACCACATCACCCGTTACCACGGCGGCAACCTGCGCCGCATCATCACCCAGGCCACCCCGCAGACCAATGGCAGCTACACGCCGATCCGCTTCGAGGAGGAAGTGGCGGTGCCCCAGGCGATTCCCGATATCGACCAGGCCAAGGCGGCCAACGTGTTGAGCTATTTCAAGCAATCGGTCACCGCCCCGGCGCGCCTGGCGGGCAACGTGCTGCTGGTGCACGAGACCCTCGACCAGGTGAAGGAGCCGCGCCTGGCCTGGATCTACAACGCCGGCCAGCGCCGCGTGCGCCGCGCGCCGCAGGTGTCCTATGACGGTCCGGGCACCGCGTCCGACGGCCTGCGCACCACCGACAACTTCGACATGTTCTCCGGCGCCCCCGACCGCTATGACTGGAAGCTGGTCGGCAAGAAAGAGATGTACATCCCCTACAACAGCTACAAGCTCGATTCGCCGTCGCTCAAATACGACGACATCATCAAGGCCGGTCACATCAACCAGGACCTGACCCGTTACGAACTGCACCGCGTCTGGGAAGTGGTCGGCACGGTCAAACCGAGCGAGCGGCACATCTACGCCAAGCGCCACATGTACATCGACGAAGACAGCTGGCAAGTCGCGCTGGTGGATCACTACGACGGTCGCGGCCAACTGTGGCGCGTCGCCGAAGGCCATTCGCAGTTTTATTACGACCACCAGGTGCCGGCCTACACCGTCGAGACCCTGTACGACATCATCGCCGGGCGCTACATCGCACTGGGCATGAAGAACGAGGAGAAGAACAGCTTCGTGTTCGGCTTCGCGGCCAAGGCAGCGGACTACACCCCGGCGGCATTGCGGGCTGAAGGCGTGCGCTGATCACGGATCGAAGTGGGGGCAAAATGTGGGAGGGGGCTTGCCCCCGATGAGCATGGGTATCTACACAACTTTTGCTCAACGCTGAACGCCCGGCAGATAGGGCAACTGTGGCGAGCGGGCTTGTCCCGCGTTGGGCTGCGTAGCAGCCCCAAAACCAGCCTCCACAGAGTGTCTGATACACCGCGTTCTTTCTTACTGGGGCTGCTTCGCAGCCCAACGCGGGACAAGCCCGCTCGCCACAGGGGAACTCGCCAGTCTCTGAAAATTGTGTAGATACCTATGCCCCGATGAGGGAGTAGCAGTCACTGGATTGGTTGACTGATACACCGCCATCGGGGGCAAGCGCCCTCCCACATTGGGTTTTGTGCATGGCCCTCAATCACCCTGCTGAATACTTCTTCAACAACCACCCGCCACAGGACTAGGGTAAGCGCCAGGTTGCATAACAATAAGAACGCAGGATGCAGCAATGACTGCCATGACACGCTGCCTGGACCGTCCTGGATTCATGCCTCGGCTGTCCGCTCACCATCTGCTGCGCCCACGCCTGGCCGAGCCCTTGCTGGCGGCCCAGGCCAGGGTCAAATTACTCTGCGCGCCCGGTGGCAGCGGCAAGAGCGCGTTGCTCGCCGAGTGTGCGTTGCAAGCGCCTGCGGGGTGCCAGGTGTACTGGTTGCCGCTCAATGGCGCTGCCCTCAGCCCCCTCGACCTGTGCCTGCGGCTCGCGCAAAACCTGGGCCTGACGTTTACCGATGAAACCACCTTGCTGCTCGACCTCAGTCGCTGGCAGGCCTCGGCGTGGCTGTTCCTCGATGATTTTTGCCGCTTGCCGACGCCCGAGACCGACGCCTTGCTCGACCGCTTGCTCAGCGCCAGCAGCCCGGCCCTGACCTGGTGGCTGGGCGCGCGGCGGCGACCGGCGTGTAACTGGCCGCGCCTGCTGCTCGACGATGAGTTGCTCGAATGTGGTACCGAACTGGCCTTCAGCCCTGTGGAAATCCAGCAACTGCTCAGCCATGCGCCCGGGCATTCGGTCGACAGCGTGCTGCAGTTCAGCGCCGGCTGGTGCGCGGGTGTGCGCATCGCGCTGCTGGGCGACGGGCACCCCGACAAGACCTTGCTCGACTACCTGCAACACGAGCTGTTCAGCACACTGCCGCCGGAGCTGGTGGAGGCCTGGCGCGTACTGGCTCATCTGCCGCGCTTCAATGCCGGCCTGTGCGAGCACTTGTTCGGCGCGGGAGACGGTGACCAGTACTTGAAGGATTTGCAGGTGCTCGGCGCCTTTATCCAACCGTGGGAAGACACCGATTGGCTGCAGGTTTTTGCACCCCTGGCGCACCTGATGCAGAACGAACCCTGGCCGGCCAAACGCTCCTGGCATCGACGCGCCTGCCAATGGTTCTGCGCCGAGCAGGACTGGCAGGCCGCCTTCGAACAGGCGCTGCTGGCCGAAGAATATGAAATGGCGGTGAGCCTGTTGCAGCACTTCAGCTTCGAGGACCTGTTCCGCCAGCAGAACGCCGTATTGCTGTTGCACCTGCATGAGCAGCATGGCGATGAATTGATGCTCGGCTCGCCGCAACTGGTGGGGCTGGTGACGGCGGCGTTGCTGTTTGCCGGGCGCTTCGAACAGGCGGCGGTGTGCATCGATCAACTGGCCCGGTTTGCCCCGCAACCGACGGCGGCGCAACAGCGGTATTTATTGGCGCGCTGGCAGGCGCAATGGGGCTGGTTGCTGCACCTGGGCGGCGATGCCGAGGGTTCGCGCCTGCATTTTCTTGAGGCGCTGCAAGCCTTGCCCGACAGCGCGTGGACCTCGCGGTTGATGTGCCTGTCGGGCCTGACCCAGCAAGCCTTGTTGCGTGGCGAACTGGACGTGGCCCAAGGCCTGAACCGCGAAGCACTGTGCCTGGCACGCGCCAATGGTTCGTTGCTGCTGGAGGCGCTGCTTGAGCTGGATCACGCTCAATTACTGGAACAGCGCGGTGCACCATATCGGGCCCAGAGCCTGCTGGAAAATGTACAAGCCATATTGCTTGAACAGCGGCTCAAGGCCGGTCCCTTGGTGGGACGTATCGCCTTGCGACGCGGGCATCTGGCCTTGCGCCAGGGCCAGGACAGTCTGGCCGCCGAGTGTTTCGACACGGGCTTGAAGATGTGCCTGCACAGCCAGGACAAGCGCGTGCTCTATGGCTTCCTCGGCCTGGCGCTGTTGGCTGCCAACCGTGGCGATTACGCCCAGGCCTTTATCCAGTTGCGTGAAGCCGAGCGATTGATGCAGCAACGCCAAGTGCCGGACACGGTGTACCGCGCGGTGCTGCTGTTGGTCAGCGGGCACTTCTGGTTGCAGCAGGGGCGCGCCGAATTGACCGTGGAAGCGGTGCGCCGCGTGTTGCGTCACTTCCGTGGGCCGCTGGCCAAACAAGCACCACCGGCCACCCTGGAACTGATCCCGCGTCTTGAATACCTGTTGGTGCTGGCGGAGGTGAAACTGGGCTGCGCCGATCAACCGCTGGAACGGCTCAACGCCTTGCTGCAGGCCACGCATCAGCGCGGCATGCTGTGCCTGGAAATCGAACTGCACCTGGTGCTGGGCGAAGTCGCCTGGCAGTTGGGTGATCCGGCGCTGGCGCGCCGCTCGCTGCAAGCCGGCCTGGAACTGGCCGGGCGTTGCCAGGTGCAACAAGCGATTCGCGAACTGCGTTTGCGCGCGCCGGGACTGCTGAGTGAGCTGGGCCTGGAGCCTCAGGCGTCAACCGCCGGCACGGTGGAAAACCCCTTGAGCCAGCGCGAATTGGAAGTGCTGCAATTGATCGCCCTCGGCAGTTCCAACCTGGAGATTGCCGACCGCCTGTTTATCTCCCTGCACACCGTCAAGACCCACGCGCGGCGCATTCACAGCAAACTCGGCGTAGAGCGCCGCACACAGGCGGTGGCCAAGGCCAAGACCCTGGGCTTGATGGTTTAGATGAACGCCTGACGGTATTCGCCGGGCGTGGCGCCCATGGCCTGGCGGAAGCGATGGGTAAAGTGGCTGGCGCTGGAGAAACCGCACAGCAAGGCAATCTCGCCCAACGGCAGGGCGCCGCCACGCAGCAGGTTTTGCGCGCGAGTCAGCCGGCGCGCCAGCAGGTACTGATGGGGTGGCAGGCCGAAACTCTGGCGAAACATCCGCGCGAAATGGTACTCCGACAACGCGCACAACCCCGCCAGTTGCCCAAGGCTGATGGGGTCTTCCAGGTGCTGGTCGATGTAGTCCATCAGCAACCGTCGTTGGTAGGCGGCCAGCCCGCCTTTCAAGCGCAGGCCTTCGCGGGCGCCCACCTGGCTGAGCAGGGTGTGGCTGAGCATTTCATGGGCGAGGCTGCTGGTGAGCAGGCGTTCGGCGGGTTCGTGCCAGTTGAGGGCGATCAACTGGTGGAAGCGTCGGGCCAGGCGCTCGTCTTCCAGGAACGTGCTTTCCTGCAGCTCCAGCGTGCGCGGTTCGCGGTCAAGCAGGGTGACGCAGCCCAGGGCAAATTGTTCCGGGCTGAAATACACGTGGGCCAGGCGGATCTCACCGTTGATCACCCAGGCCGATTGGTGCTCGGCAGGCAGGATGCACAGCTTGTCGGGGCCGCCCTTGGTGCCCGGCTGGTCACGCCGAAACGTGCCGGTGCCGCCATCGACATAGCAGGACAAGGTGTGATGGCTGGGCGCCTGGTAGTCCTGGGAATCATGATGGTTGCTCCACAAGGCCGCGGACAAGCCGTCACCGAGCTCGGCGCAGGCTTCCAGGCGTGCGTGGGGCGAGCGGTTAAGGGCTTGGAAGACTTGCAGGGATTCCAGGTCTGACATGGTGTGTGTTCTCCGACGCCTTGCATCCTACTCCGCGAGGCTGGCGCTGTGATCCCGTCGCCCGACAAAAGCGCAAGAATGTGCAAGAGCCTTGCCCGGGTTGAGGGCGACACTGTGGCTCAATCGATGGAGCCCGTTATGAACCTTTCCCTGTATTTACTCACCGTGCTGATCTGGGGCACCACCTGGATTGCCCTCAAATGGCAACTGGGCGTGGTGGCGATTCCCGTGTCCATCGTCTACCGCTTCGGCCTGGCGGCGCTGGTGTTGTTTGCGTTGCTGCTGATCAGTCGCAAGTTGCAGGTGATGAACCGGCGCGGGCACCTCATCTGCCTGGCCCAGGGGCTGTGCCTGTTTTGCGTCAACTTCATGTGCTTTCTCACGGCCAGCCAATGGATCCCCAGCGGCCTGGTGGCGGTGGTGTTTTCCACGGCCACGCTGTGGAATGCGCTGAACGCCCGGGTGTTCTTCGGCCAGCGGGTGGCGCGTAACGTGTTGATGGGCGGCGGCCTCGGGTTGGCGGGCTTGGGCTTGCTGTTCTGGCCGGAACTGGTGGGGCACACCGCCAGCCCGCAGACCTTGCTGGGTTTGGGGTTGGCGTTGCTGGGGACCATGTGTTTCTCTGCGGGCAATATGTTGTCGAGTCTGCAGCAGAAGGCTGGCCTGAGGCCGCTGACCACCAATGCCTGGGGCATGTTGTATGGATCCTTGATGCTGGCGACCTACTGCGTGGTGCGGGGCATTCCGTTTGAGATGGACTGGAGCGCGCGGTATGTCGGCGCCCTGTGGTACCTGGTGATTCCGGGGTCGGTGATCGGTTTTACCGCTTACCTGACCTTGGTCGGGCGCATGGGGCCGGAGCGCGCGGCGTATTGCACGGTGCTGTTCCCGGTGGTGGCGCTGAATGTGTCGGCGTTTGCCGAAGGCTACCAGTGGACCGCGCCGGCGTTGGCGGGGTTGGTGCTGGTGATGGTGGGGAATGTGTTGGTGTTTCGTAAGCCCAAGGTGGCTCAGCCGGTGAATCCGATCCTTCAGGCAAAGCAGGTCTAATGTGGGAGGGGGCTTGCCCCCATATGCGCTAACCAAATCTCCCACTCCATAGCTCATCTTGCTGGTATCCCCGTTTTCGCGGGGATTCACGCAGTTTCCGACTTATCGTTCCCCACTCTTCAAGGCAAGTAAATAACGACAAGC
>NZ_VFES01000002.1 GCF_007858185.1 Pseudomonas grimontii
CAAATACCAACCCCATCAAGGCCCACCCCCGTAGCAGCTGCCGAGCGCAAGCGAGGCTGCGTCAGGCGCGCTGCCGATTCAAGCTCGAGTCGCGGCCAACGCAGCCTCGCCGGGGCTCGACAGCTGCGAATACCAACCCCATCAAGGCCCACCCCCGTAGCAGCTGCCGAGCGCAAGCGAGGCTGCGTCAGGCGCGCTGCCGATTCAAGCTCGAGTCGCGGCCGACGCAGCCTCGCCGGGGCTCGGCAGCAAATACCAACCCCATCAAGGCCCACCCCCGTAGCAGCTGCCGAGCGCAAGCGAGACTGCGTCAGGCGCGCTGCCGATTCAAGCTCGAGTCGCGGCCGACGCAGTCTCGCCGGGGCTCGGCAGCAAATACCAACCCCATCAAGGCCTCCCCCCGTAGCAGCTGCCGAGCGCAAGCGAGGCTGCGTCAGGCGCGCTGCCGATTCAAGCCCGAGTCGCGGCCGACGCAGCCTCGCCGGGGCTCGACAGCTGCTACGCACTATCCTATTGAAGTTGTGTAGATACTCATGGCCATCGGGGACTTGCCCCCGATGAGGCCCGTCAAACCGCCACACTCACCTCCTGCCTGTCCACCTCCACCAGCGTCTCGATCATCGCCTTCGCCGCCGGCGACAACCGTGAACCGGTGCGGCTCACAATCCCGCAGCGGGCGCTCATGGTCTCCATGTTCTGCGGCAGGTTGCGCCAGTGCAGCAGCTTCAACGTGCCCTGGGCGATGTCTTCGGCGAACGCCTCCTCGGTGCCCACGCCAATGGCATTGGACTGCAGCACGATCTTCACCAGCGCCGGGAAATGTTCGGTCTGGATGCTCGGGGAAAAATCCATGCGCCCGCTCAGGTTCGCCAACAGTTTGCGAATGCCCTGTGAGATCAGTGGCGATGCCAGCGGGTAGTCGAACATGTCGTTGGTCGACAGGCTGTCCTTGGCCAGCAACGGGTGCCCCGGCCGGCAAAAAAATACCCCGCGCTTGGGGGTCAGCGCGCGGGTCTGGAAATTCGGGTCGGCTTCGAATTGGCGGATGTCGGCGATAAAGAACTCGATCTCTTCGCGGCTCAGGGCACGGCTGAGTTTTTCCCAGTTATCCACCTGGAAACTGGTGCGGATTTTCGGGTGGGCGCTGATAAAGCGCGCCACCGCATCCGGTACCAGTTTCACCGCCGGGGCCGGGCCGCAGCCGAAGCGCAGGTCGCCGGCGTCGAGCTTGGTCATGCGCGTCACTTCACTGCTCAGCAATGCCGCGCCGTGCACCAGGGTCAGGGCGTGTTGCAGCAC
Organism: Pseudomonas grimontii; assembly: GCF_007858185.1. GTDB lineage: Bacteria > Pseudomonadota > Gammaproteobacteria > Pseudomonadales > Pseudomonadaceae > Aquipseudomonas > Aquipseudomonas grimontii. The sequence goes on from NZ_VFES01000002.1 coordinate 1,300, forward strand.
TACCTGGCCTTCCGGCGTAGGGCGCAGGTCCTTGTGGCCACGGTCGACCAGCACGCAGCCGAACTCCTGTTCCAGCCCCTGGATGCTGCGGCTGAAGGCCGGTTGCGTGATGCCCATGGCGTCCGCCGCCCGCACGAAACTGCGGTGTTCGTTGAGGGCGATGAAGTACCGCAGTTGGCGAAGATCCATATGCTTTCCCTGCATCTTAAAAATAGGTCGAAGGCATTTGCGACCACGGGAGCTGAGGTTTTAAATGCAAGCTCTTATTCCGTCAACGAAGCATGTGTTCATTTGCTAGACCTAAATTGCATATGGATAGAGCGTTGTCGGAAAGCGTCCCCACCATCAGCAAGCACAAGAGGGTCATCACCATGAGCAACGCCGCATTAGCTGTTCAACCTACCGCCCTGGCGCTGGACATCCACCCGGTCGCTGGTCGCATCGGTGCCGAGATCCGCGGTATCACACTGTCCGGCGATCTGGATGCCGCCACGGTCGAAGCCATCCAGCAGGCGCTGGTGCAGTACAAAGTGATCTTCTTCCGTGAGCAGACCCACCTCGATGACCAGAGCCAGGAGGCCTTCGCCCATCTGCTCGGCGAGCCGATTGCCCACCCGACGGTACCGGTGCGCGACGGCACGCGCTTCCTCATGGAACTGGACGGCACCCGTGGCCAGCGCGCCAATTCGTGGCACACCGACGTGACCTTCGTCGACGCCTACCCCAAAGCCTCGATCCTGCGCTCGGTATTGGCGCCCAAGTCCGGTGGCGACACCGTTTGGGCCAACACCTCCAGCGCCTACAACGACCTCAGCGTCGAACTGCGCGCCCTGGCGGATAACTTGTGGGCGGTGCACAGCAACGAATACGACTACGCCGCGATCAAGCCGGATGTGTCGGTAGAGCGGCTTGAGGCATACCGCAAGGTGTTCACCTCGACGGTGTACGAAACCGAGCACCCGGTGGTGCGCGTGCATCCGGTCAGTGGCGAGAAGACCCTGTTGCTGGGGCACTTCGTCAAGCGCCTGAAAGGCTATTCCCAGGCGGACTCGACCCAGCTGTTCAACCTGCTGCAAAGCCACGTCACCCGCCTGGAAAACACCGTGCGCTGGCGCTGGAACACCGGCGACGTGGCGATCTGGGACAACCGCGCCACCCAGCATTACGCCGTGGACGACTACGGCACCCAGGAACGCATCGTGCGCCGGGTGACGCTCAAGGGCGATGTGCCGGTGGGCGTGCAAGGGCAGCGCAGTCAGACGATAAAGGGACGTTAAGCTGCAAACTCTTAGCTACAAGCTGTAAGAAAAAGCTAATCGGCTTTTACCTGCAGCTTGTAGCTGACAACTTGCAGCTCCCGAAGGGCTTACCAGACGCCGATCTGCACCACTTTCTCCGCCTCCGGCTCACCGTAACGAAACCATTGGCCACGCAGATCGATCTCTGCGTGGCTGATGGTGGTGCGCCGCTTCAGCCCGCGCAGCCATTCGAACAGGTACCCCACATGGATTTCGCGCACGTCGGCATAGGCCGGGTCATTGCCCAGGTCGTGCAGTTCCTGCGGGTCGTTTTCCAGGTCGAACAGTTGTGCGCGAAAGCCGTCGTACGCCAGGTATTTCCAGCGTTCGCTGCGCACCATGGTCATGCGGCAGCGGTCGATGGGTTGCGCCAGGCGTTCGCGGGCCGGGGCCTGGAAGGCGTAGTCATACTCGGCGATGGCATAGCGGCGCCAGCGCGTTTCCCGGCCGTGCAGCAGCGGGATCAGTGAGCGCCCTTCCAGGCGATGGTCGGCTGCGGGCAGGCCCAAGGCATCGAGGAAGGTCGGCAGCGCATCGATGGTTTCCACCAGCCGCGCGTCCACCGTGCCACGGCTGATATCGGCAGCGACGCGCGGGTCACGCACGATCAGCGGAATGCCCACGGCAGGTTCCAGCAAAAATTCTTTTTCGCCGAGGAAGTGATCGCCGAGGAAGTCGCCGTGGTCGCTGGTGAACACGATCAGGGTGTCGTCCCAACGGCCATTGCCTTGCAGAAAATCGAACAGTCGCCCCAGTTGGTCGTCGATCTGTTTGATCAGGCCCATGTAGGTGGGAATTACCGTGAGCCGTACCTCGTCACGGGAAAAGTTCAGGCTCTCCTGGTGCTGGCGGAACGCTTGGTACACCGGGTGATCACTGGTTTCCCCAGGCTGGATCGGTGCCTGGATATGCTCGGCGCCATACAGCGCGTGATACGGCGCCGGCGCGATGTAGGGCCAGTGTGGCTTGATATACGACAGGTGCAGGCACCACGGTTGTTCGGCCTGCTCGCGGATAAAGTCGATAGCACGGTCGGTGGTGTAGACGGTTTCCGAATGTTCCTCGGCTACGCGCGCGGGCAGGCCTGCATGGCGCATGTGCCAACCACTGAGCACTTCGCCGTTTTCACCTGCTGCCGCATTCGCCCATTCGTGCCATGGGTTGGTGCCGCTGTAGCCCTGCTCGCGCAGGTAATGGGTGTAGGGCGCGGACTCGCGTTTTTCATCGAACAGCGGGCTGTCGGGGTAGATGCCGTCGTGACGCAGGTACGCCTCGAAGCCGACCTCGTTCAACGGCTCGGCCTGCTCGCTGTCAGGGTCGATATTCAGGCGTTGCAAGGCTTCCACATTGGGCGTGGCGTGGGTCTTGCCGACCAGTGCCGTGCGGATGCCGTGGGGGCGCAGGTAGTCGCCGATGGTCAGTTCTTCCAGGGGCAATGGCACCGCGTTCCACGCCGCCTGGTGGCTGCTGACGTAGCGCCCGGTATAGGCCGACATGCGCGAGGGCCCGCAGATGGTGCCTTGGGTATAGGCGCGGCTGAAACGCACGCCAGCGGCGGCCAGGCGGTCGATGTTTGGCGTGTGCAGATGGGCATGGCCATAGCACGACAGGTAATCGCGGCGCAGCTGGTCGCACATGATGTACAGCACGTTGCGCACGGGTTGGGGATCGGACATGAGGCTTCACCAGACGGAGGACAGGTGAGGTTTTTCGCCGTTCGGGCGGGGGGTTGGCAAGTGCATTTGGGGACTGGATTTCATGCAGTGAATGCATGGCTTAAACGGCGACGTTCTCCAGCGCACACACATCCTCATCCAACTCATCGATCTGCTTGATTTGCTCGATCATCGCTTCCGCCAGCGGCGACAGGCGATACCCCGCACGGCTGACGATGCCATAGCGGGTGTAACGCTCCTCCAGGTCTTCGGCCAGGCCCTCGATCTTCAGGCACACCAGTTCGCCGCGAGCCATGTGCAGCACGTCGCTGTTGGCGCTGACGATGCCGATGGCGTCGGAGCGCAGCACTACGCCCATCAGGCTATAGCCGTTCTCGCATTCGACATTGGGCAGGTAATCGGGCCGGCCGCTGAGGTCGACGATGACTTTGCGCAGGTTGGGCGGGCGGATGGTCACGGCCAGCGGGTAACTCATCAGCTCGGCGGCGCTCACGCTGTCGCGCAGGGCCAGCGGGTGGCCGGCGCGGCAGCAGAAATACCAGCGGCGCGGGCGCAGGCGGTGGGTGTGATAGTCCGGGTTGGCTTCGAAGTGGCGGGTGTCGGCGACGAAAAACTCGAACTCTTCACTGAGCAGGCGCTTGCTCAGGCTTTGCCAGTCGTCCACTTGGTACTGCACCCGTGCCTTGGGGTAGCGCCCGATAAAACTGCCGATGGCGCGGGGGATCAAGCCGCCTGCCGGTGCCGGGCCGCAACCGAAGCGCAACTCCCCCGCCTCCAGGCCATTGAACTGGCTGATCTCGTTGGCCAATTGCTGTGCGCCGCTGACCAGGCGCCGGGCGTGCTCCAGCAATACCTGGCCTTGCTTGGTCGGTGCCAGGTCCTTGCGACCACGGTCAACCAGTTGGCAGCCGGCGCTGTGTTCCAGGGCCTGGATGCTGCGACTGAACGCCGATTGCGACAGGTTCACGGCCAACGCCGCCGCGACAAAACTGCGTTGTTCGGCAAGGGCAATGAAGTGGCGAAGCTGGCGCAGATCGATATGCATTTTTCACATCAAAAATATCCGGGAAATGCATTGGCTATGCATTAGGTCGACTCCTTATAAAGGCTATCTCTTATGCAGTAAATGTTCGTAAAAACATAAATAAATAACCTAAAGGAATATCAGAAGGTGGATATTCCTGGGGTCCGGAGCCGCTTATGAGTCTGTTGAAGCCCGCTGTACCTTGCTCTTCCTGGAGGCTCAAGCGCCTGCCCCTGGCGATGTTGCTGGCGGGAAGTGCGAGTTGGACACCCAGTCACGCAGCCGAGCCGGCACCCTCGGGTGAAAGCGCCAGTGGCCAACTGGAAACCGTCACAGTGACCGCTCGGCGCCGCACCGAAAGTGCCCAGGAGGTGCCGACACCCATGAGCGTGATCGGCGGCCAGGCCTTGGAGAGCCAGCGGGTGTACCGGATTCAGGATTTGCAGCAACTGGTGCCCAGCGTCAACGTCGCCTACATGCATGCGCGCCAGTCCAGCGTGTCGATTCGCGGCCTCGGCAACAACCCGGCCAGCGACGGCCTGGAAGGCAGCGTGGGGCTGTACATCGACAACGTGTACCTCGGGCGGCCGGGGATGGCGGTGTTCGACTTGATGGACATCGAGCAGCTTGAAGTCTTGCGCGGCCCGCAGGGCACGTTATTCGGCAAAAACACCACCGCCGGGGTGATCAACATCAGCACACGCGCGCCGAGTTTTACCCCGGAACGCAGCATTGAAACCTCGTTGGGCGAGGACGGCTACTTCCAGACCAAGGGCACGATTTCCGGCCCGCTCACCGATGACCTCGCGGGGCGTTTCTCGGCGTATCGCACGCGCAGCGACGGCGACATCAAGAACGAATACAACGGCCATGACCTCAACGGCGGCTCGCGCCAGGGCTTTCGCGGGCAACTGCTGTACAAGCCCAGCGAGGCATTCAACCTGCGCTGGATCGGCGATTACAACGAAGAGGATTCCAGCGCCGGCACGCGTGTGCTGTACAGCACCGGGCCGACCATCAACGGCACCAACCTCTACCAGTCGCGGGCCAACGCGGCAGGCGCGACCCTGGTCGATGGCACGCATCGCAAGGTCAACCTGGACAGCGACCAGCAGGTCACCGTGTTCCAGGGCGGCACGTCGCTGGAGGCCAACTGGACATTGCCGAGTGACTTCACCCTGACCTCGGTCAGTTCGTATCGCTTCTGGAACTTCACTCCGCGCAACGACGACGGCCTTAACGTGCCGGCTTCGTATAACGGCGGGGTGTCGGTGGAAGACAAACAGTGGTCCCAGGAATTCCGGCTGGCTTCGCCTACCGGTGGTTTCTTCGATTACGTACTGGGCGCCTACTACTTCGGTAATTCGCTGGATAACAAATCCTTCAGCTATTACGGGCCCCAGGCCGACATTTGGAATGGCACGCCAGCCGGTGCGCTGGCCAACGTCAGCAGCGTCGGCAACGGGCACATTCGCACCGACAGTTTTGCCCTGTTTGCCCAGGGCACCTGGCACCTTACCGAGCGCCTGGATTTCACCGCCGGCCTGCGCGGCACCTATGAAGAAAAAAGTGCCTGGGTCACGCGCAACAATCCCCTCGGCGGTGCGGCGGTCACCGGTGCTGCCGCTACGGCTCGACGTGGCCGGGCGGGGGGCATACGATTCCGGTGATCTCACGCAATACAGCACCAGCCCCTCGGGTCTGCTGAACCTGAGCTACCGCTTCAACGAAAACCTGCTGGGCTACGCGACGCTGTCCCATGGCGAGAAGTCCGGCGGGGTCAACCTAGCGGTAGGCTCAGCGCCGACGGCCGGCGCCGACTCGCTGCTGATCGGCACCGAGCGCGCCAACAACGCCGAACTGGGTTTCAAAAGCACGCTGTGGGACCGGCGGCTGCAGCTCAATGCCAACCTGTTCTGGACCCAGGTCAACGGCTACCAGACCAACGCTTACGACCAGGACAACCGTGTGCAGTACCTGACCAACGCCGGTTCGGTGCGCTCGCGGGGCGTCGAGGTGGAAAGTACTCTGGTACCGATCAAAGGCCTGACGCTGAACCTCAACGGCTCGTTCAACGATGTGAGTTACCTGTCGTACAAGGATGCACCGTGCCCGCCGGAAGTCAGTCTGCGCCCCGGTGCGCCGGCCTCCTGCGACCTGAGTGGGCACCAAGTGGTGGGGGCATCGAAATGGATCGCCAACGCCAACGGCGAATACAAGTGGAACCTGGATAACGGCTTCGAACCCTACGTCACCGCCAGCTATGCCTTCCGTTCCAAGGCCGTGGGCACGGTGGAGGACTCCGACTATGGACAGATTCCCGCCTACGCCGTGGTCAACCTGTCCACCGGCCTGCGCGGCAACTATGAGCAGGGCCAGTGGGACGTGTCGTTATGGCTGAAAAACGCCTTCGACAAGACCTACTACACCACTCTGTGGACGGGGGGGAACGGCGGCTACGAAGGCTTGCTAGGTACGCCGCGCACGCTAGGAGTGACTGGGCGCTATGACTTCTAGCCCCGTGCGATAGGTGGCCGGGTTGAACACTCGCGTCACCACCAGCATCGCTACTGCCGTGACCGTCAGCACCACCCAGGCGCTGACAAAATTGCCGGTCAGCTCGCGCAGCCAGCCGGTCATCCACGGCGACACCGCATTGATCAAGAAGCCCACACCTTGCACAAAGGCCGCCAGCTGCCCGGCTTGGCGTGGGTCGCGGTGGTGGTCGAGGGTCAGCAGCAGGCTCAGGGCGAAACACGCGCCGAGGCCGAAGCCACACAACGCCACCCAGAGGTGCGCAGACTCCTGCGGCGCGACGATCAGGCCGAGGTAACCCACGGTCTGGGCCAGCAGGGCAATGCCCAGCAGCGGTCGACGGTCGATACCACGTTGCGCCAGCACCGGCATCAGCAGCGCGGCGAGCACCTGGAAAATAGTCATGAACGCCAGCAGCGAACCACTGGGCAACACCCCCCAGCCCAGTTGCTGATAGTAGGCCGGCAGCCACGCCACCAGGCTCATGTAGCCGCAATTGACCAGGCCGAAATACACCGCCAGCAACCAGGCGCGACGATTGCGCAGGTCTTTGAAGGCCGGCACCACCTGTGGATTTCTGGCCGCGCCCAACGGCAGCCAGGCCCATAGCAGCAAGGCGCCCAGCGCCGGCAGCAGCCACACCCCCAACCCCGCCTGCCATTGCTGGAAATGCGAGGCCACCAGCGGGCTGAGCAACGCTGCCAGCCCGCCGCCGGCCATCAGCGAGGCTGAGTACACACCCATCGCCACCGGCACGCGATGACGGAATTCGCGCTTGATCATCGCCGGCACCAAGGCCTGGATCAGCGCCACACCCGCACCGCCGAGCAACGCCGTGACCAGCAGCGCCGACGCCTGGCCCATCAACCCGCGAGCCAGGCACGCCAGCAGGATCATCATCAAGCCCAGGGCGATGCCACGCCGTTCGCCCAGGCGGGCCTCCACGCGCACGCCCACCAGCGCCACCAGCCCCATGCACACCACCGGCAGGCTGGTCAGCAGGGCACTGCTCTGGAAACTCAGGCCGGTGGCCTGGCGAATCTCGCCGAGCAACGGGCTGATGGAGCTGAGGATCGGCCGCAGGTTCAGGCCGAGCACCACCAACAGGCCCCAGCCGGCGAGGGATTTATTCAGGGTCATGCAACGCCTTGCGGTCGGTAAATGAGGCGTGAGTATGGCCAGCGCCAAAGGTATTCTGAAATTAAATATAACCATGCCAGCCAGTGGCAAAGGGAATGGTGACGCCGATGTTCGATCCCGTGTTGTTACGCAGCTTTGTTGCCGTGGTGGACTGCGGCAACTTCACCCGCGCCGCCGAGCGCCTGCACTTGACCCAGTCCACTGTGAGCCAGCAGATCCGCCGCCTCGAAGACGCCGTGGCGTGCCAGTTGCTGGACCGCGACCAGCGCCGTGTGGTCGCCACCGCCGAGGGCGAGCGTTTGTTGGCCTATGCGCGGCGCATCCTCGCGTTGCATGAAGAAGCTGCCGATGTGTTGATCAACCAACAGAGCGACGGCGTGCTGCGCCTCGGCGTACCGGAAGACTTTGCGGCGCAGCGACTGATGCCGTTGCTGTCGGCATTTGTGCTGGCCTACCCGCGGGTGCGCCTGGAGGTCACCAGCGGCCTGGGCCCCGAGTTGCAGCGTCAGTACCGCAGTGGTGAATTCGACGTGTTGCTGGTCAAGCAGATGGGCAGCAGCGATGACTGCCTGGCGTCGTGGCCCGAGCCGCTGTGTTGGGTCGACAGCCGCAGCACGCCGTGCCTGGGGCGCGACCCTCTGCCGTTGGTGGCATTCCCGGTGGGCGGCCTGTACCGCAATGAAATGCTGCACCACCTGGAAGTGAGCGGCTGGCGCTGGCGTATCGGCTATTCCAGCGCGAGCCTGGCCAGCGTGTGTTCGGCGGTGGCGGCGGGATTGGGTGTGAGTCTGTTGCCGCGACGGGTAGTGCAGCCAGGGCATGTGGAACTGGGGCCGGACAGTGGTTTGCCCGTGGTGCAAGGCGTGCGCCTGGCGTTGTATGCCCGTCATGGCCTGAGTGCCGCGGGGCAGTGCTTACAGGCTGAACTGTTCGATTTGTGCGCAAACAGTCCCGTTGATCCATGCCTTAACTGAATATTTTGTATGCCTGAAAAGCATCAAAAAAAACCACCTCGGCGCCAGGCCACGCCGGCCGGGGCTTTGGTGTTTTCAGAGAGATCGCTTATTCAGATTTGATCTATCTATAACTTCAAAGATTACTTTAAGAGATAAGCGTCTAGCCCCGATGATTCAGCCCTCGACGGTCTTCCACGCAGGCCCGTCGGTTTTTTTGTTTCGAAACCGCAGGGAGTCAATCAATGGGCAATGTCCAGACCGCCGCCAGTGCACCCGAGGCGCAATGGCGCCAGGCACCGAGTGGTGAGTTGGTCGACCTTGGCCGGCCGCACCGCGCGCCGTTGGGGCAATTGCGAACGCAGAAAACCCCAAAGCGCTTCTCCAGCCGCCGCGAAGGGATCCTGCTCGGTCTGTTGGTATTGGCCCTGCACGGTGCGGTGATTTATTGGGTAAGCCAGAAACCCACCCCGGTGCTGCCGATTGTGCCGCCGGAGATTCCGCCGATGACCATCGAATTTTCCCAGCCGGCACCGCCCGTGGTGGAACCGCCACCGCCTGTGCCGCCACCACCGCCACCGCCCGTGGTTGAGCCACCGCCGCCGGTGGTGGATGAGTTGGCCGCCAAGCCGGCGCCGCCCAAGCCGATTGCAAAACCCAAGCCCAAGCCGGTGCCAAAGCCTGAGCCCAAGCCCGCCCCGAAACCGGTCGAGCAGGCGCCCACGCCACCGCAACCGGCGCCACCGGCACCCGCGCCTGCTCCGCCCGCGCCCGCCCCGGTGACACCGGCTTCGGCCAACGCCGCGTACCTCAAGAACCCGGCGCCGGAATACCCGTCACTGGCTCAGCGTCGCGGTTGGGAAGGTACGGTGTTGTTGCGGGTGCATGTATTGGCCAGCGGTAAGCCGGGCGAGATCCAGGTCCAGAAAAGCAGCGGTCGCCAGCAACTCGACGATGCCGCGTTGACCGCCGTGAAGCGTTGGAGCTTCGTGCCGGCCAAGCAGGGCGATGTGGCCCAGGACGGCTGGGTCAGCGTCCCGATCGATTTCAAGATTCACTAACTATTGCGCTTCGGTGTGTTGCACACGCCGCGACTTGTACAGAGGGGAAACATCATGGCATTAGCATCTCCACTTGAATCCATCGAAAGCGCGGTGATCTGGCTGCTGGTGGTCTTTTCGGTCGCCACCTGGGGCCTGGCCTTGCTCAAGGGCGTGCAGTTCGGTCGCCTTAAAGCGCAGGATCGCAAGTTCCACAAACAATTCTGGGCGGCGTCGAGTCTTGACTCGGCCGCCGAGCTGGCCGAAACCCAGCCCGGCGCCGCTGCCCGTGTGGCCCAGGCCGGTTACGCCGCGATCCAGGTAGGGGATGCGCCGCACGCGGCCGACCTGAGCCAGGCGATCAACCATCAGGACCGCCTCGAGCGTGCCCTGCGCCAGCAGATCGTACGTGAGCGCCGCTCCCTGGAAACCGGCCTGGCCGTGGTCGCCAGTATTGGCAGCACCTCGCCGTTTATCGGCCTGTTCGGCACCGTGTGGGGGATCATGGAAGCGCTCAAGGGCATCAGCGCCGCCGGCTCCGCCAGCCTTGAAACCGTGGCCGGCCCGATCGGTGCAGCCTTGGTCGCCACGGGCGTGGGGATCGCCGTCGCGGTGCCGGCGGTGCTGGTCTACAACTACTTCCTGCGTCGCCTGAAGCTGACGGCGGCCGACCTGGATGACTTCGCCCGCGACTTCTACAGCCTGGCGCAGAAGAACTCTTTCCGCGTGCTGCTGCATCCTGCCCTGACTAAAAATGCGCCGGGCAACCCGCAAAAAGTGAAGGAGGCGTCCTGACATGGCCTTCTCCACGCAAGACAGTGATGAGGTGTTGAGCGAGATCAACGTCACGCCGCTGGTGGACGTGATGCTGGTACTGCTGGTGGTGTTTATCGTCACCGCGCCGCTGTTGACCAACGCGATCCCGATCAACCTGCCCAAGACCGAGGCCGTGGCGCCGGTGGAGCAGAAGGACCCGCTGGTGGTGAGCATCGACGGCGCCGGCAAACTGTTTATCAACAAGGACGAAATCCAGCCGGATCTGCTGGAATTCAACCTGCAGGCGGCTAAGGCCAAGGACCCCGATGTGCGGGTGCAACTGCAGGCTGACGATGGCGTGAACTACGGCGAAGTGGCGCGAGCCATGGCGTCTATCGAGCGCGCGGGTATTACCAAGCTGTCGGTGATTACCGCACGTTAGTTGCAAAAGCCTCGACAATTTTTTGGCCGTTTTCCTTGGCAGGGTGCGGCCTTTTTTTTGCCTCCGTTTCAGTAACATCACACGATCAAAGTGCGCCAACCCCAGCGATTTGCGGATACCGGATTTCAACTTCTTGCTGAAACTTTCTAGCGCTCTCTTTAAGCCAGTCAATCAACCGAGCGATATCAGGTTCCGACTGCCGCCCATTCCTACAAATAACGTAGTACGCCGCCGGCGACATCATCAGCGGGCCGCCTAGTGTGACTAATGCACCTTCTTCCAACTGGTCATACACCAACGCTGTCCTGGCCAGCGCAATCCCGCCACCCTTCACCGCCAGACTGATTGCCAGGCTTGAGTCCGGAAAGCGCGGCCCATGGTGATAAGGCGCAGCTGCCAGGCCCTGGAACGCAAACCAGCTTTCCCACCCTGGACACACTTGATCGTCCACACGGTGAATGAGTGGATACCGCGCGATATCCGTCAGCGAAATATCGCCATTCATGCGTTGAAACTCCGGTGAGCAAACCGGGAACACGGCATCGCGCATCAGAAGCTCGGCATGATGATCCGGGTAGTCGCCGTACCCCATCACAATCGCAACATCGAATTGATGGGCACCGAGATTGGCGCTATTCATATCCGCACTGGTCAATACCAGGTCGAGATTGAATGAAGCGTCGGTGTGGGAACCATGCATTCTGGGGATTAGCCAGGTCGAACACAGGGACGAAGTGCACGAAAGATAAAGGGGCTGAGATTTGCGCGGATTCAGCGAGTGCAACACCGTCTCAAGGGTTTTGAAAAAATCATCGGTCACCGGCAACAAAGCCTGCCCGGCGGTTGTGAGGTTGACGCCCCGCGAATGGCGTTCGAACAACTGAACGCCCCACCACTCTTCCAGACCTGCGATCTGATGACTGATGGCACTGGCGGTGAGGCTCAACTCTGATGCTGCGCGGGCGAAACTGCCTGTTCGTGCAGCACTGACAAAGGCTTGCAGCATGGGTGTAGGTGGCGGACGTTGGCCCATCAGGTGCTCACTTTGATCAGGATGATCCCGCAAACAATGACGAACGCCGAAAGCATCCGCCGCCAGCCGAACCGCTCGTGAAAAAACAGCGCGGCAATAATGGCGCCGATAATAACACTGGTTTCCCGCAACGCTGAGATCTTGGCCACCGCATCCAGCGACAGCGCGAACAGCACCAGGCCGTAGGAAGTGAGGTAAAAAACGCCGCCCATTACGCCGACTTTCCAATGGTTGCGAATGGCCTCTGCGAATTCCAGACGTTTCTTGAAAAACGCCAGCGCCGGAATCGGAATGCTCTGGAATACCGTCAGATAGATGATGTATTGCAGCACCGTCTCACTGGCTCTGACACCTTTGGCATCCACCACTGTGTAGGACGCGATGAAAGCACCTGCGCACACCGCCATCAGAATTGGTTTGAACATACGCGCGGACATCCTGCGCACGAATGTCAGGCTGATAATGCCTACGCAAATCAGCAACACCCCCGCCATGGCATGAAACGATAGCTGCTCGTGCAGCAGGAAATAGGAAAACAGCGCGACTAAAACCGGTGGCACCCCGCGCATGACCGGGTAGACCTGCCCAAAGTCGCCGGTTTCATACGCTTTGATCAGAAACAATCGATAGGCCGTGTTGAGCACCACGGAAACCAGCACGTAGCCCCACACCTGCAGGCTTGGCGTATTCACCAGCGGCAGCGCCGCCAGGCAGATCAGCAACGCCGTACCATCGACCATGGCCAAGGTCATGAAGCGACTGCTCCCCGCCCGGACGACCGCGTTCCAGGTGGCGTGCATGAAGGCGGAGATCAAAACAAGGGTGATCGCGATGTTGGAGTTGTCCATGGGGCTCGGCTTGTGATGGGAATATGAAGTTGTGCCTTATGGCCAGCGAGGGATCATCGTTTGCGCAACCACATTCGTAACATGTATCGATTGAGATCTTTCAAAGAGACTGCGTCATCAATCTCTAAGCGCGGAGCGCTCTTATCGATGAAATGCGTTCGGGTATGGAGAAACTTGTTGTCAGCTGAAATAAGAACCTGCCCTGGTTCAAGCAGCACTCGATGTTGAACTGAAGATTGATCAAGGACTGTATCTAGAAAATCCAATGCATGTATTTGCGCCAGGGTTAATGGCGCTCCCGCTTTGATGTGGGCCGATTCGATATAGACGCGGAAGTACCTAATCAAAGGGATGCCCTCATTTGAAAAGCTCAAGATTGGCGCTTTGAATAATTGTTCTTCCTCCGCCATACCTCGATTTTCAAAATAGAAATCGCACTTAAGTTCTTCCAGTACCTCAGGGAATGCCATTAATTCAGCGTATACCGCACTTGCGTCTATCAGAATACTTTCGCCGCCGAGTAAGGCTTTCTGGCCACAAGCCAGAATCAAATAATCGATAGGGAGCGGATCGCTTACGCCATCGTTATGGACATATGCGCCCTGACGGGTCTGATGATATCTCGCACCTTCTTCAATGCTTTTACCTCCCCGGTCATACACCTCAATAACCCTATGGCCAAGATGGTTCTGCACCATTGGCGCTCCCAGCAAAGAGCCGAACGTCCATATCAAAGATTTGAAACCTGCAAGATCATCGACTTTAAATCCATCTAGGATAAGGACGTGTTTTTCGTGATCAACGATTTTTCGTATATTGCGCAGTTCTGCGCTGAGGGTCTGCGAGTGATGGGGGGCGATGTAAGCAGGTTTTGCATCGAATCGATTAGTTTGATCATCCGGTTCGGAGCTGGCTTTTGCGCTCAGTAGTTCGTTGAATGCGGTCTTAGAAAGCCTGACTTTAGAAATTTCGTGGTGGAAAGTACTTATATTTATATTCATTGCGATTCTTTACGGGGTTGGTTGGAGTCAATATTTAACTAACCTCACCACTCTCCGGAAAAGCGAAAAGTCGTCAGCGGAGCCATAAAAAACCGTCATGGAAGATATTTCCTACAAGAAAGTTCATCAGGTGATCGATGCTGGCATTTCGTCATGATTTGTAAAGGGCCAGCAAGCCGTGTCCCTTTAAATTGCAGGACGTTTCCGAGACAATCCCCGCCGCCTTGTGACTGTTGGAATGGATGGCTAGTCTTCGGCCCGTCGCTGGTTTTCAGCGATCGGGTTTAGCAGCCTGAGTTCAATAGGCACACGGTTCACATCCGCGTTTATGGTGGCTGTGCGTGGGGCACCCTCGGGTGCGCTGGTGTTCCTATTGGCCAGTCTGCTAACCCGCGTACAGCTGCCACCTATCGTTTAGCAGCGTTAGTGGTCGCTCCCGTGTTCAATAGGAGTTACACCATGACCAAAGCACTTCCCGACCCACCCGTTGACTGCCTTGTCGCCAACGAAAACCTCAGTTTCGAAGACGCCCAACTTTATATCGCTCACCTGATCCACAGCGCATCGGCCACCGTATGGGACTGTTGTGAGCACCTGCAGCCGCACGACCGCGCGAAAGTCCATGCGGTGTGGCATTTGCTGGAAATGGCCAAGACCGTGGTGGATCGCACCATCGACTGCATGCCTCGTACCAATCACGTCATCTAAAACCACTGCAAATTGAATGTGAAATCGAGTCAATGTGGGAGGGGGCTTGCCCCCGATAGCGGTCCGTCAGCTAAAAATAGGTGGCTGACCCACCGCCATCGGGGGCAAGCCCCTCCCACATTTTGATCTCATGCGGGTTTGAGTTTTTGGTTATTAATAAATAGCTTCTTATTCCTTAACGGATATAACCCTCGTCCCTATACTGTCCTACAACGTTAAACGCTGCAGGAGGGCACACCCATGCACAGCGAGTCGATTCGTTATCTGATCGTGCCGGGCTGGCAAGGATCGCCAGAAGATCATTGGCAAAGTCACTGGCAGAACAGCCTGCCCAACAGCGCACGCGTGGAGCAGGCCGATTGGCTGACGCCGCGCCGCGAGGACTGGGTGGCTGCGCTGGCCGAGGCGATTGCCGCCGACAGCACCCCGGTGATTCTGATCGCCCATAGCCTGGGCTGCATCACCGTGGCCCATTGGGCGGCCACTGCCCCCGTGCAGTTCCTGCGGCAGGTGCGTGGCGCCTTGCTGGTGGCCCCGGCGGACGTCGAACGTCCGGCGTGCTCGCCTGCGTTGCGCAACTTTGCGCCGATCCCCACCGACCTGTTGCCGTTTCCCAGCCAGGTGGTCAGTTCCGATAACGACAGCGCCGTCAGTGCCCCCCGGGCCCTGGAGCTGGCGCGCAACTGGGGGGCCGAAGCCGGCATCCTGTCGGGGGCCGGCCATATCAATGTGAAGTCCGGTCACCAGCGCTGGGAGCAGGGGTTCGCCTACCTGTATCGCCTGCAAAGCCGCCTCGAGCATCACGCCCGGCGCACCGCCTGATATTTTTTCAACGCCCCGTCCCTGAGTGGATTTGGGGCGGGAGCTTGCCATGAGTCTGCATGAAACCTTCGGTCAGCCGTTGCTGACCTTCCCCGACGCCGAAAAAAGCCCGCTGAGCATCCGCGCCAAGGCGCTGGTGTTTGTTGACCCACGCTCGCGGCAACTGCGCGAAGACCTGGAAAACCTCGCCCCGCGCGCCTTGCCCGTATTGATTCGGGGCGAGACCGGCAGCGGTAAAGAATTGCTGGCGCGGCATATTCACCGGGGCAGCGACCGCACCGGTTTGTTTGTCTCTGTGAATTGCGGCGCCATCAGCCCGACCTACGCCGATGCCGAGTTGTTCGGCTATGCCGCCGGCGCCCACAGTGGCGCGGCCAGCAGCCGGGCCGGGTGGTTTGGCTCGGCGAATGGCGGCACCTTGTACCTGGACGAGATCGGCGACTTGCCGCTGCCGATCCAGGTAAAACTGCTCGCCGCCCTGGAAAACCATGAAGTCACCCGCGTTGGCGCCCATCAGCCGAGCCCGGTGGACGTGCGCCTGGTGGCCGCCACCAGCATCGACCTGGCCCAGGCGGTGGCCGCCGGCAAGTTTCATGAGCGGCTGTTCCATTACCTGAGCGAAGGCCGGTTGGACCTGCCTGCGTTGCGTGAGCGGGTGGGTGACATCCTGTCGTTGGCCGAATACTTTCTCGGCATCTACAGCCAGCGCCTGGACCTGCCGGTGCCGTTGATCAGCGACGCCGCCCAGCGTGTACTCGAACACCACAGCTGGCCGGGTAATACCCGCGAGCTGGAGAACGTCATTCACTTCGCCTTGCTGGTGAGCAGCGGCGACGAAATTCTACCCGAACATTTGAACCTGCCGGTGGCGGGGTCGCCGTTGGAACAAGTGCAGCGGATCTTCGCCAATGCCAGCCCGGCTGAGCAGGCAACCTTGCGCAGCTTTCTACATGAACAGGCAGCCACATGAGAAAAATGGAATATCAACGTGAATAAAAGATATTGTTCGGGAATAAAAAATCTAGGTATTGTCCCTCCCACGCCGCGATAGCACTTCGCTGGCACCCCACAGAAGAAACGGTCGTCAGAGACGCCCCGCAATTCCAATAAGGACACTGCATGAAAAAGGTTCTGTTGTTTACCGCACTGGCGGCTGCCCTGACTGCAAGCTTCGCCCAGGCCAACGAGAAACTGGTGGTTGCCGCCACCCCGGTCCCGCACGCCGAGATCCTCGAACTGGTCAAGCCAACCCTCGCCAAAGAAGGCGTGGACCTGGAAATCAAAGTCTTCACCGACTACGTCCAGCCAAACGTGCAGGTTGCCGAGAAGCGCCTGGACGCCAACTACTTCCAGACCCTGCCGTACCTGGAAAACTTCAACAAGGGTAAGGGCACCAACCTGGTCACCGTGGTCGGCGTGCACGTTGAACCCTTCGGCGGTTACTCGAAAAAGATCAAGAATATTTCCGAGCTCAAGGATGGCGCCACCGTGGCTATCCCGAACGAAGGCTCCAACAGCGGCCGCGCCCTGTTGCTGCTGCAGAAGGCCGGTGTGATCACCCTGAAAGACCCGACCAACGCCCTGGCCACGCCGAAAGACATCGCCAGTAACCCGAAGAACCTGAAGTTCAAAGAGCTGGAATCGGCCCTGCTGCCACGCGTGCTGGACCAGGTTGACCTGGACATGATCAACACCAACTACGCCCTCGAAGCTGGCCTCAACCCGGCCAAGGATGCGCTGATCATCGAAAGTGCCGACTCGCCTTACGTGAACTTCCTGGTGGCTCGCCCGGACAACAAGGGCAGCGACGCTATCCAGAAACTGTCCAAGGCCCTGACCAGCCCGGAAGTCAAAGCTTTCATCGAGAAGAAGTACAACGGTGCAGTCGTGCCAGCGTTCTGATGTAAGCCAAAACCCCCTTTAAGGTTTCAACGCCGGCGGCTCACATAGCGTCGGCGTTTTTTATGTGTGGAATTTGGAATGCGGTAAAAACTGTGGGAGGGGGCTTGCCCCCGATAGCCATAAGTATCTACACATCTTGAGCCGAGCCCCCTGTGTAGATACTTATGCCCCGATAGCGGTATGTCAGTCACAGATGCATTGACTGAACCACTGCTATCGGGGGCAAGCCCCCTCCCACATTGGATCTACGGTGTTTTAGAGATCCCGGCTATTGATCGCTCTGCGCAACGCCATCAACCACTTCACCAGCTCCTGCGGATCAATCGGTTTCGCTTTGTTCATTGTTCATTCCCTCGAAACACAGACCCCCCAACCATAGCCGCCACCCGCCAAACATGCGAATTCCGAGGTCGTCTTTTTGGGCGATATCAATATCCCGTTTGGGTATTTCACCGGCTATCGAGAGCGAGCTCCCTCCCACCTTTTGACGTATGAGTACATTCAAATGTGGGAGGGGTGGTGCGACGATTCGACTGCCCCCTATGAGGCCGGTCATATCACCTCAATGCTGCCTGCTCCATGCGGATAAGGAACCCTGATCTAAGCTCACAGTCGCATACAAACTGGCACATCGCATCGCGCACAAGGAGTCTGCATGGGCGGTCGTATTTCCATCTGTATTGTCGGCATGGGTTTAGTGGTGTTGCTGAGCGCTTGCGGCCAGGAAAACGCCGAACCCAAGCAGCATTCCCGAGTGTTCGTGCAAACCGTGCAACCCGCGGATTTTGCTGCGGCCGTCACGCTGACCGGGGATGTGCAGGCGCGCGTGCAAACCGACTTGTCCTTTCGCGTGGGCGGCAAGATCATCCAGCGCATGGTGGATGTGGGCGACCGCGTGAGCGCCAAACAAGTGCTGGCCAAGCTCGATCCCAAGGATTTGCAGACCAACGTGGATTCTGCCCAGGCCCAGGTCGTGGCCGAGCAGGCGCGGGTCAAGCAAACCGCCGCCGCTTTTGTGCGCCAGGAAAAACTCCTGCCCAAGGGCTACACCAGCCGCAGCGAATACGACTCCGCCCAGGCCGCGCTGCGCAGCAGCCAAAGTGCCCTGGCCGCAGCGCAGGCGCAGTTGGCCAACGCCCGTGAACAACTCGGCTATACCGCGCTGGTTGCGGATGCGCCGGGGGTGATCACCGCGCGCCAGGCCGAAGTCGGTCAGGTGGTGCAGGCCACCGTGCCGATTTTCAGCCTGGCCACCGATGGCGAGCGCGATGCGGTGTTCAACGTCTATGAATCGCTGCTGGTGGAACCGCCGCCGGATACGCCGATCACCATCAGCCTGCTGGATAACCCCAGCATCAAGGCGGTGGGTAAAGTGCGTGAAGTCACACCGGCCGTGGCCGCCAATACCGGTACGGTGCAAGTAAAGATCGCTCTGCAATCTCTGCCCCCAGGCATGCGACTCGGTTCGGTGGTCAGCGCCACCGCCAATGGCCCGGCCAAGTCGAGCATCGAGCTGCCATGGTCGGCGTTGACCAAAGACCTCAACGAGCCGGCTGTATGGCTGGTGGACGGCGAGGGTAAGGCGCAACTGCACAAGGTCAGCGTGGCGCGTTACCTCACCGGCAAAGTGATTATTGCCGACGGCCTTAAAGGCGGCGAAAAAGTCGTGGTGGCCGGTGGGCAATTGCTGCACCCCGGCATGCTGGTCGAGATCGCCCAGCCAGGAGCCCAGCCATGAAGCGCCTGACGTTCGTACTCGCCGCCAGCCTGTTGCTGATGGCCTGTTCCAAGGAAGAACCGGCACCCGAGCCCGTGCGCCCTGTGCTGTCCATGGAAGTGAAGTCCGAAGACCAGGAAACCCTCGGCCGCTTTGCCGGCACGGTCCAGGCGCGCTACGAAAGCAATTTGGGCTTTCGCGTCCCCGGTCGCATTGCCCGGCGTGCCGTGGATGTGGGCGCTGAAGTGGAGAAGGGCGCCTTGCTTGCCGTCCTCGACCCTACCGACCAACAGAACCAGTTGCGCGCCGCCCAAGGCGATTTGGCGCGCGTGCAGGCGCAGTTCATCAATGCCCAGGCCAATGCCCGTCGCCAGCAGGAACTGTTCAACCGGGGCGTCGGCGCCCAGGCCCAGCTGGATGTGGCCCAGACCGACCTGAAAACCACCCAGGCTTCCCTCGACCAGGCCCAGGCGTCGGTCAACCAGGCCAAGGACCAGCTCAACTACGCCGAGCTGCGCACCGACCACGCCGGCATCGTCACCGCCTGGAATGCCGAGGCCGGCCAGGTGGTCAGCGCCGGTCAGCAAGTGGTGACCCTGGCGCGCCCGGACATCAAGGAGGCGGTCATCGACCTGCCCGCCAGCCTCGCCGAGCGCCTGCCGCCGGATGTGGTGTTCCTCGTCGCCGGGCAACTCGACCCCAGCGTCAACACCACCGCCACCGTGCGCGAGATCGAACCCCAGGCCCAAAGCGCCACGCGCACCCGTCGCGCGCGCCTGGCCCTGGCCGAAACGCCGCCCGCGTTCCGCCTCGGCACGGCGATCAGCGTGACCTTGAGTTCGGCCATCGCGCCACGCATCGAACTGCCCCTGAGCGCGTTGCAGGACGTCGACGGCAAGACCCGCATCTGGATCCTCGATACCCAAAGCCAGACCGTGCAACCGCGCGACATCACGGTGCTTAGCCGTGACGCTGACAGCGTCTTGCTCAACGGCGGCGTCAACGCCGGCGAACGTATCATCACCGCCGGCGTGAATAGCCTGACACCTCAGCAAAAAGTCAAAATCGACGAGGACAGCCCGCGATGAAAGGGAGCTTCAACTTATCCGACTGGGCCCTCAAGCATCAGTCCTTCGTCTGGTACCTGATGTTCGTCGCGCTGCTGATGGGCGTGTTCTCGTACATGAACCTGGGCCGCGAGGAAGACCCTTCGTTCACCATCAAGACCATGGTGATCCAGACCCGCTGGCCGGGTGCGACCCAGGAAGAAACCCTCAAGCAGGTCACCGACCGCATCGAGAAGAAGCTTGAAGAACTCGACGCCCTCGACTACGTGAAAAGCTACACCCGGCCGGGTGAGTCCACGGTGTTCGTGTTCCTCAAGGACACCACCAGCGCCAAGGCCATCCCGGAGATCTGGTACCAGGTCCGCAAAAAGATCGACGACATTCGCGGCACCTTCCCCCAGGGCTTGCAGGGGCCTTCATTCAACGACGAATTCGGTGATGTGTTCGGCTCGGTGTACGCCTTTACCGGCGACGGCCTGTCGATGCGCCAGTTGCGCGATTACGTAGAGCAGGTGCGCGCCGAGATCCGTTCGGTGCCGGGGCTGGGCAAGGTCGAGATGATCGGCCAGCAGGACGAAGTGATTTACCTGAATTTCTCCACGCGCAAACTGGCGGCCCTGGGCATTGACCAGCGCCAGGTGGTGCAAAGCCTGCAATCGCAGAACGCCGTGACCCCGGCCGGGGTGATCGAGGCCGGGCCGGAGCGGATTTCGGTGCGCACATCCGGGCAGTTTGCTTCGGAGAAAGACCTGGCCGACGTTAATTTGCGCCTCAATGACCGCTTCTATCGCCTGGCGGACATCGCCGAGATCAGCCGTGGCTACGTCGACCCGGCGCGGCCGATGTTCCGCTTCAACGGCAAGCCGGCGATAGGTTTGGCCATCGCCATGCAGAAGGGCGGCAACATCCAGTCGTTCGGCAAGGCGCTGCACACGCGCATGGACGAACTGACCGCCGACTTGCCGGTGGGCGTCGGTGTGCATAAGGTCTCCGACCAGGCCGAAGTGGTGGAAGAGGCCGTCGGCGGCTTCACCAGCGCGCTGTTCGAAGCGGTGATCATCGTGCTGGTGGTGAGCTTTATCAGCCTCGGCATGCGCGCTGGGCTGGTGGTGGCGTGCTCGATTCCGTTGGTGCTGGCGCTGGTGTTCGTGTTCATGGAGTACAGCGGCATCACCATGCAGCGTGTGTCGCTCGGTGCGTTGATCATCGCCCTTGGCCTGTTGGTGGACGACGCGATGATCACCGTGGAGATGATGATCACGCGCCTGGAAAAAGGCGAAACCAAGGAGCAGGCGGCGACCTACGCCTACACCTCGACCGCCTTTCCGATGCTTACCGGCACACTGGTGACCGTTGCCGGGTTTGTGCCGATAGGTCTCAACGCCAGTTCGGCAGGCGAGTACACCTTCACCCTGTTCGCGGTGATTGCCGTGGCGATGCTGGTGTCGTGGGTGGTGGCGGTGCTGTTTGCGCCGGTGATCGGCGTGCATATCCTCAGTGCCAAGGTGAAACCCCACAGCGCCGAGCCGGGGCGCATCGGCCGCGCGTTCAATGGCGGCATGCTGTGGGCCATGCGCAACCGTTGGTGGGCCATCGGTATCACCGTGGGCCTGTTTGTGGCGTCGGTGTTCTCCATGCAGTTTGTGCAGAACCAGTTCTTCCCGTCGTCGGACCGTCCGGAAATCCTTGTCGACCTCAACCTGCCGCAAAACGCCTCGATCAACGAAACCCGCAAGGCCGTCGACCGCCTCGAAGCGATCATCAAGGACGACCCGGACATTACGCGCTGGAGCACCTATATCGGCCAGGGCGCGATCCGTTTCTACTTGCCCCTCGACCAGCAACTGGAAAACCCGTATTACGCGCAGTTGGTGATTGTCAGCAAAGGCCTGGAAGAGCGCGGTGCCTTGATTGCGCGCCTGCAAAAGCGCCTGCGTGATGACTTCGTGGGTATCGGCAGCTTTGTGCAGCCACTGGAAATGGGCCCGCCGGTGGGGCGACCGATCCAGTACCGGGTGTCCGGAAAAGACACCGATCAGGTACGCAAGCACGCCATCGAACTGGCGACCCTGCTGGATAAAAACACCCACCTGGGCGAGATCATCTACGACTGGAACGAGCCAGGCAAAGTGCTGCGCATCGACATTGCCCAGGACAAGGCGCGCCAGCTCGGGCTGTCCTCCGAAGACGTGGCGCAACTGATGAACAGCGTGGTCAGCGGTGCGTCGGTGACCCAGGTGCACGACGACATCTACCTGATCAACGTGGTCGGCCGCGCTGAAGACGCCGAGCGCGGTACGCCGGAAACCTTGCAGAACCTGCAGATCGTCACCCCCAACGGCGCCTCGATTCCGCTGCTGGCCTTCGCCACCGTGCGCTATGAGCTGGAGCAGCCGCTGGTGTGGCGTCGCGACCGCAAGCCGACCATCACCATTAAAGCGTCGGTACGCGATGAGATGCAGCCGACCGACCTGGTCAAGCAGCTCCAGCCGGAGATCGACACATTCAGCGCCGGCCTGCCGGTGGGCTACACGGTCGCCACGGGCGGCACCGTGGAAGAAAGCGGCAAGGCCCAGGGCCCGATTGCCAGCGTGGTGCCGTTGATGCTGTTCCTCATGGCGACGTTCCTGATGATCCAGCTGCACAGCGTGCAGAAGATGTTCCTGGTGGCCAGTGTCGCGCCGCTGGGGCTGATCGGCGTGGTGCTGGCCTTGATCCCCACGGGCACGCCCATGGGCTTTGTGGCGATCCTCGGCATCCTGGCGCTGATCGGCATCATCATCCGCAACTCGGTGATCCTGGTGACGCAGATCCATGAATATGAAGTGGCCGGCTACATGCCGTGGGACGCGGTGGTGGAAGCCACCGAGCATCGGCGTCGGCCGATCCTGCTCACGGCGGCTGCGGCGAGCCTGGGCATGATCCCGATTGCCCGCGAAGTGTTCTGGGGGCCGATGGCCTACGCGATGATTGGCGGCATCATCATCGCCACCTTGCTGACGCTGTTGTTCCTGCCGGCGCTGTATGTGGCCTGGTACAAGATCCGCGAACCAAAGCACGAGCAACAGGAAGAACACGGTTAAAAATGTGGGAGGGAGCAAGTCGAATCGTCGCACCGCCCCTCCCACAATTTGATCTCAGCTGGGCATTTGAGACGTGGGAAACTTCCGGAAGCGACGGGTGTTGCCCTGGCCACCCGCAGAGTGCTTTACCCTCCGGCCTCCACCTCTCAACGGTCGCCTGCCATGAACCGTCTGCGTCATACCTTGCTGATCTGCTGCTTCCTGTCGCCCATGGCCTTTGCCGGCACCGTCTTGGAAAACCCGCTGTGGCGAGTCGAACTCGACCCGGCCACCCTCGCCATCCGCGTGACCCCCAGCGGCCAGCCGCAGGTACACGCCTCCAACGGCGTATCGGCCCGTGCCGTCAGTCAACTTGCACAAAACGCTCAACAGGTCAGTTGGCAATGGGATGACGGTGCCTATCGTGTAAGTGCCAGCCTTGAGCAGCGCGACCTTATGCTGTCGATCACCGCGCGGGAAGCCGGTGAACTGCCGATCCTTGTGCAGCCGGCGAGCGCCCTGGGCAAGGGGTTGATGTGGCCGTTGGCCGAAGGGCATTACGTGTCGACCGGCAATGCCCTGTGGAACGCTTTCCTGGTGGAGCAGGGCGACATCAACACCACCCAGGACCTCAGCCTGCCGCTGTGGGGTGTCGATCACGGTGCCTTCACCCTGAACTGGTTGCTGACCAATCCCTATAACAACCGCCTGCGCTGGCAGGGCCAGGCGTTGTCGTTGGCCCATGCGTTCACCTCGCTCGCACCTGCCGCACCCATGACCCTGTTGTTGCACCTGGGCGAAAGCGATCCGCTGGCCGGCGCCAAGCGCTATCGCCAATGGCTGGTCGAGCAGGGCCGCTATGAACCCCTGGCAGACAAGCTGCGGCAAACCCCGGGGGCTGAAAAGCTGCTGGGCGCCAGCCATGTCTACCTGTGGGGCAATGACCTGCTGGCGCCGGAGGACGTGCGTGATTGGCCGCTGTTGCTCACGCGCTTGCGCGCCCATGAGCTCAAAGGCCTGTTGGACAAGGACTCCGCACAAGTGCTGGCGCAGCCCCGCAGGTTGAATCGCTACGAGCAAAGCGTGCTGTTGCGCGGCCTCAACGCCGCGATCAATAGGAAGGCCCGGCAGAGTTGGCAGGTGGCCGAGCCCGATATGACCCGTCTTGCCGCCCGCTACGGTGAATTGCGTCGCGAACTGGCCATGGACTTCGCCGGTGCCCTCGGCGATAACCCCGAAACCTGGGGCAGCCAGACGGTACAAGCGCTGCGCGACGCCGGGTTGCCACGCTTGATGCTGACCCTGGGCGAAGGCTGGGAAGGCGGCCTTTGGCACCCCGAAACCATCCGCGCCGGTGTCGACGCCGGCTACCTGATGGCGCCCTACGATTCCTATCAAACCGCGTTGTCCGCCACCGAAAACCCCGACTGGACCACCGCCCACCTGGGCAGCCGGGCCTACCGCGACTGCGCCATCGTGTTGAAGGACGGCACACTCAAGACCGGCTTCCAGCAGTCCGGCCACTACACCGACCCGCGCTGTGTGCGGCCTCTGCTGGAAGCGCGGGTGAAAGCCGTGCAGGCCAGGGCCGGCTTCAATGCCTGGTTTCTCGATGCTTATGCCACCAGCATGGTGCTCGACAGTTACCGCGACAGCGCCCCGATGACCCAGGCGCAAAACGCCGAAGGCAATATCGATGCGTCCCGTTGGTTGAATACCACGCTGCAAGTGCCGACAGGCTCCGAAGACGGCAACGCGATTACCGCCCAGGGCATTTTATTCGCCCATGGCATGCAAACCCCGGTGCTGGGCTGGGGTGATCGCAACATGACCCAGGACAAACAGTCGCCCTACTACGTGGGCAACTGGTACCCGCCGGAGCAACCGGCGGTGTTCTTCAAGTCGGTGCCGCTGAACGAGCCGTTCCGTACGCTTTACTTCGACCCGACGCTGCGCCTGCCGCTGTATCAGGCGGTGTTCCACGGCTCGGTGATCACCACTCATCACTGGCTGTTCGACAGCCTCAAACTGAGCAATGTGCGCGCCGAGAACGAGCTGGCCCAACTGCTCTACAACGTGCCGCCGCTGTATCACCTGAGTGCTGCGACGCTCAAGGCGCGGCTGCCGCTGATCCTGCGCCAGGACCGATTTTTTCGACCGCTGCATGAGCGCCTGGCCACCCAGGCGATGACCGGGTTTCGCTGGCTGACGGCGGATCGACAGGTGCAGGAAACCACCTTTGCCGATGGCACGCGGTTGGTGGCGAATTTTTCCACGGGGTCGAGAGAGGGCTTTGCGGCAAGGAGTGTGACAGCGGTGGTGGATGAGAAATCGGTGGCGTATCAGGTGGAGTAGTGGCGTCCATCAGTCCGTCATCGGGGGCAAGCCCGGCTCCCACAGGGGAATGCATTCCAAATGTGGGAGTGGGCTTGCCCTGACTCAAGCCTTGCGCCAAACGCTGGCCAACCAAGGCTGCTGTTCCCGAGGCAATCCCGCCGGCCGGAAGTAATGCTCCAACTCTTCAAACCCCGCCGTCGTCAGCAATGCCTGCCACGCCGCCAGGTCGTGATAGGAGCCATACCGCGGCCCATTCCAGCCTTCCTGGTTCTCACCCCGTGGATTGGAACTGAACAGCACACCGCCGGGCTTCAGCGCCCCATGCAGTTGCTTGAGCACACGCGGCAGTTCCTGCTTGGGAATATGAAACAGCACCGCGTTGGCAAAGATCCCGTCAAAGCGTTCGGCGGGTAAATCCAGCTTGAGGAAGTCCTGCTGCAACACCTCGCAGCCGCTGTCCTCGCGCGCCATCTGTGCAAACCGCTCGGAGCCATCCAGGCCGACGGCGATATGCCCCATGCGCGTAAAGGCCTGCAAATCCCGTCCCGGCCCGCAGCCGAAATCCAGCACGGTAAAGGGCGCCGAGCCCTGGATATGCCGCAGCAGCGCGTCGATGTTCTGGCTCACATCGTGATCGCGGGTGCCTTCACGGAAGTCCTCGGCCACCTTGTTGTAGTGGCCGAGGGTGGTGGAGGTGATCTGGTCGAGGTCGTCGGGCTTGAGGGGCATGGTGGGCAATACCGGGTATTGAGATGCCCCGACTATACCTTGTGGCGAGCGGGCTTGCCCCGCGTTGGGCTGCGCAGCAGCCCCAGCTTTCAGCGCTTATTCAGCACCCGCGCCAACCGATCACCACCCAACTGGATCACTGCCACCAGAATCACCAGCAGCACAATTACCGTGAGCATGATCTGCGTGTCGAAACGCTGGTAGCCGTAGCGATAGGCAATGTCGCCCAAGCCTCCCGCACCAATTGCCCCGGCCATGGCCGACGAGTTGATCATGGTCACCAGGGTGATGGTGAACCCGCCGACAATCCCCGGCAGCGCTTCCGGCAGCAGCACATGCCAGATGATGTGCCAGCGCCGGCAGCCCATGGCCTGGGCGGCTTCGATCAGGCCATGGTCGACCTCGCGCAAACTCACTTCGGCGATCCTCGCGAAGAACGGTGTCGCGGCGATGGTCAGCGGTACGACCGCCGCCCACACACCGTAGGTGGTACCGACGACCAGTCGCGTGAACGGGATCAGCGCCACCATCAGGATCAGGAACGGAATCGAGCGGAACAGATTGACGAACGCCCCCAGCACCCGGTTCAGCGCCGGCGCCTGGTAGATGCCGCCCTTGTCGCTGGTCACCAGAAACACCGCCAGCGGAATCCCCACCAGCAAGGCGATCAGCGATGACACGCCGACCATCAACAAGGTGTCGATGGCGCCCTGCACTAAACGATCAAACCACATAGCCCAGTACCTCCACCTGTTGTGCCCAGTTCGCGGCGCGGTTGCGCAGTTCTTCGGTGTCGTGAGATGAGCCATTCACCGCCAGCAGCAGTTGCCCCAAGGCATGCCCCTGAATCCGTTCGACTCCGCCCTGCAGCAGACGCACGCGCCCGCCGAGGGCGCTGAACAGCGCGGCCAGGTCCGGCTCATCGCTGGCACTGCCGGTGAACTGCAAGCGCAGCACCACCGCGGCGTCGGGCGATTCAGGCTGGGTGTGCAAACGGCTTTGCAGTTCCTCCGGCAGCCCATGTTGCAGCGGCGCCAGCAGGGTCTTGCTGACCTCGTGTTGCGGGTTGCCGAACACTTGCCACACCGGGCCTTGCTCGACGATGCGCCCGTGTTCCAGCACCACCACGCGGTCGCAGATGTCGCGGATCACGGCCATCTCATGGGTGATCAAGACGATGGTCAGGCCCAGGCGCCGGTTGATCTCGCGCAGCAGGCCGAGGATCGACTGGGTGGTCTCCGGGTCAAGGGCCGAGGTGGCTTCATCGCACAGCAGGATCTGCGGGTCGTGCACCAGCGAACGGGCGATGCCGACGCGCTGTTTCTGCCCGCCGGACAGCTGCGCCGGGTAGGCCGTGTGCTTGTCCTGCAAGCCGACCAATTCCAGCAGCTCGCGCACTTTTTGCTCACGCTGGGGCTTGGGCACGCCGGCGACTTTCAGCGGCAATTCGACGTTCTGCCACACGGTCTTGGCCGACATCAGGTTGAAGTGCTGGAAGATCATGCCGATACGCCGACGCAGCGCCACCAGGCGGTCTTCGTCGAACTCGCCGATGTCCACCTGATCGATCAGCACGCGCCCGCTGCTGGGCTGCTCCAGCCGGTTGATGGTGCGGATCAGCGAGGATTTGCCGGCACCGCTGCGGCCGATAATGCCGAACACCTCACCGCGCTGGATCGCCAGGTCGATGCCCTGCAAGGCCTGCACGCTGCCGTCGTAGGTCTTGCCCAGGTTGATAAAGCGCACGTGCGCGCGGTTCAGGTCCGGATGCAGTTCTGTCTGCTCGGCGTCCCTGGGCGGTGACCCCGGGTCGCGCAGTTGAGCGTGGGCGGCGGTCATTTTTTGTCTTCCCAACCGACTTGGTACAACTTGCCAAGGGATTTATCCAACGCCGCGCGCACCACCGGAGAGTGCTGGTAGATGTCGACGAACTTGATCACGCGCGGGTCGGTTTTGCTCTTGGGCTGGATCACGAACTGGATCACGTATTCCGGGTGGTCGAGGCCGTCGAACAGCAGCGCCGACTCGGCATCGAAGGTCTTGGACAGGCGGATGTACGCCGGGTAGCCCTGCACCAGGTCCGCATCGTCATAGGCGCGCACCAGCTGCACGGCCTCGACTTGCAGGATCTTGATCTTTTTCGGGTTGGTCACGATGTCTTCTTCGGTGGCCTTGTAGCCCACGCCCGGCTTGAGGGTGATCAAGCCGGCCTTGGCCAGCAGTTGCAGGCCGCGACCGCTGTTGATCGGGTCATTGGCAATCGCCACGCTGGCGCCCTGGGGCAGGTCGTTGATGCTTTTGTATTTCTTCGAATACAGGCCGACGTTGTTGATGATGCCCGGCGCGTACGGCACCAGGTCAAAACCGGCGGCGGCCTTGGCGTTTTCCAGGAACGGGATGTGCTGGAAGTAGTTCACGTCAATATCGCCGGCGGCCAGGCTGACGTTGGGCGCGATCCAGTCGGTGAATTCCACCAGCTCGACGTTCAGGCCTTGCTTGCCGGCTTCTGCCACCGCGGCTTCCAGGGGAATCGCGAAGGCGGCGGTGGTGCCGATTTTCAGCGGTGCATCGGCGGCGAACACCGCCGAGCTGAACAACCCGAAGGCCAGGGCCAGTGCTTTGACTGGGTGGGAGAGCAGTGTTTTTTTCATGGTCGATTTCCAGTCATAAGGTATTGGTACAAACAGTGGAGATCCACTGTGGGAGGGGGCTTGCTCCCGATAGCGGAGTGTCAGCAAACCAATCCGATGACTGATACACCGCTATCGGGAGCAAGCCCCCTCCCACATTTTTCAATCAGTGGCGGTAGGTGGAACCGGTGTGTTGTTCAGGTAGGCGAGCACTGCCGTGGAAGACTTTTTCCCGTAGCGTGCCGCTCTCATATTCGGTCTTGTACGACCCCCGCTTCTGCAACTCCGGCACCACCAGGTCGATAAAATCCACATAGCTTTCCGGCGTGACAATGCGCGTCAGGTTGAAGCCATCCAGGCCGGTTTCGCTGATCCAGGATTCCAGCGCGTCAGCGACCTGTTCGGGCGAGCCGACCAGGGTGATATAGCGCCCACCGAGGGCGTGCTGCTCGAGTAATTTGCGCCGGGTCCAGTCGTTGTTTTGCAGGTTCTTGGTGGCCGACTGGATCGCGTTGCTTTTCACGTACTGGATCGGCTCGTCGATTTCGTATTGGGAAAAATCAATCGCGGTGGACGCCGAGAAGTGCGCCACGCCGGCTTCCGCGCTGGCATAGCTCAGGTACTCGGCATGCTTGGCCCAGGCCAGCTCCTCGGTGGCGCCGACGATCACGTTGAGGCCCATGAACACCTTGATGTCTTGCGGGTTGCGCCCAGCCTCGACCGCGCTGGCGCGCACCTTGTCCACCTGCACCTTGGTCGCCGCCTTGTTCTGCCCGCTGATAAACACGCACTCGGCATGGCGCCCGGCGAACAGCAAGCCACGGTCCGAACTGCCGGCCTGGAACAGCACCGGCGTACGCTGCGGCGACGGCTCGCACAGGTGATAACCCTCCACTTGATAAAACTCGCCGCGATGTTCGACCTTGTGCACCTTGCCCGGCTGCGCGTAGACCCGCGCCTGCGGATCGTTGAGCACCGCGTCGTCTTCCCAGCTGCCTTCCCAGAGTTTGTAGAGCACCTCCAGGTATTCATCGGCCTGGTCGTAGCGCCGGTCATGCTCGACCTGTTCGGTGAGGCCCATGGCCTTGGCGGCACTGTCGAGGTAGCCGGTGACGATGTTCCAGCCCACCCGGCCACGGCTCAGGTGATCGAGCGTGGACATGCGCCGGGCGAACAGATACGGCGGTTCATAGGTGAGGTTGGCGGTCAGGCCGAAGCCGAGGTTCTTGGTCACGGCGGCCATCGCCGAGACCAGCAGCAGCGGGTCATTGACCGGCAGTTGGATCGACTCCTTGAGCGGTACATCAATCGAGCTCTGGTACACGTCGTACACGCCGACGATGTCGGCGATGAACAAACCGTCGAACAACCCGCGCTCCAGGGTTTGCGCCAGGTCGGTCCAGTACTCGATGCTTTTGTACTGGGTGGACGTGTCCCGTGGATGGGTCCACATGCCGTGGTTGATATGCCCGATGCAGTTCATGTTGAAGGCATTGAGCAGGATCTTTTTTCTCGCTTTCAAAGGCAGCGCCATCAGATCGTCCCCCGCAGTGGCGGGTTTTCATCGTTGAGGTAGTAATTACCCACGGCGTGGTACTTCCAGCGCACCGGGTCGTGCAGGGTGTGCACGCGGGCGTTGCGCCAGTGGCGGTCGAGGCCGTGCTCGGCCAGGGTGGCCTGGCTGCCGGCCAGTTCGAACAAGGTGCTGCCGGCGGCCAGGGAAACCTCGGTGCTCAAGGCGCGCACTTCGGCCACGGCAATCGACGCAGTCGCCACGGTGTCGGCGTTGCTGTCGGCCTGGGCGCGGTCGAGGAATTCGCCTGCACGTTCCAGCAGTGCCTCGGCGGCGTGCAGGCGGATGCTCAGGTGGCCGAAGCTCTTCAGGGTCAGCGGGTCTTCGGTGGCTTTGTCGTTGCCGGAATCGATCCACGGGCGGGTTTTGGTGCGCACAAAGTGCAGCGCATCTTCAAAGGCGGCGCGGGCGATGCCGGTGTCGATGGCGGCGTGAAGAATCTGCGCCAGCGGGCCGACAGTGGTCGGGCGCTCGAAAGCGCTCTGGAACGGGATCACGTCGTGGGCGGCGACCCACACGTTGTCGAACACCACCGAGCCGCTGCCGGTGGTGCGCTGGCCAAAGCCGCTCCAGTCGTCGATCACGCTCAGGCCTTCGCTGTCGCGGGGCACGAAGGCCAGTTGCTGGATGCCGTGTTCATCCACCACCGAGGTGGGGATGCGTTGCGCATAGATCGCGCCGGTGGCGTAGAACTTGCGGCCGGTGATACGGAAGCCGTCGCCGTCGCGGGTCAGTTGGGTGACGCGGTCGTGGGCGGTCTTGGTGCCCAGTTCCGCCAGGGCATTGCCGAAACGCTGCCCGGCGAGCACTTCGGCGTACAGGCGTCGTTGCTGTTCAGGGCTGCCATTCACGCGCAGCACTTCGAGGGCGTAGAAATGGTTTTGCGGAATCTGGCCCAGGGAGGCATCCGCCTGGGCGATGAGGGCAATGACCTTGGCCAGGGTG
Organism: Pseudomonas grimontii; assembly: GCF_007858185.1. Taxonomy (GTDB): domain Bacteria; phylum Pseudomonadota; class Gammaproteobacteria; order Pseudomonadales; family Pseudomonadaceae; genus Aquipseudomonas; species Aquipseudomonas grimontii. The sequence goes on from NZ_VFES01000002.1 coordinate 32,538, forward strand.
ACGTTGGACACACCTGCGCCGCCGTATGCCTTGGGCACGCTGATGCCCCACAGGCCGGAGCGCGAGAACACGTCCAGTTCGGGCAGCGGCAGGCGGCGTTCGCGGTCGCGCTGGGCACTGTCTCGGCGGAAGTCTTCGGCCAGGTCGCTGGCGACAATAAGGGCTTGTTCGTCGCTGGTGATAACCGCGACACGGTGAGAAAGGGTCATGAGTTTCTCCAGAGGTCTGGTCGGTTAAATCCAGGAGTGGCGAGCCGGCAACGTGCCGTTCAAGCGATAGGCGCCGACGGCGTGATACTTCCAGCGCACCGGGTCGTGCAGGGTGTGCACCCGGGCGTTGCGCCAATGGCGGTCGAGGTTGAATTCGGCGAGGGTGGCGCGGCTGCCGGCCAGTTCGAAGAGCTTTTCGCTGACCAGCAATGACACTTCGGTGGTGAGCACTTTCGCCTCGGCCACGGCAATCGACGCACGCGCGGCGGACTGTGCGGTGATCGGCGCGGCGCTGACCTGGTCCAGCACTTGCCCGGCCTTGCGCAACAGCGCTTCGGCGGCGTGCAGTTCGATCTTCAGCTTGCCGATATCGGCGATCACGTAGAGGTCATCGCTGGCGCGCTCGACCTTGGCGTCGATCCACGGGCGTGAACGCTCACGCACAAAGGCGATGGTGTCGTCCAGCGCGCCACGGGCGATGCCGGCGTCAATGGCGGCCTGGATCAGTTGCGAAACGGCGCCCTGGATAGTCGGGCTTTCGCCGATGCGCCAGTTTTCAACGACCAGTTCGGCGTCCACTGGCACGCGGTCCAGCAGCACGGTACCGCTGGCGGTGGTGCGTTGGCCGAAGCCCGACCAGTCATCCACGATGCGCAGCCCTTCGGTGCCACGGCGCACAAACGCCATGACCTGCTTGCCGTCGTCGTTCAGCGCCTTCACCGCCACCCAGTGGGCAAACAGCGCGCCGGTTGAATAGAACTTCTGGCCGTTGATTACGTAACCGTCACCGTGGGCAGTGATGCGCGCCTTGAGCTCCAGGGTGTTTTTGGTGCCGCGTTCCGGGCCGCCATTGCCGATGCGCCAGCCGTCGAGGACGCTCTGGAACAGCTGCTCTTTCTGGCGCTCGGTGGCGGCGCCCTGCAACAGGTGCAGGATGCCGAAATGGTTCTGGGGGATCTGCCCGAGGGCCGGGTCTGCCGCGCTGATGATCGCGAAGACTTCGGCCAGGGTCACGAATGAGACCTGTGGGCCGCCGTATTCGCGAGGAATGGAAATGCTGCCCAGCCCACTGCGGGTGAATTGTTCGATCTGCGCCCACGGCAGCTTGCGTTGCTGGTCACGCTTGGCGGCTTGCGGGCGTGCGGCTTGGGCCAGCTCGTGGGCAGCCTTCAGCGCCTCTGCATCGTTGCGCAGCACGGTGGCCGGCAACAGCAGGGGAGCAACGTCCAGATCACTCTGGGGGGGTGTTAGAGCCAAGTTAGACATCAGCGCCGCTCCTTGGCTGCACGTAATGCCCTGGCGTTATGCACCGGGGTAATTCTGACCATACCGACCTCGCATTCAATGAAATAAAAACAGAAAAATCAGAGATGTCCGGTGGTCCGGTGTATATACCCTAAGCGCGTTAAATATTTAAATAAACTAACTTTTGGGAATATGCATAGAAGGTCTGTCACCCCGGTTCACAGGGGGAGCCGAGGGGGCGCGGTTGATAGACCCGCGCGGTCCCGGCCGGATGGCCTGGCGCACAGTCGGCAATGCGTAATGTGCGCGTGGGCGCCCAGCGGGAATTGTTGCCGACGCGATCGAGAATGCAGTACGTCACCTCCAGGCGGCTGTCGTCACCTGCCTCGACAATCACCGCCGACGGTACCCATACGTGCACCGCCTGGCCGACTGTCTTGGCCTGGATCTTCGGCAGGTCCATGCGTACGTCACCCCAGCGCAGGGTGATGGCGTCGCCGCTGGACATGTTCAGGTAGGGCGCGATGGTCAGCGGAATGCCACGTCGTACCTGGCGACCGTTGACACCATGGCGACGGATGGTTTCGGGCAAACCGACGGGGGCGAGGTTGTGGTTTTCGTCGTTGTACAGGAGGGAGGGCTGGCCGCCAGGGTATCGGGTCTTTACACGCACCCCGGTCACGGCCGAGCGCAAAGGCGCGCGACCAACTTGCATGACCTGGTAATGCACCTGTGCCAGGCCGTCCTGCACAAAACTTTCCGGCACCCGTAGATGGATCTGCATGCCGACCTTGCATGCGCTCACCCTCCGAGAGGCGGCAAAGCAGTTGTTCCAGAACAGTTCGATCAAGTCGCCCTCATCCATGCCGGGGTAAGGCGCGATGTCCACCTGCAGCTGGCTAGCCGCCAGTGCGTTGATGCCGTGCCGGTTAGCCTGGGGCAAGGTTGGGGCCGTGAGCAGGGCCGGGGTTGCAGTGCGCGTCATAAGTAATCTCCTTGATGCAGCCAGCAGCAATCGTTCCAGCCCTGCGGCGCGGGTGCGCAGGTGGGCTGAAAGGAACGATTCAGTGAGTAGCCGGGATAGGATCCAATCCTCTGGACGCTAGATAAGAGGGTTGGCCGGGGAGCGTCAATGGCGGCAAAGGGCTAAACGGCGGGTTCGCAGATATTCAGAAGGGTCTGACTGGGTGGGGGATTTTTGGATCGGGGAGGCGGGGGGATTACGCGTGGATGGCGAGGATTTCCTGTAGGAGCAGATTTTGTGGTGAGGGAGCAATCTCCCTCGCCACATCAGTGGGCGAGGAACTTGCTCAGGAACTGCCGGGTGCGCTCTTCCTTGGGGTTGGCGAACAACGCCTTGGCGTCGCCTTGCTCCACGATCACGCCCTTGTCGAAGAAGATCACCCGGTTGGCGACATCGCGGGCAAAGCTCATTTCGTGGGTGACGATGACCATGGTGCGGTTTTCTTCGGCGAGGCTGCGGATGGTTGCCAGCACTTCGCCGACCAACTCCGGGTCCAGCGCCGAGGTGGGTTCGTCGAACAGGATCACCTCCGGTTCCATGGCCAGTGCGCGGGCAATCGCCACGCGTTGTTGCTGGCCGCCGGAAAGGCGCCGTGGGTAGGCGTCTTCCTTGCCGGCCAGGCCGACCCTGGCCAGCAACTTGCGCCCCAGGGCGATAGCCTCTTCGCGCGGCATCTTCTTGACCACGGTCGGCCCTTCGATGACGTTTTCCAGTGCCGTGCGGTGGGGGAACAGGTTGAAGTTCTGGAACACAAAACCCACGTGTTGGCGCAGGCGCCGCACCAGGCCTTGTTGCTGGTTGAGCGGTTTGCTGCCGTCGATCTGGATATCGCCCACCTTGATACGGCCGCTGGTGGGTTCTTCGAGGAAATTCAGGCAGCGCAGGAAGGTGGTCTTGCCGGAACCGCTAGGGCCGATGATGGCGACGACTTCGCCTTCCTTGACCTCCAGGTCGATGCCGTTGAGTACCACCTGACCGTTGAATTGTTTGGTCAGTTTTTCAACCACGATCATGCTTCAAGACTCCAGGTCATGCCGGTTGACCCGGTCTTCCAGGCGGTTTTGGAAATGCGCCAGGATGCTGATGAGCACCCAATAGATCAGGGCGGCCGACAGGTACATGGCAAACATTTCGAAGGTCCGTGCAGACACCAGTTGTGCTTGGCGCAGCAGCTCCGGCACTTGAATGGTTGCCGCCAGCGAGGTGTCCTTCACTAGTGAGGTGAAGCTGTTGCCCAGTGGTGGCAGTGCCGTACGCATCGCCTGCGGCAGGATCGCCCGGCGCAGGGTCTGCACACGGGTCATGCCGATACTGGCAGCGGCTTCCCACTGGCCGCGCTCGATGGAGCTGATGGCGGCACGCAGGGTTTCACAGATATATGCGGCCATGTTCAGCGAGAGGCCGATCAGGGCGGCGGGAATCGGGTCCAGTTCGATGCCCACTTGCGGCAAACCGTAATACATCACGAACAGCTGTACCAGCAACGGCGTGCCGCGAAAGAACGACACGTAGACGCGGGCGATCCAGCTCACCAGCCTGATGCGCGAGAGGCGCATCAGTGCCAGGCCGAAGCCCAGCAGAAAGCCGAAAAACATGCCGCCCAGGCTCAGGATGACGGTGAAGTACACGCCCTGCAGCAAGAAGGGCGTGGAGTCCAGGACGAGTTGGAGCTTTGCTTCCATTATTGGGTAACGTCAGCGTTGAAGTACTTATCCGATAGCTTCTTCAAGGTGCCGTCAGCGCGCAATTTGTCGAGGGCCTTGTTCACCGCCTCAAGCAGTTCAGGCTCGCCTTTGCGGAGGGCAACACCGGCTTCCTGACGGGAGAAGGCAGCACCGGCAGCGACGGTGTCTGGGGCTTTCTTGGCATATTCCAAGGCGGCCAGGCGATCGATCAGGATGGCGTCGATGCGGCCGATGCGCAGGTCCTGGAACTTGGTAGGATCATCTTCGTAGGTACGGATATCAGCGGTAGGCACATTGGCTTTTACCCACTCCTCGTAGTTGGTGCCCAGGCCCACACCCACCTTTTTACCGGCCAGGTCGGTGGCGGATTTGATGTTGAGCTTGTCTTCGTTCTTTTTCAGGACCAGCGCTTGAATCCCGGAAACGGTGTAGGGCTCGGAGAAGTCGTATTTTTTCTTGCGCTCGTCGGAGATGGTCACCTGATTGATCACTGCATCCAGACGCTTGGATTCCAATGCCGCCAGAATGCCGTCCCATTTGGTGGCCTGCAGCTTGACCTTCACACCCAGTTCTTTGGCCAGCGCTTCGGACAGCTCGACTTCGAAGCCCGCCAGTTTGCCTTTCTCATCCTGAAAGCTGAACGGCGGATAGGTGCCTTCCAGGCCGATTTTGATCTCGCCGGCCTTTTTGATGTTGCCCAGTTGCTCGCCGGCAACCGCCTGGCCCAGCCAACCAGCCCCAAGCGCCAGACCCAAAGTGCCAACCAGCAACGTGCGACGGAATACAGAAATAGTCATGAAGAGCCCCTGTGTTTTTTATGTTGAGCGAAGCAGGTGACGCAGTAGGCGTATCCTGCCTTAAAGCGCGTAGCGCGTCTTCGCCTGCGGCGCGATGATAAAGCCGGGTTTTAAGACTTGAAAATAATATAAATATTAATTGATATTCTATTTATGAATATGTGGTGGGTCTAATGTGGGAACAAGCCCCCTCCCATATTTAGCCCGTGTTTATTCAGTTGAAAACCGAGTCATAGGCAAACAACGCCGGCGCCCCACCGGTATGCAGGAAAATAATCGGTCCGTCTTCAAAGCGCTGACGCCCGATACCGTCGAGCAAACCGGCCATGGCCTTGCCAGTGTAGACCGGGTCCAGCAGCAGGCCTTCCTGGCTCGCCAATAGCTTGACCGCCGAAAGGGTGCCGGCGTTCGGTTCGCCATAACGGGGGCCGAAATATTCGTCCCACAGGATCACCTTGAAGGCGTCGGGGATGTCCACGCCGAGCAGTTCGGCCGTGTGTTCGGCCAGGCCCTGTACTTTCGGGAACTGCGCTTCTTCAGTGCGCGATACGGTAATGCCGATCACGGGCAACTGCGGCAGTACCTCACTCAATGCCAAGGCCAGGCCACTGTGGGTACCGGCGCTGCCGGAGGCCAGCACCACGGCGGCGAATTCGATCCCGCTGTCTTCGATCTGCCCGGCCAGCTCCAGCCCGGCGCGCACATAACCGAGCGCGCCAAGGGCATTGGAGCCGCCGATGGGTACCAGGTAGGGCTTCTTGCCGTTGCTGCGCAGGCGATCGGCGAGGGCGTTGAGTTGGTCGTCGACGTTGTCGAGGTTTTCGACCAACTCCACCTTGGCGTCGAACAGCTCCAGCAACAGGCGGTTGCCGTTGCCCAGGTAGTTGGGGTCTTCGGTGCCAGTGGGGTTTTCCAGCAGGGCGACGCAGCCCAGGCCGAGCCTGGCGGCGAGGGCAGCGGTCTGGCGTACGTGGTTGGACTGGATCGCGCCGGCGGTCACCAGGGTATCGGCGCCCTGGGCGATGGCATCGGCTGCCAGGTATTCGAGTTTGCGCAGCTTGTTGCCACCCATGGCCAGTGGCGTGGTGTCATCGCGCTTGACGTAGATGTCGCGTCCCAACCAGGTCGACAGCCGTTCGAGTTTTTCCAGGGCGGTGGCGCCGCCCAGCAGTTCCAGGCGGTTAAAACGGTCGAGCTGTTGCTTGATCATGGCTACGCACGGTGGCTAAGGGATGGAGCGACTATAGGCAGGCACTTTTCATCGGGCAACCGTCAATCGCTTATGCCTGATGGTTCTTAGTATCACACCATTGGTTCTTAAGGACGATCAGGGTGCATACCGTAAAGTGATGGCCATTACGTCAGGAGTGAATACCGTGAGTGAGCGTTCCAGCCATTGGCAATTACAGACCATCGTCAGCCAGTTGCGTGGCGCCCGTGACCAGTGGCGAACGCGCAATGGTCGCCTGAGCGGCGAGCATGGCGGCCGCGAATTGCCGTCCCGTGAAGCCGTTGCGCAGATTCTCGAAGCCCTGTGTGGTGCGCTGTTTCCGATGCGCCTGGGGCCCGTGGATTTGCGTGAAGAAAGTGAAGATTTCTACGTCGGCCATACCCTCGACGTCGCGCTGAACGCCTTGCTGGCCCAGGCGCGTCTGGAGTTGCGTTATGCCGCGCGCCAGGGCGGCCAGGATGACAGCCAGATCGATGCCCATGCCATCCGCCTGATCCAGGATTTTGCCTTGGCCTTGCCTTCCTTGCGCAGCCTGCTGGATACCGACGTACTCGCCGCCTACCACGGCGACCCGGCCGCACGCAGTGTGGATGAAGTACTGCTGTGCTACCCGGGGATTCTCGCGGTGATTCACCATCGCCTGGCCCACCACCTCTACCGCGCTGGCTTGCCGCTGCTGGCGCGGATCAGCGCGGAAATCGCCCATTCGGCCACCGGTATCGATATCCATCCCGGCGCGCAGATCGGCCCGAGCTTCTTTATCGACCACGGGACGGGTGTGGTGATCGGCGAAACCGCCATCATCGGCGAGCGGGTGCGTATCTATCAGGCGGTCACGTTGGGGGCCAAGCGCTTCCCCGCGGATGAGGATGGGCAGTTGCAGAAGGGCCATGCGCGCCATCCGATTGTCGAGGATGACGTGGTGATCTATGCCGGGGCGACGATCCTCGGGCGCATCACCATCGGCAAGGGTTCGACTATTGGCGGTAACGTGTGGCTGACGCGCAGCGTGCCGGTGGGGGCGAACATTACGCAGGCGAATTTGCAGCATGATGATGGGACGCAGAAGTAGAGAGCTTGCACCGGTCACCTGTGGGAGGGGGCTTGCTCCCGATAGCGGTCTGTCAGTCACAGATGCACTGGCTGAACCACCGCCATCGGGAGCAAGCCCCTCCCACATTTTGACGGCATTCCACACGGAGGCCGTATTTCATTCAGCAGTCGCTGAACGATTTCCTTTGCTCACCCGTCATACCACTCAGCCCTGCGATTAGTCCCAAACCGCCTATTCATGTTTAACTTGACTGTTCGTTCAAGTTAAACCCGGTGGTTCGCTGCCCGCTCACAACAGGAGGCTTACCTTTGCTGAGTCCGTTTTATACAGCCACATCCCTCACCCTCGGGGTGCACCGTTCATGAGTGCATCGTCCACCCCATCCAGCGGCCTGGTGCGCATGAATGCGCCGGTGTTCTATTTTGCCGCTACCTTCATCTTGCTGTTCGGCATCACTGTCATCGCTATCCCGCAACAGGCCGGTGCCTGGCTGCTGGCGGCGCAAAACTGGGCGGCCAACACGGTCGGCTGGTACTACATGCTGGCGATGACCCTGTATCTGGTCTTCGTGGTGGTCACCGCGCTATCGGGCTACGGCAAGATAAAACTCGGTGCCGACCACGACGAGCCCGAATTCAGTTACCTGTCCTGGGCCGGCATGTTGTTCGCCGCCGGGATCAGCATCACGCTGTTCTTCTTCTGCGTGTCCGAACCGCTGACGCACCTGGTGCAACCGCCTCAGGGCGAGGCCATGAATGCCGACGCTGCACGCCAGGCCATGCAGGTGCTGTTCCTGCACTGGGGCCTGCACGGCTGGGGCGTGTTTGCGTTTGTCGGCATGGCGCTGGCGTATTTCGCCTACCGGCATAACCTGCCGCTGGCGCTGCGCTCGGCGCTGTACCCGCTGATCGGCAAGCGCATCAATGGCCCTATCGGCTATGCGGTGGATGGCTTCGGCATCATTGCCACGGTGTTCGGCCTCGGTGCCGACATGGGCTTCGGCGTGCTGCACCTCAACTCCGGCCTCGACTACCTGTTCGGCATTGCCCACACCCAGTGGATCCAGGTCGGCTTGATCACCTTGATGATGGGCGCGGCGATCCTGGTCGCCGTCGCCGGCGTCGACAAGGGTGTGCGGGTGATGTCCGACATCAACATGCTGCTGGCCTGTGCGCTGCTGCTGTTTGTGTTATTCGCCGGGCCCACCCAGCACTTGCTCAACACCCTGATCCAGAACATCGGTGACTACCTGGGCGCATTGCCGACCAAGAGTTTCGATGTGTACGCCTACGACAAACCCAGCGACTGGCTGGGCGGCTGGACGGTGTTCTACTGGGCCTGGTGGATCGCATGGTCACCGTTCGTGGGCCTGTTCATTGCACGCATTTCCCGTGGCCGGACCATCCGCGAATTCGTGTTCGGCGTGCTGCTGATCCCGCTGGGCTTCACCCTGGCGTGGATGTCGATTTTCGGCAACAGCGCCATCGACCAAGTGCTCAACCACGGCATGACCGCACTCGGTCAGTCGGCCATCGATGATCCATCGATGAGCCTCTACCTGCTGCTGGAAACCTACCCGTGGAGCAAAACCGTCATCGCGGTCACGGTGTTTATCAGCTTCGTGTTCTTCGTCACGTCGGCCGACTCCGGCACCGTGGTGCTCTCAACCCTGTCGTCCAAGGGCGGCAACGCCGACGAAGACGGGCCGAAATGGCTGCGGGTGTTCTGGGGCGCGATGACGGCACTGATCACCAGCGCGTTGTTGTTTGCCGGCAGTATCGATTCGCTGAAATCGGCGGTGGTGCTGACCTCGCTGCCGTTCTCGCTGATCCTGTTGCTGATGATGTGGGGGCTGCACAAGGCCTTCTACCTCGAGTCACAAAAGCAGATTGCGCAGTTGCACTCGCTGGCGCCGGTCTCGGGCTCACGCAAAGGCACCGGCGGTTGGCGCCAGCGTTTGAGCCAGGCCGTGCATTTCCCGTCGCGGGATGAGGTGTACCGCTTCCTTGAGACCACGGTGCGTCCGGCGATTGAAGAAGTGACGGCGGTGTTTGTCGAAAAAGGCCTCAATGTCGTCACCCAGCCCGACCCGTCCAACGACAGCGTCAGCCTGGAAATCGGTCACGGCGAAGAGCATCCGTTCGTTTACCAGGTGCAGATGCGCGGCTATTTCACGCCCTCATTTGCACGCGGTGGCATGGGCTCCAAGCAGCTCAATAACCGTCGCTACTACCGGGCGGAAGTGCACTTGAGCGAGGGCAGCCAGGACTACGACCTGGTGGGCTACACCAAGGAGCAGATCATCAACGACATCCTTGACCAGTACGAGCGCCACCTGCAGTTCCTGCACTTGGTGCGCTGACGCTCAACTCCCCGCAAAGCCCCGTTCTACGGGGCTTTCTTAAACTTAATTTCATCCGTCAAGGCGCTGTTTTGACGCGTAACTGTCATCTGGTCACTGCGTAATTGTGTGAAGCGTTTGACGCTTTCATTTCAGAACAGTGACGGAGACCGGTGCCCATGAAGACGTTTTTAAGCCCTGTGGTGGGAGCCGCCATGGCGAGCTTTATGCTGTCTGCCCAGGCGGATTTTATCGATGACAGCCACGCCGACGTGACCCTGCTCAACCGCTATCTCAACCAGCAGGGACGTGACGTGGTCGGCAGCAATGCCAAGGCCCATAGCATTCGGGATTGGGGCCAGGGTTTCGAGTTCAACTTCAAGTCGGGCTACACCGAGGGGCCGGTGGGTTTCGGCCTGGATCTGCAGGCGTTCTACGGCTTGAAACTGGATTCCGGTGGCGACCTCAACGACAAGGATCACCAGGGCCGCTATCCCGGCAGCATGTTCCCGCTGGACAACGGCAAATCCGCCGACCAGTTCGGCGTGCTCAGCCCGACGTTCAAGATGCGCTTTGCCAAGGATGAGTTGCGCGTCGGTACGCTGTACGGCAATAACCCGGTGCTGGCCAACACCGACGGGCGCCTGTACCAGCAGACCAACACCGGTGTGCAACTGGTGTCCAAGGACCTCAGCGACTTCACCTTCACCGGCGGTGATATTTTCAAGACCAAGATCCGCAACGAAACCGGCGACCAGGGCATGATCACCGCCGGCGGGACCAAAGAAAGTGACCGCTTCCTGTTCGGCGGTGCGGATTACAGCGGCATACAGAACACCACTGTCAGCCTCTGGTACTCCAACCTTGAGGATTACTACCAGCAGTTCTTCCTCGGCGCCAAGCGCCATGACGCCTTATCGGTGGGGGCGATCGATACCGACGTGCGCGTGTTCCGCAGCCTGGGTGTGGGCGCCAACGCCGACGGGGATAAGGACTTTGCCGCAGCGGGCCTGTACGGCGACGGCGTGAACAAGGGCCGCATCAACCAGTCCACCGTCAGCCTGCTGGAAAGCTACAGCCTGGACGGCCATACCGTCGGCCTGGGCCTCCAGAAAAACAGCGGCGACAGCGACTTCCCGTACCTGGACTCCGGCCTTAACAGCGGTGACGCCCGCCAAGGCCCAGGCTCGGGTGCCGACACCCCGGCGCTGACCAACATGCAGCTGAACAAATTCCAGCACGCCGGCGAACGTACCTGGCTGGCGCAGTACAAATATGATTTGGGCAAACTCGGCCTCAACGGCCTGACGTTCTCCGCTGCCTACGCCCACGGCGATGACATCCGCACCGCCCAAGGCACCACCACCGAATGGGAGCGTAACGTGGCCGTGGCGTACCAAGTGCCCACCGGTACGCTCAAGGGCCTTGGCGTGACCTGGAAAAATGCCCACGCCAGCCCGGACATTACCGGTGCCACCGTGCAGGATGAAAACCGCTTCTATGTCAGCTATGTCGTTCCACTCTGGTAGGAAATTGCTGTAAAACGGAAGGGCAGACTTAAGCGATTCAGCTGGTTAAAAGGCCTGGGAATATCGTTATTCCCAGGCCTTATTTGCCTACGTCCAAGAGAGGATTCGATGACTTACATTGCTGCCGAAAACCGCTATGAATCTATCCCGTATCGCCGCGTAGGCCGCAGTGGGTTGGTGCTGCCGGCACTGTCCCTGGGGCTATGGCACAACTTTGGCGACAGCACCCCGATCGACACCCAGCGCGCCCTGCTGCGCACCGCGTTCGACCTGGGGATCAACCACTTCGACCTGGCCAACAACTACGGCCCACCCTACGGCAGCGCCGAGATCAACTTCGGTCGTTTGCTGCGCGAAGACTTCAAGCACTACCGCGACGAATTGATCATCTCCAGCAAGGCCGGTTGGGACATGTGGCCGGGCCCTTACGGCCAGGGCGGCGGCTCACGCAAATACGTGCTGGCAAGCCTGGACCAGAGCCTGCAACGCCTGGGCGTCGACTACGTGGATATTTTCTACTCCCACCGGTTTGATGCCGACACGCCCCTGGAAGAAACCGCCAGCGCCCTCGCCACCGCCGTGCAACAGGGCAAGGCGTTGTACATCGGTATCTCGTCTTACTCCGGGGTGAAAACCCGCGAAATGGCGGCACTGCTCAAAGAGTGGAAAGTGCCGCTGCTGATCCACCAACCGGCCTACAACCTGCTCAACCGTTGGGTGGAAAAAGACCTGCTGGACACCACCGAAGAACTCGGCGCCGGAGTGATCGCCTTCACGCCGCTGGCCCAGGGTTTGCTCACCGACAAGTACCTCAACGGCGTGCCGGCCGACGCACGGGTCAACCGCCCGGGTGGTGGTTCGTTGCAGGCCAAGCACCTGTCTGAAGCCAACATCGCCCACGTACGTGCACTGAACGAAATCGCCCAGCGCCGTGGCCAAAGCCTGGCGCAATTGGCGCTGGCCTGGACCTTGCGCGACCCTCGGGTAACCAGCGCGCTGATCGGTGCCAGCCGGCCGGAGCAGATCATCGAGAATGTCGGGGCGTTGAAGAACCTGAGCTTCAGTGCGGAAGAACTGGCGGAGATCGATCGGTTTGCGCAGGAAGGTGGAATCAACTTGTGGGAAAAGCCGTCCAGCGCTGAATAACATTGAAAGCAAGCCCTTCCTGTAGAGGGGGGCTTGCAAGTAGAACGGGCTGCTGATTTTGCTATTTTTTGTTCGGGAAGCCGAGTATTTCTGCCGTTTCGTTGAAAAAAGTTTCGCGTGCAGATCGCTTTCTCAACTGTATATCTACTACCTGCGACTTGTCCGGGAGGTTGAAATAACCTTCGTCCAAGCTACAAAGGTTTTCTAGAATGTGTAGCGGCAACCCGAGCACCTGCCTTAACTGAGATCGCGAAAGCACGTTGTTTTCAACAAGCATTTTCACTCCTCGCGCGATCAGCTGGGGCTTTTCGAAGTCAAAATCGCTGTCCATAGGCTCTCCCTTTACCCATCCTCTGGCAGATCTGGCCTTCCATAGTCTGGTGGTTGTGGTGTCGTTGATTATTTCTAGATCTAAACAACGCCTCACCATTGCGGCTACTGAGACTTTCCAGCGTGGTTTCAGAGCTAGCAACGTATCCAGTGTCGGCCAACGAACTTCTCGCAGAAAGCTTTCTGGGGGCAGTAAAAAGGCGCTTGCAAATCGATGAGCTTGAGTTTCAAGAAGTGCGTAATTCGCGTCGTACTGCTCTTTGGATATGTACCTATGCAGAACGATATGTCCGAGCTCATGGGCCGCATCAAAGCGATTTCTGATCCCGTTTGCCTTATCGGCGACAAGTAAAACATATGGCCGTTGGTCCAACTCGTACCAATTCGAAACGCCATCCATTTTCAGGTGCCCGAGTGTGGTCCGAGCACAGACAATACCTGCACTCTCCAATACTTGAACGACATTGGAGATCGGAGCTATCCCTAGTCCCCAGGTTTGACGGCATTTACTGGCCATCTGTTCGATTTCTTCGTCAGAAATCAGCTCGCAATTACGCTCTTCTAAATGCGGCACATTGACTTCAATAAATTCAAGGCTTTCTTGCAGTTTGTAAGAGATTTCTTGAAGCCACTCCAAGCGTACTTCCGCTATTTCCCGTGCGCTGGTCGTAGTGCTGACCTGCGATCGAAAGAAAAATGGAGTGTTCTCGCCAGTTGTGAACTGTTCCTCAAGTAGCCAGTTTTCGCTGACCCCGAAAACTTCGCATAAGCGCTGGAAGGCGTCGGCCTCTGGGACCTGAAGCCCATTCTCCCATTTTGAAACGTTGCCAGAGGCGCGCCCCACCATCTCGGCGAGAGTGGTTTGCGTCATCCCAAACGCAAGGCGCAACTGCTTGAGGCGCTCTGACTGAAAGCCCGCGACTCCCGTTCTCATGGTCTACCTCTTGGCGTTTTGCTTATCATCAGCTTGGTCTTCGGTTTCTTCGGCGCGGCGCATCTTATCTCGCAATTTCACCAACTCAACTGGTTTCTGCTGAACCGCCTCATTATCAGAGTAGCTTTGAAGCAAATCCTCAAATGTGCAATTCATGTGGAAGCCCTTACCGTTGAAGTACGGTACGGCCATCATGATTGCGCGTGGCTCTGACTGATCCTCTGAGCGAATTGGAGGTGCATGGACTACGACAAGCGCATGAATCAATTGTTCGGCTACGGTATGTTTGAGCCCATCGATCCAGTCCATTTGGGTGTCTGCAAGGGATTCATTTAACGTTTTGAGTTCGCTTCGGTGTTTTGCATCGCGGATTTCTTTCTGCCAAGGAAGCACCACCGCCGTGATTCTCAGTAAACCGAGCTCAAGCAGCACATAATTGTGCCCCTTCGGATCTGTTGACTTGATTATCGGATTCCACCGCTTCATTCCGGCCAGGGACTCCTGGACTAGCGAATGCCGTAAGTGCCCTCGCAAATCTTCATGGGGAGTATAAATCAGCAGCTCTTGAGTTTCTTTCAAGGCTTTTTGGAAGGTTTGAGGAAGTAAAACTCCAAGCTCCTCGAAAAATTCTTTATTTACCTGTGCACGAATGAACCCTTGGATTTCTTGTTTTGTGACCATGTAATCACCACTCGCTATTCGGTAAGCGGATTTTTACTCCATATTTATTCGTTATGGAAGTGAGACACTGGTTTTTTATCCAGCCGCTGATCGTTTTCTAGAGGTTGGATATTAGAACGGCACATCCCCAAGAATCGTCGCCCGATGCATCACCCGCCGCTGCGGCCGGTAGTCATCCACCGCGTAATGCTGGGTCACGCGGTTATCCCAGAAGGCCACGTCGTTTTCCTGCCAGCGCCAGCGGAGGGTGAATTCCGGGCGTGTCGCGTGGGCGAACAGCAGTTGGAGGATCGCTTCGCTTTCCGCCGGTTCCAGCTCATTGATCCTGGTAGTGAACCCATCACTGACAAACAGCGACTTACGCCCGCTCACCGGATGCGTGCGCACTACCGGGTGCGACAGCGGTGGGTTTTTCTTGCGGGTTTCTTCCCAGCGCGCCAAGTCTTCGGCGGTGTTGCCAAAGCGTTCCAGCGGAAAGGATTTGGTGAAGTCGTGGGTAGCCGTCAGCCCATCGAGCAACCGTTTCAGCGGTTCGGACAGCGCCTCATACGCCGCGATGCCACTGGCCCACAGCGTATCGCCACCAAACGCCGGCAGCAGCTTGGCGCTGAGCACCGCGCCGAGGGCCGGGGTGGGCAGGAAGGTCACATCGGTGTGCCATACGGCATTGTCGCGTACGTCGGTGACGGCGGTGTCGAGGATCAGCACTTCGGGCTGTTCCGGCACGTTGGGGTAGATCGGGTGGATATGCAGGTCGCCAAAATTCGCCGCGAACCGTGCCTGTTGCTGCGGGGTGATCGGCTGGTCACGGAAGAACAACACCGAGTGGCGGAGTAACGCCTGCTCGATGGCATCGCGGTGTTCGGCGCTCAGCGGTTGGGTAATGTCGACGCCGCTGATCTGGGCGCCCAAGGCGACGCTGAGGGGGGTAACGGTCAGGTTGCTCAATTTAAGTTCTCATCACTCAGTGTGCCTGGCCATGCCAAGGCACCAGTTTGCGCTGCAGGGCGCGCAGGCCCATTTCCATGGCGAAGGCGATCAGGGCGATCACCAGGATCCCCAGCACCACCACATCGGTGACCAGGAACTGCGCCGCCGACTGCACCATGAAACCCAGGCCGCTGGTGGCCGCGATCAGTTCGGCGGCGACCAGGGTCGACCAGCCCACGCCCAGGCCGATACGCACACCGGTGAGGATGTCGGGCAGGGCGCTCGGCAGGATCACATGGCGAATCAGCTGGGCACGGGTGGCGCCCAGCGACTGCGCCGCACGCAGCTTGGCCGGGTCGACGGTGCGCACGCCGGTCGCGGTGGCGATAGCAATCGGGGCGAAGATCGCGAGGTAAATCAGCAGCACCTTGGACAGCTCGCCGATACCGCACCAGATCACGATCAACGGCAGATAAGCCAGGGGCGGAATCGGTCGGTAAAACTCGATCAGTGGGTCGAGAATGCCGCGGGCGATGCGGTTGGAGCCGATGGCAATCCCCACCGGCACGGCGGTCAGCACCGCGAAGCCCAGGCCCAGGCCGATCCGGCTGAGGCTCGCGCCCAGGTGCTGCCATAAGGTGGAATCCATATAGCCCGTGGTCGCCAGCAGCCAGCCTTTTTGCAGCACGGCGGAGGGTGGTGGCAGGAACAACGGTTCGATCAGGCCGCTGGCGGTGACGGCCCACCAGAGGGCCAGCAAGGCGACCAGGGTCAACAGGCTGATCCAGCGCGTGCTCAGGCTGCGCCGCGCCGGTATCACGGCGTGCGCCACCGGTTTGGTAGCGGTGGCGGGAAGTTCGTAGCTGCTCATGCGGACACCTGCCGTTGCGAGAACACTTTGCCCAGCACGTGCTCACGGGTTTCGATAAAGCGCGGGTCGGACTTGATCGCCCGCGCCGACTCACCGGCCGCGTAGCGCTGGCCGAAGTCCAGATGCAGGCGTTCGACGATCTGCCCCGGGTTGGGCGCCAGCAGGATCAGGTCGGTGGCGAGGAACACCGCTTCTTCGATGTCATGAGTAATCAGGAACACCGGCTTGGCCGTGCGTCGCCAGACTTGCAGCAACAGTTCCTGCATCTGTTCGCGGGTGAAGGCATCGAGGGCGCCGAAGGGTTCGTCCATCAGCAACACGCGCGGGTCGGCGGCCAAGGCGCGAGCCAGGCCGACGCGTTGCTTCTGGCCGCCGGAGAGCTGCCAGATGCGGCGATTGTCGAAGCCGGCGAGGTCCACCAGCGCGAGCATTTCCCGGGCCCGCACTTCACGCTGCGCCTTGGGCACGCCGGCCAGTTCCAGGCCGAAACCGACGTTGGCCAGCACATCCTGCCAGGGCAGCAGCGCGTCGTCCTGGAACACCACACCGCGTTCGGCGCTGGGGCCTTTGACCGGCACGCCATCGAGGGTGATGCGCCCGGCAGACGGTTCGACAAAGCCGGCTATCAGGTTCAACAGCGAAGTCTTGCCACTGCCGGACGGGCCGAGGGCCACCAGCAATTGCTGGGGCCCCAGGTCGAGTGAAATGTCAGACAGTACCGGTTCTGTGGCGCCTGGGTACTGTGCGCTGATGCGCTCCAGTTGTAGCAAGGCCATCGCGATGAACTCCTGGATCAGTGGGTGATGAACTTGGCGCTGACGTAAGGGGCGTAGTCCGGCAGCACGGCGTCGACCTTGCCTTGTTCCTTGAGGAACGCAGCGGTATCGGTCACGGCCTTGGTGGTCGGTGCGCCCAGCAGGGTTACCTGATCAGCGGCCAGCGGGTAGACGTTGCCTTGCAGCAGCAGTGGGATGTCACTGGCCTTGGCACCGGAGAGTTTCACCAGTTTGTCGACGTTGCCTTTGTCGGCGAGCCAGGCTTGTGGGTCTTTGCGGTACGCGGCGTAGGCATCCAGGGTGACTTTGGCGAAGGCTGTGACGATTTCCGGGTGTTTCTCGGCGAAATCCTTACGCACGATCCAGGCATCGAAGGTCGGCGCACCGAACTTGGCCAGCTCGCCGGAGGTGATCAGCACCTTGCCGTTTTCCTTGGCCACGCCCAGGGCCGGGTCCCATACGTAAGTGGCGTCGATGTCACCACGCTTCCAGGCCGCGATGATCGCTGGCGGGGCGAGGTTGAGGATGGTCACTTTCGATGGGTCGATGTTCCAATGCTTCAGCGCGGCCAACAGGCTGTAGTGGCCGGTGGAAACGAAGGGCACGGCGACCTTCTTGCCGATCAGGTCCTGGGGGCTGTTGATCCCCGAACCGTTGCGCGCCACCAGGGCTTCGGCACCGCCGATCTGGGTGGCAACCAGGAAGGTTTCCACCGGCACTTTGCGGGTGATCGCAGCGGTCAGCGGGCTGGAGCCGAGGTAGCCGATCTGCACGTCACCGGAGGCGATGGCGGCGATGATGTCGGCGCCATTGTCGAATTTGCGCCAGTCGATCTTGGCGTTAGTGGCTTTTTCGTACGCGCCGTCGGCCTGGGCAACTTTGGCCGGGTCTACGGTGGTCTGGTAAGCGACGGTTACATCCGCCGCCTGGGCAAACAGGCTGGCACCGGCCAGGGAGAACGCCGCCAGGAGGCGCAGTGGGGTTAAACGTTTCAAGGGGAAGCTCCTCAATCAAGCGGCCGAGGGTCGGCGTGTGAGGAGACTAAATGATCTAAGAATCCGAAAATAAATAACATTTTCGAATTAGCTTATGGGCGAAAGGTTGAAGCGAATCTTGAGCTGGATGAAGGCAAATGTGGGAGGGGGCTTGCCCCCGATTGCGGTAGATCAGTCACTGATGGGTGGCTGACACTCTGCTATCGGGGGCAAGCCCCCTCCCACATTTTGAGCCGGGTTCGGCTTCAGTCAGTTGCTGATGGCGAGGATGCTTGCCTGGTACGACCCGACAAACACATCAAAGTCGCCCACTTCGTTCTGCTCCAGTTCCGCCTGTTGCGCCAGCGACTTGCGCGCCAGTTCCTCAAAGCGTGCCTGTTCTTCGGCGGGCAACGGCTCGCGGCGGAAGTGCTCGGCATGCACCTCGCTCTGATGCAGGGAAAACTGCGCAAAACTCTCTTTACGCTCGGCCATCGCCGCCAATACCTGCGCCGAAGGGGTCAGGGACGGGTCCTTGACCTTGGCCAGTTGGGCGTCCAGCGCCTGGCTGTGTTCGGTGATGCCATGGCTTTCATCAAGCAGCGCAGCCAACGGAGCAATCTTCTCCAGCAGCTCGGTGGCCCATTCCTTCATGTCCACGGCCTGGCCCTTGCGCTGCAATTGCAGGCCTGGACGCCGACCTTCCTTGACCACGCTGAGGAAGTTGGAGGTGGCGTTGCCGCACTCGTTGTCGGCGAACAGCGGGCTGTCGTTCAGCGCGCAATACAGCAGGAATGCGTCGAGGAAACGCGACTCCGGCAGGTCGATGCCCATCGGCAGGAACGGGTTGATGTCCAGGCAGCGCACTTCGATGTACTGGATGCCGCGGGCCATCAGCGCCTGGATCGGCCGCTCGCCGGTGTAGGTCACGCGCTTGGGACGGATATTGGAGTAGTACTCGTTTTCGATCTGCAGGATGTTGGTGTTGAGCTGTACCCACTCACCGTCCTTATGGGTGCCGACTTCGACATAGGGCGCGTAGGGCGTTGCCACCGCTTCGCGCAGGCTGTCGGTGTAGCTGCTCAGGTCGTTGTAGCACGGCGTCAGGCCTGCCTGGGCGTTGCTCTGGTAACCCAGGTCGCTCATGCGCAGGCTGGTGGCGTACGGCAGATACAGGGTGTCGGCGTCGAGCACTTCCAATTGGTGCGAGCGACCGCGCAGGAAACCCGCGTCCAGGGCCGGCGAGGCACCGAACAGGTACATCAGCAGCCAGCTGTAGCGGCGGAAGTTGCGGATCAGCGCGATATAGGCAGTGGACTGATAATCGCGGTCGGTGCCGACGAAGCCTTCAGTCTCCTTGAGCAGCGGCCACAACTGTTCCGGCAGGGAAAAGTTGTAGTGGATGCCGGCGATGCACTGCATTGTCTTGCCGTAACGCAGGGCCAGGCCCTTGCGGTACACGTACTTGAGCTGTCCGATATTGGAGGTGCCGTAGTAGGCAATCGGAATGTCTTCCTCGGCCGGCAACGGGCACGGCATCGAGGGGCTCCACAGGTATTCACTGCCGAGCTTGGTGTAGGCAAAGCGATGGATCTTGTCCAGGCTGCTCAGGGTATCGGCCGGGTTGGGCAGGGCCGGAGTGATGAACTCCAGCAGCGATTCCGAGTAGTCGGTGGTGATCTGTTCATGGGTCAACGCGGCGCCCAGGGCTTCGGGGTGCGGCGTTTGCGCCAGGCGACCCTCACCGGTGACACGTAGGCATTCACGCTCGATGCCGTGCAAGCACTGCTCTAGCAGGGAGAGGTGTTCGCGCTTGCCGAGCAGAGCCAGGCGGCGGTTGAGAAGTTCGCTCAAGTTGGATTCCTTCACGCGTCAGTCGCCCCAATATGGGGGTGGGCAGGACGGTCTACAAGGGTGAAGTTAAAACTGGCGTGATCGCCTGGTTTTGAGTCGATTTGACCCGCGTTAAAAAAGCCTACTTCACTCCATGAATTGGGCTATGGCGCAGCAAGAAAATTCCGACGCTGTTATCGCAGCGCCGAAATTAACTCAAATCGGGGGTGTGGAGCTATAGGACAGCGAACGTGCCCTGTGCTTTTGCGACAAGCCTTTCGTCCTGATACACATCGGCTTCGACCACCAGCGTGCGCCGGCCGGCGTGGATCACCCGGCTGGTGCACATCACATCACCGTCTTCCACGGCGCGGATGTAGTTGATCTTGCATTCGATGGTCGCGCTCTGCTGATCAAAACCATGGGCGCTGGAACACGCCAGCCCCATGGTGATGTCCACCAGACTGAAAATCGCCCCGCCATGGAGCTTGCCCGCGCGGTTGCGCAGGTGCGGCTCCAGGGTCAGGGCCACTTCGGCAACGCCTTCTTCGAGGCGTTGCAGGCGGCAGCCGATCAGTTCGCTGAACGCGCTCTGGGTCAAACCGGCGGGGATTTCCATCAGCGTTTCTTCAACTGCTTGGCGTTGGCGAACAGCGAGGCCATGGCGTTGTTGCTTGGCGCTGCGGTGGCGGTTTCCTTGCGCGGTTGACTGTTTTCAGAGCGGTTCTGCGACTGGCGCGGCGCCGAGCCAGGACGTGCACCACGGGCGCCGTCGATTT
The DNA here is from genome assembly GCF_007858185.1 of Pseudomonas grimontii. Taxonomy (GTDB): domain Bacteria; phylum Pseudomonadota; class Gammaproteobacteria; order Pseudomonadales; family Pseudomonadaceae; genus Aquipseudomonas; species Aquipseudomonas grimontii. Next base: position 52,907 of record NZ_VFES01000002.1, read on the forward strand.
TTTCGCCTGGGGTATCGCTCATGCGCATCGACAGGCCAACGCGTTTGCGCGGGATGTCGACTTCCATGACCTTGACCTTGACCACATCACCGGCCTTCACGGCTTCGCGCGGATCCTTGATGAACTTCTCCGAAAGCGCAGAGATGTGCACCAAACCGTCCTGATGCACGCCGATGTCCACAAACGCGCCGAAGTTGGTCACGTTGGTGACCACGCCTTCGAGGATCATGCCCAGTTGCAGGTCCTTGAGGTCTTCGACGCCGTCCTGGAACTCGGCGGTCTTGAACTCGGGACGCGGGTCGCGGCCAGGTTTTTCCAGCTCTTGCAGGATGTCGGTGATGGTCGGCACGCCGAAGGTTTCGTCGGTGTACTTCTTTGGGTCCAGGCGCTTGAGGAACGCGGCGTCACCGATCAGCGAGCGGATGTCGCGGTCGGTCTCGGCGGCGATGCGTTGCACCAGCGGGTAGGCTTCCGGGTGAACGGCGGACGAATCCAGCGGGTTGTCGCCGTTCATGACGCGCAGGAAGCCGGCGGCTTGCTCGAAGGTTTTTTCACCCAGGCGTGCGACTTTTTTCAGCGCGGCACGGGTTTTGAACGCACCGTTTTCGTCGCGGTGAGTGACGATGTTCTGCGCCAGGGTGGCATTGAGGCCGGAGATACGCGCCAGCAGCGCCACGGAGGCGGTGTTCACGTCCACGCCCACGGCGTTTACGCAGTCTTCCACCACCGCATCCAGGCCACGCGCCAGTTTCAGCTGCGACACGTCGTGCTGGTACTGGCCGACGCCAATGGATTTAGGATCGATTTTCACCAGCTCGGCCAGCGGATCCTGCAGGCGACGGGCGATGGACACCGCACCACGGATCGACACGTCGAGGTCCGGGAATTCCTTGGAGGCCAATTCCGATGCCGAGTACACCGAAGCACCGGCTTCGGAGACCATCACCTTGGTCATCTTCATGGCTGGGTATTTTTTGATCAGCTCGGCGGCCAACTTGTCGGTTTCACGGCTGGCAGTGCCGTTGCCGATGGCGATCAGGTCCACTGCGTGCTTGGCGCACAGGGCGGCCAGGATGGCGAGGGTCTGGTCCCATTTGTTGTGCGGCACGTGTGGGTACACGGTGGCGTGGTCCAGCAGCTTGCCGGTGGCATCGACCACGGCAACCTTGCAGCCGGTGCGCAGGCCCGGGTCGAGGCCCAAGGTAGCGCGCGGGCCGGCCGGCGCGGCCAGCAGCAGGTCATGCAGGTTGTGGGCGAATACGTTGATCGCCTCGGTTTCGGCACCGTCGCGCAACTCGCCGAGCAGGTCGGTTTCCAGGTGGGTGTAGAGCTTGACCTTCCAGGTCCAGCGCACGACTTCACCGAGCCACTTGTCCGCAGGACGATTCTGATTCTGGATGCCGAATTGTTGCCCGATCATGCCTTCGCACGGGTGCATGGTGCCCGGCAGTTCGTCGCCGACTTTCAGCGCGGAGCTGAGAATACCTTCGTTGCGGCCGCGGAAAATTGCCAGCGCACGGTGGGACGGCATGCTTTTCAGCGGCTCGTCGTGTTCGAAGTAGTCGCGGAACTTGGCGCCTTCTTCCTCTTTGCCGGCAATGACGCGGGCGCTGAGGATGGCTTCCTGTTTCAGATAGCTGCGCAGTTTTTCCAGCAGGTTGGCGTCTTCGGCGAAGCGCTCCATCAGGATGTACTTGGCGCCTTCGAGGGCGGCCTTGACGTCGGCAACGCCTTTTTCAGCGTTGACGAAGCGCGCGGCTTCGGTGTCCGGGGTCAGCGAGGGGTCGTTGAACAGGCCGTCGGCCAGTTCGCCCAGGCCGGCTTCCAGGGCGATCTGGCCCTTGGTGCGGCGCTTCTGTTTATACGGCAGGTAAAGGTCTTCGAGGCGGGTCTTGGTGTCGGCGAGCTTGATGTCGCGTTCAAGCTGAGGCGTCAGCTTGCCCTGTTCCTCGATGCTGGCGAGGATGCTGATACGCCGTTCGTCGAGTTCTCGCAGGTAGCGCAGGCGTTCTTCCAGGTGCCGCAGTTGGATGTCGTCGAGGCTGCCGGTCACTTCTTTTCGGTAACGGGCGATGAAGGGCACCGTGGAGCCTTCATCCAGTAGAGCGACGGCCGCTTCGACCTGTTGTGGGCGTACACCGAGTTCTTCGGCGATGCGGCTGTTGATGCTGTCCATAAAACCACCTGAAATTCTGAAAAGCAGCCCGCAGGCCCGGAAAACAAGGCCTTGCGCGGCTGGTTGAGCGGCCCGACTGGCGCCGCTACCTGGGTCAAGAGGCAGCCTATTGACCCTCGAAATCGAAAAAATCACGACAAGCGGGTGAAAAAACCCGGCAGTAAACGGCAACGATCTGACGTTGCCCTGCACGAAGGCGCCGCATTATAACCAGCGTTCTGCCCTTGGGGGGTACTGCGCCCGTGGTTGGAAGGCGCGCGTTCGCTGGCAGTAGAGGAAAAATCTGCTAACAATGCACACGGTGCGTATAACGGCAGCTACGCCATAATGCGCGCCGAGATAAGAGGAGCATCCAATGAGCAGCACTGCACAAACTGCTGAAGGCGAAAAAATTCTCATCGTTGATGACGATCCGGGGCTGAGCAGCCTGCTGGAGCGGTTCTTCAATTCCAAGGGCTATCGTGCCCGCGCGGTGCCGAACACCGAGCAGATGGACCGTCTCCTGGGGCGCGAAGTGTTCAACCTGGTCGTACTCGACCTGATGCTGCCCGGCGAAGACGGCCTCACCGCCTGCAAGCGCCTGCGCGGCGCGAACAACCAGATTCCAATCATCATGCTCACCGCCAAGGGCGATGAGCTGAGCCGCATCAAGGGCCTCGAGCTGGGCGCTGATGACTACCTGGCCAAGCCGTTCAACCCGGACGAGCTGATGGCGCGGGTCAAGGCTGTATTGCGTCGTCAGGCACCGCCGGTACCGGGCGCGCCGGGCAGCGAAGACGAAAGCGTCACCTTTGGCGACTATGAGCTGTCGCTGGCGACCCGCGAGCTCAAGCGTGGCGATGAAGTGCACATGCTCACCACCGGTGAATTCGCCGTGCTCAAGGCCCTGGTGATGAACGCACGTCAGCCGCTGACCCGCGACAAGCTGATGAACCTGGCCCGTGGTCGCGAATGGGACGCCCTGGAGCGCTCCATCGACGTGCAGATTTCCCGTCTGCGCCGGATGATCGAGCCGGACCCGTCCAAGCCTCGGTATATCCAGACGGTCTGGGGTGTGGGCTATGTGTTTGTGCCGGATGGCACCGCAACCAAGTGATCGATGATTTGCAGGGCGGGCATCCTGGCGTTTGACTCCATGAGGGTCGACGGGATGCCCGGCGTCTGCAATTCTGCGAGCGCCGCTCGTTCCTGCAAGGTGTCCAGCTGTCATCTATGAAAACCCCGCTGTGGTTCCCACAAAGTTTCTTCTCCCGCACCCTTTGGCTGGTGCTCATCGTCGTTCTGTTTTCCAAGGCGCTGACACTGGTTTATCTGTTGATGAACGAAGACGTGCTGGTGGACCGGCAGTACAGCCACGGTGTTGCCCTGACGCTGCGTGGTTACTGGGCGGTAGATCCCGAAAACCGCGAAAAAGTAGCCAAGGCGTCGACGTTGACCCGCGTTGACGGGGCCGGCGTCCCTGAAGGTGAGCAACATTGGCCTTACAGCGAGATCTACCAGCGCCAGATGCAGGCCGAGCTGGGCGAGGACACCGAGGTGCGATTGCGCATGCATGTTTCACCTGCGCTGTGGGTGAGGGCGCCGAGCCTGGGCGATGCCTGGATCAAGGTTCCGCTGTATCCACATCCTTTGCGGGGGCAGAAGATCTGGAACGTGTTGGGCTGGTTCCTGGCCATCGGCTTGCTTTCCACCGCGTCCGCGTGGATTTTCGTTCGTCAGCTTAACCAACCGCTTAAACGCCTGGTGTTTGCCGCCCGCCAATTGGGCCAGGGGCGCAGCGTGCGCCTGCCGGTCAGCGATACGCCCAGTGAAATGACCGAGGTGTATGGCGCCTTTAACCAGATGGCGGAGGACGTCGAACAGGCTGGACGCGAACGCGAGCTGATGCTGGCGGGGGTGTCCCATGACTTGCGCACGCCATTGACGCGATTGCGCCTGTCCCTGGAGCTGATGGGCAACCATAGCGACCTCACCGACGACATGGTTCGTGACATCGAAGACATGGACGCGATTCTCGACCAGTTCCTGGCGTTTATCCGCGACGGGCGTGACGAGGTGGTGGAGGAAGTTGATCTCACGGACCTGGTGCGTGAGGTTGTCGCACCCTATAACCAGAATGGCGAGCAAGTGCGCATGCGCCTTGAGCCGATCCAGCCGTTTGCGTTGCGTCGGGTGTCGATGAAGCGCCTGCTGAACAATCTGATCGGCAACGCTTTGCACCATGCCGGTTCGGATGTGGAAGTGGCTGCGTATGTGTCTGGCGACAGTGCTGCGCCGTACGTGGTGCTGAGTGTGATGGACCGTGGTACGGGGATCGATCCGGCGGAACTGGAAGGTATCTTCAACCCGTTTACCCGTGGCGACCGTGCTCGGGGTGGCAAGGGTACTGGCCTGGGGCTGGCGATTGTGCGGCGGATTGCTTCGATGCATGGAGGCAATGTTGAGCTGCGCAACCGCGAGGGTGGTGGTCTTGAGGCGCGGGTGAGGTTGCCGCTTGGGCTGATGCTGCCAAGGGACGCGGTATAGAAAAAGCCGCAAGTTTCAAGCTTAAAGCCGCAAGAGAAAAGCAGACAGTTTTTGCCCTTTCTTGCAGCTTATAGCTTGAAGCTTAAAGCCGCGTCTCTAACCCTTGCCTTTGGTCCTGGTCATATTCGGTCCACCATTCTTCTCCAGATGCTGAATGATGATCCCCGCCACATCCTTGCCTGTGGTGGTCTCGATTCCTTCCAGGCCCGGCGACGAGTTCACCTCCATCACCAGCGGGCCGTGGTTGGAGCGCAGGATGTCGACCCCCGCTACGGCCAGCCCCATCACCTTGGCCGCCCGCAGCGCGGTCATTCGTTCTTCAGGGGTGATCTTGATCAGGCTGGCGCTGCCGCCACGGTGCAGGTTGGAGCGAAACTCCCCAGGCTTGGCTTGGCGTTTCATGGCTGCGATCACCTTGTCGCCCACCACGAAGCAGCGAATATCCGCACCGCCGGCCTCCTTGATGTACTCCTGGACCATGATGTTCTGCTTGAGGCCCATGAACGCCTCGATCACGGATTCCGCTGCGGTCGCGGTTTCACACAGCACCACACCGATGCCCTGCGTGCCTTCGAGCACCTTGATCACCAGCGGCGCGCCATTGACCATTTCGATCAGGTCGGGGATGTCGTCGGGGGAGTGGGCAAAGCCGGTGACCGGCAGGCCGATGCCCCGCCGCGAGAGCAGTTGCAACGAGCGTAATTTGTCCCGCGAGCGTGCAATGGCCACGGATTCATTGAGGGGGAAAACCCCCATCATTTCGAACTGGCGCAACACTGCGCAGCCATAGAACGTCACCGAGGCGCCAATACGCGGGATCACCGCATCAAACCCTTCCAGGGGCTTGCCGCGATAGTGGATCTGCGGCTTGTGGCTGGCAATGTTCATATAGGCACGCAACGTGTCGATCACCACCATTTCATGGCCGCGTTCGGTGCCGGCCTCGACCAGGCGGCGGGTGGAATACAGACGCGGGTTTCGCGACAGCACAGCAATCTTCATGCAGCACCTGGGGCAGAAATAGTAGAGACCGGGAACACCGGCTTGTCTTGAACGTACTTGACGCCGGGATTGACCACCAGATGGCCGTCAATCAGCGCCTTGGAACCCAGTAACAGGCGGTAACGCATGGCCTTGCGGCAGGCCAGGGTGAACTCCACCCGCCATACCCGATCACCCAGCGCCAGGGTGGTGCTGATCACGTAGCGCACCTGCGCATGGCCATTGGAGCTCTTGATGGTTTTCATCGCCACCAGGGGCGCTTCGCAGCGGCGGTGGCGCAGTTGCACCACGCTGCCCAGGTGCGCGGTAAAGCGTACCCACTTCTCCCCGTCGCGCTCAAAAGGCTCGATGTCGGTGGCATGCAGGCTGGAGGTGCTGGCACCGGTGTCGATCTTTGCGCGCAGGCCTGCCACTCCCAAGTCGGGAAGTGCCACCCACTCACGCAGACCTACAACGGTCAAATGGTCAAATGTCTTCAATATGGGTAACCGATCAATTCGCCCAGGCTTTCGGTGAAACCTCGGCCAGGGCTTTGAATGCAGGCTTGGCGAACCAGTAGCCTTGCATCAGAAATATTCCACAGTCAGACAGAAAGTCGCGTTCGCCGGCACTTTCGATGCCTTCGGCGATGACAGTAACGTTCAACTGCTCACAGATTGTGACAATCCCCTGGACGATCACCTGACGGACACGATCCTGGTCGACATCGCGGATCAGCGCCATGTCGAGTTTGATCAAGTCAGGTTGGAAATCAGCCAACAGATTCAGCCCCGAATAGCCCGCGCCGAAATCATCGATAGCGGTCTTGAAGCCGAATTCGCGGTATTCACGCAGAATATTCGTCAAATGGCGATAGTTATCTACATGCTCGCTTTCCAGTGTCTCGAAAATCAGTTGATCCAGCGGAAAATTGTGCGCGCGCGCCGCCTCCAGGGTGCTGCGGATGCACAACTCCGGACGGTACACGGCGTTGGGCATGAAGTTGATGGAAAGGTGGGTTTGCATCCCCAAAGCTGCAGCACCGGCAATCGCCTGGGTGCGGCAGCGCTGGTCGAAGCGGTAGCGGTTGCTGTCGTTGACCTGGTCCAGCACCGACAACGCCCCTTCGCCTTGTGTGCCGCGCACCAAGGCTTCGTGGGCAAAAATCGAATGGTCCCGAAGGTCTACGATAGGCTGGTAGGCGAACGCAAAATCGAAACCCAGGGGTTCGCTTTGTTGGCAGCCTACGCAACGCTGGTCGGGCGAGGTGAGTGAAGAGGGAAAGTCGGTCACGGCGTATCCTCGCGAAAACAGGGTGCTACCTGGCGTATCTTAGGTGAGCCTTGAGGTTTATGCGTCGAAGGGTTTCAACGTTACAGTTGCGACATTTGTCAGAGCGAGGAATTCAAGTGGCTCAAAAGCAGGAAGAGGAAGAAAAGGTCCGTCTGGACAAGTGGCTTTGGGCGGCGCGTTTCTTTAAAACACGTGCCTTGGCCAAGGCGGCGATTGAGAGTGGCAAGGTGCATCACCGAGGCGAGCGCTGTAAACCGGGCAAAGAGCCACGTGTCGGTGATGAGTTGCAGATTCGGATAGGTTTTGACGAAAAGACCGTCGTGGTTCAGGCACTTTCCATCGTGCGCCGTGGCGCACCCGAAGCACAAGCGCTGTACACCGAAACCGAAACCAGCATTGCCAAGCGCGAAAATGCGGCAGCCATGCGCAAGGCGGGCGCCACGGGGATGACCACCGATGGCAAGCCGAGCAAGAAGCAGCGCCGCGACCTGTTCAAGTTCCGCGGCAGTGGCAATGATGACTGATTGCGCAGAGCCCCAGTCCAATGTGGGAGGGAGCAAGCCCCCTCCCACATTTGGCCGGCAGCGTTAAGGGGATGTGCGCACGACGCTCAATCCACCGATCACCGGCAGCTTGCCAAGTAACCCGAAGATCGGCGTGGTCACTTGTAGCAAAACCCCCGACACCTTCGCGGCAAACGGCGTGTAATACCCCCAGCCCAACGCCAACAGCGCCAGCAAGACCCCGCCGATATAATCGTCCTGCCCCCAATGCGCACCTGCCACCAGCCGCGGCATCATAAACAATAGCGCCAGGCCCCAGATCACCAGCACCTGGCCGATGCGCTTGGCGAACACCGTCATGAACATCGCCCAGATCAACAGCACCGAAGCATGATCCCCCGGAAAGCTCTGGCTTGAGCGGTCCTTCAACTCCCAGGTCTTCTCCAACCCCGGGAAATAGTCACTCATTTGAATCGCCCCGCCGATCACCATCGATGGGCTGCTGTGCTGCCAGCCCATCTGCGCCGCGAGTTTGGAAAACAGCATGCGGATGAACAACAACAGCAACAAAATGCCGACAAAACCTAACAGTGCCTGGCGTGCCTGCGCGGCTTTGAACACCCAGTCGCCGCGAATCAGCAGCGTCAGCAAGATCACCCCGACCACCGCATCAAACGGCCGCAAACTGGCCACGGCCCACACGTGCAGCCATGTTGCGTTGCTCGCCAGCGGGTCGTTGAGCAGGTGAAACAGCCACTCGTCGAAAATCACACACAGCATCTGCCCCGTGGGCCACAGCCAAAAACACAGCAGCCCGATAGCGAGTAGATTGCACAGAGCCCATCGCCGGAGGTTCCACTTGGCTTGGAACAAACCCGGATTGTTCATAAACTGTCCCTCTTCGCTCTATAGACGCTCTCTGTTTCCAGGAGAGAACCGCACCAATATGGTGCTAAAGCGTTTAATTTTATAAATCTTGTAACCAATTTGTCATCAATTCAGATACCCAGACCTATGACTGATCTACCGGATACCGACTTCACCCAACGCTTCATCTTCGACGAGAGCGACGCCCGCGGCGAAATGGTTTCGTTGGAGCGCAGCTACGCCGAAGTCCTTGCCAAACACCCCTATCCGGAGCCGGTCGCGCAACTGCTCGGTGAGCTGATGGCAGCTGCTGCGTTGCTGGTGGGCACCATGAAGTTCGACGGTTTGCTGATTCTGCAAGCCCGTTCCGAAGGGCCGATTCCTCTGCTGATGATCGAGTGCTCCAGCGAGCGCGAAATCCGTGGCCTGGCCCGTTATGAAGCCGACCAGATTGCCCCGGACGCCGCCTTGGCCGACCTGATGCCCAACGGCGTCCTGGCGCTCACCGTTGACCCCACCGTAGGCCAGCGTTACCAAGGCATCGTCGACCTCGATGGCAAAACGCTTTCGGAATGCTTCACCAACTATTTCGTGATGTCCCAGCAAGTGGGCACCAAATTTTGGCTCAACGCCGATGGCCAGCGCGCCCGTGGCATGTTGCTGCAACAACTGCCGGCCGACCGTATCAAGGACGACGAAGATCGCGCTGAAAGCTGGCGGCACTGCATTGCCTTGGCCGATACCCTGAAAGCCGAAGAACTGCTGGGCCTGGACAACGAAACCATCCTGCACCGCCTGTACCACGAAGACCCCGTGCGCCTGTTCGACGCGCAAACCCTGCACTTCCACTGCAGCTGCTCTCGCGAGCGTTCAGGTAACGCCTTGGTCAGCCTGGGCCTGGAAGACGCGCAGAACCTGGTGGTGGAACACGGTGGCAATATCGAGATCGACTGCCAGTTCTGCAACCAGCGCTACCTGTTCGACGCTGCCGATGTAGCACAATTGTTCGCCGGCGCAGGTATCGACACGCCTTCCGACACCCGCCACTAAAACGTTTAAGCACAGGTAAATCACCTGACAAATGTCGGATTAGAGGTGTTCTGACGGGAGGGCCCTACTATTTTTGGGCTTTTCTGGCATAATCCGGCCCACTTTTTTCGCGGTAGTAGTGCGCAACTTTCTACTACAAAACGTTTGGAGCACTCGGCCATAGGCCGACGGGGAACCTCATGACGCAAGCCAATAACGCCGTATACACCGATCTGAGTGTTGACGATCTGGTCAAAGAAGCCCTGCAGCGCGGTGAAGGCGTGCTTGCCGATACCGGCGCGCTGGTCGTAGAAACCGGTCACCGTACCGGCCGTTCGCCAGTCGACCGTTTCATCGTTGAAGAGCCTTCCACCCAGGATTCCATCGCCTGGGGCCCGATCAACCGCAAGTTCCCGGCCGACAAGTTCGATGCCCTGTGGGCGCGCGTCGAGGCGTTCAACAACGCGCAGGAGCACTTCGTTTCCCATGTTCACGTAGGGGCTGCCGAAGACCACTACCTGGCCGTGAAGATGACCACCCAGACTGCCTGGCAGAACCTCTTCGGTCGTTGCCTGTTCATCAACCCGGCCCAGTACAACCCGGCCGGCCGTGACGAGTGGCAAGTGCTCAACGTGGCCAACTTCGAGTGCGTGCCTGAGCGTGACGGCACCAACTCCGACGGTTGCGTGATCCTCAACTTCGCCCAGAAAAAAGTGCTGATCGCCGGCATGCGCTACGCCGGTGAAATGAAGAAAGCCATGTTCTCGGTGCAGAACTACCTGCTGCCGGCTTCCGACGTACTGCCGATGCACTGCGCCGCCAACATTGGCGAAGCAGGCGACGTGACCCTGTTCTTCGGCCTGTCCGGCACCGGCAAGACCACCCTGTCCGCCGACGAAAGCCGTTACCTGATCGGTGACGACGAACACGGCTGGGGCGAAGGTGTGGTGTTCAACATCGAAGGCGGTTGCTATGCCAAGTGCATCGACCTGTCCGAGAAGAACGAACCGGTTATCTGGAAAGCCATCAAGCACGGCGCCGTACTGGAAAACGTCGTCATCGACGACGCCAAGCACGCCGACTATGCCGATGTCAGCCTGACCCAGAACAGCCGTGCCGCCTACCCGCTGGAGCACGTTGCCAAGCGTTCCGAGAAGAACCTGGGCGGCGAGCCAAACGCGGTGATCTTCCTGACCTGCGACCTGACCGGCGTACTGCCGCCAGTGTCCATCCTCAGCGAAGAACAAGCGGCCTACCACTTCCTGTCCGGCTACACCGCACTGGTGGGCTCGACCGAAATGGGTTCGGGCAGCGGCATCAAGTCGACCTTCTCCACCTGCTTCGGCGCGCCGTTCTTCCCACGCCCGGCCGGCGAATACGCAGAGCTGCTGATCAAGCGCATCCGCGGCTTCGGCTCCAAGGTCTACCTGGTCAACACCGGCTGGACCGGCGGCGGCTACGGCGTCGGTAAGCGCTTCAACATCCCGACCACGCGCGGCGTGATCGCAGCGATCCAGAGCGGCGCGTTGATCGGTGTTGAAACCGAACACCTCGACACCATCAACCTCGACGTGCCATTGACCGTACCGGGCGTTGAGACCGGCCTGTTGAACCCACGTAACACCTGGGCTGACAAGGCGGCTTACGATGAAGCAGCGAAGGCGCTGGCCGGTCTGTTCATCGAGAACTTCAAGAAGTTTGAAGTGAGCGACGCGATCAAGGCTGCGGGTCCGAAGTTGTAAGATTCGGAAGCGGTTAAAAAGCCGCCCCTTGTGGGCGGCTTTTTTGTGCGTGAAAGGTTAGTCGACGATATGCAGGACCACCGCCCCGACCAGCACCAGCACAACCCCCAGCACTTGCACCGCCGACAACCGCTCCTTGAAAAACACAAACCCCAAGATCGCCGCAATCCCCCCTGATAACGTACTGATCACCGTCACCACCGAAACCGACCCCGCCATCGCTCCCCACGAAAACGCCGAAAATCCCCCCAGGTTCATCAGGCTTGCCCCTGTCAGCGTGGCGCAGTTTTTCAGCGGCGGAATCTTCAGGCCGTCCTTGATCTTCAGCACCATCACCACCAGCACGCACAGCCCTACCAGGTAGCCGAGCCAAAGCATGGTGATCGGCCCCAGCGCGGGCAGTGTGTAGCGACCTTGTAGCCAGAAGCTCGTGCCGTATAGCAACGCGGCAAGCATCGCGTAAGCGATGGAGCGGTTTGAACTGCTGTGCGGGATGCCATTGTCCTTGTGGAGGCTGGAAAGGATCACGCCGATGACGCACAGGGCGATGCAACCGAGTTGGATCAGGCTGATGTGTTCGCCGCTGGCCCAGGACAGCAGTGTGGTGACGACGCCGTAGGACGTCACCAGCGGCGCCACGATGGCGGCTTTGCCCAGGGCGAAGGCCTTGGACAGGGCAAGGGCGCCGGAGACGGTGAACAGTGCGGCGGCAATGCCCAGCAGCCAGACGCTCATCGAGGCGTTCAGGGATTTGAAGAGCAAGGCGGGGAAGATGATCAGCAGCAAGGTCATGATCACGAAGCCGAGGGCCTGGCCGAAGTACACCGCGCGCTTAACGCCCACGGCCCTGGCGTTGAGACCCACGAGGAAATCCGTACCACCCCAGAGCAGGGCGGCCAGCAGGCCCATTGTTACGTCCATGTAAGGTCCTTAGTTGTTTTGAGTGCGGGGCCGGTGTTCGCTCAGCTGAGGTTTTCCAGTGTCTGTGTGTCCCAGCTGTGGGTCTTGATGGCCAGGTAGAGCATGCCGATGGTCAGCGGGACCTTGTCGCCATGCCCCTTGCCCCGGCGTTTGAGGAACACGTCAAAAACCGGTGGGTTAAAGTAACGATAAGTGTCGTAGTCGCCCAGGTCGAGGGCGAATTCCTGCTCCAGCGCTTCCATGAGTTGCTTGGCTTCACTGCCGTCACAGCCCAGGTCGAAATTGAGCGAGGTTTGCAGGCGGACGGTCTTGTGTTTCGGCAGGCCGATTTCTTCGTGCAGCAGTTGCAGGAGTTGCTGCATGACAGGGTCTTCGGGGACGTTGGGGGCGAGGTTCATGGTGGGGGCACGCTGGAGTGGATGAAGGGGCTGGTTGCGTTGGAGGCGGTATTTGTTTCGAGTGATGAAGAGCGCCAAGCCTATCAAGAATACAAAGACAGGTAGGAGGGGCATTCTGAGGATCACCGCTACATAGGGTAGTAGGAACGTCAAAATAAGACCTGTTGTAAGACATGTGACTGCGAAGTGCTTTCTGAGCATTGGGTCTGTGATTTGGTAGTGCAGCACCAAATAGATAATGAGAAAGGAAGCGGATTGAAGGTAAAGGGCCATGTCACTAAGACTCGTCCGAGTAGACATGCATTGAGAGTGTTGACCGCTGAGGCCCTATGCCTCCTCTCACACTGGCATCCAGACCGATGATGATGTCTCCAGCGTGATATCTACGAAGCTTGCCGGAAATCGTATCTCCAACGAAGCCCGCGGTTACGGTTGAAATGGCAATCCCCGGTGCTTTAACCGCTCCGGAGATTATTTGTTTGATGAGCACGTTTTGGTCGTTTAACCGATCGGCCTGATTCCGTCTCAAAGGATGGGAAATCGCGACCGCCATTTCGCATGGCAAATCTCTGGCCAGCATTTTTTCGTACAGCCTACGTATCTGATCGCGCATTTGTCGCGCTGCCGTTTTTGTTTCAAGCAGGCATAGATTGACCAAAGCATGCCGATTGTCAGGCACAACAGTGAAGCGAATCTCTGTGAAGATGACGTCATAGTGGCAGATGTGTTGAGTCCTTTCGATGTTCACAGGTTTCTGCCGAGAAAGTTGAGACCGCGCTATTTTCATTCAGCTACGGGTAACTTCTGTAGAGGGTCAAGCGGGTGTTTGGAGCAGTTTGGGAAGAGGATGTCGCGGTGTTTGGAGGTTTCCTACGGCCGTTTCCGGCATTTGTGGCTTGGCAGTGATTTAACAAGCAAAGCTGGTCGGTTATAGGAGCGAACTTGTTCGCGAAAAACTCAAGGACGCCGCGTTTGTTCTGGTTTACCGCGTCATCGTTGATGATGTTCGCGAGCAAGCTCGCTCCTACAAAGGGTGTTGCTTAGATTTCAGATCGCTCCCACGCAGAGCGTGAGGAACGATCACTGCCCGGCAGGCCTGCTGATACACCGCTCAAAAATCGCCTCCAAGCCCCGATAATCACACGCCACCGCGTCAATATTCGCCGGTATCCATGCCGCGTGTTTGACCAGCCACCAGTTCACCGAGAACCCCGCGTTCACGATGATCTGTTCAAACAAAATCCGCTGCGCCCGGCCGTTGCCCTCGCGGAAAGGGTGGATGACGTTGAGGTCGCCATAAGCTTCGGCAATCTTGCTCACCAACTCGGTTTGGCTGGCGCCGACAAACCAGTTGGCCTCGGCCATCTGCCGGATGATCTTCGCGGCTTCCGGTGGGATGCGTTCCGGGGTGCAGAACAGGGTGTCGCCCTTTTGGATGTTGACGCTGCGTAGCTCACCGGCCCAGTCGTAGACGTCACCGAACAGCGTGCGGTGGATGTGTTGCAGGCGTTCGAGGTCGTAGGGCGGGGGGAAGAGCGGGAGGCTGCCTACGGCGATTTCGGATAATTCCCGCTCAGCCTGGTGCAGGCGAGTTTCGTCGAGCAAATCGAGGCGGTTGCGCAGGACGCTGCTACCGGGATAGCAGTACGGATCCTGGCCCACCCCGTATTTGTCGAGCATCAGCGTGGCGTGTTGCGGTACTTGGCAAGCACGGTTTCGCGGGTCGGCAGGGGTTTGTCGACGTCGGCCGGTTGGGTGTCGAACCCTTCCAGGCGCAGGCTGGCCAGGTAATTGGAACGGCGGATCTTGTGGTAATGATCCTGTTTTTGCTCAAACGTCAGTTCGCTCATCGCAGCGCACTCCTGGGTAGCAAGGTTTGATTGTAGCGCAATGCTTCAACGGGAAGGCGGGATAAAAACCACGTCACATTCTGTACAAAAAATCCGCCGACACTCGGAATTCAGCGTATGTTTCACCGCAAAATCTTGTAGGGCGATTTCCGCCCGCTACTTAAAGGGAGTTAAGCATGGGTTTGCTTCGTGTTGCTTCGGCGATGTCGTTGTGTGCGGTGGCTTTTTCGGTCCAGGCCGGGCAGTTGCCGATCGAAGTGCTCAGTGCGGTGGTCAAGGACCAGAAAATCGCTGATGCCGAAGTGCTGCTGCAACGTAACGGCGCACAGAATGTGGTGGGCCGCACCAACGCCCAGGGCCAGGTGACGCTGACCAGTGAGGCCGCCGATGATGCGAGCAACCTGCTGATCATCAAGAAACCTGGCTACTCCAACCTGGTGGTGAAGTGCCCATGCGCGGGCATGACCTACGCCATCAGCCCGGTGATGGAAAACCTCGATGGCCTGCGTGTGGTGCTGACCTGGGGCAAGACGCCGAGTGACCTCGACTCCCACATGATTTTCCCCGGCAATAACATCTACTTCGAGAACCAGAAGGGTACCGACGCCGAGTTGGATGTGGATGACACCGACAGCTACGGTCCGGAAACCATCACCCTGCAGAAAAAGCACTACGGCGAAAGCTACGTCTATGCCGTGCACGACTACAGCAATGGCGGCAACCCAGGCTCGCGCCAGTTGTCCGACAGCGAAGCCAAGGTGTTCGTGTACATGGGCCAATCGCTGGTGCGTACTTACTACGTGCCTAAGAACCGCAGCGGCAACCTGTGGACGGTGTTCCGCATGACCGGCAGCGGCGACTTCCAGGACATCAACACCTTCAGCGGCGTGACAGTGAATGCCGCCAATGTGCTCAACGAAGTCAAACCGCTGCTGGATGACAGCGTGGCGGTCACCGCAGTCACCGTCAGCTCTTCCGTACAAACCGATGCGAAACGTCTGAACCTTCAGGGCGAAGCGGCCTACCAGGCCGGCAAACTTGACCAGGCCATCGACCTGTTCCGCCAGGCTATCGAGCTGGACAATGGGTTCGGCAAGGCCTACGGCAACCTTGGCCTGGCGTATCAGAAAGCCGGCAACACTGCCGAGTCGATCTGGGCCAACCGCAAGGCTATCGCCCTTGCCACCGGCGCCAATGCTGCCACCGTGCGTGCAGGTGCCTACTACAACATTGCGCGGATCTACGAAGCGGCGGGGCAGTTCGCGGATGCGTTGCGTCACTACCAGTTGGCCAAGGAACAGAAGGCCAATCCGGTGTATGACACGGCGATTGAGCGGGTGCAGAACCGCTGATTCAGCTGTAGCGCAGTTCTGAAATGTGGGCGGGGGGCAATCCCCCTCCCACATTTGGTTTGTGGTGTTCCTACATCCACAGTCGAACTTGTCGAATTTGGCCCAAGGCCATTGCTGCACCCTGTGTATCATCCTGTCTCTTTTTTCCATGCGACCTTTCTCGATTCGCTGAACTTACTGGGCTACGTTTTTAAGCCACTTTCAGCGGTCAATGGAGTGACAGCCTATGCACGACACCCTCCAGCAGGTCTTTGGTTATCCACAGTTTCGTTTGGGCCAGGAAGAAACGGTCAGCGCCGTACTGGCCGGTCGTTCGGCTGCGGCCATTTTTCCTACGGGGTCGGGCAAGTCCCTGTGTTATCAGCTGTCGGCGGTGTTGCTGCCGCACCTGACGCTGGTGGTGTCGCCGCTGTTGGCGTTGATGCAGGACCAGTTGGGCTTCCTGCAGCGCCACGGTATTTCGGCGGGCAGTATCGATTCGGCGCAAAGTCGTGAGGACGCCAATGACGTGATGGCTCGTGCGCGTTCGGGCGAGTTGAAAATCCTGATGATTTCCGTGGAACGCTTGAAGAACGAGCGCTTTCGCAACTTCCTGCAAAGTGTGCAGATCTCGCTGCTGGTGGTGGATGAGGCGCACTGTATTTCCGAGTGGGGTCACAACTTCCGCCCGGACTATTTGAAGCTGCCGGACTACCAGCGCCAGTTCAAGATCCCACAAGCGCTGCTGCTGACGGCTACGGCCACGCCCAAGGTGATTGCCGACATGCAGGCCAAGTTCGCCATTGCACCGGACGACGTGGTCACCACGGGCTTCTACCGGCCTAACCTCAACCTGTTGGTGGAGCCGGTCGCCGGTGCGGACAAACGTCGTCGCCTGGTGCAGTGGATGAACGAGCGGGCCAACCAGCCCAGCATCGTCTATGTCACCTTGCAAAAAACCGCCGAGCAGATTGCCGAGCATCTGAACCGCAACGGCATCCAGGCCGAGGCGTATCACGCCGGCTTGCCCCACGACAGGCGTGAGGGCATCCAGCAGCGCTTCATGGGTGGGCGCTCCAATTGCATCGTCGCCACCATCGCGTTCGGCATGGGCATCGACAAGAGTGACATCCGCAATGTGGTGCATTTTGACCTGCCCAAATCCATCGAGAACTACAGCCAGGAAATCGGCCGCGCGGGGCGTGATGGGCTGCCCTCGGACTGCCTGGTATTGGCCAACCGCGACAGCCTCAATGTGCTGGAAAACTTTGTGTATGGCGATACGCCCGAGCAGGACGGTATTCGCCGTGTGCTGGAGGAGCTACAGGCGGCGAGGAGTGACGGCCAGTGGGAGTTCTTGCTGCGGTCGTTATCGGACCACAGCAACATTCGCGAGCTGCCGCTGAAGACCCTGTTGGTGCAACTGGAGCTCAAGGGCGTTATAGCGCCGCGCTACGCGTTTTATGCCGAGTACCGCTTCAAGTACCTGATCGAACCCGAGGCGTTGCTGGCGCGTTTTTCCGGCGAGCGCCAGCAGTTTGTCGCGGCGATTATCCAAGTGTGCAAGCGCGCGAAAACCTGGGCGACCGTGGATTTCGACGCGCTTTATCAGCAACACAATGCCGAGCGCAGCCGCGTGGTGAAGGCGCTGGATTACTTCCAGGAGCAAGGCCTCATCGAGTTGGAAAGCAAGCAGATGACTGAGGTCTACAGCCTGCTGGATACCGACTTTGACCCACAGGTGTTGAGCGTCGAGTTATACACAGGCTTCAAGCAACACGAGGTGACGGAAGTGGCGCGGATTCACGCCATGCTTGATCTGTTCGCCACTGAGCATTGCCTGGGGCAGCGGCTGGCCGGGTACTTCGGCGATGAAAATGCACCGCAGCGCTGCGGGCACTGTTCTGTGTGCCACGGCCATGTCGCGCATTTGCCGGCGCCGCCGAGCCTGCCGCCGCTTGTGGATAAAAACTTCATGGGGCTGTGCGGTGATTTTATCCACAGGCATCATGAGCACACCGGCCAATTGCCGGGCGCTGAGCGGCTGACACGTTTCCTGGGCGGTATCAGCGTGCCGTTGTTTACCAAGTTGAAGGCGCGGGGCATTCCCGGTTTTGCTGCGCTGGAGGACTACCCCTACGCCGATGTGCGTGAGTGGGCCCAAGCCCATTTGAATGACCTGTAACCCTACTTTCATGAGACGTGCCCATGCCTGACTCAATGCCGCAACGCGCCGATTACCGTCACTTCCAGCCAATCATCACGCGCTGGCACGACAACGATGTGTACGGCCATGTGAACAATGTCACGTACTACAGCTTCTTCGACACGGCGGTGAATACCTACCTGATCGAACAGGGTGGGTTGGATATTCATGACGGTGAGGTGGTGGGGTTTGTGGTGAGTTCGGCGTGCGATTACTTCGCATCGATTGCCTTTCCCGACCGCGTGGAAATCGGCCTGCGGGTGGGCAAGTTGGGCAACAGCTCTGTGCAGTACGAGTTGGCGGTGTTCAAGGCAGGCGAAGAGGATGCCTGTGCGGCGGGGCGCTTTGTGCATGTGTTCGTGGATCGGGGGACTAACCAGCCGGTGACGATCCCGGGGTTGTTGCGCGAGGCGTTGCAGCGGTTGGTGGTCTGACTTCGGCCTGCAGGCACCACGGAACTCAATGTGGGAGGGGGCTTGCTCCCGATAGCGGTGGGTCAGGCAGCACACGAGTGGCTGACTCTCTGCTATCGGGAGCAAGCGCCCTCCCACATTGGTTTTGCAGTGTTCTTTAGCGCTTACCGGTGACGGTAGTGATGCTTGTTCTTGCGATGCCCGTAGGCATGGCCGCGGCCGCGATGGTCATCGCGGTCATAACGGCGGCTATCACGACCACGACGATCATCGTCATCACTCTTGTTGCCCATGTAGTTGCCCAGCGCACCACCCGCGCCACCACCGGCCGCTGAACCGATCAGTGCTCCGGTGCTGCCGCCGACACTGCGGCCCACTACGTTACCGCCGGCTGCGCCCAGTGCGCCACCAATGGCTGCTTCACCGCGGCTGCGCTTGTCGGCGCCGACCGCGCTACCGCCTGCGCCACCCAGGGCCGCGCCGATGGTCGAACCGGTGTTGCCGCCCAACTGCTGGCCGACAACCGAGCCTAGAACCCCGCCCAATGCGCCGCCCACACCGGCTTCGGTGGTGCCGCCGGCCATGGCTGCGCCACTGACCAGGCCAAGGGACAACAAGAGAATCGAGGAGAACTTCATAGAGAGACCTCAAGAGGATGACGGCGCGATCCTGAGGCTGTATTGACATGGTTACAATAGAAATCCGACCAGTAACACGAGTTGTACACAATTCTATAAGTTACTGTTTTAACTGGGGAACTTAAGTGATTTTTGCGAGTCTTTAGCTACTTCGGAACGGCCGCTTTTATGCAAAAGCGGCCTTTTTTGTGTCCGAAATGATCAGTCAGGCCGAACGCGCCATGATCAGCCCATTGTCACTCGCAGCTTCCAAACGTATCGCCACGAACTTCGACGTCGGTGTATGGCTGCCGTCCCCGGTGCTTTCCAGCGGCACCAGCGGGTTCACTTCTGGGTAGTAAGCCGCAGCCTGCCCCGCCGGAATATCAAACGCCAACAAGGTGAAGCCCTTCACCCGACGCTCACGACCGTCTTCCCAAAGCGACACGATGTCTGCCTTCTGCCCCGGCTTGAAGCCCAGGCGGATGATGTCGGCTTCGTTGACGAACAGCACGTCACGCTGGCCTTTGACCCCGCGATAGCGGTCGTCCAGGCCATAAATGGTGGTGTTGTACTGATCGTGGGAGCGCATCGACTGCATGATCAGGTCCGGAACGCGGCCCGTGGCGTGAGTGCGCTCGTGGATCAGGTCCTTGGGCAGGATGTTGGGGCGGAAGTTGGCGCGGCCCGAAGGCGTGTTCCAGCGTCGTGCACCGGCGGAGTTACCCAGGTAGAAACCACCGGGGTGTTTAAGGCGCTCGTTGAAGTCCTTGAAGCCTGGGATGGTATCGGCGATCAGGTCGCGAATGCGGCTGTAATCGGCCACCAACCAGTTCCAGTCCACCGGTTTGCTGCCCAAGGTCGCGGCGGCGATGCCGGCGAGGATGGCCGGTTCCGATTTCATCAACTTCGACAGGGGCTGCAGTTGGCCGTTGGAGTCGTGGACCATGCTGAACGAGTCTTCCACCGTCACCGCTTGCGGGCCTTCGGCCTGGATGTCGATGTCGGTGCGGCCCAGGCACGGCAGGATCAGCGCGTCTTTGCCGTGCATCAAGTGGCTGCGGTTGAGCTTGGTGCTGATCTGCACGGTCAGGTCGCAATTGCGCAGGGCTTCGAAGGTGCGCGGGCTGTCCGGGGTGGCTTGGGCGAAGTTGCCGCCCAGGCCGATAAACACCTTGGAGCGGCCTTCGAGCATGGCGTGAATCGCTTCCACCACGTTGTGCCCGTTGGTGCGCGGCACCTGGAACTGGAAGCGGCGCTCCAGGGCGTCGAGGAATGCCACCGGTGGACGTTCGTTGATGCCCATGGTGCGGTCGCCCTGCACGTTACTGTGGCCACGCACCGGGCACAGGCCGGCGCCGGGGCGGCCGATGTTGCCGCGCAGCAGCATCAGGTTGGCGATTTCCTGGATGGTCGGCACCGAGTGGCGGTGCTGGGTGATACCCATCGCCCAGCACATGATCACGTTCTTGCCCTTGGCGTACATGCGCGCCGCTTGCTCGATCTCGACCAGGGGCAGGCCGGACTGGGCGACGATTTCATCCCAGGACGTATCGTCGATCTGGCCCAGGTAATCCAGCACGTTGGCGGTGTGTTCATTGAGGAAGGCGTGGTCGAACACCGCGTCCTTGCCTTCGGCTTGAGCCTGGCGTTCCCACAGCAGCAGGAACTTGGCCATGCCGCGCAGAATCGCCATGTCACCCCCCAGCGCCGGGCGGAAGTACGCGGTGTTGGTCGGCTTGTCGCCGTTGGTGAGCATTTCCAGCGGGTGCTGCGGATGCTGGAAGCGTTCCAGGCCACGCTCTTTGAGTGGGTTGATACACACCACCTGGGCGCCGCGTTTCACCGCTTCACGCAGCGGTTCAAGCATGCGTGGGTGGTTGGTGCCGGGGTTCTGGCCCCACACGAAAATCGCATCGGCATGCTCGAAGTCATCAAAGGTCACGGTGCCTTTGCCGACGCCCACGCTCTGCGCCAGGGCCACGCCGCTGGCCTCGTGGCACATGTTCGAGCAGTCCGGGAAGTTGTTGGTGCCGTAGGCGCGCACGAACAGCTGGTACAGGTACGCCGCTTCGTTACTGGCACGGCCCGAGGTGTAGAACTCCGCCATGTCCGGGCTGGGCAGGGCGTTGAGGTGTTTGCCGACCAGGTCGAAGGCCGCCTCCCAGCTGATGGGGGTGTAGCGGTCGGTTTCAGCGTCGTAGCGCATTGGCTCGGTCAGGCGGCCCTGGTACTCGAGCCAATAGTCGCTTTGCTCCAGCAACGCGGTGACGCTGTGTTTGGCGAAGAATGCCGCATCGACCCGGCGCTTGGTGGCTTCCCAGTTGACCGCCTTGGCGCCGTTCTCGCAGAACTTGACCATGCCGCTTTCCGGCGAGTCGCCCCAGGCGCAGCCCGGGCAGTCGAAGCCGCCGTTCTGGTTGGTCTTGAGCATCATGCGCAGGTTTTTCAGCGCGTTGTCGCTGGTCAACCACGCCTGTGCCACGCTGATCAGCGCGCCCCAGCCGCCAGCCGGGCCTTTGTAGGGCTTGTAGCGCGGGGTTGGGGTTTGGTCGGCTTGATGATGATTGCTCACGGCTGGTTCTCCATCGCAGGGCTGTAGACCCGCGGCGCACTTTTCTGCGGCAGGTGGATGAGATTGAGGTTATGCCGGCGGGCCCATTGCAGGGCCAAGCCGGTGGGCGACGACAGGCTGACCAGGGTCTGGATGCCCGCGCGCAGGACTTTCTGGATCAATTCGAGGCTGCAACGGCTGGTGACAATCGCCAGCCCGCCGTCGGTCGGGATCTGTTGGCGAATCAGCGCGCCGATCAACTTGTCGAGGGCGTTGTGCCGGCCGATGTCTTCACGGCCCATCAGCAATTCACCCTGGTTATTCATGAACACGGCCGCATGCACTGCGCCGCTGTACTGGCCCAAGGGCTGGAACGCACTGATGCGCTGGCGCAGGCCGTCGAGCCATTCGGCAGGCGGCAAGGGCGCGCCGGGCAGCACTTTAAGGTCCGGCAGGGCCTGTTCCACTGCTTCCACTCCGCACAGGCCGCAGCCGCTGGTGCCTGCCAATTGGCGGCGCTGCTGCTTGAGGTTCCAGAACGCACGGCTGGAGATCTGTACCTGAGCGTATTGGGTCGAGCCCGAACCGCTGAGTTTCAGATCATAAATGTCGCTAACGTCGGCGATAATGCCGCTGCCGATGCTGAACCCAACAATAAAGTCTTCGAGGTCCGTCGGCGTGACGAGCATGACTGCCTGGCTGATGTCGTTATAGGCAATCGCCAACGCCACTTCTTCCGCCAAGGCTGTGCTGGCGACTTCGGTGTGTTCAAGGTTGCAAAACTGGTAGCTCTGGCTGGCGACGGGCGCGGACGTTTGCGGAGCAGGCGCCGCGCAGACTGGGCGCTTGGCGTTCATGGGGCAGTACCACCGGCGGATTGATCAGTGTTTAGACTAGGCGCGACAAAGCGTCGCGTCTAATTGCCAGTACTGATCTACCGATAGATGACGTCGATCAAGACTTTGTTTGCGATTTCTGAAACAGCGCGAAACACGCCTCCGCCAGCGCCGAGCGAGGCGCGCTGCGCCGCATGATCAAGCCCAGGCGCGCCAGGGTGTGGGCGTCTTCGATAGGTTGCAGGCGCAAGTGTTCGGTGAGGGCGTCGAGGCCGCCGTCCAGCGGCATGACTGCGCAGCACAGCCCGCCATGCACAGCTTGTAACAATTGATGGACGGCGTCGGTTTGTAACAGGGGCTGCGGGTGCAGGCCCCGGCTGTGAAAGTTGTGGTCGATGGACTGACGGAAGTGCATGCCACTGGTGAGCATGCCCAGGGGCAGTTCGATCAATGCCTCCCAGCTCAGCGGCTTGTCGCCAAAACTGAAATAGCGCTGGTCGTAGAGCAGGCCCATGCGGGTTTCGCCAAGGGCCAGGGAGTCGAAGCGTTCGTTGTCCAGGCGGTCGAGGTAGGACACCCCCAGGTCCAGGCGATTGCTCGCCAACTGTTCGAGGATCTGCTCGGAACTGAGGGCCGAGAGTTCAAAGCGCAGGCTCGGATGCTCCTTGTGCAGTTGTTGCATCAATGCCAGCGGATCAAAGCTCGACAACGGCACCACACCCAGGCGCAGCGTCCCCACCAGGTTGCCACGACAGGCGGCTGCTTCGGCCTGCAAGCCGTCATAGGCCGCCAGCACCGTGCGTGCCCAGGCCAGCACCCGTTCGCCAGGGGCGGTAAAGCCTTCGAAACGCTGGCCGCGATTGACCAGTGGCAAGTCCAGCTCTTCTTCAAGGCTGCGTAGACGCATCGACAGGGTCGGCTGGGTGATGTGGCAACGCGCCGCGGCCTGGCCGAAGTGACGGGTCTCGTCGAGGGCGATGAGGAATTTCAGCTGCTTGATGTCCATCTTCGCTCCAGGGCTTATTCCAATGGCGGGGGGATTCTAGCGCGTTTGGGTCTTTGGTCGGGCTGGAACCCAAGCGTTTAGGGTTGGTCTAGTCTTTGGCATCTGGAAATCAAACATCAAGGAGAGCGCACCATGAGTCTTTTGAGCTTTGTAAAGGAAGCCGGCGAGAAGTTGATCGATCTGTTGACGCCGGGTAATGCAAACGCCAGTGAGCAGTTGAAGGAACACGTGGCGAAGGTGGGTCTGGGTAATCCGAATGTGCAGACCACGGTGGATGGCGACAAAGTGACCGTAACCGGTGAAGTCGCGACCCAGGAAGAGAAAGAGAAGATTCTGCTGGCGCTGGGCAATATTGCCGGTGTGGCCAGTGTGGATGACCAGATCACCGTATCCGGCCCGGCGGTTGCCGCCGCCCGTTTCGTCGTGGTGAAAAAGGGCGACACCCTCAGCGCGATTTCCCTGACGGTGTACGGCAACGCCAACCTGTACAACAAGATCTTCGAGGCCAACAAGCCGCTGTTGTCCCATCCAGACAAGATTTACCCAGGGCAGACGCTGCGTATTCCTGAGTAATACATAAAGTAAAAATGTGGGAGGGGGCTTGCTCCCGATGACGGCGTGTCAGTCAAGGAAGCTTTGATTGACACACTGCCATCGGGAGCAAGCCCCCTCCCACATTTGATCAGAGCCCGACAATGAGATCCCGGTAATCCTCGACTGCTGCAAATTCCCCGGTGTCCTTCGGCCCTTTTTGGCTGTCCGGTTCTTTCACCGCCAGCAAATACCCCACGCCAAACGCCTGTGCACTGCGCAGGATCGGTAAGGTATCGTCGATAAACAGGCTGCGGGCCGGGTCGAACTGGATGTCGGCTTGCAAGGCGTCCCAGAACTGTGGGTTTTCCTTGGCGAAACCATAGTCGTGGGAGCTGATCAAACGCTCGAAATACGGCGCCAGTTCAATGCGTTCCAACTTCAATGACAGCGAATCACGATGGGCGTTGGTGATCAGGATCACGCGCTTGCCCGCCTGTTTGATTGCCGCCAGGAAGGTATCGGCATCCGGGCGCAGGGCGATCAGGTGGGCGGTTTCCAGTTTGAGTTCGCGTACCGGGATGTTCAGTTCCGCACTCCAGAAATCCAGGCAATACCATTGCAACTGTCCGGCGTTACGCTCGAACAGAGGCTGCAACTCCATCTCGGCCATGGCCTGGCTCACCCCGTGCAGCTCGGCGTAGCGCTGGGGCAGGTGCTCCATCCAGAAGTGGTTGTCGTAATGCAGGTCGAGCAGGGTGCCGTCCATGTCCAGCAGGACAGTGTCGATGGCGTGCCAGGGCAAAGAGGGCATGGGGCGGTCTCATGTAAGTAGAAATATCCGACACAGACAATCGGAAAAGCCACGGTATAGTAACCCGATCACGCCAAGGAGCCGCTTATGCGCCAGAAACCCACCGTCCTCGCCCGCGAAATAGTCGCCAGTAGCCGTTTGTTCCGCGTGGAGGAAGTGCAATTGCGCTTTTCCAATGGCGTTGAGCGGACCTACGAGCGCCTGGTGGGCCGCGGTGCCGGCTACGGCGCGGTGATGATCGTGGCGATGATCGACGAAGATCATGCATTGCTGGTGGAAGAGTACTGCGGCGGCACCGATGAATATGAACTGTCCTTGCCCAAGGGCTTGATCGAACCCGGCGAAGACGTGCTGGCGGCGGCCGACCGTGAACTCAAGGAAGAAGCCGGCTACGGCGCACGGCAGTTGGAACACATTACCGAGCTGTCGCTGTCCCCTGGCTACATGAGCCAGAAAATCCAGGTGGTGCTCGCCACCGAACTCTATGAAGAACGCCTGGAAGGCGATGAGCCCGAGCCGATGCGCGTGGAGCGGGTCAACCTGCGCGAGCTGTCGCAGCTTGCGCAACGCGAGCAATTCAGCGAAGGCCGCGCCCTGGCGGCGTTGTATCTGGTACGAGATTTGTTGATTCAGCGTGGAGCGTTTACCGCATGAGCGAACTGTTTTTAGGCCACCCGTTTATCGCCCCTGTGATCGAGCTGGCTCGCCAGGCGGGTGAAGTGATCCTGCCGTACTGGCGCGCCGATGTGGCGGTGACCTCCAAGGCCGATGATTCGCCGGTAACGGCGGCCGACCTGGCCGCCCACCATCTGATTCTCGCAGGCCTCACCGCACTCGACCCGAGCATCCCGGTGCTGTCCGAAGAAGACGCCGACATCGACCAGAGCGTACGCGCCGGCTGGCAGCGTTGGTGGCTGGTGGACCCGCTGGATGGCACCAAGGAATTTATCGCCGGCAGCGAAGAGTTCACCGTCAATATTGCCCTGATCGAACAAGGCCGCGTGGTGTTTGGCGTGGTGTCCATGCCCACGAGTGGCCGTTGCTACTTCGGCGGTGCGGGCCTGGGGGCGTGGCGTTCCGATGTGAACGAAGCGCCCAGGCAGATCCAGGTGCGCGAGGCGCCGGCAGTGGGTGAGGCGTTTACCGTGGTCGCCAGCCGTCGGCATACCAGCCCCGAGCAAGAGCGTTTGCTGGATGGTTTGAGCGAAGGGTTGGGGGAGTTGAAGCTGGCGAATATCGGCAGTTCATTGAAGTTCTGCCTGCTGGCTGAGGGCAGTGCTGATTGCTACCCGCGCCTGGCGCCGACTTCGCAGTGGGATACGGCTGCGGCGCAGGGCGTATTGGAAGGGGCGGGCGGCGAGGTGCTGGAGTTGAGCGGAGAGCCGTTCAGCTATCCGGCGCGAGCATCGCTGTTGAATCCGTTCTTTTTGGCATTGCCTGCAAAGGCGGCGTGGCGTGAGCGCTTGCTGACCTTGGCCCGCTCTTAAGACCTCAGCCGATCTAAATGTGGGAGGGGCGGTGCGACGATTCGACTTGCTCCCACATTTGTTTTGTGTATTGGCTTCTAGCGGTGCAGGACGTATTGGCCGGTGAACGTAACGGCCCGCTCTTCACTGCCCTCATTCACGATCCACGTGTCCAACGCCAGCCGCGCCCGGCCATAGCGCTTGTAGGTGGCTAAAAAGCGCTTCCACACCTTCTCCTCCGGCGCCGCGCAAATGGCGGTCGCGTCTTGCGTCACCGGCAGCGGATAGCTGATCTGCCCTTCCTGAATCACGATATGCCCGTCTTCAATCCCTTCCTCGCGCAGTTGCAGGTGCATCCAGCCCCAACCCGCCAGCACCGCGCCGCAGTAGAGGCTGCCGCCGAACATGGTGCTCTTATGGTTGATATTGGCTTGCAAAGGCAGGTGCAGCCGCAGTTGCCCGTCTTGCCAGTCGAGTACCTTGAGGCCCATTTCGCGGGTCAGGGGGATGTCGTGGTGGAGGATGGATTCCAGGTAACGGCTGTTACGGCTCATGGGGGCCTCTTGGTGGGTGGGCAGGGTCATTCGTCGTCAGCGCTTTGGTTGGCGAAGTTCAGGCCGTGCTTGCGCAGTTTGTCGTGCAGGGTCTTGCGCGGTACGCCAAGTGCTTCGGCGAGGCTGCGCATGGAGCTGTGGGGGCGGGTCAGTTCGGCGGCGATCAGGCTTTTTTCGAACTGCTCGACCTGCTCGCTCAAGCCGCCCGGTGTGGAAGTCAGCACGCCGCTGGCGGGACTGTCCGGCGTGTTGTCCAGCGCCAACTCCAGGCCCAGGGCAAAGCGCTCGGCGGCGTTCTGCAATTCGCGCACATTGCCTGGCCAATTGTGGCGTAACAGCAGCGCGCGCTGACCCGGTTGCAGCTCGTGCAACGGCAGGCCATGGCGGCTGCTGGCTTCGTCGGCGAAGTGCTGGAACAGCATCAACGCATCTTCACCGCGTTCGCGCAGGGGTGGGATGCGCAGCGGCGCGACGTTGAGGCGGTAGTACAAGTCCGCCCGGAAACGGCCCTGGTCGGCGGCCTGGCGCAGGTCTTCCTTGGTGGCGGCGATGATGCGTATATCCAGCGGGATCAGTTGATTGCCGCCGAGGCGCTCCACCACGCGCTCCTGCAACAGGCGCAGCAGCTTAACCTGCACATCCAGGCTCATGCTCTCGATTTCATCGAGGAACAACGTGCCGCCGTTGGCGAATTCGAACTTGCCGATGCGGCGTTTCTGCGCGCCGGTAAAGGCGCCGGGCTCATGACCGAACAGCTCGCTTTCGACCACCGACTCGGCCAGCGCTCCGGCGTTGATCGCTACAAACGGCCCGCTGCGCCGGCTCGACAGGTCGTGCAGCGCCCGGGCCACCACTTCCTTGCCGGCGCCGGTTTCGCCGAGGATCAGCACATCGGCGCGGGTCGCGGCCAGGGCGCCGATCTGCTCGCGCAGGCGCAGCATTTGTGGCGAGTGCCCCACCAGGCGGGTGCTCAGTTGCTGGCGGTCACTGAGGGCCAGGCGCAGGCTGCGGTTGTCCAACACCAGGCGGCGCAGGGCCAGGGCGCGGCGTACGCTGTCGAGCAGGGCGTCGCTGGCGAAGGGTTTTTCGAGGAAGTCATATGCCCCCGCGCGCATGGCCTGCACCGCCAACGGCACGTCGCCGTGGCCGGTGATCAGCAGCACCGGCAGGTCCGGATCCTGGCCGTGCAGCTCGGCCAGCAGCTCCAGGCCGTCCATGCCGGGCATGCGGATGTCGCTGACCACCACGCCCGGCCAATCCCGCGACAGGCGTGCGGTGAGGCCGGTGGCTTCGCCCAGGGTCAGGACGTTCAGCCCGGCCAGGTCCAGGGTCTGGCACAGGGCCTGACGCAAGTGTGGATCATCGTCGATCAACACCACCTGAATCTGGTTATCGATACTCATACACTGCGGTCCTCGGACGGTTGCAGACTGACGCCCGGCGAGCCGGCGCGCAATTTCAAGGTTAACAGCGCACCCCCTTCCTTGTGGTTGGCAAACAGCAGTTCGCCGCCAAAGGCACGCATCAGGGTCTCACAGATCGCCAGGCCCAGGCCCAAGCCCTGGGTGCGCGTCTTGGTGGTGTAGAACGGTTCGCTGGCACGGCCCAACGCTTCCATGCAAAAGCCTGGGCCATTGTCGCGAATGTACAGGTTGACGCCCTGGGCGGTGGTTTCGGCACTGAGCCACAGTTTGCGCGGCGGGCCTTTTTCGGTAAGGGCGTCGAGGGCGTTGGCCAGCAGGTTGCCCAGTACCTGGCGCAAGCGGGTTTCGCCGGCCTGCACCCACAGGGTCGCTTCCGGCAAATCGCGGATCAGCTCGACTTCCATCGACCGCCGCCGCTTGGCCAGCAGGGCCAGCGCATCGTCCAGCGCCGGTTGCAGGGCCACGCTCTCCGGGGCATGGCGATCGCGTCGGGCGAAGGCGCGCAGGTGGGCGATGATCGAGGCCATGCGCCCGGTCAGTTCGCTGATCAGCTTGAGATTGCCCCGGGCATCGCTGGTGCGCTCGTGGTCGAGCAGGATCTCGGCGTTTTCCGCGTAGCTGCGAATCGCCGCGAGAGGTTGATTGAGTTCGTGGCTGATACTCGCCGACATGGTGCCCAGCGCCGACAACTTGCCGGCCTGTACCAGGTCATCCTGGGCGCGCACCAGTTCCTGCTGGGCGTGCTCGCGCTCCAGCACTTCCTGTTTCAAGCGCCGGTTGAGGCCTTCCAGGTCACTGGTGCGCTCCGCGACGCGCATTTCCAGCTCGCGGCGGGCCTTGGCTTCGAAGGCGATGCGTTCCAGGTAGTGGCGACGGCGCTGCATCATCAGGCCCAGCAGCAGCATCAACACCAGCAACGTGGCGCCGCCCACGGCAACCACCGTGCGCACCGGGCGGCTGATCAAGGATTGCGGTGCCAGGATTTCCACATTCCAGCCGGTTTCGGCAATGGCGGTGGATTGGCGCAGCCATGCGCTGTTGCTCAGGCTCAGGGGTTGCGGGTCGCGTGTGGGGTAGGGCTGGATGGCAATGATGGCCTGGCGTTCTTCGGCGGTCAGTGGCCGGGTGGCACGGAAGCGCCATTGCGGGCGCGACGTAAGGATCACCACGCCGTTATGGTCGGTGACCAGCAGTTGTTCCGGGGTATTGCCCCACAGGCTTTCGGTGTGGTCCAGGTCGACCTTGACCACCAGGACGCCGATGATCGTGTCGCCATCGCGCACGGCGGCGGCGAAGAAATAGCCGCGCTTGGCCGAGGTGGTGCCCAGCCCGAAAAACCGCCCCAGGCGTCCGGCCATGGCTTCGCTGAAATAGGGCCGGAACGAGAAGTTGCGTCCGACGAAGCTGTCCTGTTTGTCCCAATTCGACGCGGCGAGGGTCTTGCCGGTGGTGTCCATCAAATACATCACTTCCACCCCGGCCTGGGCGGCGACGTCCTTGAGCAGCAGGTTGGCGTTGACCAGGTTGGTGCTGACTTGCGGCGCACTCAGTGCCGTGCGCAGGGCCGGCAAGTCGCCGAGGATCTGCGGCAGCACTTCATAGCGATGCAGGGTGCCCAGCAGGTTGGCGACGTACAGGTCTAGGGTCTGGCGGTTTTGCCCGGCCAGTTCGCTGCGATAGTAGCGCTCGGCCAAATGCTCCAGCGGCCACAGCAGCGGTGCCAGGCACAGGGCCAACAGGGCGAGGCTGCGCCAGCGGGGTCTTCGCGGAAGGGGTGGAGTCATGGGAGTCGTGCGCCTGTGGGTACAGGCGCATTATGCCTAGTGCTGCCCGGCAAGACACTCGCGCAATGCGTCTTGCCACAAGGGCTGACTGACGTGCCATTGCTGGCGCAGGTGGCTGCAATCGAGGCGTGAGTTCAGCGGGCGCCGGGCGGGCGTCGGGTAGGCGCTGGATGGGATCGCCTCCAGTTCGGCACAGGCACGGCCGCTGGCGCGCAGATGCTCGCCAATCGCTTGGGCAAAGCCGAACCACGACGTTTCACCCTCGGCGGTCAGGTGGTAGACGCCCCATTCCCCGGCCTCGCCCGCTTGCCAACGTTCGATCAGGGCGAGCGTACTGCCGGCAATGGTCCCGGCCCACGTCGGCGCGCCGATCTGGTCGGCGACGATGCGCAGGTGGGGTTTTTCTTGCAGCAGGCGCTGCATGGTCAGCAGGAAGTTCTTGCCGTGGTTGGAGTAGACCCAGCTGGTGCGCAGGATCAGGTACTGGCCTCCCACGGCGGCAATCGCCTGTTCACCCGCCAGTTTGCTCTGGCCGTAGACGCCCAAGGGGTTGGGCGCGTCAGCTTCGATGTAGGGCGCAGGCTTGCTGCCGTCGAACACGTAGTCGGTGGAATAGTGGATCAACGGGATGCCCAGGGCCTTGGCTTCCTCGGCAAGAATGCCGGGGGCGATGGCGTTGATGGCGAAGGCGAGGTCCGGTTCACTTTCGGCTTGATCGACAGCCGTGTGGGCGGCGGCGTTGATGATCAGGTCGGGGCGATGGGCGCGTACCTGTTGGCGGATGTGCTCTGTGTTGGCCAGATCGAGCTGCTCGCGGCCGAGCACAATCAGTTCGCCCAGCCCCTGAAGCTGCTGTTGCAGCGCCTGGGAGACTTGGCCATGTTGGCCGGTGATTAGGATCTTTAAAGGGGTCGTCATGGGAACAGATCGGCTTCCATCAGCAGTTTTCCAGCCTGGTCCTTGACGGACAGTTGCGGCGGTTCGCTCAGTTCCCAGTCGATGGCCAGCGTCGGGTCGTTCCACAGAATGCTGCGTTCCGCGCTGGGCTGGTAGTAGTCGGTGGTCTTGTACAAGAATTCGGCGGAGTCGCTCAGCACCACAAACCCATGGGCGAAGCCTTCCGGTACCCACAACTGGCGATGGTTCTGTGCCGACAGGCGCACGCCCACCCATTGCCCGAAGTTCGGCGAGCTGCGGCGAATGTCGACAGCGACATCCAGCACTTCACCGGCGGTAACCCGTACCAGTTTGCCCTGGGTGTGCTCCAGTTGGTAATGCAGGCCCCGCAGCACGCCTTTTTGCGAGCGCGAGTGGTTGTCCTGGACAAACTCGCGCTTGAACCCGGTGGCCTCTGCAAAGGCGCGAGCATTGAAGCTTTCGTAGAAAAAACCACGCTCGTCACCGAACACTTTGGGCTCGATGATCATTACGCCGGGGAGTGAGGTGTCAACGACGTTCACCGGTTGTCTCCAGCCAGGGAATACAGGTATTGGCCATAGCCTGTTTTGCCGAAGTATTTGGCGCGTTCGAGCAGATGGTCGCGGTCGATCCAGCCGTTCCCGTAGGCGATTTCTTCGAGGCACGCCACTTTGAGGCCCTGACGGTGTTCGATGGTCTGCACGTACTGTGAGGCTTCCAGCAAGCTGTCGTGGGTGCCGGTATCCAGCCAGGCGAAACCTCGACCGAAGCGCTCCACCTGCAAGTCACCGCGCTTCAAGTAAGCGTTGTTGACGTCGGTGATTTCCAATTCGCCACGGGCGGAGGGTGTGACGGCCTTGGCGATGCTGACCACGTCATTGTCGTAGAAATACAGGCCCGTGACGGCATAGCTTGATTTGGGGGTGGTCGGCTTTTCTTCGATGGACAGGGCGCGGCCTTCGCTGTCGAAGTCGATCACGCCGAAGCGCTGCGGATCCTTGACCCAATAGCCAAATACCGTGGCGCCTTTGCCGCGCTTTACCGCCGCATGTAACTGCTCGCTGAAACGCTGGCCGTGGAAAATGTTGTCGCCCAGGATCAGGCACACGGAGTCGTTGCCGATGAACTGTTCGCCAATCAGAAAGGCCTGTGCCAAACCGTCCGGCTGCGGTTGTTCGGCGTAGCTGAAGCTGACGCCAAACTGGCTGCCATCGCCCAGCAGGTTGCGGTATTGCGGTAAGTCCGACGGGGTGGAGATCACCAGGATTTCTTTGATGCCTGCGAGCATCAGCACCGAGATCGGGTAGTAGATCATCGGCTTGTCATACACCGGTAGAAGTTGCTTGGACACACCCAGGGTGATGGGATGCAAGCGGGAGCCGGAGCCACCGGCCAATACGATTCCTTTCATCATGCAATCAGATCCCTCGTGTCGGTATTGCCTAAGCGTTCACCCTGATAACTGCCGTCCTGGACCCTGCGGCACCATTCCAGGTTATCGAGGTACCACTGCACGGTTTTGCGCAGCCCGGTTTCAAAGGTTTCTTCGGGTACCCAGCCCAGTTCGCGTTCGATCTTGCTGGCATCGATTGCGTAGCGTTGGTCGTGGCCTGGGCGGTCCTTAACGAACGTGATCAGGTCGGTGTATTGCTCCACCCCGTGGGGATGTTGCGGGGCCAGTTCCTCCAGCAGGGTGCAGATGCTGCGCACCACGTCGATGTTCTTCTGTTCGTTGTGGCCGCCGATATTGTAGGTCTCGCCGACCACGCCTTGTGTCACGACGGTGAGCAGTGCCCGCGCATGGTCTTCGACAAACAACCAGTCGCGAACTTGCAGACCATCACCATAGACTGGCAATGACTTGCCTGCGAGGGCGTTGAGGATGACCAGCGGGATCAACTTCTCGGGGAAGTGGAAGGGGCCGTAGTTGTTGGAACAGTTGGTCAGTAGCACGGGCAGGCCGTACGTGCGTTGCCAGGCGCGCACCAGGTGGTCGGACGCGGCTTTGCTGGCCGAGTAGGGCGAGCTGGGCGCGTAGGGCGTGGTTTCGCTGAACAAGTCGTCCACGCCGTGTAGGTCGCCGTAGACTTCGTCAGTGGAGATATGGTGGAAGCGAAATGCGCGCTTGTCTGGCTCGGCGAGTGTTTGCCAATAGCCACGGGCGGCCTCCAGCAGGCTGTAAGTGCCGACGATATTGGTCTGGATAAAATCCGACGGGCCGTCAATCGAACGGTCGACATGGGATTCGGCGGCGAGGTGCATGATCGCGTGGGGCTCGAAGCGCGCGAGCACTGCGCTGACGGTGGCCTGGTCGACAATATCGGCTTGAACGAACTCATAACGGCTATTGGACGCGATGCTGACCAGCGATTCCAGGTTGCCGGCGTAGGTGAGTTTGTCCAGGTTGAGCACCTCGTGCCCGGTGTGCTGAATCAGATGACGTATCAAGGCAGAACCGATAAAACCGGCGCCACCGGTAATGAGAATGCGCATGTCGGGGGCCCTTTCCTTAGACGTACGTTTAGCGAGTGCAGCATAGCCTGTGTTGTGGCGCCGGGCAGTGCGGCATGTGTGTGGGGGTTGCGTAAAGCCCCTGAAAAATGGCGATATACACCTCTAAAAAATCGAGGCCATCCCCCATGCTGCTCGCTACGTTGATCCACCGCGCCAGTCTACCCTGCCCGCAAGTAGGCCCCGACCAGGCGGCTCAACTTCTCATGCAGCATTACGGGCTTACCGGCGCGTTGCAGTCACTGGGCAGCCAGCAGGATCTCAATTACAAAGTCGACAGCACTCGCGGCCGGTTTGTTCTGAAAATCTGCCGGGGCGATTATGCCGCGATTGAGCTGCAGGCCCAGCACGCGGCCCTCAACACACTGCAGGCCGTGCGCGTGCCCAAGGTCATCAAGGCCCTGAGCGGTGAAGAGCTGCTGACCGTGACGGTCGACGGGCAGCCCCTGCACCTGCGGTTGCTGGACTACATCGACGGCCAGCCGTTGACCCATCTGCCGCATTTGGGGCGCGACGTCATCGCAGGCTTCGGAGACCTGTGCGGGCGCATGAGCCTGGCGCTGGCTGACTTCTCCCACCCTGGACTGGACCGCACCCTGCAATGGGACCCGCGCCATGCCAGGGAACTGATCACCCATTTGTTGGCCACCCTGGAAAATCTGCCCCACCGCGCCGCACTGGAGCAGGCGGCCGAGCAGGTTGAAGCGCGCATTCGCCCCCTGGCCGACCGCTTGCCCTGGCAAGCGGTGCACATGGACATCACCGATGACAACGTGGTCTGGCAGCGCGATGCGCAACGGCACTGGCAACTGCAAGGCGTTATCGATTTCGGCGACCTGGTGAACACCTGGCGGATTGCCGACCTGTCGGTGACCTGCGCTGCCCTGTTGCACCATGCGCAGGGCGACCCCTTTGCCATCCTGCCAGCGGTCCAGGCCTGCCACGCCGTGACCCCGCTGCAGCGCGAGGAGTTGCAGGCGTTGTGGCCGTTGATCGTCGCCCGTGCAGCAGTGTTGGTGCTGAGCAGCGAACAGCAGCAACGCCTGGATCCGCACAACACTTACCTGTTGAAAAACGCCGAACACGAGTGGGAAATTTTCCATGTGGCCACCTCGGTGCCGTTTGAACTGATGGAGGCGGCGATTCTCAGCAGTGTCGGTGAGACGCTGCCGTCGGTGGCCAGTCAGGACTTCGCGCCCTTGCTACCCGGCCTGGTGGGGCGGGAGTTCGCGCTGATCGACCTGGGCGTGCTCAGTCCGCATTTCGAAGCCGGCAACTGGGAGCTGCCCGGCATTGACCGGCATCTGCTGGATCAGGCGGCGGCGGTGCATGGGCTGGCGGCGAGTCGTTATGGCCAATATCGGCTGTCGCGTACGTGCCCGGACAGCGCCACCGAACCGCACACCTTCCCACTCCACGTGGAGCTGCATTTGCCCCATGGCACGGTGTTGGAGGCACCTTTTGCCGGCACGCTGCATCAGGACGCCGACGGCCTTGTGAGCGTGCAAGGGGTCGAGCTGAGCGTGCGGTTGTGGGGCGTGAACACCCGGTTAAAGCCCGGTTCATTGTTGGTGAAAGGGCAGGTTCTCGGTGAGGTCCATGGGCCGCTGACCGTGCAACTGTGTCGTACCGACCTCGAACCGCCGCTGTTTTGCACACCGTCCCGGGCATCGGCCTGGCAAGCCTTATGTCCATCGCCTGCGGCATTACTGGGGCTGGCCTGCGATGCCGAACCGGAACTCGATCCCCACGCCCTGCTGGCCCGGCGTGACGCCAGTTTCGCCCGCTCGCAGAAACACTATTACGTCGACCCGCCACGCATCGAACGCGGCTGGCGCAACCACCTGATCGATATGCAGGGCCGCTCTTACCTGGACATGCTCAATAACGTCGCCGTGCTGGGCCATGGCCACCCGCGCATGGCGGCGGTGGCGGCGCGGCAATGGTCGCTGCTCAATACCAACTCGCGGTTTCACTATGCGGCTATTGCCGAGTTTTCCGAGCGTTTGCTGGCGCTGGCGCCGGCGGGTATGGATCGGGTGTTCCTGGTCAACAGCGGCACCGAGGCCAACGATTTGGCCATCCGCCTGGCGTGGGCCTACAGCGGCGGGCGCGACATGCTCAGTGTGCTGGAGGCTTACCATGGCTGGTCGGTGGCGGCGGATGCGGTGTCCACCTCGATTGCCGACAACCCCCAGGCCTTGAGCAGCCGCCCGGAATGGGTCCACCCGGTCACCGCGCCGAACACCTACCGCGGTGAGTTCCGCGGGCAGGACAGTGCGCCGGACTACGTACGAAGCGTGGAACATAACCTGGCGAAAATCGCTGCGAGCAAGCGCCAATTGGCCGGGTTTATCTGTGAGCCGGTGTATGGCAACGCCGGCGGCATCTCCCTGCCGCCGGGTTACTTGCAGCAGGTGTACGGGTTGGTACGTGCCCAGGGCGGCGTGTGCATCGCCGATGAAGTGCAGGTCGGCTACGGCCGCATGGGGCATTTCTTCTGGGGCTTTGAAGAGCAGGGCGTGGTGCCCGACATCATCACCATGGCCAAGGGCATGGGCAACGGCCAGCCACTCGGCGCGGTGATCACCCGTCGCGACATCGCCGAGGCATTGGAGGCCGAGGGGTATTTCTTCTCATCGTCGGGGGGTAGCCCGGTGAGTTGCCGGATCGGCATGGCGGTGCTGGATGTGATGGAAGAAGAAAAACTGTGGGAAAACGCCCAAGTGGTCGGCGGGCATTTCAAGGCGCGGTTGGAAGCCCTGATCGACCGTCATCCCCTGGTGGGTGCGGTTCACGGTTCCGGTTTTTATCTGGGCCTGGAGCTGGTGCGTGACCGGCAAACCCTGGAGCCCGCCACCGAAGAGACCACCCTGTTGTGTGATCGATTGCGGGAGTTGGGGATTTTCATGCAGCCGACTGGCGATTATTTGAACATCCTCAAGATCAAGCCGCCGATGGTAACGTCCAGGCGCAGTGTGGACTTCTTTGTCGACATGCTGTCGAAGGTGCTGGATGAGCAGTTGTAAATAATCGATTGTTATCGGTTATTGGCTGTCATATTTTTCAGCTAGCCTGTTTGTTCGCTTTTAAAGCCGATTTTTATCCGTTATAAAGTCGGCCTTTACCCCATTCGGAGTCCTGATCGCCATGACCACCCTGCACAGCACCCCCCGCGCCGATGGCTTCCACATGCCCGCCGAATGGGCGCCACAGACCCAAACCTGGATGGTCTGGCCCGAGCGCCCGGACAACTGGCGCCTGGGCGGCAAGCCCGCGCAGGCCGCTCACGTGGCCGTGGCCAAGGCCATCGCACGGTTTGAGCCGGTGACGGTGGCGGTTTCTGCCGGCCAGTACGAAAACGCCCGCGCCCGTCTGGATGTGCCGAATATTCGTGTGGTGGAAATGTCCAGCGATGACGCCTGGGTACGCGATACCGGCCCGACTTTCGTGATCAACGACCGTGGCGAAGTGCGCGGCGTGAACTGGGATTTCAACGCCTGGGGCGGCTTTGACGGTGGCCTGTACTCGCCGTGGAACCGTGACTCGCAGGTGGGCGGCAAGATCCTCGAAATCGAGCGCGCACCGCGTTACCGCACGGAAGGCTTTGTGCTGGAAGGTGGCTCGATCCACGTCGACGGCGAAGGCACCCTGATCACCACCGAAGAATGCCTGCTCAACCGCAACCGTAATCCGCACCTCGACCGTGCCGAAATTGAAGCGGTGCTCAGCGCCAACCTGGCTGTGGATAAGATCATTTGGCTGCCAGATGGCCTGTTCAACGACGAAACCGACGGCCATGTGGATAACTTCTGCTGCTACGTGCGGCCGGGCGAAGTGTTGCTGGCCTGGACCGACGATCCGCAAGACCCTAACTACACGCGTTGCCACGCCGCCATGGACGTCCTGCAAAGCAGCACCGACGCCCAGGGGCGCTCGTTCACAGTGCATAAAATGCCGATCCCGGGGCCGTTGTATGCCACTGAGGAAGAGTGCGCAGGGGTCGATCCGGTAGACGGCACACAGGAACGTAATCCGACCGTGCGGTTGGCGGGTTCCTACGTCAACTTCCTGATCGTCAACGGCGGCATCATCGCGCCCAGTTTCGACGACCCGTTGGACGCTGAAGCCAAGGCCATCCTGCAGAACCTGTTCCCGCAGCACGAAGTGGTGATGGTGCCGGGCCGTGAACTGTTACTGGGTGGCGGGAATATCCACTGCCTGACCCAACAACAGCCGGCCCCGCATAAAAACTGAGTGCAGTTGTAACAACGCCTTTCCTGCAAACCAGCGCTACTCAGTTTTAGCCTCTACAGCAAGCCCACGGCCCAGCACGGTCGTGGGCTTTTTTGTGTCCGTACACCTATAAACACGCGACATTGGCATAGCTCTTGTATCGGTGTTGCCACAGTAACCCAGGGTGATGACTGCACCGTTCTGTCATAAACCTTGAGTAAGTTAGCCGCTCACGCAGTAGGAGAGAGCGCCGAAATGAATGCCAATATCAACCCGATGTACACGCGCACCTTCCACCCTTTGCGGGTTGACAGTGATGCGATCCATGCGCTGGGGCTTTGGTTGAAGGAAAACGGCTCGCGCCAGGCCAGGCAGCAGCCGGATTTGCGCAGTGTGATGAGCGAACGCTACCCGGTGGGGTTGTTCAGCGAAGATGAATTGCACGCGTTGTGTGAGTTGATTGAAAACTGAACAATCACCTCTGACGTCATAGATACCGTCTTATCCAACACCGCGTAAATCCGTAGCAGCTGCCGAGCGCAAGCGAGGCTGCGTAGGCCGCGGCTCGATTCTGAATTGGCAGCGCGCCTGACGCAGCCTCGCTTGCGCTCGGCAGCTGCTACGGGGGGGGGGCGTGGTGTTGTTTGAGACTGCCTCTACGGGTTTATCGAGTTAGAAGCTGTAGGTCCCTGTCACCACCAGGTTACGCGGCTCGCCCGGCTGAATCTGCGCCACGCTGGTCGCCGATTCGTAGTAGGTCTTGTCGGCGATGTTGTTCAGCGCCGCGCGCACGTCCCATTCTTTCTGCCGGAAGCCGACCAACGCGTCCCAACTGCCATAACCCGGCAGCACCACGGTGTTGAGGCTGTCGGCGTAACGGTCGCCCACCAGCGTCAAGCCGGTTTCCGCGTACCAGCCCATCTCCGGTTTCCAGGTGACAAACAGGCTTGCATTGCGCTTGGCCACGTCGCTGACGCGCTTGCCTTCAAAGCCGTTGTTGTCCTTCTCGACCTTGGCGTCCTGCAGGCCGATACCACCGCGTACGTACCAGTTGCCGACGATCTTGCCGGTCGCCGTCAGCTCCACGCCGCGCGAGCGCTGCAGGCCGCTGAGCAGGGTAATGGTGCGGTCCAGCGGGTCGCTGGTGCGGCGGTTGTAGAGTTCCAGTTCGTACACCGCCAGGGTGGTGCTCAGGCGGTCGTCGAGCCAGTCGCTTTTCACGCCGATCTCTTTTTGCTTGGTCAGCTCGGGGCTCAGGTCGTTGACGCTGCCGGCGGCGTTCGGGGTGATGCCGATCAGGCCGCCACCCGCCGGGGAGAAAGTCTTGCTCCACGAGGCATAGAACGAGTGGTGTTCCAGGGGCGTCCACACCAGGCCAAAGCGCGGGCTGGTGCTGTGGCTTTTGACGTCTTGTTGGGTATTGAGCAGTTTGTTTTTGGTGTCCACTTCGAAACGGTCGTAACGCAGGCCGGCCAGCACTTGCCACTGATCGTTCAGGCGCAGTTGGTCTTGCACATACAGGGCGCGGCTTTCGACTTCGGTGTGGTTGTTACTCGATACGCTCATGCGCCCGGTGTGGCTCAGGCGACGGTTGGGCTGGTTGAGGTCCAGGGCTGGCACGGCCGAGGCGGGGGCGGTGTACAGCTTTGGATCGCGGCGCTGGCTGCCCAGCTCAAGGCCGGTGAGCAGGCGGTGTTCGAGGCCGAAGGTGCTGAAGCCACCTTCGAGCTCGACGTTGTTGAAGACGTTGAGGGTGGTCAGGTCTTGCTGCCAGCGTTGGCGCGTCACCCGATTGGTCGAGGCAACGTAGGCGGTCTGGTAGGTGTTGTCGAAATCGCTGTCGAGCTTGAACACGCCCAGGGTCTGGCGCAGTTGCCAGTTGTCGTTGAGTTCGTAGGCCAGCTTGGAGCGCAGTGACTGGCTTTTGTCGTCGATGTAATCGCGGCTGTCGCCGTAGGTGGTGCTGCGACTGACGTCGGCGGGGCGGCCGTTGACGCCGGGGATGCCGCGATCCGGCGTGCGGTTGTAGCGGCTGTACTCGTATTGCACCAGCCAGTTCAGGTCCGGCGTGAGCTGCCAGCTCATGGACGGCGCGAACAGTTGGCGATTGCCGCTGACGCCGTCGCGGAAGCTGTTGTTGTCCTGGTTGCCCATGTTCAGACGCAGGCTGATGTTATCGGTGGGGTCGGTGCTCAGGTCGGCATACACACTGCGCAAATCGTTGCTGCCGCCCTGGGCTTCGATGCTCGACTTATGCCCGGCCGTTGGCAGTTTGCTCACGCGGTTGACGATCCCACCCTGGCCGCCGCGCCCGTACAGCACGGCGGCCGGCCCTTTGAGCACTTCGATACGCTCGATGTTGTGCAGGTCGCGTACGTACTGGCTGTCGTCGCGAATGCCATCGAGGTAGAAGTCATTGCTCGCGTCGAAGCCTCGGATGCGCAAACTGTCGAAGCGCGTGTCCGCACCACTGCTCACGTTGGGGATGCCGCTCAACGCCCGGCCCAAGTCGTTGGTGCCGTAGGCGCGCAGGCTTTCGGTCTTCACCGAGTCGATGGCCTGGGGCACATAACGCACGGGTGTGGCAGTGCGGGTAGCGGTGCTGGTTTCCTTGACGCGCGGGTCGTCTTCGTCAGCTTCGGCGCTGATCGAAGTTTCGGGCAAGGTGGTGGCCGCACAGGCAAAACCGGCAGACAGCAGAACAGAAAGCCCAAGGGTCATGGGCGTCAGGCGAAGGGCAGGCATGGTGGAATGCATCCAAAGTGTTTGGCAGGAAAAAGCGCGCTAATGGTAATGCTTTGCATTTGCGCGCGTTATCCATTACCAAACGTGTCGGCTTTGAAATTTGTTACGAAATGTGTTTTTGAGGTCGCTAAACACAGGATTAGGTCGTTTTCAGAAAGGCCGTAGGCCATTGCTTAGAATTATTTCGCCTAAATACAGACGATTCACGAAATTGACACATAGTTCAACGCGCGACTAGGATTGCGCCCAACGCCTGTGGCTAACAGCCATGACTCATCCAATAAGAAAAGGCCCGCGGCATGTTCAGTCGTCCGCGGGC
Source organism: Pseudomonas grimontii (assembly GCF_007858185.1). GTDB lineage: Bacteria > Pseudomonadota > Gammaproteobacteria > Pseudomonadales > Pseudomonadaceae > Aquipseudomonas > Aquipseudomonas grimontii. The sequence goes on from NZ_VFES01000002.1 coordinate 93,458, forward strand.
CTTTTTTTTTTGGAGAAAGTCGACACCAGAAAAGCGACATGGAGCCCGGTGTCATAGCGCGTACTCAACCCGTAATAAGGAATACAAAAAAATGTTGAAGCAACGGATGAGTCTGATCGCTCTGGGGATTTTGAGCGCATCGACAGCAATGGCAAACGACCAGGAGCAATCCAAGGGTTTCGTTGAAGACAGCCATCTGAACATCGCAGCACGTAACGCCTACATCAGCCGCGACTACAAAAACGGCAAGCAAGACAAAGCCGAGTGGGGCCAGGGTTTCATCGGCAAGTTCGAGTCCGGCTTCACCCAAGGCACCGTCGGTGTGGGTGTGGACGTGATCGGTCAATATGCGATTCGTCTGGACGGTGGCCAAGGTCGCGCCGGCGCGGGCGGTATCGACTTCTTCAAGCAGGGTAATGGCACCACCAACCCTGATGGCACGGCAAACCCTGGCTCGGCACCCCACGACCTGGCCAAAGGTGGCGCAGCCGTCAAGTTCCGCGTCTCCAACACGGTGCTCAAGTACGGTGATCAGTTCCCTAACGTTCCGGTCCTGGCCTACGACAACTCCCGTCTGCTGTCCGAAACGTTCACGGGTACGTCGATCGTCTCCAAAGAAATCGCCGGACTGCAACTCGACGCCGGTCACTTCACCAAGGAAGCTCGCAAGAGCGCCGAAGGCACCGACAGCGGCCGTCTGAAAAGCATCGACTACGTCGGTGGTAGCTACAAATTCACCGAAAACCTGTCGGCCGCGCTGTACGCCTCCGACATGCAAGACGTGCTGAAGAAGCAATACGTCAACGTCAACTACGTACTGGTGCTGCCAGAGAAACAGTCGCTGACCTTTGACTTCAACGGCTACAAAACCAAGCTGGACAAGAGCTTCGCCCTGGAAAACCAAGGCAGCGAAGACGCTCGCGACAACAAGATCTGGAGCCTGGGCGCCACGTGGGCTGTTGGCCCGCACAGCTTCACCGTCGCTCACCAGCGCAGCACCGGCGACACCGGCTACCTGTACGGCGGCTACCGCAACGCTGACGGCATCGGCGACGGCGGCAACACCATCCTGCTGGCCAACTCCTACTGGTCCGACTTCAACGGCAAGGACGAGCGCTCCTGGCAAGCCGGCTACGGCCTGGACTTCAGCACCTTCGGCGTGCCTGGCCTGACCTACAACGTTGCCTACGTTCGTGGTACCAACATTGACGATGGTTCCAACCGTGGCAATGGCACCGAGCGTGAAATCTTCAACCAGTTCAAATACGTCGTGCAGAGCGGCCCGGCCAAAGACCTGAGCCTGCGTGCGCGTGCGTCCTGGTTGCGCGTTTCCAGCAATGCCGACAAGTACAACGTAGGCGGTAACGAAATCCGTCTGTTCGCCGACTACCCGATCAACGTTTTCTAATTGATCGCGCGTAGCGCCTGATTCCAGGTGATAAAAAACCCCGACTGGTTCGGGGTTTTTTTATGGGCGTGGATCGCACGGTTCACTCCGTGGCCGGTAGGCAGTTCGGCTTCGATTTTTTCCGGACGCGAGAGGGCTGTCTGCACGCTGAATTTTTCATTGATCAGGTCGACCATCGCAGGGGTGGCTTCGTCAGCCCGCTGACGCTCCTAGCCACCGAGGGCGGCCAGCAACAGCGGGAAAACGACCCGCAGTCAGATCAGTTTCAGAGCGTTCATGGGAGTCCGTTCACGACGCGGGTAGGTGGGTTATACCGAAAAAAGCGCCCCAGGCCGAGGCGCTTAAAGTTGGCAGCTAACCACCGTCTTACCCAACACCACGCACATCCGTAGCAGCTGCCGAGCGCAAGCGAGGCTGCGTTGCGGTGTATCAGGCAGCCCGCAAACGCAGCCTCGCTTGCGCTCGACAGCTGCTACGCGGGGCCGATTAAAACCGCGACGACCCCCAACCACCATAGCCCTTCCTATAGCTCGGTATTCCCAGGCGACTCCAACACCTTCACCACATCATCAATCACCGCCTTGCTCATCTCCTGCAAATAATGCGACGCCCAGGCATAGCGGTCCGTCTCCTTGGTCATCGCTGCATCTTCGGCGAGCAGCTTGGCAACGTGGAGCAAGTCGGAAACGTGATGCAAGGCTTCATGCAGGGAAACACCGCTGTTGACGCGGAACAGAGGTTGGTCGGAGTGAAAGGAGAACGGGGTGACGCCTAGGGTGGTTAACGCAGAGGGATGTGTAGCGGTCATCGGTAAAACTCCCATATCGAGTGAGAGCTACCACGTTCGTTCTCAGGCGAATGGGTGGCAGCTGTGCGCAGGCTGAGAAACCGGAGATACAGGAACCCGGCAGACCCGAAGGTCTCCCACGCACAGCCGCCATTGCACGAATTTTCAGGCGAAAAAAAAACGCCTTCAAAATCGGGTGTTGGGGGCGCTTGGTGCGCCTGCATCTTGCCGGGTTCTCAGGCCCGATCGCTGAATTGGCAGCGACGGGGGGAGGTTAGCGTGGTGAGCGGTGAGGAGCAATCGGGAAAATGGATTGGTTGATTTTTCAGCTCTTCCTGAAAGGTTGCGACTAGGCGTTGATGCCATTATTTGTTTTATGAATACGCCGTAATTATTGGCTACCCATAATTCAGCATAAAGGATGAAATCTGGAGTTTTGGCGCGAAAAGAGGTGATTCAACAGGAAGGGGGGGGAGGCGGGAAAGGGTTGATCGAGGATGAATATCCCAGAAACAACAAAGCCCCTGCATTTCTGCAGGGGCTTCGTCTTATATGGTGCGGCACCAGACGAACGGTACGTTTCGGGGAGGCCAGATTTTCCGGGCGTCTGGATTGCGGTGGAAAATTCGGCGTACCCCAACTAGTAACTATAAATAAATCAGCTAGTTATGGCGTTCGGTGGAATCGAATTCGGGATTTTTTAGATGTCAGCACATTGTCGGTCGGTAAGTAATTCAGAGCCGCATACGAATGGTAAACCTCCCGAATTCGAACGTTGTCGATCATCCCTTCAGTAGAGAATAGGCAGGAAACCGCCAAAAGCTGCCGTGGCGACATGCAGCAGACGGCCACTCAGGGTGAGCAGCGTAAGGTTTGAAACCGGCATGGCAGTGCTCCCGACGGTTACAAGACCTACCCAGACTAGATCCTCTTTACGCAAAGATAAGCCGAGGGGAGCTGGATGCAGTGTCCAGGCTTTACCGCCAATCGAAACGGCGTTACCTACTCTGCAGATACGGCGCCATCAAGCCGGCAAACCACTCGATAAACGCACCGAGGCGCCGAGAGCGTTGGCGACGATCCGGATACAGTACAGACACGGTCATCGACGGCGGCCGGTAAGCTGCCAGCACTTCCACCAGCTCGCCGCTATCCAGTAAATGCTGCACATCGAACAACGGCACCTGAATCAAACCGAGCCCTGTGCAGCATGCGGTGATATAGCTTTCCGCATTATTTACTACCAAGCGACTGGGCAGTGGCAACGACTGCCGGACGCCGTCGAGACAATATTCCCACTGAGCCTCCTGCCCGCCCGATCCCGCAACATAGCCGACGCATACGTGCCGCTCCTGCAACTCGGCAAGCTCGGTGGGCACGCCAAACTCGGCCAGGTAGGCGGGGCTGGCGCAGTTGATCAGCAACACCTGCCCCAACGGTTTCACTACTAGGCTGCTGCTCTGCGGCGTGCCGAAACGAATCACACAATCGACGCCCTCCTGCACCAGGTCTATCGCCCGGTCGGTGGAACCCAGGCCCAGTTGCAGGCGCGGGTAACGCTGGAAAAATTCGGGCAGCGCAGGAATGAGTAGGCGTCGGGCGATACGGCTGGGCACATCGACTTCCAGGCGCCCCATCACCTGCTCTTGATGGGTGTGGAACAGTTGGTCGATCTCATCGATCTCGACCAACACCTGGCGCGCGCGCTGTAGTAACTGGCTGCCGTCGGTGGTCAACGACACCTTACGCGTGGTGCGGTGCAACAAGCGCGTTCCGGCATTGGCTTCCAATTGTTGAATGGCCGCCGATACTGTGGCGCGTGGCAGTTTCAGCAGTCGTGCGGCCTGGATGAAACTGCCGAGCTCAGCCACCTGAACGAAAACGCGGTACTGCTCGATGCGGTCCATGGGTTATCAGTGCTCGACGACGGCGTTAGCCTGTTTCGCTCGAAACCGGCGGACCACCCGCCATTCCACGAAACTGACGATCAACAACACCATGGTGGTCAACGTGCCCACCATCAGCAGGTCGGTCAAAAACGCTATCGGCGCCAGCGCCAGCAATAGCACGATGCCGGCCAGGTGCGATTTGGCGACCACCTGATACACCTCGCGTTTGTACAACAGGCTGGCGAATAGAAAGATCATGGGCCCCAGCAGCAGGGTCACGACGTAGGCCGTGTTCATGTGCTTGTCGGGGTGGGCCATAACCAGATCATTGCCGACGGCCGTGGCAATGATGCCGGCCACCAGCACCGCGTGAATGTAATGAAAGTAAGCGCCGGTGCGCCCAGGGTCCTTGGAGTGGGTAACGCAATGAATGGCGTCTTTGCTCGCCGTGCCGAAGTACAACCACCACATAGCCAGGGTGCCCAGTAAGGTCACCAATAACCCCACCAACACGGGAATATCCCAGTGCTCGGTTTCGGCGAGCACCGCGCCGCTGGCCAGCAGCGTTTCGCCCAGTGCGACAATCACAAACAGCTGGCAACGCTCGGCTAGATGCGCGCCCTCGATGGTCCAGTCACTGGTGCGCGAGCGTCCCAGCCCCGGCAGCGCAAAGCCGAACATGGGCGACACGTACTCACATAGCACCGCGATTAGCCATAGGCCGATACGCCACGGCCCTTCCATAAACGCGCCCGCCAACCAGAACGCCGCGGCAATCGCTACCCAGCCGAGCATGCGCTTGAAGTTAGGTGCCAGCGCGTGTTCACCGGGCAAATGCAGCACGATAAAGGCGGTACGGCCTACCTGAATCGCCACATAGGCCAGCGCAAACACTAAGCCCCGTTCGCCAAAGGCTTCAGGAATGCTCGCCGCCATCAGCAATGCGGGAAACATCAGGGCGAAGATCAGGCCGCGCACCCTCGGGGTTTCCGGGTTAAACCAGTTGGTGACCCAGCAGGTGTATTGCCAGCCAAGCCATACCGCGAACCACAGAATAAGGGTCTCCATCACGCCGGCCAGGGTCAGGTGATGGAGCAGGCCGTGGCTGAGTTGGGTCACGGCGAAGACATAGACGAGGTCGAACAATAGCTCTTCGAACGTCACCCGCGCATGGTGACCATCACGGTGGCGAAGTAACGGGTGATGTGCAGACTGTTCGGCGCTCATAGCAACCCCATGGTCTGGTTTGTCGGGAAAGTGTCAACGCGACATTACGGGGTTGCAATCGTTTTTTTCGCCCGTTACTTGGTGGTATAACCGCCGTTGATCAAAATCGTCTGGCCCGTCACCCACCAGCCATCACTCACCAGGTTGCGAATAAACGGCACCACATCCTCGATATCAGTCAGGCCCGTCCGCGAGAACGGCGAAAGCGCCGCGGCGGTCTTATGATAGTTCACCGCATCCTGACCTTCGGCCGGATAGAAAAACGGCGTATCCATCGGGCCAGGGCCCACTGCCGTCACTGAAATACCACGCGCGCCGAGTTCTTTTGCAGCCGCTCGGGTGAACTGTTCCACCGGCGCTTTGCTGCCGGCATACGCCGCGTAAAACGGCGTGAACGCGCCGAGCAGCGAGGTGACGATGGTGCAGATCTTGCCGTTGTCGTTGAGGTGCTTGCCGGCTTCCTTGAGAAAGAAAAACGCGGTTTTGGAGTTAACCGCCATCATCTCGTCGTACTCAGCTTCGGTGATCTCGGCCATAGGCTTTTTCAACACCTTGCCCACGGTGTTGATCGCAATATCCGGGCGCCCGACTGCGGCCACGGCATCGCTGAACAGTTTTTCCACGGCACCGGCAGTGGTCAGGTCTGCCTGCAACGCCACCGCCTTGGCTCCCAACGCCTCGAGAGCCGCCACGGTAGCGTTGGCATCGCCCTGGCTGGAGGCGCTGTTGTAATGCACCACTACGGCCTTAGCTCCGTGCTGGGCGAGATCGCGGGCGAGCAAGCCGCCGAGATTTTTCACACCGCCGGCGATCAGTACGACCTTGCCATTGATTGAATGTTTGGACATGACAACGCTCCTGGGCTGGGAAAGGTACGACCCAGTCTAGAGCGGCCGCGGGCAAAGATAAGCACGCTGATGCTGGATGCACTGTTCAGTGTTTTCAGCCAATAAGCGTAAAGTTACTTTCCCGACTCTAAACGTCCGCTGTTGTCGAGTCAGGTGAATGACCGCATATGGCTGTTCTCTGTCCTTCGTTTAGCGGTTGAACTGCCAGAGTTTCCTAAGCGATGAGTGAGTAATTTCATGGTCAGCAAATAGTAATAGCGCGTCGATTCAGTGTGCTGGTTTAGGTTGTGATTCAAAAACCACGCAAGGTGCTTTCTCTACCAAGTCGATGGATTGTCGCGTTGCCAGCGCTCAGCGATCGCTGTTTGGATAGCCTTCGCCAGACGCAGGTGGCGTTGACGGGGGGTGTGCGATCCGGTCAGGACGCCCGCCAGGAACAAATCCATATCGAATGCCGTGCTCACGCTCGACCACCAATGTAAGCGGCCACCACGACGATACGGCCGTGCCCCAGCTCATAGCTGATTTGTACTCGGGCATCCTGATCTAGGCGTCGGTCGAGTTGATAGCAATGGCCTCCGTTGATGGGGGCGAGATGATGGCTGATTTGCTCATAGCGTTCGCACGCATAGGCTGCCCGCAATTCGTGGAAGCCTTTGAGGTTGTGCTTATGGAGGATGTCCCGTGCGGGGCGCACGATTCGCTGTTGGAAATCGAAGTAGCTTTCGTTCGGTGCAAGCAGGTTACGGCTACCGTCGGGCGAGATCTGTTCGGCAAACCTCAGTACGTCATGAATATGATCATCTGCCGTAATCCAGCGAGGTGCCGACGCACCTGAACGGCCACCTTTGGTGCCATCCTGGATGTTGATCTTGCCGTACTGTTCTGCCTCACGTTTTAGGCGTGGTAGGTCGGCCAAAATAGCCTCGCGTAAGCGCATGCCGGTGGCTCGCGCTAACTGAGCGATGGCCGCGGCGCGCGGCATTTGGTGTTCGCAAAAAACCTCTACGATCCGCTTCACCTGTTCGCGATCTTGGCCTTGCGGCGCTGAACGACGAACACTGGTGCGCCGCATTCCCAGCGCCTTACTCGGGCTCTGCACTTTCACATACTGATCACCGCGAAGCGCAGCCAGGGTCCGATTTACACTGGACAACCGGTTTTGCGCAGTGGCGATGGCCAGCTCACCTAGTTCGACTTGTTGGCGCAGATGTCCGGCGTAGTCCAGCAAGGTCTGCCAATTAATCTGCCGCGCATCGTTAAACCCCGGCCCTTCCTCCGACCGACACCAGCGTACAAACGCCTGCCAGCGATCACTATGTGCTTTGATCGTGCCGTAATGCCCGCCGCCAAATAGATCGCGTAATGCCTGCGGCCCGGCATAGCTCAGTTGCCGGCCATAGCCAAAATTGCGCCCATCCCGCCTACCTACCAATGCCATGATCAAACGCCTCTCGAAGCCAAAACTTTTAAAACTTTCCCCACTTCATCCCGCCAAGGATGTTCAGTGTTATCAGGGATCAAGGCCCCTGCGACCTGTGAGGGGTGTCCACTAACGCGGGACTGGCGGCTCTTTACGACCGGGAGTTTGGGCATCTCATGATCTGGCCTCCTGAGCACCGATACCGGTGGGCGGGTGGAGGCTGCATTGGCTGACGAGACCGGCGCCGCGAGATCTTGAGCCGGGTGAAGGCAGTGATGCGATGACCGGGGCGTGCCTGACTGTCAGTCAGGTGCAGTCCATTCCCTGGGCTGCGGCACCATCATCTGCATCGCTGTTGCTGGTGACTTCGGTGTTTGTCACGCCGATTGTCACGGGGGGGAATGCCGCAAAGCCTTGTACGAGATGGGCTGCAGCAGCGGTACGAGCGCCCGTCTCTTTCCGGGGGAAAGAGACGGGCGCAGGTTGGCGCAAGGAAATGGCCAAGCGGATAGGTTGCTGCAGGGCAGCTATGAAAGGGGATGAGTTGCCGCAATGGGCACACTGTTAAAAGTAGGCATCCATCACATCGCTGTGACCGTTCGAGCCGCCGGACGCTAATCGCACTTTGGGAGAACCGCCACTGTGTGGCGTAGCCTTAAAGGTTCTGGCTACCTGGGTTGCTGTCAACGACAGCGCTTTGCCCGATCTTTTCTACGCTTGTGGATAATTCGGGTCAAGGCTCGAATTTTCGGGAACTCTGCGGCTGTGGATGAAATTATCCACCGGTGGAAATCGGTGGTTTTCCACAGACAGTTGCCGGGCTTTAGATTTTTTAAGTGAGGTCCATCCAAGCAGGGCGGCTTTGCAGCCCTGCTTGGATGGACCCGCGTGAACAAGCGGATCACTCAAATATGAAGACCGAGTGCTTACTCAGTTGCGCCACGTTTTGCTTTTAGGCGAGTGACGTTCGCTCCGGTCTGGTTCGCGAATTCGTGTGGAGTGACATGCTCCTGCCGGTTGGCCTCCAGGTACCGGCTCCACCAGTTCATGATCAGCCTGCGCTCCTCGATGAACTCGGCCTTGTGGATGTAAGCGGCGCGGACGTTGTTGCGCTCCTTGTGGTTCATCTGCCGTTCAATGGCGGTCTCCGACCACAATCCTGACTCGATCAGTGCGCTGCAGGCCATCGAACGAAACCCATGCCCGCAGATATCGGTTTTGGTGTCGTATCCCATCGTCCGAAGCGCATTGTTCACAGTATTTTCGGACATGGGCTTCCAGGGTTTGGCATCACCTGCGAAGACCAATGCGAATTTACCTGTGAGTGCATGGATTTTTTCGAGTAGCGCCACTGCTTGCGGCGATAAGGGTACTAAATGGATATCCCCTGCCATCTTCGTACCCCTTGTGGAAAAGGGTACTCCCTCCAACGCAGGTCGAGTGTCCGGTATCTCCCAGGTGCCGCGCTTGAGGTCGAACTCGCTCCAGCGTGCGAAACGCAGTTCGCTGGATCGTACAAACACATGCAGTGACAGCATCACCGTCAGACGGGTAAGTGCCCGGCCTTTATAGGTGTCGATCCGCTCCTGTAGTTCCGGCAGTCGCGATAAGGGTAGAGCGGGGCGATGGATCACCCGCGGGGCCTTGATCAAGCCTTCGAGGTCGTAAGCAGGGTTTGCGGTGATAAGCCGGAGGCGTTTTGCCTCGCGCATGATGCTCAGCAGGTAGTTTTGTACCCTTAAAGCAACGTCTATCGTTCCGCGCTTCTTGATCGCTTCCAAGGGCTGCATGAGGTCATGGGTGTCGAGGTCGACAATGGCGCGGGTGCCGATCAGCGGGAATACGTGGGTTTTGAGGCGGCTCATCACAGTCTTGGAGTGGCCTAGTGCCCACTTGGCCGACATTTCCGTGTGCCAGTCCAGCGCAACGCTTTCAAAGGTTCTGCCTTTGATCACAGCTTCCGCCTTGGCTTGGTGCTTGGTCTCTATAGGATCAACGCCATCCGCCAGCATTCGCTTAACTTCCAAGCGCTTGCGACGCGCGTCGGCGAGGCCAATGACGGGATAGTTGCCGAACGAGGTTAGTCCTTCCCGTCCGTCAGGTTTGACGTAACGGAGCCGCCAGCCTTTGCGGCCATTGGGTTGGACTAGGAGATAGAGGCCATCGCCGTCGAAAAGCTTGTAGGCGCGGTCTGTAGGTTTTGCCAAGCGGCAAGCTGCGTCGGAGAGCGGAGCTGTGGTGCGCGACATAAGGGTACTCCCTTTTATCGAAGTGACCTGTATCCCAAACTCTACCCTTAAAACGGTTGGAATCCACCAGTTTCTGACGGAAACCGATGGAACGCCAAAACGAAAAAACCCGCCAGAAGGCGGGTTTTTCGGGGGTTCCAGAGATTTTGAAAGCCTTCTATGGAACCTTGTATGGTGCCGGCACCAGGAGTCGAACCCGGGACCTACTGATTACAAGTCAGTTGCTCTACCAACTGAGCTATACCGGCGTGTTAGGGCGACGATTATAGCGATTGGCAACGTTATGTAAACCCCTGAATTCTGACTATTTTTACAGAGACCGAGCTTTTTTCACGAACGCCCCTTTTTTCGGCAAGCAAGGGTAGGATTCATCCCTCGTCGCCGAGCGGTCTAGCCGGCGCGATCTTGAATTCATCTCTACCTAAGGAAGCCTCGCGTGAAACGGATTCTCTCCCTTTACCTCATCCTCCTCACCGCCGTTCTCAGCGCGTGTTCCACTACCAAGCCCGGCAATGACCCCGTGCTGGTCGGCATCTGGAAAGGCCTGCGTACGGAAACCGGCAAATGTCAGTTCCTGTCGTGGACCAACAACCTCAAGCCCGATGGCCGTTTCACCCTTACCTTTTTCCGCGATGCGCAGCAGACGCAGGTGATTCAGACCGAGCAGGGGTCGTGGTCGGCGGCCAATGGCAGGAATGAATTGCGCACAGACGGGGTGCGTTCGCCGGATGTGTACACCTATCAGCTGGTGGACCCGGACACGGTGCATTACGTGAGTGTGGCGGCGGACCCTACCAGCGATTGCCAGGGTGACTACGAATTCACCGAGCGGCGGGTTCGTTAACAAGCCTGACGATGATCAGGCGTTCCCGTTCAGGGTGGCTGTCCTCGGGGGTCAATGAGTGGGCTCATTGAAGGTCGAGGAGCTACCGGGTGGTGCGGTTCTCTCCTCTATCTATAGACGCTGTGCAGACATACGCCGGCCGTGCCTTTACGTGCGACCGTCGGGCGGGTTTTGCCTTGAATCCCGCAGCGGTTTGCGTATTCTGTCGCGCGATAGGAACGGTGGGTTTAATCGCAAAGTCGTGTAGGAAAATTTTCGAGACAGTGTTGGGCAATCGATTATTTGTTTATGGGCGTGTCAAATTTGTGCCGATTTTGACCAGTCGGCCAACAAAACCCCTAATAAATCCATGCAACTTCATGTTCTTACAGCGAATGCATTTTTCCCCGCAAAATAGTCATAAAAATGGCGCATTGCCGTTCGTCGGATAATATCGCGCTAAAATCATCAAAATACTGACACCATCAATTTGATATCACAGAATGCCTCCGCCAACACATAACTATAAAAATACAAGGTCAGCTCATTGCTGACCTTTTTATCGCCTTTAAAGCGCAAACCAAGTGGGGAGGGGCAGTGAGTGAGTCGAGCAGATGACATTTCAAAACTATTCAACAAGCTGGGTGCCAACCCGAATGGCTACCGCGAAATCGACTTTATCCATGAGTTCATCGAGGACGAAGTAGAGGTCCTGGAAAGCCCGGAGGTTGTTGCTCCCCTGCCTGCATTGGCAGCTCTCTTAGATGAAGCCCCATCGGCGCCGTTGTTGCGTTTGCTCGAAGAGCTGAACCATGGGGAAGCCGACCATCTTCAACCACCTGAAGTGGTGCAGGGCCTGCAAAGCAAGGTGCATTCGGAGCCGTCCACGCCGAAAGTGGTGGTGGTGGTCTCGGTCAAAGGCGGCGTCGGCCGCAGCACCTTGGCTGCTGCGATTGCCAGTGGCTTGCAACGCCAGGGTCACCCGGCGCTTGCCCTTGACCTGGACCCGCAAAACGCTCTGCGCCATCACCTGTGCCTGGGCCTCGACATCCCCGGCGTCGGCGCCACCAGCCTGCGTAATGAAAGCTGGGAAGCCTTGCCCGAACGCGGTTTCGCAGGTTGCCGCCTGGTGGCATTCGGTGGCACTGACCACGCGCAGCAGCAAAGCCTGAATCGTTGGCTGGGCCAGGATGCCGAGTGGCTGGGCAAGCGTTGGGCCGGTCTTAAACTGAACGGCCAGGACACTGTCGTCATTGACGTCCCTGCCGGCAATACCGTGTACCTCAGCCAGGCCATGTCGGTCGCCGACGCGGTGCTGGTGGTGGTGCAGTCGGATGTGGCGTCGTTCAGCACCCTGGACCAGATGAACAGCGTGCTTGCGCCGTACCTTGAACGCGTCAAACCGCTACAACGCTTCTATGTGATCAACCAGCTGGACGCCGCCCACCGGTTCAGCCTGGACATGGCCGAGGTGTTCAAGACGCGCCTCGGTACTGCCCTGTTGGGCACCGTCCACCGCGACCTGGCGTTCAGCGAAGCCCAGGCCTGCGGGCGTGACCCCCTCGACCCTACCGTCAACAGTATCGGCTGCCAGGACGTCCACGCCCTGTGCCGTACCTTGCTCGAACGCATCGACTCGGACCTTCCATGACCGACAATACGTCTTCCACGCCCTTCGTCGAAGGGCGCGTCGAACAGCGCCTAAATGGCGCCATCGCGCGCTTCAATCGCTGGCCGGCGGCGCTGCGTACGGTACTGGTATTTGCCAGTTGCGTACTCGGTGTCTTGCTGCTTTTGGGCGTTATCAGCGCGCCGCTGGACCTCTACAGCCAATGCCTGTTTGCCGCTGTGTGCTTCATGGCGGTGCTGGTGCTGCGCAAGATCCCGGGGCGCCTGGCAATCCTCGCGCTGGTGGTGTTGTCGCTGGTGGCCTCGCTGCGCTACATGTTCTGGCGACTCACCTCCACCCTGGGCTTTGAAACCTGGCTCGACATGTTCTTCGGCTACGGCCTGGTCGCCGCCGAGTTCTACGCTCTGATCGTGCTGATCTTCGGCTACGTGCAGACCGCCTGGCCGCTGCGCCGCACGCCCGTATGGCTCAAGGCCGAGCCGGAAGAATGGCCGACCGTCGATGTGTTCATCCCCACCTATAACGAAGCGCTGAGTATCGTAAAACTGACCATCTTCGCCGCCCAGGCGATGGACTGGCCCAAGGACAAGCTGCGCGTCCACGTGCTCGATGACGGCCGCCGTGATGACTTTCGCGACTTTTGCCGCAAGATCGGCGTGAACTACATCCGCCGCGACAACAACTTCCACGCCAAGGCCGGTAACCTCAACGAAGCGTTGAAGGTCACCGACGGCGAATACATCGCGCTGTTCGACGCCGACCACGTGCCGACGCGCTCCTTCCTGCAAGTCAGCCTGGGCTGGTTCCTCAAGGATCCTAAGCTGGCGATGCTGCAAACGCCGCACTTCTTCTTCTCCCCGGACCCGTTCGAAAAGAACCTCGACACCTTCCGCGCCGTGCCCAACGAGGGCGAGCTGTTCTACGGCCTGGTGCAGGACGGCAACGACCTGTGGAACGCCACCTTCTTTTGCGGCTCGTGTGCGGTGATTCGCCGTGAGCCGCTGCTGGCAATCGGCGGGGTGGCTGTCGAGACCGTGACCGAAGACGCCCACACCGCGCTCAAGCTCAACCGCCTGGGCTACAACACGGCGTACCTGGCGATCCCGCAAGCCGCGGGCCTGGCCACGGAAAGCCTGTCACGCCACATCAACCAGCGGATTCGCTGGGCGCGGGGCATGGCGCAGATCTTCCGCACCGACAACCCGCTGCTTGGCAAGGGGCTTAAGTGGGGCCAGCGCATCTGCTACGCCAACGCTATGTTGCACTTCTTTTATGGTTTGCCGCGTTTGGTGTTCCTCACCGCGCCGCTGGCCTATTTGGTCTTTGGCGCGGAGATTTTCCATGCCTCGGCGCTGATGATCGTCGCTTATGTACTGCCGCACCTGGTGCATTCAAGCCTGACCAACTCACGCATCCAGGGCCGCTTCCGGCACTCGTTCTGGAACGAGGTGTACGAGACCGTACTGGCCTGGTACATCCTGCCGCCGGTGCTGGTGGCGCTGGTCAACCCCAAGGCCGGTGGCTTCAACGTCACCGACAAGGGCGGCATCATCGACAAGGAGTTCTTCGACTGGAAGTTGGCGCGCCCTTACCTGGTGTTGTTGGCAGTGAACTTGGTCGGCCTGGGCTTTGGTATCCATCAGTTGGTCTGGGGCGATGCGTCCACGGCCGTGACGGTGGCGATCAACCTGACCTGGACCCTCTATAACTTGATCATTACCAGTGCCGCCGTGGCCGTGGCGTCCGAGACGCGGCAAGTGCGTTCCGAGCCGAGGGTGAGTGCGAAATTGCCGGTCAGCGTAATCTGCGCCGACGGTCGTGTACTCGCCGGCGTCACCCAGGACTTCTCCCAGAATGGCTTTGGCCTGATCCTTGATGAGGGCCACTCCATTTGCCAGGGCGAACGGGTACAACTGGTGCTGTCGCGAAACGGCCAGGACAGCCTGTTCCAGGCGCGGGTCGCGTTCAGTAAAGGTTCGCAGATCGGAGCGCAATTCGAATCCCTGTCGCTGCGAGAACAAAGCGAGCTGGTCCGCCTGACGTTTTCCCGTGCCGACACCTGGGCAGCCAGTTGGGGGGCCGGCCAGCCCGACACACCGCTGGCAGCCCTGCGTGAAGTCGGTGCCATTGGCATTGGTGGCCTGTTCACTCTGTGCCGCGCCACTCTGTATGAACTGCGAATGGCCTTGCGCCGCACTCCCTCACAACCGCTCGACACGTTGATGGACAAGCCATGACTTCCACACCAATTTTTGCGCGTGCCCACGTACGTGCGGCACTCGCTTTGATGACTGCATCGCTGCTGGGCCTGAGCCCGCTGCTGCAGGCGGCCGAAAAATCGCCTGCCACTGCGGTGGCCGTGCAGGGCGCCGACGATGGCTACAACCTGACCCTCAAGCAGTTGGGTCGTCGCGACACCATGAACCTGCAAGGTGTGGAGTCGTCCGACAGCGTCAACTTCGATATCCGCACCGACCAGGTGGTGACCGGCGCGCAAGTGCTGCTCAACTACAGCTACTCGCCGGCCTTACTGGCGGACCTGTCGCAGATCAACGTGCTGGTCAATGATGAAGTGGCCGCCAGCATCCCGCTGACCAAAGCAGGCGCGGGCACTGCACAACAGACACTGGTGCAGATCCCGCCGCACCTGATCACCGAATTCAACCGCTTGCGGGTGCAGTTCATCGGTCACTACACCATGTCCTGCGAAGATCCGTTGCACAGTAGCTTGTGGGCAAAAATCAGTAACAGCAGCGAGCTGAAACTGCAGGTGACGCAGATCCCGTTGAAGGACGACCTGTCGGTGTTGCCGCTGCCGTTCTTCGATAAGCGCGATGCTCGCCAGGTCCGCCTGCCGTTCGTGTTTGCCACCGCACCGGACAATGCCACGCTGGAAGCGGCGGCTACCTTGTCGTCGTGGTTCGGCGCGCTGGCCAGTTACCGTGGCGCGACGTTCCCCACCACCTACGGCACGATACCGGCCAAGGGCAACGCCATTGTGCTGGTGCTGAGCCCAAGCGCGGTTGACGTCAACGGCGTCAAAGTGGCACAAGCCACCGGGCCGACCCTGAACCTCATCACCAACCCCAACGACCCGCAGGGCAAGCTGTTGATCGTGTCGGGCCGTGATGGCGCCGAACTCAAGCGCGCCGCCACCGCCGTGGCACTGGGTAACCCGGTGCTGGCCGGCAGCAGCGTGGTGATCGACAAGTTCGAAAGCCTGGCGCCGCGTCGTCCCTATGACGCGCCGAACTGGGTGCCCAGTGATCGTCCAGTGCGCCTGGGTGAACTGGTCGAGCTGAAAAAACTCAGCGTCTCGGGCTACAACCCAGGTGCGATCAGTGTCGACTTCCGCCTGCCGCCCGACCTGTTCAATTGGCGTGAAGAGGGCGTGCCGCTGCATCTCAAATACCGCTACACACCGCAGCAGGTGTCGACTAATTCGTCGCTGCTCGTGGGCATGGATGACCAGTTCATGAAGTCCATGCCGCTGCCGTCGATCACCAGCCTGGCGGACGGCAAGACCCTGCTGAGCATGATGCAGAAAGACAACACCCTGCCGCGCGAAGCCACTGTGCTGCTGCCGATCAGCTCGGCGTCGCCGATGTCCAAGCTGCAGTTGCGCTTCATGTACGACTACATCAAGGAAGGTGAATGCCGCGACATTATTGTCGACAACATGCGCGGCACCATCGACCCGGATTCGAGCCTGGACATCACCGGCTACCAGCACTTTATCGCCATGCCTAACTTGGGTGTGTTCAACGATGCTGGCTTCCCGTTCACCCGCCTGGCGGACCTTTCCGAATCGGCCGTGGTGTTGCCGGACACCTTCGGTACCGATGAGCTGAGTGCCTACCTCACCATCCTTGGCCGCTTCGGCGAGTCCACCGGCTACCCGGCTACCGCGGTCAAAGTGGTACAGGCCAAGGACGTGCAAAGCGTTGCCGACAAGGACCTGCTGGTGATCGCCACTGGTGCTGACCAGCCGTTATTCAAGCAGTGGCAGCAGTATCTGCCGGCCAACGTTGACGGACCGCGACAGCACTTCAAATTGTCTGACCTGCCGCGCTACGTGAGCAACTGGGTGAGTCCTGACGCCGAAGCCAATAAGCACGCAGCCAACGCCGCGCTCAGCTTCAATACCTTGGCCAGCAGCACCTGGTTTGCCGGTTTCGAGTCTCCACTCAAGACTGGGCGCAGTGTGGTGTTGATCTCCAGCGTCAAACCCGAAGGCCTGCAGGCCGCGACGGCCGTGCTGATCGGCGGTGACCAGTTCAAAGACACCATCCAGGGCAGCCTCGCAGTGGTACAGGGCACGCAAGTCAGCTCGCTGGTGGCTGACCAGCAGTACTACGTCGGCAAGCTGGGCCTGTTCAAGCAGGTGCAATGGCAGTTGTCGCAGAACGTGGGTTGGATGTTGTTATTGACCTTCCTTGGCCTGGCAATTGTCACTTGCCTGATCTACCTGTCCCTGCGGGCACGTGCAAAACGGCGGCTGGCATGATGCGTCCGGTCGGTTGGGTTGCGCTGGGCATCGCGCTCTTCGCTGGCGCAGCCCAGGCGCAGACGTGCGACGCGCAGTGGCCACTGTGGCAGAACTACGCGAAGCGCTTTGTGCAGGATGACGGGCGGGTGCTGAACTCGTCCCTGAACCCCAGCGAAAGCAATTCTGAAGGACAGTCCTACGCGATGTTTTTCGCCCTGGTGGGCAATGACCGCGCGCGGTTTGACAAGCTCTGGACCTGGACCAAGACCAACATGGCCGGCAACGACATCAGCCGCACCCTGCCAGGCTGGTTGTGGGGCAAGACCCAGAGCGGCGAATGGGGCCTGATCGACGCCAACTCCGCCAGCGATGCCGACCTGTGGGTCGCCTACGCGCTGCTGGAAGCGGCACGTGTATGGAATGTGCCGCAGTACCGCGCCGATGCGCAGTTGGTATTGGCCAATGTCGAAAAGACCTTGATCGTACGCGTACCGGGCCTGGGCAAGATGCTGTTGCCCGGGCCGGTGGGCTACAGCTACCCAGACGGGTTGTGGCGTTTCAACCCCAGCTACCAAGTACTGGCGCAACTGCGACGCTTCCACAAAGAACGTCCCAAGGGCGGCTGGAATGAGGTGGCCGAGAGTAACGCTAAAATGCTCGCCGACCCCAAGAGCAACCCCCATGGCATCGCCGCCAACTGGGTGGGTTACCGCGCCACGGGTGCGAACACCGGGGTGTTTGTGGTCGATCCGTATTCCGATGACCTGGGCAGCTACGACGCCATCCGTACTTACCTGTGGGCTGGAATGACCGCCAAAGGCGACCCGCTGGCGGCGCCGATGCTCAAGGCGTTGGGTGGTTTTTCACGTGCTACGGCGGCGTCTCCCAATGGTTTGCCACCGGAGAAGATTCACGTGCTCACCGGTGAGGCCGAAAAGAACAACGGCTATTCGCCGCTGGGGTTCTCGGCGTCTGCCTTGGTGTTCTTCAATGCACGCGGCGAACCCGCCCTGGCTCAACTGCAAAAAAACAAGCTGGATGATGTGCTGGGCAAGGCTATGGTCGCATCAGCGGCCGACGGCGATCAGCCGGTGTATTACGACTACATGCTCAGCCTGTTCAGCCAAGGCTTTACCGATCAAAAGTACCGCTTCGAACAGGACGGTACGGTCAAATTATTCTGGGAGGGCGCATGCGCCGTCACACGCTAGCCCTCGCGATACTGGCCACCCTGGCGTCCCACGTCAGCCTGGCCGCAACGACCGACCCTCAAGCTTTGCTGATCGAGCAGGGTTACTACTGGCAGTCGAAGAAAAACCCGGAGCGGGCCACGGAATCCTGGCAAAAACTGCTGGGCCTGAGCCCCGAGCAGCCGGACGCGCTGTACGGCATGGGTCTGATCCAGGTGCAAGAGCAGCACCCGGAAGAGGCACAAAAATACCTGGCCCGTCTGCGCGCACTTTCGCCGCTGCCGCGCCAGGCGTTGTTGCTGGAGCAGGATATCGCGGTCAACACGCCCACCAATGCCAAATTGCTGGAGCAGGCTCGTGAGTTGGGTGAGCCAGTCGAAGAGCGCGAAAAGGCCGTGGCGCTGTATCGCCAGATTTTCCAGGGGCGCCCGCCTCAAGGCTTGATCGCCCGTGAGTATTACAACGCCCTGGCCTTCACCCCCAAAGGCACCGTAGAAGGTATCGCCGGTCTGCAACGCGTAACCCGTGAGCGGCCGGATGACGCCATTGCCGCGCTTTTCCTGGCCAGGCATCTGGCGCGTAACCCGAGCACCCGTGTCGAAGGTATACGTTCCATGGCACGTCTGGCGACCAACAACGAAGTCGGCGGCGCCGCAGACGAAGGCTGGCGCTTCGCGCTGATCTGGCTGGGGGCACCGAACCGTGATCAGGTGCCGTTATTCCAGGAGTTCCTGATCAAGCACCCGGATGACAGCGAAATCCGTGCGCTGATGAATAAGGGCATTGCCCAAGGCAAGGGGGACGGTGGCTGGCAGCGTGACCCGAAGCTGGTCAAGGCCTTCAAGGCCCTCGACGACGGCGACCTGAAGACCGCCGAGCCGTTGCTGGCGGCACGCCTGGCGGAAAAAGCCAACGATGTCGATGCCCTCGGCGGCATGGGTGTAGTCCGCCAACAGCAGCAGCGCTTCAGCGAGGCGGAAAACTACCTGGTCCAGGCCACCCGCTTGCCAGGCGGTGCCGCCTGGCAAAAAGCCCTGAATGACGTGCGTTACTGGAGCTTGCTGAACCAGGCCCGGGATGCGCAGAATGCCGGCCGCAGCAGCCAGGCCCGTGACCTGGCGGCGCAGGCTGAGCGCCTGAACCCGGGCCGTGCGGATGCTACGGTAGCCCTCGCCGGTTTCCAGGCCCAGGACAATCAATTCGACGCCTCCGAAGCCAGCTACCGCAAAGTGCTGGCGCGTAACCCTGGCGATGCGGATGCGTTGAATGGCCTGATCGGTGTGCTGTCGCAATCCGGCCGCCCGGAAGAAGCCTTGAAGCTGATCGATTCGGTGTCTGCCGCAGATCGCACAAAGCTGTCCTCCAACGTGAAAATCAAGGCTTTGCGTGCCACCCAGATGGGCAAGGTGGCCGACCAGCGTGGCGACTTGAAAGCCGCGCAGGCTGCCTACCAGCAGGCGCTCGACGCCGACCCGGAAAACCCCTGGACCCGTTTTGCCCTGGCGCGTGTTTACCTGCGCGATGGGCAAATCCGCAACGCCCGCGCCTTGCTCGATGGCCTGCTCAAGAGCCAACCCAACCAGCCGGACGCGCTGTACACCAGTTCGTTGCTGTCAGTCGAGCTGAACGAATGGAAAGCCGCGGACGCGACGCTGTCGCGCATTCCGGCCGGCCAGCGCACGGCGGATATGAATGAGCTGGCGAGCGACATCGCCCTGCACAAACAGACCGACATCGCCATTGAAAGCGCTCGCCGTGGCCAGCGCCCGGAAGCCCTGGCATTGCTGGGGCGCAGCGCGGCCCTGGCCGGTAAAAAGCCGGAGCGGCTGGCGGTATTGGCGTCTGCCTATGTGGACGTCGGCGCACCGGAAGAGGGCCTGCAGATCATGCAAGGCGTGCTCGACAACACCCCCAACCCGACTGCCGACCAGAAGCTGCTCTACGCCGGTGTGCTGCTCAAGGCTAACCACTACACCGAGGCTGGTGACATCCTGCGCGACATGCAGGGCCAGCCGCTGAGTGACGCCGGGCGCCAGCGCTACGAAGACCTGATCTTTCAATATCGGGTTAAGCAAGCCGATGCGCTGCGCGAGAAGAACGACCTGGTGGCAGCCTACGACATGCTCTCACCGGCATTGGTCCAACGGCCCCATGACACGTCGGCCATTGCGGTGCTGGCGCGCATGTATGCTGACGGTGGCGACGGCAAGAAAGCCATGGCGCTTTACGAACCGCTTGTGCAGCAGAACCCTGATAACGCGCGCCTGCAACTGGGCCTTGCGGGGATCGCCTTGAAAGGCGGTAATCGCAGCCTGGCTGAGTCGGCTACCGACAAGGCGTTGCGGCTGGACCCGACCAGTGCCGAGACGTTGACGGCCGCCGGCCAGATCTACCAAGGCCTGGGCCGCAATGCCGAAGCGGCCGAATTGCTGCGTCGCGCCCTGACCCTCGAAAACACTCAGCGCGCACAGGCGCGCTCGGCCTTGGCGGATGCGCAGGGCGTGGCGTACAACCCGTTTGTCGGGTTGCCTGGCCAGCGTCGACAGATTACTGATTTGGCCGTTGACCGCGGCGCGGTTCCGCCGCCGATCGATGCGCCGGCCAATGTGATGCCAGCGCCGGTATCTGCGCCCGGGAATACCCTGGTCACTGCCGGCTTCGCACCCTCGAGCAGGCTGAGCGACCCGTTTGTACCGCCTACCCGTATTGCTGCGCTGGATAACCCGACCTTGAGTCCGGCACGCCTTGCTCTCGATGGTCTGCTGCGTGATCGTAGCGGCTATCTGGTGCAAGGTTTGAGCGTGCGCAGCAACAATGGTGAAAGTGGCTTGAGCCGAATCACCGACGTGGAGACGCCGTTCGAGGCACGCATGCCGGTGGGTGACTACAACGTCGCGTTGCGTGCTACGCCGGTCAGTTTGAGCTCCGGGACGGTCAAGGCCATCTCGGCAGCGCGCTTTGGTGCGGGCGCCGGTACGGATGGTTCCCAGAGAGAGAACGGTGTCGGCCTGGCCGTCGCCGTGGAAGACCCGGCGCAAGGCGTCAAGGCCGACGTCGGCGTCAGCCCGCTGGGCTTCACCTATAGCACCGTGGTTGGTGGCGTGAGTGTGAATCGACCGTTCACCGAGGGCGGCAACCTGCGCTATGGGGTGAATGTTTCGCGGCGCCCGGTCACCGACAGTGTGACCTCGTTTGCCGGTTCGCAAACCACGACCGCCGATGGAGAGCGCAAAAAATGGGGCGGCGTCACCGCCAACGGCGGGCGTGCCGAGCTGAGCTATGACAACCAGGAAGTGGGGGCCTACGGCTATGCTTCGCTGCACCAGTTGCTCGGCAATAATGTTGAAGACAACACGCGTATGGAACTGGGCAGCGGCGTCTATTGGTACCTGCGCAACACGCCAACCGACACCTTGACGCTGGGTGTCAGCGGCATGGCGATGGGCTTCAAGGACAACCAGGGTTTTTACACCTATGGCAATGGCGGCTACTTCAGTCCGCAGCGCTTCTTTTCCCTGGCTGTACCGGTTCGCTGGGCGCAGAGCTTCGACCGCTTCAGTTACGAGTTGAAAAGTTCGGTGGGCGTGCAACATATCGCGCAAGATGGCGCCGACTACTTTCCTACGGACAGTACGCTTCAAGGCAACGCTGCCACCAAAAAATACGACAGCAACAGCAAGACCGGCGTCGGCTACAGTCTCAACGCGGCCGCCGAATACCGTCTTACTTCACGCTTTTACCTGGGTGGCGAAGTCGCAGTCGACAACGCCCAGGACTATCGCCAGTACGTTGGCAACGCGTACCTGCGCTACCTGTTTGAAGACCTGAGCGGGCCAATGCCCTTGCCGGTCAGCCCTTACCGTTCCCCTTATTCGAATTGATTGATAGGAGTCATCCATGCCTGTTTCTGCAATTGCCGGCCTGACCCTGCTGGTACTGGGCGAAAGCCACTTGAGCTTCCCGGACCATTTGCTGGACCCGCTGCAAGCCAACCTCACCGCGCAAGGCGCCAAGGTTCACACCATCGGGGCCTGCGGTGCCGGTGCGGCCGACTGGATCGTGCCGAAGAAAGTCGACTGTGGAGCCGAGCAATTGCCCGGTGGCAAGCCTCAGGTGTTCGGCAAAAACGCGATGAGCACCGCGCCGGTCAAGGACCTGATCGCCAAAGATAAGCCGGACCTCGTCGTGATCATCATCGGCGACACCATGGCCTCTTACCCTGATCCGCAGTTCCCGAAAGTTTGGGCGTGGAAGAGTGTGACTTCGCTGACAAAGGCTGTCAGCGAAACCGGCACCAAATGCGTGTGGGTCGGCCCGGCGTGGGGCAAGGTCGGCAGCATGTATAAGAAGGATGACGCGCGTACCAAGCTGATGTCGCAATTCCTCGCGACCAACGTGGCGCCGTGCACCTATATCGATTCGCTGACCTTCTCCAAACCAGGCGAATGGGTCACCACTGACGGTCAGCATTTCACCATCGATGGCTACCAGAAGTGGGCCAAGGCCATTGGCGGCGCACTGTCGACATTGCCGGCAGACGCTGTGAAGGGAGCCAAGTGATGATACGCATCACCCTGGGTCTTGCGACCTTGCTTGCCAGCGTCAGTGCCTGGAGCGCCGACATTCCGCTGTACCCCACCGGACCGGAAAAGGACTCGGCGTTCTTGCGTTTTGCCAATGGCACTGACAGCGAATTGAAACTGGTCGCCGAAGGTTCCAAGGCCAGCCTGGTATTGGCGGGTGACAAGCGGGTTTCCGATTACCTGCCTGTGTCGGGCGGCAGTGCGCCCATTAAGGGTGTGTTGAGCCAGGACGGCAAGGCCGCCGACCTGGCGGTCACTGTGGCCCCGGGCGAATTCGCGACGGTGGTGGCGGTGGCCGATGCCAAGGGCGGTCTTCGCCAGGTGGTGATCCATGAGCAACCGGACGACTTCAACGCCTTGAAAGCCTCCCTGGCGTTTATCAACGCCGACGCCGCGTGCGCCGACGCCAGCCTGGAAGCCGTGGCGCAAAAAGCCGAGCTGTTCAAGAAGGTGGCTGAAGGTTCGGTGCAGCGCCGTATGATCAACCCGGTGGAGCTGTCGGTGCAGCTAAAGTGCGCCGGTGCGCCGGTCGGCCAACCACTGACCTTCAGCCTCAAGGCAGGCGAGCGCTACAGCGTATTGGCACTGCCATCAGAAACGGGCTCACGGTTGTTATTCGCGCCTGATTCGCTCGCTAACTGATCGGGCCCGACACCACCATGGTCTTTGCCTCACTCGAATTCCTCACGCTGTTCCTGCCGGCCTTCCTGTTGATTTATGCCCTGGCTCGTCCGAGCTGGCGCAATGTCATCCTGTTGATCGGCAGCTGGTTGTTCTATGGCTGGTTGAGCCCGCTGTTCCTGTTCCTGCACATGGTGTTGACCGTGGTGGCATGGGTCGGCGGCCTGCTGGTGGACCGCTCCCGTGAGGACGGCAAAGGCCGGGTGCGCCTGTTGATTGCGTTGATCGTGTTCAACACCGCGGTGCTGTGTTGGTACAAGTACGCCAACATCGTCGTCGGCACCGTGAGCGAGGTGATCACCTGGTACGGCGCCATGCCGCTGGATTGGCAGCGCGTGGCCTTGCCGGCCGGCTTGTCATTTATCGTGCTGCAGGCGATTTCCTACCTGGTGGACGTGCACCGTCATACGGTGCCGGTGGAGCGCAGCTTCATCAATTACGCCACGTACATTTCGATGTTCGGTCACTCGATCGCGGGCCCGATTATTCGTTACGACTGGGTCCGCCGCGAACTGAACCAGCGTTATTTCAACTGGCCGAATTTCTCCCTGGGCGCGCGTCGCTTCATGATCGGCATGGGCATGAAAGTGCTGGTGGCTGACACCTTGTCGCCGTTGGTGGACATTGCCTTCCACCTCGAAAACCCGAGTCTGGTGGACGCGTGGATCGGTTGCCTGGCCTATTCGCTGCAACTGTTCTTCGACTTCGCCGGCTACAGCGCCATGGCTATCGGCCTGGGACTGATGTTGGGCTTTCACTTCCCGGAAAACTTCAACCGGCCGTACCTGGCCAGCAGCATCCAGGACTTCTGGCGTCGTTGGCACTTGTCGTTGTCCAGTTGGTTGCGCGACTACTTGTATATCGCCCTGGGTGGTAACCGCGACGGCGTGTGGCGCACCTATCGCAACCTGTTCCTGACCATGGCGATCGCCGGGTTGTGGCACGGCGGTGACAGCTGGAACTACCTGCTGTGGGGGTCGGCACATGGTATCGCGCTGTGTGTGGATCGCGCCTGGTCGCGGTCGAGCCTGCCGCGCATTCCGCCGGTGCTGTCGCACATCCTGACGTTGCTGTTTGTGTGCCTGGCCTGGACCTTGTTCCGCGCGCCGGACTTCCATTCGGCACTGACCATGTACGCCGGCCAGTTCGGTATGCATGGCGTGGCCTTGGGTGACGCCATGGCCGTGGCCATGCGCCCTGCCCACGGCATGGCGGCGTTGCTGGGCCTGGTGTGCATCATCGCGCCGATCTGGCAGGTGCGTTGCGAGCAGCGTTTCGGTACCCAGCCCTGGTTTGTGGTGGCCGCCTCGTTGTGGCCGGTGACCGGGTTTGTGTTGTCGTTCGCGCTGATCGCCAGCCGCGACGCCGTACCGTTTCTGTACTTTCAGTTCTAAGGACGCCCGACTATGCCCGCTCCTACAGCGCCGACTCCTCCGAGCGATTTGGCCGTCCGCACCTGCCCGTTGGCGGCCTGGGTGCTGGTGCCCTTCCTGGCGGCGGGGCTGCTGTCCTGTGCCTGGCTGATGCTGAAGGGGCCAATCAGCTTCTTGCCCGCCAAGGTCGACAGCGACATGCTGCTGCACGGTGAGTTGACCCACCGTTTCGCCAAGGAACTGGCCAAGGCGCCGATGGCGAGCCAGGCTGCCAACCTGGAGCGTGGCGCGAGCTGGCTGGCGTTCGGCGACACCGGCCCACGCGTGCGGCGGGGTTGCCCGGGCTGGCTGTTTATCAGCGATGAACTGCGCATCGACCGTCACGCCCAAGCTAACGCACAGACCAAGGCTCACGCCGTGATCGACCTGCAGCGACAACTGGGGGAAAAAGGTATCGACCTGCAAGTGGTGGTGGTGCCGGACAAGAGCCGCATTGCGGTTGCCCAGCTGTGTGGCTTGTACCGACCGGCAGTGCTCAACACCCGGATTCAGGACTGGACGGCCACTTTGCAGGCCGCTGGAGTGTCCGCGCTGGACCTCACCGATACCTTAAAACCTCTCGGGGCCGAGGCGTACCTGCGCACCGATACCCACTGGAGCGAAATCGGCTCCAACGCCGGTGCTCAGGCGCTGGCAAAACGCATCCAGCAACGTGAGATCAAGGCTACGCCCGAGCAAACCTTCGAGATCACCCAGGCACCGCTTGCCGTGCGCCCCGGTGATCTGGTGCGTCTGGCAGGTCTCGACTGGTTACCGCCGAAGTTGCAGCCCCCAGGCGAGTCGGTCGCCGCTAGCTCCGCCCACGAAGCGGGTGGCGCCACCAGCAACACCGACGACCTGTTCGGCGACGCCGGGTTGCCCAATGTGGCGCTGATCGGCACTTCGTTCTCGCGTAACTCCAACTTTGTCGGCTTTCTGCAGAAAGCCCTGAACGCTCCCGTGGGCAATTTCAGCAAGGACGGCGGCGAGTTCTCAGGCGCGGCCAAGGCGTATTTCGACAGCCCGGCGTTCAAGCAAACCCCGCCCAAGTTGTTGATTTGGGAAATTCCAGAGCGGGATTTGCAGACTCCCTACGATGCGATCATCATTGGTCGGTAATTTGACGTTTTGCCGTTTATCTAAAAAATAGACAGCCTCATCATCAAAATAATGACACTTTTGTAAGCTTGAAGCAGACTGCCTGCACAAGGGCGACCACAAGAAGACCTGCGGTAAGCAGTCGTATCAGCTGACCTTTTCACGTCTTTAAGCTTCGCCGTGAGGAAGGTGCGCTATGAGCTTTACCGACGGTCTTCTTGCTCTGCTTGGCAAAGATGTCAGCCGTGACGCCCGTGGCTTGAATTCACGACTGCACTTTTTTGGCCGCATTCCCGTGGATGATGGCACCCCCTTTCCCCCTCAAGATGACACTGTACCGTCCGCGAAGGCCGAGCGGCGCCCCTGTGTGGTTGCGCTGGTGTCGGTCAACGGAGGCGTGGGGCGCAGCACCCTGGCCACCGCGTTGAGCAGTGGGTTGCAGCGTCTGGGAGAATCGGTGGTGGCGGGGGACCTGGACCCGCAAAACGCCTTGCGCCATCACTTCGGTGTCGCTTCGACCTCGCCGGGCATCGGCCTGACCAGCCTGCAGAATGCGCATTGGAAACATATCCAGCAGCCCGGTTTTGTCGGCAGCCGCGTCATTACTTTTGGCGATACCGATATCCAGCAGCAGGACGACCTGCAGCGCTGGCTGAAACATGAGCCGTACTGGCTGGCGCAGCGGCTGCACGCCTTGGGCCTGGACGCCCGCCACACGGTGATCCTCGATACCCCCGCCGGTAATAACGTCTATTTCCATCAAGCCTTGGACGTGGCGGATGTGTTGTTGGTGATCGCCCAGGCCGACGCTGCATCCCTGGTAACCCTGGACCAACTCGATGCGCTGCTGGCACCGCACCTTGGGCGCGACCGAGCGCCGCACGTTCACTATGTGCTTAACCAACTGGATGAGGACAGTGCCTTCAGCCTTGACATGGTTGAGGCATTCCGGCAGCGCCTGGGGACAAAGGAGCCCTTTGAGGTGCATCACGACATAGGCATCAGTGAAGCCCTGGCGTTTGGCTCCGACCCGCTGGACAGCCAGACGTTGAGCCTGGCCGGTGACGATATCAAAGAACTTTGTCGCCTGCTGATTGCCTGCAAAAAGCAGCTGTAAGTTGCGGTTTATACGCTTAACGCCAGATGCTTATGCACAATCGGTGGGGTACGGGTGTCACAAAACTGCCGTTTTGTGCAGTCGTTCTCAACACGCCGCAACTGCCTGTTTTACGTGCGTTTTATTCTGTGAACAAAAAATGAACAGCGCGGCTTTTTGCCTGTAGGGCAGATGGATACAGGCTCAGTGAAGATTCCATCAACAGAGTTATCCACAGATTGGGGTGCGACAATCTTGCCTCTTAATCGCGCTCGGCAAGCACCATCAAGTTGCGCGGTGTCAGTGCCGTTTCGCAGAAGCTGCCCACTTCGACCCTGTAGCCACGTTCACCAAGATACAGTGCCCTATCCAGGACCAGCCACAGCTCCAGCGGGCGCCGAAACAGCCCGCGCACCAACTCCAGGTTCCTGACCTCGGCCAAACGTTGCCAGCCGTGCGCCTCCAGCGCCGCCCAATCCTGTTCACCTGTGGACAACCCTTTGAGGCTTGCCAACGCCTGGCAGTAGTCGGCGAAGGGTTTGTCCAGCCAACTGGCGGGCAGGGAGGGTGTGGGCAGGTACTCGTCGCAGTTGCGTAACTGGCGTTGTAACTGATCGAAACCCAGGCGGCGCGCCATTGAGGTGTCCCGCTGCAGACGTACGCGTTTGCCGGCCGTGACGGTTTCGCTGAGGGGCAGGCCAAGGTCGTCGACCGACAGTTGCAACGTTGAAGCGCGGCCCGCTTCGGACAGCGGCTGGTAGGCGTTCGCGGTGATGCGGTTGTAGCAGCACGGCGCCACTGCCAGTTGTTTGCAGCCGGCGGCACTGGCCAGTTGCAGCAGGCGCACGTGCAGGTCGCCGCAGGCATGCAGGGCGATGGGGGTGTGTTCGGGGCTGAGGGGGACGTCCGCCATGACATCTTGCAGGCGATGGGTGACGGGCAGGCCGTGGTGGTCGCTCAAGGCCTGGCCGGAAGCGATCAGGGCCGGGTTGTACTCCATGCAAGTCAGCTGTTGGCCGGCGTGCAACAGGCGGCGGCCGAGGTGGCCCTTGCCGGCGCACCAATCCAGCCAATGCCGGGGTGTTTGCGCAAAGTGCAGCGCGGCGCCGAAGGCTTCGATTTGCTGCCATTTGCGCCCGGGTACGTCGACATTCAGCCGGTGCGCAGCGGGGGGCAGGGGGCGCGTCGGTAACTTATCCACAGCGCTGAGGCGCAAGGCTTCGCAGGCCAGTGTGGGAAAAGGCGCTGGCGCCGGCAGTGTGTGGGGGTGGTTATGACTGGTTTCTGCGTCGGACAACGAGCGTTGGCGCAGCCACCGGGCCAGTTCCGGATGCTCGGTTTCCCAAGGCAACTGCCGATGAACAAAGGGCCGTGGTCGCCACAGCCCTTGGTGCTCGATCAGAAACGCATCCAGCGCCTCAAAGCGTGCTTCAACGTCCCTGGCAGGCATCGACGCGCAGCCAGCGTTCCAGCAGCTTGAAGCCGCGTACCAGGAGGTAGGAGATCAACAAGTAGAACACGCCGGCGGTGAAGAACATCTCCACCGTCAGGTAGTTGCGCGCGATGATCGTCCTGGCCATGCCGGTCAGCTCCAGCAGGGTCACGGTGCTCGCCAGCGAGCTGGCCTTGAGCATCAGGATCACTTCGTTGCTGTAGGCCGGCAGCCCGATGCGCGCGGCCCGCGGCAGGATGATGTAGAACAGCGTCTTCGGCCTGGACATGCCCAACGCACGGGCCGCTTCGATTTCCCCAGGCGGAATGGCCTGGATGGCGCCACGCAGAATCTCGGCGATATACGCGGCGGTGTGCAGCGTCATGGTGGCGGTGGCGCACCAGAACGGGTCGCGCAGGTACGTCCACATGAAGCTTGAGCGGATGCTTTCGAATTGAGCCAGGCCGTAATAGACCAGGAACAATTGCACCAGCAGCGGCGTGCCGCGAAAGAAAAAGATGTAGGCGTAGGGCAGGGCGCGCACAGACAGGTGCCTGGATGAGCGCGCGATACCCAGCGGGATGGCCAGGATCAGGCCGAGGATCACGGCGATGCTCACCAGTTCCAGGGTCAGGATGGCGCCCTGGATAAACTTCGGCAGCCACTTGATGATGACTTCCCATTCCATTACGTCGTCCTCACGAAGCCGCGGGCGGCGCGTTGTTCCAGGAAGTGCATAGCCACCATCGACAGCGACGTCAGGCCCAGGTAGATGAGCGCGGCGACCATATAGAAGGTGAAAGGCTGTTTGGTGACGGTTACGGCGATCTGCGCATGGCGCATGATTTCTTCGAGGCCGATGACCGTGACCAGCGCGGTATCTTTCATCAGGATCAGGAACAGATTGCCCAGCCCTGGCAGGGCGATGCGCCACATCTGCGGCATGATCAACCGGGTAAAGATACGAAACTTCGACAGGCCCAGCGCCACACCCGCTTCGCGGTGGCCCTTGGGAATGGAGATGATTGCGCCACGCAGCACCTCCGTGGCGTAGGCGCCGAAGCACAGGCCCAGCGCGATCACGCCAGCGGCAAACGCGCTGAGGGACAGGTCGGGAATGTCGAGCAGCTCACCCAGTGAGCGCATGGCGTTGATCGTGCCGAAGTAAATCAGCAGCACCCACAGCAGTTCCGGCACACCGCGAACGATTGTCGAGTAAGTACCGCCCAGCCATTGCAGCGGCTTGTACGGGGAAGTCTTGGCCAGGGCCCCGGCGAGGCCGAGTACCAGCCCCAGGCATAACGCCGTGAGCGCCAGTTTGACAGTCATCAGCGCACCGGCAGCGAGCGCCGGACCGAATCCGTAGAGATCGAAATTCATGGTGTTTTCATATCGCGGCAGGCATTGCTGAAAGCCGACGCGCCCAAAGGAGCGCGCCGGTCAGGCCGTTCAGATCATTCGATGCTGAACGGGAAGTACTTGTCGTTGATTTTCTTGTAGGTGCCGTCTGCCTTGATCTCTGCCAGGGCTTTGTTCAGGCGCTCGCGCAGTGGGTCGCCCTTGCGTACGGCGATACCGATCTTGTCGCTCTCTACAACCGGGTCGCCCTTGAACTCGTAGGCCAGGCCGTCTTTGCTCTTGAGCCATTCGTACTGCACGTACTTGTCGGCGAGGATCCCGTCGAGGCGGCCGGACGTCAGGTCGAGGTAGGCGTTTTCCTGGGTGTCGTAGAGCTTGGCTTCGGTTTCCGGCAGCTTGTCTTCCAGGTAGGTACCGGCCAGCGTCGCGCGCTGTGCACCGATGACTTTGCCTTTCAGGTAAGCGGCGTCGGTCTTGAAGTCGGCAGTGGCTTTAGGTGCGATGAACTGCAGCTTGTTGGAGTAGTACGGGTCGGTGAAGTCGACGGCTTGCTTGCGCTCGTCGGTGATCGACAGCGAGGACACCAGGAAGTCGAACTTCTTGGCATTCAGGGCCGGGATGATGCCGTCCCAGTCGGACACATACACTTCGCACTTCTCGACTTTCATCTTGGCGCACAGGGCGTCGCCGATGTCTTTGTCGAAGCCGACAACGTTACCGCTGGCGTCTTTATTGTTGAACGGCGGGTAGGCCGCTTCGATCCCCATTTTCAAGGTTTCTGCCATGGCCGTGGCGCTGAACGCCATCGAGACGGCCGCGGCCAGAAGGAATTTTTTATAGTTCTGCATGCATGTTGCTCCGTTAGCGGTTGCTGGACATGAATTGTTTGCAGCGCGCCGAAAGCGGGTTTTCAAACACCTGCTGTGGCGATCCTTGCTCTTCGATCAGGCCCTGGTGGAGGAACACCACTTCACTGGACACCTGACGGGCGAAGCCCATTTCATGGGTGACCAGCAGCATGGTGCGGCCTTCTTCGGCCAGCGCGCGGATCACATTAAGTACTTCCTGGACCATTTCCGGGTCAAGGGCTGAAGTGGGTTCGTCGAAGAGGATGACTTTGGGCTGCATCGCCAGGGTGCGTGCGATGGCTGCCCGTTGTTGCTGGCCGCCGGACAATTGCGCGGGGTAGGCGTGGCGCTTGTCGGCGATGCCGACCTTGTCCAGCAGGGCTTCGGCCACTTCGATTGCCTCGGCCTTGCTCTGGCCGAGCACGCGACGAGGAGCCTCGATGATGTTGTCGAGGATGCTCATGTGTGGCCACAGGTTAAAATTTTGAAACACAAAACCGATTTCGCTGCGCAGGCGGTTGATCTGCTTGCCGTCGGCGGCCATCAGCTCGCCGTTTTTCGCGGCCTTGAGCTTGAGCTCTTCGCCGGCCACCAGGATCTGGCCCTGATGCGGGTTTTCCAGCAGGTTGATGCAGCGTAGGAACGTGGACTTGCCGGAACCGGAGGAACCCAGGATCGAGATCACATCGCCGTCGCGAGCGGTCAGCGAGATACCTTTGAGTACCTCCAGCTCACCATAGCGTTTATGCAAGTTGCGGATTTCAAGCGCGGGCGTGGCCTCGGCCATGTGGGGTCCTCATTGTGTTCATTGCGATCTTCGCTGTTGGGCCGCCTTCCTGGCGAGGCGCCAAGCTAGCATAGCGTCTTGATGGCGGCCAACAGCGCGGCGGGCGGTAAACGGGCGGTGTGCGGCAGGGTGTCGCATCGGCACAGCAGCGTGTCGCGCCATCAACAACCGAACAACCGTTTGAACCCATGAATACCGCAGGCTTCGCGTAAAAAAGGGCGCGATGGTGCCAGCTTTGGCCGGGTGTTGGAAGGGTTAAACGGGCAAACGGTACCTATAGGCCCTTTTATGGCGCGCCGCGTACTTCTTGTGTGTGTTTTTGGTGCGCTGGTTCGTCTTGAAAGTGAGTCGCACGGTAACGCTATAGCTAAATGCCATTGTTCTCAATGACTTGCGACGACTGTTGAATCGTCCTACAGGCCGCGTCAATCGCGGTCTTGTAACATTTTGGCGCAAATCTTGCGTAAAAAATAAAGAACGCCCTGTTGGTTTCTTTTCACGAGGAAGAGCCCAGGCCGGGCGGACCGTTTTCGCAATTCCTCGCAAAGGTGTGTCAATGAGTAGTACGCAAAGCTCCAATGACCTCGAACAGGGGCTCAAACCGCGTCACGTCACCATGCTGTCGATTGCCGGCGTTATTGGTGCCGGTTTGTTTGTCGGCTCCGGCCACGCGATTGCTGCCGCCGGCCCTGCGGTCCTGCTGGCGTATGCCGCAGCGGGTACGCTGGTGGTATTGGTGATGCGCATGCTGGCCGAAATGGCCGTGGCGTCGCCGGACACCGGTTCGTTCTCCACCTACGCCGACCGTGCGATCGGTCACTGGGCCGGTTTTACCATCGGCTGGCTGTACTGGTGGTTCTGGGTGCTGGTGATTCCGTTGGAAGCCAACGCCGCCGCGACCATTCTCCACGCCTGGTTCCCGGATGTGGCCATCTGGGCCTTTACGCTGATCATCACCTTGCTGCTGACGGCGACCAACCTGTTCAGTGTGAAGAACTACGGTGAGTTCGAGTTCTGGTTTGCGCTGATCAAAGTCGTGGCGATCGTGGGCTTTGTGATCCTCGGCCTGGCGGCGATTTTCGGCTTCCTGCCGACCAGCCAGGTCAGCGGCGTGTCGCACCTCTTTGACACCCAAGGCTTTATGCCCAACGGCATGGGCGCGGTATTGGCCGCGATCCTGACCACCATGTTCTCCTTCATGGGCACCGAGATCGTCACCATTGCAGCGGCCGAATCGAAGAACCCAGGCCAGCAAATCACCAAGGCCACCAACTCGGTGATCTGGCGGATTGGCTTGTTCTACCTGTTGTCGATCTTCATCGTCGTGTCCCTGGTGCCTTGGAATGATCCGACCCTGGCGGCCGTAGGTTCCTACCAGACCGTGCTGGAACGCATGGGCATCCCGAACGCCAAGCTGATCGTTGACCTGGTGGTCTTGGTTGCCGTGACCAGCTGCCTGAACTCGGCGCTGTACACCGCGTCGCGCATGCTGTTCTCCCTGGGCCGTCGCGGCGATGCACCGGCCGTGGCCAAGCGCACCAACAAGAGCGGCACGCCTTACTGGGCGGTGTTGCTGTCCACCGGCGCGGCGTTCCTGGCGGTATTTGCCAACTATGTGGCACCTGCAGCGGTGTTCGAATTCCTGCTGGCCAGCTCCGGCGCCATCGCGCTGCTGGTGTACCTGGTGATCGCGGTGTCGCAACTGCGCATGCGCCAGAAGCGCATGGCAGCGGGCGAGAAAATTGTCTTCAAGATGTGGCTGTTCCCAGGCCTGACCTACGCGGTGATGGTGTTCATCGTGGGCACGTTGACCATCATGCTGTTCCAGGAAGCGCACCGGGTCGAGATCATTGCGACTGGGGTCTTGAGCTTGCTGGTAGTGGCGGCGGGGTTGTTTGTGTCGAGCCGTCGCAAGGCGCAGAGAGTAGGCGCTGCGGTGCTGAATTGATGTGATGGAATGCGGTGCTTGATTGCGCCGCAGTTCAAATGTGGGAGGGGGCTTGCCCCTTCCCACATTTTGTTTTGCGTCAGTCTTGGGCGTTGGTGAGCGCCTGGGAGGCGGCGACGTAATCGGCCTGGAACTGCGGCGATTCGATCCACGCCAGTGCGACGGCTTCATCGTCGCTGTCCGTGGCCCACTGCCGATACTCGATCAGTGCCGCCAGGATAAAGTCGGTGGCTTCTTCTTCGCCTTCCTGCTCCAGCACCAGTGCGAGCAGTGGGTGGGCCAGGAATACCGCGCAGAGGGCCTGCTGGCTGGTCTCGCCGGCGGTGCGCATCTCCACGAACAGCTCGGTCAAATCCACCGACTCAAGGTCAATCCGGTCGTCATCGCCGGAAAACGCATCCGGCTTGCTCGCGACAGCGCGTTGGGTGCGATTCTGCTTGGCCTTGGCCTTGGCCCGGTGGGCACGTTTTTGCTGCTTGTTCGGCGAGGCCATGGGCTCACGTCCTTGGGTCAGGATCTGGGTAGGGTATTGAAGCGCAGGTTGAGGGAAATCCCAAGGGTATCCGCCGTTAATTGGCCGTGTTGAAGCCATGCCAATGCAATCGGCCACAACCGATCCTGGTACTCGCTGCGAAAGAACGCGAAATGTCCGACCTGTTTTTCGCCGATGTCTTCCGGTGCGATGCGCAGATGGCTGCGCTCGCTGTTTGCGAAATAGCCCAGCAATCGCTCAATCGCCGCCACGGTGCCGAACGGGTCGTCGGTGATGCTGATCGCCAGCATCTGCGCCTTCACGCGACTGAATGGCAAGTCAGCCAGGGCACGCCCGCTGGGCCGCGTCTCATACTTGGGCGTTGGCGTGCTCCAGTCGCGTACCACGCCTCTCGGCGTATCCTCGAGCCAACCCAAGCGCTTGCCGGGGAAATACCCACAGAGTGCCGTTACCAGTGGCATCACCACATGCCATTTGGCAAACATCTGCCAGCGCCCGACGGCTGCGTAATCGCGCCAGTAGGCGAACTGCGCGCCCACGGTCACGATTCGCCGGATCACCGCGCCAGACGCACCCAGCCCCGCCGCACAGCCACCGAAACTGTGGCCGACCACATCAATCGGTTGGCCTGGAAACTCGCGCTGTGCCCGCAGCAGGATCGCTTCGAAATCCAGCGTGCCCCAATCCGACCACGACGCCTTGAAGCCGCGCAACGAACCGGTGCGCGACTCGCCGATGCCGCGATAGTCGTAGGTGATCACGTCGAAGCCGTTGGCGAACAGGTAGTCGGCGAAACGTGAGTAGTGGCGGCAGCGTACGGAAGTGGCGGCGTTGATGATGACGACCGGGCGTTCAAGGTCGGTGCGCAGGTGGCGCCAGGTGAAACCGCCGAGGGGGTGGCCGTCTGCGGTGGATTCGAGGAATGCTGCTTGGGTGGGGCGGGTTGGCAGGTTCATAGGTCCGCTCGATCCGTGCGCTTTTTTGTGGTGCTTGGAGGCTCACGCGCTTTTTATAGGGAACCGAAATTAACAAATTTAGCGCGCCATGGGTGTGAAGGTGGTCATGGCGCTCGACCTTGGCCCTTTGGGTGCATAGGCTGACGATCTTTCGATTGATCTGAGCTCGACCATGACCCGCGACACCCTCGAACACAACCAGATCCCCCTCTACTTCGCCGCTGTCCTCCTGGCCGCCGCTTTCGGTCTGCTCGCGCCTTCGTTGGCCCATGGCCTCGGCGTGCTGGTCACACCCGCCATCGCGGTGTTGATGTACGCGATGTTCCTGCAAATCCCTTTTCTGGAGCTGCGCCAGAGCTTGAGTCACAAGCGCTTTCTGTCGGCGCTGTTGCTGGCCAATTTCATCCTCGTGCCGTTGCTGGTGTGGGTGTTGACCCGTGGCCTGGTGGAGCGCCCGGCGTTGCTGGTGGGCGCATTGCTGGTGTTGCTGACGCCGTGTATCGACTACGTGGTGGTGTTTACCCATATCGGTAAAGGCGATTCACGCTTGATGCTGGCGGCGACACCGGTGCTGTTGTTGCTGCAGTTGCTGCTGTTGCCGGTGTACCTGGGGTTGATGCTGGGGGCGCAGTCCGGGGTGGTGGTGCAGGCGGGGCCGTTTATCGAGGCGTTCCTGTGGTTGATCGTGCTGCCGATGGTGTTGGCGGTGATCACTACGTCCCTGGCGCGGCGCTCATCGGGCGTCAGCGCCTGGAACGACGCTTGGGCGTGGTTGCCGGTGCCGGCGATGGCGCTGGTGTTGGTGGTGGTGATCGGTTCGCAAATCACTTCGGTGGTGCGCGACATCAACCTGTTGCTGCCGGTGATTCCGGTGTACGTGGCCTTCCTGTTGCTGGCGCCGGTGATCGGGGCGTTGGCCGCGAGGCTGTTCGCGCTGCCGGCGATGGCGGCACGGGCGGTGACGTTCAGCGCATCGACGCGTAACTCGTTGGTGGTGTTGCCGCTGGCCCTGGCGTTGCCAGAAGACGTGCGCGGCTTGGCGGCGACGGCGGTGATCCTGCAAACCCTGGTCGAATTGGTGGGCGAGTTGATCTACGTGCGTCTGATCCCGAGGCTGGTATGGCCCATAGGTCGGTGAAATGTGAATGTTCAGGTTTGTTCAGGCGCTATTGGGGATACGTTCGGCACCATAGGTCGGCGTTCCCTACCTGACAGGCCCTTTCATGGATCACCGCAACCGTTTCCGCCTGGAGTCCCTGGGCATTTTCCTGTTCGCGCTGTTGCTGTTCACGCTGGGTATCTGGGACCAGCAACCCCAGGGTTTTGACGGGCGCTGGGCGCTGTTCCTGCAGGAAATGTTTCGCCATGGTGCGAGTCTTTTCCCCACCACCTATGGGCAGCCCTACGCGGACTATCCCGGTACCGCGACCTTCTTCAGTTACGTATTTGCCCGGCTGTTCGGGGCGCCCAACCACCTGGCCAATGTGCTGCCCACTGCCCTTGCGTCCGCCGGGGTCGTGGCCTTGATCTATCGCTTGCTGGTCCCGGCGAGTCGTCCGTGGGCGTTGCTCACGGTGCTGTTGACGTTGCTCACCACCCAGTTGCTCGAGAAGTCCCGTTCGGTATGCCTGGACCAGATGGTGGCGTTGCTGTGTGTCGGCAGTTTCTACCTGCTGCACAGTGGTGAGCGCCTGGGTTCGCGGCTCAGGCAGCTTGCGGTGTTCCCGCTGTTCATCCTGGGGTTTGCGATACGCGGGCCGCTGGGATTGATCGAAGTCTGCGGTGTGGTGTGCGTGTATTGGGCGCTGGGCAGCCCTGGGGAGCGGGTCAGGCAGGTGTTGGTCCACGGCATCGTCGGCCTGGTGTTGCTGGCGGCCTGTTGGTGGCTGTTGGTGAAGCTGGCGCGCATCAGCGGTGGCGATGCGTTTGCCGATGAGGTGTTCAAGATGCAAGTGGGCGGGCGCCTTGATGAAAGCGGCGAGCCGTTCTATTTCTACTTCCAGTTGAGCCTGTACCGTTATTTCCCCGTGGTGCCGCTGGCGTTGCTCACATTGGTTGCGCTGCGTCATCGCTGGGCAGAGCGGTTTGATAACCCGGTGCAGTTGGTCATGCGGCTCGGCGCCTGTGGTTTGATGATCTTGCTTGGCCTGTCGGTACCGCACTTCAAGCGCGCCTATTACATCCTGCCCATGGTGCCGATGTTTGCGGCTGTCGCGGCCTATGGGCTGCTTCAGGCGCAAGGCTGGCTCCTGGGCGTGCGCAGAGGCTACGAGGGGCTTGTCGCCGCGCTGCCGGCGCTGTGCGTGGTTGCCGTGTGTGTCTGTCGGCATGGGTGGCAGAAGCACGGTTACTGGCCTGACGTCTCATTGCCGCTGTTGGTGGGTGGGCTGTTGCTCCTGCAAGTGGCGGCCGTGCTTGCCTGGCGGCGAGCGGGGCGGCTGGTGTGGCTCAGCGCGTTCGCGCTGGGCGCGCAATGGCTGGTGCTGGTGACGGTCGTGGAGCCTGCCAAGGACCTGCAGTTCGACACCCGGCAGTTTGTCGGCCAGGTGGAAGCGCTTCGCGTATCGCAACCCGGGCAATTGGTATTCCTGAACCTCGGCAGGGACACCTGGGCGGTGCGCTACATGATGAATCTGGACCATGACGAGCAACCGCTGTTTGTCGGTGCAGCAGAGGTTGAGCGCTTGGGTGCGTTGCCCCGTCCGTCGTGGGTCATTGTGGCGCGCAAGGAGACCGCGCTGCTCAAGGGCACGCCTCTGGAGCGCCTGGCGCCAAGCTTTGAAGGGCGGTTGAACGACAACCCACTGATGGTGTTCTTGCTGAAATGAACCGGCACCGTGCTGTGCCGTTTTTGTAGTCGTCGTTACGGACCGATCACCCAACAAAAAGCCTGCTCATCGCAGGCTTCTTGTTGTTAGCGCGTGCGACTGCGGATCAGGCAGCTTCCAGCAAGGGGATCTGCATGCCGATCTTGGCCGAGGCGAAGTTCATATCGCCGCTGGCAATGGACTGCGCCTTGAAGCCTTGGCCGATCAGGTCCTTGATATAAAACTTGTTGTAGATGAATGCGAAGACGATGTTGCTCACGCCCATTGTGA
The DNA here is from genome assembly GCF_007858185.1 of Pseudomonas grimontii. Lineage (GTDB taxonomy): Bacteria > Pseudomonadota > Gammaproteobacteria > Pseudomonadales > Pseudomonadaceae > Aquipseudomonas > Aquipseudomonas grimontii. The sequence goes on from NZ_VFES01000002.1 coordinate 131,212, forward strand.
TCATGGCGATGACGAATTGAATCAGGCCGTATTTCACGTCGCCGCGAAACAGGGCCGGGAAGCAACCGAAAAAGAAGGTGGTCCACGAAAAGCCGACAGGAGCTTCCTTCATCGCGCCCGTGTTCGGGTTTTTGAAAATGATCGATGTGTATGCCATTTGTTTCTCCATGTGCCCAAGGGATTAAGCGATACGTTGGGCTGCGTATCGCCTGGGTGTGATGTGTCGGGTGTGATGTGTGGCGGGGTCAGTCAACGATTTCCCAGATCATGTTGTCCTCGTCGACCATGACGTCCACGCTCAGGGTCTCGTGACCATCCGGGCCATCGACCTCAAGCAGTCCGCGATACTTGTTGTGCCCTTTTTTGATCAGGGTCACTTCCTTGACGGTGTTTTCGCCGGGCGAGGTGTCTTTGTCCCACTGCTCCTGGATGCTCTCCTTCACCTCTTGGGCAAGCTCCTCGTTGGCCGCGTGAGCGTTACCGAAGCAAAGCGTTGCGGCGAGCGCCAGCGCAAGGTTGATGCGGGTGAGGGGGCGGGTCATTTCGGGCTCCTTGTTGGCATAACTCTTCCATGTCGACCGAAGGGGAGGTGCTTCAAAGTCGAATAGCTGTTAGGGGTGTCATGCGGTTATGGGAGCGAGCGCGGGGAGTTAATCCGTCGTCGTGGCTTGCTCGTGTGTTGACGGGCGATGGCTGACGGTTACAGGAGGGAATGCATCCGCATAATGTTGCTCGCCGGCCTTGGCATATTTTGAATCATATCATAGCGCTACTACTGCGAGGTGCAGTGGGGAGCGCTATAAAGCCGGGACAACAAAAAACCCGCACTAGGCGGGTTTCTTGTGTGTTTCAGATGACATTTGCACCACCTGAAACTAATAAGTGGTGCCCAGAGACGGAATCGAACCGCCGACACGGGGATTTTCAATCCCCTGCTCTACCGACTGAGCTATCTGGGCAACGGGGCGCATTAAACGGGTTTTTCAGGGGGTCGTCAAGCAAGTTTTCAAAAAATATTTAATTATTACCGTCGCTTACGTGCCGACCCCAGTTTTTGATCAATTATTGAGCAGGTGGTACGTAGCCGTCGGCCTTGGCGTAATCCTCGCCGGAAAAGAACTTGTCCATCTCGCCCGCCAGGTATTTACGGTCGTCGGCGTTCATCATGTTCAGGCGTTTTTCGTTGATCAGCAGGGTTTGGTGTTTCAGCCAGTCGCCCCAGGCTTTGGCTGAGACGTGGTCGTAAATGTCCTGGCCCTTGATACCTGGGTACGGAGGGCGCTCCAAGGCGGGCAATTCTTCTTTGTACTTGCGGCACATTACGGTGCGGGTCATGACGACTCTCCTGCGTTCAATACATCGGCCGCGCGCTTCAGCAGTTTCTTGACCGGGGCGGCAAGGCCCAGGCGCGGCGGGGTGGCGAGGTTATACCAGAGCCAGTCGGCCTCGGCGACGTGATGGGCGGATTCCTTGACCTGAACCAGCCAGGGTTCGATGGCCAGCTGGAAGTGGCTGAAGGTGTGGATCAGCCCCGGCAGTGCCTGGTGTTTGCCCAGTTCGAGCGTGTGCTGGTTGGCCAGGTGTTCGAGGTCTTGCAGGTCGTCCAGTTCGGGCAGGCTCCACAAGCCGCCCCACAGGCCCGTGGAAGGGCGACGGTAAAGCAGAATCGCGCCTTCGGCATTGGCCAGCATCGGCATCAGTGTGCGCTTTTGCGGGATGGTCTTGCGCGGCTTGGGGATCGGGTAGCGTGTCTCCAGGCCGAGCATGTGGGCTTCGCAGTTTTGTTCCAGCGGGCACAGCAGGCAGCTGGGTTTGCTGCGCGTGCACAGGGTGGCACCCATGTCCATCATCGCCTGGGTGTAGGCGTTGACGCGATCATGGGGTGTAAAGCGCTCTGCGGTGGCCCACAGCTGCTTGGCCACCTTGGGTTCGCCTGGGTAGCCCTCTTGTGCGGTGAAGCGCGCCAGCACGCGTTTGACGTTGCCGTCGAGGATCGGCGCGCGCAGGCCCATGCTCAGGCTGGCAATCGCGCCGGCGGTGGACAGGCCGATGCCGGGCAACTCAGTGAGCTTTTCCACATCCCTGGGAAAGTCGCCGCCGTACTCGGCCACCACGATTTTCGCGGTCTTTTGCAGGTTGCGCGCCCGGGTGTAGTAGCCCAGGCCGGTCCACAGGTGCAGCACTTCGTCTTCCGGTGCGGCGGCCAGGGCTTCGACCGTTGGCAGGGACGCCATGAAGCGGTCGAAGTAATTGAGCACCGTGCTGACCTGGGTCTGCTGCAGCATGATCTCCGAAACCCACACCCGGTAAGGCGTAATGCCCGTTTGCCAGGGCAGGTCATGGCGGCCGTGGCGGTCGTACCAGTCCAGCACCGCCGTTGAAAACTGCTCGTCTCTCATCGTTTGAACAGGCCTTTCAAAGCATCTTTGAGCTGCGGGTTAACCTTGTCGAGCTTCTCTTCCAGCTTCTCGCCGAGCTTGTTGCCGGCCGCCTTGATCGCGACCTGGCTCAGGCCGTCCTTGTCCAGGCGGCAGGCCTTGGCGCCGAGTTCCAGCGGGCCACGGCAGCGCAGCGGCACTTCGATACCCTGGAAGTTGGAGCCGACTTCGCAGGCCGGGTCCGGTACTTCGCGCTGGTCGCCTTCGACGATGATGCCGACGCGGTAATCCATGCCCAGCACGCGCAGGTCGACGTCACCGTTGCCGTTGACCGTCAGCCCTGGGATGCGCACTTTCAGGTCGGGATTGTTGGCCACGCCGTTACGGAAAGTCAGGTTGCCCTTCAACTCCTGGAACGGTGTGTCCTTGCCGCGTTGTTCGCCGCTCAGGGTCTTGCGGTTGAGCAGGGCGATGCCGGTGCACAGTTGCTGCTCGAGGTTGGCGTTGAGCAGCACGCCGTTGTTGATCACAAAGCTGGCGGTGCCGTTGAGGCTGTCGATCAGGGCTTTCTGGCTGTTGCCGCGGCCGCTGAGATTACTGTCCAGCGTGATCTGGCCCTTCACGGGCGGCGTCTGCCCTTGGGCCTGCAGGATGCGTTCGACCGGCACTTGCTTGATCCGGCTTTGCAGGGCCAGCAGCGGAATATCCTGGCGCACATCGAGCGTGCCGTTGGCCTGGAAGGTCCCGTTGTAGAGGCCGCCGCTGAGGGTGCCGAGCTTGAGCTGGCCATCGCTGCCGGAGGCTTTGAGCACGGCATTCTGGATCGGCAATTTGCTCAGGGTCAGTTGGTCGAAGGCGAGGTCGGCGTCTATGTCCAGCGTACGCAGGCGGGTCAATGGCAGGAGTTTGTCCGTGCTCCAGGCGCCTTTGGTCGGTGCTTGCGGCAGTGGAGTGGTGCCACCGGCCGCCATGGCGCCGGCTTCGCTGTTCTGCACTTCGGCCTGGCGGGCAGCGGTCGCGCCCTTGGCGGATTCGGACTTGGCCGGCAGGTAGTTGTCGGCGTTGAAGGTATCGCCCTTGAGCTGTACGCGCAGCGCCTGCTTGGCGAAGTCGTCCACGGCGACGCGACCGGTGAAGGTGCTGCCGTCGAGTTTCAGGTTCAGGTCTTCCAGCGCCAGGCTGTTCGGTGTGCCTTTGAGACGGCTGACCAGCTCGACCTTGCTCAGGCTGCCCTCGGCCATCGGTGGCAATGGGTTACCGACGCTGTCGAGGAACTTGGCCAGGTCAAACTGGGCGATGGACAGCGCGCCGCTGAGCTGCGGGGTCTTGTCCAGGTCGTTGACCTTCAGCTCGCCCAGGGCGCGCAGCTGGTTGGCCGACAGTTTCAGGTTGGTCCATTCGGCGATATTGGCCGCCTGGTCCACCAGCAACTGGCCCTGGGTGGAGAAGGTCACGGTCTTGCCTTGCAGCGGCTCGCCCGTGGCTTCGCCGGTGATTTTCATGTCTTCGAACTGATAGCGCTTGAGCGCGCGCTCGATACGCAGGTTGCCGTTGAGCTCGGTCTTGACGCGCATCACCGGCTGGTTGCTGCCGAAGAAGGCGGTGAGCTTCACCGGGATGCTCGCACCTTCGTGCACGGCGCCGGCGCTCAACTGGATGCTTTCGGCACTGAATTGCTTACCGGTTTGCTCATCGTTGTATTCGACGCGGGCGTTGTTGATCGTCAGGCTATCGATGTCCAGGCGGATGGGCTGGGCCGGTTTTTCCGGTTTTACCTCGGGTGACGGCTGAGCGGGGGCGGGCGTTTCGGTGGTGGCTACCGGCGCGTTCTTGCCGATGTCTTCCCAGTTGCCATGGCCTTGCTTGTCACGGTTGAGGCGTAGGTTCAGGCCTTCGACACGCACATCGCTCATCTGTACTTCGCGACGCAGCAGCGGCAGCACGCGCACCGACAGGCCAAGCATTTGCAGGTCGGCGAAGGGTTGGGTCGGCGTGGTCAGGGTCGCCACGCTGGCTTCGTGCAGTTCAAGGCCGAGCCAGGGGAACAGGCTCCAGCCGATATCGCCATTGAGCGTCAGCTCGATGTGGGCCTTGTCGCGGGCAATCTGGCGAATCTCGTCTTTATAGTCGTTGGGATCGAAGAGATGGGTCAGGGCAAAGCCCAGAGCCACAATGATCAGCAACAGCCCGAGAAGTACCAGACCCAGGATTTTGCCGAACGCTTTCATGGGCGAGTCCTTGTATGTCGATTTCAAAATTTAGCCGCAGAGTATAACGCCCGACGGCCTGCGTCAGTTCACGGATCGTTACATTGTATCCAGCCCTAGGAAAACGGGATTTTGACGCCAATAAAACCGAAAAATCGCAAAAAGATGATGTCATTTTGGTTTTTCTGTCATCCGCTAATGCTAATCTTCGGCCGTTCGTTCGCCTTCTGCGACTTATCGTCGCGCCAAAATGGAGCTTCACTCTACAAAAACGGCCACGCTTTGCGTGCAAGGCCGAGGGAGAGAGCGCCTGACGGACGCATACTAATAACTGGGGGATACATCAATGAGCACTAGCACTGTGGCCGGCACTACCGCCGCACAGCCTGCGTTCCTGTCCAAGGAGCGCATTATCGCCAAGCCCGGGTTCAACCGCTGGCTGGTTCCACCGGCCGCCCTGGCCATCCACCTGTGCATCGGCATGGCCTATGGCTTCTCGGTGTTCTGGTTGCCGTTGTCCAAGGCGCTGGGTATCACCAAACCGGTTGCTTGTGCGCCGGACATGAGCTTCATCGCGCAAGTCTTCTCGTCCCAATGCGACTGGCCCATCTCCATGCTGGGCTGGATCTACACCCTGTTCTTCATCTTCCTGGGCTGCTCGGCAGCGATCTGGGGCGGCTGGCTGGAACATGCCGGGCCACGCAAGGCCGGTGTTGTTTCGGCGTTGTGCTGGTGCGGCGGCCTGCTGATCTCGGCACTGGGTATCTATACCCACCAGATCTGGCTGATGTGGATCGGCTCCGGGGTCATTGGCGGTATCGGCCTGGGCCTGGGTTATATCTCGCCCGTCTCGACCCTGATCAAGTGGTTCCCGGACAAGCGCGGCATGGCCACCGGCATGGCGATCATGGGCTTCGGCGGCGGCGCAATGGTTGGCGCTCCGTTGGCAGCTGCGCTGATGGGGCACTTCGCTTCGCCGACCAGCGTGGGCGTATGGCAGAGCTTCCTGGTGATGGCCGCGATCTACTTCGTGTTCATGATCGGCGGCGCGCTGTCCTACCGTGTTCCACCGACCGGCTGGAAGCCTGAGGGCTGGACCGCGCCGGTGAAAAAAGCCGCCAATGCGATGATCACCCACCGTCACGTGCACGTGAACGTGGCCTGGAAAACCCCGCAGTTCCGTCTGGTATGGCTGGTGCTGTGCCTGAACGTGTCGGCGGGTATCGGCATCCTCGGCATGGCTTCGCCGCTGCTGCAGGAAGTGTTCGGTGGCAAGCTGCTGGGTGTTGATGTGCCGTTTGGCCAGCTGGACGCCGGGCAATTGGCGTCGATTGCTGCCATCGCTGCGGGCTTCACCGGTTTGTTGAGCCTGTTCAACATCGGTGGCCGGTTCTTTTGGGCGTCGTTCTCCGACTACCTGGGCCGTAAAAATACCTACTTCGTGTTCTTCGCCCTGGGCTTTGCCCTGTACGCGCTGATCCCGAACCTGGGGCACCTGGGCAACGTGGCGCTGTTCGTCGCGGCGTTCTGCATCATCCTGTCGATGTACGGCGGTGGTTTTGCGACTGTCCCGGCCTACCTGGCCGACCTGTTCGGTACCCAGATGGTCGGCGCGATCCACGGTCGCCTGCTGACCGCTTGGGCCGCCGCGGGCGTATTGGGCCCGGTGTTGGTGAACTACCTGCGTGAATATCAACTGAGCATCGGCGTTGAACGCGCTGCGGCCTATGACATCACCTTGTACATCCTCGCCGGCCTGCTGGTACTGGGCTTTATCTGCAACCTGCTGGTCCGCCCGGTGGCCGACAAGTACTTCATGACCGACGCGGAACTCGCCGCCGAGCAAGCGCTGGGGCATGACAAAGGGGCTGATGCCAGCACCTCCCTGGAATGGAAAGCGGCGCCCGGCACTGTGCCGTTGGCGATCGCTGCCTGGCTGGTAGTGGGTATTCCGTTGGCCTGGGGTGTGTGGGTGACCCTGCAGAAGACGGCGGTACTGTTCCACTAAGTTGACTGCAAGCGGGCGCACCATCCTGGAGCGCCCGCTTGTATGCACATGTCTATCCCCGACATTCCCCGCCTCAACTCGTCAGTCTTATCCCCTTCGATGTTTCTGTTTAGCGTCCGCGCCCCTATAATGGCTGCCTTTTTCGCCCAATGATTTTGCGGAGCTGGTGATGGCCGAACGTAAGGCGTCCGTCGAGCGCGACACTCTGGAAACCCAGATCAAAGCCTCGATCAACCTGGATGGCACCGGAAAGGCCCGATTTGATATCGGTGTACCTTTTCTTGAGCACATGCTGGACCAGATCGCCCGTCACGGGCTGATCGACCTGGATATCGTCAGCAAGGGCGACCTGCATATCGACGACCACCACACGGTGGAAGACGTAGGCATCACCCTCGGCCAGGCGTTTGCCAAGGCCATCGGCGACAAAAAAGGCATCCGTCGCTACGGCCACGCCTATGTCCCGTTGGACGAAGCGCTGTCGCGTGTGGTCATCGACTTCTCCGGCCGCCCAGGCCTGCAGATGCATGTGCCGTACACCCGCGCCACCGTGGGCGGCTTCGACGTCGACCTGTTCCAGGAATTCTTCCAGGGCTTCGTCAACCACGCACTCGTCAGCCTGCACATCGACAACCTGCGCGGCACCAATACCCACCACCAGATCGAAACCGTGTTCAAGGCATTCGGCCGCGCGTTGCGCATGGCCGTGGAGCTCGATGACCGCATGGCCGGGCAAATGCCCTCGACCAAGGGCGTCCTGTAATGCAGACGGTCGCGGTTATCGACTACGGCATGGGTAACCTGCACTCGGTGGCCAAGGCCCTCGAGCACGTAGGGGCCGGCAAGGTGCTGATCACCAGCGATGCCAAGGTGATTCGCGAAGCCGACCGCGTGGTGTTCCCCGGTGTGGGGGCGATTCGCGATTGCATGGCCGAAATTCGCCGCCTGGGCTTTGACAGCCTGGTGCGCGAAGTCAGCCAGGATCGCCCGTTCCTCGGCATCTGCGTGGGCATGCAAGCCTTGCTCGATCGCAGTGAAGAGAACGACGGCGTTGACTGCATCGGCCTGTTCCCCGGCCAGGTGAAGTTCTTCGGCAAGGACCTGCACGAAGACGGCGCCCACCTGAAAGTCCCGCACATGGGTTGGAACGAGGTCAGCCAGGCAGTGGATCACCCGCTGTGGCACGACATCCCGGACATGGCGCGTTTCTACTTCGTGCACAGCTACTACATCGCCGCCGGTAACCCGCGCCAGGTGGTGGGTGGCGGGCACTACGGCGTCGACTTCGCCGCCGCGCTGGCCGACGGTTCGCGTTTTGCCGTGCAGTTCCACCCGGAGAAGAGCCATACCCATGGCCTGCAATTGCTGCAGAACTTCGCCGCCTGGGATGGGCGCTGGTAAATGGCCAGGAAGCCGAAGCCGTCGATCTTGACCCTCACGCCTGAGCAGGAAAGTGAGGCTACCCTCAAGATCAAGCGCTTCATGGAGGACCGCTTCGAGCTCAAGCTGGGCTCGTTCGAAGTCGCCGAGATTCTTGAGCTGTTCGCCACCGAAGTGGCTCCGCATTATTACAACAGGGCGATTTTCGATACGCAGACGCTCCTTAAAGAAAGGTTCGAAAGCATCGAAAGCGACCTGTGGTCGCTTGAAAAGAGCAGCTGAAAGCTTCAAGCCCCAAGCTGCAAGAATTGATACGCGTGCTTGCTTGCAGCTTATAGCTTGCAGCTTGCAACTCTTTGACGAAGGAAAAGCATGCTAATTATCCCCGCTATCGATCTCAAGGACGGCGCCTGCGTACGTCTGCGCCAAGGCCGTATGGAAGACTCCACCGTGTTCTCCGATGACCCGGTGAGCATGGCTGCCAAATGGGTGGAAGGGGGTTGCCGTCGTCTGCATCTGGTGGACTTGAACGGCGCCTTTGAAGGCCAGCCGGTCAACGGCGAAGTGGTCACCGCGATCGCCAGGCGCTACCCGAACCTGCCGATCCAGATCGGCGGTGGTATCCGTTCCCTGGAAACCATCGAGCACTATGTCAAAGCCGGCGTGAGCTACGTGATCATCGGCACCAAGGCCGTGAAAGACCCGGCCTTCGTCGCCGAAGCCTGCCGCGCGTTCCCTGGCAAAGTGATCGTGGGCCTGGACGCTAAAGACGGTTTCGTCGCCACCGACGGCTGGGCTGAAATCAGCACCGTGCAAGTCATCGACCTGGCCAAGCAGTTCGAAGCCGACGGCGTGTCCGCCATCGTTTATACCGACATCGCCAAAGACGGCATGATGCAGGGCTGCAACGTGCCGTTCACCGCTGCGCTGGCCGCTGCCACCAGGATCCCGGTGATCGCTTCCGGCGGTATCCACAATCTGGGCGACATCAAGTCGCTGCTGGACGCCAAGGCCCCAGGGATCATCGGTGCCATCACCGGCCGCGCTATCTACGAAGGTACCCTGGACGTCGCCGAAGCCCAGGCTTACTGCGATGCCTACAACGGCTGAGGACTGACCATGGCGCTGGCCAAACGCATCATCCCTTGCCTGGACGTCGACAACGGTCGCGTGGTCAAGGGCGTCAAGTTCGAGAACATCCGTGACGCCGGCGACCCGGTGGAAATCGCTCGCCGCTACGATGAGCAAGGTGCCGACGAGATTACCTTTCTCGACATCACCGCCAGCGTCGACGGCCGCGACACCACGTTGCATACCGTCGAGCGCATGGCCAGCCAGGTGTTTATCCCGCTGACCGTGGGCGGTGGCGTGCGCACCGTGCAAGATATCCGCAACCTGCTCAATGCCGGTGCCGACAAGGTCTCGATCAACACCGCAGCGGTGTTCAACCCGGAGTTCGTCGGCGAAGCCGCGCAGCACTTCGGCTCGCAATGCATCGTGGTCGCTATCGACGCCAAGAAAGTCTCCGGCCCGGGCGAAACCCCGCGCTGGGAGATCTTCACCCACGGCGGTCGCAAGCCGACCGGCCTGGACGCGGTGGAGTGGGCGATGAAGATGGAAGGCCTGGGCGCCGGGGAAATCCTGCTGACCAGCATGGACCAGGACGGCATGAAAAACGGCTTCGACCTGGGCGTGACCCGCGCCATCAGCGATGCGCTGGGGATTCCGGTGATCGCCTCCGGCGGCGTCGGTAACCTGCAACACCTGGCCGACGGCGTGATCGAAGGCCATGCCAGCGCGGTGCTGGCGGCGAGTATTTTTCACTTTGGCGAATACACCGTTCCTGAGGCCAAGGCCTACATGGCGGCGCGCGGTATCGTCGTTCGCTAAACGTTGCTGGACACTATGGCAGGCGCGCGGCACTCTCTGCGCTTGCCATGGATTCCGGTAGCCTTCATGTTCAAGACCCTGCTGCTTGCCCTCGCCAGCACCTCCATCTTTATGGTGAGTGCGGCACACGCCGAAGAGCCGTCTGACGCCTCCCTGGTGTTGCTGACGGAAAATTTCCCGCCCTACAACATGGCCAAGAACGGTAAGAACTTTGCCAAGGACGAGAACATCGAAGGCATCGCCGTGGACATCGTGCGCGAAACCTTCAAGCGTGCCGGCATTTCCTACAATCTCACCCTGCGTTTTCCTTGGGAGCGAATCTACAAACTCGCCCTGGAGAAACCCGGCTATGGCGTGTTCGTGATGGCGCGTCTGCCGGACCGTGAAGCGCTGTTCAAGTGGGTCGGCCCCATCGGCCCGGATGATTGGGTACTGTTGGCCAAAGCCGACAGCGAGATCCAGCTTGCCGACCTTGAGCAGGCGCGGCGCTACAAGATCGGCGCCTATAAAGGCGATGCCATCGCCGAGACCCTGGAGAAGCAGGGCCTTAACCCGGTGGTGGTATTACGCGACCAGGACAACGCGCAAAAGCTCGTGGATGGCCAGATCGACCTGTGGGCCACGGGCGACCCGGCCGGGCGTTATCTTGCGCGTCAGGTCGGTGTGACGGGGCTCAAGACCGTGCTGCGGTTCAACAGTGCCCAGTTGTACCTGGCGCTGAACAAGAACGTGCCCGATGAGACGGTGGCCAAATTGCAGGCGGCGTTGGATCAGTTGCGCTCGGAAGGGCTTGTGGACCGGATCATGGCGAACTATTTGTAGCGATAGGTACCGTTCTTGCCGTGCCCAGCCATGGCTTGATTGCTGCGCACGCTGATCATCAGCTTGATATCAATCCACTCGATGCCCTGGGCCTTGAGCTTGGGCAGTTCGCGCTCCAGCACTGCCAGGGTTTGCGGGTAGGGGTGGCCGATCATCACCGCTGAGCCTTGTTTGTGGGCCAGTTTGATCGCGGTTTGCAGTTGCGTGGTGATCGCCGCTTCGGTGCGTTCGTCATCGAGGAACACATCCCGCGAGACGCTGGCCAGGCCGATCTTCTGCGCCTCGGCAGCGGCCACGGTCTGCGCGCTGGTGCGGCTGTCGACGAAGAATTTGTTGCGCCGTTGCAGCTCGGCCATCAGCCAGGCCATGGCGGCCGGTTGCGCGGTCATGCGGCTGCCCATGTGGTTGTTGATACCGGCGGTGTAGGGCACGGCGTTGAAGGCAGCGTCCAGGCGTTTGCCGAGCTCTTCTATGGGCAACTCGGGGTGCCAGGCGAATGGGCCGGTGGCCGGGTCCATGGGCATGTGCAGGATCACGATCTTGCTGGCCTTGTGCGCTTCGCGGGCGAATTCGGCGGCGTGGGGCGTGTCGGGCATGATCGCCGTGGTCACCGGCCCAGGCAGGGCCAGCACGCGACGATCCCGGGTAAGGTTTTGCCCGAGGTCGTCGATGATGAGGCTCAGGTAGGCTTTGTGGGATTCGCTGGCAGGGGCCGCTTGGGCGACCCCTGCCAGGCTGCACAGCGCAGCGAGGATCAGGGCAACACGCATATCAACGGCTGCGTGTAATGCTCAAGCCCTTGAGCAGGCTTAGCGCCTGGGCCAGCTGGTAATCATCGTCCTGCGGCATCGGCTTGGCTTTCTTGCTGCTGCCTGTTGGCTGGTCGGCACCGCCGTTGCCATTGCCCAGGTGACCTTGCAGGTCCGCTTCCTTGTAGTATTCGCTGTCGATTTCGTTGGTGATCTTGGCCTTGCGCACTTCGATGTCCGGCACGATGCCCTGGGCCTGGATCGAGCGGCCGTTTGGCGTGTAGTACAGCGCGGTGGTGATCTTCAGCGCGCGATCGTTGTTCAGCGGCAACACGGTCTGCACCGAGCCTTTGCCGAAGCTGGTGGTGCCCATCAGCACGCCGCGTTTCTGGTCTTGCAGGGCGCCGGCGACGATTTCCGACGCCGAGGCGCTGCCGCCGTTGATCAGCACGGCCAATGGCACGTTCTCGCTGAGGTCGTTGCCGGTGGCCGAGAAGCGTAGCTCGGAATTAGCGATACGGCCCTTGGTGTAGACGATCAGGCCCTTGGTGATGAAGTGGTCGACCACTTCCACCGCAGACTGCAGCACGCCGCCTGGGTTGTTACGCAGATCGAGCACGATGCCGCTGAGTTTCTTGCCGTTGTCCTTGCGCAGCTTGGCCAGGGCCTTGGCCACTTCGTCGCCGGTCTTGACCTGGAATTGGGTGATGCGGATGTAACCGTAGCCCGACTCCAGCAACTGGCTCTTCACGCTCTTGACCACGATGGTCGCGCGGGTGAGTGTCACGTCAAACGGGTTGCCGCCGTCGCGCACCAGGGTCAGGGTGATTTTCTGGCCGATTTTGCCGCGCATCTTGTCGACGGCTTCGGTCATGGTCTGGCCACGGGTCGGCTGGCCGTTGATCTTGACGATAAAGTCACCGGCCTGGATGCCGGCCTTGGACGCCGGGGTGTCATCGATTGGCGAGACCACCTTGATATTGCCGTCTTCGGCGCCGACTTCAATGCCCAGGCCGCCGAATTCACCGCTGGTGCTTTCCTGCAGTTCGGCGAAATCTTCCGGACCGAGGTAGGCGGAGTGCGGATCGAGGTTGCTGAGCATGCCCTTGATGGCATTTTCCAGCAGGGTCTTGTCGTCTACAGGTTCGACATAGGCTGCCTTGATCCGGTCCATGACCTCGGCGAAGGTGCGCAGCTCGTCCAGCGGCAACGGCGCCCTAGTGGTCGCGGCGGAGGTCGCGGCCGTGGCGGCGGGTGCAGCCGGGGCGGCCTGGTCGGCAAAAGCCAGAGGCGCGCCGATCACCAGGGCGATCGTCAGGGCCAGCGAAGTGAGGCGGGACAAATGCAGCATGTCGAACGAACTCCTAATGTAGATGCGACCCTATCCTTGGGACCGGCACCATTGTGCGGGATCGCTCGGGCGACCCTGCTGACGAATAGCGAAGTACAGCGCTGGGGTGTCCTGGCCGCCACTGTTACCGACAGTGGAGATGGATTCACCGGCTTTTACAACATCACCTGCCGACTTGAGTAACGTCTGATTGTGGCCATAAAGGCTCAAATAGCCATTACCGTGGTCGAGAATCACCAATAAACCGGCGCCGCGCAGCCAATCGGCAAACACCACGCGCCCACCATGTACGGCGTGGACCTGGCTGCCGGCGGAGGCGCTGATCATCACCCCGTCCCACTTGGCGCGGGTGTCATCGCCACGGGTTTCGCCAAAGCGTGCCAGTAGTCGACCATCAACTGGCCATGGAAGTTTGCCGCGCGCTGAAGCAAAAGGCCCGCCGAAGGACTCGCCGGCGCTGGAAACCAGCGGGCCAGGGGCGGCATGCGCCGGTTTGCGGGGCGCCGGGGCATCAGTGGTGGCTGCCAGTTCGGCCTCACGCTGACGCTTTTTTTCGGCTTCCTGCTGGGCGATCAGCGCTTTCTGCCGCGCTTCTTCGGCCTCACGTGCCTGGCGTGCCAGGGTTTCTTCGATGGTCTTGAGCACTTTGGCCAGGTCGGCCTGGTCTTGCTCGCGGGCCTGCAACTTGGCGTCGCGGGCCTTCACGTCGTCATTGAGCTTGGCCAGGGCCAGCTGGCGCTCCTTGCGGACCTTGTCCAGCTCGTCGCGCTGGGTGTCGAGGGCGCTTTTCTGGTCCTCCAGCTGCGACTGCTGGTTGGCGATTTCCTGTTCGACGTTGACCAACTGGCGCAGGGTTTCGTTGAAGCTTTTCAATTGCTCCAGGCGGGCCTTGCTCAGGTAGTCGTAGTAGGTCAGGGTGCGCGCGAATTTTTCCGGGTTCTGCTGGTTGAGCAGCAGCTTGAGGTATTCCTGGCGGCCGCTCTGGTAGGCGGCGCGGGCCTGGATTGCGATCAAACGCTGCTGTTCAACGCGTGCGCTCTGGAGTTTTTTTTTCTCAGCGTCGAGTCGCTCCAGTTCCGACTCGCTCTTCTTTAGTTCTTTTTGCAGCTCCTGGACCTGCTTCTCCAGCTTGCCCATTTCGGTTTCCGTGCCGCGCAGGTCTTTCTGCACCCCGGATTTTTCTTCCTGGAGCTTGCCGAGCAGTTTTTTCAGCTCGGTAATGTCCTGACGCGTAGCGTCCAACTGTTGTTGAGTTTGTGCGCGCTCATCGGCAAATGCCGGTTGGAGCAGGCAGACAAGAGCAAGGGTAATCAAGGCGCGAAGCATAGAGGCGGGCGACACCAGGGAAAGGGACGGCCTAGTATGCCCGCCAAGCGCCGCAAAAAAAACGCCCAATTCGGACTGGAACGCAAGATAGGTGCCGAGTGGCGGTGGTATGGCAAAAAGACATCTGCCAAACACCGCGAAGCTAATGTGGGAGGGGGCTTGCCCCCGATTGCGATGTGTCAGCTGAATATGTGCTGGCTGATCCACTGCTATCGGGGGCAAGCCCCCTCCCACATAGTTGTTTGGATCAGACCAGGATTGAGGTACCAGTCATCTCTTTCGGCTTCTCCAACCCCATCAGCATCAGCATGGTCGGTGCCACATCCGCCAGCACGCCGCCATCACGCACTTTGAAGTCGCGCTTGCCGACATAGATGAACGGCACCGGCTCGGTCGTGTGGGCGGTGTGGGCCTGGCCGGTGGATTCGTCGGACATCTGCTCGCAGTTGCCGTGGTCGGCGGTGATCAGCGCCTCGCCACCGACTTTTTCCAGGGCCTCTACAATGCGGCCGACGCACAGGTCCAGGCATTCCACGGCCTTGGTCGCAGCTTCCAGGTTGCCGCTGTGGCCAACCATGTCACCATTGGCGTAGTTGACCACGATCACGTCGTAACGCTGGTGGTCGATGGCGTCGACGATCTTGTCGGTCACTTCCGGCGCGCTCATTTCCGGCTGCAGGTCGTAGGTGGCGACTTTTGGCGAAGGGATCAGGATGCGCTCTTCGCCAGGGAACGGTTCTTCACGCCCGCCGGAGAAGAAGAAGGTTACGTGGGCGTATTTTTCGGTTTCGGCAATACGCAGCTGGGTCTTGCCGTTTTTCGCCAGATAGTCGCCCAGCACGTTGTCCAGGCTGCCGGCAGCAAAGGCTGCGGGAGCCGGGATGCTGGCGGCGTATTGGGTCAGGCCGACGTATTGGACTTTTGGCTGGCGGGCACGCTCGAATTCCTTGAAGCCGTCCTCGACAAACACACGGCTCAGCTCGCGGGCACGGTCGGCGCGGAAGTTCATGAACACCACGGCGTCGCCGTCCTCGACTTTTACCGGCTCGCCGATGGTGGTGGCCTTGACGAACTCATCGCTCTCGCCACGGGCGTAGGCGGCTTCGAGGCCTTCCTGGGCGGTGGCGGCGTGGAATTCGGCCTGGCCGTCGACGATCAGGTTGTAGGCCTGGGACACGCGGTCCCAACGGTTGTCGCGGTCCATGGCGAAGTAGCGGCCCACCAGGCTGGCGATGCGGCCCTTGCCCAGGGCGGCGAAGGTGGCGTCCAGCAGCTCGATGGAGGATTGCGCGCTTTTCGGTGGGGTGTCGCGGCCGTCGAGGAAGGCGTGCAGGTAGATCTTGTCGGCGCCGCGCTTGAAGGCCAGCTCCGCCATGGCGACCAGATGGTCCTGGTGACTGTGAACGCCGCCGTCGGACAGCAGGCCCATGAAGTGCACGGCCTTGCCGGCCGCCACTGCTTTATCTACCGCTGCGCAGAGGGTCGGGTTCTCGAAGAACTCGCCATCGCGAATCGATTTGGTCACGCGGGTGAAGTCTTGATATACCACTCGTCCGGCGCCGAGGTTCATGTGGCCGACTTCCGAGTTGCCCATCTGGCCATCCGGCAGGCCCACGTCCATGCCCGAGCCGGAGATCAGGCCGTTGGGTACCGTTGCGGTCAAACGGTCGAGTACGGGCTTCTTGGCCGCGTACACGGCGTTGTCGTGGTGGCTTTCACTGTGTCCGAAGCCATCGAGAATTATCAGGACCAAAGGTTTAGGCGTGGTAGTCATAGATCCTCTCGCGGCGGTAATAAAGGAAGGCAATTGAAAAGGGAGTGGCAGTTTAAAGCGAAGTTCCGACCACGTCACCGCTTTACGGGGGTTGGCCCCCCCTGACGGCTGTGTATACTTACCGCCATTTTAACGCCCTGGAACCTCCTTGATGGTTGATCACCTGATTGCATTTGCCACTGCCCACTATCTGCTCGTGGGTGCCTTCGTCATCTTGCTGGCGCTGCTGATCGCTCACGAATTGAGCCGTGGTGGCCGCAGCCTCAGCACCGCGGAACTGACCGCGCTGGTCAACAAGGACGAGGCCGTTGTGGTGGATATTCGCCCGGCCAAGGATTTTGCCACCGGCCACATCGTCGGTGCCCTGAACATCCCCCAGGACAAGCTGATCGCGCGCCTGCCCGAGCTGGAAAAGCACAAGGCCAAGACCATCATCCTGGTCGACGCCCAAGGCCAGCACGCCGGCACCCACGCCCGCGAAATGCTCAAGACCGGCTTCATCGCCGCCAAGCTGTCCGGTGGCATCAGCAGCTGGCGCGCCGATAACCTGCCGCTGGTGAAGTGATATGAGCCAGGTCGTCGTGTATTCCAGCGATTGGTGCCCTTACTGCATGCGGGCCAAGGCCTTGCTGGAGAAGAAGGGCGTTGCCTTCGAAGAGATCAAGGTCGATGGCAAGCCCCAGGTTCGTGCCGAAATGGCCCAGAAGGCGGGGCGCACGTCCGTGCCGCAGATCTGGATCGGCGCCAGGCACATCGGTGGTTGCGACGACCTTTTTGCCCTGGAGCGCGCCGGTAAACTCGATGCGCTGCTGCTTGTCTGACTCCCAACCCCTAAAGACCCCAAGATCAAGAAGGATCTGCGATGACTGACCAACAGAACACCGAAGCAGCAGAAGCCCAAGGCCCACAATTTTCGCTGCAGCGTATCTATGTGCGTGACCTGTCGTTTGAAGCGCCGAAAAGCCCGGCTATCTTCCGCCAGGAATGGACCCCAAGCGTTGCCCTGGACCTGAACACCCGTCAAAAGGCACTGGAAGGCGACTTCCACGAAGTTGTGCTGACCTTGTCGGTCACCGTTAAGAATGGCGAAGAAGTGGCGTTCATCGCTGAAGTGCAACAGGCCGGTATCTTCCTGATCCAGGGCCTGGACGAAGCGTCCATGAGCCACACCCTGGGTGCGTTCTGCCCGAACATCCTGTTCCCGTATGCCCGCGAAACCCTGGACAGCCTGGTCACCCGTGGTTCGTTCCCTGCGCTGATGCTGGCTCCGGTGAATTTCGATGCCCTGTATGCTCAAGAGCTGCAGCGCATGCAACAGGAAGGCACTCCGACGGTTCAGTAATCTCGAACCCGACGCAGAACCCAATGTGGGAGGGGGCTTGCTCCCGATAGCGGTGGATCAGTCAGATAGATGTTGACTGACACTCCGCCATCGGGGGCAAGCCCCCTCCCACATTTGCTATGCGTGTTACTTGAAACCGAGTTGGCGCCAGCCTTCGTAGACGGCTACGGCGACGGTGTTCGACAGGTTCAGGCTGCGGCAGCCTTCGCGCATCGGCAGGCGCAGGCGATGCCCGTCAGGCAGGGCGTCGAGTACGTCAGCCGGCAGGCCCCGGCTTTCCGGGCCGAACAGGAAGGCGTCGCCTTCGGCAAAGCTGGCATCATGGAACGGTCGCGACCCCTTGGTGGTGAACGCGAACAGCCGCGGGTGTCCCAGGCTTTCCAGGCAGCTGGCCAGGTCGGCATGGCGCTGGAGGGTGGCGTACTCGTGGTAGTCGAGCCCGGCACGGCGCAGGCGTTTGTCGTCCATGTCGAAGCCCAGGGGCTCGATCAAATGCAGGTGGCAGCCACTGTTGGCGCACAGCCTGATAACGTTGCCGGTATTCGGCGGAATTTCTGGTTGAAAAAGGATGACGTGAAACATGCACGGCTCCGAAGGCAAAGATGCGCTGCATTCTACCCCTGAAGAAGACCCAAGGCCGAAGCTAATGCCGAGGGTCATGGGCTCATTGGCGATTGTCGGCCTGATGGTGGGCCTGATGATCGGCCGCCTGACCACCCCTGACCCGGTCGAGTTGCAGCAGATAGAGACGGCGGTAGACGGTGTGGTGGTGTGGTTCAACAGCGAACCCAAGCTGCACGGCGAGCACATCGACGGCACCGTGGCGCTGTTGTTCGACGCGCAAGGCAAGGCCGCCAGTGGGCAACTCAAGGTCAACGACAAGGATGTGAACTGGCGCGTGCGCAAGACCGATGCGGGCTTGCTGCTGAACCTGGTGGCGGCTCGGCCGTTGCGCGGGGAGTGGAAGGGCGAGGAGGTCGATGACCGCTGGCGGCTGGAGATCCATCTCCAAGAGCAATAAAAGAGGGAATCCCCGGCCTGCCTGTACCAAGGTCCCCAAAACGGGCTGGAGCTATGGGCGCTGAGCCACATAAGCCCCGGGTGTAAAGAAGGGAGTTCCCGGCCTGCCTGTACCAGGGCTCCCAAAACGGGGTGAAGCCAGAGGCTTCGGTGTTAAAGAGGGAGTCCTCGGCCTGCCTGTACCGAGGTTCCCGAAAGCGGTGTGGAGCGCGACGCGGTTCGCATCAAGCACCCCGGGTGTAAAGAGGGGATTCTCGGCCTGCCTGTACCAAGGTCCCCGAAACTGGGTTGTACTGGGGTTATTGCAGGGCGCGTGCCAGAGTGGCTAAGTTGTGCCAAAAAATTTCTTCAGAAAGCGCAAAGCCCCGGAATACGGGGCTTTGGTGTTTTCAGCTTTCAGGTTTTTTTCAGCGCAGCTGAGGTTCCAGGCATTGGATCCATGCCCGATGCCGGTTCATGGTGCATTGAAGCGGTGCACGATCCTGAAGCTTTTTGAAGGTCCAAATGTGGGAGGGGGCTTGCCCCCGATGGCGGTGTATCAGGCACAGATGTTGTGACTGACCTACTGCTATCGGGAGCAAGCCCCCTCCCATATTTGGACCTCGGTAGATTAGCGATCAGGCGTCGTCGCCCTCATCGTCATCACCACCATCCACCTTCATTCCCAACTCCTTGATCTTGCGCGTCAGGGTATTGCGACCCCAACCCAGCAACACGGCGGCATCGCGACGGCGGCCAGCGGTGTGCTTGAGGGCCGTTTCGATCATGATCCGCTCGAAGGCCGGTACGGCGCTGTCCAACAGGTTCGACTGGCCGCGTGCCAGGGCCTGGTCGGCCCATTGGCGCAAGGCCTGCTCCCAGTTGGTCACGGGGGCCGAATCCTGCGGCAGGCTCAGCAGTTCAGGTGGCAGGTCGCCGATGTGCACTTCGCGGCCGGACGCCATTACGGTGATCCAGCGGCAGGTGTTCTCCAGCTGGCGCACGTTGCCGGGCCACGGCAGGTTTTTCAGGTATTCCTCGGTCTCGCTTTTCAGCAGCTTCGGCTCGACGGCCAGTTCCTGGGCGGCGCGGCTGAGGAAGTGGCGGGCGAGGGTCGGAATATCTTCGCGGCGGTCCGACATCCGTGGGATATGGATGCGGATCACGTTGAGACGGTGGAACAAGTCCTCACGGAACTTGCCTGCGTGCACCAGGGTTTCCAGGTTCTGGTGGGTCGCGGCGATGATGCGCACATCGACCTTGACCGGTGTGTGCCCGCCCACGCGGTAAAACTCGCCGTCCGCCAGTACGCGCAGCAAGCGGGTCTGGGTGTCGGCCGGCATGTCGCCGATTTCATCGAGGAACAGCGTGCCGCCGTCCGCTTGTTCGAAGCGCCCGCGACGCAGGTTGGCCGCACCGGTGAACGCGCCTTTCTCATGGCCGAACAGCTCGGACTCCATCAGATCCTTGGGAATCGCCGCCATGTTCAGTGCGATAAACGGCGAGGCCGCCCGCGGGCTGTGACGATGCAGGGCGTGCGCCACCAGCTCTTTACCGGTACCCGACTCGCCGTTGATCAGCACGGTGATGTTGGAATGGCTCAAGCGCCCGATGGCGCGAAACACTTCCTGCATCGCCGGCGCTTCACCGATGATTTCCGGGGTGCGGGTCAGGGTCGGCGGGGCTTCCTGGTTCTGCTGTTCCTGGGCGTGCTGGTTGGCGCGCTTGACCAGCGCCACGGCCTCGTCCACGTCAAATGGCTTGGGCAGGTACTCGAAGGCGCCGCCCTGATAGGACGCGACAGCGCTGTCCAGGTCGGAGTGCGCAGTCATGATAATCACCGGCAGGCGCGGGTGCTGCTCGCGAATCCGCGCCAGCAGGTCCAGGCCACTGGCGCCGGGCATGCGGATGTCGGAGATGATCACGTCGGGCTGCTGACGCGCCAGGCGGCTCATCACCCCGTCGGCGCTGTCGAAGCTCTGGGTGGTCATGCCTTCCTGTTGCAAGGCTTTCTCGAGGACCCAGCGGATAGAACGGTCGTCATCGACGATCCACACAGTTTCACTACGGCTCATGTCGATGGGGCTCCTTGTTCCAGAGGCAGAAAGATCGAGAACGTGGTGTGGCCGGGATGGCTTTCACATTCGATCAAACCCTGGTGCTGGCTGATGATGTTCTGGGTAATGGCCAGGCCCAACCCGGTACCGTCCGGGCGGCCGCTGACCATGGGAAAGAAGATGGTTTCCTGAAGTTCCGCAGGGATGCCTGGGCCGTTGTCGATGATCTCGACCTTGGTCACCAGGCGATGGCGCACGTGGCCGATGGTGAACTGGCGCAGCGCACGGGTGCGCAGGCTGATGCGGCCCAGGCGCAACTCGTTCTGGCTGCTGATGGCCTGCATGGCGTTGCGCACGATATTGAGTACCGCCTGGATCATCTGCTCGCGGTCGATCAATACGTCGGGAATGCTTGGGTCGTAGTCGCGCACCAAGGTGATGCAGCCCTGGCTTTCGGCCTCTACCAACTGACAGACGCGCTCAAGTACTTCGTGCACGTTGGTCATCGCCAGCGACGGCAGCTTGTTGGAGCCGAGCATGCGGTCCACCAGGTTACGCAGGCGGTCAGCCTCTTCGATGATGACGTTGGTGTAGTCCTTGAGATGCTCGTCCGGCAGCTCGCGGGCCAGTAACTGCGCCGCGCCGCGAATGCCGCCCAGTGGGTTCTTGATCTCATGGGCCAGGCCGCGCACCAGCATCTTGCTGGTCTCCTGCTTGGATAGCTGGGCTTCTTCCTTGGTGATGCGCAACAGGCGGTCGCGGGGGTGCACTTCGAGCAGCAGCAGGGTCGCGCCGTTGCTCAGGATCGGGGTTACGGCGTAGTCGACGGTCAGCGTCTGGCCGGTCAGTGCCGTGAGCATCGCTTCACGCTTGGTGAACGGATGTGCCTGCTCCACCGCCTGGCGTAATGAACTCAAGGCCTCGGCCGACTCGGTGAACAATTCGCTGATGAACTGCCCATGGCTGCGCTGGCCGCTGATGGCCAGGAGCATCTCCGCCGCCGGGTTCATGTACTCAAGGCGCAGGTCGTCATTGAGCAGGATGGTCGCGGTAGTCAGGTTGTCGAGTAACAAACGGTGCAGTGCATCGCTGATGGTCATCGGGACCTCTTTTGGAGCAAGGCGCGGGCTTGAGGCACGCGCTGATACAAGGAAAATGCAAAAACCAAACCAAGGCTCCGAAAAGAAGCGTTAATCCCCTGAAATAGGGGTTTAAGGCGCGAAACTGTGGCGTTCTGCCAGCTTGGTCGGGAAGTTTCGAACCAAAATGGGGTGATCCAGTGGGAAGGGTGCAGGTGGTCGCACCAATATAGTGCGGTTTTGTGAAGGTTGTTCAGGAAGTGATGAGAGATCGCTCTCGGCGGCTGTGCAAGAGCGATCTCAGTGGTGGGGCTTTATCAATGTGGCTGGGAGAGTGGCATGCCCGCGCTGCCGGCGTAAAAGACCAGCAGCTCCACCGGTGTGCTTCCGGTTCTGCCGCGATGGACTGTGCTTACCATCTCGGCCAGGGTTTGCCCTTGTGTCAGGGTGATGACTTGCCCGCCTTTACGGGCTTCAACGATCAGCTCGCCCGAGAGGATATACGCTGCGTTCGGCATGGGGTGGCTGTGCCAGGGTAACTGCGTATTCGCGGGGATCTTGAGTCGCAACAGCGTGAGTTCCGGCGGGCCGGAGGGGTAAGCCTTGTAAGGTGTTCCGTCCCATGATGCGCTGCTCTGCAGCAGGATTTCCTTGTCGATTTGCACGACGTCTTTCGGCTGGCTGCTGCAGCCTAGGACAGACAGGCAGGCCGCTGTCGCGATCAAGCATTTGAGGGCTTCCATGGTTTGGTTTCATCCCGTTCGCTGAGTGGCCGGTCAGGCTACGATCGCTGTTCGGGGAGGGATGCCGGAAGGTGCCTAAAATGCTGTGGGTGTCATCCGTTATTCGCCTGTGCGGATACACAGCTCGGCCGTGGCGCGGATCATTGCCAGTTGCCGCAGCGGGTCGTTCAGCGGCTCATGCACTGCTTCGGCCAGCCATTGAGGGCACTGCGGGTCGGTACGTTGTGGGGTGAAGTCCGCCAGTTGTTGCAGCAGGTGTTTTTGCAATTGATCCAGCTGCGGGCGAATCTGCTTCACCAGGTCCGGGCGCGGATCGTCGGGTGCCTTGCCCTGGAACTGCCAGTCGGACAGGTGGGTGTACTGCACCAGCTTGTTTGCCTCGATCTGTGCCGAGAAAAATTGCTCGGCGGCGGCGGGGGCCAGTTTGTAGCTCGGCGCCTGGGCGACAACGCTGGCGATCACCTCTTGTTCGCGCTTCTTATCTTCTACGGGTTTTTTGCTGTCCCATTTGCTCAGGGCTACCTGATCGGCGATGGCCAGGCGTTCGGCGATGCTATTGAGCAGCGGTTCAAGAGAGGGTGGTGCGGCGGATGCGCAGGCGCTGACGAAGAGTAGGGTGAATGCAATTCTATATTTCAACGCAGATCTCCTTGTGGGAGGGGGTTGTACATCGGTATATGCGTGATCTTCGGGCAAAAAAAGACCTCCCGAAGGAGGCCTTTTTAATCACGCTGCGTCAAGCAGCGCTACCGGATCAGCAGCTGTAGTACAGCTCGTATTCCAGTGGGTGTACGAAGGTGCGTACTTTGATTTCTTCTTCGCTTTTCAGCTCGATGTAGGCATCGATGAAGTCGTCGCTGAATACGCCGCCTTTGGTCAGGAACGCACGGCCCTTGTCCAGCTCTTCCAGGGCTTCTTTCAGGCTGCCGCACACTTGTGGGATCTCTTTGGCCTCTTCAGGCGGCAGGTCGTACAAGTTTTTGTCGGCGGCGTCGCCAGGGTGGATCTTGTTCTGGATACCGTCCAGGCCGGCCATGACCAGTGCAGCGAAGGCCAGGTATGGGTTGGCTGCCGGGTCCGGGAAGCGAGCTTCGATACGGCGAGCGCGTGGGCTGGACACGTAAGGAATACGGATCGAGGCGGAACGGTTGCGAGCCGAGTAGGCCAGCATTACCGGAGCTTCGAAGCCTGGGACCAGACGCTTGTAGGAGTTGGTCGACGGGTTGGTGAAGCCGTTCAGGGCCTTACCGTGCTTGATGATGCCGCCGATGAAGTACAGGGCGGTATCGGACAGGCCGGCATAACCTTCGCCAGCGAAGGTGTTCTTGCCATCTTTGGCGATGGACAGGTGAACGTGCATACCCGAACCGTTATCGCCGTACAGCGGCTTAGGCATGAAGGTAGCGGTACGGCCGTAGGCATCAGCCACGTTGTGTACGCAGTACTTCAGGGTCTGGACTTCGTCAGCCTTGGCAACCAGGGTGTTGAATTTCACACCGATTTCGTTCTGGCCGGCAGTCGCCACTTCATGGTGGTGAACTTCGATGACCAGGCCCATTTCTTCCATGGCGTTGCACATGGAGGTACGGATTTCGTGGTCGTGGTCGAACGGCGGAACGGGGAAGTAGCCGCCTTTGATGCCTGGACGGTGGCCTTTGTTGCCGCCTTCCACGTCCTGGTCGGACATCCACGAACCTTGTTCGGAGAAGATCTTGAACATGGAGCCGGAGATGTCGGACTTGAACTTGACCGAATCGAAGATGAAGAATTCTGGTTCCGGGCCTACGAATACGGTGTCACCGATACCGGTCGACTTCAGGTATTCCTCGGCACGCTTGGCGATCGCACGTGGGTCGCGGTCGTAGCCTTGCATGGTCGAAGGCTCGATCACGTCGCAGACGATGATCAGGGTTGGGTCTTCGGTGAACGGGTCGAGGACGGCAGTGCTGTCGTCCGGCATCAGGATCATGTCGGAGGCTTCGATGCCTTTCCAGCCAGCGATGGAGGAACCGTCGAACATTTTGCCTTCTTCGAAGAAAGCATCATCCAGCGCGTCGCGAGCCGGCATGGTCACGTGGTGCTGAGTGCCTTTGGTGTCCGTGAAGCGCAGATCAATCCATTTAACGTCATGATCTTTGATGAGTTGAACCGACTTCGACATAGTGTCCTCCGGGTGGCTTCGGGCTGGGGTAGTGGAGTTAGCCCTTAGAATGTGGGTGATGCCGGCGCGGATAGTCCGCCATGGCAACCTGCCTCACAAGAGAGCAAATTGCATGCCAGTGCGCCAACATGGGTTTTTTGCTCCAAAAACGCCCTATAAAAGGAACATTGCGACAAAAGCCCAAAATCAGTGCACTGCAATGTGGCGCAATGAGTTGTAAATGCACCTCTTTAGTGCGCATCAAGTGTTGTGCATATTAACTGGTTAAACCTTGAGCGATTTCCGCTATAATCCGCGCCCCCCTTTTTCGGCAGGCCCTGCGCGCGCTGTTTCCATGAAATTAATCGTTAAAGTCTTCCCCGAGATCACCATCAAGAGCCGACCGGTACGGATGCGTTTCATCCGTCAGTTGGCCAAGAACATCCGTGCCGTGCTCCGCGATCTGGACCCGGCTGTGGTGGTGAATGGTGTGTGGGACAACCTCGAGCTGGAAACCCGCCTGACCGACGCCAAAGCCTTGAAGGACATGACCGAGCGCCTGAGCTGCATGCCGGGTATCGCGCATTTCCTGCAGGTGGATGAGTACCCGCTGGGCGACTTCGACGACATCACCGAAAAATGCAAACGGCACTTCGGCGACAGCCTTGAAGGCAAGATTTTTTCGGTGCGCTGCAAGCGTGCCGGCAAGCACCCGTTCAGCTCCATGGACGTCGAGAAATACGTTGGCAGCAAGCTGCGTCGCGAGTGCGGCGCCGCCGGAATTTCCCTCAAGGCGCCGCAAATTGAAGTGCGCATGGAAATTCGCGACCAACGGTTGTTTGTGATTCATAGCCAGCACGACAGCATCGGCGGCTATCCGCTGGGCGCCCTGGAACAGACCCTGGTACTCATGTCCGGCGGTTTCGATTCCACGGTGGCGGCCTACCAGATCATGCGCCGCGGCCTGATGAGCCACTTCTGCTTCTTTAACCTGGGCGGGCGTGCACACGAATTGGGCGTGATGGAAGTTGCGCACTTTATCTGGAAGAAGTACGGCAGCTCCCAGCGCGTGTTATTTGTGAGCGTACCGTTCGAGGAAGTGCTGGGCGAAATTCTCGGTAAAGTCGATAACAGTCATATGGGCGTAGTATTGAAGCGTATGATGTTGCGCGCTGCGTCCCAAATCGCCGATCAGTTGCAGATCGACGCGCTGGTGACCGGCGAAGCGATTTCCCAGGTTTCCAGCCAGACGCTGCCGAACCTGTCGCTGATCGACTGCGTGACTGAAAAGCTGGTACTGCGCCCGCTGATCGCCAGCCACAAGCAGGACATCATCGACTTGGCAGAAGAAATCGGCACCGCCGACTTTGCCAGGCACATGCCCGAATACTGCGGGGTCATTTCGGTGAACCCCAAGACCCACGCCAAGCGCAACCGCGTGGAGTACGAAGAACAACAGTTTGACATGGCGGTTCTGGAGCGTGCGCTCCAGAACGCCAAGCTGGTCCCGATCGATCGTGTTATCGACGAGTTGGGCCAGGATGTGCAGATCGAAGAAGTTGGCGAAGCCCTGGCCGGACAAATCGTCATCGACATCCGTCACCCGGATGCCGCTGAAGATGAGCCGCTGGAAGTCGCCGGCATCGACGTACAAACGCTGCCGTTCTATGCATTGAACGCGCGTTTCAAGGAACTGGATAACAGCCGTCAGTACCTGCTGTATTGCGACAAAGGCGTGATGAGTCGCCTGCATGCCCACCATTTGCTCAGTGAGGGGCATGCCAATGTGCGCGTTTATCGACCGAGCTAAGAGCCCGGGGCTGTTTGCCTGTGGCCTGCGTCACCGGCCCCCCGACTCTGCCGTCAAGCTGTAACGGCAAGGCCTGACTCTACTGTTAATCGCTGCCACGACCTGTCAGCACACCGAATCCTCTGATCGAGATACACAAGTGATCGAAAATCTACGTAACATCGCCATCATTGCTCACGTTGACCATGGTAAAACCACCCTGGTAGACAAACTCCTGCGTCAATCCGGCACCCTGGAGCGCAACGAGCTCAACGACGAGCGCGTGATGGACTCCAACGACCAGGAAAAAGAGCGCGGTATTACCATCCTGGCAAAAAACACCGCTATCAACTGGAACGGCTACCACATCAACATCGTGGACACCCCGGGCCACGCCGACTTCGGCGGCGAAGTAGAACGCGTAATGTCGATGGTTGACTCCGTTCTGCTGCTGGTTGACGCTCAAGACGGCCCTATGCCGCAAACCCGTTTCGTGACCAAGAAGGCTTTCGAAGCCGGCCTGCGTCCGATCGTGTGCATCAACAAGGTTGACCGTCCAGGCGCACGTCCGGACTGGGTTCTGGACCAGATCTTCGACCTGTTCGACAACCTGGGCGCCACCGAAGAGCAACTTGATTTCCAAGTGATCTACGCCTCGGCCCTGAACGGTATTGCCGGTCTGGAACACACCGCCATGGCGGAAGACATGACCCCGCTGTACCAGGCGATCGTTGACCACGTTCCACCACCGAAGGTTGACCGTGACGGTCCGTTCCAGATGCAAATCTCGGCACTGGACTACAACAGCTTCCTGGGTGTTATCGGCGTTGGCCGTATCGCCCGTGGTAGCGTCAAGCCGAACACCCCGGTTGTCGCTATCGGCGCCGACGGCAAGAAGCGTAACGGTCGTATCCTGAAGCTGATGGGTCACCACGGCCTGCACCGTATCGACGTTGAAGAAGCCTTCGCCGGCGACATCGTGTGCGTCAGCGGTATGGACTCGCTGTTCATCTCCGACACCCTGTGCCAGCCGGACACTGTCGAGGCGATGAAGCCTCTGACCGTTGACGAGCCAACCGTTTCCATGACCTTCCAGGTAAACGACTCGCCTTTCTGCGGTAAAGAAGGCAAGTTCGTGACTTCCCGTAACATCAAGGAACGTCTGGACAAAGAGCTGCTGTACAACGTTGCACTGCGCGTTGAAGAAGGCGACTCGGCTGACAAGTTCAAGGTTTCCGGCCGTGGTGAGCTGCACCTCTCGGTACTGATCGAAACCATGCGTCGCGAAGGCTTCGAAATGGGCGTTGGTCGTCCTGAAGTGATCATCCGTACTGTTGACGGCGTGAAGCAGGAACCGTTCGAAAACGTCACCATCGACACCCCTGAAGAATCCCAGGGCAAGGTCATGGAAGAGATGGGCCTGCGTAAGGGCGACCTGACCAACATGGTGCCGGATGGCAAAGGCCGTGTGCGTCTGGAATACAACATCCCTGCTCGTGGTTTGATCGGTTTCCGTAACCAGTTCCTGACCCTGACCAACGGCGCTGGCATCCTGACCTCGATCTTCGATCGCTACGACACCATGAAGTCCGGCGACATGTCCGGTCGTCAGAACGGTGTTCTGGTATCGGTAGAAACCGGCAAGGCACTGACCTACTCCCTGGAAACCCTCCAGGCGCGTGGCAAGCTGTTCGTTGAACACGGTCAAGAGATCTACAACGGTCAGATCGTTGGCCTGAACAGCCGTGACAACGACATGGGCGTCAACCCAACCAAAGGCAAGAAGCTCGACAACATGCGTGCTTCGGGTAAAGACGAAACCATCGCTCTGGTTCCACCTGTTCGCTTCACCCTGGAACAGGCCCTGGAATTCATCCAGGACGACGAGCTGTGCGAAGTGACGCCTAAGTCGATCCGCCTGCGTAAGAAGATCCTGGACGAAGGCGAGCGTACCCGCGCTGCCAAGAAATCCAAGAACTGAGTTAACTCAGGCTGAATGAAAAACGCCCCCGGTCGAAAGGCCGGGGGCGTTTTTTTATGTCTGCAGGTTTGGTGGTGGCTTTACCGGCCTCATCGGGGGCAAGCCCCCTCCCATATTTGAAATGCATTCCAATGTGGGAGGGGGCTTGCCCCCGATGGGGCCCTTGAGAGCCCCACAAAACCCGGATCAGAACTTGTCGAGCGTCTTAAACTTGGTCTCGCGCACCACTTCTTTCGGCTTGTACGCGCAATACCCCGGGCGCGGCCCGATTTTCGGGTGGTTGCGGCAGGTATCCGGGCGCTTGTCATAAATAGTGCAGAAGCGCGTCTTACGATCCAGGTACAGGCAATCGTTGTTGCTCATGCGCTGCAGGGTAAAAATCTCGGATTTGTTGTTGTAGCGCTCGACGATGCCTTCCTTCTGCAACCGCTTGGCGATGTTCTTCGGCGGGTCGCCGCGCTCGAACTCATCGACGATGCCAATGCGGATCAGGTCCTTGATCTTCACCTCAACCGGCAGCGTGCAGCAGCTGGACACGCAGCCGCCGCACATGTGGGCGGAGTATTTCTGCCAAGTCTCGAGACGGTCGAGTTCCGCGGCGGCGATCAGTTGAGGCTTCATCAGGGTTCCAAAGGTGGGGCTGTATCCGGGCGCGCGATCATACCGGGATTGGTGGTTTTTTGAACAATATTTTGCGGATTTCAGCTCAAAGGCGTGCACATGGGCCGATCGGGCACGACCCCTGCATCAAATGCCTGTAAAGGTGAATGAGTTAAAAAACTGCCGAACCAGAGCGTCTACCGTCTGTCAGACCGACTAGGCTCTAGCAACTCCTTCAATCTCGCCCGAGGTCGCACCGATGTCTCAGGAACCGCTTGCACGAGAAGCAGAGGTAGCCGCATTCCGCGATGCTGTCTTGACCAAACTCACCTACGCGGTGGGCAAAGACCCGGACCATGCCTTCGACCATGACTGGTTCGAAGCCATTGCCCTGGCCGCCCGCGACCAGATGGTCGACCACTGGATGGACCATACGCGGCGTATCTACCGCAAAGGCCAGAAGCGGGTTTATTACCTCTCCCTGGAATTCCTTATCGGCCGCCTGCTCTACGACAGCCTGAGCAACCTTGGGGTGCTGGAGATCGCTCGCGAAGCGCTGTCTGAGCTCGGCGTGGACCTCGAGCGCATTCGCCTGCTGGAGCCCGATGCGGCGCTCGGCAACGGCGGCTTGGGCCGTCTGGCGGCGTGCTTTATGGAAAGCATGTCGACCTTGGGCATCGCCGGCCACGGCTATGGCATTCGTTATGAACACGGCTTGTTCCGCCAGGCGATTGTCGATGGCTGGCAGCAGGAGCAGACCGAACGCTGGCTGGATTTCGGCAACCCGTGGGAATTCGAACGGGCCGAGGTGATTTACCCGATTGGCTTTGGCGGCAGCGTCGAGACCCTGCCGGATGCCTCCGGCAAGCAGATCCAGGTGTGGACGCCCAACGAAACCGTGCGCGCGGTTGCCTACGACACCCCAGTGGTCGGTTGGCGCGGCGCCAGCGTGAATACCTTGCGCCTGTGGCGTGCCCGTGCGGTGGAAGACCTGCACCTGGAGCGCTTCAACGCCGGTGACCACCTGGGCGCCGTCGCCGAAGTGGCCCGCGCCGAGAGCATCTCTCGAGTGCTTTACCCGGCGGACAGCACCGAAGCGGGGCAGGAGCTGCGCCTGCGCCAGGAATACTTCTTCGTCGCCGCCTCCCTGCAAGACCTGTTGCGTCGCCACAAGAACATGCACGGCTCGGTCCTGAGCCTGGGCGAACACGCGGCGATCCAGCTCAACGACACCCACCCGTCGATCGCCGTGGCCGAGTTGATGCGCCAGTTGGTCGACCTGCACGACATTCCGTGGGAGGCCGCGTGGGATGTCACCGTCGAAACCCTGTCGTACACCAACCACACCCTGTTGCCCGAGGCCCTGGAAACCTGGCCGGTCGGCCTGATGGAACGCATGCTGCCCCGGCACATGCAGATCATCTACCTGATCAACGCCCAGCACATCGATGCGCTGCGAGCCAAGGGTATCCATGACTTCGACGTGCTGCGTGCCGTGTCCCTGATCGAAGAAGACAACGGCCGCCGTGTGCGCATGGGGAACCTGGCGTTCCTTGGCTCCCACAGCGTCAACGGCGTGTCCGGGCTGCACACCCAACTGATGCGCAGCACCGTGTTCTCCGAACTGCACAAGCTCTACCCGGAGCGCATCAACAACAAAACCAACGGCATTACCTTCCGCCGCTGGCTGTACCAGGCCAACCCCAAGCTCACCGATATGCTGGTGGAAGCCTTGGGCCCGGACATTCTCGACAACATGGAAACCCGCTTGGGCGAGTTGGAAACCTTCGCCGAGAAACAGGCCTTCCGCAAAGCCTTCGCCGACCAGCGCCTGCACAGTAAGCGTGCACTGGCCGAGATCATCCACGAGCGCCTGGGCATTTCGGTGAACCCGGCGGCGATGTTCGACGTGCAGGTCAAGCGTATCCACGAATACAAGCGCCAGTTGCTCAACCTGCTGCACACCGTGGCGCTGTACCAGGCGATCCGTGCCGAGCCGGGCACCGACTGGGTGCCACGGGTGAAGATCTTCGCGGGCAAGGCGGCGGCCAGTTATCACCAGGCCAAGTTGATCATCAAGCTGACCAACGACATTGCGCGCACCGTCAACAACGATCCGACCGTACGTGGCTTGCTCAAGGTGGTGTTCCTGCCCAACTACAACGTCAGCCTGGCGGAAAGCATCATCCCGGCGGCGGACTTGTCGGAGCAGATCTCCACCGCCGGCTTTGAAGCGTCGGGCACCAGTAACATGAAGTTCGGCCTCAACGGCGCGCTGACCATCGGCACCATGGACGGCGCCAACGTGGAGATGCACGAGCGTGTGGGGGCCGATCACATGTTTATCTTCGGCCTCAGCGCGCAGCAGGTCGAGGCACGTAAACAGGCCGGTGAATTCAACGCCGGGCCCGACATTGCTGCGTCCCACCGTCTGAACGATGTGCTGCAAGCGATTCGGGGTGGAGTGTTCTCGCCGGATGATCCGGGCCGCTATGTGGGCTTGATCGACGGGTTGATCGACTACGACCGCTTCCTGGTCTGCGCCGACTTCGATTCCTATTGGGACGCCCAGGCGCGGGTTGAAGCGCATTGGCATGATTCCAAGGCGTGGTGGCGTTCGGCGGTGCTCAATACCGCACGGATGGGCTGGTTCTCCTCGGACCGGACGATCCGCGAGTACGCAACCGAGATATGGAAAGCCTTGGACTAAACACTGCGATAGCAAATGTGGGAGGGGGCTTGCTCCCGATAGCAGAGTGTCAGTTTGCAGATATGTCGACTGGTACACCGCTATCGGGAGCAAGTCGAATCGTCGCACCGCCCCTCCCACATTAGGTCCGCGTCGATATACTGAGCGCCGGTTTGCTTAGGGAATATCGACCATGCAATGGATTTTCATGCTGATTGGCCTGGTGCTCGGCTGGACGCTCGATGAGTCGTTCTACGATGCGGGCATCGGTGCGCTGTTGGGGTTAGGCATTGGCCAGGCGATTCGCCTGTCGAAGCTGGCGACCCAGGCGCAGCAGCAGGCTGCTCAGTTGGAAACCACGCAGAAGGCGCTGATCGCCCTGGGTGAGCGCTTGCGGCAACTGGAAGTGCCCACGCCGGCGAGCCATGTCAGCGTCGAGACGCCTGTCCCTGAGCCGGTACCTGTCGCCAAGGCGCCCGAACTGGTGTGGGAGCTACCGGCTGAATTGGCACCTGTCGCCATGGTCGCCGAACCGAGCCAACCCTTGCCGGATGACGTCTGGGCGCCTGCCCCGACGCCGCGCCCGCCTCAAGAACCAACCGCTCCCCGTGGCCCCAACCTGATCGAACGCGCCCTCCACGGCGCACGCAATTGGCTGTTTGGTGGCAACACCGTGCTGCGTGTCGGCGTCGTGCTGTTGTTCCTCGGCCTGGCCTTTCTGCTGCGCTACGCCACCGAAGGCATGGTGGTGCCGATCGAACTGCGTTATGCCGGCGTTGCTGCGGCGGCCCTTGGTCTGCTGGGCCTGGGCTGGTGGCTGAGACTGCGCAACAGCAACTACGGCTTGATGCTGCAAGGCACCGGGATCGCGGTGCTGTACCTGACGGTGTTTGCCGCGATGCGCCTGCACCCGTTGATCGACCCGAGCGCGGCGCTGGGCCTGCTGGTGGCGGTCACGGTGTTCTCGGCGATCCTGGCGATTACCCAGGATGCGTTGGGGCTGGCCTGTGCGGCAGCGCTCGGCGGCTTCGCGGCGCCGATCCTTACGTCGACCGGCGCCGGCAACCACGTGGCGCTGTTCAGTTATTTTGCCCTGCTCAACGCCGGTATCCTCGCCATCGCCTGGTTCAAGGCCTGGCGTTTGCTCAACCTGATTGGCTTTGTCGGCACCTTCGGCATCGGCTTTGCCTGGGGCATGCGTTCCTACACGCCGGAACTGCTGTGGAGTACCGAGCCGTTCCTGATCCTGTTTTTCCTGATGTACCTGGCCATCGGCCTGTTGTTCGCCCGGCGCAAATTGCGGGAGATGGGCGACGCGCCCGAAGGCCGTGATGCGTTGTTGCGCTGGTCGGCGGCCAAGGGCGATTACGTCGACGGCAGCATGCTGTTCGGCCCGCCGCTGGTGGGGTTTGGCTTGCAGTTCGCGCTGGTGCAGCACCTTGAGTTCGCCGCTGCGTTCAGCGCGCTGGGCCTGGGCATCCTCTACATGGGCCTGGCCCGCGTGCTCAGTGGCGGGCGCGCGTTGCTGCTGGCGGAAACCTGCCTGGCCCTGGGGGTGATCTTTGCCAGCCTGGCGATTCCCCTGGGCCTCGACGCGCGCTGGACCGCAGCCGCCTGGGCCGTGGAGGGCGCCGGGATCTTCTGGCTCGGCTTGCGCCAGCAGCGGCCGTTGGCGCGGGCATTTGGCCTGTTGCTGCAATTGGGCTCGGCGCTGGCGTTTCTCAGTGAGCTGCGCATCGGCGAACACACGCTGCTGGAGGGGGCGCCTTTGGGGGCGCTGTTGCTGGGCGCGGCGTTGCTGTTCAGCTTTGACCAACTGCGCAAGGCCGCGATGGAACAAGCGGCAGACTGGGAGCGCAAGGGCCTGCCGGTTCTGGCCAGCCTCGGCCTGACCTTTGTGTACCTGCTCGCGCCGCTGCTGTTGCTGACTCAAGGCACTGCCATCAGTTGGGCGCTCGCCGGTCTGGCAACACTGTTTATCGGTTTGCGGATTGGCTCGCGCACCTTCCTGTTCACGGCGTTTGCCGTGCAACTGCTGGGCGGTGCGTTGTTCCTGCTGCGCTTGCAGGGCGGCGACTCGGCAGCGGTATTCAACACCGGCTGGAACGGCCTGCTCACCGCGTCGTTGATCGGCCTGGCGTTGATCTGCGGCATGCTGCTGGCGGCGCGCGACGACATGGTGCGCAGCGATGTGCGGCTGTTGCGCGGGCTGTCCGTGGTGCTGCTGGCCGGGTTGGTGCTGATCAACCTCGCCGTGTTGTTTGTACTGCCCTGGGAAAGCGCCAGTGGTGTGTGGGCGGCCAGTGGGTTGTTGATCATCTGGTTGAGCCTGTACCTGCAACAGCGCGTCAGTTTTGTATTTGGGTTACTGCTGCAA
Organism: Pseudomonas grimontii; assembly: GCF_007858185.1. Taxonomy (GTDB): domain Bacteria; phylum Pseudomonadota; class Gammaproteobacteria; order Pseudomonadales; family Pseudomonadaceae; genus Aquipseudomonas; species Aquipseudomonas grimontii. Next base: position 164,893 of record NZ_VFES01000002.1, read on the forward strand.
GTGATCGGCGGCGCGTCGTTTCTGCTGGCGGTGCCGGAGCTGCTCGGGCCGCTGAGCAGCGAAGGTTTGCGTCCGCTGGGACACAGCGGTTTCTGGACGCCGATGGTGCTGGGCCTAGCCGCCTTGATCGGCGCCTGGCGCTTGCAACGTGAGCCCCATGCGCCGGTGTTTGCCGTCCTCAAGCTGCAACGCCTGTCTGACCTGCTGCTGGTGTGGGGCGCGGCGTGGTGGGCGTTGGCGCTGATCGCTGAAGTGCTGCGGTTTATTCCCGACGAGCTCCAGGGCTCGTTCCTGCTGGGCATCGCGGCGGTCAGCGTGGCGCTCTGGGCGCTGCTCGCGACGCGGCTGCGCTGGGCATCGCTGGGCGTGTTGTGCACCGTGTTGATGCCGGCGGCGGGCCTGGTGCTGCTGGTGTCCGCGCATCACTATTACCACCCGGCGGCGCAGTACGGCTGGCTGGCCTGGTTGGCGGTATTTGGCGTGCATTTCATCGCGCTGCGGCGTTTGGCGGCGCTGGTGCCGGCCACCGTCCTGAGCGTTGCTCACGTGTTGGGTGGCTGGATGTTGATCGGTGTATTGGCGCTGGAACTGCGCTACGGCCTGTTGTTGCTGTCGAGCGAATACAACGCGTGGCGCTGGCTGGGCTGGGCGATCCTGCCAAGCCTGTACCTGGTGCTGGCTGCCGCGCCGCGCAGTTGGCCGTGGCCGGTGTCGGCGTACCCACGGGAATATCGAGTGTTGGCGGCACTGCCCTTGGCGGTACTGATGCTGGGCTGGTTCTGGCTGGCGAATACCTTCAGTGACGGCACGGCCAAGCCGTTGCCCTATGTGCCGTTGCTCAACCCGCTGGACCTGGGTTTGCTGTTTGCGCTGCTGGGTGTGTACCTGTGGTCGCGCAGCGTGGCGCCGCAGCGAGGGCCGCGAGTTGAATTGATCGCCCAAGGCGTTGCTGGTATTTCGCTGTTCGCGTTCTTTACCGCATTGGTGATGCGCACCGCACACCACTGGGGCGGCGTGCCGTTCCATCTGGATGCGTTGCTGGAATCGATGTTGGTGCAAGCCGGCCTGTCGATTGTCTGGACCCTGATCGCCCTCGGCCTGATGATCGGCGGCCATCTGCGCCATCGCCGCGAAGTGTGGCTGATCGGCGCGGCGCTGATCGCGGTGGTGGTGGCCAAGCTGTTCTTTGTCGAGCTGAGCAACCGTGGCGGCCTGGCGCGGATCGTGTCGTTTATCGGCGTGGGCGGGTTGTTGCTGGTGGTGGGCTACTTTGCGCCGCTGCCGCCCAAGCGTGCCGAACCTGTGTTGGAAACTGAAGGAGCATCCTCTTGATCGGTAAGTTGAGCGTGGTCGTGCTGGGCATGTGTACGACGTTGTCGGGGTGGGCGCAGGAAACGCCGGCCGACTTCAGCAGCCAGGTGCCGCTGAGCGTCAGCGGCAGCGGCCCGTGGTACCGGCTTGAGTTGCCCTTGGCCGTGCAACTGAATGCCCGCCAGGCTGACCTCAGCGATGTGCGCGTGTTTAACGCCGCCGGCGAACCCCAGGCCTACGCGCTGTCGCGTCAAGCGTCGCAACGCACCGAAAGTCGTGATGTCAGCGACGTGAAGTGGTTCCCGCTGTACGCGGCCGACACCCAGACAACCTTGCCCGGTGTGGTGATGAAAACCACGGCCGAAGGCACTCTGGTGGAAATCAACCCGTCCACCGCGCCGAAGCCCGGCAAGCAGGTGCTGCGCGGCTGGGTGCTCGACGCCAGTAAGATCAAGGCGCCGTTGCAGCAACTGAGCCTGGACTGGAGCCGCGAGCAAGAGGGCTTCCAGCGTTTCAGCATTGAAGCCAGTGATGACTTGCAGCACTGGCAATCCTGGGGGGATGGGCAAGTCGCGCGATTGTCGTTTGCCGACGAGCGCGTCGAGCAGCACGACGTCAGTTTGCCGGGCCAATCCGCGCGTTACCTGCGCCTGGTGTGGAAGGGGCAAGCGGCGCCGTTGCTGACCTCGGCCAAGCTGGCCAGTGCAACCAGCAGCAGCCTGCCGATGCCGCTGGTATGGTCGCCGCCGCTTTCGGGCACGCGCCTCAAGGCCGGTGAGTACAGTTGGAAGTTGCCCACAGGGCTGGGTGTCGAGCGCTTGCGTATCGAGTTGAAGCAGCCCAATACGCTGGCGCCGGTGACCCTGGCGGGGCGACGCGATGGCAATCAAGCCTGGCAGCCGTTGAGTAATGGTCTACTGTATCGCCTGACCCAGAATGGCCAGGATGTGGTGCAGGACGAATTGCAGCTGCCCGGCCAGACGGTCGCCGAACTCAAGTTGCAGGTCGACGAGCGCGGCGGCGGCCTGGGGGTCGAAGCGCCGGCCCTGCACTTTGCGGTGCGCGCCACGCAGTTGGTGTTCCTGGCGCGGGGCGAGCCACCGTTCACGTTGGCGCTGGGGAATGCCTCGGTGAAGGCGGCGAACCTGCCGCTGTCGACGCTGATCCCCGATTACAGCGCCGAGCGCCTCAACACGTTGGGGCAGGCCAAGGTGGCCGGGGCTGTCACGGTCACTTCGCCGGTGGTCTCGGTGGCTGTCGACAGTGGGCCGAACTGGAAAAAGTTGGGGCTCTGGGCCGTGTTAATGCTCGGTGTGGCGGCGCTGGGAGGCATGGCCTACAGTTTGCTGCGCAAGCCACCGGCGGCACGTTAAATAAAGTCCATGAACTCTATTGGGTTTAAATCCTCTGATAGGAGGAAATACACCCCGACTCGCGTTAAACTGCGCGGGTTTTTAGCCCCCCCATTCATCGGAGCCTTCCATGTCCCGCGTTACCTTGAGTCGCTATTTGATTGAGCAGACCCGCAGCAACAACACGCCTGCCGATCTGCGCTTCCTTATCGAAGTGGTGGCGCGTGCTTGCAAGGAAATCAGCCACGCCGTGTCCAAAGGCGCACTGGGTGGTGTCCTGGGCAGCATGGGCACTGAAAACGTGCAGGGCGAAGTGCAGAAGAAGCTCGACGTGATCTCCAACGAAATCCTGCTCGAAGCCAACGAATGGGGCGGTCACCTGGCCGGCATGGCGTCCGAAGAAATGGACAATGCCTACCAGATCCCGGGCAAATACCCGAAAGGCGCCTACCTGCTGGTATTCGACCCACTGGACGGTTCGTCCAACATCGACATCAACGCCCCGGTTGGCACCATCTTCTCGGTACTGCGTTGCCCGAACGAATACCTGAGCCAAAACGAAGCCCTGAACGAAAAGGCCTTCCTGCAGCCAGGCACCGAGCAGGTCGCTGCCGGCTACGCGATCTACGGCCCACAGACCATGCTGGTGCTGACCTTGGGCGATGGCGTCAAAGGCTTCACCCTGGACCGTGAAATGGGCAGCTTCGTCCTCACCCACGAAGACATCACCATTCCGGCTTCCACCCAGGAATTCGCAATCAACATGTCCAACCAGCGCCACTGGGAAGAACCGGTCAAGCGCTATGTGAACGAGTTGATGGAAGGCGAAGAAGGCCCGTTGAAGAAGAACTTCAACATGCGCTGGGTCGCCGCGATGGTGGCCGACGTGCACCGTATCCTGACGCGTGGTGGCCTGTTCATGTACCCACGTGACAGCCGTGAGCCGTCCAAGCCGGGCAAACTGCGCCTGATGTACGAAGCCAACCCGATGTCCTTCCTGGTCGAGCAGGCGGGCGGTGCGTCCACCGACGGCCACCAGCGCATCCTCGACATCCAGCCCGACGGCCTGCACCAGCGTGTGGCGGTGTTCCTGGGTTCCAAGGAAGAAGTTGAGCGTGTGACCGCTTACCACAAGAAGTAAGCTGCGGCGATAAGTGAACGGCGTTGTTGTGAGCCGGTTCACCCTTAAAGAAGCCCCGAAACGTTTCAGCGTTTTCGGGGCTTTTTTGTTTTCGTTCGTCGGGAACCAGACACCTCTTTTCCCTTCTAAGCTTCTGGCAGATACCCAAGCTGCTTCGCCCCTCCAGGAGTTATTCCATGTCGTTACGCCGTCTCGCTTTGCTGGCTTTTTGCGTGCTGTTGGCCGCTTGCAGCAAGGTCAACCAAGAAAACTACGAAAAATTGTCGGCTGGCATGGCCAAGACAGAAGTGGAGTCGTTGCTGGGTAAGCCGACCGACTGCTCCGGCGCACTGGGCATGTCCAGCTGCACGTGGGGCGATAAAGACAGCTTTATCAGCGTTCAATATGCCGGTGACAAAGTTCTGATGTTTTCCGGGCAAGGCCTGAAGTAAACCGGGGCGAGAGCCTGCGGGAGAAGAAGAATGATGCGTTTTGTTTTGTTCCTTTGTGCCAGCCTGTTTTTGGCGGGCTGCGCCAGCCATTCTGGCGATGATCTGCAACCCAAGACAGCGAGCAACGTCAATCTCAAGCGTTACCAGGGCACCTGGTATGAGTTGGCTCGATTGCCGATGTACTTCCAGCGCAACTGCGCGCAGTCCGAAGCCCGCTACACACTGCTGCCGGATGGCGATATGTCGGTATTCAACCGCTGCCTCACCACCGAGTGGAAGTGGGAAGAAGCCAAGGGCACGGCCACGCCGCAGGTGCCCGGCAAGACCGACAAGCTCTGGGTGGAATTCAACAACTGGTTTACGTCACTGCTGCCAGGCGTGGCTAAGGGCGATTACTGGGTGTTGTACGTCAGCGATGACTACAAGACCGCCATCGTCGGCAGCCCGAGTCGGCGCTATATGTGGATCCTGTCGCGCACGCCGACGGTCAGTGCGGATACTCGCGAAGACCTGTTGAGCAGGGCACGACAGCAAGGGTATGACACCACGCGTTTGATCTGGCGTACGTCGGATAAGCAGATGGCGAAGACTTCGCAGTAACCCAGGATCACCCGTGATCAAAATGTGGGAGGGGGCTTGCTCCCGATAGAGTGTGTCAGTCAGCACATCTGATACTGATACATCGCTATCGGGGGCAAGCCCCCTCCCACATTTTTTAACCGAGTAAATCTCTCAACACGTGTGTAAACGCCCGGCGACTCTCTTCCTCGCCGGCATGCCGCCCATCGCGCACTGCCCATTTCCCGTTGACCAGCACATCGCGCACCTGGCGATCACCGCCGGCAAACAGCCAGCGATTGAGAATGCCGTCTTCTGTCGCTGTCGCCAGGTACGGGTCGTTACCGTCCAGCACGATCCAATCCGCACGCTTGCCCACTTCCAGCCGACCTATCGGCTGCCCCAGCGCCTGTGCACCACCGTCCAGCGCCGCGTCGAACAACGTACGGCCGACCATCGGCTGGTCGCCGCGATACAAGCGGTTGCGCCGTTGATCGCGCAGGCGTTGGCCGTATTCCAGCCAGCGAAGTTCTTCCACCACGCTCAGTGACACATGGCTATCGGAACCGATGCCCATGCGCCCGCCCTGGGCGAGGAAATCCACGGCCGGGAAAATCCCGTCGCCCAGGTTGGCTTCGGTGGTCAGGCACAAGCCGGCAATCGCCCGGCTCTTGGCCATGCGCGTCACTTCTTCCGGGTTGGCGTGGGTCGCGTGTACCAGGCACCAGCGCTCATCAACCTCAATGTTGTCGTACAGCCATTGCAGCGGGCGTTTGCCGCTCCAGGCCAGGCAGTCGTCGACTTCTTTTTGCTGTTCAGCGATATGGATATGCACCGGGCACGTCTTGTCGCTGGCGGCCAATACCTCATTGATCTGCTGCGGCGTAACCGCACGCAGCGAGTGGAAGCACAGCCCCAGTTGCTGCGCCGGTTGCGCCGCCAGAATCGGTTTGAGGCGCGCTTGCAGGTCCAGGTAATGTTCGGTGCTGTTGATAAACCGTCGCTGTCCCTCATTGGGTGCCTGGCCGCCAAACCCGGAGTGGGTATAGAGCACCGGCACCAACGTCAGGCCGATGCCGCTGCTCGCTGCGGCCTGGCTGATCTGCCGCGACAGTTCCGTACGGTCGGCATACGGCTGGCCGCTGACGTCGTGATGCACGTAGTGGAATTCAGCCACTGAGGTGTAGCCGGCCTTGAGCATCTCGATATACAACTGGCGGGCGATCACCTGCAGTTGCTCCGGGCTGATCTTGCCGACCATGCGGTACATCAGCTCGCGCCAGGTCCAGAAACTGTCATTCGGATTGCCGGCCACTTCGGCCAACCCCGCCATGGCGCGCTGAAAGGCGTGCGAGTGCAGATTCGGCATGCCCGCCAACACCGGGCCCCTGAGCCGTTCGGCACCGTCTGCGCTGGCGTTGGCCTCAACCTGTGTCAGCAGGCCATCGGCGCTGACTTCAAGACGTACATCGTTGGCCCATCCATTAGGCAGCAGCGCGCGTTCGGCAAAGAAAGCGGACATGATTAGAGCACTCCGGTCGTGTGTTTATTTGTATATACATATACAGACGTTTGCCTGCTCGGTAAACTCCGGCAATCTATGCATCTTTTCCCCCTGCAAGGATTCCCTGTGCCGACTCCGCCCGCCAAGTCTTCACTGGCTGCCCACATGGACGAAAGTCCGGCGCCCTTGTATGCCCGTGTCAAACAGATGATCAGCCAGCAGATCCTCAACGGCAACTGGCCGCCCCATTACCGCGTACCGTCGGAAAGCGAGCTGGTCAGCCAGTTGGGCTTCAGCCGCATGACCATCAACCGCGCCCTGCGTGAGCTCACCGCCGAAGGTTTGCTGGTGCGCATGCAAGGCGTCGGCACGTTCGTCGCCGAGCCCAAGAGCCAGTCGGCGCTGTTTGAAGTGCACAACATTGCCGATGAGATCGCCTCCCGCGGTCATCGGCATACCTGCCAGGTCATCCACCTGGGTGAAGAGGCCGCCGGTTCCGAACGCGCCGTCGCCCTGGAAATGCGTGAAGGCGGGCGGGTGTTCCACTCGTTGATCGTGCATTACGAAAACGATATTGCCGTGCAAATCGAGGACCGTTTCGTCAACGCCCTGGTCGCGCCGGAATACCTGCAACAGGACTTCACCCTGCAAACCCCCTATGCCTATCTCAACCAAGTGGCGCCGCTGACCGAAGGCGAGCACGTGGTCGAAGCGATTCTCGCCGACGCCGCCGAGTGCAAGTTGCTGCAGATCGAGCCGAGCGAGCCGTGCCTGTTGATTCGTCGACGCACCTGGTCCGGCCGTCAGCCGGTGACTGCCGCGCGGTTGATCCACCCCGGTTCCCGCCACAGCCTGGAAGGACGGTTCAGTAAATGAGTGCAGTGAAAGTCTGGCGCGCCGCCGATTACGTACGCATGCCGTGGAAAAACGGCGGCGGCAGTACCGAAGAAATCACCCGTGATGCCGGCGAGGGCCTGGAAGGCTTCGGCTGGCGCCTGTCGATTGCCGATATCGGCGAGTCAGGCGGATTTTCCACCTTCGCCGGCTACCAGCGTGTGATCACGGTGATCAAAGGCGCCGGCATGGTGTTGACCGTGGATGGCGAGGAACAGCGCGGCCTGTTACCGCTGCAACCGTTCGCCTTCAAGGGTGACAGCCAGGTGTCATGCCGCCTGATTACCGGGCCGATCCGCGACTTCAACCTGATCTATTCGCCCCAGCGTTACCACGCGCGGTTGCAGTGGGTGGATGGTGTGCAGCGGTTTTTCAGCACGGCACAGACGGTGCTGGTGTTCAGCGTGGCGGATGAAGTGAAGGTGCTGGAGCAGGTGTTGGGTCAGCATGATTGCCTGCAGGTGGACGGGAACAACGGTCTGCTGGATATTTCCGTCACGGGGCGCTGCTGCATCATCGAACTGACCCCGCGGGGTTAAAAATGTGGGAGGGGGCTTGCCCCCGATAGCGGTGGATCAGTCGGTATATCCTGGGCTGACACACCGAAATCGGGAGCAAGCCCTCTCCCACATTTGTTTTTGTGTCGCTTATAGAATCTGTTTCCAACCCCCGCACCAATTTGTTACCGAATGCCCCAGCGTGGCGCAAAACCGCGCTGTCGTGACAAACCTCCCTCGCTATAAAACGCCTTCATAAGAAATTTCATCATCCCTCGAAGCCTTAATTTCCAAGGCTCGCACGCGCTTTCCAAAAAAATCCCAACACCTCGCTGAGAAAGTTGGCCGCTTGATTGCATATGCTTGTATGTACAAGTAAAGATGTGTGCGTAAGACTCTCCTTCGCACCATCCATGTTCGCGCATCGATCGCCGAGGAGTTCTTGTTGTGACCAAGCCTACAAAATACCGTGACGTCGAAATCCGCGCCGCCCGCGGTAACAAGCTCACCGCCAAAAGCTGGCTGACTGAAGCGCCGCTGCGCATGCTGATGAACAACCTCGACCCGCAAGTGGCCGAGAACCCCAAAGAACTGGTGGTGTACGGTGGTATTGGCCGTGCAGCGCGCAACTGGGAGTGCTACGACCAGATCGTCGAGAGCCTCACCAACCTGAATGACGACGAAACCCTGCTGGTGCAATCCGGCAAGCCGGTCGGCGTGTTCAAGACCCACAGCAACGCCCCGCGCGTGCTGATCGCCAACTCCAACCTGGTGCCGCACTGGGCCAGCTGGGAACACTTCAACGAACTGGATGCCAAGGGCCTGGCCATGTACGGCCAGATGACCGCCGGCAGCTGGATCTACATCGGTAGCCAGGGCATCGTCCAGGGCACCTACGAAACCTTCGTCGAAGCCGGTCGCCAGCATTACGACAGCAACTTGAAGGGCCGTTGGGTCCTCACCGCCGGCCTCGGCGGCATGGGCGGTGCCCAGCCTTTGGCCGCGACACTGGCCGGCGCATGCTCGCTGAACATTGAATGCCAGCAGGTCAGCATCGATTTCCGCCTCAACAGCCGCTATGTCGACGAACAAGCCACCGACCTCGACGACGCCCTGGCCCGCATCGCCAAGTACACAAAGGAAGGCAAGGCCATCTCCATTGCGCTGCTGGGTAACGCCGCTGAAATCCTGCCGGAACTGGTCAAGCGTGGCGTGCGCCCGGACATGGTCACCGACCAGACCAGCGCTCACGACCCGCTCAACGGTTACCTGCCGGCCGGCTGGACCTGGGACGAATACCGCGCCCGCGCCAAGACCGAACCGGCTGCCGTGATCAAGGCCGCCAAGCAGTCGATGGCCGTGCACGTCAAAGCCATGCTGGAATTCCAGAAGCAAGGTATTCCGACCTTCGACTACGGCAACAACATCCGCCAGATGGCGCAGGAAGAAGGCGTGGAAAACGCCTTCGACTTCCCAGGCTTTGTACCGGCGTACATCCGCCCGCTGTTCTGCCGTGGCATCGGCCCGTTCCGTTGGGCTGCGCTGTCGGGCGACCCGCAGGACATCTACAAGACCGACGCCAAAGTCAAAGAGCTGATCCCCGACGACGCCCACCTGCACAACTGGCTGGACATGGCGCGCGAACGCATCAGCTTCCAGGGCCTGCCGGCGCGTATCTGCTGGGTTGGCCTGGGCCAGCGCGCCAAGCTCGGCCTGGCGTTCAACGAGATGGTGCGCAGCGGCGAGCTGTCGGCACCGGTGGTGATCGGCCGTGACCACCTCGACTCCGGCTCGGTTGCCAGCCCCAACCGCGAAACCGAATCCATGCAGGACGGTTCCGACGCCGTGTCCGACTGGCCACTGCTCAACGCCTTGCTCAACACCGCCAGCGGCGCGACCTGGGTTTCGCTGCACCACGGCGGCGGCGTCGGCATGGGCTTCTCCCAGCACTCCGGCATGGTGATCGTCTGTGATGGCACCGACGAAGCGGCCGAGCGCATTGCCCGCGTGCTGCACAACGACCCGGCCACGGGTGTGATGCGCCATGCGGACGCGGGTTACCAGATCGCGATCGATTGTGCCAAGGAGCAGGGTCTCAATCTTCCGATGATCAAGTAACCCATGTGGGAGGGGGCTTGCTCCCGATGGCGGTGTATCAGCCAATAGGTCTGGTGACTGACCCACTGCTATCGGGAGCAAGCCCCCTCCCACAGTTGAGTGGCGGCGACCCCCAAACACAATCCATCAGAGGTTGAACACCGATGGCTGCAAATGACGCGCGTGCAAGCACCACCCCGTTGATCGAGAAACGTTCGATCGACTACATCCCGGAAGCGGAAAGACACGGTCGTCTATTGAGCCAGTTCACCCTGTGGCTGGGTGCCAACCTGCAGATCACCGCGATCGTCACCGGGGCCTTGGCCGTGGTGCTGGGCGGTGATGTGTTCTGGTCGTTGATCGGTCTGTTGATCGGTCAACTGCTGGGCGGCGGCGTGATGGCGTTGCATGCTGCGCAAGGACCCAAGCTGGGCCTGCCGCAGATGATCTCCAGCCGGGTGCAGTTCGGGGTTTATGGCGCGGCCATCCCGATTGTGCTGGTGTGCTTGATGTACCTGGGTTTCACCGCAACGGGCACGGTGCTTTCCGGCCAGGCGCTGGGCCAGTTGTTTGGCGTCAGCGACAGCGTCGGGATCTTGATCTTCGCCAGTGTCATCGTGCTGGTCACGGTGCTTGGCTACCGGGTGATCCACTTTATCGGTCGGGTTGCCAGCGTCATTGGCGTGATTGCCTTTGTCTACCTGTTCAGCCGTCTGATGAGCCAGGCCGACGTTGGCGCACTCCTGCAAATCCGCCACTTCAGTTGGAGCAGCTTTCTGCTGGCGGTGTCGCTCGCGGCCTCCTGGCAAATCGCCTTCGGCCCTTACGTGGCGGACTATTCACGCTACCTGCCGAGCCAGACGTCCTCGCTGAAAACCTTTTTTGCCGCAGGCGCAGGTTCGGTGGTTGGCGCACAGGTGGCGATGATCCTCGGCGTGTTTGCCGCGGCCATGTCCAACGGGCAATTTGCCGGTCACGAAGTGGCCTACATCGTGGGCCTGGGCGGGACTGGGGCGACTGCCGCACTGCTGTATTTCAGCATCGCGTTCGGCAAGGTCACCATCTCCACGCTGAACTCCTACGGCAGCTTCATGTGCATTGCCACCATCATCAGCGGCTTTCGGGGTCGCCTGGAGGTCACGCGCGTGCAGCGTCTGGTGTTCGTGCTGGCCATCGTCGGTACGGCGACCCTGATCGCCTTGCTCGGGCAGCACTCGTTCCTGGGGGCGTTCAAGTCTTTCATCTTGTTCCTGCTGGCGTTTTTTACGCCATGGAGCGCGATCAACCTGGTCGATTACTACTGCATCACCCGCGATCGCTACGACGTACCTGCGCTGGCTGATCCGAACGGGCGCTATGGCCGTTGGAACCTGCTCGGTATCAGCGTGTATGTCGTTGGCGTGCTGGTGCAATTGCCGTTCATCTCCACCAAGTTCTACACCGGCCCGCTGGTGGCGGCCCTGGGCGATGTGGATATTTCCTGGATCATCGGCCTGGTGCTTCCCGCCGCGCTGTACTACTGGGCTGCGAAAAAGTGGCCCGCCGCACACCCTGAACACCTGATCCTGCCGAAAGAGCAGGGCGCTGTACCAACGACGACAAACGGGCTGGTTACACAGGCCTGAGGGGACGTGGACAGGGCTGGATGCCTACTGACTGCCGTAATCCATTTCATGATTGGGAGCGTCACAACAATGAAAATGCATAAGACCCTGTTGGCCACCGTATTCTCTGCGGGCTTGCTGGCCACTGCCGGTGCCCAGGCGGCCGGTTGGTGTGAATCCGGCAAACCGGTGAAATTCGCCGGCCTGAACTGGGAAAGCGGCATGTTGCTCACCGACATCCTGCAAACCGTGCTGGAAAAAGGCTACGACTGCAAAACCGACAGTCTGCCAGGCAACTCCATCACCATGGAAAACGCCCTGAGCAGCAACGACATCCAAGTGTTTGCCGAAGAATGGGTCGGCCGCAGCGAAGTCTGGAACAAGGCCGAGAAGGCCGGCAAAGTCGTCGGTGTCGGTGCCCCTGTAGTGGGCGCTATCGAAGGCTGGTACGTACCGCGCTACGTGATCGAAGGCGACGCCAAGCGCAAGCTTGAACCCAAGGCGCCGGGCCTGAAAAACATCGCCGACCTGTCCAAGTACGCCTCGGTGTTCAAGGACCAGGAAGAACCGTCCAAGGGCCGTTTCTACAACTGCCCGGCCGGCTGGACCTGCGAGCTGGACAACAGCGAAATGCTCAAGAGCTACGGCCTGGAAAGCACCTACACCAACTTCCGCCCAGGCACCGGCCCGGCGCTGGATGCGGCAGTGCTGTCGAGCTACAAGCGCGGCGAGCCGATCCTGTTCTACTACTGGTCGCCAACCCCGCTGATGGGCCAGGTCGACCTGGTCAAGCTGGAAGAAAAACCTGGTGTGGATAAGACCGTGAGCATCAAGGTCGGCCTGTCCAAGACCTTCCACGAACAAGCCCCGGAATTGGTGGCCGTGCTGGAAAAAGCCAACCTGCCTATCGACCTGCTGAACCAGAACCTGGGTCGCATGGCCAAGGAGCGGATTGAGTCGCCGAAACTGGCGAAAATTTTCCTCAAGGAACATCCTGAAGTCTGGCACGCCTGGGTGAGCGACGAGGCAGCCAAGAAAATCGACGCGGCCTTGTAGGTCAAGTGTGCACGGCTACCCTCATGGGTAGCCGGGCGCCTGGCCACAACCCACTGGATCGAGAGCACGCTATGTTTCCTGAGAGTTTTACGTTTTCCATCGCCGACTGGGTCAATGGTTGGGTGGATTCACTGGTCACCAACTACGGCGATGTGTTCCGGCAAATCTCCGACACCCTGCTGTGGGCCATCGTCAACCTGGAAGGGTTGCTGCGTGCCGCCCCTTGGTGGCTGATGCTGGCCATCGTCGGCGCAATTGCCTGGCATGCCACCCGCAAGGTGCTGACTACGGCGGTGATCGTCGGTTTGCTGTTCCTGGTCGGCGCGGTCGGCCTGTGGGACAAGCTGATGCAGACCCTCGCGCTGATGATGGTCGCCACGGTGATCTCGGTGCTGATCGGCATCCCGTTGGGCATCCTGTCGGCGCGCAGCAATCGCCTGCGCTCGGTGCTGATGCCGTTGCTCGACATCATGCAGACCATGCCCAGCTTTGTGTACCTGATCCCGGTACTGATGCTGTTCGGCCTGGGTAAGGTGCCGGCGATTTTCGCCACGGTGATCTACGCCGCGCCGCCGCTGATTCGCCTCACCGACCTGGGCATTCGCCAAGTCGACGGCGAAGTCATGGAAGCCATCAACGCCTTCGGCGCCAACCGCTGGCAACAGCTGTTTGGCGTGCAATTGCCGCTGGCGCTGCCGAGCATCATGGCCGGTATCAACCAGACCACCATGATGGCGTTGTCGATGGTGGTGATCGCCTCGATGATCGGCGCCCGTGGCTTGGGTGAGGACGTATTGGTCGGCATCCAGACCCTCAACGTCGGCCGTGGCCTCGAAGCCGGGCTGGCGATCGTGATTCTCGCAGTGGTCATCGACCGCATTACCCAGGCCTATGGTCGTCCACGGCATGAGGCGAGCAAATGACTACTGTCAGCAAAATCGAAGTTAAAAACGTCTTCAAGATCTTCGGCGCCCGCTCCAAGGAGGCGCTGGCGATGGTCGGCCAGGGCAAGACCAAGGACCAGGTGCTGGCCGAGACCGGCTGCGTGGTCGGCGTGAACGATTTGTCCCTGAGCATCGGCACCGGTGAGATCTTCGTGATCATGGGCCTGTCAGGCTCGGGCAAATCCACGCTGGTGCGCCACTTCAACCGCCTGATCGACCCCACCAGCGGCGCGATCCTCGTGGACGGCGAAGACATCCTGCAGCTGGACATGGACGGCCTGCGTCAATTCCGTCGCCACAAGATCAGCATGGTGTTCCAGAGCTTCGGCCTGTTGCCCCACAAGAGCGTGCTCGACAACGTCGCCTACGGTCTCAAGGTGCGTGGCGAAACCAAGCAGGTCTGTGCCGAGCGCGCGCTGCACTGGATCGAAACCGTGGGCCTCAAGGGCTACGAAAACAAATACCCGCACCAGCTCTCCGGCGGCATGCGCCAGCGTGTCGGCCTGGCCCGCGCGCTGGCCGCTGACACCGACATCATCCTGATGGACGAAGCCTTCAGCGCCCTCGACCCGCTGATCCGTGCCGAGATGCAAGACCAGTTGCTCGAGCTGCAAAAGACCCTGCACAAGACCATCGTGTTCATCACCCACGACCTCGACGAGGCCGTGCGTATCGGCAACCGCATTGCGATCCTCAAGGACGGCAGGCTGATCCAGGTCGGCACGCCGCGGGAGATCCTGCACTCGCCAGCGGATGAGTATGTGGATCGGTTTGTTCAGCGGCGCGCGGCGGTGGTCTGACCCAGGTTCTGTGGTGAGGCTCAAGCTCCCTCCCACATTTGGAATGCATTCCCCTGTGGGAGGGGGCTTGCCCCCGATGAGGCCGGCAAAGCTGTAGAGAATATGAAGAGGTCAACAATGTCCCAGGCAGCAAAAATCATCATCGCCGACACTCCCTTGCGCTGGCAGGACGTGGTCGCCGTGGCCCGTCACGGCGCGGTGCTTGAACTCTCGGGCCAGGCCTGGGCGCGTATCGACAATGCCCAGGCCATCGTGCAGCGCATCGTTACCAGCGGCGAACGCGCCTACGGCGTGAACACCGGGCTGGGCGCGTTGTGCAACGTGTCGCTTGAGGGCGAGCAACTGAGCCAGCTGTCGCGCAATACCCTGTTGAGCCACGCCTGTGGCGTCGGCCCGGTACTCAGCGACGAGCAGACCCGCGCGATCATCTGCGCGGCGGTCATCAACTACAGCCACGGCAAATCCGGTCTGCATCCGCAGGTGGTGCATTCGCTGCTGGCGCTGCTCAATCACGGCATCACGCCGCAAGTACCGTCCCAGGGCTCGGTGGGTTACCTGACCCATATGGCCCATGTCGGCGTGGCGCTGCTGGGTGTTGGTAATGTGAGCTATCGCGGCCAGATCGTCGCGGCGCAACAGGCCCTGGACGAAGAAGGTTTGCAGCCGGTGGTGCTCGGCGCGAAGGATGGCCTGTGCCTGGTCAACGGCACGCCGTGCATGACCGGCCTGAGCTGCCTGGCCCTGGCCGACGCCCATCATTTGCTGCAATGGGCCGACGTGATCGGCGCCATGAGCTTCGAGGCCCAGCGCGGCCAGATCGACGCCTTCGACGAAGAAATCATCGCCCTCAAGCCGCACCCGGGCATGCAGCATGTCGGCAGCAACCTGCGTGCGTTGCTCGATGGCAGTGAAGTGATCGCCAGCAGCAAAGGCATCCGCACCCAGGACGCCCTCAGCATCCGTTCGATCCCGCAGATCCACGGCGCGGCGCGCGACCAGGTGGAACACGCCACTCGCCAGATCGAGACCGAACTCAACAGCGCCACCGACAACCCGCTGGTGCTCGGCACGCCGGACCACTACCGCGTGGTATCCCAGGCCAACCCTCACGGCCAGTCCGTCGCCCTGGCCGCCGACATGCTGGCGATTGCCATGGCCGAAATCGGCTCGGTCGCCGAACGCCGCCTCGACCGCCTGATCAACCCGCACGTCAGCGGCCTGCCGGCGTTCCTGGTGAGCAACCCCGGGGTCAACTCCGGGATGATGATCGTGCAGTATGTCGCCGCCTCACTGTGCGGACAGAACCGCCAGTTGGCGCAACCGGCGGTGCTCGACAACTTCGTCACCTCGGGGCTGCAGGAAGATCACCTGAGCATGGGCACCAACGCCGCGCTCAAGCTGCATCAGGTATTGGCCAATGTCACCCAGGTCCTCGCCATCGAGTACCTGCTGGCGGCCCAGGCCTTCGAATTTTTGAAAGACCAACGCTTCGGCGCGGGCACCGACAGGGCCTGGCGCCTGTTGCGTGAAGTGGTGCCGGCCTATGAGCAGGACCGTTGGCTGGCGCCGGATATTGCGAGCGCCGCCAAGGTGCTCAAAGACACCGCATTACCGAATCTGCACTGAACACTTATTTCAAAAGAATAATTCACAAGGAGTATGAATGTGACTGCGCTAAACCTGATTCCAGGCCAACTGAGCCTCGCCCAGCTGCGGGCTATCTACCAGCAGCCGGTAACCCTCAGTCTGGATGACAGTGCCTCGGCCCAGATCGAAGCCAGTGTGGCCTGCGTGGAACAGATCCTCGCCGAGAACCGCACCGCCTACGGTATCAACACGGGTTTCGGCCTGCTGGCCTCGACCCGTATCGCCAGCGAAGACCTGGAAAACCTCCAGCGTTCCCTGGTGTTGTCCCACGCCGCCGGCGTCGGTGAGCCGATCAGCGATGCGCTGGTGCGGTTGGTCATGGTGCTCAAGGTCAATAGCCTCAGTCGTGGGTTCTCCGGGATTCGTCGGCAGGTGATCGACGCGCTGATCGCGCTGATCAACGCCGAGGTGTACCCGCATATTCCGTTGAAAGGTTCGGTGGGCGCTTCCGGTGACCTGGCGCCGCTGGCCCACATGTCCCTGGTGCTGCTGGGTGAAGGCAAGGCGCGCTACAAGGGCGAATGGCTGGAGGCCACCGACGCGCTGAAAGTCGCCGGCCTGACGCCGCTGACCCTCGCCGCCAAGGAGGGCCTGGCGCTGCTCAACGGCACCCAGGTGTCCACCGCCTATGCCTTGCGTGGCCTGTTCGAAGGCGAAGACCTGTTCGCCGGTGCCCTGGCGTGCGGTGGCCTCACCGTGGAAGCGGTGTTGGGCTCGCGCTCGCCGTTCGACGCACGTATTCATGCGGCTCGCGGTCAACGTGGGCAGATCGATTCGGCGGCGGCCTACCGTGACCTGCTGGGTGAGAGCAGCCAGGTGTCGCAGTCGCACCACAATTGCGACAAGGTGCAGGATCCGTATTCCCTGCGCTGCCAGCCACAAGTCATGGGTGCCTGCCTGACTCAGTTGCGCCAGGCGGCCGAGGTGCTGGTGGTCGAAGCCAACGCCGTGTCCGACAACCCGTTGGTATTTGCCGCTGAGGGTGACGTGATCTCCGGTGGCAACTTCCACGCCGAGCCGGTGGCCATGGCCGCTGACAACATGGCCCTCGCCATCGCTGAAATCGGCTCCCTGAGCGAGCGTCGTATCTCGCTGATGATGGACAAGCACATGTCGCAACTGCCGCCGTTCCTGGTGGGCAATGGCGGGGTGAACTCCGGTTTCATGATCGCCCAGGTGACCTCTGCCGCACTCGCCAGCGAGAACAAGGCGCTGTCCCATCCCCATAGCGTCGACAGCATCCCGACGTCCGCCAACCAGGAAGACCATGTGTCGATGGCCCCGGCAGCCGGCAAGCGCCTGTGGGAAATGGCCGAGAACACGCGCGGCATCCTCGCGGTGGAATGGCTGGCCGCGTGCCAGGGCCTGGACCTGCGTGAAGGCCTGAAAACCTCGCCGAAACTGGAAAAGGCCCGTGGCATCCTGCGCACCAAGGTGGCGTTCTACGACAAGGACCGCTTCTTTGCCCCGGACATCATTGCCGCCAGCGAACTGCTCGCCAGCCGCTGCCTGAATGAGCTGGTGCCGGCCAAGTTGCTGCCGAGCCTGTAACCCGAGGAGGCATCGATGAAAACCCTTTGGCAACACTGCCACGTCGCAACCATGGCCCAGGGCAAATACTCGATCATCGAGGATGCCGCCATGGTGACTGCCGGCTCGCTCATCGAGTGGATCGGCCCCCGCAGCGAAGTACCGACGGCGGATTACGCCCAGGTACATGACCTGCAAGGCGCGTGGGTCACCCCCGGGCTGATCGACTGCCACACTCACACGGTGTTTGGCGGCAATCGCAGCGGCGAATTCGAGCAGCGCCTCGAGGGCGTGAGCTATGCCGATATCGCAGCCCAGGGCGGCGGTATTGCCAGCACCGTACGCGCTACCCGTGCTGCGACGGAAGATGAACTGTTTGCCAGTGCCGAAAGGCGCCTGCGCAGTTTGCTGCGTGACGGCGTGACCACGGTGGAGATCAAATCCGGCTACGGCCTGGACCTGGCCAATGAACGCAAAATGCTGCGCGTGGCCCGTCGCCTTGGCGAAGCGTTGCCCGTAAGCGTGCGTGCCACCTGCCTGGCCGCCCATGCGTTGCCGCCGGAGTACAAGGATCGCGCCGACGATTACATCGAGCACATCTGCGCCGAGATGCTGCCGGCCTTGGCGGCGCAAGGGCTGGTGGATGCGGTGGATGCGTTCTGCGAATACCTGGCGTTTTCCACCGAGCAGGTTGAGCGCGTGTTCAAGGTCGCCCAGCAACTCGGCCTGCCGGTGAAGCTGCACGCCGAGCAACTATCGTCGCTGCACGGCTCCAGCCTGGCGGCGCGTTACCACGCCTTGTCGGCGGATCATCTGGAATTCATGACCGAAGAAGATGCCATCGCCATGGCCGCTGCGGGCACCGTCGCCGTCTTGCTGCCGGGCGCGTTCTACTTCCTGCGCGAAACCCAACTGCCGCCGATGGACGCCCTGCGCAAACACGGCGTGAAGATCGCCATCGCCAGCGACCTCAACCCCGGCACCTCGCCGGCTTTGTCGGTGCGCCTGATGCTGAACATGGCCTGCACCCTGTTCCGTATGACCCCCGAAGAAGCCCTGGCCGGTGCCACGCAACATGCGGCCACCGCCCTTGGCATGGGCGACACCCATGGGTCCCTGGAAGTGGGCAAGGTTGCCGACTTTGTCGCCTGGCAGATTGATCGCCCCGCCGACCTCGCCTATTGGCTGGGCGGCGAGCTGGATAAACGCGTCGTGCGCCACGGCGTCGACGTCACTGTGTAAGGAGCATTGCTGTGGATAAGGTTCTGAACTTCAAACAAGGCCGTGTGCCGCTGCTGATCAGCATGCCCCACGCCGGCCTGCGCCTGACGCCTGCGGTGGAAGCCGGGTTGATCCCTGAAGCGCAAAGCCTGCCGGACACCGATTGGCACATACCCGCACTGTATGACTTTGCCGAAGAGCTGGGCGCCAGCACCCTGGCGGCCGAGTATTCGCGGTTTGTCGTCGACCTGAACCGGCCTTCTGACGACAAACCTTTGTACGCGGGCGCCACCACCGGCTTGTACCCGGCCACCCTGTTCGACGGCGTGCCGTTGTTCCGCGAGGGGCTGGAACCGAACGAGACCGAACGCGCCAGTTACCTGCAAAAGATCTGGGGCCCGTATCACCGCACGCTGCAAGAGGAACTCGCCCGTCTTAAGGCCGAGTTCGGTTATGCGCTGCTGTTCGATGCGCACTCCATCCGCTCGGTGATCCCGCACCTGTTCGACGGCAAACTGCCGGACTTCAACCTGGGCACCTTCAACGGCGCCGCCTGTGATCCGGAACTGGCCAGCCAGCTCGAGGCCATCTGCGCCACCCACCCTCAGTACACTCACGTCTTGAACGGGCGCTTCAAGGGCGGCCATATCACCCGGCACTACGGCGCCCCGGCGCAGCATATCCACGCCGTGCAGCTGGAGTTATGCCAGAGCACCTATATGGAAGAGTTCGAGCCGTTCCGTTACCGCGAGGATTTGGCTGAGCCGACGCGTCGTGTGCTCAGAGAGCTACTGGAAGGATTAATGTCATGGGGTAACTCACGTTACCGTTGATAAGTCAGTGCGATCTTTAAACTTTTAAAGATCGCACTGTTGCCATTGCTGAGTATCAAATTGCGTGGCTTTCTTTGTTGAGGATATTAAAGTGGCCAACTATGTGGAGCGGTTTTTTATAAATATCAAGAGATGAGAAGTAAAAATATCCTTGAACTCTGCGGTTGTCGACTTCCCAAAAGTCCACCAGCAATCCGTCAAGGCTCAGGTGTAGTTCCTGAGTGTCCAGATCTTGATCGGGGTCAGGTATTTTATCTAGGACCTTGAAGTAGATCGCGGTGTTTATCAAGGCACTGGGCGGCTGCAACGCGCCCCCTATCTTACGGGGTGGGACTGAGAGGTCCTTAGAAATATACAGGTGGATGCCATACAGTTCGAGGCTGCCGTTTTTATCAATGATTTCTTTAATAGTTACTTTCTCGGCTTTAAATGGCTAATTTCGAGTTTCGTACCTGACAATAGCTTTAAATTCCTCTCCCGAAAGTTGTTGGCTACTTGGAGTGTTCATGGGTGCCTCCATCAAACAGTTTATGAATGCTGCCTGACACAGTAGGCCGTGACGGCGAAATGCACGTCTACTGTTAGCTTTCACAGGTTTGTATATTGTTTTGCTCTATGTGCAGGTTGATTAATTTGACTTCGGCTATTTGCCGCGTGGGCCGCCACCGTGCAAATCCCTGTCGCCACATCTCGTCTACCGAAAGCGGTGCCGGGCTTTACCGAGCGTCGCCCGAATGCCAATCGAACGCTGCAAAGCTTGACCTTCACCGCAGCCCAGGAAAGCCAGTGGAGGGTGCCGACCACGGAGCGCGAGTCGCCACAGGGTGTCGTCAGGCAATGGCTGCGCGAGCCTTCCGAGGATTTGCAACTGTCTGGCTATCTGCGGGATTACCTGCATGGCCAGTTGCTGACACAGCTCTAAGCGCTCAAGGACATGCTCATTGCACAATTCGGGTTTATAGTGCCAGACGGCAAAATAAAAGACGTCCCCCCAGGGATGAACCCGACCCCCTACGGAGCGCGCAATGCAGACTTGGTACCCGCAGATCAAACCCTACGCCCGGCACGATCTGGCCGTCGATGACACCCACACGCTCTACGTCGATGAAAGTGGCTCCCCCGAAGGCTTGCCTGTCGTATTCATTCACGGTGGCCCTGGCGCCGGTTGCGATGCCCAGAGCCGCTGCTATTTCGATCCCAACCTGTATCGCATCGTCACGTTCGACCAGCGTGGCTGCGGCCGTTCCACCCCGCGCGCCAGCCTCGAAAACAACACCACCTGGGACCTGGTCGCCGACCTTGAGCGCATCCGCGAACATCTTGGCATCGACAAATGGGTGCTGTTCGGCGGCTCCTGGGGTTCGACGCTGGCCCTGGCCTACGCCCAAACCCACCCTGAGCGTGTGCATGGCCTGATCGTGCGCGGCATTTTCCTCGCGCGCCCACAGGACATCGAATGGTTCTACCAGGCCGGTGCGAGCCGCCTGTTCCCGGATTACTGGCAGGACTACATCGCGCCGATCCCTGCCGATGAGCGCCACGACATGATCGCCGCCTACCACAAGCGCCTGACCGGCAACGACCAGATCGCCCAGATGCACGCGGCCAAGGCCTGGTCCGGCTGGGAAGGGCGTATGCTGGGCCTGTGCCCGAGCCCGCAGCATGTGGAGCGTTTTTCCGAGCCTCAGCGCGCGCTGTCCATCGCGCGTATCGAATGCCACTACTTCACCAACAACTCCTTCCTGGAGCCCAACCAGCTGATTCGCGACATGCACAAGATCGCCCATCTGCCTGGCGTAATCATCCATGGCCGCTACGATATGATCTGCCCTCTGGATAACGCCTGGGAACTGCATCAGGCATGGCCCAACAGCGAACTGCAGGTCATCCGCGAAGCGGGCCATGCGGCGTCCGAGCCCGGTATTACCGATGCGCTGGTACGCGCGACCGGCGAAATGGCACGGCGCCTGCTTGATCTGCCGCCAGAAGAAGCATGAAGGGCTTGCTGCAACGGGTGCGTGGCGCCCGTGTCGAAGTGGCGGGCGAAATTGTCGGGGCGGTCGACCAGGGTTTACTGGTGCTGGTGGCCGTCGAACCTTCAGATACGCCCGAGAGCGCCGACAAACTGCTGCACAAGCTGCTTAACTACCGGGTGTTCAGCGACGACGAGGGCAAGATGAACCTGTCGTTGAAGGATATCGATGGGGGATTGCTGCTGGTGTCGCAGTTCACCCTGGCGGCGGATACCAAGAGCGGCCTGCGGCCGAGCTTCTCCACCGCTGCGCCGCCGGCCCTGGGAGCGGCGCTTTTTGATCACTTGCTGTTACAAGCGCAACAATTGCATGGCAAGGTGGCCTCGGGGCGTTTTGGCGCAGATATGCAGGTGCATTTGGTCAATGATGGCCCTGTGACCTTTCTCTTACAGACATGAATGTATTAAAAACGACTTTAATGCCTAAAAACGTAGGGTTTCGCTACAAATACTTCGTTGTCCCTGATGCGTTGTCTCGCGGGCTACTAGATAATCGCGCGCTACGGGGATCAGCGTTGTTTGGTCCATTTTTGACTTAGGTAGAGACTTGCCCGATAGCCTCAGGGGAATCATTTTGCCCCAGGGGAGTCGGAACAATGCTCGCCAACCTGGCATATAGATAGCTGGCCGTTGGTTTTTTGATCTGTTTTCGGCGAGGGTTGCTCGTGATTGTTAGTCCCTGTAATGCACCAAAATTGTCTGCCAAACGGTTACGAAACGCACTGGTGACGGGCTCCGCCCTGTTTTGCCTGTTCGGCGCGGGTCAACTGTGGGCATTCAGTCTGGATGATGTGTCGGCCAAGGCAAAAGAGCTGGCCGGGCAGAAATACGAAGCTCCGCGCAGCAATCTGCCGAACGAATTCCGCGAAATGAAATTCGCGGATTACCAGAAGATTCGTTTCCGCAACGAAAAAGCCGAATGGGCCGATCAGAACACCCCGTTCAAGCTGTCCTTCTATCACCAGGGTATGCATTTCGATACACCGGTGAAAATCAACGAAGTGACCGCCGACAGCGTCCAGGAAATCAAGTACGACCCGACGCGCTTCGATTTCGGTGACGTCAAATTTGATCCTAAAGCCACCGAACAGCTGGGTTATGCCGGTTTCCGTGTGCTGTACCCGATCAACAAGGGCGACAAGCAAGACGAAATCATGACCATGCTCGGCGCCAGCTATTTCCGCGTCGTCGGCAAGGATCAGGTCTATGGCCTGTCCGCCCGTGGCATGGCAATCGATACCGCGTTGCCGTCCGGCGAAGAATTCCCGCGTTTCACCGAGTTCTGGATCGAGCGTCCAAAGCCGGGTGACAAGCACCTGGTGATCTTTGCCCTGCTCGATTCCCCACGTGCGACCGGCGCCTATCGCCTGATCCTGCGTCCGGGCACCGACACGGTTGTCGATGTGAAGTCCCAGATGTTCCTGCGCGACAAGGTCAGCAAGCTGGGCGTTGCCCCGTTGACCAGCATGTTCCTGTTCGGCGCCAACCAGCCGTCCAAGGTGCTCAACTACCGTCGCGAGCTGCACGATTCCAGCGGTCTGTCGATCCATGCCGGCAACGGCGAGTGGATCTGGCGCCCTCTGAACAACCCTAAACACCTGTCGGTCAGCAACTTCACCGTGGAGAACCCGCGTGGGTTCGGCCTGCTGCAACGCGGCCGCAACTTCAGCCACTACGAAGACCTCGACGACAACTACGACAAGCGCCCAAGCGCCTGGATCGAGCCTGAAGGCGACTGGGGCAAGGGTTCCGTCGACCTCGTCGAGATCCCGACTGCCGATGAAACCAACGACAACATCGTTGCGTTCTGGAGCCCGGCCCAATTGCCGGAAGTCGGCAAGCCGCTGGATATAGCCTATCGCCTGCACTGGACCCTCGACGATGCCGCGTTCCACTCGCCGGACAGTGCCTGGGTCAAGCAGACCCTGCGTTCCACCGGTGACGTGAAGCAATCCAACCTGATCCGTCAGCCGGACGGCAGCGTGGCGTACCTGGTCGACTTCGAGGGCCCGGCCCTGAAGAAACTGCTGCCGGACGCCCCGGTGCGTAGCCAGGTGAGCGTGGGTGACAACGCTGAACTGGTAGAAAACAGCGTGCGTTACAACGAGCACACCAAAGGCTGGCGCCTGACCCTGCGCATGAAGATCAAGGACGCAGGCAAACCGACCGAAATGCGTGCGTCGCTGGTGCAGGACATCGTGCAGCCTGAGCCTGAGCAGGTTTCGACCCAAGTGCTCAAGGCCGACAAGGTCCTGGCCAAGCAACACGAGAAACAGGCCAAGAAAGACGCGAAAGACAAGGAAGCCAAGCAGCCAGAAGCTGCCCCAGCCACACCGGAGCCGATCAAGACCGAGCAAGTCCTGACCGAAACCTGGAGCTATCAGTTGCCTGCCGATGAGTAATTCTCAAGTAACGCCCGAGACTCTGTCCGAGTACCTGGCGCATCTTCCGATGACCGCTGAGCAGCGCGCCGAGTTGGCGGGCTGCACATCCTTCACCGAGTTGCACGAGCGCTTGTCGTCCAAAGTGTTCGATGCGCCAGTCGACGCCGCCCAGGCGTCGGTTGGCCGCCGGTTAACCCTCAACACGGCCGAAGAGTTGCAAGACGCTGAAATGCTGGGGCTCGACGCCAGTGGGCGCGTGTGCCTCAAGGCCACGCCGCCGATTCGGCGTACCCGCGTGGTGCCTGAGCCCTGGCGCACCAATATCCTGGTGCGCGGCTGGCGTCGGATCACCGGCCGCAGCAACCCGCCGACCCCGCCGAAGGACGAGCGCGTATTGCCGGCGGCCCGCTGGCGTACCGTGGGTTCGATCCGTCGTTACATCCTGCTGGTGCTGATGCTCGGCCAGACCATCGTGGCCGGCTGGTACATGAAAGGCATCATGCCGTACCAGGGCTGGTCGCTGGTCGACTTCGACGAGATCCGCAACCAGACCCTGCTGCAAACTGCCACCCAGGTGCTGCCTTACGCCCTGCAAACCAGCATCCTGATCATGTTCGGGATCTTGTTCTGCTGGGTCTCGGCCGGTTTCTGGACCGCATTGATGGGCTTCCTCGAACTGCTCACCGGCCACGATAAATACCGAATTTCCGGTAAAAGTGCCGGCGATGAGCCGATCCCGAAAGACGCGCGTACCGCGCTGGTCATGCCGATCTGCAACGAAGACGTGCCGCGAGTATTCGCCGGTTTGCGTGCGACGTTCGAATCGGTGGCCGCGACCGGTGACCTCGATCGTTTCGACTTCTTCGTGCTCAGCGACAGTAACGAGGCCGACATCTGTATCGCCGAGCAGCAAGCCTGGCTCGACGTGTGCCGTGAGGCGGGTGGCTTCGGCAAGATCTTCTATCGCCGCCGTCGCCGTCGCGTTAAGCGTAAAAGCGGCAACCTCGACGACTTCTGCCGTCGTTGGGGCGGTGACTATAAATACATGGTCGTTCTCGACGCCGACTCCGTGATGAGCGGCGAATGCCTGACCAGTCTGGTGCGCCTGATGGAAGCCACGCCGGATGCGGGGATTATCCAGACCGCGCCGCGTGCGTCGGGCATGGACACCCTGTATGCACGCATGCAGCAGTTCGCCACCCGCGTCTACGGCCCACTGTTCACCGCCGGCCTGCACTTCTGGCAACTGGGTGAATCCCACTACTGGGGTCACAACGCGATCATCCGCATGAAACCGTTTATCGAGCACTGCGCCCTGGCGCCATTGCCGGGTAAAGGCGCGTTCGCAGGTTCGATTCTGTCTCACGACTTCGTTGAAGCCGCGCTGATGCGCCGTGCCGGCTGGGGCGTGTGGATTGCCTACGACCTGCCGGGCAGCTACGAAGAACTGCCGCCGAACCTGCTGGATGAACTCAAGCGTGACCGTCGCTGGTGCCACGGCAACCTGATGAACTTCCGCCTGTTCCTGGTCAAGGGCATGCACCCGGTGCACCGCGCGGTGTTCCTGACCGGCGTGATGTCCTACCTGTCGGCACCGTTGTGGTTCTTGTTCCTGGTGCTGTCGACGGCCTTGCTGGCGGTCAACACCCTGATGGAGCCACAGTACTTCATGGCGCCACGCCAGTTGTACCCACTGTGGCCGCAATGGCATCCGGACAAGGCGGTGGCGCTGTTCTCCACCACTATCGTGCTGCTGTTCCTGCCAAAGTTGCTGAGCATCATCCTGATCTGGGCCAAGGGCGCGAAAGAGTTCGGTGGCAAGTTCAAGGTGACGATGTCGATGCTGCTGGAGATGCTGTTCTCCATGCTGCTGGCGCCGGTGCGGATGATTTTCCACACCCGTTTCGTGCTCGCCGCGTTCCTCGGCTGGGCCGCGACCTGGAACTCGCCGCAGCGTGATGACGACTCCACCCCGTGGGGCGAAGCGATCAAGCGTCACGGTACGCAGACCTTGCTCGGCTTCTTCTGGGCGCTGCTGGTGGTGTGGTTGAACCCGAGCTTCCTGTGGTGGCTGGTACCGATCGTGGGTTCGCTGATGTTGTCGATCCCGGTGTCGGTGATCTCCAGTCGGGTCAACCTCGGTCTGAAGTCCCGCGATGAGAGCCTGTTCCTGATCCCTGAGGAATACAATCCGCCGCAGGCGTTGCTGTCCACCGACAAGTACACCCACGAAAACCGTTGGCACGCGCTGAAAGACGGCTTTGTGCGCTCGGTGGTCGACCCGCAGCAGAACGCCCTGGCCTGTGCCCTGGCGACCTCGCGTCACGGTCAGGCCGAGCCGATCGAGTACCTGCGTGCCGAACGTGTGCGCCACGCGTTGAAAGTCGGCCCTGCCGGCCTCAATAACGGCGAACGCCTGGCGTTGCTCAGTGATCCGGTGGCACTGGCGCGCTTGCACGAGCAGATCTGGAGCGAAGGCCATGCCGAGTGGCTCGCTGCCTGGCGTGATTCGATCAAGGCTGACCCGCACGCGCCTTTACTGCCGCTGCAGCCGCTGTCGTCCCAGGCCCAAACGGCCTGATTCAGACACCCCCGAAGGTTCACTTCGGGGGTGTTCGAAGCGCTGGTCCTACAGTGTTTCCTGCTTCTTCCTTGTTTTCCTAACGCCTTGTTATTTCGAAACAAAAGACCTTTGTTCGCGGCGTATTTGCGTGCCTGCGACTGGGTTAGGATCGCCCCCCAGATTTTCTTGACCGCTGGGGGATTCATGCTCGGAAAGTATTGTTCGGCATTGCTGATTGGCGCTGCTGCACTGATTCAAATCAGCCAGATACACGCGGGGGCGATTGACGACGCCGTCCGGCGCGGCGTACTCAAGGTGGGCACCACACCGACTTACGTTCCCTTCGAAATGATCGATAAACACGGGCGCATTGTCGGCTTTGAAATTGACTTGCTGACCGTGATGACCCAGGCCCTGGGTGTGGAACTTGAACTGGTCGCTGTGCCCTATACCGAGCTGCTGCCGGGGCTGCTGGCAAAAAAGTTCGACCTGATCGGCAGCGGCATGACCGTCACCCAGGAGCGTAACTTGAAGCTGAACTTCAGCGACTCCTTTATCGTGGTGGGCCAGACCGTGCTGCTGCATCCCAGTCTGGTCGACAAGGTCGGTAGCGTTGAAGACCTGGACGATGCAAATTATCGAATCGCGACCGCCGTAGGCACTACCGGTGAGGCAGCGGCGCGACGGTTTCTGGGGGCGGCCCGCCTGAGCAGTTTTACCACGCCGGAGGAGGGGGTTCGCCAGGTAGTGGAAGGCAAGGCCGATGCCTTTATCCATGACGCGCCCTACAACCTGATCGCGGTCAGCCGGGCGGAGAACAGCGCACTGCTGGCACTGCAACAACCTTTTACCTTTGAACCCCTCGCGTTTGGGGTAAAGAAGGGCGATTTCGACAGCATTAACTGGATCAATCATTTCCTGAATCAGGTGGCCCAGGACGGCACCTATGATCGCTTGCATGACAAGTGGTTCAAGGACGCTGCGTGGATGGCAGAAATCGACTGAGGGTCATAACTGCTTACACATCAATCCGTTGCCGGCTCAGCTTGCGCGTGCGTCTACCCCTGCGGTTCGCCGCAGCGCTGTGAGGTTTTTCCGACATACGCCGACAACAATTACCCGCGAAACCTTTGTGACGGGCAACGAGTGGGTTAGGATCGCACCCCGAATTGGTGCAGCCCATTTGCGCGCCGACCTTATAAGAATCGTTCAGGGGACTTGATGATGAAAAAGTATCTTTCGATGCTGCTGCTTGGCATCACCGCGCTGGTCACGGCCAATGCGGCCCAGGCCGGTGCCATCGATGATGCGGTCAAGCGCGGTACGCTGAAAGTCGGCATGGACCCGACCTACATGCCGTTCGAAATGACTGACAAACGCGGTGAAATCATCGGCTTCGAAGTTGACATCCTCAAGGCCATGGCCAAGTCCATGGGCGTCAAGCTGGAGTTGGTGTCCACCGGCTATGACGGCATCATCCCGGCGTTCCTGACCGGTAAGTTCGACATGATCGGCAGTGGCATGACCCTGACCCAGGAACGCAACTTGCGCCTGAACTTCAGCGAACCGTTCATCGTGGTGGGCCAGACCCTGCTGATCCGCAAGGACCTGGAAGGCACCATCAAGTCCTACAAAGACCTGAACGACGAGAAGTACCGCCTGACCTCCAAGCTCGGCACCACCGGTGAGATGGTCGCCAAGAAGCTGATCTCCAAAGCCAAGTACCACGGCTATGACAACGAGCAGGAAGGTGTGCTGGACGTGGTCAACGGCAAGGCCGATGCCTTCGTGTATGACGCGCCGTACAACGTGGTCGCCGAGAAAAAAGTCGGTAACGGCAAGCTGGTGTTCCTCGACGAGCCCTTCACCTTTGAACCGCTGGCGTTCGGCTTGAAGAAGGGTGACTACGACAGCATCAACTTCATCAACAACTTCCTGCACCAGATCAAGCACGACGGCACCTACGATCGCATCCATGACAAGTGGTTCAAGAGCTCCGAGTGGCTCAAGGACATGGAATAAAGCGGGACCGTTTTTGTTGTGAGGGGGCTTGATGTGGCAAGCCCGCTCACCACCTCAGGTGTGCGGGCCACGATTCTTTTGGATGCTGAGTAAATGAAACAGAAAAAAGCCCAATGGCCCTGGCACCTGCTGACCGTGGTCGTGCTGGTCGGCCTGGCTGGCGCGTTGTATTACGCCACCTCGTTGATGTCCTACGAGTGGCGCTGGAACCGCGTACCGCAATACTTCGCCTATCAGGCTGAAGAGGCCCAAAGGGCAGCGGATATCTCCACCGTCATCGAGCTGGTGCGCAACGGCGACGTCGCCGAAGTGACCCTGCGTAACGACGCAGGTGCCGAACAAAAGGTGACTGTCGCCGACAACAGCCTGCAAGTGGCGCGCGGCGATGATGTGGCCGAAGGCGACGTCATCGGTGTGAACCGCCATTGGGCATTGGGCCCGTTGATGTGGGGCTTGTGGACCACGTTGTGGCTGTCGGTGGTGTCCGGGATTCTAGGCTTGGCGATTGGCCTTGCCACCGGGTTATGCCGACTGTCCAATAACCCGACCCTTCGGGATCTGTCGACGATCTACGTCGAACTGGTGCGCGGAACGCCGCTCTTGGTGCAGATCTTCATTTTCTATTTCTTTATCGGTACGGTGCTCAACCTGTCCCGGGAATTCGCCGGGATCGCCGCGTTGTCGCTGTTCACCGGCGCTTATGTGGCGGAAATCGTCCGTGCCGGCGTGCAGTCCATCACCCGTGGCCAGAACGAGGCGGCTCGCTCCCTGGGGCTGAGCGCCAGCCAGTCGATGCGCCATGTGGTGCTGCCGCAGGCCTTCAAGCGCGTGCTGCCGCCGCTGGCCGGGCAATTTATCAGCCTGGTGAAAGACACCTCGCTGGTTTCGGTGATCGCGATTACCGAGCTGCTCAAAAGCGGCCGCGAAGTGATCACTACCTCGTTCTCGCCGTTTGAAATCCTGTTCTGTGTCGCAGGGTTGTACCTGCTGATCAACCTGCCGCTGTCGAAAATGGCCAGCCGGCTTGAGCGGAGGCTCGCCCAAAGTGATTGAAGTCCGCGATCTGGTAAAAGTCTTCGATACCCGCGGGCATGTGGTGCGCGCGGTGGACCATGTGACCACCCAGGTGGCCAAGGGCGAAGTGCTGGTGGTGATCGGCCCGTCCGGCTCCGGCAAGTCCACGTTCCTGCGTTGCCTCAATGGCCTGGAAGAGTTCGACTCGGGCTCGGTGAGCATCGATGGCCTGCAACTGGCCGATCCAAAAACCGACGTGAACGCCTATCGCCGTGAAGTCGGCATGGTGTTCCAGCACTTCAACTTGTTCCCGCACATGACGGTGTTGGAGAACCTGTGCCTGGCGCAAAAAGTCGTGCGCAAGCGCGGCAAGAAGGAACGCGAAGCCAAGGCCCTGGCACTGCTGGAAAAGGTCGGCATTGCGCAGAAAGCCAACGAGTTTCCCTCACGGCTTTCCGGCGGCCAGCAACAGCGCGTGGCGATTGCCCGGGCGTTGGCGATGGAACCCAAGGTGATGCTGTTCGACGAGCCCACCTCGGCCCTCGACCCGGAAATGGTCGGTGAAGTGCTGGATGTCATGAAGACCCTGGCCCTTGAAGGCATGACCATGGTCTGCGTCACCCACGAAATGGGCTTTGCCCGTGAAGTGGCGGACCGAGTGCTGTTCTTCGATCATGGCAAGTTGCTGGAAGATGCGGCCCCGGCCGAGTTCTTCGCGGCGCCCAAAGACCCGCGCGCCCAGGCGTTCCTGCGCCAAGTGCTATAGGGAGCAGGGCGTTCATACCTTGAACCTCCCCACACACTCCTGCAAATTCGTTCCCAGCCGCGCCAGTTCGATACTGGCCGCCGCCGTCTGTTCACTGGCAGCGGCGGTTTGCTCCGAGGCGTCGCGGACTTTCAATACGCTGCGATTGATCTCTTCGGCCACCGCGCTTTGCTCTTCGGCGGCTGCGGCGATCTGCGGATTCATTTCCTGGATGACCGACACCGTACGGGCGATCTCCGTCAGGGAGTCTCCGGCGTTGCGGGCCAGGCCGACGCTGTTGTCGGTGAGTGTACGGCTGTAGTCCATGATGTCGGCCACCTGTTGCGTACCGCTGTGCAGGCCGCCAATCAGCTCTTCGATTTCCTCGGCGGACTGCTGGGTTCGTTGGGCGAGACCGCGCACCTCATCGGCGACCACTGCAAACCCTTGACCGGCCTCGCCAGCCCGTGCGGCTTCTATCGCGGCGTTGAGCGCCAGCAGGTTGGTCTGCTGTGACACTGACTTGATCACATCCAGCACACTGCTGATTTTCTGGCTTTCCCGTTGCAACCCGAGCATGGCCTGGCCCGCGCGCGCCATTTCATGGGCAAGGTGCTCGATTTGCGCCACGGCATCCGTCACCACCTGATCGCCCAGCTCAGTCTGTTGATTGGCCTGGCCGGCAGCGAGCGAAGCCTGCTCGGCGTGGCGCGCAACCTCCTGGGCGGTGGCGAGCATCTGGTTCATGGCGGCGGCGACCTGCTCGGTTTCATCGCGCTGATTATTCACCCCTGTACGCGTTTGTTCGGTCACGGCGGAAAGCTCTTCGGCAGCGCTGGCGATTTGCCGTGCGTTGTCGCTGATGTTGCCAATCAGCACCCGCAGGTTAAGTGTCATTTGGGTCATGCTGCTTTGCAGCTGGCCCAGCTCATCCCGGCGTCGGGTTTGCAGATCGTGGCTCAGGTCGCCTTGGGCAATGTGGTTGGCCACTGTCAGCGCCTTGCGCAGCGGCTTAACGATTTGCCCGGCAATCACCCAGGCGGCCAGGGCACCGAAGAGCAATGCGGCGGCAGTAACGCCCAGGGTCTGGGTTCGCGCTTGCTCGGCTTCGCGGTCGCGTCGTTGGGTCTGGTCCTGGCTCAAGAGATCGCTCTGCCCGAGCAACTGATCCAACTGCATCTCCAGCTGGTTTTGCGTGTTCTCGGTGGCAAGTTGGGTTTCCTTGAGACGTGTCAGATGGGTGCGAATGCCGAGCACGGTGTTTTTCAGCGCGCCGCTATCGACCGGCAGTTTTGCCACGGCCGCCTGGGCGAGTTCGAGGTTACGCTCGGCGTCGCTGACGGCCTGGGTATAGGCGTCCAGCGAACTGGCGGCCCAGGCGGGGCTCTGGACGCTATCTTCGGCCTGTTCGATGGCCTGGCGCAGGTCTTCGATGGTGTCCAGGGCTTTTGCATCGTCCTGGTCCGGCAGATCGCTCGCCAGTTGTGCCAGGAAATCGCCGGTTCGCGTGGTGTTCTGCTTGAGCTGTTCCCGCGCATTTTCGCGTTTCTCCACCAGTGAGGGTACGTCCTTGAGGGTGGTTTTGAACGTCGCGTTGATGCGGGCCATCTCCTTCAGATATGCAGTGGGTTTTGGCGCTTTGAGTCGGCTGGAAAGCTCCACCAGGAGCCCGTCGATTTTTACCGTACTCACACTCAAGCGATTGAAGCTGGAGGTATCGTCGAGGGTGCGGTAAACGATCCTGTCTGCCCGTAGTTCCTCGCCAGCCACGGCCAGTTGCGCGAGTACCGACAGCGTTTGCGAGCGATAAAGGGAAGCGGACAGGGCTTGCCAGCCGGTCACGGCAATCACGAAGCTCAGGGCCAGTACCAGGGAAAAACCCAGGGCGAGTTTAAGGGTGACACTGGTGTCACCCAGCAGATGAGTCATTCGACGAAGCATGATGAACCTCCGACACGTGAACAACAGGCGTTCTCAAGGTGCACGGGCACGTTGAGCTGAGTTGAACGCTAGTTCTCTTGGTGCAGAGGTGGGGCTGATAAACGTGTAGGAAATTTCACAGATTGCGGCGGCGACCCAGGACAGGTCGCCGCGCGGGGAGGGATGTCAGACCTGAAAGCGACCGACCAATGCTTGAAGGTGTGTGCCCAGGCGTGCCAGTTCGGTGCTCGACGTGGCGGTCTCTTCGCTGGCGGCAGCCGTCTGTTCCGACACATCGCGTACGTTCAACACGCTGCGGTTGATCTCTTCCGCCACGGCGCTTTGCTGTTCGGCAGCGGTGGCGATTTGCGAGTTCATCGCCTGGATGGTCGAGACCGTGCGGGTGATGTTCTCCAGGGCGCTGCCGGCGCGGCGGGTCAGCTCGACGCTGCTGTCGGTAAGGCTGCGGCTGTTGTCCATGATGGACGCCACCTGCTGGGTGCCTTGTTGCAGGCCTACGATCAGCTCTTCGATCTCTTCGGTGGACTTCTGGGTGCGCTGGGCCAGGCTGCGCACTTCGTCGGCCACCACCGCGAAACCACGTCCGGCTTCACCGGCGCGGGCGGCTTCAATCGCAGCGTTGAGAGCCAGCAGGTTGGTTTGCTGGGCTACGGACTTGATCACATCGAGCACGCTGCCGATCTTGTCGCTTTCGCGTTTCAGGTCGCCCATGGCGATTGTGGAGTTACCGACCTCGGTGGCCAGGCGCTCGATCTGGGCGATGGCTTCACCGACCACCCTGTCGCCTTCGCGGGCCTGCTGGTCAGCCGCTGCGGCGGCTTCGGACGCTTCCTCGGCGTTGCGCGCCACTTCCTGCACGGTCGCGGCCATTTCGTTCATGGCGGTGGCCACCTGGTCGGTCTCGACCTTCTGGCTGTTGACCCCGGCGCTGGTCTGCTCGGTGACGGCCGACAGTTGCTCGGCGGCGCTGGCGATCTGGGTGACGCCTTCGCTGATGCCGCCGATCAACTCGCGCAGGCCGACGGTCATGCTTTGCATGGCGCGTTGCAGTTGGCCCAATTCATCCTGGCGCAGAGAAATGAGGTTGTGACTCAGATCACCTGAGGCAACGCGCTTGGCAACTTCGAGGGTCTGGTTCAACGGGAGAATGATCTGCCGCGTGATGGCCCAGGCCGCTACCAGCCCGAAGACGAGGGCAAGCACGGTGGCCAGCAACAACAGGTTCTTGGCATGGGCGGCGTCGGTATCGCGCACGACGGTCTGGGAGAGGGTCAGTTTTTTACTGTGTTCGAGCAAGATGTCGCCCTGCTCGCCCATCTTTTTCATGGCGGCGGCACTTGCGACCTGGGAGTCGCGGTATTGGCTGACTGCGGCGCGATAGGCTTGCAGCGAAACGCTGGCCTGTTGCAGGTTGGTTGCATACTGCTCAGGCAGCGTGCCGTTGAGGGTGGCGATTTTCTTCAAGGCGTTATCAATGGCGTCCAGGGCCGGCTGTTCTGCTTCAACCTTGCCGCTGTAGGTGTAGCCGCGCACCTGGAAGCGCGCCTGTTGGATCAGCTTGCTCAGCTCGACCACGCTGTTGAACTGGATGACGCTGTCGCCTTGCAGCAGGGACTTTTCGATCTCGCCGATCTTGAGCACTGCGTTGTCGGCAGTATCGCCCAGCTTGCTGCGAGCGTTTTCGCGGTTGGCGCCGGCCTGGGCCATGTCATCGAACGCACGCTTGTATTGGGCGACCGCGGCCAATTGCTCGTCCACCAGCAGATTGTCGGCAGGTTGATCGATCAAGGTGTCGGCGGTTTTCAGGCCGTTTTCAAGTTTGCTCATCAGCTCGTTGACCGCCACCGTGCCTTGCTCGCCCCGGCGCATTTCGTAGTCCAGGCGCGCCAGGCGCAGGTCCTTGGTCAGCTCATTGAGGCTGGAGATATAGCCCAGCTTGTCGCCCCGGCTGATCACGCTGCCCAGGCCGGTCCAGCCGGTGAAGGTGGTCACCAGCGTCAGGATCAATACCAGGCCAAAGCCCACGGCCAGTTTGGTTTTGACGCTCACATTCCCCAGTTTTTCGGCTAACCAACGATACATGCTGCGAACTCCCCTGGAACCAGGCTTTGACTTATTCACGGGTTATCGGCCTGCATACGGGATTCTGTAGCGACGCTCTACCCTGTGGGAGGGGGCTTGCTTCCGATGGCGGTGGTCCAGTATCAGAAATGCTGACTGACCCACAGCTATCGGGAGCAAGCCCCCTCCCACAGGGTTGTGCGGTGTGGTTAGAAAAGACGGGCGAGCAGGGCGGTGACGGCCGTTTCGACGCGCAGGATGCGGGCGCCCAATTGCACCGGCTGCAAGCCGGCCTTGGTCAGCAGGTCCACCTCATAGGGGATCCAGCCGCCTTCCGGGCCGATGGCCAGGGTGACCGGCTCATCCAGCCCACGGGGGCAGGGTGGGTAATCGCCGGGATGGCCGATGAGGCCAAGGGTACCTTCGGTCAGGGCCGGCAGGCGGTCTTCGACGAAGGGCTTGAAACGCTTTTCGATAACGATTTCCGGCAACACCGTGTCCCGCGCCTGTTCGAGGCCGAGGATCAGTTGTTCGCGAATGGCCTCGGGCTCCAGGAAGGGGGTTTGCCAGAAGCTTTTTTCCACCCGGTAGCTGTTGACCAGCACCACCTTTGGCACGCCCATGGCCGCCACGGTTTGCAGCACCCGGCGCAGCATTTTCGGGCGCGGCAGGGCCAGCAGCAGGGTCAGGGGCAGTTTGGCCGGTGGTGGTTGGTCGAAGCTCACTTGCAGTTCGGCTTCGAGGGCTTCCAGGCGCAGTAATTGCGCGTTGCCCATCAACCCACCGATGCGCCCGACCCGCAGGCTATCGCCTACGGCGGCGCGGTGGACTTCCTGCATATGCACCAGGCGCCGATCACGCAGGATCACCCGGTCGGCCGCGATAAAGTCGGCATCGAACAACAGCAGCAGGTTCACGGCTGGGTCGCTGGCGGCTGGTCGTCGTCGGCGGGTTGGTCATCCGGGTGTTCGCCACGTTTGCTGATCAGGCCGCTGAACAGGATGCCGATCTCGAACAGCATCCACATCGGCACCGCCAGCAGGGTCTGGGAGAAGATGTCCGGCGGCGTGAGGATCATGCCGACCACAAAGCAACCGATGATCACGTACGGGCGGATCTTCTTCAGATACTGCACGTTGACCACGCCGATCCACACCAGCAGCACCACGGCCACGGGGATTTCGAAGGCGACGCCGAAGGCGAAGAACAGCGTCATCACGAAGTCGAGGTAGCTGGTGATGTCGGTCATCATTTCCACGCCGGCCGGGGTGGCGGCAGCGAAGAACTTGAAGATCAACGGGAACACCAGGAAGTAGGCGAAGGCCATGCCGGTGTAGAACAGCAGGATGCTCGACACCAGCAAAGGCACCGCGATGCGCTTCTCATGCTTGTACAGGCCCGGCGCGATAAAGCCCCAGATCTGATGCAGGATCACCGGGATCGCCAGGAACAGCGAGACCATCATCGTCAGCTTCAACGGCGTGAGGAAGGGCGATGACACATCGGTGGCAATCATCGTCGCACCGGCCGGCAGGTACTGGCGCAGTGGCGTGGAGACGAAGGTGTAGATCTGCTGGGTGAAGGCGAACAGCCCGGCAAAGATCACGAAGATCGCAGCCACGCAACGCAGCAGGCGGGTCCGCAGCTCGGTGAGGTGCGAGACCAGCGGCATATGCTGGTCGTTTTCCGGTTTATCAGCGCTCATGGGGCTCGCGGCGGCAATGTAGGGTCATGGGGAGCGGGCGACGCAACGGGCGTCGGCGCTGGCTCTGTCGGGGCGGGAGCGGCGGGCGTGGCATCGGCGACGGGTGTCGGCGCGATGCTGTGCTCGGCCACGGGCTCAACCGGCTTGGCCGGCTCTTGCACGGGCGACAGAATCTTCCGTGTTTCCTGTTCCAACGACAGAATATGTTCGTTGTGCAGTTGGCGGCGGATTTCGTCGGCGCCGATTTCCCGTTCAACTTCCTGTTTGATGGCGTTGAAACTGCGTTTCAGGCGCCCGATCCACAGGCCGGCCGTGCGCGCGGCACCGGGCAGGCGTTCCGGCCCCAGTACCAGCAAGGCCACGAGGCCGACGAGGAGCAGTTCAGAGAAGCTGATACCAAACATTAGTCAGTGCTCACGAGTCTTTGCGGGTCGGCTCTTCGACTTTTTCAGCCTGCACGTCGAAGGTACGACGCTCGGTGATCGGCTGGGTGGCCTGAGGGTGCACAGGCTGGGCCGGTGGCACGGGGTTGGCGGCAGGGTCGGCCGGTTTTTCATCGTCGTTCATGGCTTTGCGAAAGCCCTTGATCGACTCGCCCACGTCGGTACCGAGGTTTTTGAGTTTCTTGGTGCCGAATACCAGTACCACCACCACCAGAATGACGATCCAGTGTTTCCAGTCAAAAATGCCCATGCTGCAAATCCTCTAGTCTTAGTTATTCAAGCGGACGGGCGCGAGGCCTTCTCGGCATGCCCGGACAAGCCGAAGCGACGGTCCAGTTCATCCAGCACGGCCTGTGGATGCTGCCCCAGTTGGGCGAGCATGACCATGCTATGGAACCACAAGTCGGCGGTCTCGTAGATTACATCGCTGCAATCGCCGCTGATTTGTGCGTCCTTGGCAGCGATGATGGTCTCGATGGACTCTTCGCCGAGTTTTTCCAGGATCTTGTTCAGGCCCTTGTGGTACAGGCTGGCGACGTAGGAGCTGTCGGCGTCCGCACCTTTGCGGTCCTCCAGCACCTGGGCCACACGGTTCAGGGTATCGCTCATGTTCAGTGTCCTGCGCAGTAGATGGCGTGCGGGTCTTTGAGCACCGGCTCTACAACCTTCCATTCGCCGTTCTCGAACACGCGATAGAAGCAGCTGTGACGGCCGGTGTGGCAGGCGATGTCGCCGATCTGCTCGACCTTGAGGATCACCACGTCGGCGTCGCAGTCGATGCGCATCTCGTGCAGGGTTTGTACGTGCCCGGACTCTTCGCCCTTGCGCCACAGTTTGCCACGGGAACGTGACCAGTAAATGGCGCGCTGCTCAGTGGCGGTGAGGCTCAGGGCCTCGCGGTTCATCCAGGCCATCATCAGCACGCGCCCGGTCTTGTAGTCCTGGGCAATGGCCGGCACCAGGCCGTCACTGTCCCACTTGATCTCGTCCAGCCAGTCTTTCATGTTCGGCTCCGGCAATTTGCGACAGTGTATAACCGGATTGGCTATCGACGCACGATCAGATAAACACCCACGGCGACCATGATGCCGGCCGGCCAGTGGCCCAGTTGGTTCAGCGGCCCGCCAATGGCCAGCATCACGCCACCGACCAGGTGCGCGGCGCCCAGCAGGCGCAGGAACCAGTCGTCCTTGCGCTTCTGCCACGGCGGCGCAGGGTCTTTGGCGTGGGGCTGGGACATGCGCTCCAGCAGGTCACGGGTCATGTTGGCCAGGTGCGGCAACTGTTCGAACTGGCTGTGCAGGTTGCCCAGCAGGGTTTTCGGGCTGACCCGCTCGCGCATCCAGCGTTCCAGGAACGGCTGCGCGGTGTTCCACAGGTCGAGGTCCGGGTACAGCTGACGGCCCAGGCCTTCGATGTTGAGCAGGGTTTTTTGCAGCAGCACCAACTGCGGCTGCACTTCCATATTGAAGCGCCGCGCGGTCTGGAACAGGCGCATCAGCACCTGGCCGAAGGAAATATCTTTTAATGGTTTTTCGAAGATCGGCTCGCAGACGGTGCGGATTGCCGCTTCGAATTCGTTGAGCTTGGTTTCCGCCGGCACCCAGCCCGAATCGATGTGCAACTGCGCCACGCGGCGGTAGTCGCGCTTGAAAAAGGCGAACAGGTTGCGCGCCAGGTAGTCCTGGTCTTCCGGGGTCAGGCTGCCGACGATGCCGCAGTCGATTGCAATGTACTGCGGGCTCCACGGGTTGACGGTGCTGACGAAGATATTGCCGGGGTGCATGTCGGCGTGGAAGAAACTGTCGCGGAACACTTGGGTGAAGAAGATCTCTACGCCGCG
The DNA here is from genome assembly GCF_007858185.1 of Pseudomonas grimontii. Taxonomy (GTDB): domain Bacteria; phylum Pseudomonadota; class Gammaproteobacteria; order Pseudomonadales; family Pseudomonadaceae; genus Aquipseudomonas; species Aquipseudomonas grimontii. Next base: position 203,066 of record NZ_VFES01000002.1, read on the forward strand.
CTCGGCGAGCATCTTCATGTCGGTGCGCTGGTCGGCCAGAGTGGCGAGGTCGGTGACCTGCACGCCGTAGATGCGCTCCATTACCAGCACTTTCGGGCGGCACCAGTCCCAATACACCTGCGGCACATACAGCAACGGCGAGCCTTCGAAGTTGCGCTTGAGCTGGCTGGCGTTCGCCGCTTCGCGCAGCAGGTCGAGTTCGTCGTAGATGGTTTTTTCGTAGTCGGCGACCACGTCCACCGGGTGCAGCAGGCGCGCATCGGCAGAGAACCGTTCGGCGGCGCGGGCGAGGATAAACAGCCACGCCAGGTCCTGGCCGATGATTGGCTTGAGGCCCGGGCGGATCACCTTCACCACCACTTCTTCGCCGGTCTTGAGCTGTGCGGCGTGAACCTGCGCAACCGAGGCCGAAGCCAGCGGCTCGACGTCGAAGCGACTGAACACCTCGCTGATCTTCTTGCCCAGTTGTTCTTCGATCAGCTTCATCGACTGCTGCGAATCGAACGGCGGCACGCGATCCTGCAGCAGCATCAGTTCGTCGGCGATGTCTTCGGGCAGCAGGTCGCGGCGCGTGGAGAGGATCTGCCCGAACTTGATAAAGATCGGTCCCAGGTCCTGCAGCGCCAGGCGCAGGCGCGCGCCCCGGCTCAGCTCCAGCTGTTTGCGCGGGAACCAGCGCCACGGCAGCACATAGCGCACCGCCAGCAGGAACCATGGCAAAGGCAGGGCGAACAGCAGGTCATCGAGGCGGTAGCGGATTACGACGCGCTGGATACGGAACAAACGGCGGACGGCGAGCAGCTTCATGCGTTATCGCTTGGATCAAGGGAACGGCTCAGGCGCTCGAAGCGGGCCTCGAGGCGTTCCAGGTCGATTTTGGCCTTGTCGAGTTCACGAAAGCGCGCTTGCGCTTCGCGTTCTCCGACCAGGGTGCGCGATTCTTCGCTCAGGTATTCGGCGAGGTTCTGGTTGAGGCTGGCGAACCCCTGCTGGTACCAACGCGTGCGACTGCGCAGGTGCCCGCTGATCAGTTGGGTGGCGACGGGGCCGATCCAGCGGGACAGCTCGTATTCCCAGTCCAGCTCCAGGTCTTGCAGCACGGCGGCCAGGTCCATCAGCACCGCGCTGTCGCCTTCCAGGTGCACTTCAGGGCCGTGGAGAATGGCGGTCTTGTTGCGGCTCAGCGCCAGGTGCAGCAGGCTCGACGCCGGTGCACGCAGGGTGCAGTCGGCGTCGGCGGCCCATTGAGTGGCGAGCAGCAGGCCTTCATCGCTGGGCAGGATAAACAGCTGCAAGGCGGGGCTGGTGCAGTCCACGGCGATGACCTTGCCGTTCAAATGCGCGAGCCGCGCCAGGGCGGTGCTGTCCAGACGCAGTACACGGTTGACGCCGTGTTCGACGCTGGCGAGAAGGCCTTTGAGCAGCATCAGGGCTTGATGCCACGGTGCAGGGCGACGATACCCGAGGTCATGTTGTGGTAGGTCACGCGGTCGAAACCGGCTTCTACCATCATCGACTTCAGGGTCTCCTGGTCGGGGTGCATGCGGATCGATTCGGCCAGGTAGCGGTAGCTCTCGGCGTCATTGGTGATCAGCTTGCCCATCAACGGCATGAAGGCGAAGGAGTAGGTGTCGTAGACCTTGGACATCAGCGCATTGGTCGGTTTGGAGAACTCCAGGACCAACAGGCGGCCACCCGGCTTGAGTACGCGCAGCATCGAGCGGATCGCGTCTTCCTTGTGGGTCACGTTGCGCAGGCCGAAGGCGATGGTCACACAGTCGAAATGGTTGTCGGGGAACGGCAGCTTTTCAGCGTCGGCCTGGACGAATTCGATATTGCCGGCCACGCCCTTGTCGAGCAGGCGATCGCGGCCGACCTTGAGCATCGAGCCATTGATGTCCGCCAGCACCACCTGGCCGGTAGGGCCGACGAGCTTGGAGAACTTCGCTGCCAGGTCACCCGTACCGCCGGCGATGTCCAGCACACGGTTGCCGGTGCGTACGCCCGACAGCTCGATGGTGAAGCGTTTCCACAGGCGGTGCATGCCGCCGGAGAGCACGTCGTTCATCAGGTCGTACTTGGCCGCCACGGAGTGGAACACCTCAGCGACTTTTTCCGCTTTCTGGCTTTCCGGGACGTTCTTGAAGCCGAAGTGAGTGGTGGGTTCGGCATCGCTGCCTTTGCGCTGATCAGTCATATCGCTGTCACCAAAAGAGAATGCGGCACATGATAATCCCCAAGGCCTGCTTTGTCTTGGCAAGGCTGCAGGTAAGATAGGCGGCTACCGAGACCTTTTGCCGCATCGAAGGTTTTCCAAGCCTTATAAAGAGGAGTCATTGCAATGGCCCGTATAACCGTTGAACGTGCACATTCCCTGGGTAAAGAAGGGGCACGCGCAAAGGCCGAGAAGTTGGCGCACACACTCAAGGAACAATATGGCCTGGAACCTTCGTGGTCCGGCGATACCTTGAACCTCAAGCGGTCAGGGGTTAAAGGCACAGTAGTAGTGGGGGATGATTCGCTGCGCATTGATGTGGAACTGGGCCTGTTGATGTCGGCCATGAGTGGCACCATCAAGTCCGAAATCGAGAAAGCCCTGGATAAGGCCCTGGCCTGATCCGGCAGTACTTAGGGTGCCGATTCTAATTTTCCAGCCTACTTTGTGCCCAAGCCCTCAACTCCTGTGGGCCGTTCCTCCCCCCTTTTCTGCGTGAGGTGCACCATGGCCAAAGTTATCCTGAAGAAAAAAATCGACGCCCAGACCACCGCCCTGAGCGACGTTAAAACCTATGCCCGCAAGATCTGGCTGGCGGGTCTTGGTGCCTACGCCAAGGTTGGAAGCGAGGGCAGCGAGTACTTCAAGGAACTCGTTAAAGCGGGTCAACATGTTGAAAGTAAAGGCAAAAAAGTTGCAGTGGAACAACTTGATGCTGCCAACAGTCAGATGGACCAAGTAAAGAGTAATGTCTCCGCGGTCAAAGGTCTGGTAGAAGTTCAGCTGGATAAAGTTGAAAAAGCTTTTGATACTCGCGTTGCCAGTGCCTTGAATCGAATTGGCATTGCGTCTAAACATGACGTGGAGACACTCTCTGCTAAGCTCGAAGAGCTGACGGCATTGCTCGAACGTGTCGCGCGTAAACACTAAGGAGACATCGGGATGGCTGTTAAAAAGACTACTCAGAAAGAAGGCAGCTCGTGGGTCGGGAAAGTTGAAGAATATTCCCGCAAGATCTGGCTGGCTGGTTTAGGCGTTTACTCGAAGATCGACAGTGACGGCAGCAAACTCTTCGAGACGTTGGTTAAAGACGGCGAGAAGGCCGAGAAAGTAGCCAACAGCGCAGTGGGCAAGAAAGTTACTGCTGCCAAGGCGACTGCCGGTTCGCGTATCAGTGATGCGAAGAAACAGGTATTGGGTACTTGGAGTGAACTTGAAGGGGCCCTGGACACACGCCTCAACAAGGCCATTTCGCGACTGGGCGTGCCGAGCCGTACTGAAGTCAAGGCGCTGCACACCAAGGTCGATACCCTGACCAAGCAAATCGAAAAACTCACCGGCGCCAAAGTGACTCCGGTGAAAACTGCAGCTGCTAAGCCTGCTGCGAAAACTGCTGCTGCCAAACCGGCCGCGAAAACCGCCGCCAAGCCTCTGGTGAAAGCTGCTGCCAAGCCTGCTGCGAAACCAGCGGCCAAGGCACCGGCAAAAGCTGCCGCCAAGCCGGCGGCCAAAACCGCCGCTGCCAAACCGGCCGCCAAGCCTGCGGCTAAACCCGTAGCTGCTAAAGCCGCTGCCAAGCCTGTCGCCAAACCGGCAACCAAGGCCGCAGCAAAACCAGCAGCTAAAACCGCAGCCGCCAAACCGGCTGTGGCAAAGCCTGCAGCCAAGCCAGCCGCCGCGAAGCCGGCTGCAAAACCCGCTGTTGCCAAACCAGCAGCTGCCAAGCCAGCGACAAAACCCGCTGCTGCGAAAAAGCCGGCTGTAGCGAAAAAACCAGCAGCACCCAAGCCAGCTGCAGCGGCCAAGCCTGCCACTGCACCGGCAACCACTGCTTCATCAGCCAACTCGGTTTCCGCGCCGACGCCCGCTGCCGTGAGCCCGACTGCAACGCCGGTACCCACGACGCCAACCAGTCAGTCCTGATTTTTCCGGGACACGAAAAATGCCCGGCCTGCAAAGGTCGGGCATTTTTTTGCTCGCCTGCATTGTGACCGTGGCTCCAGGCTCGGTCAGTTGTAAGTAATCGAAACGGTCACCGCGCTGGCCAGGGTGCCTTGAGTGATCGCTGCGCCGGTTTTGTGGTACGTCGCTGTGAGGGGGATCACGGCCTTGTTGCTGCTGCTTGCAATGGTACGACTGCGCTGGGCGGCGTTCCCGTTGGCAGGGATGGCATAAGCGGGAGAGACCCGGTGCAGTAACCGAAGGGCTGTACCCTTGGAGGTTCCCGTGTTGGAAAACAGCGTGGCGTTCCCGGCGGAGGCTGTGCCCGCGAACAGGAAAATCACGTTGCGAAGATCCGATTCGCACTCGGCAGAGATCTCGAAATCAAACGCGCCCGCGCTGGACGTCGCGCCCAAGTCTGAAATCTTGATAGTTGGCAGGGTGATGGTTCGGTTTTCGTCGCCGGCCGCCAGGTTACACGTACCGGCATTGACTTGGCCGGTAAAGCGCAAGGTGCCTGTGGTCGCGGCCTGGACCGCATTGGCGGCCAGACTTGAAGTGATTGCCAAAAGCAGGGGGAGTGTTCGCAAGCTCATCAAATAGCTCTCAGGTTTTCAGTTATAGGTAATGTTGACGGTGGCGGTACTGACCAGCGTGCCTTGGCTGACCGTGCCGTTTCTGTGGTAAGCCGCGCCGAGCGGCAGGACCGCTCTATTGCCCGAAACCGCGACGGTGCGGGTACTCTCGGGGCCGCTGGGAAGAAGGTTCTGGACCCTTCCGTTGAGACGTGAATAAAGCCACACCGCGACGCCGCCGGCAGTGCCGGTATTGGCGAACAGCTGGTCATTGCCTGGCGCGGGGGTGCCGGAAAAACGAAAGGTGACATTGGATGCGTTGGTGCAGTTGGCGGTGAGCTCGAAATTGCGTTCGCCGGTATGGGTTGCGTTTTGAAGTGTGCTGACCTTTATGGGGTCAAGCGAGATCATGCGGTTTACGTCACCGGTCGCCAGGTTGCAGGTGGCGGCGGGTCTGATAAAGCGCACCGCATTGCCGAGCCGCAGGGTAAAACTTTCCGGGCGTCTGTCCCTTCTCTCCTGCCAAATGTCTCCGGCTGTTACCACCCCGTCCGTTACCGGCCCGATCTTGTAGAACTTCAACTCTGCGGCTGTGAAGCTGGGGCTTACTCTGGCCGTGAGAGAGGTTCCTTGTCGATTATGCATTGCAAAGAAATGGGTTGTTCCCCTGGCATCCGTGATGCGCAGGCGTACACCAACCCCTGGCACCTCGGTGCGAAAGACGAGCGTGTCGGTCGGATCTCTTGTCTGGTACCGACCTGTCACCGCTACATACGGGGCGTAGCAGTTCGTGAAAAAAGCGGGAGCTGTTCCGCTGAATGCACCGCTGATGATTTCCCCTCCCACAGGAAGGTTGTCCGGCACGGTGACGGTAGCGGGAAGGTTAAGGATGAGCGTGCTGTTCATATACCGTTCACAACTTGCTTGAGCTGCGATCGGCAGACCAAGGGCCAGCAGCGTAGAGATAAATTGTATTGAGTGTTTCATCGTCACTCCCTCAGTGAAAAATTGGCCGACTCGACCTGGCAGGTGCCCGAGTCCAATTGCCGCAAACGGCTGGCACCCTCAGCATCCGGTTGCGAGCCGAGGTCGTAGTGCAGTCGGCATGTGGCGCTGGCATCAGCCCCCCACTTGACCGTCAACTGCCCCTGCGTACGAGATACGCGCACGAACGCCTTACCGCCCTGCCCGACCACGCCGATACTGGCGCCGTCTTCATCGAACACATCCGAGCCGAATGGCAGCGGGCTGCCATCCTCGCGCGGTGCGGTAATCAACAAGGCCTGGCCGCTTACGGTCTCGAATTGCAACTTCACCACCGACCCGGCGCGTGGGGCCACGTTTTGCGCGGCGGTCTTGAGTTCCACATCGACGGACAGGTCTTTAGGGTCGAGTTCGACGACGTTCTGACGGTAGGGTGTGAGGTGAGGCACCACGGCAAAACCGCTTTTTCCGACTTGTGAACGGTGGTTGCCATTGATCCGCGCGCCCAGGGCGTCGGGCGCCTGGACGATGCCGATGGTGTCACCCAATTCTGGAGCGAAGGTCACACCGTCAGCGTGGGCGACAATACCTCCGGTCATGCCAAACGATGTCGCGCGATATGCATTGCTCTGGCCATAACCGGCGGATAGCACGCCATGGCTTGTCTGGTATTTCACGTCTGCACTGGTTGCGTTACCGCTGCCGAGCGTCCGGCTGGCCCCCACGCCGTAGCTGAACTCACTGCGCTCGCCGAGACTGCCGCCCAGGCTGACTCGCTCGCCGCTGCTTTGATCGCCGCGATAGGCCGTGGTGGTCAAGGTTGGCGAGCGTGCGCCGCTGCCCAGTGGCAGGCTGACGGTGAGGTCCACTTGCTTGTCGACCCGGTCACTCAGCAAGTCGCGGGTGCGCTGCGCACTGACGGTGTAGTGAAGGTTCTTCCAGGTGCCGCTGTAACCTGTGGTGAACGTCAGGTTGCCGCTTTTGCGGTTCCAATAATTTTGCGAGGAGCCGGTCAGATACACCGAGCCGTTACCCATGCTTTGGCTGAGGCTGATGTCCATCCTGTCGCGTAGCCGTGACACGTTGTCCAGGCTCAGCCCGTCAATGGCGAGGTTGCGCACGCGTGCGGCATCGCTCAGGGCCAGGAAGCCTTCGGTGGAGTAGCGGTACGCGCCGAGAGCGAAGTGGGTTCCAGTGTCGGCGAAGTTTTTGCTGTAGCGCAATTGCAGGCTTTGCCCCTCACGTGAACCGTGGCCCGGCAGGTACGCGTTGGAGTGGGTCAGGTCAAGGGACAGCGCGCCGAGCCGCGTATTGAATGCCGCGCCGAGCAATTGCGATCGGTAGTTGTCGGCAAACACCGCGCCGGTGTACCCGGTCAGCAGATTGCTCAGGCCATGCTGGTAAGTGGCTTGCATCAGCGTGGGAGGGTGCCGCAGGCCGATTTCATCCAGCTGACCAATGCTCAACGAGTAACGGCTGTGACCTGGACGCAGGAGGTTGGCGTTGGCGGCGAACGGCACGACGAACTCCCGCGTGCGGCCATCGGCCTCGGTGATGGTGACGTTCAGGTCACCTCCGTAGCCGGTGGGAAACAAATCGTTGAGGACAAACGGGCCAGGCGCTACAGACACTTCGTCCAGTAACACACCGCGTTGGCGCACGGTGACGCGCGCATTGGTCTCGGCAACACCGCGCACCACCGGGGCAAAGCCCGTCAGGGAGTCAGGCAGCATCCGGTCATCGCTGAACAGGCTGGCGCCCTTCAGGCGCACGCTGTCAAACAGCTCCCCTGAGGTATAGATCTCGCCCATCATCAGTTGTGATTGCAGCGTGCTCACTTCGCGCTGCACATAAGTGGCGCTGCTCTGATAGCCAGAACCGATATTGGTTTGGCTGTAGCTGCCGTTATGGCGCCAGTGCCAATCTCCCAGATTGAGGCCGGCATTCAGGCCCAGGTAGTTGGCGCTGAGCGAACTTCCATTGGCCTGGGAGGCAAATCTATTGGCGTTGTAACGCACGAAGGCGGCATTGATGCCGCTGTCCCAGTGCTGCGGGTCGACGTAACCCCGCGCCTTGCGTGCCAGGTAAATCTGGGGTACCTGCAAGTCCAGGCGGTTTTCACCCGAGTCAAATTGGCTGCTGGCGCCCGGCAGGTAAGTCGCGATGTCGGCGCAACTGGAGAACGCCGATGCAGGGGGCGTACTCGAGTCGGTGGGTTGTGTGGGTTCTGCATCCACGTTGATGCCAAATCGGAGCAGTGCCTCACGCTCCAGGCACAATTGCGCCGACGACTGGCCTGCGACCGCAGTGAAGGCCAGGGTTTCGCGTCCGATCCATTGGCCATTCAGGTGGATATCGGAGCGGTAGTTGCCGGGCAGTACGACGTTGCCCTGGCTGAATTTTGAAATATCCACCTGCAAGCCGGCTGCGCCGTCAGGAAAGAAAGCCGGGTTGAACTCGACACGTTCGGCACTCTGGGCGGTTGCTGCATAAACGCCACATACCGCCAGCACGCTGTGTATCGCAAGCGCTGAGCGGTGACGTTCCAGGGAGCTGCTGCTTACGCCTCTGGGTGTGCTCAAACTTATGTTTACCGTTCCCGGAGGTAGTTGCTGCCCGAATTTAGGCATAGGGAGTTCCTGCCCGAATAAATGGGCATCCAAATGTGTGTGATGACGTGGTCTGTGTGGCCAGCCGATGGCTGGATATCTGGACGCTACGGTGGGCGGCGAGTCCGGGCAGTCATGGGGATACCTCGGCGCTGTGGGAGACTTTTACCCCAAAGTCGTCAAGCGTCTGGAACTCGACGGTTGCGGCAGTCCTCGCCGGTGTTTTGAGCGTAGGTAGCTCAAAGCTATTACGACCTCCAGGTACCACCATGTTCCCGGCGCCTGATGCTGCCGGTTCACGGGGATGACGCTGCCCGGAGTCCTGCAATTCGATGTGTTCGAAGGTCACGTGATACGGGCTCGGGTTATAGACTTCCAGTGCCTGACCATCCTCGGTTGAGACTCGACGCCATTGCAGTTTCTCGGGCGCGGCCTCGGCCGCGTACGGTAGATTCGACGGACGAAAAAACAGCTTGATCCGGGTCCGGAAGGCGAGTTGCAACTGATTGCTTTGTTGGGTGCCGTGGGGTTGTGAGGGCACTTCCAGCAGGTTGAACCAGAACAGGCTTTCTTGGCCCGACGGTAAGGTTTCGCCGGTATAGGCCAGGCGTACGACTTGCTGTTTGCCGGGCTCCATGCGAAAGACCGGTGGGGTGGCGACGAAGGGAATGCCTGCCAGGTCAGGTGTTGAGTGTTCGTCGCCATTATCCAGCCATGCCTGGAGCAGCACCGGCGCCTGGTTCTTGCTTTCCAGCCTGACGGTTACTTCCCTGTCGTTTTGTGGATAGATGATCCGAGTGTTGTTGATCACAACGCTCGCGTGTGCCGTGGCCGCGCCCTGCAGCACAAGTGTCAGCACTGCGGTCCTCGCCAAGGCGTGTGAAATCGACGTCGCATTCATACGGGGTTATCCGGCGGAGTAGGTAAGTGCAGCCGAGTGACGCACTCGTGCACCAAAGTCGCTGACGGTCGTGAACTCAATCCTGGCGGCGTCACTCGGGCGATTGCGCAGTTGGGGCAACACAAACAGTTTTACGTCGCCGGCTGGCAGCATCAGGCTGTCGTTGGCTGTCTTGTTCGGTGCTTTGCTGAATTGTGTGCCCCCGCTGACCAACTCCACCGAGGCAAGTGAAATGTGATACGGCGTGGGGTTGGTGGCTTGCACGGCAAAACCCTGTTCGTGGGCTATCAGTTTCCATTGCAGTTTTGACGGGGCACTCGCGACCGGATAGGGCAGTGCGTGTGGCCGAAAGAACACGCGCAAACGGGTACGGAACGACAATTGGATCTTGTTGTTTTGCGCGGCATTCGCTGAGCGCGGGGGGACTTCCAGCACATTCAACCAGAAAATGCTCTCGCGGTCGGTGGGTAGCGGCTCGCCGGAATAGCGCAGGCGCAGCGCCTGTTGCTGGTGAGGCTCGATACGGAAGAGCGGTGGCGAAAGGGTCAGCGGCGTTTGCGCTGTCGCGGGTGTCGAGTGTCGATCGCCAGTATCCAGCCAGGTTTGCACGAGCGCCGGGAGGTTTCCCTTGTTTTCCAGGCGCACCGCGACCTCCTGCTGTTCGGCAGGGTAGATTACCCGTGTGCCATGAATAATTACGCCAGCATGGGAGGGGGGTGCCAGCAGCGACAGCATTCCAAAGGCACAGGTGGCTAGCGTAATGCGGGCCTTTTTTCTCATAGTCAGAAGTCTCTTCGGGTCAAGGAGGCCTGCCTGTGCAGACCTGCTCGCTCCTTATTCGATGTACTCGATCAGGAAACCCACGCGGGTGTTCACCGTACCTTCGGTGGCGGGGCCGCTGGCGTACATCTGTGCTGCCAGCGGGATGATTGCCTGGTTGTCGGTAATCACCACGCCTTCCGATTTTTCGGTGTAGACGTTGATAGGCGAGCCATCGCGGTTGGTGACTTCGATCTGCACGTTCTTCGCGGTAGTGGTATCAGTCGGGTCGTCATACCCGTCGATGTTCAGGCGGCCGGTGGCTACGTCAATGGCCGGGCTGTTCGGGTCGAATGCAACCAAGGCGGTGCGACCGTTAGTGCAGCCGCCTTCACCCGGACCGCCAATGCGAAGGGTGAAGCCAGTCAGGTTGGAGCGGCGGCCTGCGGTTGCCAGGCGTGCGGCGGAGACGCCGCCCAGGTTGACGTCCTTGACCATTGCGCTGGTGCCCGCTGGTGAACCTTCGATCGTGCAGGTCACATCGGTCACCAAACCGCTGAAATTGATAATGCCATCCGTGGCGTATGCCGATTGTGATACGGCCGCCGTCAAGGCCATTGCGGCTGCAGCGACGGATAAGACGTTGACTTTCATGGTGTTTCACTCGTGAATTATAGGAGTACCCACCACAGGCTTAAGATGCTGCGCCTGCGGTCCTTTTCGAGTTTTTCTCGATTGGCGGTGCGTATTAATGTGTCTGGTAACGCCAATGTTCTCTATAGAGAAGTCGCGAGTTTTATTTCGTAATTATTCGAAACTTATTAGTCCAGTTTGGGAGGTTTCTATAATGAACTTGGGACCCGCCTGTAAGAACCTGCTGTAGGACTCATGTATATTGCCTTTCTGTATTGATCCCCTCGTATAGCTGGGTATACCGTACTCGCAAAGGGTATTTATTTGAGCAAGGCTGTATTCACCTATACGGGTTTCTCGATGTCTACTTCAATTTCCAATATGTATACCGTCATGCTGTTAGATGATCACGAGATGGTCCGGCAGGGGATTGAGTTGGGATTGAATAAAGAGGGCGACTTCGATGTGATCGGTTCCTTTGGCACGGGCAGGGATTTGCTGGAAGCGCTCTCCAGGCGGCCTGCGGATGTTGTAGTGATGGACTTTATCCTGGCGCCGTCGGACAGCGATGGCCTTAGCCTGCTTCAGGCACTGAACAGGCGCTTCGGTAAATGCAGGCCTTTGATTGTGTGTTCGCACTACACGCCTGCCACCGTGTCACTGTCGTTGAAAGCCGGATGTTGGGGGATTCTGGGGAAAACCCAAAACCTGTCTGAATTGATTACAGCTATTCGAACCGTCGCCCAAGGCCGGATTTACCTGCAGCCTTGTATGGTGCCTGCGCTTCAGGGCATGCATTCAGTACTTGATGTCGCGAATGTAAAGAAGAAAGTGGACTTATCAAGTTCGTTGGAATTGAACGCCTGCCTTACGCCCAAAGAGCAGGAGGTGTTGCGGTGTTTTCTTGATGGAATGTCAGTAAATTCAATTGCCGCCAAGTTCTCGCGAAGTGCAAGTACGATCAGTACGCAAAAACAATCGGCTTACCGGAAGCTGGGCATTAGCAGTGACAGCGAACTATTCAAGTTCAGTCACCAGTTTGGCTAGCGTGGGGGATGGGACGTCAAACGTGTTCATCCAGATAGCGCAATGCCAATCGCTCTGTCGCCAGCCGTGCCGGTAATAACAAGTGCGGCGCGACCAGCATCATGATCTGGTACACCACCACCCGCACCTCGCCTTCACGATCAAGGATCCGCTGGTAGTCCAGGGAGAACAGTAAGGTCATGGTGATCTGTTCCACCAGCTGCCCCAGCGCCTGGGTGTCACTGACCACTTGCCCCGCCGCCTGCAATCGCGCCAGCAAGGATGCCAGGGTGCGCTTGAGCGCCGTGAGCAGGTTGCGAATACCTTTGGCCAGTTTCGGCAGGCGTCCGGCCAGGTTGGACAAGTCCTGGAACAGGAACCGATAGTGGGCCATGCGCTCGACGATCAGGTGCAGGAACAACCAATAGTCCTCGGCCTTCAGTTGCGCATCCGCCGGCGGGTCGAGCAACGGCGCCAGCTCACCTTGGAAACGCTCGAACAGGCCAATGACCAGTGGCTCCTTGCCATGGAAGTGGTAGTAGAGGTTGCCGGGGCTGATCCCCATTTCATTGGCCACCTCCATGGTCGATACATTTGGCTCGCCCTTCTGATTGAACAACTGCAGGGCACATTCAAGGATACGGTCGCGGGTCTTCATCCAGTCTTCTTAATGGGGTCGTTGAGCTCAGCGCACTCGCACGTAGGTGCCCGGTGCCGCTTCCATCGGTGGGTAATTCTGGTTGCCCAGGGCGGTGAGGGTTTCGCGCTGTACGCCCGAGCGCTGCTGGATCCACGCCAGCCACTGCGGCCACCAGCTGCCCTCGACATGGCTGGCGTCGTAGTACCAGGCGCGTGGGTCGCTGCTCAGCTTGGGGTTTTCGACGTAGTTGGCCTTGGGGTTGCCCGGTGGGTTGAGGATGCTCTGGATATGCCCGCTGTTGGACAGCACGAAGCGCCGCTCACCCCCCAGCAATTGCGTGGAGCGATACACCGCGTCCCACGGCGTGATGTGGTCGTTGATCCCGGCCACGCTGAAGCTGTCCACCGTGACTTTCTGCAAGTCGATGGGCGTGCCGCACACCTCCAGGCCGCCGGGATGGCTCAGTGGGTTGTGTTTGAAGAAGTCCAGCAAGTCACCATGCAACGCGGCGGGCAGGCGCGTGTTGTCGTTGTTCCAGTACAGGATGTCGAACGCGGGCGGTTCCTTGCCCAGCAAGTAATTGTTGATCCAGTAATTCCAGATCAGGTCGTTGGGGCGCATCCAGGCGAACACCTTGGCCATGTCGCGGCCGTCGAGCACGCCTTGCTGGTAGGAGCGACGTTTGGCGGCTTCGAGGGTTTGCTCATCGGCGAACAGCATGGCGGGGCTGTCGATCTGGCTGTCCAGCAGGCTCACCAGGTAGCTGGCGCTGGAGATGCGGCGCAGCTGGCGCTTGGCTTGCAAGTGGCCTTGCAGGGCGGCGATGGTCAGGCCACCGGCGCAGGCGCCCATCAGGTTGACCTCGCGGGCGCCGGTGATGGCCCGGCAGACGTTGAGCGCTTCCTCCAGCGCCGCCACATAGGTGGACAGTCCCCATTCGCGGTGGCGCACGTCCGGGTTGCGCCAGCTGACCATGAAGGTCTGCAGGCCATTCTTGAGGGCGTACTGCACAAAACTGTTGGCCGGGCTCAGGTCGAAAATGTAGTACTTGTTGATTTGCGGCGGCACGATCAGCAGCGGCTTGGCGTACTGTTTTTCGCTCATGGGCTTGTACTGGATCAACTCCAGCAGCTCATTGCGAAACACCACCGAGCCTGGGGTGGTGGCCACGGTCTTGCCGACTTCAAAGGCCTGTTTGCTCACCTGGCGTGGCAGGCCGTTGTTGTGCAGCAGGTCGTCGAACAGGTTGCTCACGCCGCGCACCACACTGCTGCCGCCGGAGTTGAGCAACTCCTTGATGGCCAGCGGGTTGAGCAGGGTGTTGGACGGTGAGACGGCGTCGTTGAGCAAGGCGAAGGCAAAGTGCGCGCGGGCACGGTCGTCGGCACTCAGGGAGCTGTCGTCGATCCAGTGGCGGGTCTGTTTCTGCCAGCTCAAATAGGCTTGCAGACTGCGTCGATAGAGCGGGTTGAGCGTCCAGGTCGGGTCGATGAAACGGCTGTCCCGTGGGTTGGGCTCGTGCACGGTCTCACCCAACAGCACGCGACCCAGTTGACCGCCGAGGGCCAGGGCGTGACGGGCGGTATGCACCGGGTTGCGCCAGCCGTGGGCGGCAACGCTGCGCAGGGTCGACAGCAAATCCCGACCGCGCAGGCCGGTGATCGCGTTTTGCGCATTGATGAACGCGGCGGGGGTGGGCGCCGGGTTCGTCACGGGTCTTTCTCGCATGAGCCAACACTCCTTCGTCAAGCCATCAACAGGCACGCCAATTCAGAACCATAGTCGGTTCTCGGCAAGTTGCGCGGCGGTGTGGTCCTTACACCGCTGGTCGCGGGTGAATCACGGCCCGCATGCGCTCCTCCTCGAGAAACTTCATGATGATCGGCGCCACGGCTTCAGCCCGGGTGATCAGGAACAGGTGGCCGTCATCGATGATGTGCAACTGTGCGTTGGGAATGCGCCAGGCCAGCATGCGCATGTTGATCAGCGGGATCAGCGGGTCGTCGTCCCCGGCCAGCACCAGGGTGGGCTGGCGGATCTTGTGCAGCCAGTGGATGCTGGTCCAGCCCAGCCCCGCGAACAGTTGCCAGTAGTAGCCGAGCTTGCCGGCCGAGCGCACTTTGCTCGCGTGCTCGGCCGCCAGTTTCGAATCGCGGCGGAACGAGCCGCCATAAATCATTGGTGCGATGCGCACCACGTGGGACGGTTGGATGTAGCGCCGGGGGCTGGCCATCAGCCACAGCACCTTTGGTTTGCCTGGCACCATAAAGGCACCGGCAGCGGTCGCCGCCAGGATCAGCTTCTTGCAGCGCTCCGGGTAGTCGTAAGCAAACTGCTGCGCCAAAGCGCCGCCCCAGGACACGCCTACCGCGTTCACCTGGCCATAGTCCAGGTAGTCCAGCATGCGTGCGGTGAGCTTGGCCAGGCCGGGAAAGCGATAGGGCCGGTTGGGCGTCGAGGAACCGCCCACGCCTGGTACATCGAAGGCGATCACTTCCAGGTCCGGGTCCAGGGCCTGGACGAACGGAAACACCAGCTCAAGGTTGGCGCCGATGCCGTTGAAGATCAGCAACGGCGTCAAGTGGGGCTTGCCCGGGCGTACCGCCGTGCGGATGGTCTGGCCATCCAGGTCGATGGTACGGAAGATGAACGGTTGCGGCATGCTCAAGCCCTGTGAAGTGTTACAGCTGGAATGCAGTCAGTGTGGGAGGGGGCTTGCTCCCGATAGCCCTGTGCCAGTTTCAGATGTTGTGCCTGACACGCCACAATCGGGAGCAAGCCCCCTCCCACATTTGAACGCATTTCAATTTAGCGTTCGTGTACGTAAGTCCCTGGGGCGGCTTCCGCTGCGGCATAGGTCTTGTTACCCAAAGTCGTCGGTGCCTTCTTCAGCTTGCCCGCTCGCTCTGCTTGCCACACCTGCCAATGCAACCACCACGAGTCCGTGTGCTTGGTCGCATTCTCCTGCCACTCCAGTGGCTTGCCCGCCAGGCTATCGCTGGTCTGGTAGCGCGCCTTGGGGTTGCCGGGCGGGTTGAGGATGCTCTGGATATGCCCGCTGCTGGACAGTACGAACTCCACCTTGCCGCCAAACAGCTGTGCCGACTTGTAGCACGACTGCCATGGCGTGATGTGGTCGTTGGTGCCGGCCAGTGAGTAAATATCGGCCGTGACCTGCTTGAGGTCGATCGGCGTACCGCACACTTCCAGGGCATTGGCGCGTACGAGTGGGTTGTTTTTGAATAGCTCGATCAGGTCACCGTGGAACGCCGCCGGCAAACGCGTGGTGTCGTTGTTCCAGAACAGGATGTCGAATACCGGCGGCTCATTGCCCAGCAGGTAATTGTTCACCCAGTAGTTCCAGATCAAATCGTTGGGGCGCATCCAGGCAAATACCTTGGCCATGTCGCGGCCTTCCAACACGCCGGCCTGGTAGGAGTGGCGCTTGGCCGCTTCCAGGGTCTGCTCATCCACAAACAGCGCCACCTGGGTGTCCAGGGTGGTGTCCAGCACACTCACCAGCAAGGTCAGGGCGTTGACCTTCTTCTCGCCCAGCGCCGCGTAGTGGCCCAGCAGGGCGGTGCAGGTGATGCCGCCGGAGCAGGCACCGAGCATATTCACGTCTTTGCTGCCGGTGATCGCGGTGACCACATCGACCGCTTCCTTGAGCGCTTCGATATAGGTCGACAGGCCCCACTCGCGCTGGGCCTTGGTCGGGTTGCGCCAACTGACGATAAAGGTCTGCTGGCCGTTGCGCAGGCAGAAGCGCGCCAGGCTCTTCTCCGGGCTCAGGTCGAATACATAGAATTTGTTGATCTGCGGCGGTACCACCAGCAAGGGACGTTCGTGCACCTGTTCGGTGATCGGCTGGTACTGGATCAGCTCCAGCACGTCGTTGCGAAATACCACCGCACCCTCGGTGATGCCCAGGGTCTTGCCCACTTCAAATGCGCCCATGTTGACCTGGCTCGGCATGCCGCCGTTGTGCACCATGTCCTTGGCCAGGTGCGACAGGCCGTCGAGCAGGCTCTTGCCACCGGTTTCAAAGAAGCGTTTGACCGCCGCCGGGTTGGCCGCGCTGTTGGTGGGGGCCATGGCTTCGGTCATCAGGTTGATCACGAAGTGGCCGCGGCTGATGTCCTGATCCGACAGGTTACTGTCGCCGATCCAGTCGTGCAGTTCCTTGCGCCACGCCAGGTAGGTTTGCAGGTAGCGTTTGTAGAGCGGGTTCTGGCTCCAGGCGGGGTCGTGGAAGCGACGGTCATCGCTTTCGGGTTGCAACTGCGATTTGCCGAACATCACGTTCTTCAATTCAACGCCAAAGTGGGCGACGTGCTTGACGCTGTGCAACGGCTGCTTGATGGCTTGGGTCAGCACCATCTTGGCCGAGGCCAATAAATCCTTTTTTCGTAACGCGATGATCGGGTTGAGCCCCAGGGTGTTTTCCGAGGCCTGGCGTTTCAAGTCATCGTTGTTCTTGTTACTCATCTACGACGCTCCATTGTCCGAAAGACGAGTACCGGGTACCGCTGCGCACCAGGTTTCGATACACAACACAAGCCAGGTACTGCGACTCGGGTGACCGTTGATACCGCATCGTCAAATGCAGGGAACTTGCCAGTTCCATTGGTTACCCGAGTTTAATTTTTTTCGCAAGCGGGCCAATCGTTGGCCACGCGACAGGGCATTCAAGCAGATGAAATTAGAAAATGCTCTCTAAAGAGCAAGAGGCCTGGACTAGAGCATCAGCCGCACGACCGATTCGCTCGGATCGCGGGTTTTGCCGGCCGCCTTGAGCTCGGCAAGATAATCGGCCCACAACGCGTCCTGACGCACGGCCAATTGGTAGAGGTAGTCCCAGGTGAACAGTCCGCTGTCATGCCCGTCGTCGAAGGTCAATTTCAGTGCGTACTGGCCCGCCGGTTCGATCTTGGTCAAGCGCACGTTGAGCTTGCCGAATTGCAGGATAGGTTTGCCGTGGCCCTGGACCTCGGCGGAAGGCGAGTGCACCCGAAGCAGTTCGGCGGGCAATTGATAAACCTCGTCGGGCCCGTAGGTGAGGCCGAGGGTGTTGGAGGTTTTGTGCAAATTAACAGCGGTGGGGAATTTCGGCATTGGGGACACCTTGGGCTGCAAGCTACAAGCTGCAAGTTGAACGTGCTCAACTTGCGGCTTGTAGCTTACAGCTTGCGGCTTACAGAATGTACCGCGACAAGTCCTCGTTCTGCGCCAATTCGCCCAGGTGGCTGTTGACGTAGTCGGCATCGATCTTGATCGTTTCGCCATTCTGCGCCCCGGCCAGGTCGCCGGCGCTGAAGGACACTTCCTCAAGCAGGCGCTCAAGCAAGGTGTGCAGGCGACGCGCACCGATGTTCTCGGTTTTCTCGTTGACCTGCCAGGCAATCTCCGCCAGGCGCTTGATACCGTCCGGCAGGAACTCGATGCCCAGCCCTTCGGTTTTCAGCAGCTCACGGTATTGCTCGGTGAGCGACGCGTGCGGTTCGCTGAGAATGCGCTCGAAGTCGCCTGGGGTCAGCGCCTTCAGCTCTACTCGAATCGGCAGGCGGCCTTGCAGCTCGGGCACCAGGTCGCTTGGCTTGCTCAGGTGGAACGCACCCGAAGCGATAAACAGGATGTGGTCGGTCTTGACCATGCCCAGCTTGGTATTGACGGTGCAGCCTTCGATCAGCGGCAGCAGGTCACGCTGCACACCTTCGCGGGATACATCGACGCCACCGGAGTTGCCGCGTTTGGCGACCTTGTCGATCTCGTCGATAAACACGATGCCGTGCTGCTCAACGGCTTCCAAGGCCTTGGCCTTGAGTTCTTCCTCGTTCACCAGGCGCCCGGCTTCTTCGTCGCGCACCAGTTTCAGCGCTTCCTTCACCTTGAGCTTGCGGCTTTTCTTCTTGCCCTTGCCCATGTTGGCGAACAGGTTCTGCA
Source organism: Pseudomonas grimontii (assembly GCF_007858185.1). Taxonomy (GTDB): domain Bacteria; phylum Pseudomonadota; class Gammaproteobacteria; order Pseudomonadales; family Pseudomonadaceae; genus Aquipseudomonas; species Aquipseudomonas grimontii. The sequence continues at coordinate 221,292 of NZ_VFES01000002.1, forward strand.
ACTGGCTGGTCATCTCTTCCATGCCAGGCGGTGCGGAGATGTCTACGCCAGAGACTTCAGCGACTTCGATCTCGATTTCCTTGTCGTCCAGCTGGCCTTCACGCAGGCGCTTGCGGAACAGCTGGCGGGTGTTGGAATCCGAGGCTGGTGCGGCGTCTTCGTTGAAACCCATGCGTGCCGGTGGCAGCAAGGCGTCGAGGATGCGTTCTTCGGCGGCGTCTTCGGCGCGGTGGCTGACCTTGGTCATTTCCTGTTCGCGCAGCAGCTTGAGGGCAGCGTCGGCCAGGTCACGAATGATCGACTCCACATCGCGGCCCACATAGCCGACTTCGGTGAACTTGGTGGCTTCGACCTTGATGAACGGCGCGTTGGCCAGCTTGGCCAGGCGTCGGGCGATCTCGGTTTTACCGACGCCGGTCGGGCCGATCATCAGGATGTTCTTCGGTGTTACTTCAACACGCAATTCTTCCGGCAGTTGCATCCGGCGCCAGCGGTTACGCAGCGCGATGGCAACGGCGCGCTTGGCATCGTCCTGGCCGATGATATGGCGATTGAGTTCATGGACGATTTCGCGGGGAGTCATGGACATAGTGTTTGGCGGCCTCAAGCGGGAATAAGCCTACGGCTTACTCGGCGAGGTCCTGCTCCTCAATGGTGAAGTTGTGGTTGGTGAACACGCAGATATCGCCGGCGATGCCCAGGGCAGTCTCGACGATTTCGCGGGCCGACAGGTCGGTTTTCTTCAACAGTGCGCTGGCTGCGGCTTGTGCATAACCACCGCCGGAGCCCATGGCGATCAGGCCATGTTCAGGCTCAACCACATCGCCGTTACCGGTAATGATGAGGGACGCATCTTTGTTGGCGACGGCCAGCATGGCTTCCAGGCGGCTGAGGGAGCGGTCGGTGCGCCATTCTTTGGCAAGTTCGACAGCGGCGCGTACGAGGTGGCCCTGGTGTTTTTCCAGCTGGCCTTCGAAGCGCTCGAAGAGGGTGAAGGCGTCGGCGGTGGCACCGGCAAAACCGGCGAGGACCTGGCCGTGATACAGGCGACGCACTTTTTTCGCATTGCCTTTCATCACGGTATTGCCCAGGGAAACCTGGCCGTCGCCACCCATGACGACTTTGCCGTGGCGACGTACTGAAACGATGGTGGTCAAGGGGAGAGTCTCCACGCAGCGGGGCGAAAATGCCCTGATGGAAACTCATATGGGGGTGGCAGGGGGGATTTCAACCATAGGGGTTTATGGCGGACGAGTGGTGTTTATCGGTCTGACACACATTCCAGGGCGCTGCAAAACCAAATGTGGGAGAGGGCTTGCCCCCGATAGCGGTGTATCAGTCGCCGAAAATATTGACTGAACTACCGCTATCGGGGGCAAGCCCCCTCCCACATTCATGCTGGTGTGTCTCGAAATCAGCGGCTCTGGCGCTGTTGTAACAACAGGTTGCTAAACCCGGCGCCGGCCAATTGTTTCTGTGCCACGGTCAGCTGTTCGCGGTTGCTGAACGGCCCCACCAGTACGCGATACCAGGTCGCGTCCTTCACCGTGCCGGACTCCACCGTCACCGTCTGGCCGAGCAGAATGATCTGCGCACGCACGCGATCCGCGTCCGCCTGTTTCGGGAAGGAGCCCGCTTGCAGGAAGAACTTGGTCACAGGGGCGGCTTTGGTCTCCGCAACCGGTGGTGCTGGTGGTGGAGTAATCCCGGCCAGTGCGGCCTGGGCCCGTGCGGTGTCGATTTTCGCAGCTTCTGCCGGGGTTACCGGGGTGGTCGGCACTTGCGGTGTCGGCAGGGTTTTCTCCGGCACGGCGTCAGGTGGCACGATCACTTCCGATTCCGGCAGCAGCGTATAGAAGTCGTACTTCGGCTTTACCGGTGCCGTTGGACTCGGTGCGGTCTTGTTGGCTTCAGCCATTTTCGTGGCCTTCTGCTGTTCCTGCTTGACGCGTTTGACGTCATCGCCCTGGCCTGGGTCCAGCTTCATCAGGAACACGATAAACGCGCCGACCGTGAGGCCGATGGCCATCCACAACCAGCCCGGGATCGGCTTCTTCGCCGGGGCCTGGTAGCGGCTGGCGCCGCGCTTGGGTGCAGGTTTTTTCTTGGCAGCCAACTTACATACGCTCCAGAGTTTCCAGGCCCAACAGTTCCAGGCCTTGCTTGAGGGTCCGTCCAGCCAGTGCGGCGAGGCGCAGGCGACTTTGCTTCTGGGCTTCGTCGTCGGCGGTGAGGATCGGGCAGTTCTCGTAGAAGCTGGAGAACAACCCGGCGACTTCGTACAGGTAGGTGCAGAGGATATGCGGCGTACCTTTCTCGCCGACGCTGTTCAGCACTTCGCCGAATTGCGCCAGCTTGGCGGCCAGTTCCTGTTCATGGGGCGCGTCCAGCACGATCTGGCCTTCGACTTCGCTGAAGTCCTTGCCCAGCTTGCGGAACACACCGGCCACGCGGGTGTAGGCGTACAGCAGGTATGGCGCGGTGTTGCCCTCGAAGTTGAGCATCAGTTCGAAGTTGAAGCTGTAGTCGCTGGTGCGGTGCTTGGACAGGTCGGCGTATTTCACCGCGCCAATCCCCACCACGCGGGCGATGTTGCGCAGGTCGGCTTCGGCCAGCTCCGGGTTCTTTTCCTTCACCAGGTTGTAGGCACGCTCCTGGGCTTCGTTGAGCAGGTCGATCAACTTCACGGTGCCGCCGTCGCGGGTCTTGAACGGGCGGCCATCGGCGCCGTTCATGGTGCCGAAGCCCATGTGTTCCATGTGCATCGGGTGGGTGACGAAGCCGGCGCGACGTGCCACTTCGAACACCTGCTGGAAGTGCAGCGCCTGGCGTTGGTCGACGAAATACAGCGCACGGTCGGCCTTGAGCACGCCGCTGCGGTAGCGCACGGCCGCCAGGTCGGTGGTGGCATAGAGGTAGCCGCCATCGGCCTTGACGATGATCACCGGCAGCGGCTCGCCGTCGGCGGTCTTGAATTCTTCGAGGAACACGCACTGCGCGCCGTTACTCTCGACCAGCAGGCCTTTGGCCTTGAGGTCGTTGACCACGTTGATCAGGTCGTCGTTGTAGGCGCTTTCGCCCATGACGTCGGCCATGGTCAGCTTGACGTTGAGCAGCTCGTAGATTTCCTGGCAGTGGGACAGCGATATCTCGCGGAAGCGGTCCCAGAGTTCCAGGCATTCCTTGTCGCCGGCTTGCAGCTTGACCACCAGGCCACGGGCGCGGTCGGCGAACTCTTCGGATTCGTCGAAACGCTTCTTGGCGGCGCGGTAGAAGTTCTCCAGGTCCGACAGCTCGTTGCTGGTGATCGGGTTTTCCTGCAGATAGGCCATCAGCATGCCGAACTGGGTGCCCCAGTCGCCTACGTGGTTCTGGCGGATCACGGTGTCGCCGAGAAACTCCAGCACCCGGGCCACGCCGTCGCCGATGATGGTCGAGCGCAGGTGGCCGACGTGCATCTCCTTGGCCAGGTTGGGCGCCGACAGGTCAATGGCCACGCGCTGAGCCGGGCCGGCCTTGCGTACGCCGATCCTGGCGTCGGCCAGGGCTGCATCCAGGCGTGAAGCCAGGGCCTGGGTGTTCTGGAAGAAGTTGATAAAGCCCGGGCCGGCGATTTCGGCCTTGGTAACACTCTCGTCGGCGGGCAGCGCGGCGATGATTTTTTCCGCCAGGTCGCGCGGCTTCATGCCGGCCGGCTTGGACAGCATCATCGCAATGTTGCTGGCGAAGTCGCCGTGGGTCTTGTCGCGGGTGTTTTCCACCTGGATCGCCGGCGTCAGGCCTTCAGGCAACACACCTTCGTTGACGAGTTGGGTGAGGGCTTGTTGGATAAGCTGGCGAATGGTGTCTTTCATGGTGTTCTCTTTCGACCGCAAGCGGCGGCGCGCGATGCGCAGGTGGAAAAGCTGGGCATTATCCGTGGCGAGGGCGGGCTTGCCAACCTTCGCGGGACCTGTGGCCAGGCTTAATACAAATCTACCGGGTCTACATCCAGCGACCATCGCACCTGTCGGCCACTCGGCATTTGCTCCAGCGCAAGTAACCAGCTACTTAATAACCGATGCAGCGGTGCACGGGAGGTCGCTTGCAAGAGTAGCTGAGCACGATAACGCCCGGCGCGACGTTCCATGGGCGCGGGTACCGGGCCGAGCAGTTCGATGCCGCTCAGCCCCAGCTCGCCGAGCAAGCGTTCGGCTGCGCTGCAGGCTTCATCCAGAAAACCCTCGGCCTGCCCCGGTTTATGGGCTTCGGCGCGCAGCAGCGCGAGGTGCGCAAAGGGCGGCAGGCCGGCGGAGCGGCGTTCGCTCAGCGCCTGTTCGGCGAAGGCAAAGTAGCCTTGTTCTGTCAGTTGAATCAGCAGCGGATGGTCGGCCAGGTGCGTCTGGATAATCACCTTGCCCGGCTCTTCGGCACGCCCGGCGCGGCCAGCGACCTGCACGATCAACTGCGCCATGCGTTCGCTGGCGCGGAAGTCGCCGGAGAATAAGCCGCCGTCGGCATCCAGGATCGACACCAGGGTCACCCGTGGGAAGTGATGCCCTTTGGCGAGCATCTGCGTACCCACCAGGATGCATGGCTGGCCCTTCTGGATGGTGGCGAACAACTGGTTCATCGCGTCCTTGCGCGACGTGCTGTCGCGGTCGACCCGCAGCACCGGGTAGTCCGGGAACAGAATGCCCAGCCGCTCCTCGGCGCGCTCGGTGCCTGCGCCCACCGGACGCAGGTCGACCTTGCCGCACTGCGGGCAGTGGCGCGGTACACGCTCTACATGGCCGCAATGGTGGCAACGCAGCTCGCCATGGCGCTGGTGCACGGTCATGCGTGCATCGCAACGCTCGCACTCGGACATCCAGCCGCAGTCATGGCACAGCAGCGTCGGCGCAAAGCCTCGACGGTTGAGAAACACCAAGACCTGCTGGCCGGCCGCCAGGGTCTGGCCGATAGCTTGTTGCATCGGCCCGGAAATGCCGCTGTCCAGTGGCCGGCTTTTTACGTCCAGGCGCAGGAAGCGTGGCTGCTTGGCACCGCCGGCCCGCTCGTTCAAGCGTAGGAGCCCGTAACGACCGGTGTAGGCGTTGTGCAGGCTTTCCAGGGACGGTGTAGCCGAACCCAGCACAATCGGGATGTCTTCCTGGCGCGCCCGCACCAGCGCCAGGTCGCGGGCGTGGTAGCGCAGGCCTTCCTGTTGCTTATAGGAGCCGTCGTGCTCCTCGTCGATGATGATCAGCCCGGGATTCTTCATTGGCGTGAACAGCGCCGAACGGGTGCCGATAATAATGTCGGCTTCGCCGTCCCGCGCCGCCAGCCACGACTCCAGGCGCTCACGGTCATTGACCGCCGAGTGCACCAGGGCGATGCGCGCATTGAAACGCTGTTCGAAGCGCGCCAGTGTTTGCGGGCCCAGGTTGATCTCGGGGATCAGCACCAGTGCCTGTTTGCCGGCCTGCAGGGTTTCGCGGATCAGCTGCAAATAGACTTCGGTCTTGCCGCTGCCGGTGACGCCGGCCAGCAGGAACGCATGGAAGCTGTCGAAACCCGCGCGAATCGCTTCATAGGCGGCGCGCTGTTCGGGGTTCAGCGGCAGTTCGGGCTGGGCCAGCCAGTGTTCGTGGCGCGGGTCGGGGGCGTGCTTGCGGATTTCCACCTGCACCAACCCCTTGGCCAGCAACAGGTCGAGGCTGTCTTTGCTCAGCATCAGCTTGCTCAATAGCTGATGGGCGACGCCATGGGGATGCTGGGCCAGGGTCGCCAGGGCTTCACGCTGGCGCGGGGCGCGGGCGATGCGCGGGTCGTCAAGGCGCGCTCCGGGCACCGTCGACCAGAAGCGCTCCTGGCGCGCTTCGGCCAACTCGCCCTGGCGCAACAGCACCGGCAGTGCCCAGCTCAACGTGTCGCCGAGGCTGTGCTGGTAATACTGGGCGGTCCACAGGCACAGCTTGAACAATGCGGGCGGCAGCGGTGGCGTGGCATCGAGCAGGGCGATGGCCGGTTTGAGCTTCTCGGCCGGCACTTCGCTGTGGTCGGCGACTTCCACCAGGATGCCGATCATCTCCCGGCGGCCAAACGGCACGCGCACGCGCATGCCCGGCTGCAATTGCGCGCGCAGCACGCCGGCCGGGGCTCGGTAGTCGAACAGGCGGCGCAGGGGCGAGGGCAGGGCTAGGCGCAAAATGGCGTCGGGCACGCGAGGGGTCTCATCTATAAAGGCAGGCGGTGGCGCAGGGGCGCGAGCCTAGCAGACCGGGGGAGGCTTGGGGTGGCCGCCAGTTTTCTGATGAAAGGTGCTTTTATGTTTACGCTCGATGGGTGTCGCCGCTTGCGCGTTTAAAAAGGTCTGGTAGAATCCGCGGCCTAATTACGTGCGGTATTCGACAATAGTGTCGAGTGGCGGCACGCTAGCCCGAGGAAGTCACCATGAAAGCCGATATCCATCCAGCGTACGAAACCATCGAAGTTACCTGCAGCTGCGGCAACAAGTTCGAAACTCGCTCGAACCTGTGCAAGCCACTGGGTACTGACGTATGCAACGAGTGCCACCCGTTCTACACCGGTAAGCAGAAAACTCTGGACACCGGCGGCCGTGTACAGCGCTTCGCAGATCGCTTTGGTGCTTTCGGCAAGAAGCCTGCTGCTACTCCAGCAGAGTAAGGCTCAAAAGCCTTATGGGCTTTTGCCAGCTGTTGAAAAAGGCGTCCCTTGCGGGCGCCTTTTTTGTGCCTGCGATTTGGTTGTCGGCGGCCCAGGCACAGGTGTTTTGCCCGGCGCCAGCGGCCCTGGCCCGCGTGGAAGTGCAGCGGGTGGTGGATGGCGACACGGTGCGCCTCAAGGATGGCCGCAGTGTGCGGATGATCGGTATCAATACCCCGGAAACCGGCAGGAAGGGCCGCGCCGACGAGCCATTTGCCGTCGCGGCGCGTCAGCGTCTACAGGCGTTGGTGCAGGCCAGCGATGGGCGTGTCGGCCTGGTGCCGGGGCGCGAGGGCAAGGATCATTACGGTCGAACCCTGGCTCACCTCTATGGTGCCAATGGTGAGAATCTGGAGGCGCAACTGCTGGCCGAGGGCCTGGGATTCCAGGTGGGCGTGGCGCCGAATGTCGATCTCGTCAGCTGTCAGCAGGCGGCTGAGAACAGTGCCCGTAACGCGCGGCTGGGGCTGTGGCGCCAATCGCCGGTGCAGTCCGTGGAGCAGCTCGGGCGCTCCGGGTTTGCACTGGTCAGCGGCCAAGTCAGTAAAGTCGAGCGCAATCGCGGCGGAATCTGGATTGAATTGCAGGGGGCACTGGTATTACGCATTACGCCCGACCTGATCAGTCAATTCGATGCTGACCGCCTCAATGGTCTGCAAGGCCGCACCGTCGAGGCGCGCGGCTGGGTACAGGATCGCGCTCGGCGGGGCGGCCTGAAAAACGGCCAGGCGCGCTGGCTGCTGCCGTTGACTGATCCGGGCATGCTCAAATCGACTGATTAAGAAAAAATTGTAGACATTTTTCGGTTTGATTGTGAACAGTTAAGCCCTTGTATCCCGTGGCTCTTGGCCGAAAGTCTTAGCGCAGGGCCCTTGACACCTGTGACTGCCCAGTCTTGTGGGGACTTTGCGACACGAGTATCCTCGGCGGTCCGTCGACCAACAGTAAAAGCGGAATGCCGATATGTCTGATTTGAAAACTGCCGCTCTCGAATATCATGCCCATCCTCGTCCAGGAAAGCTGAGTGTAGAGCTCACCAAAGCCACCGCCACCGCCCGCGACCTGTCGCTGGCCTACAGCCCTGGCGTGGCCGAGCCCGTACGTGAAATCGCCCGCGACCCTGAACTGGCGTACAAGTACACCGGCAAAGGCAACCTGGTTGCAGTGATTTCCGATGGCACCGCGATTCTGGGCCTGGGTAACCTCGGCCCATTGGCCTCCAAGCCGGTCATGGAAGGTAAAGGCGTGCTGTTCAAGCGCTTCGCCGGCATCGACGTTTTCGACATCGAAGTTGATTCCGAGAGCCCGCAGGCTTTCATCGACACCGTCAAGCGCATTTCCATCACCTTCGGTGGCATCAACCTGGAAGACATCAAGGCACCTGAGTGCTTCGAGATCGAAAAGGCCCTGATCGAGCAGTGCGACATTCCGGTATTCCACGATGACCAGCACGGTACTGCGATCGTCACCGCGGCCGGCATGATCAACGCCCTGGAAATCGCCGGCAAGACCCTGGCTGATGCCAAGATCGTCTGCCTGGGCGCTGGCGCTGCGGCCATCTCCTGCATGAAGCTGATTGTCAGCATGGGCGCCAAGCTGGAAAACATCTACATGGTCGACAGCAAGGGCGTGATCCAGTCCGAGCGTACCGACCTTAACCAGTACAAGGCGATGTTTGCCCACCCGTCCTCCAAGCGCACCCTGGCTGACGCCCTGAACGGTGCCGACGTGTTCGTTGGCCTGTCTGGCCCGAACCTGCTGAGCGCTGAAGGCCTGAAGTCCATGGCGGCCAACCCGATCGTGTTCGCCTGCTCCAACCCTGATCCGGAAATCGCTCCGGAACTGGCTCACGCCACCCGCGACGACGTGATCATGGCGACCGGTCGTTCGGACTACCCGAACCAGGTCAACAACGTGCTGGGCTTCCCGTTCATCTTCCGTGGCGCCCTGGACGTTCGCGCCAAGCGCATCAACGAAGAGATGAAAGTGGCAGCTGCCAACGCCCTGCGTGAACTGGCCAAGCTGCCCGTGCCTCAGGACGTGTGCGACGCCTACGGTGGCGCCAAGCTGGAATTCGGTCGTGAGTACATCATCCCGAAACCAATGGATAAGCGCCTGATCACCCTGATCTCCGATGCCGTGGCCAAAGCCGCGATCGAGACCGGTGTGGCCACCCTGCCGTATCCGAAAAACTACCCGCTGCAAAGCGTGGATGATGTGTTCAACGGCTAAGCCGTTGTAGCGCACCAACAAAAAAGCCCCGGCTCTCGCGAGTCGGGGCTTTTTGCTGGGGTGGCGATTAACTTGTGTCCTGTGGAGATCAAATGTTGGAGGGGGCTTGCCCCCGATGGCGGTGTATCAGTCACTCGATGAGTTGGCTGGTCCACGGCTATCGGGGGCAAGCCCCCTCCCACATTTGGTTCTGCGTAGGCTTGAGGTCCAGGTTAGAACAGATCGATCGGCGCCGCCTCATCCGCCGGCAACGGGCTGCCCGGTACGACGCCGTTGCCCAGCTCATTGACCGACGGCGGCGTGTCTTCGCTCTTGAACAGTTCGAAGTACGCATTCGGCGTGCTTGGCGAAGCCGCACGGCCACTGACCGGGTCGATCCGCAGGCTGAGGATGCCTTCCGGCTCCGGCTGGGTGTGCAGCGGCTTGTCCTTCAGGGCGGCACCCATGTAGCTCATCCAGATCGGCAGCGCGACGGTGCCGCCGAACTCGCGGCGGCCGAGGCTTTCCGGCTGGTCGTAGCCGGTCCAGACGGTGGTCACGTAGTCGGCGTTATAGCCGGAGAACCAGGCATCCTTGGATTCGTTGGTGGTACCGGTCTTGCCCGCGATGTCCGCGCGGCCCAGGGCCAGGGCGCGCCGGCCGGTACCTTTCTTGATTACGTCTTCGAGGATGCTGTTGAGGATATAAGTTGTACGCCCATCCACAATGCGTTCGGCCACGGCGGGAGCTTGCGGTTCGGTTGCAGGCGCGTTGACGGCTGGCGCGGCACCTGGGGTCGGCTCGATGGTGATGCCGCCATTGCTCGGCGCTGCCAGCCCATCAGTGGCCGCCACGCCGTTGACCACATCACCCGGTACCCGGGGTGGGTTGGCGGTGAACAGGGTGTCGCCATTGCGGCTTTCGATCTTGTCGATCAGGTACGGCGTGATCTTGTAGCCGCCGTTGGCAAAGGTGCTCCAGCCGGTGGCGATTTCCATCGGCGTGAGGGTCGCGGTGCCCAGAGCCAGGGACAGGTTCGGCGGCAGGTCCGACTTGTTGAAGCCAAAGCGCGTGATGTAGTCGATGGTCTTGCCTACCCCCATCGCCTGCAACAAGCGGATCGATACCAGGTTACGCGACTTGTACAGCGCCTCGCGGATGCGGATCGGGCCGAGGAAGGTGTTGGTGTCGTTCTTCGGGCGCCAGACTTTGTCCAGGTACTCGTCGACAAACACGATCGGCGCGTCGTTGACCAGGCTGGCGGCGGTGTAGCCGTTATCCAGGGCGGCGCTGTAGATGAACGGCTTGAAGCTCGAGCCCGGTTGGCGTTTGGCCTGGGTGGCACGGTTGTAGTTGCTCTGCTCGAAAGCGAAGCCACCCACCAGGGCGCGGATTGCACCGTTCTGTGGGTCCAGCGATACCAGCGCGCCCTGGGCCAGCGGCACCTGGCTGAATTTCAGGCTGTCGTCCTTCTGGCGTTGTACGCGGATCAGGTCGCCCACTTGCGCGACATCCGATGGCTGCTTCGGCATCGGGCCCATGCTGTTGGTATTCAGGAACGGGCGCGCCCATTTCATGCTGTCCCAGGCCACATGCGCTTCGCCGGTGCGGGTCAGCACCTGCACGCCATCTTTCTTCACCTGGGTGACGATGGCCGGTTCCAGGCCGCTGATCGCGCGCTGTTTGCCCAACTCGGCAGTCCAGGCGCTCAGGGTCTTGCCCGGCAGGCGCGACTCAGGGCCACGGTAGCCGTGGCGTTGATCGTAGGTGATCAGGCCGGAATGCACGGAGTCATTGGCGATGTCCTGCAAGTCGCTCGGAACCGTCGTGGTCACGCGGAAGCCTTCGGTGTAGGCCTCGCTGCCGTAACGGCCGACCATCTCGGCACGCGCCATTTCAGCGATATAGGGAGCATTCACTTCCGGCGTCGGCACGTGGTAGCTGGCGTTCAATGGCTCGGCCACCGCACTTTCATAGGCGCCCTGGTCGATCTTGCCCAGCTTGTACATGCGCCCCAGGATCCAGTCGCGGCGTTCTTTGCTGCGTGCCGGATTGGCCAGGGGGTTGAAGCGCGAAGGGGCCTTGGGCAGGCCGGCAATCATGGCCATCTGCGCCAGGCTGGCGTCACGAATCGACTTTCCGTAGTAGACCTGCGAGGCCGCCTCGATCCCGTAGGCACGGTTGCCCAGATAGATCTTGTTGACGTACAGCTCGAGGATCTCGTCCTTGGTCAGCTGGCGTTCGATCTGCAATGCCAGCAGGATCTCGGTGGCTTTACGCGAAAAACTGCGCTCGCTGGTGAGGAAGAAGTTCTTCGCCACCTGCATGGTGATGGTGCTGCCGCCGGATTGAATGTGGCCGCTTTTTACCAGTTGTGTGGCCGCACGTACCAGGCTGCTGGGGTCGACGCCATAGTGGTTGGCAAAATTATCGTCTTCGGCCGACAGCAACGCGCTGATGAAATTAGGTGGAATGTCGGCAAAACGGATCGGTGTGCGGCGCATTTCGCCGAACTCCGCGATCAGCTTTTCATCGCTGCTGTAGACCCGCAAAGGAATCTGCAACTGGATACTTCTGAGAGCCTCTACCGAGGGTAAACCCGGACTAAGGTAGAGGTAGGCCCCGCTGAGTACGAGCAGCAGCCCGCAGACGATCGCGACAATGGAGTACCCGAAAAACTTCAGCAGACGGATCAAGGCTTTTGGATTTCCAGAGAAAAGAATGGGTTACGCGTCGGGGCATGCATGGCTAACGATGGATCGACCCGAGCTGCAGATAAAAAGCGGGGAAAAACGCTGGGCATTAAAGCATTTTTCGCCTTGGGGCGTCATTCGCGCCTGCTCAACAAGTCGACCGAATGCAGGGCGTCCAGCGGCAATCAGGCGTTAAGACAGGGAAAGCTTTGGGGAGTTTTATGGGAAAGGGATTTTTCAGGCGAAAAGTCGACACCGTCCTTGGCGTCGACATCAATGAGGCAGGAATCAAGCTGGTAGAGCTGCGCCGTTCAGCCAACTGTTACACCGTGCAAGGCTACGCCACGCAGGCGCTGCCGGCGCGAGCGGTAGTCGACGGAGTCTGGCTGGACCTGGAAGGCATAGGCCATGCGTTGTACATGGCACTGAGCCGACTGCGTACGTCGGCCAGGCAGGCGGCAATTGCCGTGGCGGGTCCTTCGGTTATTACACGGGTCATTGAAATGCAGGCGGGGCTCAGCGACGACGAAATGGCCCGGAGGATCCAGATGGAGGCAGATCAATACATTCCTTACCCGCTGGACGAGGTGGCGCTGGACTTTCAGGTTCAGGGGCCGTCGGCGCAGGATCCTGCGCGGGTCGAGGTAGTGTTGGCGGCGTGCCTCAAGGAGCACGTCGAGGTTCGTGAAGCCGTTTTGGCCCTGGCGGGGCTGGTGCCCAGAGTGGTGGATGTCGAAGGGTTTGCATTGGCGCGCGCTTGCCGTCAGGATTTCGCCAGCTTCACACCGGGCCATCGGGTCGATGGTGCACAGTGGATTGTGGACGCCCCTGGGATGGGAGTCGCTTGCGGGTTGGCCCTGAGGAGTTTCGCTGGATGACACGAATCAATCTTTTGCCTTGGCGCCAGGCGCTGGCTGAGCGGCGGCGTAAATATTTCCTGATAGTGCTGGTGGCGTTTGCCTGCCTGGCGCTCGCGACGCTGTGGCTGGCGGACCAGGTGATCGACCAGGCGATCGACCGGCAGGTGACGCGAAACGATCATGTGCGTAAGGGCGTCGCTGTTCAGGACTCGCGTATCAAGACCATTGATGACCTCCAGGTGCAAAGCCAGCAGCTGGCGGAGCGTATGAAAGTCGTGCAGGACCTGCACGATAATCGCTCTGCCGGTGCGCAACTGCTGGATCAGTTGGCCCGTGCGGTGCCTGACGGTGTGCATTTGCACGAGGTAGTGGCGAAAGGCGATACGGTGAGCATCAGCGGCAGTGCCGAATCCAGCCAGGATATTGCGCAGTTGATGCGTCGCCTGGAGGCGTCCGAAGGCGCCCATGCCACTCGCCTGCAGCACGTACGAACCGAAGGCACTCACGGCAACAATGAATTCCAGTTGATGGTGCGCCAGGGAGAATCTTCCGAGGCCCAGCCATGAGCCGGCCCAGGCTCGAATTTTCCGCGCTGACTCACACTGCTGCCAAATGGCCCTTACCCGGCAAGGTCTTGCTGGGCTGCGCGCTGGCCGGCGTGGTGCTGCTGGTGGGCGACCTTGTGTACCTCAGTCCCTCGCGGGAGTGGTTGCGCGAGGTCGAGGTGCAGGAAGTGAGCTTGCAGCAGCAACTCGCGGAAAAAACGCTCTTGGCTGCCGACCTTGAAGGGCGGACTCGCCAGTTCCAGCTTACGCAGGAGAAGGTTGGCGGGCTGTTGCAGCAAATGCCAGGCGAGTCCGAAATGCCCGGCTTTCTTGAAGACATCGCCAGGATGGCGCTGGCCAACGGTTTGGTGATTGAGAACGTCGCTCCGTTGGATAAGCTGTCTCGGCCGTTCTATAACGAACAGCCCGTTCACATCGGCGCCACCGGCACCTACCACGACCTGGCGATGTTTGTGAGTGCCCTGGGTGGCCTTTCGCGAATCGCTACGGTGCATGATGTTGCCCTGCGACGTGACGGCAAACTGTTGCACCTTGATCTGCTGGCCAAGACTTATTGGCATGAGCGGCAAGGCGTCAAACGGGGCGCGGCGGTCATGCAGGGGCAGCCCTTTGTATACGGCGCCTCAGGTATTCGCGATCCGTTCCAGCCAATTGCCCTGCAAGTCGAGCGCCCGCCAGGGCGGACGGTCTCTGCACCGGATCTCGCGCGACCGCGTGAAGCCTTGGAAGGCCACCCGGTGGATCAGTTCGAAATGGTCGGCACGTTGTCCCGTGGGGCGCGGACCTTCGCCCTGCTGCGCCAAGCCTCAACCGTGTATCGCCTGGCCGTCGGCGACTATCTGGGGCCGGATCATGGTCGAGTCACCGCGATTCATGACGGCCATATCGAACTGGTGGAGTTATTTCCCGGTGAACAGGGGGCATGGTTGGAGCGCCCTCGGACCCTCGTGCTAAACGTCAACTCATAACGGAATCAAACAATGAAAAGGACTTTCTCGTCCTTCGGTGTGGCGCTATGGATAGCGTTCACGGTACCGATGGCTGCTGCTGTGCCCAATCGTGTGGACCTGATCCAGCTACCGCCTCCCGGCAGTGCGGTTTCGGGCGCGTATAGCGGTGATAAATTGAACCTCAACTTCCAGGACATCGGTCTGCGCGCTGCCTTGCAGCAAATCGCCGACGTGGCGGGCCTCAATCTGGTGGTCGGCGATGACGTACAGGGCTCTATCACCCTGCGGCTCAAAGGCGTGCCCTGGGATCAGGCGCTGGACCTGGTGCTGCAAACCAAAGGCTTGGATAAGCGGATAAAGGCTGGCGTCTTGCTGGTGGCGCCTGCCGAGGAGTTGGCCGCTCGCGAACTGCTGACGCTGGAATCACGCAAGCAGATGGCCGACCTGGCGCCGCTGCGCCGTGAGCTACTGCAGGTCAACTACGCCAAGGCGGCAGACCTGGCAAAGCTGTTTCAGTCGGTGAGTGGCTTTGAAGGCACGACCGATGAGCGCGGTTCAGTGGCAGTGGATGACCGCACCAATAACATCATTGCCTACCAGACCGGCGAGCGCCTGGAAGAGTTGCGGCGGATCGTGGCGCAACTGGATGTGCCGGTGCGCCAAGTGATGATCGAAGCGCGGATTGTCGAGGCCAACGTCGACTACGACAAAAGCCTGGGCGCGCGCTGGGGTGGGCAGCTCAATCGAGGGAATTGGGCCGCCGGTGGTATCCAGAAGCCTTTGCCGGACGGTACTCAGGCGCCGGAAAACTTGCCCAGCTCGCCATTTGTCGACCTGGGTTCGCTCACGGGTACGTCAGGCCTGGGCATCGCCTTCATCACCGATAATCTCCTGTTGGACCTTGAACTGACCGCCATGGAGAAAACCGGCAATGGTGAAATCGTCTCGCAGCCCAAGGTGGTCACTTCCGACAAGGAAACCGCGCGCATTCTAAAGGGCACCGAAATTCCCTATCAGGAATCCACCTCCCAGGGGGCTACGTCGGTGTCGTTCAAGGAAGCCTCCCTGTCATTGGAGGTCACGCCGCAAATCACCCCCGATGACCATGTGATCATGGTGGTCAAGGTCACCAAGGATGAGCCCGACTACCTCAACAAACTCAACGACGTACCGCCGATCAAGAAAAACGAGGTGAATGCCAAGGTGCTGGTCAAGGATGGCGAGACCATCGTCATCGGCGGAGTTTTCTCCAATACTCAAAGCAAAGTGGTAGATAAAGTGCCATTTTTGGGCGATGTGCCGTATCTTGGCCGCCTTTTCCGGCGCGATGTGCTGGCGGAGAAAAAATCCGAGCTGCTGGTATTCCTGACTCCGCGTATTATGAATAACCAGGCGATTGCTGTGAGTCGTTGATTCTGTGCGAAATTTGATTCTTGTAGGACCGATGGGGGCTGGAAAAAGCACCATCGGCCGTTTGCTGGCCAAAGAGCTGCGCCTGCCATTCAAAGATTCCGACAAGGAAATTGAATTGCGCACGGGTGCCAATATCCCATGGATCTTCGATAAGGAAGGCGAGTTGGGCTTTCGTGACCGCGAGCAGGCGATGATCGCCGAGCTGTGCGGCTGCGATGGCGTGGTATTGGCAACCGGCGGCGGCGCCGTGATGCGCGATGAGAATCGTCGGGCGCTGCATGCCGGTGGTCGGGTAGTCTATCTGCATGCGTCGGTCGAGCAGCAGGTGGGTCGTACCGCCCGCGATCGCAATCGTCCTTTGTTGCGTACGGCCAACCCGGAAAAAACCTTGCGGGACTTGCTCACGCTGCGCGACCCGCTGTATCGGGAAATCGCCGATTTGGTGGTGGAAACCGATGAGCGGCCGCCTCGGATGGTGGTTCTCGACATTCTTGAGCGCCTGCAACGGCTGCCACCCCGTTAAAGCCAGGCCCGAAATGCGCTATTCTCGGCGGCGCGCTATCACCCTGCGGGGTGTGGCGTAGAGCCATCAGGCAACGTCAGATCTCGACGTTACCGGTCGTCAATACATCTTCAACGCGGGGACACATGCAGACACTTAAGGTCGATCTAGGCGAGCGCAGCTACCCGATCCATATTGGCGAAGGTCTGTTGGACCAGCCCGAATTGCTGGCCCCGCACATTGCCGGGCGGCAAGTGGCGATCATCTCCAACGAGACGGTCGCGCCGCTGTATCTTGAGCGTCTGAGCCGCAGCCTGGCGGCATACTCAGTGATTTCCGTGATTCTGCCCGATGGCGAAGCCCACAAGAACTGGGAAACCCTGCAACTGATCTTTGATGGCCTGCTGACCGCACGCCATGACCGCCGAACCACCGTGATTGCCCTGGGCGGCGGTGTGATCGGCGACATGGCCGGCTTTGCAGCGGCCTGCTACCAGCGCGGCGTGGACTTTATCCAGGTGCCGACCACCCTGCTGTCCCAGGTCGATTCATCGGTGGGTGGCAAGACCGGTATCAACCACCCGCTGGGCAAAAATATGGTCGGCGCGTTCTACCAGCCCCAGGCCGTGCTGATCGACACCGCCACCCTCAACACCTTGCCGCCGCGCGAACTGTCGGCGGGCCTGGCGGAAGTCATCAAGTACGGGTTGATCTGCGACGAACCCTTCCTCACCTGGCTGGAAGAACATGTGGACGCCCTGCGCGGCCTCGACCAGGTGGCGCTCACCGAAGCGATTTCCCGCTCCTGCGCCGCCAAGGCGTTGGTCGTGAATGCCGACGAACGGGAGTCCGGTGTGCGGGCCACCCTGAACCTCGGCCACACCTTCGGCCATGCGATCGAAACGCACATGGGCTATGGTGTGTGGTTGCATGGAGAGGCCGTAGCGGCTGGCACAGTAATGGCACTGGAGATGTCGCAACGCCTGGGCTGGATCAGCACCCAGGAGCGTGATCGCGGTATCCGCCTGTTCCAGCGTGCCGGTTTGCCGGTTATTCCGCCTGAAGAGATGACCGAGGCGGACTTCCTCGAACATATGGCGATAGACAAGAAAGTGATCGACGGTCGACTGCGACTGGTGCTGTTGCGCCATATGGGCGAAGCGGTAGTGACCGACGATTATCCGAAAGAGATTTTACAGGCCACGCTGGGAGCGGATTACCGCGCCCTGGCTCAGCTGAAAGGTTAATAAGATCCCGATGACTAGTTTGCATGCCGACGAGGCGTTCCTCGGCCATTACCAGTTAAGCCACGACCCTTTTGCTCCACGGGTGCCTGGTTTCAAATTTTTCCCGGCCCAGCGCAAGCCGGTGCTCGGGCAACTGCACCATCTCGCGCGCTACAGCCAACTGCTGCTGGTAGTCACTGGCCCGCTGGGCAGCGGCAAGACCCTGCTGCGCCAGGCCCTGGTGGCCAGCACCAACAAACAGTCCGTACAGAGCGTGGTGGTGTCTGCCCGTGGTGCCGGTGATGCGGCGGGCGTGCTGCGCCAGGTGGCCCAGGCCCTGGATGTGTCCACCGCTGAACCGAGCGCAATTCTCAAGCAGATCGTGCAACTGGGCCTGACCGGCCAGGAAGTCTACTTGCTGGTGGATGACGCCGAGCAGCTCGACGAATCGGCCCTGGAAGCGCTGTTGGCGCTGGCGGCGGGTACGCCGGAAGGCCGCCCCCATGTGTTCCTGTTCGGTGAATCGTCGTTGATCGCCGATCTGGAGCAGATCAGCGGTGATCAGGAGCTGTTCCACGTCATCGAACTGCAGCCGTATGAAGAGGAAGAAACCCGCGAATACCTGGCTCAACGCCTCGAAGGTGCCGGGGCCGGTATCGAACTTTTCTCCGCTGCGCAGATCTCTGATATTCACGAAAGCTCCGACGGCTGGCCTGGCACCATCAACCAGGTTGCCCGCGATGCCATGATCGAAGCCATGATTGCCAGCCGCTCTGCGGTCAAGCGTCCAAAGATGGGGTTCACTATGCCTAAGAAGCACGTATTGGCAATTTCCGCCGTTGTCGTGGTTGCTGTTGCCGCCGCCTGGTTGATTCCGGGTCGCAGCAAGGCACCGACCACCGCCGGTGCGCCAACCGAACAGGCGCAGTTGCCACTGGGTAAGCCCACGCCGAATGTTGAGTTCGCCAATTCTGGCCAGCCGACCAACCTGCCGATGGTCGGCCAACCGGTGATGCGTGGCCCGCTCGCCGAAGAAGCCGGTGGTATCTCCGAAGGCGACGACGGCGTGCCGGTGGAAGGCTCCAGCGCCACACCGCCGACCGTGACCACTACTGCGCCACCTGCGGGCGTCCCCGCGGGTACGCCAGCGACCCCTGTTGCGCCAGTCGCCAAGCCGACCCCGGCGCCGACCGTCGCGACTGCCAAGCCTGCGGCGCCAGTGGCGAAGCCGGCTCCAGCGCCAGCCGCCAAGCCGGCTGAAAAACCGGCGGCCACTGTCGCCAAGGCCGGCAGCAGCTGGTACAGCAGCCAGCCTACCGGCAACTTCGTGGTGCAGATCCTCGGCACCAGCTCCGAAGCCAACGCCCAGGCGTTCGTGAAAGAGCAGGGCGGCGAGTACCGTTATTTCAAGAAAGTGCTCAACGGCAAGCCTCTCTACGTAATCACGTACGGCAGTTTCCCAAGCCGTGCCGCAGCTGATTCCGCCATCAAGGCCTTGCCAGCGAAGGTTCAGGCTGGTAAACCTTGGCCTCGCACTGTCGCCAGCGTTCAACAAGAACTGGCAGCAACTCGCTGAAGATCCGGCGGCCTTACCCAGGCCGCCCTCCCGGCACCTCAAAGAAGATCGCAAGGCGTGCAGCCCCTCCAGGCCGCGCGCTTTGTGGTGTCTGCGTCATAGTAGCTTTTGAGTCGTAGCGGTCAGAATTAAAAAAGTTTTGACTAGCACAGCATATCGCTTTAAACCTTTCATAAATGCGACATAGATTTGCGACATTTCGTCGCTAAATTTGTGAGCGTCTGTGTCGGTGTGTACAATGACCTCCCTTTTGCCCCCGCTAAGTCGGCGTACGTTCGGCGTGGAAGGTAACCGGTTGAATTGAAAAGAAATTTGCCTCGATATAAGAGGCAGCCTGGTGAGAAAGTGTCTATGAAAGCAGGTCTGTACCAACCCGATGAATTCAAGGATAACTGCGGTTTCGGCCTGATAGCCCATATGCAGGGCGAGCCCAGTCATACCCTTTTGCAAACGGCCATCGAGGCCCTGACCTGCATGACCCACCGCGGTGGGATCAACGCCGACGGCAAGACCGGTGACGGCTGCGGCTTGCTGATTCAAAAGCCCGACCTGTTCCTGCGCGCGGTCGCCAAAGAGCATTTTGCTGTCGACCTGCCCAAGCAGTACGCCGTGGGCATGGTGTTTTTCAACCAGGACCCGGTCAAAGCCGAAGCCGCTCGCGAGAACATGAACCGCGAGATCGTTGCTGCCGGCCTGCAACTTGTCGGCTGGCGCAAAGTGCCGATCGACACCAGTGTGCTCGGCCGCCTGGCTCTGGAGCGCCTGCCGCAGATCGAACAAGTGTTCATCGCAGGTGACGGCCTGAGCGACCAGGACATGGCGATCAAGCTGTTCACCTCCCGTCGTCGCTCGTCCGTGTCCAACGCGGCGGATGTCGACCACTACATCTGCAGCTTTTCCCACAAGACCATCATTTATAAAGGCCTGATGATGCCGGCGGACTTGACCGCCTTCTATCCAGACCTGAGCGATGAGCGCCTGCAAACCGCCATTTGCGTGTTCCACCAGCGCTTCTCCACCAACACCCTGCCGAAATGGCCGTTGGCCCAGCCATTCCGCTTCCTCGCCCACAACGGCGAGATCAACACCATCACCGGCAACCGCAACTGGGCCGTGGCCCGTCGCACCAAGTTCGCCAACGATTTGATGGACCTCGAAGAGCTCGGCCCGCTGGTCAACCGCGTGGGTTCCGACTCCTCCAGCATGGACAACATGCTCGAACTGATGGTCACCGGCGGCATCGACCTGTTCCGGGGCGTGCGCATGATCATTCCGCCTGCGTGGCAGAACGTCGAGACCATGGACCCCGATCTGCGGGCGTTCTATGAGTACAACTCGATGCACATGGAGCCGTGGGACGGCCCGGCCGGCGTGGTCATGACCGACGGTCGCTACGCGGTGTGCCTGCTCGACCGTAACGGTCTGCGCCCGGCACGTTGGGTCACGACCACCAACGGTTTCATCACCCTCGCGTCGGAAATCGGCGTGTGGGACTACAAGCCTGAAGACGTTATCGCCAAAGGCCGTGTAGGCCCTGGCCAGATCCTCGCCGTGGACACCGAAACCGGGCAGATCCTCGACACCGATGCGATCGACAACCGCTTGAAGTCCCGTCACCCGTACAAGCAATGGCTGCGCAAGAACGCCCTGCGCATCCAGGCGACCATGGAAGACAACGACCACGGTTCGGCGTTCTACGACATCGACCAGCTCAAGCAGTACATGAAGATGTACCAGGTCACGTTCGAAGAGCGCGACCAGGTGCTGCGCCCGCTCGGCGAGCAAGGTTACGAGGCCGTCGGCTCCATGGGCGATGACACGCCGATGGCCGTGCTGTCCCAGCGCGTGCGCACGCCGTACGACTATTTCCGCCAGCAGTTCGCCCAGGTGACCAACCCACCGATCGACCCGCTGCGCGAAGCCATCGTGATGTCCCTGGAAGTCTGCCTCGGTGCCGAGCGCAACATCTTCCAGGAGTCGCCAGAGCACGCCTCCCGGGTGATCCTCAGCTCGCCGGTCGTGTCCCCGGCCAAGTGGCGCTCGCTGATGACCCTGGAACGCCCAGGTTTCGACCGCCAGATCATCGACCTGAACTACGACGAGAGCCTCGGCCTTGAAGCCGCCGTGCGTAACGTCGCCGACCAGGCCGAAGAAGCTGTGCGCGCCGGTCGTACCCAGATCGTGCTGACCGACCGTCATATCGCTCCAGGCAAGTTGCCGATCCACGCTTCGCTGGCGACCGGCGCGGTGCACCACCGCCTGACCGAAAAAGGCCTGCGCTGCGATTCCAACATCCTTGTCGAAACCGCCACCGCCCGCGACCCGCATCACTTTGCGGTGCTGATCGGCTTCGGCGCCTCGGCGGTGTACCCGTTCCTCGCTTATGAAGTGCTGGGTGACCTGATCCGTACCGGTGAAGTACTGGGCGACCTCTACGAGGTGTTCAAGAACTACCGCAAGGGCATCACCAAAGGCCTGCTGAAGATCCTGTCGAAGATGGGCATCTCCACCGTCACCTCCTACCGTGGTGCGCAGCTGTTCGAAGCCATCGGCTTGTCGGAAGAGGTCTGCGACCTGAGCTTCCGTGGCGTGCCGAGCCGCATCAAGGGTGCGCGTTTCGTCGACATCGAGGCCGAACAGAAAGCCCTGGCCGCCGAAGCCTGGAGCGCGCGCAAGCCGATCCAGCAAGGTGGCCTGCTCAAGTTCGTGCACGGTGGCGAATATCACGCCTACAACCCGGACGTGGTCAGCACCCTGCAAGCCGCCGTGCAGCAGGGCGACTACGCCAAGTTCAAGGAATACACCGCGCTGGTGGATAACCGCCCGGTGTCGATGATCCGTGACCTGTTCAAGGTGAAGACCCTGGACACGCCGCTGGCCATCAGCGAAATCGAACCGCTGGAATCGATCCTCAAGCGCTTCGACTCTGCCGGTATTTCCCTGGGCGCCTTGTCGCCTGAGGCCCACGAAGCCCTGGCCGAAGCCATGAACCGCCTGGGTGCGCGTTCCAACTCCGGTGAAGGCGGTGAAGACCCGGCGCGCTACGGCACGATCAAGAGCTCGAAAATCAAGCAGGTTGCGACTGGCCGTTTCGGCGTGACCCCGGAATACCTGGTCAACGCCGAAGTGCTGCAGATCAAGGTTGCCCAGGGCGCCAAGCCCGGTGAGGGCGGCCAGCTGCCGGGCGGCAAGGTCAACGGCCTGATCGCCAAGCTGCGTTATGCAGTGCCGGGCGTGACCCTGATCTCGCCACCGCCGCACCACGACATCTACTCGATTGAAGATTTGTCGCAGCTGATTTTCGACCTGAAACAAGTCAACCCGCAGGCCCTGGTCTCGGTGAAACTGGTAGCAGAAGCGGGTGTGGGCACCATCGCCGCCGGCGTGGCCAAGGCCTATGCCGACCTGATCACCATCTCCGGCTACGACGGCGGTACGGGCGCATCGCCGCTGACCTCGATCAAGTACGCCGGCGCGCCGTGGGAACTGGGCCTGGCTGAAACCCACCAGACCCTGCGCGGCAACGACCTGCGCGGCAAAGTGCGGGTGCAGACCGACGGTGGCCTGAAAACCGGCCTCGACGTGATCAAGGCCGCTATCCTCGGCGCCGAGAGCTTCGGCTTCGGCACCGCGCCGATGATCGCCCTGGGCTGCAAATACCTGCGCATCTGCCACCTGAACAACTGCGCCACCGGCGTCGCGACTCAGAACGAGAAGCTGCGCAAGGATCACTACATCGGCACCGTCGACATGGTGGTGAACTTCTTCACCTACGTCGCCGAAGAAACCCGTGAGTGGCTGGCCAAGCTGGGCGTGCGTTCGCTGGAAGAGCTGATCGGTCGCACCGATCTGCTCGACATCCTCGAAGGCCAGACCGCCAAGCAACAGCACCTGGACCTGACGCCGCTGTTGGGCAGCGATCACATTCCGGCAGACAAGCCACAATTCTGCCAGGTGGATCGCAACCCGCCGTTCGACAAAGGCCTGCTGGCCGAGAAAATGGTCGAAATGGCCGGCTCCTCGATCAACGATGCCAGCGGTGGTGAGTTCGTCCTCGACATCTGCAACTGCGACCGTTCGATCGGCGCCCGCATCTCCGGCGAAATCGCGCGCAAGCACGGCAACCAGGGTATGGCGAAAGCGCCGATCACCTTCCGCTTCAAGGGCACTGCGGGCCAGAGCTTCGGCGTGTGGAACGCCGGCGGCCTGCACATGTACCTGGAAGGCGACGCCAACGACTACGTGGGCAAGGGCATGACCGGCGGCAAGCTGGTCATCGTTCCGCCTAAAGGCAGCGTCTACAAGACCCAGGACAGTGCCATCATCGGCAACACCTGCTTGTACGGCGCCACCGGCGGCAAGCTGTTCGCCGCCGGCACGGCCGGTGAGCGTTTCGCCGTGCGTAACTCCGGTGCCCACACCGTGGTCGAAGGCACTGGCGATCACTGCTGCGAGTACATGACCGGGGGCTTTGTCGCGGTACTGGGCAAGACCGGTTACAACTTCGGTTCGGGCATGACCGGCGGGTTCGCCTACGTGCTTGACCAGGACAACACCTTCGTCGACCGGGTCAACCACGAGTTGGTCGAGATCCAGCGGATCAGCGGCGAAGCCATGGAGTCCTACCGGAACCACTTGCAGCACGTGCTGGACGAGTACGTCGAGGAGACCGGCAGCGAATGGGGTCGTAACCTCGCCGAAAACCTCGATGATTACCTGCGTCGTTTCTGGCTGGTCAAGCCCAAGGCTGCCAACCTGAAATCGTTGCTTTCCAGCATCCGTGCCAACCCGCAGTGATATGCGCCTGAAGAGTTTGATGAGGTTTTAACATGGCTGAACGTCTGAATAACGACTTCCAGTTCATCGATGTCGGGCGCAAAGATCCGAAGAAGAAACTGTTGCGTCAACGCAAGAAAGAGTTCGTGGAAATCTACGAACCCTTCAAACCCCAGCACTCGGCCGACCAGGCCCACCGCTGCCTGGGTTGCGGTAACCCGTATTGCGAATGGAAGTGCCCGGTGCACAACTTCATTCCCAACTGGCTCAAGCTGGTGGCCGAGGGCAACATCCTCGCCGCCGCCGAGCTGTCGCACCAGACCAACACCCTGCCGGAAGTCTGCGGCCGGGTGTGCCCGCAGGACCGTCTGTGCGAGGGTGCCTGCACCCTTAACGACGGCTTCGGCGCGGTGACCATCGGTTCGGTGGAGAAGTACATCACCGACACCGCGTTCGCCATGGGCTGGCGTCCGGACATGTCCAAGGTCAAGCCGACCGGCAAGCGCGTGGCGATCATCGGTGCGGGCCCGGCGGGCCTGGGCTGTGCCGACGTGCTGGTGCGTGGCGGCGTGACCCCGGTGGTGTTCGACAAGAACCCGGAAATCGGCGGCCTGCTGACCTTCGGAATCCCCGAGTTCAAGCTGGAAAAAACCGTACTGAGCAACCGTCGCGAAGTGTTCACCGGCATGGGCATCGAGTTCCGCCTGAACACCGAGATTGGCAAAGACGTGACCATGGAGCAACTGCTCGCCGAATACGATGCCGTGTTCATGGGCATGGGCACCTACACCTACATGAAGGGCGGCTTTGCCGGTGAAGACCTGCCGGGCGTGTATGACGCGCTGGATTTCCTGATTGCCAACGTCAACCGCAACCTGGGCTTTGAAAAGTCGCCGGAAGATTTCGTCGACATGAAAGGCAAGAAGGTCGTGGTGCTGGGCGGTGGCGACACCGCAATGGACTGCAACCGTACTTCGATCCGCCAGGGCGCCAAGTCGGTGACCTGTGCGTATCGCCGTGACGAAGCCAACATGCCCGGCTCGCGCAAAGAGGTGAAGAACGCCAAGGAAGAAGGCGTGAAATTCCTCTACAACCGCCAGCCGATCGCCATTGTCGGTGAAGACCGCGTCGAAGGCGTGAAGGTGGTCGAGACCCGTCTCGGCGAACCGGACGCCCGTGGCCGTCGCAGCCCCGAGCCGATCCCGGGCTCCGAAGAGATCATCCCGGCCGACGCCGTGGTCATCGCCTTCGGTTTCCGTCCAAGCCCGGCGCCGTGGTTCGAGCAGTTCGAGATCCAGACCGACAGCCAGGGCCGTGTCGTGGCCCCGGAACAAGGCCAGTACAAGCACCAGACCAGCAACCCGAAAATCTTCGCCGGTGGCGACATGGTGCGCGGGTCCGACCTGGTGGTGACGGCGATCTTCGAAGGCCGCAATGCCGCCGAAGGCATCCTGGATTACCTGGGCGTCTGACGACGCCAGCTTCGAGCTATAAGCTGCAAGCGGCAAGTTGAAGCAACAGCGCTTTTCACTTGCAGCTTGTAGCTTGTCGCTAGTCACTGTCTTTCTCCGTCTCGCTCTGAGAAAATGCCCGCACTTTTTTTGCGGATGCCGACATGACTGCCCTCAAGAACGACCGTTTCCTTCGTGCCCTGCTCAAGCAACCCGTGGACGTCACCCCTGTGTGGATGATGCGTCAAGCCGGTCGCTACCTGCCGGAATACCGCGCCAGCCGCGCCCACGCCGGCGACTTCATGAGCCTGTGCATGAACCCGGAGTTCGCCTGCGAAGTCACGATGCAGCCGCTGGACCGCTACCCGCAACTGGACGCGGCCATCCTCTTCTCCGACATCCTCACCATCCCTGACGCCATGGGCCAAGGCCTGTATTTTGAGACCGGCGAAGGCCCGCGTTTCAAGAAAGTCGTCAGCACCCTAGCCGATATCGAAGCCCTGCCGATCCCCGACCCACAAAAAGACCTCGGCTACGTGATGGACGCCGTCAGCACCATCCGCCGCGAGCTTAACGGCCGCGTGCCGCTGATCGGCTTCTCCGGCAGCCCATGGACCCTGGCCACCTACATGGTCGAAGGCGGCTCGTCGAAAGACTTCCGCAAGACCAAGGCCATGCTCTACGACAACCCGCAAGCCATGCACCTGCTGCTGGACAAGCTGGCCCAGTCGGTCACCTCCTACCTCAACGGCCAGATCATGGCCGGTGCGCAAGCGGTACAGATCTTCGATACCTGGGGCGGCAACCTGTCCGCGGCGGCGTACCAGGAATTCTCCCTGGCCTACATGCGCAAGATCGTCAGCGGCCTGATCCGTGAACACGAAGGCCGTAAAGTGCCGGTCATCATGTTCACCAAGGGCGGTGGCCTGTGGCTGGAAAGCATCGCCGATGCGGGTGCCGATGCATTGGGCCTGGACTGGACCTGCGACATTGGCGATGCCCGTCGTCGTGTCGGTGACAAAGTCGCCCTGCAAGGCAACATGGACCCGACCGTGCTTTACGCCAAACCGGAAGCGATCCGCGCCGAAGTCGGTCGCATCCTGGCCAGCTACGGCAAAGGCAGCGGCCATGTGTTCAACCTCGGTCATGGCATTACCCCGGAAGTGAACCCGGACCATGCCGGCGCGTTCCTGCAAGCGGTGCATGAATTGTCCGCGCAATATCACGTGTAGTTTCCTGCCTTAGCCCCCCTCTTTCACTAAGAGGGGGGACTCGGAATGAATAACCTGAATCAGTTATGTAGTGCTGGGTGGATCCTTCTTGCCGCCTGGCCATCTATCATTTAGTTCTCTTTGATATGTAGGAGTCTTCTTACATATAGGTAGAGTTTTTATTTTTTTGGAAAGTTCGATTGAGAATATTCAATTATTCCTACATTAAATAATTTCTAGAGCCGTAAAATTCAGTCCTGCTTGTATTACAGAAACCTTTGAAAACGTTTTCCATATTTTCAAATGATATGGGTTTTTATCATCTGGTTAAGTAGGCCCTGAATTTAATGATTAAAAAAGACCTGTCACGTTGGGGTGGTGTCTCCTCGCTGGCGTTGCTAAGTGCATTGTTGATACCTGCTCAGAGCGCGCAGGCTCATGGTTACTTGAATGATCCACCTTCACGCGCTTTTCTGTGCCAGAAAGGCCTGAACAAAGAGTGTGGCGGTGCACAATACGAACCGCAAAGTGTCGGTGAAACGTTCAAGGGGTTTCCCGCCGGTGTCGGCGGTGCGCCGTTGCAGGGGCCGGTCGACGGCAAGATCGCCAGTGGTGGTATCGGCCTGTTCTCGGCCATGGACGCCCAGTCCGCCAACCGTTGGCACCAGACCGAAATCAAGGACAGAAACATCAGTTTCGACTGGACATATACGGCGGCACATCCGGCCACCAAGCATGAGTACTTCATTACCCGTAATGGCTGGAACCCTAACGAGCCGCTCAAGCGCGCATCGTTCGAGGGCACGCCGTTCTGTACCGTGGACGGCGGCAACGTGCTGCCGATCAGTGGTCAGAAGCATGCCTGTGTGATCCCCCAGGACAAGAACGGATCACATGTGATCCTGGGTATCTGGACGGTCGGTGATACCGATGCGGCGTTCTACAACGTGGTCGATGTAAACATCCTGGCCGAACCCGAGTTGCCGGGCGGTTGGAGTGCCGTAGGCAGCATCACGCCTTCCGCCACCCTGCTGGTGGGTGACAAGGTCAAGGCCCGAGCCTTCACCGCCGCCGGCGAAAGTGCGGCTTACTCTGTTGACGTCATGATCGACAGCGCCGATGAGGGGCAACCGCAAAACTGGGCGTTCAAGCTGGCGGAAAAAATCAACCAGTCCCAGAGCCTGATTCAGGCAGGTATTCGCGATGAGCAGGGCGCTATTGCGCCGGTCAAAGGCAAGAACAACCTCTACGCCCAGAAAGACAGTGGTGTGATTCGCTATGAGCTGACGCTGGACGTCAAGGAAGATGTGCAAGTGCGTATGGCGCTGTCGGCAATTGCCCCTGAGTACGTGCTGGACAAGGGACGGGCGAAAGTGCGTCTGGCCATGATCGCCAACCGCGACATGAATATCGAGGCCACTCTGTTCGACGCCGGCAACAAGCCAGTCGGTACCCTCAAGACGCTCGCGCAGGGCGACAGTACCTGGTTGGAAATGGATGTGCGCAGTGAGCCGGGCACGCATCACATGACGTTGCTCGGTACCACGGTGGATGGGCGTACAACGCGCCAGGACACCCAGCCTGTCAACCTGACTGGCGAAGGTGGCGCGAAGGACTATCACTTCGTGTTTCCTGAGGGGTTGGCAAGTTACGAAGCGGGCACGCGTGTATTGCATACGCAAACCGGTGAAGTTTACGAGTGCAAACCGTTCCCTGTATCGGGTTACTGCAAACAATACCTGCCAACGGCTAACGGTTTCGAACCGGGTGTAGGCCATCACTGGCAAACGGCCTGGGATCAACTGTGACCTCGTAGCGGTATAAACCCAGGCAAGTTTTTTCAAACTTGCCTGGGTGTTTTTTCTTATTTGAATGTATCGACTTAGTTGCAGGTGGGCGGTATTCGTCTGGCCAATCCAGGGCCGCTGCCATGTCGTGTGGTGCACTTTATTTTCAGAAGCTTATTTCCACTAAGGCGCTGCCAGTGAGGGCGTTATGAGGCCGGCGGTATTGCAGGTGTTGTTCCTGATGCTGCCCTTGGGTTATGGACTGACGCTGGGGTGGCAGGAGTGGCAGTTTCGCCAGGTGCCGATCCAGGCTGTGCAGGCGGTGCCCGCTCCAGTGGTCGCTGTAGCGCAAGGCGCAGCGCTCAACACCTGGGCAGTGGCGACGGTGTTTGGCATGACCGCGCAAGGCGGCGTCATGAACAGTGCCGAACCGCTGACGCTGCTGGCCACTGTGGTCGCCAGCGACAGCGAATCACGGGCCTTACTGGCGGGCGCCGATGGCGCACGTTTTTATCGCACCGGGGAGCGTTTGCCCGGAGGTAGTCTGCTGCGCCGAGTCGAAACCGCGCAGGTGCTGTTGTGGCGCCAAGGTCGTGAGGAGCTGTTGAGCCTGCATGCCGCAGGCGGCCGCTTCCTGCCGCTTGCCCGCGCGCACAGCCAGGCGGCTGCCGCCGTACATTTACGGCCTACCGGTGAATAACCGAGGAGTGATCAGGTCCATGAACAGTTCCATCAGCCGGCGTACCCGCAAAGGCGTTTTGGGGGCGCTCATGTTGGGTGTGCTGCTGTATACCGGGCAATCATCGGGCGCAGAACAGCATTGGCAGCTGGCGATGAACAACGCCGAACTGCGCGATGTGGTGGAGGAAATGTCGACCATCCTCGACACGACCGTGATCCTCGCCCCGAACATCCAGGGACGCATTACCGTGGTCTCGCGCCAAGCATTGGATCGCGAGGGTGTGCGACGGCTGTTTTACAGCGTGCTCGACGCTCATGATTTCAGTGTTATCGACCAGGGCGATCAGCTCCTGATTGTCCCCGCGACCCAGGCCAAGACCCAGGCCGGCAATGCCGATGAGCGAACCTCGGCTGAGCAGCAGTTCGTCACGCAAGTCATCGCCCTGGGTGCCAGCAGTGCAGCCGATCTGGCGGGGCTGGTGCGGCCACTGGTTTCAGCCAATGGCTACGTCGGCCCCTCGGTCTCAGCAAATGCCTTGGTGATTACAGATACCGCACGCAACGTGCGACGTATTGGCGACGTTGTCAGGCAACTGGATTCCGGGGCAAAAAATGCCCATGAGCTGGTGGAGCTGCGCCATGGCGTGGCGGCGGATATTGCGCGGCTGATGGAAGCGTCTATCGGCAAGCAAAATGTCGACAATGCCATCCAGGTCCTGGCCGACCCGCGAAGCAACCGGTTGGTGATCGTGGGCACGGCGGCTGTGCGCCAACGTCTGGTGCAACTGGCACGCAGCCTGGATACGGTCACGCCCGCTCGCCTGGACAATGCCCGGGTCATCCGCTTGCGCTATAGCGACGCCAAGCAATTGGCCGAGGTGCTGGACTCCATGGGCCAGGGGATGAAATCCCAGCCTGCGGCCGTTGCCCTGAAAGACGCAACGACCGCCGCGCCATTCATGGTCAGGGCTGACGAAAGCCAGAATGCCTTGGTCGTTGTCGCTGAAGCGGCACAACTGACAACCCTTGAAGGCATCGTGCGAGAGCTGGACCAACCTCGGGCCCAGGTGTTGATTCATGCCGCGATCGTAGAAGTCAGTGGCGACATCAGCGAGGCGCTCGGTGTGCAATGGGCGCTCAATCGCGGCAGTGCGCAAGGGATTTTAAACTTCCCCGGCACCGGCATTCCGATCCTTGGCGCCCTCAACTTCGATGATAAAACCGTGCTGCCGGAAGGTACCCTGCTCAAGCTGGGCGGCGATCGTTTCGGTGCGCTGGTGTCCGCCCTGGCCAGCAACACGCGCAGTAACCTGTTATCGACACCGAGCCTGCTGACCCTGGACAACCAGGAGGCTGAAATTATCGTCGGCCAAAACGTGCCGTTCAAGACCGGTTCCTACGCCACCAACAGCAGCGGTGCGGATAACCCCTTCACCACGGTGGAGCGCAAGGACGTCGGGATCAGCCTCAAGATCAAGCCCTACATCAACGAAGGCTCGACCCTGCGCCTGGAAGTGGCGCAAGAGGTCTCCGATATCGCCCCTGCGGTCGCCGGGGTCGACTCCTCTGACCTGATCACCAACAAGCGTGCGCTGAAAAGCACGATCCTCGCGGATGATGGCGAGATCATTGTGATCGGAGGCCTGATCAAAGACAGCGTGCGCACACAGGCCAGCGGCGTGCCGCTGTTGCGCGATATTCCGTATCTGGGCGCATTGTTTCGCTGGCGCCGTGATACCCAGGTCAAGAGCAACCTGATGGTGTTCCTGCGCCCGACCATTGTGCGCAGTGGCCAGCAGCTTTCCGGGATCAGCCAGGCGCGCTATCAAGACCTGCGTGATGAGCACCAGCCGGGTCCGCAACGCAATACCGCCTTGCAACTGCCCGATGAAGCGGCGCAACTGTTCGACCTGCGCCGGCCGACGGAGATCGCTCAATGAAGCCGTTGCCCTTCGGGTTTGCGCGGCGTTTTGGCGTGCTGATTGACGATGGGTATTTGAGCGTGCGCAGTGATACGCCATTGAGCGCGATTGCCGAGGCTCGTCGCCTGGGCGATGACGAATTGCCGCTGCGTCTGCTGACCCATGAAGCCTTCGCCCTGGCATTGGCCAAGATTTACAGCGAGGGGCAAACGGCCGCCGAACATGTCGCCCAAGGGTTGGACGAGGAGCTGGACCTGCTCAGTCTGGTGGACCAGGTGCCGCAGACTGCCGATCTGTTGGAGCAGCAAGGTGACGCGCCGATCATCCGGCTGATCAACGCATTGCTCAGTGAGGCGGTGCGCGAAAAGGCCTCGGATATTCACCTTGAAACCTTTGAACACACGCTGGTGGTGCGCATGCGCGTCGATGGGCAACTGCGTGAAATGCTGCGACCCCGGCGCGAGCTGGCAACGTTGTTGGTGTCGCGAATCAAGGTTATGGCGCGCCTGGACATTGCCGAAAAACGCATTCCCCAAGACGGTCGTATCGCGTTGCGCCTGGCAGGGCACGAAGTCGATGTACGCGTCTCCACGCTGCCTTCCGCGCATGGCGAACGTGTGGTGCTGCGCCTGCTCGACAAACAGGCCGGGCGCCTGCAGTTGGCCCGCCTGGGCATGGCGCCGACCACGCTTGGTCACTTGCAGCAACTGTTGGGTAAACCCCACGGGATCCTCCTGGTGACCGGCCCGACCGGGTCGGGCAAGACCACCAGTCTGTATGCTGCATTGGCCCATCTCAATGACCAGACGCGCAACATCCTCACGGTCGAAGACCCGATTGAATATCACCTGCCGGGCATCGGCCAGACACCGGTCAACCCCAAGGTCGAGATGACGTTTGCGCGAGGCCTGCGGGCGATCCTGCGCCAGGACCCGGATGTGGTGATGGTGGGTGAGATTCGTGACAGTGAGACCGCCGAAATTGCGGTCCAGGCCTCTCTCACCGGGCATTTGGTGTTGTCGACGCTGCATACCAACAGTGCCATCGGCGCCGTCACTCGGCTGGTGGACATGGGCGTGGATGCCTATCTGCTGGCGTCGTCGCTGGTGGGCGTGCTGGCGCAGCGCTTGGTACGCAGGCTTTGCCCGGCCTGCAAGGTCGCCGTCGTGGCGGACGCCGAGGTCTGTCGCCGGCTGGGGCTGGACCCCGCGAAGGCGCCTCGCGTGTTCAAGTCCGTTGGCTGCGAACAGTGCCGCCAAGGCTATTGCGGGCGTATCGGCCTCTACGAGTTGGTCGTGGTAACGCCGGCGCTGTCCGCGCAGATTCATCAGGGTGCCAGTGAACAAGCGTTGCTCGCTGAGGCGCGTCGAGGTACGTGCAGCTTGTTCGAGGACGGCCGCCGGCGGGTGCTTGAAGGCGTGACCAGCGTCGATGAACTGTTGCGGGTTATCCAGGAGGACTAGCCATGCCCAGCTATGACTATCGGGCCCAGGATCGCCACGGTCGCCCGTACAAGGGCCGGCAAGAGGCCGACAGCCCGCGCCATGCCCGGCAGTTGTTGCGTGAGCGCGGGCTGCTGCCGAGCCAGATGCATCTGGCGCGCGAGCGAGTTGGCCCGACTTGGTCGGGAGCGGTTGGGCTGGGTGCCGGTGACTTGGCGCTACTGACGTTGCAGCTGTCGACCCTGGTTCAGGCCGGGTTGCCGCTGGAGCAGGCACTGCAGGCGGTGGTTCAGCAAAGCCGGAAGCGGCGGGTCAGCAGCCTGCTTTCACAGGTACGTGAGCGAGTGATGGAAGGGCAATCCCTGGCCTCGGCCCTTGGTGCCTATCCCCGGGCGTTTCCCGACGTGTTCCGCGCCACTATCGCTGCAGGCGAGCGTTCCGGGCACTTGGGACATGTGCTTGAGCAGTTGGCAACCTATACCGAAGCCCGCCAGGCGTCCCGGCAAAAGATCCAGCTGGCATTGGTGTATCCGGCCCTGCTGATGTTCGCCTGCATGGCCATCGTCGGTTTTCTGCTTGGTTATGTGGTGCCGGATGTGGTGAAGATCTTCGTCGACAGTGGCCAGCCATTGCCCTGGCTGACCCACGCCATGATCACCGTCAGCCACGGCTTGCGTGCGTATGGCCTGGTGCTGGCGCTACTGGTGACGGGCATGGGTGTGCTGTTGCGCTGGCGCTTGCATCAACCGCGCGGGCGCTGGCAGTGGCACAGCCT
This sequence comes from Pseudomonas grimontii, assembly GCF_007858185.1. Lineage (GTDB taxonomy): Bacteria > Pseudomonadota > Gammaproteobacteria > Pseudomonadales > Pseudomonadaceae > Aquipseudomonas > Aquipseudomonas grimontii. The sequence goes on from NZ_VFES01000002.1 coordinate 254,021, forward strand.
GGTGCTGCACCTGCCGCTGTTGGGCAGTGTGTTTCGTGAGATGGAGGCGGCGCGGTTCGCCAGCACCCTGGCGATCCTCGGTAAAAGTGCCGTGCCCCTGGTGGACGCCCTGGAAATTGCCGCAGCGGTGATCGGTAACGTGACCATCCGCGCACGCATGAACGATGTCGCGCGCTCGGTTCGAGAGGGCGGCACGCTGACCCGGGGCCTCGAAGCCAGCGGGGATATACCGCCGTTGATGTTGCACATGATCGCCAGCGGCGAACGCGCTGGTGAACTCGACGGGATGTTGGCGCGCGCCGCCGAACAGCAGGAAAAAAGCCTCACTGCCCGCATCACATTGGTGGTGAGTTTGTTTGAGCCGGCAATGCTGGTGGTGATGGGCGGTGTGGTGCTGCTGATCGTCATGGCCATTCTGTTGCCGATCCTCAGCCTTAACCAACTGGTGAATTGAATGGTGAACATGCCTAAGGGCCAACGGGGTTTTACCCTGATCGAAATCATGGTGGTGGTCGTGATCATCGGCGTGCTGGGGGCCATTGTGGTACCGCAGTTCATGGGTCGACCCGACCAGGCCAAGGTGACAGCAGCCAAAACCGATGTCCAGGCGGTCGCGACCAGCCTGGAGATGTACCGTCTCGACAACGGCCACTACCCGTCGACCTTGCAAGGCCTCGAAGCCTTGAACAAACGACCGGCCGGCACCCCGGCGCCGAGGAGCTGGAACCCTCAGGGCTACCTGAAAAGCACGCCGGTCGACCCGTGGGGGACGCCCTATCAATACTTGAACCCGGGTGTGCGCTCCGCCAACGGTGGCTATGACCTGTATTCCTTCGGCGCCGATGGCGTGGTGGGTGGCGAGGGCCATGCCGCTGATATCGGCAACTGGGGAGATTGAGTCAGTGCCCAGGCACAGCCGCGGTTTTACCTTGCTGGAATTGATGGTGGTGATTGCGCTGATCGGCATCGTGTTGAGCGTGGTTGGTCTGACGGCCGGCAACACCCCTGGCCGTCAGGCGCGGCAGGCGGCTGGCGAGGTGGTGCAACTGATTCAGCACGTGCGCGAGCAGGCGGTGATCGAAGGGCGCGAATACGGCGTGCGTGTGCGGCGTGACGGGTACCAGCTCTACCGCCTCGACCCTCAGGGTTGGCGGCCGATGGGTGAGGAGCAGCGCTTGGCAGAGGGTGTGCAATTGCACCTTGAACAGGAAGGCCGACGCGTGAGCCTTGAACGCATCGCGCCGCAATTACTGATGCTCAGCAGCGATGAAGTCAGCGCGTTTGTCTGGACTTTTGCGTCCGAGGACCAGGTATGGGCGCGCGTTGTCAGTGACGGTGTCGGAGAGTTGTCGATTGAAAGCTAAGTACCGGCGCCGCCAAAGGCGCCAGGCCAACGCCCGTGGTTTTACCTTATTGGAAGTCATGATCGCGTTGGTGATTTTCGCCACGCTCGCGGGCGCGGTGATCACTGCCAGTCACTACTCATTGCGCCAGAGTGCGCGACTGCAAGCGCAGATACAGTGCGCCTGGGTAGCGGACAACCAATTGAGCGAGCTGCGCTTGCACCCGAGTTCGCCCGGACGTCAGCAGCTGCTGCGACGCTTTGATGGGCGTGATTGGGTGATCGACCAGACAATCGTACCGGCCACTGATCCGCGCCTGCTTCAGGTCGACATCAGCGTGAGCCCTGCGGGCAGTGATCAGCCGGTCTATCGCACACAGGGCTGGATACCCGCCAGGAATGAATAAGCAGGCAGGCTTCACGCTGCTCGAATGTGTGATTGCGCTGGCCATCTTCGCCTTGCTTGGGCTTGCCAGTGGGCGCCTGTTCGACACCGTGGTGCGCGCGCAACAGGGCACGGCCAATCACGAACAAGAGTTGCGCCGCCTGCAACGGGCCATTGGCGTCATCGAACGGGATGCGCTGCAGTTGGCTTCCTCGGTGCTGGTCCTCAGCCCCACGACCCTGCGGTTGCTGCGTAGTCACTGGCGCAACCCGCAGGATTTGCCGCGCAGCGAGCGTCAGCAAGTGCTCTACCGCCTGGACAATCAAGTGTTGTGGCGTGAAAGCCGAAGCTTGGAATCGTCGACAGTCGAACGCCAGAAACTGCTCGACGATGTACGTGTGTTGAACTGGCGTCTATTTCACCGCGACAGCGGATGGCACAGTGAATGGCCGGTGGGCAAGGGCGCTGCCCAGGCACCCCCTCAAGCGCTGGAGCTGGTGCTGTCGGTGGGGCGCTTTGAGCAGGTGCGCCGTGTGCTGCCACTGCCACAGGGGCCGCCATGAGACGCCGCCAGCGGGGTGTCGCGCTACTCAGCGTGTTGCTGGTGATGAGCCTGGCGTTGTTGCTGACAGCGGGCATGTTGCGCAGCCATCAGCTAATGGTGCAGAGCAGTGCGCGCCAGATCCATCAGGTGCAGCTGCGCCAATGGGCGCTGTCGGCAGAGGCATGGGCCCTGGAGATACTGCAAGCGACAGCTGACGATGAGAACTCACGGGTGCATCAGGGCCAGGCGTGGGCACGGGCGACCTGGCCCTTTGAGACGCAAGGCGCGCACATCACGCTTGAGATCGAAGACCTGTCCGCACGCTTTAATGTCAACGCGCTGCTCGGCGAGGGGCAAGTGGATCGGCTCATTGAGCAGCGCTGGTTGCGTCTGCTTGCGGCACTGGGCCTGCCGCCACTGGACTTGCGAGCCGCAGGCCCGGTGGCGGAGCAGCGTGAACTCAGCCAGTTACGGCTGCTGCCAGGTATCGACGGCGCGACCTTGAGGCAACTGGAGCCCTGGGTAGCGCTGCTGCCCAAGGACGCCAGCTTGAACATCAACACCGCCCTGCCACAGGTGTTGGCGACCCTTGAAGGCATGTCGCCGCCGACGGCCGAAGCCTTGGTCAACCAACGGCCAACCACCGGCTATGGAAGTGTCCAGGCATTCATCCACGACCCTTTGATCGCCGGGTTGGGTGTGACCGGCCACGGACTTGGCATCAGCAGTCGATGGTTCCGTATCAACGTTGATGTTCGCCTGGGCACCAGCCGCTTGCGCCTGGCCAGCGAGGTTGAGCGTGAGCGCAAAACCGGGCGTTGGCGCGTCGTACAGCGCCGCTTTCCTACGCCGACACTGAGCGAGAACGCATTATGAAAACCTGGCTTCATTTAAGTGCCGAAGGCCTGGCGGCCCCCATAAGCGAATGGCCCTGTTGTGTCTGGCGGGCGGCGGATGACCGTCGGCCCCTGCGCCTGATTGAGGCCGCACACGACCTGGAGGGACAGGCGGTTGAACTGCTGTTGCCTATGGAAATGTGCAGTGTCTTGCGCAGCGGGGTGTGGCCCACCCAGCGTCGGCCCAAACCCCAGGCTGTTGCCTTTGCCATCGAGGACCAGTTGGGTGAAGAACTGGAGGCCGTGCATGTGAGTGTCGGTCAGCGGGACGCAGCCGGTTGCTTTCCGGTACTGGTGACCCACAAGGCGCGTTTCAAGACGCTGCTGCATGAGCTGGCGACGCTTGGTATCCAGGTGCGCAGTGTGCATGTCGACGCCGATCTGCTCCCCGATGATTGTGCTGTCGCCGTGGACTGGTATGGCCGTCGGGTCGTGGGCGGGCCCGTACGGCTGGCGATGTCTGCTCCGGCACTCAAGGCGCTGGAACCGTTGCTGGATGAACCCTTGCAGTGGCTGGACGAAGACGAGAGCCGGGCGTATATAGCGCGCGCCTTGTGGGGCGGCCAGGGCCAGCCGATCAATTTGCTGGGGGGTGAATTCGACCGCGCCCGACAACCCTGGCCCTGGGCCGCCGCAGCACTGGCAGCAGCCTTGGTATTCGTCATCGATTGGGGATTCATGCAGGTGCGTATTCAGTATTTTGAAGGGCACGCCCGTAGTCTCCACGCGCAGAGTGTGGAGCGCTTCCAGGCGCTGTACCCGGAACAGACGCGTATTGTTGACCTGGCTGCGCAACTGAAGGTGATGCAGCACGGGCAAAGCGCGCGCTCGCCCGAGACAGCGATGGCGCGCCTGGTCGGCCTGACTGAGCAGGTAATCGGCGCGGCCGATGTGGAGGTACGCCGCATGGAATTTCGACGCGGCGACGGCTGGAAAATTGAGTTGGCGGCTCACGGCTTCAGTGCGCTGGAGCAATTGCAAGCGCAGGGGCGGCAGAGCGGCATGCCGGTGCGTGTGGAAAACGCCAGCAAGGAAGGCAATCGCGTACATGCCGTGTTGGTGTTGGAGGACGCGTCGTGAAAGCTCTGCAAGCCTGGAAGGCGCTGTCACCTCGTGATCGCTTTTTACTCAAAGGACTGGCGGCGTTTTTGCTCGGTGTGCTGCTGTTCCAGGGGGTGTGGCAACCCGGCCGGCAGCGGCTGGTCGGTGCCGAACGGTATTACCAGCAACAACACGTATTGGCGCAGCAAGTGCAGCGTGCCCAGCCACTGCAAGCCCGGCAGGCGGCAACCCTGCCCCCGGCGTCAACCATCCACGACAGCGCCGAAGCGGCGGGGCTCGAGGTCAATCAGATCGAGGTACAAAGCGAGCGGCTGCGCTTGATCCTCAGCGGCGAGGCAGTGGCGTTGCTCAACTGGTTGGCGGCACTGGAACGGGACACGGGGGGCTTCCACATGCTCACGCTGGAGAAACGCGATGACCGTCTGGAAGCTCGTCTTGAGCTTTAGAATGCCGCTCAGCTCTGGCTATTTTTCAGTCGCTACGGCGCTGTAGTCGTTCAAGGCGCCGGTTTTTCAAGCCGCGGCCAGCGGCGGCAACTTCGCCAGCTTCAACGCCACCAGCAACGCGCCGACCAACAGCGCCACGATGAAGGCGCCAATGCCGTTCCACCCAGCAAAGTGCCAGAAGAATCCGCCCGCTGTCCCGGCGATGCTTGAGCCTACGTAATAGCAGAACAGGTACAGCGATGACGCCTGCCCCTTGGCCTTGACCGCGCGGCGGCCGATCCAGCTGCTCGCTACCGAGTGGGCACCGAAGAAGCCGAAGGTGAAGATCAACATGCCCGGCACCACCAGCCATAGCGGGGTGAACAGGGTCAGGGCCATACCGCCAAGCATCAGCACGATGGTGGCCCACAACACGCGACGGCGGCCAAGGCGGTCGGCCAGGGAGCCGATCTTTGCCGAGCTGTAGATGCCCGAGAGGTACACCAGCGACAGCAGGCCCACCACGGCCTGGCTCAGGTCATACGGGGCGGCCAGCAGGCGGTAGCCGATGTAGTTGAACATCGTCACGAACGCGCCCATCAGCAGGAAGGCTTCGAGGAACAGCCACGGCAGGCCGGCGTCCTTGAAGTGCATGACAAAGCCGTCCACCAGGCTGCGCGGCTTGAGGCTGCTGGCGCGGAAGTTGCGCGATTCGGGGAGGATCTTCCAGAACACCGTGGCGGCGATCAGCGCCAGGGCGCCGATGATCAGCATTGCGGTGTGCCAGCTGACGAAGTCGATCAGCACGCCGATGATCAGGCGCCCGCTCATGCCCCCGATGGCGTTGCCGCCAATGTACAGGCCCATCGCCAGGCCGATGTGCTGGGGGTGGATCTCTTCGCTCAGGTACGTCATCGCCACGGCGGCCAGGCCGCTCAAGGACAGGCCCACCAGCGCGCGCATCAACAAAATCCCTTCCCAGGACGGCATCAGGCCGCTGGCGATGGTCGCCAGCGCTGCGCAAAACAACGCGGCGACCATCACCGGCTTGCGCCCCAAGGTGTCGGAAATCGGCCCGGTAATCAGCAAGCCCAGCGCCAGCATCGCCGTGGCCACTGACAGGATCAGGCTGCTCTGCGCCGCATTGATCGAGAACTCGTGGGACAGCGCCGGCATCATCGGCTGCACGCAATACAACAAGGCGAACGTGGCGAAGCCGCCGGAGAACAGCGCGAGCACCGTGCGCATGAACATCGGCGTGCCTTTTTCGATGTACGCGTCATTGAGCTGCGCCACCACCTCATCCAGGGCGGTAGGTGGGACTTCTTGAGCGAATGGAGCGACAGCAGATTTCACGGAGACCTCGGGGAGGAAAAGCCTGCCAGGACTGGCAATGCAAAAAAGAATATAGCTGGCTAATGATTCTTTCCAATATATTGTTCGACCTGTTTGATAGCTTTTACGACCTAATGAGGTTTGCATGGAATTACGTCACCTGCGGTACTTCATTGCCGTCGCCGAAGAGCTGCACTTTGGCCGCGCTGCGCAGGTGCTGGGCATCTCGCAACCGCCGCTGAGCCAGCAGATCCAGGCGCTCGAGCAGGAGGTGGGCGCGCGGTTATTCGAGCGTACCAATCGTCGGGTTGAACTGAGCGAGGCCGGGCGTTTGTTCCTGCACGAGGCGCGGCTGGTTCTGGCCCAGGTCGACAAGGCGGCGGATGTGGCCCGCCGTGCACAGTTGGGGCAGCTGGGCGAGCTGAAGATCGGCTTCACCTCTTCGGCACCGTTCAACTCCAGCATCCCGCAGGCGATCTTTGCGTTTCGCCAGGCCTTCCCGGCCGTGCACCTGAACCTGCAGGAAATGAGCAGCACCGAAGTGGCCGAATCGTTGGTGGATGAGTCGATTCAGGTTGGGCTGATGCGCCCATTGCCGCTGCCGGACTCGTTGAGTGTGATCGAGCTGATGCGTGAACCGCTGGTGGCCGTATTGAACGCCGGTCATCCGTTGGTGGAGGGCAGCGAGCGCGGCCTCTATCTGGCGCAACTGGCGCAGGAGCCGTTTGTGTTTTTCCCGCGCACCTACGGCAGCGGCCTGTATGCCCAACTGCTCAACCTGGCCCGCGATGCCGGCTTCAGCCCGCACTTCGCCCAGGAAGCGGGGGAGGCGATGACCATTATCGGTTTGGTGGCGGCGGGCTTGGGCGTGTCGGTGTTGCCGGCGTCATACCAACGGATACGGATCGATGGCGTGGTCTATCGCACGTTGCTGGATCAGGAGGCGGTGACGGCGGTATGGCTGGTGCAACGCAAAGGCGCACAAACGCCGATGGCGAAGGCGTTTGTGGAGTTGTTGGTGGCGAGCGGGCGGTGCGACGATTCGACAAGCCCGCTCGCCACAGAGGATGTGCCTGGCTTTGGTTTTACTTAGATGTTCCCGTCTGCTCAAACAACTGCGCCGCCGACCCTGCCTCACCACTCACGCCATTGTTGCGCAATCCCGCCATGATGTCGTTGTCCAGGTTGTTTACCCAACGGTTGTAGTTGCGATGGATCTTGCCGTCCTTGTAGCCCAGCTCGCGGCTGTCGCGGTAGGTGATGGCGTAGCTGTTGCGCGTGTAGCGGATGTCGATGGCCGCGTAATACTGGTTACGCACGGTGATCTCGGCCTGTACCAGTTGCGGGCTCAGGCGCTGCACGTTCCATTCGCGTTTTTGCAGGGCGTTGACGATCACCGTTTTCATTTTCTCTTCGCTGACCTGGGCGTTGGCCGGCAGGTCGTGCTGGGTGTTGAGGATCGGTTTGCTGGTGCAACCGGCGGTGGTCAGCAGGGCCAGGGTGATCAGCGTAGCGCGTAGCAAGGAAGACATTCCGTATTCTCCAATCGATTAAAAAGTCAGGACCAGCGGCGGAAGATCAGCGACGTGTTGACGCCGCCAAAGGCAAAGTTGTTGTTCATCACGTAGTCGTGGTGCATCTCGCGAAATTCACCCTGCAGGTAATCCAGCTCGCCGCATTGCGGGTCGACTGAGTCCAGGTTGAAGGTGTGCACGTACTGGTCGCGGTTCATCATCTCGATGCTGAACCATGACTCCAGCGCACCGCAGGCGCCCAAGGTGTGACCGAGGAAACTTTTCTGCGAACTGATGGGCATGTGGCTGCCGAACAGGCTGCTGGTGGCCTGGGTTTCGGCGATGTCACCCTGGTCGGTGGCGGTGCCATGGCCGTTGACGTAGCCGATGGCGTCCGGGGTGAGCCCGGCGTCTTCCAGGGCCAGCTCCATGGCGCGGCGCATGGTTTTCTGTTCCGGGCGAGTGGTGTGCTGGCCATCGGCATTGCTGCCGAAACCGACGATCTCGGCATGGATATGCGCACCCCGCGCCAGTGCGTGTTCCAGCTCTTCGAGCACCAGCATGCCGGCGCCTTCGCCGATCACCAAACCATCGCGGCCGCTGTCGTAGGGGCGTGGGCTGGTCTGTGGCGCATCGTTCTTCAGGCTGGTGGCATACAGTGCGTCAAACACCATGGCCTCGGTGGGGCACAGCTCCTCAGCGCCGCCGGCGAGCATCAACGGCAGGCGGCCGAACTTGATCGCTTCATAGGCATAGCCGATGCCCTGGCTGCCGCTGGTGCACGCGCTGGACGTGGGGATCAGCCGCCCGGTGAGGCCAAAGAAGATGCTGATATTCGCCGCCGTGGTGTGGGGCATCATGCGCACGTAGGAGTTGGCATTCAGCCCCTCGGCCACCGAGTTCAGCAGCATATTGCCGAAGGCCTTGATCTCATCGGTACTGCCGGTGGACGAGCCACAGGCCACACCCATGCGCCCGTCCTTGATCGACTCGTCACCGAGCAAACCAGCGTCCTTCAGCGCCTGCTCTGCCGCCCACACCGCCAGGCGCGAGACGCGGCCCATGCTGCGCAGCTGCTTGCGCGTCCAGTGGGCGGGCACGACGAAATCATCGACCGGCCCGGCCAGGCGCGTGTTCAATTCGGTAAAGCGTTCCCACTCATCCATGCGCCGGATGCCGCTGCGGTTGGCGCGGAAGTTGGCCGAGATCGTCTCCCAATCGCCGCCCAGGGAGGTTATGCCGGCCATGCCGGTGACGACTACACGTTTCATCAGCACAGGCCTCCATTCACGGCCAGGACCTGGCGCGTGATATAGCCGGCTTCGGCCGACATCAGGAAATTCACCGCGCCGGCGACTTCTTCCGGGGTGCCCATGCGTTGCGCCGGGATCATCTTCATCAGTTCTTCCACCGGTACGTTCTCATCCAGCATGGCGGTATCGATCAAGCCGGGCGCAACGCAGTTGACGGTGATCTTGCGCTTGCCCAACTCGATGGCCAAGGCCTTGGCCGCACCGATCAGGCCGGCCTTGGAGGCGCTGTAGTTGACCTGGCCACGGTTGCCGATCAGCCCGGAGACCGAGGTGATGCACACAATGCGCCCGGCGGCGCGCCGACGAATCATCGGCATCATCACCGGGTGCAGCACGTTGTAGAAGCCATCGAGGTTGGTGCGCAGCACCACGTCCCAATCGTCTTCCGACAAGGCCGGGAAGGCGCCGTCGCGGGTCAGGCCGGCGTTGAGCACCACGCCGTAATAAGCACCGTGTTGCTCCACGTCGGCTTCAAGGATTTCCTTGCACGCGGCGCGGTCCGCCACGTCGAATTGCAGCACCCGCGCCTGGCGGCCCAGGGACTCGATCTCGAGCTGCACCGCGTCGGCTTCGGCCCGGCCACTGCGGCAATGCAGCACGATGTCATGCCCGGCCTGGGCCAGGCGCAGGGCAATGGCGCGGCCGATACCACGGCTGGAGCCGGTGACCAGTACGGGTTCAGTCATGGCGTTTCGTCCTTCGATTCATCTAAATAGTTGGCCGCCTGGGGCGGTCTAAATACATTCAGGCGCGCGCTGGCCTGGATACCGCTACCGGTAAGGTGGCATTCGAACACACCCATGCCGTTGTCGTCTTCCAGGGAACGCAGGCCGTGGATGCTCAGCTCGGTGCCGGCCGGGAAGTGTTCCACGTTGCACTCGAACTTACGTGTACCGAGCAGGAAGCCCAGTTCCACCGCTTCACCCTTTTGACGGGCGCGGCAGCCGGCGTAGGCGGCGACGCTCTGCGCCATCAACTCGATGCCGACCCAGGCCGGCAGGCTGCCGTCAGGGCGGTTGAACAGGCCGTCGGGCTTGACGGTGAGGCGGGTGCGAATCTGCTCTTCATCGAACGACAGCACCTGGTCGATCAGGATCATGTCGCCCGCGTGGGGCAGCAGTTCGGCGAGTGGCCAATCGGTCATGGGGCCTCTGCAATTATCAGGCTGACGTTGTTGCCACCGAAGGCAAACGAGTTGCTCATCAGGCAGGGTTTTTCCAGGGTTTCGCCGCTGAGTGCCCATCGCAAGGCGGGCAGCGTGGGGTCGGCCTGGCCGTCCCACACATGCGGCGGCACCCGGCCGTGGGCCAGGCTCAGCCAGCAGAACGCGGCTTCCAGCGCACCGGCCGCGCCCAGGGTGTGGCCGCTCATGGGTTTGGTCGACGAGCAGGCCACGCCTTCGGGGAACAGGCTGGCGACGGCGAGGCTTTCCATGGCGTCGTTGTGTTGGGTGGCGGTGCCGTGCAGGTTCAGGTAGCCGATCTGCCCGGGCTGCACTTTCGCGCTGGCCAGTGCCTTGCGCATCGCCTGCAACGCGCCTTTGCCGGTGGGTTCCGGCGCGGAAATATGGTGCGCATCGCAACTCGCACCGCTGCCCAGCAGGGCGATCGCCGCCGGCGTTTTAGTCATCAGGAACAGCACCGCCGCTTCGCCGATATTGATGCCGTTGCGGTTCACCGAGAACGGATTGCAGCGCGCGTTGGACACCGCTTCCAACGCGCCGAACCCGTTGAGGGTCAGCTTGCACAGGCTGTCGACGCCGCCGCAGAGCACCGCGTCGCACACCCCCAGGTCGAGCAGGCGTTGTGCGCTCATCAAGGCCCGGGCGCTGGAGGTGCAGGCGGTGGAAATCACATAGGCCGGGCCGCTCAGTTGCAGCCAGTCGGCGAGGAAGTTCGCCGGGGCGCTGAGTTCCTGTTGCTGGTAGTCGTAGTCGCTGGGGAAGTGCCTGTCGCGCAGGTATTGGGCTATACCGCGGCTGGCTTCGTCGATGCCCGAGGTGCTGGTGCCGAGCACAATCCCGACCCGCGAGGCGCCATAACGGTGGATCGCCTGGCGAATCTCGCCCTCGATCTGCAACGCCGCTTCCAGCAGCAGTTGGTTATTGCGGCTGCTTTGCTGGCCGAGTTCCGTCGGGATGGTCGCCAGCTCGCCGTGCACACTGCCTACCGGCAGCGTGCGCTCCGGCACCCAGCCGCTTTCGGCGCGCATCCCCGAGCAGTCGCCGGCAAACAGGCTGCGGCTCACCTCGGCCTGGCCCCGGCCGAGGGCGCAGATTACGCCCAGGGCGTTGAGGTAGGCGGTCATCGCGCGGTACCCAGTGGTGTGATGCGGTAGCTCAACGGCTGACCGGCCATGTTCACGCTGAACACTTCGGAGGACTGATACACGATCTGCCAATGGCCCGGAAGGGTACGCGTAAGGTCCATCGCCTGGGCGCCGGGATAGAGCGCACGCACGTCATCCGCCGAGGTCAAGGCAAACAACAGTGCGGCAAACAGCTCGCGCGCCTGGGGATTGGGCGGCAGCAGACCGTCGGCCTGCCATTGGCCATCGATCAGTTTTTGCCGGGCCTGGGGAATGCCCAGCGGGTCCATCATCGACCAACGGATTGCGCCACCTTCGCGTTGGATCACCAGCAGCCAGTCCTGGCTCTGGCCGTCTGCCAGGCGCTGCACGTGCAGTTGTATCGGCAAGGCCAGGGCCGGGGTTTTTTCAGGCAGCGGCGGCTGGCTGGCGCAGGCGCTCAGCAGCAACAGGCAACCGATCAACAGGGCGCGCATCATGGTGCGGCGCTCGCCAGGGGTTTGCGTGCTACGCAGTTGACCAGGGTTTCTTCACGCTGACCCACCGGCGGCGGAGTACGCAGGCCCCAGCGCTCCAGCAGACCGAAGTCGCTGGAACGGCTCCACCACAGGTACGGGTACGAAACGTTCTGCGGGCCGAACTCAAAGCCCTGCTCGCGGAGCATCTCCAGGTACTCTTCGGCGCTTTTCTGCACATGCATGGGGTGGCGGAACAGCCAGCGAATGACCCAGGTGTCGATATAGGCTTCGGTGGATTCGGCAAACAGCAAGTAACCGCCGGGCTTGAGCACCCGGTAAAACTCCTTGAGTGCGCGATGCTGTTCAACCAGGTGATGGAAGGTCTGGTGGCAGAACAGGATGTCGACGCTGGCGTCCGGCACATCGAGGGTGGCGCAGTCGCTGCCGATCAATTCGACGGCCAGGCCCTGGCGCGCGGCTTCGGCCTTGCTCAGTTCCAGGCTGTGGGGGTCGGCATCCAGGCCGATCAGGCGTTCAGGGGTAAACACCTGCTGCAGGTATTGGAACGACTTGCCCTGGCCGCAACCAGCGTCCAGCAGCACCGGCGCCTCGGGCAGGGGATCGGTGAACAGGCTGCGCAGGTCGTTGATTGCCACACGCAATACATGGTGCTGCCAGGTGTGGCTGCGCAGGAACCAGAAGCCGAACTTGGTTTCTTCGACGTAGTTTTTACTCAGGTATTGAGACGTCATACCGGTTCACTCGCACAAATTTCCGACAACATCCGCAACCGCCGCTTGGGCTCGCTGACAAACGGGTTGCGTTCGTCCCACGCGTAACCCGCGAGGATTGAACTGATCATCCGGCGAATCTCCGGCGAACTGTCGGGGTGGAAAATCACATCCTGGAACGTCCCCGCATACCAGCCTTCGACGTAGCAGCGGAAGGTGTCGACACCGCGCTTGAGCGGCTCGGCAAACTCGGTTTGCCAATCCACGGTCTCGCCTTTGAGCTGACGATGCAGCACGCCAGCGGCCATGCTCGCCGAGCGCATGGCGATGGTCACGCCGGAGGAGAACACCGGGTCGAGGAATTCCGCCGCATTGCCCAGCAGCGCAAAGCCTGGGCCGTGCAGGGTTTTGACGTTGGCCGAGTAGCCGCCGATGGTGCGCGCTGGCGTGTCCCATACGGTGTTATGCAGCACGCCGGACAAGCTCGGGGTTTCGTCGATAAAGCCGCGCAGGCAGGCGTCGAGGTCAGCGTCGCGACCGTCGAAATGCTCCTTGGCCGCGACCACGCCCACCGAGCAGCGACCGTTGCTGAACGGGATGGTCCAGAACCAGATATCGCGCTTGGTAGGGTGAGTGGTTATCAGAATCTTGGTGCGGTCGAAGCCTGGGTGTTCGATGCGGTCTTCAACGTGGGTGAACACTGCCTGGCGCAGCGGGAAATTCGACGGCGCCTCCAGGTCGAGCAGGCGCGGCAGTACGCGGCCGTAGCCGCTGGCATCGAGCACGAACTTGGCCTTGATGTGGTACTCGCTGCCGTTCTCGCGGCGCACATGCAGGTAGCGGCACTCACCGGAGAAATCCACGCCGACGATGGTTTCGCCGTAGCGGATGTCAACGCCTTGCTGTGCGGCCTGATCGGCCAGCAACTTGTCGAACTCGCCGCGCTGCACCTGGAAGGTGGTCGGCTTGCCGTTGCTGAAGGTGTCACCGAAATCAAATGCGCTGTAACGCTCGCCCCAGGCAAACGCGGCACCGGTTTTTACCTGGAAACCCGCGGCCTGCACGGCGTCGAGCATGCCGGTTTCTTCGATGAAATCGATGCAGTGCGACAGCAGGCTTTCACCGATCGAAAAGCGCGGAAAATGCTGGCGCTCGATGATCAATACATCATGCCCTTTGCGTTTGAGCAGTGCGGCGGCAATCGCGCCGGAGGGCCCGGCACCAATCACCACGACCTGGCGACGTTCCATTTCAACTATGGGCACGAGGGCTCCTTGCCGCTTTGGCGATAATCACATTCATGAGGCATGTTTCCGTTGGCCGGCCCAGGGCGCCAGCATAAAGCTGAATGCCAGGCCCAGGCTGACCGACAGGCCGAAATTACTCACTGCTGGTGTGCTGGACACGGCCAGCAGGCCGAACGACAACCAGGTCGTCAGCGCTGCCAGCAGCGTCCCTAAAAGGCTGACAGCAGGACCGCCGATCTGTTCGCGCATCAAAATCGCATAATCAACACTGATGGCCGTGACCAGCAGCAGCCCGAACAGGCTGAACAGGGTCAACGGCTGGCCCAGCCAACCCAGGCTGGCCAGGCTGCACAGCGCCGCCAGCAGCGGCAGGGCGACGATGCGCAAGGCACCGCCAAAGCCGAACGGCAGGATCAGCAACAGCACGATCAATACGCACGACATCAGCTTCAATTCGGCGGCGCTGATCTGCGTGTCGGCGAACACACGGTTCAAATCACCGAGGCGATCCACCAACTGCACGCCGGGTAGGTCCACGGCTTGCACCCGCAGCAGCGCCGGGTTGTTCAGGCCCTGCAGGCTGACCATGGCCGCGACACCGCCGTCCACCGGGCCGAGCCACAGCGTGCGCCAGGGTTCGGCCAAGGGGCCCGCCAGCGCAGCGTCGATGTCTTCGGTGGGCAGCGCTTGCAGTTGCGCGACTTCGGCTTGCAGGGCACTGGCGGGCACGCCGAGGTCCAACAGCGGCTGCCAATGGTGTGGGAGTGTGTTCAGGGCATCGCGCAGTTGTTGCTGCTCGGCGGGTAGGCTGACCAGTTGGTTGAGCGCCAGGTAACCCTGAAGCTTGTCCATATTCACCAGTTGGTCCAGGCGGTGGCCCAGGGCGGCTTGCCGCTCCAGCAACTGCGGCTGGTTATCCGCCCGGATCAGGAAAAACTGGCTGGTGGGCTGGAAGCCGGTAATGCGTGCCACCGCCTGCGCCTCTTGCAGCAATTGCGGCGGCGCGCCGATCCACTGGCGAATATCGTTTTTGCTGTTCAGCTGCCACAGGCCACCGGCGCAGAACAGCAGCACCCACGCCAGCAAAAATGGGCTCGGCACGCGCTTGAGCAAGGAGGCCCGCACCAGCCACAGGCACTCGGCGATGCGCAGCGGCCATTGTGCCGGGCGCAGTTCGACACCCTTGAGCAAAGCCGGCAGCAGGCATACCGCTGACAGGTAAGCGCCGACCAGCCCCGCAGCGGAGAACACCGCGATTTGCGTCAAGGCCGGAAACGGCGTCCAGGCCAGCGCCAGGTAGCCGATGCAACTGGTGGCCAGGCTCAGGCTCAGCCCTGGCAGCGTCAGGCGCAATGCCGGCCAACTGCGCCAGGGGGTCATGCTCCAGCTTTTCGACAGGTAGTGCAGCGGGTAATCCACCGCGACGCCGATCAGGCTGGAGCCGAGCACCAAGGTCATCACATGCATATGGCCGAACAGCGCCACGCAGGTGACGGCGCCAAACAGCATGCCCACCAGCACTGGTACGAACGCCAGCAGCACTCGCCAGCGGCGGAACGCCAGCAACAGCAACAGCAGGATGCCGACAGTGGCGCCACCGCCAACCCAGGTGATTTCCCGCGTGGCCTGCTGCTGGCCATTGGCGGCGTAGAGCAAACCGCTGGCGGCGAGCAATTGCGCGCCGTGTTCGCCGGCCTGCGTGCGGCTGGCCTGGAGCAAATCCGCCACTTGCAGCGGCAGTTTCATGTCGAAGGCATTGCCGGTGGTACGTGCGCGCAGCAGCACCCAGCTCTTGCCGTCGGCGTCGGCGATCAAGGCGCCGCTGCCGATGTCCAGTTGCACCGAGCCGTGTTGCGGCTGGCTGTTCTGGATGCGTCCGGTCAGGCCGAGCCAGTCGTCCTGGCTCGGCACCAGGCTGAAGCCGGTGAAGGGGTCGAACAGCGACTGCACCCGTTGCTGGATGAACGCGTCGGGGTGGTCGATCAGTTGTTCGCGGTCCTTGGCCGAGAGCATCGCCAGCCGCCCGCGCAGCAACTGCTCACGCAGCGCCGGCAGGTCGGCTTGCAGGTTCCATTGGACCTTCTCGAACAGGCCGCTGGCCTGCCAGCGCTCGCCCAATTGCTGCGCCACGGCCACCGCTTGTTGGCGATCGGCGTGCCCCACCAATACCAGCATTTCGCGGTTGAGCGGCTCCTGCATGCGCTGTTCGGCCTGCAACTCCAAGGCATCCGGCGTACTGCCCGGGACCAGCTCCATCAGGTTGGCCGACAGCGGTGCACCGTGGCGCCATTGCCAGCCGGCCAGGGCCAGCACGGCCACCAGCAGGATCAGGAACAGGCGGGGCAGCAGGCGCTCACTGGGCAAAGTCATGTTGCTCCGCGTCGCTCAACGGCTGGCTGGCCGTACTGTCCTGCATGCGCAGCAAGGTGCTGTCGCCCTGGGTTTCCAGCAGTTCGATGGTGTGTACCAGCTCACCGCCGTCGATATTGATCTGGGTGAATACCTGCTTGAGCAGTAGCGAGCGCGGGATCAGCGTGAGTTTCCATTGCTGGGCTTCGCCTTGCAGTTGCAGCTCGAAGTCACGCTGCAAGCCGCTGCTGTCGCCCTGGAGCACGGCGAGGAACAGACGGTTCTGTTCGGCACCGGCGCTCTTGTTCGGCAGCAGCTGCCAGCCATTCGCGTCACGACGGGCGATGCCCTGGGCGCTGATGCGGTAGTCCTGTTGCAGTGGGGTTTTCAGCAGCCACAGCAGGCCGTGGTCTTTGGCCAGGACGAAGGTGCCCTTGCTGACCAGCGGTTGCGGTAGCGCCCGCAGGTGTTTTTCCTGGATGAAGCTGCCGTGGATCACTGAAGGTTTGGCCAACTGGTCGCTGAGTTGTTGCAGGTCGAAGGCCTGGGCTTGAAGCGACAGCAGCAACGCGCCGAGGAAGGTGATCAGTTTCATGACAAGGCCCTGTCGACGGCGTCGGTGAATACTTTGGGCGAGGCCAGCTGCATCTCGCGACTGGCGATTTCCACCGCCACTTGCACAGTGCTGGCGCGGGTCAGGCGCTCGCCGCTGGCCAGGTCGGTGATCAGGTAGTTGACCTTCAAGCGGTTCTCCCACTCCACCAGACTGGCGCGCACGTTGATCGTCTGGCCGAACATCGCGCCGCGCACATAGCGCAGTTGCATGTCGATCACCGGCCAGGCGTAGCCGGCTTCGAGCATCGCCGTGTAGTTGTGGCCGATCTTGTCCAGCAGCGCGCAGCGTGCGACTTCCAGGTACTTCACGTAATGCCCGTGCCAGACGACGTTCATGGTGTCGACGTCAAAAAACGGCACGAGGATTTCGGTGTCGCTGTGTAATACGCCAGGGCTACGCATGCAGCCTCCAGTGTTGCTCGGCGATGCGTTGCAGGCACAGGCGCAGTTCGCCTTCGAGGGCGCGGTCTTCGATGACCGGCGGGAAGTCCTGGGCCAGCTCTGCATGCATGGCCGCCAGAGCCGGCGGCAACGGGCGTGCGTCGTTGGCCTGGGCGCGCAGCCACACGCCCTGGTTGGCGGCGAGCAGGGTGGCGGCGGCGACCTGTTCGGTCAGCTCCAGCACACGGATCGCATCGCGGGCGGCGATGGTGCCCATGCTCACCTTGTCCTGGTTGTGGCATTCGGTGGAGCGCGAGAACACGCTGGCCGGCATGGTGTTTTTCAGGGCTTCGGCGGTCCAGGCGCTGGTGCCGATCTGCACGGCCTTGAAGCCATGGTTGATCATCGCGCGGTCAGCCGGTGCGCCGGACAGGTTGCTCGGCAGGCCGTGGTTGTAGCGCACGTCTACCAGCAGCGCGAGCTGGCGGTCGAGCAGGTCGGCGACGTTGGCCACCAGGGTCTTGAGGCTGTCCATGGCAAAGGCGATATGCCCGCCGTAGAAATGCCCGCCATGCAGCACGCGTTCTTCTTCGGCGTCGATGATCGGGTTGTCGTTGGCGCTGTTCAGTTCGATCTCGATAAACGAACGCAGCCAGTTCAGGCTGTCCGCCAACACACCGAGCACGTGCGGCGCGCAGCGCAGTGAGTAGCGGTCCTGCAGGCGATGCAGCGGCGCGGTCGGCGCGTCGATCGCCAGGTCCTTGCGCAGCCAGGCGGCGACTTGCATCTGCCCCGGATGTGGCTTGGCGGCGAACAGGCGCTCGTCGAAGTGTTCCGGGTTGCCTTGCAGCGCCACCACGTTCAGTGCGGTGATGCGCGTGGCCAGTTGCAGCAGGTAGTCGGCGCGGGCGAAGGCCAGGCAAGCGATGCCGGTCATCACGGCGGTGCCGTTCATCAGCGCCAGGGCCTCCTTGGGGCGCAGTACCAGCGGCTCCCAGCCGAGTTCGCGGTGCACGTCGGCCGCCTGACGACGCTCGCCACGGAACAGCACGTCGCGCTCGCCGGACAGGGTCGCGGCCACGTAGGACAGCGGCGTCAGGTCACCGCTGGCGCCCACCGAGCCTTCTTCCGGGATCAGCGGCAGCACGTCGTGTTCGAGGAACGCATGCAGGCGCTCCAGCAGTTCCACGCGCACCCCGGAGACACCGTGGCACAGCGACTGCAAGCGCGCCGCCAGCACGGCACGGGTAGCTTGGGCGTCGAGCAACTTGCCCAGGCCGCAACCGTGGAAGGTGTACAGGTGACGCGGCAGGGCCTCGACGTGTTGCAACGGCACCGCGACCACGCAGGAGTCACCGTAGCCGGTGGTTACGCCGTAGATCACGCCTTCCTTGTTCAGCAACGAGTCGAGGAACTGCGCGCCCTTGGCAATGCGCTGGCGATACGCGGCATCGCTTTGCAGCTGGGTAGGCACCTGACGGTTGGCCAGGGCCAGCACGTCTTCGATGCGCAGGGGGCGTTCGCCAAAGGTTACCGGCTCAAGATGCGTCGTCATCGGTCTTCCAGAAAGGGTAAAAGTTGAACCATTGTTGGGGCGCTTCCAGGCAGAACTGGCCCAGGCGTGCGGCGTAGCGCGCGGTCCACAGGGCAATGACCTGCTCGCGGGTGCTGCGTTTCCATTCGATCAATTGCGCGAAGGGCTCGATGGTCAGGCGATAGCGGCCCTGGTGTTTCAGGCACATCAGCAGGTTGACCGGGCATTTCAGCAGGCCCGCCAGCAGCCACGGGCCTTGGGGGAAGGCAGCGTCATGGCCGAGGAAATCCACGCGCACCGTGCGCCCGCCATGCAACGGCACACGGTCGCCGGCAATCGCCAGCCATTCGCCGTCGTCCAGGCGCTGGCTGAGCAACAGCATGGTGGCCGGGTCCAGCTCGCTGACCTGGATCAGGCGCAAGTGGGTGGCCCCGGCTTCGCCCAGCAGGCGGTTGAAGCGTTCGGCGTGCTTGGTGTGCACCAGCACGTTCATGGTGACCTGTTCGCCGATTTCCGCCAGCGCGCGGCACACTTCGAGGTTGCCCAAATGTGCGCCGACCAGCATCTGCCCGCGCCCGCCACGCAGTCGCCCGCGCAGTTTCGCCGGGTCGTTGATCTCGATCTGTTCCAGGCGCAGCTTGCCGTTCCACACGTCGAGCTTGTCGAGCAGGGCGTCGGCAAAGGCCATGAACTGGGCGAAGACTTTGCGCTGGCTGGGGCGTAGTTCATCGCGTCCGCTCCAGTCGGCCAGGCGTTGTTGGTATTGCCAGGTGCTCTGGCGCGCGGTGCGGCTGAACAGGAAGAAGTACAACACGATGCCATACAGCACCGGGCTCAGCAGGCGGCGGCCGAGGACCTTGGCGGCGAGGGCGGTGAATTTCATCAGCCAGTAGCTGCCGCGCTCTTCGCGGTCGGCCCAATGCTTGGTGCTGTCGCTCATGCCTGCCACCGTCGCCACAGGATCAGCGGTGCACGCACCAACATGCCGAAGAACAGTCGGGTGTGCATGGCGCTGATGCGTACGTTGTCGCGGAACAGGCGGAAGTGCGACAGGCCGTCGGCAGGGTAATGCACCTGGGTCGGCAGCCAGCGCATCGGCTGGTTACGCCAGGCCAGGCGCACCAGGATGTCGGAGTCGAAGTCCATGTGCGTGCCAATGTAGGCCGAGTCCATCAGGGCCAGCACTGGTGCCAGCGGATACACGCGAAAGCCGCACATCGAGTCGCGGATCTGCAGCGACAGGGTGTTGATCCACACCCACACGTGGGTCAGGTAACGCGCGTACAAACGGCCCTTGGGCACGCTTTCGTCGTATTCCGGGTAGCCGCAGATGATCGCGTTGGGCTGCCTGCGGGATGCGTCGATAAATGTCTCGACTTCGCGCAGGTCGTGCTGTCCGTCGGCGTCGACCTGCAAGGCGTGGCTGAAGCCCAGGCGCGCCGCTTCGCGAAAGCCTGCCATCACCGCGCCGCCCTTGCCTTGATTGTTCGGCAGGGTCAGCAGGGTGACATTGTCCAGCCGCGCCAATTGCGCCAACACCGCTGCACAGGCCGGGCTGCTGCCGTCGTCGACCAACAGACACGGCAGGCCGCTGCTCAACAGGCTGTGGACCACGGCGGGCACTGCGGCTTCGTGGTTGTAGACCGGGATCAGGGCGCAAGGGTTATGCATGGGCGGCTTCCAATTGGATCCGGCCGCTGGAGCAGGCGGCGACGCCGTTGCGGTAGGCGAAATACAACTTGCCGCGTTCCTGGTCGAAGCGCAGGTGCAGTTCGATACGGTCGCCGGGGCGCACCAGTTGCTGGAACTTGAGCACTTCCATGCCGGTAAAGGTCGACGGCAGGTCGAGCAGTTGCTGGCCCAGGTTGAATGCCCATTCCACTTGGACCACACCCGGCAATACCGGGGTTACCGGGAAGTGCCCGCTGAAGTAGGCCAGGTCCGGCGGGACGCTGAGTTGCACGGTCCATTCGCCGTTGGCTTCTACCTGCTCCAGCACTTCCGGCGCCTTGGGCCGGGGCGCCAGCAGCAGCGCGGCCACATCGGCCTGGGGCAGTTTGCCTTGGGCATTCAGCGGCAGTTGGCGCAGCAGGCGCCAGCGGCGCGGCAAGGCCAGGGCTTCGCAATGCTGGCTCAAATGTTGGCGCAGGGTTTGGGTGAGATTGCGTCGGCCCTGATTGCGCAAGGCATGCAAGCCATCGGCGCTCAACACCACCAGGGCGCCGAGGGATGCGCGGTTTTCCTGCACCACCCCCAGGCGCGTTTCGGCGACCCACGGGTGGGCCATCAGCGCTTGCTCCAACATCGGCAGGGAGATGCGTTTTTCTTCCAGCTTGACGATACGGTCCAGGCGCCCGAGCAGCTCGAAGCGACCATCGGCGTGAATGCGTGCCGCGTCAGCGGTTTGTTCTATATGCCCGACGGGCAAGTAAGGCGAGGCGATGCGCAGTGCACCGTCGGCGTCCTGGCTCAGGTGTACGTCGGCGAACGGCTGCCAGGGTTGCGCGCCCTGGCGCCAGGCGATGCCGCCGGTTTCCGAGCTGCCGAGAATCTCTGTCGGCCATTGCTGCAAGCGCTCGTAAAGACTGCAGGCCGCCTCGATGGGCAAGGCACCGCCTGACGAAAATACCCGCGATACTTGGCTCAGCGCCGGCCAGTCGAGGTTGTCGCCCATGCGCTTGAGCAGCGCCGGGCTGGCGACCCAGGCGAATTGCGGGTGTTCGCGGCTGGCGCGCTGCATGTCTTCCGGAAAAGCCAGCTGGCGGCGCACAAAGGTGCGACCGGCGCACAGCGGCCACAGCACGCGGAACAGCAAACCGTAGATGTGCTGGGTGGCGACACTGCCGATGATGCAGGCGTCTTTCAGGTCTGCACCCCACAGAACCTCCAAGGCCCGGACCTCATTGGCCAACTGGCGCAGGGTCTTGTCGATGCGCTTGGGTTCGCCGCTGGAGCCGGAGGTGCACAGGCTCAGTTGGCAGGTGTCCAGGTCGAGGGCAGCAGGGCTCAAGGGCGCTTGATACAACGCGTCCAGGTCTGCCGCTTCAGTCAGCCAGGTGTCGACAACCGCGTCCCAGCGTTGGCGGGTCTGGGGTTGCAGATCGGCGGGCAGCAACACGCTGGCCCCGGCGCGCCAGGCGCCCAGCAGTGCAATCGCCAGCAGGCCTGCGTCTTCCAGG
This sequence comes from Pseudomonas grimontii, assembly GCF_007858185.1. Classification (GTDB taxonomy): domain Bacteria; phylum Pseudomonadota; class Gammaproteobacteria; order Pseudomonadales; family Pseudomonadaceae; genus Aquipseudomonas; species Aquipseudomonas grimontii. The sequence continues at coordinate 275,638 of NZ_VFES01000002.1, forward strand.
TGCAGGGCCAGGCGCTGGATACCACGCGCTTGCAACCCGGCCGCCAGGCTCAGGGAGTGCTCCCACAGCTGGGCGTGATTCATCGCAGGTTCGGTGGTCACCCAACGCTGTTCCAGCGGCTCGAGCAACAGGTGCTCAAGATTCAACCCATTCATACGCGGCCTCGAACCCTTTGTCGTACCAGCCATTCCACGGCAAACAACAGACCCATCAGCCCATAGGCGATCAAGCCGTTGTACAACGTCCACCAGCTCAACGGCGCCCACAGGGTGAGGGCGGCGGCGAGCAGGCCATTACACAGAAAAAACACGCACCACACCACGGTGACCTGGCGCGTATACACAATCGCGTGCGGCGGCAGTACCGGGTCGGTCATGCGTGCCAGACGCTCCACCATCGGCGGGCCGTATTTCAGGCTCAGGCCGAACAGCGCCAACATGAACGCACTGACCAGGCTCGGGTACCAGCGCAACAGGCGCGGGTTATCGAACCAGGCCAGGGCCAGGCAAAACACGATCACCGCCAGCGCCATCCAGCGGCTGCCGGGGCGCGAAGCACCAGTGACCGCGCGCAACAGCCACAGGCTGCCCAGCAGCAGGCCGAATTGCCACGGCGCAAAGTGCTCGGTGCCGTAATACACCGCAAAGGGGTACAGCAGCCCCGCCAGCAACAGGCCAAGGCCGATCAGCCGGCTCATGCGGCAGGCTGGACCAGACGGTACACCGCCTCAACCACGTCGTTGACGGTGCGCACGGCCTTGAACTCTTCGGCGGCGATCTTCTTGCCGGTCTGGCGCTTGATATGGTCGATCAGGTCCACGGCATCGATGCTGTCGATTTCCAGGTCCTGATACAGGTTGGCGTCGAGGGTGACGCGCTCCGGGGGCAGTTCAAACAGTTCCACCAAGGCATCGCGCAGGGTGTTGAAAATATCGTCACGAGTTTGCATGGTCCGGTCTCAAGCTGCCTGTCTGGCCGTGACGAACGCCGCAAGGCTGGCCACGTTGGTGAAGTGATTGCGGGTGTCCTTGGCGTCGGCATCGATCTTGATACCGTACGTTTTCTGGATCGCCAGGCCCAATTCCAGGGCGTCTACCGAATCCAGGCCCAGGCCTTCGCCGAACAGGGTTTGGTCGCTACCGATATCGTCGACGCTGATGTCTTCCAGGCCCAGGGCCTCGATGATCAGCGCCTTTATTTCGCACTCAAGGCTGTGTTGGTCGCTCATCTTCGGCGAGCTCCTTAATAAAATAATGGTGCAGGTAATCGTTGAGCTTGCGTGAGGCCTGGGGCGCGGGCCCCAGTGTTGCGAACGCCTGTGGTTCTATATCGGCCCCCACCCGCAAACTGAAGTGAAAACGGCATTTCGGGATGCGATACCAGGGTTCGGCCTTGGTCAGGGTGGTGGGGCTGACCTTGATCACCACCGGGGTGATGATTGTCGCACCGCGCAGCGCAATGGCGGCGGCCCCGCGATGAAAGGCGGGCGCCATGCCGGGACGGGTGCGGGTGCCTTCTGGAAAGATGATCAGCGTCTGGCCTGCGCGCAGGGCGTCGGCAGCGGCGTCGAGCATATCGGCGCTGCCGTCATTGCTGATGTAGCCCGCGTCGCGAACCGGGCCACGCATGAACGGGTTTTGAAACAGGCTTTGCTTGACCACGCAATTGGTCTGGCGCATCAGGCCGATGAGGAACACCACGTCGATCAGCGACGGATGGTTGGCGACGATCATCTGACCGGGGCGGCCGAGCTTGTCGGCGCCATCGACGCTGAAAGTAAGGATGCCCAGGCGCTGCATCATGCGAATAAAGAACCAGAAGAGGCAACTGATGGTGTGGCGGGCGCGCCGCTGGTGCTGCTTGGCATCCCCCGGCAGGCAACTGAGCAGTGGAAACACCAGCAAGCGCAGGCACAACCCGCCTACGCCAAACAGGAAGAAGCTGGCGGCAGTGGCGAACAGGCGCCAGTAGTAGGCATCCCGTGGCTTATCGTTCACGACTTGCGTTGCCAGTTCCATACACGGTTCTTCCAGGCATGTTGGCAGGCGCCCTGTTTGGTAAGCAGGGTGCGCAGCAGGTTCAGGGCGTGGGGCCACTGGGTTTGAGTGGGTTGGACAGTGCCGGTGGTGAGTTCCAGTTGCCACTCGTCGCCTGGCGTCAGCAGCAGGCCGAGGGCGTAGGGAAAGGGCACGTCAACGATCCAACTGGCGTAGGCCTCGGGCGGCTGTTCTTCGGTGATCACCAGCAATACCGCCGGAGCGCCTTCGTTGAGCAGGGCGGCGGCTTCGAGCATGCCGTGCTCCAGGCCATCGCCGGCGGCGGCGAGGGCCGTCATTTCGCTGGTTTCATTGCGCAGGATCGACCACAGGCCAATCACTGCGTTATGCACCGACAGGCTGAATTGGGTCGGCGACAGCGGCTGGTCGTTGGCCAGGTCGCTGAGGATGTCCAGGGTGCGCGGGGTTTCGCCGTGCCGGGAAACAAACACCAGCGGCAGCGCTTGCAGGCCGTCGGCCAGCGGCCAGCCCACGCTGAACGCCATGCGCGCCAGGCGGCTCAGGCGGCGGCGCTGCATGGCCGGCAGGAACGACACGTCGGGCGAGGCATCGCTGGCAGGCAGCAACACCGGGGCCTGGCTCCAGGCGAGCCAGTCGTCCACGCTTTCCAGGCCAGGAGCCCAGGCGCGCCATTGGGCGATGTTGAAGTTGATCACTGAGAAGTTATCCCGCCCCTGCGGGCTTCCGTGTGCGGCTTTTGGCCCCGAATACCGGGACAGGGAGCAATCGCCGAGTGGCGCGCATTATCCCGGTGCTGTGGGGTTCTAGCAAACTTTGGTAAAGAATTGTTCACGGCTGATTACACATGGGTGGGAAAGATTTACGGATTGTCCTTCACCGGACGCTGAGTTGGATTGTCGGACCGTTCCTATTCATTTGTACGCGAGTTACTACAACCTGCTGTTAATGCAGCCATGCATGGATGAACGAGGTAGCTAACAGGCGCTTTTGCCCTCTACACTCGGACATTCATTGATACACGGAGGTTTTTCCATGCGGCGCGTGGTGTTCAATCAGAAAGGCGGCGTGGGCAAGTCCAGCATCGCCTGCAACCTGGCGGCGGTCAGCGCCAGTGAAGGCTATCGAACCCTGTTGGTGGACCTCGATGCACAAGCCAACTCGACCCAGTACCTCACCGGGCTGACCGGCGACGACATTCCCATGGGGATCGCGGACTTTTTCAAGCAAACCCTGTCTTCCGGGCCGTTTTCGAAGAAGAACAAGGTCGATATCTACGAAACACCCTTTGACAACCTGCACGTGATCACCGCGACCGCCGAACTCGCGGACTTGCAGCCCAAGCTTGAGGCCAAGCACAAGATCAACAAGTTGCGAAAGCTGCTCGATGAGTTGAGCGAAGATTACGACCGTATTTACCTGGATACGCCACCCGCATTGAATTTTTATGCGGTTTCGGCATTGATCGCCGCTGATCGCGTGCTGATCCCCTTCGATTGCGACAGTTTCTCGCGCCAGGCCCTGTATGGCCTGCTGGCTGAAATCGAAGAGTTGAAGGAAGACCACAACGAAGGCCTCGAAGTCGAAGGCATCGTGGTCAACCAGTTCCAGGCGCGGGCGAGCCTGCCGCAGCAGATGTTGGATGAACTGATCGCAGAGGGCTTGCCGGTGTTGCCGGTGTACCTGGCCAGCTCGGTGCGCATGCGCGAATCGCACCAGGAGAACAAGCCGCTGATTCACCTGGATCCCCGGCACAAGCTCACTCTGCAATTTGTGGAGCTGCATAACCTGCTGGAAAACGCCTGATCTGTGGGAGGGGCTTGCTCCCTTCCACATTTGAATTGCATTTCAGTTGGGGATTGGATTTGTCCCACAGAGGTTGTAGGAAGGGTCTGGCAGCAGGGGCTTGGCCTTGTATCGCTGCCTACAGCTACGCCAGAATCCGCCGGCTTGTGCGTCTGGATGGGCATCTCTAAGGTTCTGCGGTCACTGAATATTCAGTGATCGGGTTTAGTAGCCCGAGGTGAGACGTACGGCAATTCGTCGATCAGGAGCTTCCTGAATTTGATGGTGGCTGTACGGAGGGCGCTTTCGAGCGCGCCGGTTGCGTCTCCCCGGTCTACTAACCTGCGTACAGCTGCCACCCTCCGTTTAGTAGCGGCTGGTTGTGGCTCCCCTACTCGGAGACGATCCATGGTTAACCTTTATACCGCTACGCCCAACCTCCCCACCGAAACCCTCATCCTCAACAGCTACGAAACCTTCTCCTCCGTCCGCACCCTATTGCTCAACCTTTCCAATGACCTCACCGGCGAACACCGCGACGTGGCCCTGGCTATCCACCAATTGAGCGAGCTGGGCGTATTGCTGGTCGGCCAGGTGATAGACCGCGAAGTCCCCGTGGCCTGAAGGTAAAACTCGGTCAAAGGTGGGAGGGGGGCTTGCCCCCGATAGCGGTGTGTCAGCCAGCTCATCTGGTGCTGACCCACTGCCATCGGGGGCAAGCCCCCTCCCACACTGTCGAGCATTGTTCTCCAGGTCCGGCTACACCCCCTGGCTATGCAACCAGCTCATCAACTGCGGCAACGGGAACGCCCCGCTCTGGCGCGCCACTTCGCGGCCGTTCTTGAACAGAATCAAGCTGGGGATCGAACGAATCCCCAACTGCGCCGACAACTGCTGATTGGCCTCGCTGTCCAGCTTGGCCAGCCTGCACTTGCCCTCCAACTGCCCGGCCGCCTGTTCAAACACCGGCGCAAACGACTTGCATGGCCCACACCAGTCGGCCCACACGTCCACCAGCAGCGGCAGGTCGCCCTTAATCTGGCTGGCGTAATCGCCTTGCTTCAGCTCGAAAGGCTTGCTCAGTAGAACCGGTTGCTTGCAACGCCCGCACTTGGGCGTATCACCCAGCCGCTCTCCGGGGATGCGGTTGAGGCCGTTGCAATGGGGGCAGGGGATAACGAGAGGGTCGGACATGGTGGGCTCCGTGGATGTGGCCAATGCATCCTATCTGGAGTCGGGTATCAGCTTTATCAAGCTCGGGGGCGACGACGCATGTGCTAACAGATTGGCGCATACCTATCTAGGCTGGAAGTGCTTGTTCGAAATAGCACCGCCGGTCCGTTCGGCGCCATAGCAAATTGCGATAGTCGGCGTTCGGGTTTAACCTTTATAGCAATATGCGATAGGGATGTTGCATGCGCGTAATCAGTGCGAAACAAATCCGAAATGCCAAGTTGAAGTGGCCTCATTCAGCCAGTGCTTTGGATGAGTGGTATCGGAAAGCCAAAGTCCTCAATCCTGAGGACTTCGCGGCGTTGAAATCGATTTTTCCTACCGTGGATAAAGTGGGGGCGTTACACGTCTTCAACATCGGTGGTCACAAACTACGACTCATCGCGATTGTGCGCTACCGAATGCAGCGGCTCTATATTCGACATGTGCTGGACCATCGGGAATACGACAAGGGTAAATGGAAGGAGTGACTGGAAAATGAGTGTATTGATCGAGCAAGTCGCCGAGCACTGGCAATTCGTATCACCGCTGTTGCGCAAGCCGAAAACCGAGGCTGACTACGATGTGCTGGTGGAGGCGCTCGACGAATTGCTGGATATCGTAGGGGAGGACGAAGCCCATCCGTTGATGGGCGTGGTCGATATCATCGGTGACTGGGTCGAGGCTTATGATCTGGAGCATTGGCCAATGCCTGAGGCGAGCGGTGTCGACGTATTGAGATCAATGATGCAGGAGCATGGCCTGACTCAGAGTGATTTGCCGGGTGTTGGTGCTCAATCGGTGGTCTCGGAAATCCTCAGTGGAAAACGCCAGCTGAACGTGCGACAGATTCGTTGGCTGGCGGATTTTTTCAAGGTGCCGGTCGACCTGTTCATCTAATCGCGAGCATGGCGTGTATCACGACGAACAACTGATCTCCAAATGCTTGCCCCAATCCGGCGGTCGTTGCGCGTACTGTTCCATCCCCGCTTGCTCCTCGAACGGTTTGGAAAGCACCTCATGCAACCGCCGCACTTCGCTGTAATCGCCTGATTCGGCGGCAGCGATAGCGTTCTGTGCGAGGTAGTTACGCAGGATGTACAGCGGGTTCACCGCGTGCATCCGCGCCTGGCGCTGCTCTTCGGTGTAATCCCCATCCCGCGCAACACGGGCTGTGTACAACTCGGCCCAGGCATCAAACCCGGCGAGGTCGACAAAATCATCGCGCAGCTTCGCCACCGCCAGCGCTGCCGATTCATCCCCAAGCCGCCGGAAAAACAGCGTGTAATCCACGCCGCTGTTCTGCATCAGCTTCAGCAACCGCTCCACCAGCGTCTGGTCGTCGTCTTCGGCGGTGGTCAGCCCCAAACGGCGACGCATCAAATCCAGGTAGTGGGCCTGGTACAGCGGCAGGTACAGGCCAAGGGCTTCTTTCAAGGCATCGACGCTGATAAATGGCGTGAGCGCCTGGGCCAGCGCACTGAGGTTCCACTGCCCGATCGGCACCTGGTTGCTGAAGGAGTAGCGTCCTTCATGGTCCGAATGGTTGCAGATGAAGTGCGCATCAAAGTCATCCAGAAACGCAAATGGCCCGAAGTCGAAGGTAATGCCGAGGATCGACATGTTGTCGGTGTTCATCACCCCATGGCAGAAACCATAGGCCTGCCATTTGGCGATCATCTCGGCATTGCGTTCGACGATTTCGCGGAACATCGCCAGGTACGGCTCGGGCTGTTCACGGCACTCGGGGTAGTGCAGGTTCAGCACGTGTTCGGCCAGCTCAGCCTGCTGGTCGGGCTTCTTGGTGTAGTAGAAATATTCGAAATGACCGAAGCGGATATGGCTGGGCGCCAAACGCAGGACCATCGCCCCACGCTCCTGTTTTTCCCGCCAGACCGGGGTGCTGGAGCCGATCACGCACAACGCGCGGCTACTGGGGATGCCCAGTGCATGCAGCGCTTCTGACGCCAGAAACTCCCGGATCGATGAACGCAGCACTGCGCGGCCATCGCCCATACGTGAGTAGGGCGTCATCCCGGCGCCTTTCAGGTGCAGGTCCCAATGTTCGCCGGCCGCGTTGTACACCTCGCCCAGCAGCAACCCCCGGCCGTCGCCCAGTTGGGGGGTGTAGCCGCCGAACTGGTGCCCGGAATAGACCATCGCCCGCGGCTCGGCTTCGGCCCACAGCGTGTGGCCGCTGAACAGCTCGGCAAACACCGGCGTTTCGGCCACGGCTGGGTCGAGGTCGAGCAGGGCCATGGCGGCATTGCTTGCCACCACCAGGCGCGGTTCGTCGAGGGGCTCGGGTAATACGTGAGTTGAGAACGCGTCGCCCAGGCGTGCGAAGCGGTTGTCGAAGGTCAGTTCGTCGAGGGCTTTCACCGGCCATCTCCAGCAGAATGTCCGAGCATTCTGCTGGGGATAGGGCGTTTAGTCGAGTTTGCTGGGTGGTGGCTCGGGTGCATCCGCCACTTTGCCCGTTGGCGGCTCCGGCACATCTTGCGCCTCGGTCGGCCCGACGATGGTTCTCTTCTCGTCTTCCACCGGCACCAGCTTGTATTCCTGCCCGTGGAGGTTTTTGAGGTACACCTCCATCTGCCGGAACGAGATGTTGATGTGGTGGTTCTTGAACTCGCGGTTGATAAAACGGTTCACTTCGTCGATCACCGGGTTACGGTCGCCGAGGTCGCGCACGTGCATGCGCAGTTCGTGGTCCAGCGTACTTTCGCCGAAGTTGAGGAAGTACACATGGGGTTCCGGTTCCTTCAACACCCTTGGGTTTTCCCGCGCAGCCTTGAGTAACAATTCCTTCACCAGGTCCAGGTCGGAGCCGTAGTCCACGCCCAGCTTGAGGGTGACGCGGGTGATGGTGTCGGTCAGCGACCAGTTGATCAGTTGCCCGGTGATGAAGGTCTTGTTCGGGACAATGATGTCCTTGCGGTCGAAGTCGGTGATGGTGGTGGCGCGGATACGGATCTTGCTCACCGTACCCGATAGGTTGCCGATGGTGATGGTGTCGCCGATACGCACCGGGCGTTCGAACAGGATCATGATGCCGGAGATGAAGTTGGCGAAGATCTCCTGCATGCCGAAGCCCAAGCCCACCGACAGCGCGGCGACCAGCCACTGCAACTTGTCCCAGCTCACGCCGAGGGTGGACAGGGTCGAGACAAAGCCCACGCCGGCAATCACATAAGACAGCAATGTGGTCGTGGCATAGGCACTGCCCTGGGCCAACTCCAGCTTGGACAGCACCAGCACTTCCAGTAAACCTGGCAGGTTGCGCGCCAGTGCGAAGGTGATGCCGATGATGATCAGCGCGCCGAGCAAGTCGCCGATGCTGATGGGGACCATGCTGATATTCGCACCAGTACCGCTGGTGTATTCGTACAGCGTGACGTTATCCAGGTAGGAAAACACCGAGATCAGGTCCGACCACACCCAGTACAGCGCGGCGATAAAACCGCCGAGCAGGGCCAGGCGAATCAGGCGCATGGACTGTTCGTTGACCTGCTCGATGTCCAGGGTCGGCTCTTCGATCACCGCTTCACCGTCACCCGCTTCCTTGGCCGCCTGGCGCTTGGCCAGGGCACGGGAATAGGCCAGGCGCCGGGCGGCAACGCCGAGGCCGCGGACGAAGGTGGCTTCGATCACCAGCCAGAACATCAGCAGGTACAGGGTATTGATCAACCGGTCGCTGAGCTTGAGCGCGGTGTAGTAGTAGCCAAAGCACACGGCGATAAACAGCGCGATAGGCAGTGCGGTGAACACCAGGCCCACGGCTTTGCGGAACAGCGAGGCTTTCTCATGGGTCGGGCTATGCAGCAGCAGGCGCCCCAGCAACCAGGCCATCAGGGCATAGCAGGTCAGGACCACGCCAATGCCCAGCACATCGTCGGCCAGCGCGGCCGGTTGGTGCTCGGCGATGGCAACCACGGCCACCAGGGCCAGCACCACCAGCCCGAGCTTGCGCACCCAGCCTTGGAGGAATTCGACCTGGGGCTTTTCCCAGCGGAAGTGCAGTTCCGCCACGCCACCCGGCGCGAGGATGCGGTAGGCGGTGTAGAACACCAGCCATGCCTGGGCGATCTGCAACAGCGCCGCACCCAGGTTGGCGTTCTGCCCCCGTGCGTCGATCTGCAGCGCGTAGCCGCACAGCGCCAGGCCCAGGGCCACCGGCATCGCCAGCAGGATATTCACCAGGATCGCCTGTGGGGTGTGCCACTGGCTGTCGCGCTTGAAGTGACCGATGTCCAGGTGGACCTTTTTCAAGCGCTCATACAGGGCTTTGCGTCGCCACAGCAGGGCACCGATCAACAGCAGCAGCGGCAGGAACAGCAGCGGGCGTTGGGTCAGGCCGTCGTACAGCTCACTGACGCTAGAGGCCCAAGGCAGGGTGGTGACCTGCTTGCTCAGGTGCGCCGGCACGGTTTCCAGCCACTCGGTGTCCAGCGGCTTGTTGCTGGGGATCCAGAACATCTGTTCATCCAGCGTCGCGCGCAAGGTGGTGGCGGTGCTGAGCAGTTGTTTCTGGTTCAGTTGCAGGGTGATGGATTCGTTAAGCAGCGAGCTCAACTCACGGCTCAGGCGCTCCAGCAGGTCGCTGCGGGTGATCGCCAGTTCCAGCAGGGTGCGCCGCAGTTGCGGGGTGACGTCGGTCGGCGGCTGGTTGGCCAGCAGGTTGTCCACATAAGTGCTGGGGGAGCTGATCAACTCGCGCTGTTGGTTGACCTCAAACTGGTACAGGCGAATGTTGGCGATGTCGTCCGCCAGGTCGCGGTCTACCGTCAGGCGTGGCAGCGCCTGTTTTTGCTTATACAGAATCTTCGACAGGAGCAGGCTGCCCTTGAGCACGTTGATCTGCTCGTCCAGGGCCGAATCGCTCTGGGTCACGGTGTCCAGTTGCTGCTTGGTCTGCAGGTTCTTCTGGGTCAGGTCGTTGAGGCGGTCGGTGCTCTTGAGCAGGTAGTCGGAGAGCTTCAGGTTGGCCGCGCTTTCCGTGGCCAGCAAGCTGCTGCCGCCGGCCTTTTGCGCTTCGATGGACTGTTGGGTAACCGTCTGCTGGGACTGGGCCAGGCGTTTCTGGTTGATCAGGGTTTGCAGGTCCTGGATCTCTTGTTCCAGGCGCGCGGTCTTTTCCACCACCAGGTCGTGCTGGCTGTTGCCCAGGTCTTGCAGTTGGCTGTTGCCGGCCAGTTCCTGGCGGCGCAGGGGGATCAGGGCATTGAGCGCCGCGAGTTCGGCATTCAGCTGGTTGCGCTGGTCGCCGCTGAGGGCTTTGCCATTGTCCTTGCCGGCCTTGAGGGTCGAATTGATCTGCTGGATGCGCGTCTGGCTGCTGCTGATTTCGGTCTGGGCGCGCTCGGGGCGGGTCTGGGCCGCGATGGTCAGGCTGTTGGCTTCGGCCAGGTCTTTTTGCAGGTCGCCTTGCTGGGTGGTGCGCTGCACCAGCAGTTGCTCGAGCTGCGGTACCGGCAGGGTGGCGTAGCGCTGGGCTACCGGGATGATCTTGGTGGCCTTGAGCCGGGTCAGTTCGCGCTGGTTCTCGCTGGTCTGGCGCGGCGCGTCTTCCAGCTGGCGCTTGAGGTCGACCAGGCGCTGTTCATAATCCTGCTTGTTGCCCAGGTAGGTCAGGGTCTGTTGCAGGATCGACTGCAGCGCCTTCATGTCGGCGTCGGGCAGTTTGCGATCCGGCAGCTTGTCCAGGGTTTGCTGGATGGCGTCGGCGCTGGGCGGGTCGGCGGCGTAGACGCTGCCGACACAGAGGGTCAGGCCCAGCAGGGCGGTGGCGAGAAAAGTGCGCAGGGTTGGCATAGAGACCGATCGAGCAAGGTGAAGAATCGGGGGCGTGCTGTCGCCCCGCAGTTTAGAGGAAGAGTCCGGGGCCCGGGCGACTTCCTTCGGGGAATCTGACGCCGACTTTGCCAATCTTGTTCCCGTCCATGACCGCGACGGTCCAGATGGTGTTGTTCCACTCCACCTGGTCGCCCACGACCGGCGCGCCGCCGACTTTCTGGGTGATGAAGCGGCTCAGCGGCATGTCCGGGTCTATCCCCTCCAGCTTGAGGCCATACAGCGCCGAAACCGCGCCCAGCTGGGCGTCGCCTTCGAGCACGAAGTCGCCGAAGAAACGCAAATCGAGGCCGCGCTGCGGTGCCTGGCTGAACAGTTTGCCCAGGGCCGGCAGGTTGTGTTCGTGGCCGATCACGCAGAGCAAATCGCCGACTTCCAGCACCGTACTACCCGACGGATGGAGCAGTTGCTGGCCACGAAACAGGGCAGCGATGCGCGTGCCTTCGGGCATTTTCAGCTCACGCAGGGCCGCGCCGATGCACCATTTTTCTGCGCCGAGGCGGTAGACGAACAGCTCCCACTCGCTGGTGACGTGCACTTCCAGGGCCGCGCGGGAGATCGGCGCCGGGTCCGGCGGAACGGTCACTTTCAGCAGCTTGGCCACCCACGGCAGGCTTGTGCCCTGCACCAGCAGCGACACCAGCACGATAAAGAACGCCAGGTTGAAGTACAGCTGAGCATGGGGCAGGCCCGCCATCAGCGGGAACACCGCCAGGATGATGGGGACCGCGCCACGCAGGCCGACCCAGGCGATAAAGGCCTTTTCGCGGCCATGGAACGCCTTGAACGGCAGCAAGCCGACCATCACCGACAGCGGCCGCGCAAACAGGATCATCCACAGCGCCAGGCCCAGGGCCGGCAGGGCAATCGGCAGCAAGTCATGGGGCGTGACCAGCAGGCCCAGCACCAGGAACATACCGATCTGGGCCAGCCAGGCCATACCGTCGAGCATATGCAAAATGCCATGACGGCTACGCACCGGGCGATTGCCGATCACCAGGCCGCACAGGTACATGGCGAGGAAGCCGCTGCCATGCAGGGCGTTGGTCAGGGCGAACACGAACAGGCCGCCGGCGATCACCAGGATCGGGTACAGGCCGGTGGCCAGGTTGATGCGGTTGACCATCTGCAGCATCAACCAGCCGCCGCCGAGACCGACGATGCCACCGATGCCGAACTCGCGCACCAGGTGGGTCAGCAGGCTCCAGTGCAGGCCGGTCTGGCCGCTGGCGAGCATGTCGATCAGGGTGACGGTGAGGAACACCGCCATCGGGTCGTTGCTGCCGGATTCGATTTCCAGGCTGGCGGTGACCCGCTCGTTCAGGCCCTTGCCGCCCAGCAGCGAGAACACCGCTGCGGCGTCGGTGGAGCCGACAATCGCGCCGATCAGCAAGCCTTGAATAATATTGAGGTCAAACAACCAGGCCGCCGCCATGCCCGTAAGGCCGGTGGTAATCAACACCCCCACCGTGGCCAGGGACAACGCCGGCCACAGTGCGACGCGGAAACTCGCCACCCGCGTGCGCAAACCGCCGTCAAGCAGGATCACTGCCAGCGCGAGGTTGCCCACCAGGTAGGCGGTCGGGTAGTTATCGAAGATGATGCCGCCGCCATCGACGCCGGCGACCATGCCCACGGCCAGGATGATCACCAGGATCGGGATACCCAGGCGCGAGGAAAGAGAACTCACCAGAATGCTCGCACTCACCAGCAACGCGCCGATCAAGAACAGGCTGTTGATGGTCGTCGCATTCAAAGGCAGTACTCCATGAGCAAATAAGACGGGGCGCAAACTGACCATGCAGTCTGCGTGCCAGGGATTCTAACCTGTTGAATTGCTGTGCTGTCAAAAAGCTTTTAACGCCGGGCGCAGATCTGAATGTGGGAGGGGGCTTGCCCCCGATGGCGGTATTTCAGTCAGCTTATCTGTAACTGACCCACCGCTATCGGGGGCAAGCCCCCTCCCACATTTCAAGCCAGTGCAGGCAGTTAGAGGCGGAAGCGGCCAACCATCCCATTCAAATCCACCGCCAGGCGCGACAACTCACTGCTCGCCGCACTGGTCTGGCTGGCGCCGGTAGCCGACTGCACCGACAGATCACGAATGTTCACCAGGTTGCGATCCACTTCCCGCGCCACCTGCGCCTGTTCTTCCGCCGCGCTGGCGATCACCAGGTTGCGCTCGTTGATCTCGACAATCGCCGTGTTGATGGTATCCAGCGACATCCCTGCGCCTTTGGCGATGTTCAGCGTCGATTCCGCGCGCTCGGTGCTGTTACGCATCGAATCCACCGCGTGCTCGGTGCCGGCCTGGATACTGCCGATCATCCGCTCGATCTCGCTGGTGGACTGCTGGGTACGATGGGCCAATGCCCGCACTTCATCGGCAACCACCGCAAACCCGCGACCGGCTTCACCGGCGCGTGCCGCTTCAATCGCCGCGTTCAGGGCCAGCAGGTTGGTCTGGTCGGCCAGGCCGCGAATCACGTCCAGCACTTTGCCAATATCGCGCGATTCATTCGCCAGCTCGCCAATCAGCGTGGCGGTGGCCTGCACGTCGCCGCTCATGCGCTCGATGGCGCTGACGGTTTCCTGTACCAGGTCACGGCCGTCGCCGGCAGAGGTGGTGGCGTTGCGTGAGGCTTCGGAGGTGCTGACCGCGTTGCGCGCGACTTCTTCGACGGCGCTGGTCATCTCGTTGACGGCGGTGGCCGCTTGTTCGATTTCGTTGTTTTGCCGGGTCAGGCCGCGGGCGCTTTCGTCGGTGACGGCGTTCAACTCCTCGGCGGCGGAGGCCAGTTGAGTGGCGGAGCCGGCGATGCGTTGCAGGGTGTCGCGCAGCTTGTCCTGCATCTTGGCCATGGCCGCCAACAGGCGTCCGGCTTCGTCGTTGCCGTCGATCCTGATCGGCCGCGTCAGGTTGCCTTCGGCGACTTCTTCCGCCGCTTCGAGCGCTTGGGAAATCGGCAGGGTGATGCTGCGGGTCAGCAGCCAGGCGAACAACATCGTCAGCGCGGTGGCGATTACCAGCAAGCCAATCACCCAGTCAAAGGCCATGTTGTACTGGTCTTCGGCCTGTTGATTGGTGGCCAGGGCGGCCTTGTTGTTGTAGTCCAGCAGGCGGTTGAGCACCACGTTGACCTGCTCGGAGTTGTTCAACAGTTCTGTGTTGAGAAGGGTGCGCAGCTCATCGATCTGGTTGGCGCGCGACAGGCTCTTCATACGCGCTTCAATCTGCTGGTACTGGGTAAGCAGGCGCATGTATTCGTCGTAGATCGAGCGTTCTTCGCCGCTGTCGATCAGTTTTTCGTAAATGCCCTGGGCTGCGCGGATCTGCTGGTTGCGCAGTTCGAAGGCTTCGAGGGTCTTTTGCTGTACGTCTGGCTCGCGGTTGGTCAGCAAGCGGTACGACAGCACGCGCAGGCGCAGGGTCAGCTGGGTGAACTCATCGAGGGCGCGAATGCTTGGCACGCTGGACAGGGTAATGTCTTGGGTGGCGCCACGGATCTTGCTCATCTGGTTCAGGGCGAACACGCCTAGAAACAACATCAGCGCGCCAATAAGCGCGAAGCCGAGGAAAGCCCTCGGAGCGATATTCATATTACGAAGTGACATGCTTGAATCCTGGGGCGGAGCGCGATCCATGCGGTCATAAGACGGGGTGTGCCTCTCTATCGGTCGTACGACTAAAGTCTAGAGGGGGCTGTGCGTTTTTGTCGCATCTGACGAGGGGTTGCGCGGATTCAGGAACCAGATGAGGGAAATGCAGTCACTAAGGCTCGAAAGTGCGGCCCGGCCCTTAAAAATCGGGCTGCGCGCCGGGGATAACCCTGGCATCCGAGGTGAATTTTCTTTATCGTCACCGCCCTTTGAAAAAGCCCGAGAAATCAAAATGTTAGAAGCATCCCTCAGCCAACTGGAACAACTGGTCAGTGACCTGGTACAGCAGAATCAAGACCTGTTGGGCGCCAATGAGTCCCTCAAGGCCGAACTGGCCACCGCCAAGGATGAGAACGACAGCCTGCAATTGAACCTGATGGAACAGGAAGAAAAGCACGCCGCCACCGCCGCGCGTATCCAGGCGTTGGTTGAGCGTGTGAGCCCAGGGCCTGTCAGCGCATGAATGAAGGGATAAAGGTCGTTTCGATTCTCGGAGAGGATTACTCGATCAAGGCGCCAGCCGGGGAAGACAAGACCCTGATGCACGCCGTGACCATGCTCAAGGCCTCCCTGGCCACCACCAAGAAAAAGTACCCGACCCTGATCGGTGACAAATTACTGGTGCTGGCGGCGCTGAACCTGTGCGCCGAGCAGATCGAAATGCAGCAGGCCCACCAACAGGAACTCGACCGTTACCAAGAGCAAGTCAGCGCCACGGTCGAGGTGATTTCCAAGGCGATCCAGCCTTAGAACCACTCATCCTGCATCCCCAGGCACGTATCATCCCGTGCCTCCAGAATCGCCAGTTCATGATGGCAGCCCGGTACTTCCCAGGTCAGGAAGTAACGGGCGGCCTGGAGCTTGCCTTTATAAAAGGCGGCATCGGCCACATTGCCCTTGGCCAGCCCTTCCTCGGCGCGAATCGCCTGTTCCAGCCAGCGCCAGCCGATCACCGTATGCCCGAACACCTTCAGGTACAGCGCCGAGTTCGCCAGGCTGCTGTTGACCTTGCCCTGGGCGAGATCCGTCAGCAGGCCAATGGTCACGCTTTGCAGGCGGGTGACCAAGTGTTCCAGCGGTTCTCTTAGTGCCGTCAGGCCTGGATATTCCTGTGCCCGCGCACCCGTGTCGGCGATCAGCCGAATCAGTTGCTTGAGGCCAGCACCGCCGTTCTGCGCCAGCTTGCGCCCCAGCAAGTCCAGGGACTGGATGCCATGGGTGCCTTCGTGGATCGGGTTCAGGCGGTTGTCACGGTAGTACTGCTCCACCGGGTATTCGCGGGTGTAGCCGTGGCCGCCGAGAATCTGGATCGCCAGTTCGTTGGCCTTGAGGCAAAACTCCGACGGCCAGGATTTGACGATGGGCGTGAGCAGGTCCAGCAGTTCGTGGGCCTGTTTGCGCTCGGTCTCGGTTTCCAGCGTCGTGGTGTCATCGAACAGGCGCGCAGCGTACAGGCCCAGGTCGAAGGCGCCTTCCACATAGGCTTTCTGGGTCAGCAGCATGCGCTTGATGTCGGCGTGCTGGATGATCGAGACCGGCGCGGTGCTTGGGTCTTTGCTGTCGGGCAGGCGGCCTTGCGGGCGTTCGCGAGCGTATTCCAGGGAATACAGGTAGCCGGCGTAGCCGAGCATCACCGCACCCATGCCGACCCCGATGCGCGCCTCGTTCATCATCTGGAACATGCAGCTCAGGCCCTGGTGCGGCTTGCCCACCAGATAGCCGACGCAGTTACCGTTATCGCCGAAATTCAGCGCCGTGGACGTGGTGCCACGCCAGCCCATCTTGTGAAACAGCCCGGCCAGCAGCACATCGTTGCGCGCACCCAGGCTGCCGTCATCGTTGACCAGGAATTTGGGCACGATAAACAGCGAAATACCCTTCACCCCGGCCGGTGCGTCCGGCAGCTTGGCCAGCACCATGTGCACGATGTTTTCCGACAGTGGGTGGTCGCCGCCGGAAATGAAGATCTTGTTGCCCTTGAGCCGATAACTGCCGTCAGCTGCAGGCTCGGCGCGTGTACGAATATCCGACAGGGATGAGCCGGCATGGGGCTCGGTCAGCGCCATGGTGCCGAAGAAGCGACCTTCGATCATCGGTTGCAGAAAGCGCTGTTTTTGCTCCTCGGTGCCGAAGCTTTCGATCAGGTTGGCGGCGCCCATGGTCAGGAACGGGTAGGACGTCGAGGCCGCGTTGGCGGATTGGAAGTGAGCGAAGCAGGCCTGGGACAGCAAGGTCGGCAGTTGCATGCCACCGGCTTCGAAGCTGCGGGCGGCGTTGAGGAAACCGGCTTCCAGGAACGCATCCACGGCCGGTTTCACTTCCGGAATCAGGATGGCTGCGCCGTTTTCGTAGCGCGGTTCGTTTTCGTCGTTCTTGCGGTTGTGTGGCGCGAAGTACTTCTCGGCAATGTTGCGGGCCGTGCTGATGGCCGCATCGAAGGTTTCGCGATTGTGCTCGGCAAACCGCTCGCGCTGGGTCAGGCCCTCGGCATCGAGGACTTCGTACAGCTCGAAAGCCAGATTGCGGGAACTGAGCAGCGTCTCGGACATGGCGGCTTACCTTTGGGGGAATTGGCCTGAGTCTAAGTGTGCGAATAAAGACTGGATAGCAAGATTGATCTGGGTGATGAAGAGGCAGAACGCGGGGAGGGGAATTGAAATGCGATCAAATGTGGGAGGGGGCTTGCCCGCGATAGCGGTGTGTCAGTCACCCGAGACAGTGACGGATCTACCGCTATCGGGAGCAAGCCCCCTCCCACAGTCAGTTAGCCGATGGTCATCAGGCTGGCGTTACCGCCGGCTGCAGCGGTGTTAACGCTCAACGCACGCTCGATCACCAGGCGCTCCAGCGCAATGGTGGTCTCGCCTTGCGACAAACCATGCACCCCGACAATCGCCCCGCCACGCTGCGCCACTTGCTGGCACACCGCACGCAGTTGGTCGGAATCACCGTGATGCAGGACCGCGTCAAACACCACCTCATCCTTGGTCCAATCGGCCACGCGCTTGATCTTCGCCTGAATCTCCTTCGGCAAGCGTGGGAATACGGCCTTGGTCAGGTCGGTTTCCGGCCATACCGCCGAACCGCCGACTGCCAATACCGCCGCCAGTTGAGTCAACAGATCGCCTTCCACTTCCGCCAGGCACAGGACGTGCTCGCGAGGCAGGATGGCGTAGCTGTTGCGCTCGCCGGTCGGGCCAGCCAACTGACGGGTGATACCGCTTTGCGATTGCGCGGCGAACTGGCTGCACAGAGCACTCAGCTCGCTGAACTTATTACTGTCGGCCCAGGTTTTCAGGGCGGTCAGCGGTTGGCTCATGGCATCGCGCAGACGTACATCCGGTGCCGCCAGTTTGTCGCCACGTACGAAGGATTGCTCGATCGCATCAGTAGGACGGGTCGACAGCAAGCGGTACAGGTACAGCGGACCACCGGCTTTCGGGCCTGTGCCCGACAGGCCCTCGCCGCCGAACGGCTGCACGCCGACCACGGCACCGACAATGTTGCGGTTGACGTAGACGTTACCGGCATTGACGTTGTCGATCACCTTGGCGATGGTCTCGTCGATGCGGGTGTGCACGCCCAGGGTCAGGCCGTAGCCGGAGGCGTTGATCTGGCCGATGAGCTGGTCGATCTCTTTGCGCTTGTAGCGCACCACGTGCAGTACCGGGCCGAAGATTTCGCGTTGCAGTTCGTCGAAGCTTTCCAGTTCGATCAGGGTGGGCATCACGAAGGTGCCACGCTTGATTTCTTCACCGTCGGCAATCGCCACCTGGTACACATTGCGGCCTTTGTCGCGCATGGCCTGGATGTGTTTCTCGATGCCGGCCTTGGCTTCGGCGTCGATCACCGGGCCGATGTCCACCGACAGGCGTTCCGGGTTGCCCAGTCGGCATTCAGCCATGGCGCCCTTGAGCATTTCGATCACACGGTCTGCAGAATCTTCCTGCAGGCACAGGACGCGCAGGGCCGAGCAACGTTGACCGGCGCTGTCGAAGGCCGAGGACACCACGTCAATGACCACTTGCTCGGTGAGAGCCGAGGAATCGACGATCATCGCGTTCTGGCCACCGGTTTCGGCGATCAGCGGGATCGGACGGCCCTGGGCATCCAGGCGGCCGGCGACATTGCGTTGCAGCAAGCGCGCGACTTCGGTGGAGCCGGTGAACATCACGCCCTTGACGCGATCATCACCCACCAGGCGGGCACCGACGCTTTCACCCTGGCCCGGCAGCAATTGCAGCACGCCTTCCGGAATACCGGCTTCGAGCAGGATGCGCACGGCTTGTGCGGCCACCAGCGGGGTTTGTTCGGCAGGTTTGGCCAAGACCGGGTTACCGGCGGCCAGTGCGGCAGCCACTTGCCCACTGAAAATCGCCAGCGGGAAGTTCCACGGGCTGATGCACACCACTGGGCCCAATGGGCGGTGGGCGTCATTGGTGAAGTCGTTGCGGGCCTGCACTGCGTAGTAGCGCAGGAAGTCCACGGCCTCACGCACTTCGGCGATGGCGTTGGCGAAGGTCTTGCCGGCTTCGCGAGCCAGCAGGCCCATCAGTGGCTGGATCTCGCCTTCCATCAGGTCGGCGGCACGTTCCAGAATCGCGGCGCGTTCGGCGGGCGGGGTGGCCTGCCAGATCGGGCCGGCGCTGATGGCACACTGGATCGCGTTGTCGACGTCTTCGACGGTGGCTTCTTGCACGTGACCGACCACATCACGCAGGTCGGACGGGTTCAATACCGGTGCCGCCGCTTGATCGCTGGCGGCGCAACCGAGCATCGGCGCGGCCTTCCAGTTGTTGTGCGCGGTGGCCAGCAGGGCGCAGGACAGCGATGCCAGGCGGTGTTCGTTGGCCAAGTCGATACCGGCCGAGTTGGCGCGGTCGCTGCCGTACAGGTCACGCGGCAGCGGGATACGCGGGTGTGGCAGGCCGAAGCCGCCTTCCAGCGTAGCCATCTGCTCGATGCTGGCCACTGGATCGGCCACCAGCTCCTGGATCGAAATGGACTGGTCGGCGATGCGGTTGACGAACGAAGTGTTGGCGCCGTTTTCCAGCAGGCGACGTACCAGGTAGGCCAGCAGTGTTTCGTGAGTGCCGACCGGTGCGTACACGCGGCACGGACGGTTCAGCTTGCCTTCGGAAACTTTGCCTACTACTTGCTCGTACAGCGGCTCACCCATGCCATGCAGGCATTGGAACTCGTACTGGCCGGGGTAATAGTTCTGACCGGCGATATGGTAAATGGCGGACAGGGTGTGGGCGTTGTGCGTAGCGAATTGCGGGTAGATGACTTCCGGTACCGACAGCAGCTTGCGTGCACAGGCAATGTAGGAAACGTCGGTATACACCTTGCGGGTATACACCGGGTAGCCTTCCAGGCCTTCGACCTGGGCGCGCTTGATTTCGCTGTCCCAGTACGCGCCTTTTACCAGGCGGATCATCAGGCGATGGCGGCTGCGGCGTGCCAGGTCGATGACGTAGTCGATCACATACGGGCAACGCTTCTGGTAAGCCTGGATCACGAAGCCAATGCCGTTCCAACCGGTCAATTGCGGTTCGAAGCACAGGCGTTCGAGCAGGTCCAGCGACAGCTCCAGGCGGTCGGCTTCCTCGGCGTCGATGTTCAGGCCGATGTCGTATTGCTTGGCCAACAGGGTCAGGGACAGCAGGCGCGGGTACAGCTCATCCATCACACGTTCGTACTGCGCACGGCTGTAACGCGGGTGCAGTGCCGACAGCTTGATGGAGATGCCCGGGCCTTCATAAATCCCACGGCCGTGGGAGGCTTTGCCGATGGAGTGAATGGCTTGTTCGTACGAGGCCAGGTACTTCTGCGCGTCGTGTTCGGTGAGTGCGGCTTCACCGAGCATGTCGTAGGAATAGCGGAAACCCTTGGCTTCGAATTTGCTCGCATTGGCCAGGGCTTCGGCGATGGTTTCGCCGGTCACGAACTGCTCACCCATCAGGCGCATGGCCATGTCGACGCCCTTGCGGATCATCGGCTCGCCGCTTTTACCGATGATGCGGCTCAGGGACGAGGTGAGGCCGGCTTCGTTATGGGTGGCGACCAGTTTGCCGGTCAGCAGCAGGCCCCAGGTGGCGGCGTTGACGAACAGCGACGGGCTGTTACCCAGGTGCGGATGCCAGTTGCCGGTGCTGATCTTGTCGCGGATCAGCGCGTCGCGGGTGCCTTTGTCCGGGATGCGCAGCAGCGCTTCGGCCAGGCACATCAGGGCCACGCCTTCCTGGGACGACAGGGAGAATTCTTGCAGCAGGCCCTGGACAATACCGGCGCGGCCGCCGGCACTCTTCTGATTGCGCAGTTTTTCGGCAATCGAAGCGGCGAGCTTGTTGGTGGCTTCGGCCATTTGCACCGGCAGGCGGGCCTGCTCGATCAGCATCGGCACCACTTCCGGCTCGGGGCGACGGTAAGCGGCGGTGATCGACGCGCGCAGTACGGATTGCGGCAGGATGCTCTCGGCGAACTCAAGGAAGCACTGGTGGGCGTGGTCGGTCTGGACTTCGCCTGCGTCTTCAGCGTCCTTGCTGCTCAAGCCATTGAGCTCGGTCAGGGTTGCACCACCCTCGAGTTTCTCCAGGTAATTGAAAATCGCCTGCTTGATCAGCCAGTGCGGCGTGCGATCAATGGAGGTCGCGGCCGCCTTGAGGCGTTCGCGGGTCGGGTCGTCGAGTTTGACCCCAAGGGTGGTCGTAGCCATTTTCTTATCCTCATGGGTGCCACTACCGAGTGGCATCAGCTGGCGGCAAGATTAGCTTTGCTCAGGGAGAGGTGCAACCGGGTGCAACCCATTTTATGCATGATTTTTTCGACGCTTGATCGGAAAAAAATTGGCCTTCGACAGAATCCGCTTCGGCTTGGTGCATTTGCTTCTGAGATCGGCTGTTCTTGCTCCGAAAAGGAGCAAAAACCCGGTATTTTCTGTGTTTTACACCTAGGTGCAACTTATTCCCCAGAAACTGGTTGCACCTTATTTGCTTTGTTGAATAGCATTCGCGCCCAAGGTGCAACCGACTTTAGGGTTTGGTTCATCGGCTGGCGGCTTTCCTGGGGAAACGTCAGTCATAAATGCGCGGCACGCAGCTACGTTTACTCACTGACCAGTGGGTGGCCGTCTGACAGACCGCCGCTACATAAAAACAAAGCCAGGGCGTCACTCATATGAGCGTTAGTAATCCAACCCTGATCACGTTCGTGATCTACATCGCAGCAATGGTATTGATCGGCCTGATGGCTTATCGCTCCACCAACAACCTTTCCGATTACATCCTGGGCGGTCGCAGCCTCGGTAGCGTGGTGACGGCCTTGTCCGCCGGTGCTTCCGACATGAGCGGCTGGTTGTTGATGGGCTTGCCGGGCGCAATCTACATGTCCGGCCTGTCGGAAAGCTGGATCGCCATCGGCCTGATCGTCGGTGCCTACCTCAACTGGCTGTTCGTGGCCGGTCGCCTGCGGGTACAGACCGAGCACAACGGCGACGCCCTGACCCTGCCGGACTATTTCTCCAGCCGTTTCGAAGATAAAAGCGGCCTGCTGCGGATCATCTCGGCGGTAGTGATCCTGGTGTTCTTCACCATCTACTGCGCTTCCGGCATCGTCGCCGGTGCCCGCCTGTTCGAAAGCACCTTCGGCATGTCCTACGAGACCGCGCTGTGGGCGGGTGCTGCAGCGACCATTGCCTACACCTTTATTGGTGGTTTCCTGGCGGTCAGTTGGACCGATACCGTGCAAGCCACGTTGATGATCTTCGCGTTGATCCTTACGCCGATCATCGTCCTGCTGGCGACCGGTGGTGTGGACACCACCTTCCTGGCGATTGAAGCCAAGGACCCGACCAACTTCGACATGCTGAAAAACACCACCTTCATTGGTGTTATCTCGTTGATGGGCTGGGGCCTGGGCTACTTCGGCCAACCGCACATCCTCGCGCGCTTCATGGCGGCGGATTCGGTGAAGTCGATCGCCAAGGCGCGTCGCATCTCCATGACCTGGATGATCCTCTGCCTGGCCGGTACCGTGGCGGTGGGCTTCTTCGGCATCGCTTACTTCTCGGCACATCCTGAAGTGGCAGGCCCGGTAACGGAAAACCCTGAGCGCGTGTTCATCGAACTGGCAAAAATCCTGTTCAACCCATGGATTGCCGGTGTCCTGCTGTCGGCCATTCTGGCGGCCGTGATGAGTACCTTGAGCTGCCAACTGCTGGTGTGCTCCAGCGCCCTGACCGAAGACTTCTACAAAGCGTTCCTGCGCAAGAATGCTTCCCAGCTTGAACTGGTCTGGATCGGCCGCGCCATGGTGCTGCTGGTGGCCTTGATCGCCATCGCCATGGCTGCCAACCCGAACAACCGCGTCCTGGGTCTGGTGAGCTACGCCTGGGCCGGTTTCGGCGCTGCGTTCGGCCCTGTGGTGCTGATCTCGGTGATCTGGAAAAACATGACCCGCAACGGCGCACTGGCCGGCATCCTGGTCGGCGCGATCACCGTGATCGTGTGGAAGCACTTCGAACTGCTGGGCCTGTACGAAATCATCCCAGGCTTCATCTTCGCCAGCCTGGCGATCTACTTCGTGAGCAAGCTGGGCGCACCGACCGCCGGTATGGTCGAGCGCTTTGATGCGGCGGAAAAAGACTACAACCTCAACAAGTGATTCGCCGGGCGCTGAGCGCTCGATGAATTAAAAGAAGGCCCGCGTCCTACGGATGGCGGGCCTTTTTTTGCGTGCGATTTGAGCTGGATTGAGTAGGACTCCTACGCACGAGCGTAGGGTTTTACTGATTTGTTTGGGCTGTGCTCAGCAGGGAGAAGCGGTGGTGCAGAATCTTCCGCCCACTCCTCGCAGAGAAACATCGGATGTTCGCTCCTGCCAATCAAAGTGCTTTTACCCTCACCCTTGACGGTGCGCCGAGTGAACTCAAGGTGTTCGAGTTCCAGGGCAGCGAAGCCATCAGCCAACCGTATCGCTTTGATCTTGAACTGGTCAGCGAACAGCCTGACCTGGATCTGGAAAACCTGCTGCATCGCCAGGTGTACCTGGGTTTCGACGACCATGGTCATGGCGTCCACGGCCTGGTTTATCGGGTGGCGCAGGGCGACTCCGGGCGGCGCCTGACGCGTTATCAACTCAGTCTTGTGCCGCAGCTTGCGTATTTGCAGCACAGCAGTCACCAGCGGATCTTCCAGCACAAGACGGTGCCGCAGATCATTGCGCAGGTGCTGGCGGAGCAGCGGGTCCATGCCGACCAATTCGAATTTCACCTCAGTGGTGCTTATCCTGAGCGCGAGTATTGCGTGCAGTTTGGCGAGAGCGACCTGGCCTTCATTCAGCGGCTGTGTGCCGAGCAGGGCATTCACTATCACTTCCAGCACTCGCCCGAGAGCCACCTGCTGGTATTTGGCGACGACCAGACGGTTTTCGCCCAATCCGATCAACCTACGCCCTACATGCCGGGCTCCGGGATGGTGGCGGATACGCCGGCCATCAAGCGGTTTGCGGTGCGGTTGGAAACCCGCACCACAGCAGTCAGCCTGCGTGACTACGACTTTCTTAAGCCGAGCCTGGTGCTGGAGAGTGGCGCAGTCGGCGAACAGCTTCCACGGTTTGAAGAGCAGGCCTACCCCGGTTATTTTTCCGATCGCCCCTACGGCAAGTACCTCGCGCAACGTGGCTTGGAACGGCACCGTAGCGACTATCGAATAGCCAGCGGTAACGGCGATGACCTCGCATTGACCAGCGGCCGGTTCCTCACATTGACCGGGCACCCGCGGGACGAATGGAATGACTTGTGGCTGGTGACGCAAGTCACCCACGAAGGCAGGCAACCCCAGGTTTTGGAGGAGGCCGTAACCGAGGTTGCCGGTGGAGATTTTCTTCAGGGTTATCGCAATGAATTTGTGGCGGCTCCGTGGGATGTGATCTTCCGCCCGCCCTCGCCTGAGCAGTCGCGGCCGACCTTGTCGGGTTATCAAAACGCCGTGGTCACCGGCCCCGTCGACAGTGAAATCCATTGCGACGAATACGGCCGGGTCAAGGTGCAACTGGCCTGGGATCGCGTTGGCGAGCATAACGATCATTCCAGTTGCTGGCTGCGGGTGGCCAGCGGTTGGGCCCATGACCGTTATGGTTCGGTACTTATCCCGCGAGTGGGCATGGAGGTGCTGGTGGGGTTCGTCAATGGGGATATGGACATGCCGTTGGTGATGGGCTGCCTGCCCAACGCGGCGACGCCGGTTCCCCTCGACCTGCCGGCAGACAAAACCCGTAGCATCTTCCGTAGCCAAAGCAGCCCCGGTGGGGGTGGCTACAACGAACTGCGCATCGAAGACCGCAAGGGCGCCGAGGAAATCTACCTGCGCGCCCAGCGGGATTGGACCCAACATGTGCTGCATGACCAGCAGGTGCAGATCGACAATCAACGCCGCATCCGGGTGGGCGGTGAATCGCACCATGAACTGCACGGCGAAGAGCAGCGCATCACCCATGGCAATCGTTTGACGGAACTCAAGCAGGACGATCATCTGGTGGTCGGTGGTTCGCAGCAGATGCGTGCCGGGCGGACCATCCAGATTGGCGCCGGGCAGAAGGTCGTCATAGATGCGGGCGCGAGCGTGACAATTCAGGCCGCTGGGCAGTCGATTACGCTCTCGGCAGGCGGGATTTTCAGCAGCGCGCCGATTCAGCTGGGAGGCGCCTCTGCTCCGGCGGCTTCGCCATTGATGCCTGGGGTGAAGGCGGCATTGCTGGCGGTTATTCCCGCACCCCTAAGCCGTATACAGGTCGCCAGCCTGAAACGAAACGCGCCGTTTTGCGAAGAGTGCCAACGCTGCAGTGCCGGGCAGTGCGGTGTCTCCCCGCCCATTCAACCTTAAAAGGAATTTATCCTGATGTCTCAACCCTTGACCCCCGATGACTGGCTTGCACAATGCCCTCTACTCCCCAACGAGCGGCTCTACGTGGTGCTGAGCAGCGCCAGTGACGCGAAACCGCTGGCTGCCTGGCAAGCCTCGGCAACCGGCATGCTGCCTCAAGCAATCTGGGCAGGCACGGCCTATGCCGAGTGGGGTGAGGTGATGCCCCACGCAGGCATCGTCGAACCCGACAGTGCCTTCCTCGATTGGATTGCAACCACTGAAGCGACGGATTGGGGTTGGCTGGCGGTTTCGTCCAGTCCGTTGGAAGTGGTAGTGGCTCATCTGCAAAGCCTGACCAAGATACTGCTTCCGGATGAGCGGAGCGTATTCCTGCGCTTCTGGGACGGCGCTCAATTCCTGCCGATTGTGCAGAAACTGGGCGATGAAATCGGCGCGGTGTTGCCGGTGTTCCAGCGGTATCTGATCAATGGCCAGTCGCTGGGCGTTGCGACGGCGTCGGTAACGGCGGCCAAAGCCAGTCCCTGGTGGCGAGTGCCTGAATCGTTATTGGAACACCTGGCCGCGCAGTCGCCACAGACCCTGATCGACAACCTGCTGCAGTGGCTTGAAGAGCAGCGCCCCGACCTGTATGCCGCTTTCACGCCAGCGACCTTGCAGCACAAGGTCGCCTACTTCGTGCGCAGTGCGGACATCAGCGCTGAAGCGCTGGCTGATTACCTGGGCTCAGAGTTGAGTTGAGGCCAGTGCCTGTTGCAGGTCGTCGACCAGGTCTTCAATTGCTTCGATGCCCACCGACAGGCGAATCATCTCCGGCTTCACGCCGGCCTTGGCCTGTTCCTGCTCGTTCATTTGTCGGTGAGTGGTGGAGGCCGGGTGGCAGGCCAGGGACTTGGCGTCGCCGATGTTGACCAGGCGCTTGAAGATTTGCAGCGCGTCGTAGAAGCGTACACCGGCTTCATAACCGCCCTTCAAACCGAAGGACAGGATCGCCGACGGTTTGCCCTGCATGTATTTCTGCGCCAATGCGTGGTGCGGGTGGTCCGGCAGGCCGGCGTAGCTCACCCATTCAACCTCGGCATGGCCTTGCAGGAATTGCGCGATTTTCAGGGCGTTTTCGGTGTGACGCTCCATGCGCAAGGCCAGCGTCTCCAGGCCTTGCAGCAGCAAGAAGGCATTCATCGGTGCCAATGCTGCGCCAGTGTTGCGCAGCGGCACGGTACGGGCACGAGCGATGAAGGCGGCGGGGCCGAATTTTTCGGTATAGATCACGCCGTGATAGGCCGGCTCGGGCTGGTTGAGACCGGGGAATTTATCTGCGTATTTCGTCCACGGGAACGTGCCGCTGTCGACAATTACACCGCCCAGGGAGTTGCCATGGCCGCCGACGTATTTGGTCACCGAGTGCACTACGATGTCGGCGCCGAACTGGATCGGCTTGCACAGGATCGGCGTGGCCACGGTGTTGTCCACCATCAGCGGCACGCCACGGGCATGGGCGACGTTAGCCAGGGCTTCGATGTCGATGATATTACCCGCCGGGTTGCCGATGCTTTCGCAGTACACCAGCTTGGTGTCGTCGTCGATCAGTTCGGCAATGGCTGCGGCGGAGTCGTCCCGGGCGAAACGCACGTCCACGCCAAAGCTCGGCAGCAGGTGGGCGAACAGCGTGTAGGTGCCGCCGTAGAGCTGCGGGGTGGTGACGATATTGTCGCCCGCACGGGTCAGCGTCTGGATTGCATAGTGGATCGCCGCGCTGCCGGCCGAGACGGCCAGCGCCGCAATACCGCCTTCAAGGGCCGCGATACGCTGCTCCAGCACATCGTTGGTGGGGTTCATGATACGCGTGTAGATATTGCCGGGCACGTCCAGGTTGAACAGGTCGGCGCCGTGCTGGGCGTTATCGAATTCGAAGGCGACGTTCTGGTAGATCGGCACCGCTACGGCCTTGGTGGTGGGGTCCGACTTGAAACCGTGGTGCAGCGCGATGGTGGCGTCTTTCATGATTGTTATTGACCTCCATGGAGTAGTGGATCGCCACAATAAATCCGCCTCGCCGTCGGCATTTAGATTTTTTTCAACCGGCTGCCTGCCTTTGCGACATAAGCACCGCCCGGCATGCGGCCCTGCACCTTTGCGCCCGTAGAAGGTAAACTTCGCCCCCTGCGCAGGAGCAACCATGAATTATCGTCACGCCTTTCACGCCGGCAACCACGCCGATGTCTTCAAACACCTGACCTTGACTCGCCTCATCGCCCTGATGTCGCGCAAGGAGCAGCCGTTCGCCTACCTCGACACTCACGCCGGGATTGGTCTGTACGACCTGCAAGGTGATCAGGCCAATCGCACGGGTGAGTACCTGGAAGGTATCGCGCGCTTGTGGGGCGCCGACGATCTACCGCCGCTGAGCGCCGATTACATGCGTGTGCTGCATGAGATGAACCCGGATGGCCAGTTGCGCTACTACCCAGGCTCGCCGGAGCTTGCGCGCCGCCTGACGCGCCCCCAGGACCGCGTGTTGCTCAATGAAAAGCATCCGGAAGACGGCGTACTGCTCAAGGACAACATGAAGGGCGATCGTCGGGTCAAGGTTCATTTGGGTGAAGGCTGGCATGTGCCGCGCGCGCTGTTACCGGTGCCGGAAAAACGTGCGCTGATGCTGATTGATCCGCCGTTTGAAAAGCTCGACGAAATGCAGCGCTGCGCCGCCTCCCTCAAGGAAGCCGTCAGCCGTATGCGCCAGACTGTCGCGGCGATCTGGTACCCGGTGAAGGACCAACGCATGCTGCGCCGCTTCTACCAGGACCTGGCCGGCACCGGTGCGCCGAAGTTGCTGCGGGTGGAGTTGCTGGTGCATCCGCTGGACACGCCCAACACCCTGACCGGCTCGGGCCTGGCGATTGCCAACCCGCCGTGGGGCCTGGAAGAGGAATTGCGTGAGCTGCTGCCGTGGCTGTCCAGGAAACTTGGCCAGACCCAGGGTGGGTGGCAGATGGATTGGCTCATAGCTGAGTAGTTGTAAGTTGCAAGCTTCAAGCCTCAAGCTGCAAGTGAGAGCAGAAAACACCACTTGCAGCTTGCAGCTTGAAACTTGCAGCTCCGATCTTCAGATCGGGCAAGTCACGCCGGTGCCGCCGATCCCGCAGTAGCCCTGCGGGTTCTTCGCCAGGTACTGCTGGTGATACGCCTCGGCGAAGTACACCGTCGGCGCTTCTTCGATTTCCGTGGTGATGGTGCCCAGGCTGGCTTTGGACAGTTCGGCTTGATAGGCCTCGGCACTGGCCTGCGCCGCCGCCAATTGCTCAGGCGTGGTCGCATAGATCACCGAGCGGTACTGGGTGCCGATGTCGTTGCCCTGGCGCATGCCTTGGGTCGGGTTGTGCAGTTCCCAGAACATCTTCAGCAGGTCTTCGTATTTCACCTTGGCCTGGTCATACACCACCAGCACCACTTCGCTGTGGCCGGTCAGGCCCGAGCAGACTTCTTCATAAGTCGGGTTCGGCGTGAAACCGCCGGCGTAGCCGACCACGGTGCTGACCACGCCATCGCGCTGCCAGAACTTGCGCTCGGCGCCCCAGAAACAACCCAGGCCGAAGATCGCGAAGCCGACGTCGTCGACGAACGGGCCCAGCAGCGGGTTGCCGTTGACGAAGTGCGTCTGCGGCAGGTTCATCGGGGTTTCACGGCCAGGCAAAGCTTGTTCTGCAGTAGGAAGCACGTTTTTGTTCACCAGAATTTCCGAGCGCAAGACCATGAGCAGTCCTCTCGTCAGGTTGAGTTAGCGGTAAATTTCAGACAGCCAGTGTGCCCGAGTGTTACAGCGCTGTCAGGCGATTGGCCCGCGCGGGTAGCGTTTAAGCTTCTCGAGCAGCTCTGCACCGGGGATCGGCCTGTCGAACAGGTAGCCCTGGCCAACGTCGCAGCGGTGTCGACGCAGGAACGCCAGTTGCTCGGCGGTCTCGATGCCTTCGGCAACCACCTTGAGCTTGAGGTTGTGGGCCATGGCGATCACGGCCGAGGTGATTTCCATGTCGTCCTGGTTGTCCGGGATTTCGTGGATAAAGCTGCGGTCGATCTTGATGATGTCGATGGGGAATTTTTTCAGGTAGCTGAGCGACGAGTAACCGGTGCCGAAGTCGTCCATGGCCAGGGTCAGGCCAAAGCTCTTCAATTGGTCCAGTTGCAGGCGTGTGTCTTCCGTGGCCTCCAGCAGCAGGCCTTCCGTTAACTCAAGCTCCAGCAGGTTGGCCGGCAGCTGTTCTTCCTTGAGGATCGTGGCGATCGAGGCTACCAGGTCCGGGTCGGAGAACTGTTTGGGTGACAGGTTGATTGCCACTTGCAGGTTACCCATGCCGTTGGCGCTCAGTTGCTTGCTCATGCGGCAGGCCTGGCGCGCGATCCATTTGCCGATTGGGATGATCAGCCCGGTTTCTTCGGCCACGCTGATGAACTGATCGGGGCGGATCATGCCCTTCTCCGGATGGTTCCAGCGCAGCAGCGCTTCCATGCCCAGCAAGCGGCCGCTGCGCAGGCATAGCTTGGGCTGATAGAACACATCGAGTTCGTTCTGGGTCAGGGCACGACGCAGGTTGTTCTCCACGAACAGCTTGTAGCTGGCCTCGGCGTTCAAGGCTTCGGTGAACACCTGTACCTGGTGTTTGCCGTTGGCCTTGGCCTTGTGCAGCGCCAGGCCGGCGTTGCGCATCAGGGTCTGGGGATCACGCCCGTGCAACGGCGCGCAGGCCAGGCCTACGGAGCCGGTGACGCTGATCAATTGGTTATCGACGAACATCGGTTTGTCGAGGGTCGTCAGCAGCTGGCTGGCAACCAGTTGGCCGCTTTCGAGGTCAGTGTCGTCCAGCAGCACCGCAAACTCGTTACTGGCAAAGCGCGCCAGGCTGCCGCTGGTACTCAGGCTGTTGCGCAGGCGGCGGGCCAGGCTGATCAGCAGCTTGTCGCCGGTCTGGTGGCCGAGGCTGTCGTTGATGCGCTTGAAGTTGTCGATGTCCACCAGCAACAGGCTGATCGGGCTGTCGCTGTCGCGCGCAAAGCGTTCATCCAGGTTGCGGATAAATGCCGGACGGTTGCCCAGGTTGGTCAGGTTATCGGTGTAGGCCAGGCGCTCGATACGCTGCTGGGCCAGCTTATTCTGGGTGATGTCTTCGTAGATGCCGATGTAGTGGGTCAGCTCACGGTTGTCGCCATACACCTTGGAAATCGACAGCTGGCCCCAGTAGGGCTCGAGGTTTTTGCGTCGGCTCTTGAACTCGCCCTGCCAGCTGTTGCTTTTGGCCAGGCTCGACGGTGCGTCGAACAGCAGTTCGCTGAGGTTTTCCAGGGCCGGCAGTTGAGCCAGGCGGTGGCCGTGGACTTCTTCGGCGCTGTATTGGGTGATCGCGGTAAAGCTTGGGTTGACGTACTCCACCACGCCGTCGCAGTTGACCAGCAGAAAGGCATTGGCGCTTTGCTCCACGGCACGCTGGAACAGGTGCAGGGCGCTGGTGGCGGTACGGCGGTTGTGGTTGTTGATCACTTGCGCGAATTGGTCGGCCAGTTCACCGGCAAAGGCAATCTCATCGGCCTGCCAGGCGCGGGCGCTGCCTCCTTGTTCCAGGCACAGCACGCCCACCACCTGGCCGTCGACACGGATACTCGCGTCGAGCATGGCGTGGACGTCCTTGGCGCGCAGGTTTTCGGCCATTTCCCGGGTGCGCGGGTCGCGCATCGCGTTGGTCGCGTCGATTGCCCGGCTGGTGTGCAGGGCTTCCAGGTAGTCCGGGAAGCAACTGGCATCGATGGGCTCAGGCAGGTGGTGTCGTTGGTCGTCGCGGTGGTAGGCCGAGATCGGCACCAGGCGCTGGCCTTCGAGGTTCCAGATGCTGGCGCAGTCGATCTGGTAGATGTCACAGGCGCTGCGGGTGATCAGCTCGGCCGCTTCCTGCAGCGAATTGTTGACGGTGTAGCGCTGGCGGGCCAATAACAGGATCAGCTCCTGCTGGGCACGCACCCGCTCCAGGTGCTGCAGTTGTTCCTGCTGGGCGCGCTGGTTGAGTTCCAGGGCGATCTGCAGGCGGCTGTTCTGGCTTTCCAGGTCCTCCGTCGGGGCGGGCAAGGCGATTTCGCTGAACAGGCCGTCGACCACCATCAGGTAGCCGCGCAGCAGATGGCGGTTGTGTTGTTTGTAGGCTTCGCCCATTTCCAGCAGGCTCAGGGGCCCATCGTTGGTGTGCAGGGTGTAGCGCACCAGGTAGTGAGGACTCTCGCTGAGTTGCTGTTGGATGGTGTCGTGCAGTTGATAGCGTGCCTGAGGCTCCATCAGGCTGGCGAAGGGGGTGCCGAGCAGCGCACACAGCTCGACCGCAGACAGGCCGAATTGGCGCTCGCAGTTAGGGTCGAGGTACAGAAGGGTCCAGCTTGCCTCATTAAGCCGCTCGAAACGCAGCATACCGAGGCGCGAAGGCACCGGTAATTGCGTCACTACCTCGGCCGCCATACGGGCGACATCGGGTTGGCTTTTCATGGGGGGGGACTCACTTCAAATAACGCGCACGGCGCCGGGCTCACGCCCTCTTTACTGTTGCCTGCGGCAAGGTTGCATCATGCGGCGCGGGCTGACAAGAGAGGATGAAGGCTAAGTGCTATAAGGGGGTTATCGGCCGGGTGGGGGAATTCTTCAGTCAGGATGACAGAAGGTGTACAACCCTGTTCTGTCTGTAGAGAAAAGCAAAAAAAAGCCCCGCCAAATTGACGGGGTTGAGGTACGAGCGTGGCGCTCGGAAATCGGTGTAACCAAGCCTCCCCGGTACTGGGGAGGCCTGTTCAGGTTTACAGCAAGATAGTGCGGATGTCGTTCAGCAGCTGGCTCAAACGCTGGGTGAAGCGTGCAGCGGCCGCGCCATTGATCACACGGTGATCGTAGGACAACGACAGTGGCAGCATCAGCTTCGGCTGGAACGCTTTACCGTCCCAGACTGGCTGGATGGTGGCCTTGGAAACACCCAGGATCGCCACTTCCGGCGCGTTGACGATTGGCGTGAAGCCCGTACCGCCAATGTGACCGAGGCTGGAGATGGTGAAGCAGGCGCCTTGCATGTCGTCTGCGGTGAGCTTCTTGTCGCGGGCCTTGGCAGCCAGCGCAGCCGCTTCGGCAGCGAGTTGCAGCAGGCTCTTCTGGTCGACGTTCTTGATGACCGGTACCAGCAGGCCATCTGGAGTGTCGACGGCAAAGCCAACGTGCACGTACTTCTTGCGAATGATCGCCTTGCCGCTTGGCGCCAGCGAACTGTTGAAGTCCGGCAGCTCCTTGAGCAGGTGCGCACAGGCCTTGAGCAGCAGTGGCAGCACGGTCAGTTTCACGCCGGCTTTCTCGGCCACGGCTTTCTGCGCAACGCGGAAAGCTTCGAGGTCGGTAATGTCGGCCTGGTCGAACTGGGTCACGTGCGGAATGTTCAGCCAGCTGCGATGCAGGCTCGACGCGCCGATTTGCATCAGGCGGGTCATCGGCACTTCTTCGGTCTCGCCGAAGCGGCTGAAGTCCACGACCGGGATCGGTGGAATGCCCGCGCCGCCAGTGGCAGTGCCAGCAGCCGGAGCTTCCTTGGCTTTCTGCATCATGGCCTTGACGTAGACCTGCACGTCCTCCTTCAGCACGCGACCGTGCGGGCCGGTGGCCGACACAGCGTTCAGCTCGACGCCGAATTCACGCGCCAGTTGGCGAACCGCCGGGCCTGCGTGAACCTTGGCACCGCTTGGCGCAGGTGCGGCAGCAACAGGGGCCGGAGTGGCCTCGGCTTTTGCGGCGGGTGCAGGGGCGGCAGCGGCAGCGGCCGGAGCCGCTTCAGCCTTGGCCGCCGGAGCAGCAGCCGGTGCAGGAGCAGCAACAGCAGGCGCAGCGCCTTGTACTTTCAGCTTGAGGATGAAGTCGCCAGTGCCGACTTCGTCTTCCAGCTTGACCGCGATGCTTTCCACTACGCCGGCAGCCGGCGATGGGATTTCCATGGAGGCCTTGTCGGACTCCAGGGTGATCAGCGACTGGTCGGCTTCGACGGTGTCGCCGACCTTGACCAGCAGCTCGATGATCTTGGCCTTGCCCGACGAACCGATGTCCGGAACATGAATGTCCTGGACGGTCGCTGCGGCCGGAGCAGCAGTCGGGGCTGCAGGAGCCTCGGCAGCTGCGGCAGGTTTTTCAGCAGCAGGCGCCGGTGCAGCAGCGGCAGCAGGAGCCGCATCAGCGGCACCTTCGATTTCCAGTTCCAGCAGTTCGTCGCCTTCTTTCAGGCGGTCGCCCAGCTTCACTTTCAGGCTCTTGACCACGCCGGCCTTGGGAGCAGGGATTTCCATGCTCGCCTTGTCCGATTCCAGGGTCAGGATGCTCTGGTCGGCTTCGACGGTGTCGCCGACCTTCACAAACAGCTCGATTACTTCACCTTCACCGCTGCCGATGTCAGGTACGCGAATGAGTTCGCTCACAAAAAGTCTCCTCAGCAGTCCAGTGGGTTGCGTTTTTCCGGGTTGATCCCGAACTTGACGATAGCGTCAGCTACCACCTTAGGTTCGATCTCACCACGGTCAGCCAAGGCTTCCAGGGCTGCCAACACCACGAAGTGACGGTCGACTTCGAAGAAGTGACGCAGCTTCTTGCGGCTGTCACTGCGGCCGAAACCGTCGGTGCCCAGGACTTTGAATTCCTTGGACGGGACCCACTGGCGAATTTGTTCAGCAAACAGTTTCATGTAGTCGGTAGAGGCAATGACTGGACCTTTACGGCCGGCCAGGCACTCTTCGACATAGCTCTGCGCAGGCTTCTGACCCGGGTGCAGGCGGTTGTTGCGCTCAACGGCCAGGCCGTCACGACGCAGCTCGTTGAAGCTGGTAACGCTCCACACGTCGGCGCCGACGTTGAACTCTTCACGCAGGATCTTCGCCGCTTCACGGACTTCACGCAGGATGGTGCCGGAGCCCATCAGCTGCACGTGGTGCGCCGCTTCCTTGGTGTCTTCTTCGAGCAGGTA
The DNA here is from genome assembly GCF_007858185.1 of Pseudomonas grimontii. Classification (GTDB taxonomy): domain Bacteria; phylum Pseudomonadota; class Gammaproteobacteria; order Pseudomonadales; family Pseudomonadaceae; genus Aquipseudomonas; species Aquipseudomonas grimontii. The sequence continues at coordinate 310,059 of NZ_VFES01000002.1, forward strand.
CATGCCCTTGATGATGCCTTCTTCCACGCCGGCCGGCATGGCTGGCTGCTGGTAGGACTCGTTCATCACGGTGATGTAGTAGAAAACGTCCTGCTGCTCTTCGGTCATCTTCCGCATGCCGTCCTGGATGATCACCGCCAGCTCATAGCCGTAGGTTGGATCAAAGGTGCGGCAGTTCGGGATGGTGGCAGCCAGGATGTGGCTGTGACCGTCTTCGTGTTGCAGGCCTTCGCCGTTCAGTGTGGTACGGCCGGCGGTACCGCCGATCAGGAAACCACGGGTACGGCTGTCGCCTGCTGCCCACGCCAGGTCGCCGATACGCTGGAAACCGAACATCGAGTAGAAGATGTAGAACGGCAGCATCGGCTGGTTGTGGCTGGAGTACGAAGTACCGGCAGCGATGAAGGAGCTCATGGCGCCCGCTTCGTTGATGCCTTCTTCGAGGATCTGGCCCTTCTTGTCTTCCTTGTAGAACATCACCTGGTCTTTATCGACTGGCTCGTAGAGCTGGCCGACGGAGGAGTAGATGCCCAACTGACGGAACATGCCTTCCATACCGAAGGTACGGGCTTCGTCCGGGATGATCGGGACGATGCGCGAACCGATTTCCTTGTCCTTGACCAGCTGCGCGAGGATCCGCACGAAGGCCATGGTGGTGGAGATTTCACGGTCGCCCGAGCCGTCCAGGATCGCCTTGAGGGTATCCAGCGGTGGTGTCGGGATGTTGAAGCTCTTGGCGCGGCGCTGTGGCACGAAACCGCCGAGTGCGCTACGACGCTCGCTCAGGTAGCGGGCTTCGGCGCTGTTCGGCTCAGGCTTGAAGAACGGCAGGTTCTCCAGGTCTTCGTCCTTGACCGGGATGTCGAAGCGGTCGCGGAACAGCTTCAGGCTTTCAACATCAACCTTCTTGGTGTTGTGCGCAGTGTTTTTCGCTTCGCCGGCACCGGTGCCATAACCCTTGATGGTCTTGGCCAGGATGACGGTGGGTTGTTCTTTGTGGTTGACCGCTTCGTGGTACGCCGCATAGACCTTGTACGGGTCGTGGCCGCCACGGTTGAGTTTCCAGATCTCGTCGTCGGACAGGTCGGCAACCATCGCCTTGAGTTCAGGCGTGTTGAAGAAGTGTTCACGCACGAACGCGCCGTCTTTGGCCTTGTAGTTCTGGTACTCGCCGTCGATGACTGCGTCCATGCGACGTTGCAGGATACCGTCGACGTCCTTGGCCAGCAGTGGGTCCCAGAAACGGCCCCAGATGACTTTGGTCACGTTCCATTGGGCACCACGGAACACGCCTTCGAGTTCCTGGATGATCTTGCCGTTGCCGCGAACCGGGCCGTCGAGGCGCTGCAGGTTGCAGTTGATGACGAAGATCAGGTTGTCCAGCTTCTCGCGGCCGGCCAGGGAGATGGCGCCCAGGGATTCCGGCTCGTCGCACTCGCCGTCGCCCAGGAAGCACCAGACTTTCTGCTTGCCTTCCGGGATGAAGCCACGGGCTTCCAGGTACTTCATGAAGCGTGCCTGGTAGATCGCCTGGATCGGGCCAAGGCCCATGGATACAGTCGGGAACTGCCAGAAATCAGGCATCAGCCAAGGGTGCGGGTACGACGACAGGCCGTTACCGTCCACTTCCTGGCGGAAGTTGTTCATGTGTTCTTCGCTGATGCGGCCTTCCATGAACGCACGGGCGTAGACACCTGGCGAGGTGTGGCCCTGGAAGTAGATCAGGTCGCCGCCGTGTTCTTCGGTCGGGGCCTGGAAGAAGTAGTTGAAGCCGATGTCATACAGGGTTGCGCTGGAAGCGAAGCTGGAGATGTGACCGCCCAGGTCAGAATCTTTCAAGTTCGTGCGCATTACCATCGCCATGGCGTTCCAACGTACCAGCGAGCGAATGCGGCGTTCCATGAACAGGTCGCCAGGCATGCGTGCTTCGTGGGTAACGGGGATGGTGTTGCGGTATGGCGTGGTGATGGCGTAGGGCAGTTGCGAGCCGCTGCGGGTCGCGAGTTCGCCCATACGGGTCATCAGGTAGTGAGCACGGTCTTCGCCTTCTTTGTCGAGAACCGATTCCAGGGCGTCCAGCCATTCCTGGGTTTCGACGGGATCGAGGTCTTGCATGGCTTGCTCCAGGGCGGAAAGGCTACCAGAATCGGTTGCCTGAAGTTTGCGACTGGCCTTGTGGGCAGACGACATAAATTCTTGGATGGCCGAAGTTTGCTTCGGCGTCCTGTAGTTTTACTACAAATCGTCGGCCATTTCAGCCTTTCGAATGTATATACGAGTAGTAAAACTACACAAGACTGAGCGGATTGCTCGGTCTGGCTGGTGAGCATAATCGTTATTGTTGATCTTTTGCGAACAAGAAAAGGTAGAAGTTTAATGTTGCCTGCCAAAAATTATATATTTTCAGCTATTTATAACCTTTGTTCGACAGTCCTTCATCGAGTGTGGTGCCTGCGCTCACAGCAGCAAGCCATTTACACGCCGACCAAGGATAGACCATGAGCCTTCCAACGCTGGCCGAACTGCCGGCCATTCTGTTGCCAAAAGCCCAGCGGGCCGAGCAGTCATTTCGTGACGCGGTGGCCGCGCTGGACGACGATCATGGCCTTTCTGCGTGGACGCCGCAACGGTGGGCCGACTTCGCCCGTGTGTGCGCCGCCAGTGATTTCGTCATTGAACAGAGTGTTCGTGACCCTTTGATGTTGCTCGAGTTGGCCGCCTGGGGCGAGCTGGACCGCGGCTTTGCGCCGGGCGAGCTGTGCGGGCAGATTGCCGGTGCCGTGCAACAGGCCGAAACAGAAGATGAGCTGGGCCGTGTGCTGCGCCGCCAACGTACGCGCCAGCAAGTGCGCATCATCTGGCGCGACCTGACCCGCCACGCCGACCTGGTGCAAACCTGCCGCGACCTCTCCGACATGGCCGACGCCAGCATCGACCAGGCCTACCAATGGTTGTACCAGCGCCACTGTGTGCAGTTCGGCACCCCGACCGGGCGGCGCAGCGGTGAGCCGCAGCACATGGTCATCCTCGGCATGGGCAAGCTCGGTGCGGTGGAGCTGAACCTGTCGTCGGATATCGACCTGATCTTCGCCTACCCCGAGGGCGGCGAAACCCTGGGCGTGAAGCGCTCCCTGGATAACCAGGAATTCTTTATTCGTCTTGGTCAAAAATTGATCAGGGCCCTTGATCCGATGACCGTCGACGGCTTTGTGTTTCGGGTGGACATGCGCCTGCGCCCTTACGGCTCGGCGGGTGCGCTGGTGCTCAGCTTCAACGCGCTGGAGCAGTACTACCAAGACCAGGGTCGCGACTGGGAGCGCTACGCCATGATCAAGGCGCGCGTGGTCGCCGGTGACCAGGTGGCCGGTGCGCAGTTACTCGATATGCTGCGACCGTTCGTGTACCGCCGCTACCTGGACTTTTCCGCCATCGAAGCGCTGCGCACCATGAAGCAGCTGATCCAGCAGGAAGTGCGGCGTAAAGGCATGGCCGACAATATCAAGCTGGGCTCGGGCGGCATCCGCGAAGTGGAATTTATCGCCCAGGCGTTCCAGCTGATCCATGGCGGCCGCGACCTCAGCCTGCAACAACGGCCGCTGCTCAACGTGCTCGGCACCCTGGAAGGCCAGGGCTACCTGCCGCCGGCGGTGATCGCCGAATTGCGCAATGGCTATGAGTTCCTGCGTTACACCGAACATGCGATCCAGGCGATTGCCGACCGCCAGACCCAAATGCTTCCGGACAGCCCTGAAGACCAGGCGCGCATTGCCTTTATGCTCGGCTTTGTCGACTGGGCGGCGTTCCATGAGCGCCTGATGTATTGGCGTGGTCGCGTGGACTGGCACTTCCGCCAGGTGATTGCGGATCCTGATGAAGAAGAAGGTGCGGAAAGCGAGTTGGTCGTAGGCGGGGAATGGTTGCCGTTGTGGGAAGAGTCCCAGGACGAAGAGGCCGCCTGCCGTCAATTGGCCGAAGGCGGCTTTACTGATGCAACCAAGGCCCTCAAAGCCTTGGCCGGTCTGCGCAACAGCCCGCAATTGCGCGCCATGCAGCGCCTGGGGCGCGAACGCTTGGATGCATTTATTCCGCGCCTGCTGGCCCAGGCCGTCGAGCACGCCAACCCGGACCTGGTGCTGGAGCGCGTACTGCCATTGGTGGAGGCCGTCGCGCGGCGTTCGGCTTATCTGGTGCTGCTGACGGAAAACCCCGACGCCCTGCGCCGCCTGCTGACCTTGTGCGCCGCCAGCCCATGGATCGCCGAACAGATCACGCGCTTCCCGCTGCTGCTGGATGAACTGCTCAACGAAGGTCGCCTGTTCAAGCCACCGCTGGCGCCGGAACTCGCCGCCGAGTTGCGCGAGCGCCTCACACGCATCCCCGAGGATGACCTGGAGCAGCAGATGGAAGCCCTGCGGCACTTCAAGCTGGCCCACCGCCTGCGCGTGGCCGCTTCGGAAATCGCCGGCAGCCTGCCGTTGATGAAAGTCAGCGACTACCTGACCTGGCTCGCCGAAGCCATCCTCGAACAAGTGCTGGCCCTGGCCTGGCGCCAAACGGTCGCACGGCACGGCTCGCCGCAGCGGCTGGACGGCACGTTGTGCGATCCTGGGTTCATCATTGTCGGTTATGGGAAAGTCGGCGGCATCGAACTGGGGCATGGTTCGGACCTGGACCTGGTGTTTATCCACGATGGCGACCCGCAGGCCGAGACCGACGGTGCCAAGCCGATCGACGGCGCGCAGTTCTTCACGCGCCTGGGCCAGCGGATCATTCACCTGCTGACCACCCAGACCAACTCCGGCCAGCTTTATGAAGTGGATATGCGCCTGCGACCTTCCGGCGCATCCGGGTTGTTGGTCAGTTCCCTCGGGGCGTTTGACCGCTATCAACAAAATGAAGCATGGACCTGGGAGCATCAGGCCCTGATCCGCGCGCGGGTGCTGGTGGGCAGCCAGGATGTGGGCCAGGCATTCGAGCAGGTACGGGCTAAAGTGCTAGGGCGTGAGCGCGACTTGGCGAAGTTGCGCCAGGAGGTCAGCGAGATGCGCGCCAAGATGCGTGACAACCTGGGTACCAAGGCCACGGCGGCCGGCACCGGCGCCAATGCCTTCGACGCCACGGCGCTGTTCGACCTCAAGCAGGACGCCGGAGGTATCGTCGATATTGAATTTATGGTGCAATACGCGGCTTTGGCGTGGTCTGCGCAACATCCATCGTTGCTGCGCTATACCGACAATATCCGCATTCTGGAAGGCCTCGAGCAGGTGGGGTTGATGCCCGCTGCCGATGCCCATCTGCTGCGTGAGGTGTATAAGGCCTACCGTTCCGCCGCGCATCGCCAGGCCTTGCAAAACGAGGCCGGTACGGTGCCCGGTGATCAGTTCGCTGACGAACGGCGCCAGGTGATGCGAATCTGGCAGGCGCTGGGGTTGAGTTGAAACACTATTAGGGCGGGGAGGCATAAGCCTCCCCGCATCGTTTGTGGAAACTACATGAATATTCTGATCGTTGGGCCCAGTTGGGTCGGTGACATGGTGATGGCGCAGACACTGTTCCAGAGCCTGCGCGTGCGCTATCCAGACTGCCAGATCGACGTGCTCGCCCCCGAGTGGAGCCGGCCGATCCTCGAGCGCATGCCCGAAGTGCGCAAGGCCTTGAGCTTTCCGCTCGGCCATGGCGCCCTGGAGCTTGCGACCCGCCGTCGCATCGGCAAATCCCTGGCCGGCCAGTACGACCAGGCGATCCTGCTGCCCAACTCGCTGAAGTCGGCGCTGGTGCCGTATTTTGCCGGGATCCCCAAGCGCACCGGCTGGCGCGGCGAATTTCGCTACGTTTTGCTCAACGACGTGCGCACGCTGGACAAGGCGCGCTACCCGCTGATGATCGAACGCTTCATGGCCCTGGCCTATGCGCCGGGCGCCGAGTTGCCCAAGCCGTACCCGCGCCCCAGCCTGCAGATCGACCCGGTGACCCGCGATGCGGCACTGGCCAAGTTCGGCCTGGCCCTTGATCGCCCGGTGTTGGCCCTGTGCCCCGGTGCGGAGTTTGGCGAGTCCAAGCGCTGGCCGTCGGACCACTACGCCAAAGTCGCCGAGATGAAGATTCGTGAAGGCTGGCAGGTGTGGTTGTTCGGCTCGAAAAACGATCACTCGGTGGGTGAGGACATTCGCCAACGCCTGATCCCGGGCCTGCGCGAAGAGGCGGTGAACCTCAGTGGCGACACGTCCCTGGCCGAGGCCATCGACTTGCTGTCCTGTGCTGACGCCGTGGTGTCCAACGACTCAGGCCTGATGCATGTGGCCGCTGCGCTGAACCGCCCGTTAGTGGCGGTGTACGGTTCCACCTCGCCGGGCTTCACCCCGCCGTTGGCCGATCAGGTCGAAGTGGTGCGCCTGGGGCTGGATTGCAGCCCGTGTTTTGATCGCACCTGCCGTTTCGGCCATTACAACTGCCTGCGCCAATTGCTGCCGCAGCCGGTAACCGATGCCTTGCAGCGGTTGCAGGGCGACGTGGTCGAGGTTCACTGAGTTGCGGGTACTGGTAATCAAGACCTCATCCCTGGGCGACGTGATCCATGCCTTGCCGGCGCTGACCGACGCAGCGCGCGCGATCCCCGGCATTCGTTTCGACTGGGTGGTGGAAGAAGGCTTCGCCGAAATCCCCACCTGGCACCCGGCCGTCGACAAGGTGATCCCGGTGGCGATCCGCCGCTGGCGCAAGAACCTCTGGCAAACCGTCAAGAGCGGCGAGTGGCGGCGCTTCAAGCAGCAAGTCCAGTCGACCAAATACGACCTGGTGATCGATGCCCAGGGCCTGTTCAAAAGCGCCTGGCTGACCCGCTACGTGCGTGCTCCGGTGGCCGGTTTCGACAAACACTCGGCCCGTGAGCCGATTGCGGCGCGCTTTTACTCGCGGCGCCTGGCCGTGGCCCGTGGGCAACATGCGGTGGAGCGTTTGCGCCAACTGTTCGCCGTGGCCCTCGGCTATGACTTGCCCAAAGGCTTGGGCGACTACGGCCTCAGCACCGAAAAGCTGCTCGGCCTGCCACCGAAGAAACCTTTTGTATTGCTGCTGCACGGCACCACCTGGGACACCAAGCATTGGCCCGAAGCCTACTGGCGCGAGTTGGCCGAACGCATGGGCCGCCTGGGCGTGGACGTGAAGTTGCCCTGGGGCAACGCCGCCGAAAAGGCTCGGGCGGAGCGCCTGGCCCAAGGCCTGAACAACGCCGAAGTGCTGCCCAAGCTGAACCTGGCCGGCGTCGCCCGTGTATTGGCCGGCGCCCGCGCCTGTGTGGCGGTGGACACCGGACTGGGGCATTTGGCGGCGGCGCTGGATGTGCCGACCATCTCCCTGTTCGGCCCCACCAACCCCGGCCTGACCGGCGCCTACGGCAAAGGCCAGATTCACTTGGCCAGCGACTTTCCGTGTGCGCCGTGCTTGCAAAAACAATGTACTTATCAACCGACGGCCGACGACCTGCGTCGGTTCGACATCAAGCGCGAGTCGCCCCTGTGCTTCACGCGCCTGAACCCTGAGCGTGTGGCAACCCGGCTGAGCACGTTGTTACTGGCTGAGGAGCTGCACTGATGCAACTGGCTTTTGTTCTGTACAAATATTTCCCCTTCGGCGGCCTGCAGCGCGACTTCATGCGCATCGCCCTGGAATGCCAGCAGCGCGGCCATCAGATTCGTGTCTACACGCTGATCTGGGAGGGTGACATCCCGCCCGGTTTCGAAGTGCTGGTGGCGCCGGTCAAGGCGTTCTTCAACCATCGGCGCAATGAGAAACTCAGCGCCTGGATGGAGGCCGACCTGGCCAAGCGCCCGGTGGACCGCCTGATCGGCTTCAACAAGATGCCCGGCCTGGACGTGTACTACGCCGCCGACGGCTGCTTTGAAGACAAGGCGCAAAACCTGCGCCATTCGCTGTACCGCAGTTTTGGCCGCTATCGCCACTTTGCCGAGTACGAGCGCGCGGTGTTTGCCAAGGACGCCAAGACCGAAGTCTTGATGATTTCCGAAGTGCAGCAGCCGCTGTTCATCAAGCATTACGACACGCCGCTGGAGCGCTTCCACCTGCTGCCACCGGGCATTGCCCAGGACCGCCGCGCGCCGTCGAATGCGGCCGAGATTCGTGAAGGCTTCCGCAAGGAATTCAACTTGGGCGATGACGACCTGTTGCTGGTGCAAATCGGTTCCGGTTTCAAGACCAAGGGCGTCGACCGTAGCCTCAAGGCCGTCGCCGCGTTGCCGGCTGAGCTGAAAAAACGCACGCGCCTGTTTGTAATCGGCCAGGACGACCCCAAGGTATTCCAACTGCAAAGCGCCACCCTTGGGTTGGGCGATAACGTGCAGTTCCTCAAGGGGCGCAGCGATATTCCGCGTTTCCTGCTGGGCGCCGACCTGTTGATCCACCCCGCGTACAACGAAAACACCGGCACCGTGTTGCTCGAAGCCCTGGTGGCCGGGTTGCCGGTGCTGGTCTCGGCGGTGTGTGGTTATGCCCATTACATCGCCGAAGCCGACAGCGGACTGGTGCTGGACGAGCCGTTTGAACAGGCTCAGTTGAACCAGTACCTGGCGCAGATGTTGACCGATTCTGCACAGCGCGCGGCCTGGGGCCGCAATGGGTTGGCCTTCGCCGAGACGGCCGACCTCTACAGCATGCCGCAGCACGCTGCGGATGTGATTCTGGCGGAGCCAAAACGATGAAGTTGATTCTTGCCGAACCGTTCAAGACGTTATGGGCCGGGCGTGACGCCTTCGCCGAAGTCGAGAAACTGCAAGGCCAGGTATTCCGTGAACTGGCGGCGCGTCGCACGCTGCGCACCGAGGTGGATGGCCGCCCGTATTTCGTGAAAATCCACCGCGGCATCGGCTGGGCGGAAATCTTCAAGAACCTGATCACCGCCAAGCTGCCGGTGCTCGGCGCCGGCCTGGAATGGGATGCCATTCACCGCTTGCAGGAGATCGGCGTACCGACCATGACCGGCGTGGCCTTCGGCGAAAAGGGCAGCAACCCGGCGGACCAGCACTCGTTCATCATCACCGAAGAACTGGCGCCGACCGTCAGCCTTGAAGACCTCACCGTCAACTGGGTCGCCGAACCGCCCGCACCTGCATTGCGCCATGCGCTCACGGCCGAACTGGCGCGCATGGTCGGCGACATGCACCGGGGCGGCGTGAATCACCGCGACTGCTACCTGTGCCACTTCCTGCTGGACACGTCCAAACCGATCGACGCACGCAACATCAAACTCTCGGTGATCGACCTGCATCGGGCGCAAATGCGTGCCCATCTGCCGCTGCGCTGGCGCGACAAGGACCTGTCCGCGCTGTATTACTCGGCGCTGGAAATCGGCCTGACCCGGCGCGATAAACTGCGCTTCCTCAAGGGCTATTTCCGTCAGCCGCTGCGTCAGATCCTGGCCGAACAATCGGCGTCCCTGAGCCTGATGCAACGCAAGGCCGACAAGCTGTACGCCCGCAAGCAACGTTACGGGGATGCGATCTGATGGCGGGTTGGAACCTGGAACCTGCCTACGCCGCCCTGGCGGATGATTTTGGAAGCCTCGAAGCAGTGTTTGCCCTGCAAGGTGAACGCCTGACCCGCGACCCGTTGTCGGAAGTGATCCGGGTGGAGCGTGACGGGGTCAACTATTACGTCAAGCGCTACACCGGCGCCGGCAAGGGCCTGCGGCGTTACCTGGGCAAGCCGCGGGTCAAGTCCGAATGGCAGAACCTCAAGCGCTTCGCCAAGTGGGGCATTCCTACTGCCGACGTGGTGGCCTGGGGCCTGGAGCGTAGCGGCCTGGCCTACGATCGTGGCGCAATGATCACCCGCGAGTTGCCGAGGACCGAAGACCTCTCGGTACTGGCCGAGCGTAAAGATGCGCGCCTGTGCGACCCAAAGTGGGTCAGCGCGGTCAGCCGCCAGCTCGCCGAATACACGCGCACCATGCACGATCATCGCTTTACCCATAACGACTTGAAGTGGCGCAACCTGCTGATCGACGACCAGGCCACCCTGTACCTGATCGATTGCCCCAACGGCGATTTCTGGCGCGGTTTCTGGCTCAAGTACCGTATTACCAAGGACCTGGCCTGCCTGGACAAGGTGGCCAAGTATCACTTGTCGGCCACCCAGCGCCTGCGCTTCTACATGCAGTACCGTCAGTGTCGGCACCTGAGTGAATCGGACAAACGGCGGATTCGCCACGTAGTGAAGTTTTTCGAGGGACGTGAATGAGTGATTTCCTGGCGGCTGAAGATCGCGCCCTGCTGGAGCGCCACGGCCTTGCGACCTTCGACGCCCTGTGGGCCAAGCAACTGGACGCGGTGGACGAGCCGAACACCAGCCGTGTCGGCTGGAGCAGCGTGTTTCGCCTGGAGCTCGACGGCCACGGTTATTACCTCAAGCGCCAGAGCAACTACCTCACGCGCAGCTTGCACCGGCCGTTGGGCGAGCCAAGCTTTTCCCGCGAGTTCCGCAACATCAGCCGTTACCGCACGCTCGGGATCCCGGCGTTGCAGGCGGCGTTCTACGGCGAGCGCAAAGTCGCCGGTGAACACCGCGCGATGCTGCTGACCCGTGCCCTGGACGGCTGGAATGACCTGGATTCGCTGCTGGAGCAGTGGGCGCAACTGAGCGATGCCCAGCACCGTGCGATCCTGCTGGCCTGCGGCCTGTTGGCGCGCCGGTTGCACAGTGTCGGCCAGGTGCATGGCTGTTTTTATCCCAAGCATATTTTCCTGCAGGCCACCGGTGACGGCTACGCCGCGCAGTTGATCGACCTGGAGAAAACCCGCCCGCTGCTGTTCGGCTGGCGTGACCGGGTCAAGGACCTGGAGCCGTTGTTGCGCCGTGCGCCGCAGTGGTCGGACGCACAGGTGCGTCAACTGCTGGCGGCTTACCTCGATGAGCCGGAAGACAGCGCACTCGTCGCCACCTGGCTGCAACGCCTGACGAAGCGGCGTAGCCACAAGGAGAACCGTTGATGCGTTTGTCCGAGTTGAAGAACGCCGGCCGCACGCCGAGCCTGCCCCTCAGCATCGACCTGGCGGATGCCGCCGGCCCTGGCCAACTGCAACTGCTGAGCCTGTTGCGGGTGTTGCCGGGCGAGCGTTACGTGGGCGCGGCGGTATGGCGCGGGCGTCCGGTGCTGGCCAAATTATTAGTGGGCGGCAAGGCCGCGCGGCATTTCCAGCGTGAACTCAGCGGTGTACGCCTGCTGGCCGAGCAAGGCCTCACCACCCCGTTGTTGCTCGCCGATGGCTTGCAGGAAGGCGAGGGCGGCTGGCTGCTGTTCGAGTTTATCGAAGGTGCCGAGAGCCTGGCCGATGCCTGGCAGGCCGTCGAAGCCCTGCCGCCGCTGGCCGACGAGCAAACTGCTGTGCTGGCCGAGGCGCTGGGTGCGATTGCCCAAATGCACAGCAAAGGGTTGTGGCAGGAAGACCTGCACCTGGACAACCTGCTGCGCCAGGACGGCAAGCTGTACTTGATCGATGGCGCCGGCATTCGCGTCGAAGAGGCCGGCAAGCCACTGTCGCGCAACCGCGTGCTGGAAAACCTCGGGGTGTTTTTCGCCCAGTTGCCGAAAAACCTCGAGCCGTTTACCGAAGAACTGCTGGTGTACTACCTGCTGGGCAACGGCGAGCACGCTTTGCCCCTGGAAGCCCTGGAAAAGCAGGTGCGCAAGGTCAGCGCCTGGCGCCTGAAGGATTTTTTGAACAAGGTGGGTCGCGACTGCACGCTGTTCAGCGTGGTGCGTGGCGCCTTTGCCTTGCGCGCGATTCGTCGTGAAGAAGAGTCCGCGATGCTGCCGGTGCTGGCGCGGGTGGATGCGTTGCTCGACCAGGGCCACCTGTATAAGACCGGTGGTGCAGCCAGTGTGGCCAAGGTCGACGTGGACGGCCGGCCGCTGGTGATCAAGCGCTACAACATCAAGGGCTTTGCCCATTGGCTCAAGCGCTTCTGGCGCCCGAGCCGCGCCTGGCATTCCTGGCGCGAAGGCAATCGCCTGGCCTTCCTCGGCATCGCCACGCCCAAGCCGCTGGCTGTACTGGAAAAGCGCTTTTTTTGGCTGCGCAGCCGCGCTTACCTGGTCACCGAATACTTGCCGGGCCCGGACATCATCGAGCGTTTCGCGCCCTATATCGAACACGGTGACGCGCCGGAAGATGAACTGCTGGCGCTGGACCATTTGTTTGCCGAGCTGATTCGCGAGCGCATCAGCCATGGCGATTTCAAAGGCCATAACCTGTTCTGGGATAAGGATCGTTGGTCGCTGATCGACCTCGACGCGATGTGCCAACACAGCTCCGCCGCCAGCTTCGCCCCGGCGTATGCCAGGGACCGTGCGCGGTTTATGCGAAATTGGCCTGAGAGTAGTGCGTTGTATCAGGTGATTGATCAGCGTTTGCCGAAGCAACCGACTTGATCGTTCCCACGCAGGGTGCACGATCAAGAGCTGTTGCCTGAGCAACAGTTATCGGACAGTTGTTGGCCCAGAACGACAGCCCGCCTTAACCCGAAAACGTTATCCCCTTGATTTTATGTAATAAAAATCCTGGCACGGGCTCTGCAATACCTTCTGGTGAACCCTTTCACCGGTCGCAGCGGAGCCCTGTATGCCTTCCAGCTTTTCCTCGTTTTCCCGTTTGATCTGCCTTGGCGCCGCTCTGTTGTTGGGTCATGCCGTCAATGCCCTGGCCGCCGAGGGCGATGATGCCGTGCCGTCCCTGGCCGGCAAGCGCATTGCGGTGAGCATGACCGGCACCAGTCACTATTTCGATATCAAGGCGTTCCAGGCCCAGGTCGATGAGATCAAGCGCCTGGGCGGCACGCCGATCACCCTCGATGCCGGGCGTAACGACAAGAACCTGGTGACCCAGCTGCAAACCGTGGTCACCCAGAAACCCGACGCCGTGATCCAGACCCTCGGCACCCTCAGCGTGATCGACCCCTGGCTCAAGCGCATCAGCAAGGCCGGCATCCCGCTGTTCACCATCGATGCGCCGTCGCAATACAGCCTCAACAACACCACCTCCGACAACGTCGCCACCGGCAAGGCGTTGGCCGATCAATTGATCAAGGACGCCGGCGGCAAAGGCAAGATCCTGGTGTTCAACGGTTTCTACGGCGTGCCGGTGTGTGCGATCCGTTATGACCAGTTGAAGCTGGCGCTCAAGGACCATCCCCAGCTGGAAATCATCCAGCCAGAGCTGCGCGATGTGATCCCAAATACTGTGCAGGACGCTTATTCCCAAGTGTCGGCGCTGCTCAACAAATACCCGGCGGGCAGCGTCTCGGCGATCTGGTCGGCATGGGATATTCCGCAGTTGGGCGCGAGCAAGGCGCTGATCGATGCCAAGCGCACCGAGATCAAGACTTACGGCGTCGATGGCACGCCGGAAGTGCTGGCGCTGCTCGGCCAGGCGAATTCGCCGGTGGGGGCGGTGGTGGCTCAGCAACCGGCGTTGATCGGCAAGACCGCCGTGCAGAACGTGGCGCGCTACCTGGCCGGGCAACGTGACCTGCCCAAGGAAACCCATGTGGCCACGCTGCTGACCACTGCCGGCAACCTGGCGCAGGTTCAGCAACTGCGGGGTGACTGATGGCGGCATTGCACCTGCAACACCTGCATAAACGCTTTGGCGCCACCCTGGCGCTGGATGGCGCGAGCCTTAAGGTCGAGCGCGGCAGCATCCACGGCCTGGTCGGGGAGAACGGTGCGGGCAAGTCGACCTTGATCAAGATCCTGGCCGGCATCCACAAGGCGGACGCGGGGCAGGTGAGTATCGACGGTCAGTCCTACGCCGCGTTGTCACCGCGCCAGGTGGATGCGCTGGGTGTGCAGTTTATCCATCAGGAGCGCCTGTTGCCCGCCAGTTTTACCGTGGGCGAGGCGCTGTTTTTCGGGCACGAATTGCGGCGCGGGCCCTTTGTGGATCGACGCCGGCAGCAACGTGAAGCCACGCGCTTGCTGGCGGAATATTTTGATCTGCAATTGCCCGCCGGCGCGTTGGTGAGTGAACTCAGCAGTGCCGAACGCCAGGTGCTGCAAATCACTCGGGCGCTGATTCGTCAGCCCAAGATCCTGGTGTTCGACGAGCCCAGCGTGGCGCTGGTCAAGCGCGAAGTCGACCAGTTGCTGCGCATCGTCAAACGCCTGCGCGACCAGGGGTTATCCATCCTGTACATCTCCCATTATCTGCAGGAAGTCGACAGCCTCTGCGATGAAGTCACGGTGCTGCGCAATGGCCGGGACGTGGCGGTGGTGCAGCCACGGCATACGTCCAGTGCCGAGATTGCGCGGCTGATGGTTAACCGCGAAGTGCAGGAGATGTACCCCAAGGCCAAGGTTGCACTGGGGGCGCCGTTGTTGCAGGTGCGCGGGTTGAGCCTGGCGCGGCGCTATCGGCAGATCGACCTGGACGTGCGGCGCGGAGAAATCGTCGGCCTGACCGGGCTGGTCGGCTCGGGAGCCAAGGAATTGTTCAAGACACTCTTCGGTGTCGAGCGTGCCGACAGCGGCAGTGTGCATCTGGACGGGCGTTTACTGCGCCTGCGTTCGCCGGGCCAGGCGATTGCCGAGGGCATTGCGCTGGTGCCGGAAGAGCGGCGCAGCCAGGGGATTTCGCCAGTGCTTTCGGTGCTGGAAAACCTCACGCTGGCCGGGCTCGGGAGGTTCAGCCGCTGGGGCTTGTTAAGCCGCCGCAAGGAGCAGGTGGAAAGCCTGCGCTTGATCGATGAACTGGCGATCAAGACGCCTGGGCCCCAAGCGGCCGTCAGCCAGCTCAGTGGCGGCAACCAGCAGAAGGTCGCCCTGGGAAAATGGCTGAGCCGCCGCTCGGCGGTGTACCTGCTGGACGAGCCCTGTGTGGGGGTGGATGTGGGGGCCAAGGTGGAGATCTACCGCTTGATCGGGCGCTTGGTGGAAGAGGGCGCGGCGGTGCTGGTGTTGTCTTCGGATTTGCCGGAGTTGTTGGGGATCAGTGACCGAATCCTGGTGCTGCATCGCGGTGAGATTGCCGGTGAGTTCCGGGCGGGCGAGGCCGACAGCGACCGGTTGCTGGCGTGTGCCACCGGCGCGGTGCCGGCCGCCGCTGCGCAGGCGCGGGAGGTCGAGCATGCTTGAAGTAATACTGCGCCGAGGTTCGGTGGGGGTGTTTGTGGCGATCCTGCTGGGGTTTGCCGTGGCTGCGCCGAACTTTTTGTCAGTGGGCAATCTGGCCAATGTGTTCAGCCAGTCGGCGATTCTCGGCGTGCTGGCCTTCGGGCTCACCTGCGTGATTATCGGCGGCGGCTCGAACGTAGTGGCCGGAGGACTGGATTTGTCGCTGGCGGCCAACCTGGGGTTGTGCGCGGCGGTGTTCAGCCGTCTCAATAATGCTGGCCTGGATCTCTGGTTGACGGTGCTGCTGACCCTGGGCTGCGGCCTGGCGGTTGGCTTGCTCAATGGGCTGGCCGTGGTGGTGCTGCGTTTGCCGCCGTTGCTGGCGACCCTGGCGAGCATGAACGTGCTGGCCGGGCTGGAGTTGGTGCTGACGGAAAATACGGTGGTCTCCACGGACTCGCCGTTACTGGACCTGCTCAGTGGTGGCGCCTGGTTGGGCGTACCGGCCCTGGCCTGGGTGTTGCTGCTTACGGCGGCGGGGCTGACGATGCTGATCCAGCATTCGGCCTATGGGCTGCGCCTGCATGCGGTGGGCGAATATCCCCAGGCGGCCGAAGCGGCTGGCATTGGCGTGCCCGTCTACGTGCTGTCGAGCTATGTGCTGTCCGGTCTGTGCGCCGCCGTAGCTGCGTTGTGTTCGGCTGCGTTCTTCAGCGGCAGTACCACCGGCTCCGGCGATATGCTGCTGTCGGTGGTAGCGATCGCCTTCCTCGGAGTGGTGTTTTCCCGCAGGCTGGTGGCGAGCATTCCGGGGACTTTGCTGGCGGCGCTGTTGATCGGTTTTTTGATCAATGGTTTTCAGCTGCTTAACCTCTCCAGCTTCTGGGTCAATGGTGTGCAGGGCGTGTTGATCTTGCTGGTCGTGGCGGCGTCCAGTGCATTGAGTCGAGGGGCGACGGCATGAACGCACGCGCATTATTACCGCTGACATTGCCACTGGTGTTCACGCTGATTGTCGTGGTGTTTGCGCTGCAAGCGCCGGGTTTCCTCAGTGCAGGCAACCTGCAAAGCCTGGTGTTGAACAACTTCGTGCTGCTGGCGATTGTCGCCATCGGCATGACCTATTCGGTAGCGGCCGGTGGTATCGACCTGTCGGTGGGCACGGCGCTGGACTTCGCCAGTTTCAGCTTTGTGATTCTGCTCAACGGCGGTCATGGCTGGGCGGTGGCGGCCGCGGGTGCGCTGGCGGCGGCGCTGCTGGTGGGGTTGGTCAATGCCGGTCTGATTGCCGGGCTGCGGATCAGCCCGTTCCTGGCCACCCTGGGCACCTTGTTTATCGGCACCAGCGCCCAGCAACTGCTTTCGGACGGCGGCCAGCCTATCTATATCGGCCAAGGCTTGAAGCCTGAGGTCACGGGGCTGACACCGCTGCTGATCGTATTGGGGCTGGCGCTGTTCTACGGCCTGGCCCTGGCGCGCGGGCGCCTGGGCCGCGAGTTGCTGGCCCAGGGCACGCAGCCGCTGCTGGCGTATTACTCGGGGTTGTCGGTGCGGCGCATCGTCAGCGTCGTGGCCCTGGCTACCGCCCTGGCCTGTGGGGTGGCGGGCGTGTTGCTCAGCTCGACAGTCAGCGCCTATGTGCCGCTGTCGGGTAACGCGTTTTTGCTCAATGCGATTGGCGCGGTATTTATCGGCACCACCTTGAGTCGGCAGGGTCGGGCGAATATTCCGGGGACGCTGCTGGGCGTGTTGTTTATCAACGTGATCGCCAACGGCCTGTTGCTGATCGGCTGGAATTTCTACTGGCAGCAGGTGGCGACTGGGGTGCTGATCTTTATCGTGTTGAGCTTCAGTTTTGCCAGCCGGCGAATGTTGGAGCGCAACTAGCCGGCGCTATTCAGCCTTTACCAGGGTGGTGCGGGTTTTATAGTCACCGTTGACCACACTCTGGCGGGTGAAGAAGTACCCGTAATCTTGCAAGTACATCTCGGTGCTGGTGGCGTTGTACCTCTCGCCAATCACCGTGCAATTCAGTTCCGTGGCGTTGCCGCTCAGGGCCGCGTTGATTTTGCTGGCCGAGAGTTCACGCGCCACCAAGCAGGTATAGGTGCGCCCGAGTACCCGGTCGTCTTCGGCGGTATCGCGGTTGAGGTCTTTGAAGCTGAACCCTAGCGTTGCACCGACCGGCATCTGTTTCCAGTCGCCGCTGAAACTCAGTTGTTGAACGTGGCTGGCGGCTGAGCGGGACAGCCCCTGCCATTCAAATTGAGACTGGTAGGTCAGGCTGAAAAGGCCTCGGAAGGATGTGGTGACAGAGGTTGAGTAATCGGAGACGTTGCGGATGTGTAACTGGCCGCTATCATCGCTCGGCTCGATAAACAGGTCGTGCAGCAGGGTGGTCGAGCTTTCGCTCTTTTCCACCAGATGGCGCAAGGACTTGGCGGGAGTGGGCATGCCCAGTGCGTTGATTGCGCTCACCACGTCTGCCGATAGTGGCGTGGGGGTCAGTATTTCCCGGGCCTTGGTGCGGGCGGTCGCAACCGGCAGCTGTTCGAGCGATGGTGCGCAGGCCGCCTTGAGCAGGGCCTGGGTATTGGCTTCGGCCGAGCTGAAGGGCGCGTCCTGAGGCGCGGTTTCGATATTGCCGAAAGTGACCACGTTGTTCTGATTCAGGCCGAACGTTGCCAGGGGGCGGTAGGTCTGGCGGCTGCAATCGGTCTGCAAAAGCATGCGTGTTTGGGCGTAGTGCACCTTCTTGAGTTTGTTGGTGAGGATGAATGGCTCATCAACGGCCCCCCCAGAACTTCACGCTATCACCCGTGCGCTTTACGCTGGCGCGGTCGATCAGCAACTGCCGTTGAGTCCCTGTGCCGCTGATAACCCGCCAGTCTGCGCGTGGCGTGTGGGCGCAGGCGTCGATAAATCCGGTGTTCTGCTTGAGATTGGCGATCACGACTGGCGTCAGGTCACGCATCACGGTAAAGCGCGTGGGCTGGCCGTTGGCGGCCAAGGTACCTGGGGATTCCAGGAACAGCAGGCTGGCTTCCGGTGAGGCGCACGATGCGCGGACCTGTGCGATGTCCGGCACGCTGGAGCCTTTGCGCGGTGTTACCTGAACCTGGTAGCTGAGTTTGTCGCCATCGCGCAGGATCGAATCGGCCAGTGGGGGTTGCTTGAGCACTTCGCCAAACGCCGGCTCGGCCTTGGCCCCGCCCCTCATGGCTTGAAGGCTGCAACCACTGAGCAAGCCGAGGCCGATGACAACCACGATGCGTTTCATGGGGGTTCCTTGCGGATAAAGGGTTTCATGATGATCAACGGTTTTCGGCTGAACCCTGTGCTTCTTGAGGGCGGCGTACTGGTTAGAACTGGTACGCCGCGCCGGCGCCGGCATAGCCTCTTGTTCTGCCGAGTTCCTTGCAGCAGGTCGGAACAGGAAGCTTCCTACGCTAATCATCGACCCAGGATGCCTGAGTCGCGGGTTTCGTGGTGCTAGGTTTTCGGTCCCTGCATTAACTGAAGAAAGAAGAATAAATATGCGCAACCTTATCGTGCGGCTGCTGGTGTTGGTGGGAATGTCTTTGAGTATGGGCGGTTGCGGTACGGTGACCACGGTTTTGCGTGGTGATGGCGTCACCGTGAGGGAACTTAAGGAGAAGAAAACCTATTGCCAGACTGTCCCGCGTGTCTACAGCGGCGTGGCTTATGACCTGTGTGTCCTGCATGGGCCGCCGAATTCCGCAGGTGGGTTTTCGTTGAACGGGATTCCCTGGGCCGTCCTGGATGTGCCGGTCTCCGGTGTGCTCGATACGCTTATCTTGCCCTACACGGTCTACCTGCAAAGTGTTGACGGCAGTGTTGAGCTTCGCTAACCCGTCCAGCTAACAGCTTCCCATCACTTTTAAGCTATAATCCCGCCCTTTAGCTGTTTCCTGCCCAGGCGGGAAGCACACTTTTTTCAGGCGCAACCCGCCTGCATGCAGACTAAAAGAGGCTAGACCCCTGTGGCATTGACGATTCTTGGCCTGTCCGGCGCCCTTAGCCATGATCCTTCCGCAGCCTTGTATATCGACGGCAAGCTGATCGCGGCCGCCGAAGAAGAGCGCTTCGTACGCGACAAACATGCAAAGAACCGCATGCCCTACGAGTCGGCGAAGTTCTGCCTGGAACAGGCCGGCATCAAGCCTTCCGACGTTGATGTGGTGGCGATCCCGTTCGCCCCGATCAGCCTGTTCGGCGAGGCGCGCTGGCACTACGCCAAGCGTTACTGGTACGCCCCGGACCGCGCACTCGACGCGATCCTGATGGGCAACCGTCGCTACAAGCGCTATCGCAACAAGATCGTCTGGTGCCTGGAGCAACTGGGCTTCGATCCGAAGAAAATCAAGATCGAACCGGTTGAGCACCACCTGGCCCACGCTTCCAGCGCCTACCACTGCTCCGGCTTCCAGGAGAAGACTGCGATCCTCGGGATCGACGGCAAGGGTGAGTACGCCACCACGTTCTTCGGCTACGGCGAGAACGGCAAGATCCACAAGATCAAGGAATTCTACGATCCGGACTCCCTCGGCGGCCTGTACGGCGCGATCACCGAGTTCCTCGGTTTCGAGATGCTCGACGGCGAGTTCAAGGTCATGGGCATGGCGCCGTACGGCGACGCCAGCAAGTACGACTTCTCGCGCCTGGCCTCGTTTGAAAATGGCGAACTGGTGATCAACACCGACTACGCCAACGTCATCGGCCTGCGCCGTTATAAAGAGAAGGGCAAGGGCTTCTACTTCTCGCCGAAACTGATCGAGTGGCTGGGTCCCAAGCGCGAAGGCGACATCGCTGACGAGCCTTACATCCACTACGCCGCCAGCATGCAGGCGCTGTTTGAAAAGCTGGCCTTGCAGATGATCGACCATTACCTGGGCGACATCCTCAAGGACACCGGCAAGCTGGCCTTCGCCGGCGGCTGTGCGCTGAACGTCAAGCTGAACCAGAAGATCATTGCCCGTGACGACGTGAAAGAGCTGTTCGTGCAGCCGGCGTCCGGCGATGCCGGCACCGCTGTCGGTGCCGCCGCTTACGTTTCCCACGCCCGTGGTGTACCGGTAGAGAAGATGGAACACGTCTACCTCGGCCCGTCCTACAGCAACGAAGACGTGATCGCCGCGTGCGCCAAGCACGAGAGCAAGCCGAACTGGCGCAAGATCGAGAACATGCCTGCGCGCATCGCCAAGATCATGGTCGACGGCAACCCGGTGGCCTGGTTCCAGGGCCGCATGGAGTTTGGCCCGCGCGCCCTGGGCGGTCGTTCGATCATCGGTTGCCCAAGCGCGACCGGCGTGGCTGACCGCATCAACCATCAGATCAAGTTCCGCGAGCGCTGGAGGCCTTTCTGCCCGTCGATGCTCGACACCGTGGCCCCGCAGATGATCAAGGTCGATCACCCGGCGCCGTTCATGACCTTCACCTTTGAAGTGTCGGAAGAGTGGAAGACCCGCGTGCCGGAAGTGGTCCATGAAGATGGCACCTCCCGCGCCCAGGTGCTCAAGCGCGAATACAACCCGCGCTACTACGACATGATGAAAGAGCTGGAAGTACTGACCGGCAACGGCGTGTCCCTGAACACCTCGCTCAACCGTCGTGGCGAAGCGATGATCTGCTCGCCGACCGACGCGCTGAACATGTTCTTCGGCTCCGACCTGCAGCACCTGATCATGGAAGACATCCTGGTCGTCAAAGACGGCGTGGACCCTTATGACGCGCTCGGCTGAACGCCACGTCCTGCAGTTCTGCCATGGCTATGACGGGCCGTTCCTGGACTGCGCGCGGCAGTACGCCAGTTTGTTCGCAGGCTCCGGCTACAAGGTGACCACGGTGTTTCTCACCGGGGTCGCCGACCCGCAAGTGGCCGCCGGTTGTGCATCCGATGAAGTGTTGTTCATGGAATTCAGCTCCAAGGCCATTCGTGGCCTGAAGCTGGGGGCCATCCGTGAACTGCGCAAGATCGCCGCGTCGCGCAACTTCAGATTTTGTATCGCCCACCGTTTCAAGCCGATCTACATCGCCTTGCTCGGCACACGGCTGCCGGTGATTGGCGTGCACCACGCCTTTGGTGATTACCAGCGCCGCAGCCGCAAGCTGTTTGCCGGGATCTTTCGCAGGCGCTTGAGCCTGTTGGGGGTTTCCGACGCTGTGCGTGATGACATGCGCCACTGCCTGCCGACCTGGCCGGCGGCACGCATCCAGACGTTGTACAACCGCATCGACGTTGACGCCTTGCAGGCCACTCAGGTGCCTGTGCAGGAGGCACGCGATGCGTTGGGGCTGTCGCCGGACGAATGGGTGGTCGGCAATGTCGGCCGCCTGCACCCGGACAAAGACCAAGCCACGTTGCTCAAGGGCTTTGCCTTGGCGCTGGCGCACTTGCCGGTGGAGAGCCGCCTGGCCATCCTCGGCAGCGGGCGCCTGGAACAAGACCTCAAGGAACTCGCGCGGGAGCTGGGCATTGCCGACAAGGTACTGTTCCTCGGCCAGGTGCCGGATGCGCGTCGGTACTTCCGGGCATTCGATGTGTTTGCCCTGAGCTCCGATCACGAACCCTTTGGCATGGTGCTGCTGGAAGCCATGGCGGCCGGCGTACCGTTGCTGGCTACGGCCTGTGGCGGCGCGAAGGAAGTGGTCGAGGGCGTGGGTATCCTGTTTCCCTTCGGCGATGCCGAACACCTTGCCCAGGGGCTGCGGCACCTGGCAGCGATGGATCAACACCAGCAACGGCAGTGCGCCGAGATGATGCTGGAGCGCCTGCGCGAGCGTTTCTCGGATCAGGCGGTACGCGATACCTTCTGGCAATTGCCGCACGTTATTGAACTGACCGCGGGGGCTTGATGCTCAATCGATTCCAAGGCTGGCGCGAGCGCGGCTGGTCCGTCGTCGACGCGCCGGTCTACAGCGATGCCTGGCAACGTTTTGGCGGCAGTGTCGCGACCCACCCACAAGTGATCGAACGTTTGGCCGGGCTGGCCGACATCCCGGTGCGTTACCTGGCCTGGGCACCGGATGGCGAGCTTCAGGCGTGCATTGCGACCTGGGGGCGCGACCTGGCCTTGTCCAAGGACGTGCTCAAGCAGCGCGGCAAAAAAGGCCTGTTCGACCTGGGTAACGCCGAGTTGATCCTGCCCGCCGCGCCTCAAGCCCAGGCGCCCTTGCGGCACCGCGCACGTTACTTGTCGGCCCTGAATGAAGGCCGTTTCAGCGGCCTCAAGCCCCAGGCCGAACAATTGGCCATGGCCCGCACCCCGGAAGAACTGTCGAAGAAGTTCCGCTACAACCAGCGCCGCGAGCTGCGTTTGCTCGAAGAGGCCGGAGGTGTGGTGCGGCCGGTGAGCGAGTTTTCCAGCGAGGAACTGGCCGCGATCTACTGCGATCTGTTCCTGCGTCGCTGGGGCTTTGTCGCCACGGGCGCCGAACGTATGGCCGAGGTGATCGAGCTGTTGCGCGAATGGCTGATCGGCTCGGTGATTTTCCTCAATGACGCGCCCATCGCTATCCAGTTGGTGTATCGGGTCGAGTCGCCGGAGTGGATCAGCGTGGAGTACGTCAATGGCGGCGTCGACCCTGAAACCCGTGCGTTCAGTCCGGGCAGCGTCCTGAGCTTCCTCAATACCCAGAGCGCCTGGGAACAGGCGCGTGAAGTCGGCAAGCCGCTGCGGTTCTCCTTCGGGCGCGCCGACCGCGAGTACAAGGACCGTTGGTGCAACCCTGTGCCGGTGCTGACCGTATGAGCCGCAAACAGCAATTGCTCAAGCGTCATCGGCGCAATAAACGGGTCGGCCTGCTGATTGGCCTGCTGTTGCTGGTGGTGATTGGTATCTGGGGGGCCTGGTGGTTGCCGCTGGTGCTTGGTGTGCTGGCCTGGGTCGCCCATGAGGCATGGTTCGCCGACCATCTGTTTTATGCGCCCAACGAAGACTACCAATACCGTTTTTCGGCGGATGCCGAGGTGGCTCGAGTCCGCTTCGAAGGTAACCGGCTGCGGGTGGATTCGCCGCTGCAAGCCGAGGCGACGCTGGTGTTGGCTATCCAGGTCAAGAGCGGTTGGCTGGGGCGTTTTCTCGACCCTGTGGTTGAGATTTCGGCTGGCGACAACACGGACCGGCAGGCCTTCGAGCGTGGGGTGAACGGTGTCCGTTATCTGAACCTCAGTGGCTGGGCCCCGGCCCTGATGTCTGGTGAGCTGCGTTTGCGCGGGCGCTTTTGCGCCGTGCAGGGCGCCCCTCGGCTGTGGGCCTGGGGCACGCCGGACTATTCGACACAGCGGGTCATGGTCATCGCGCCTCATGCCGACGATGCCGAATTAGCTGCCTTCGGCCTTTACAGTCAGGCCGACAAGCCGTGGATCGTGACCCTCACCGCCGGTGAAATCGAAGCCGAGCACTATCAGCACATGGGCTTGGATCCGGTCGAGGCCTCGCGGATCAAAGGGCGCCTGCGCGCCTGGGACAGCATTGCGGTGCCGCTTTGGGCCGGTGTGCCACAGGCGCACTGCGTACAGCTGGGTTACTTCTGCCTGCAATTGCCGGCGATGCGCGCTACACCGGATCAGCCTGTGGCTTCGCGCGAAGCTGAGCTGTCGGACATTCGCCTGTTTCGCCAATTCAACCCTTTCCCGCTGCCGGCGGATGCCGATGGTCTGCCGACCTGGCAGAACCTGCTCGCCGATCTGCGTCAGTTACTGCTGACCGCGCGCCCTGAAGTGATCGTCTTGCCGCATCCGGTCCTGGATCCCCATCCGGACCACATCTGCGCGCAGCAGGCGGTGATCGAGGCCTTGCAAGGCTTGGAATGGCAGCCGAGCACCGTGCTCGGTTACGCCAACCACCTGCATGACAACGACCGCTGGCCCATGGGTGACGCGGGCGCCGGTATTGCCCTGCCGCCGCTGTTCGATGACTCGTTGGAACTGTGGCCGTGCAGCCTGCCGCTGTCGCAGGCCCTGCAGCGCGACAAAGCCATGGCGCTGGGCATGATGCATGACTTGCAACCTTCACCGCCGTTCAAGCGCCGTGTGCGGCGCTGGCTGCAGCGGGCCTTGGCGGGTCGGGCGCGGTCGCCTTATGGTGAGAACGAGTTTTTCCGCAAGGCCGTGCGACGGCATGAGTTGTTCTGGCGTTTGTGAAAGGAAAGGTCATGAAAGTTTTGTTTCTGGTACAGAAAGAACAGCGCGCGATTCTGGATCGCCTGTACGAAGGCATCGCCGAGCACTGCGAGTGTGATACCCGCTGGCTGAGCAGCGCTGATCAGCGCAACCTGCGCGGGTACTTCAAGCGCGAAGTCGACGTGACCCGTTATGACCGCATCGTGTTCTTCCTGCGGTTCAAGCAGGAAATTCGCCAGGCCGGGTTTATCCGCACGATCCCGAACCTGGTGATCCTCGAGCACGATGCCTACCAGAATTACATTCCATGCAAATACACCGGCAAGTTCAGCGCGCATTACCGCCGCTTGCCGTGGGCGCGGGTGATCAGCTCGGGCCATATGGTGACCGAGCGCCTGCGTGCGGAAGGCTTTGATGCGGTGTTCGTGCCCAAGGGCTACGATCAGGCACTGTTACGGACCCAGGGGCTCGAGCGCGACATTGAGCTGGCATTTGTCGGCAGCACCAACAGCGTGGCCTACAGTGGTCGCAAGGCGTTGCTCGATGAGTTGGCCCGCGTTGAGCCGTTGGTGGTCACGCGTACCAAGTCGGGTGAGGAATACTGCGCTACCCTCAACCGGATTCGTTTTTTCGTCAGTGCCGATGTGGGCATGGGCGAGTACATGATCAAGAACTTCGAGGCCATGGCCTGTGGTTGCGTGCTGCTGGCGTTTGACCAAGGCGCTGCGGAGAACGAAGCCCTTGGCTTCAAGGACATGGTCAATGTGGTGTTCTACAAAGACATTCCCCAGTTGCAGGAAAAGCTCGCCTTATTGCGATCAAATCCGCAGCTGGCGGCAGAAATTGCGCAAAACGGGCAGGACCTCGCCGTCAGCCAGTTCAGCTTTGCGCGCATCGGCCAGCGCATTGTCGAGGTACTCAAGCCGCCGCTGCGGCCCCGAGCGCCGTTGAGTTTGCTGGAAAGGTTGCGCTTGAAACTGGGCGTTTGATATATGCCGGCTGGCCCTGAATAGTGGCTATATGATATTATCGAGGCTCGAATGCAATTTTCCGCTCAAAGCGACATAACGCTCGTCGTGACCAGTTGCGGTCGCTTCGATTTGTTGAAGCGCACGCTCGCGAGCTTCGATCTGTTCAATACAGCGCAGATCCGCGAAGTCTTCATTACCGAAGACGCTGGCGATGACGCGGTACGCCTGGCGATTCCTGAGCACTGGCTCAGTCATTGCACGTTCTTGATCAACCGCCCGAAGCTGGGGCAATTGGCATCCATCGATTTGGCCTACGGGTCGGTCAAGACCCCGTACATATTCCATTGCGAAGATGACTGGGCGTTTTATCGACCCGGTTTTGTCGAGGATTCGAAGACGGTGCTGGAGCAGCGTCCCGATATTCTCCAAGTCTGGTTGCGCAATTACGTTTATGACTTGCAGATACACAGCCCCTATATCCATCTAGGGCCGCGCGAGGTGATTGGCGGGGTGCCTTGTTATCCTTTGCTATCCGATAAGCCTGAGTGGCAAGGGTTCTCGTTGAACCCGGGCCTGCGGCGTATCAAAGAGTACTGGTTATGTGCGCCCTATGCCGGGTTCGAGGGCGAGAAGGGGCTTTCCAGGCGTTACGCGCAGTTGAACATGGCCGCCGTTACCCTGGAAGGTGATGCGGTCTTGCACACCGGTTTCGGTTTGCATGTGGCGACGGCGGAAGAGCGCTTGACCAAGGCACGGCGCAAGCGGCGAGAGCGGATCAAGCTGGTACTCATGCTGATCCTGGGGGTCGGCATCGGCTGGTTGATTCACCCGTAAATACGACGAGCCACACCAACGCCGCAATAAGGTTTTTTCGATGAGTATTCTCAACATCATGTGGGCTGGTGGCTCTGCATTTGCTTCGGTGCAGAAGGTTCATCAGCAAATCTTGTCCCATGTCGACAGCGACGTACCGGTGCACACCTGGTTGCTTCAGGGCAGTGCGGTCGGTAGCGATGGCCTGGTCGAACGGGCCGTCGAGTGGAACCTCTCATCTGCCAGGCTCAAGGGGCGGCACCTGTGGAAGTGCCTGATGCCCTGGATGCGCGCGCGCTTCAAGAAGGCCCTGCCTGAGGACGTGCAGGTTGTGCTGCTTGATGGCATCGGTGTCGCGCGGGTGCTTTTGCCGATGCTCAAACACCTGCCGCAGGTGCGCGCCGTGGTGATTTTTCATGGTGTCACGCGCTTGCGCAAAGCTGATCAGAAGCTCTTCGAGCAGCTCCCAGCGTCGCAACTGACGCTGGCGGCCGTGTCGCAAACCCTCGCCAGCTCCCTTGAGCGTTACCTGCAACGGCCCGTGGCGGTGTTGCGCAGTGCCTTCGACCCTGCTGTTTTTCGTGCCGCAGCGCTTTCCCGTGAGCAGGCTCGATCGCGCCTGGGACTGCCGTTGGACGGCTCGCCGGCAGTGGGTGCGGTAGGTCGACTGGTAGACGGCAAGGGGTTTGGCTGTTTGCTGGAGGCCTTCGCCAGTGCGACGGCCGATCAGCCGCATGCACGCCTGGTGATCATCGGCGAGGGGCCTGCGCGGCCCAGACTTGAGGCGCATATCGAGGCGCTTGGCTTGCGCGAGAAGGTGTCCCTGCCGGGGCATCTTCCGGAGGCGGCGACTCTATATCGGGCGTTTGACTGGGTCGCCATTCCGTCGACGGAAGAGGGCTTGGGGTTGATCCTGCAAGAGGCGGTGATGGCCGGCGTGCCCGTACTGACCAGCGAGCTGGCGGTGTTTCGCGAACAGCTGGGTGATGCCGGCTGGTACGCGCCCGCAGACAGCGCCGCGTCCTGGAGCCAGCTGCTGACGCGCGCGTTCGTGAGTTCCGGCGAACAGGTTGTCGAGGCTCAGTCGCGGGCGTTGGCGCCGGAGCAAGCCTGGAACGATTTCACTGAAACCACCCGGCGGCTGTTCTCATGCCGCTAGCAGCGCTTGCTCCAGTGCCTGCATTGGAAAGCGTTCGTTCAGCTTCTCGCGCGCAATATAGCGCGCGAAGTGTTGCAGGTTGCGCCTTGCCAGTTCCGGGTTCAAAGGCGCGCGCAGGAAGCGCATGTCGGCCACGTCGATCAGGCCCATTTCATTGTCCGGTGTCACGACAATATTGCCCAGGTGCAACGAACGGAAGTAGATACCCGCGCCATGCAGGCGGCGAATAAGGGCTACCAGCGGGCCGAGGTTCGTGTGCCAGTCAAAACCTTCACGGTTGGAAATCTGGCGCAGCGTTTCGCCCGGCAAAGGACGGTAGAGTACGGCGGTCATGCCGGGCGCCGTCAGTTGAAAGAACGCGAGCACGGTCATGGTCGGGATGCCGCGCTGTTGCAACTGCGCCACATTGTCGATGAAGCGCTTGGAGTACGGGCGAAACAGCGCGGACGAAAGCAGGCGCTTGCGGCGAAACAGTTTGAGGATATTCCCGTCGGTCAGCAGGTAGACTTTGGGGCCATAGCTGTCCTGTTCCAGGATTTTGGCACCTTCAATCATCGCGGTTAAATCGGCTTGGGAAAGCCTTGAACATTGCATTGTCGGAAAGCCTTGTGGGAGTCGCGGGCACAGTGATCGGTAATAATGCCGAAAGTTTTGGGTTTTAACCATGCCGGGTTGGCGGGTTGAACGTATTCAGGAGCGGGTGATGCAAGCAAGTCGTTGGGCGCAGGTATGGATGATTTTCGGGTTACTTTGGTTTTTGTTGGCTATTGCCTTCGCGCCAACCAACAAGATTTATCAACAGGGTTTGACACTGTTCCTGTGGTTGCCGGCCATGGTGTTTGCCTGGTCGGCGCGTGAGCGTCTCATGGAAGTCTGGCGCGAACAGCGCTGGATTTGCCTGATGGTTGGGTTGCTGGCAGCTTGGGGGGCGATCAGCCTGTCGTGGACCAATGCCCAGGACCCTTCGCGCGAAGCCAAGCGTCTGCTGTACATCGGCGTGTTCCTGTTGTTTTTCCCCGTACTCGCCTGTGGCCGGACCGAGCAGGTGATCCGTGTGATGCAATGGGGCGGTTTCGGCCTGGCCCTGTCTTCGCTCCTGGCGATCATCAAATTCTATGGCTTTGAGCATAACGCCTGGTATGCGCGCCTCGAAGGCTTGGGCCAGTTGAGTCATCCGATCCTGGGCGCCTATGTGATTGGCCTGGCGGCCGTCTGGTTGTTGCACTGGCTGCCGCGTGGTCGCTGGATGCAGGTGGCATGGGCAGTGTCCATCGCATTGCTTGGGCTGTTCGTGGTGCTGAGTCAAAGCCGCGGCGCCGCATTGGCATTGCTGCTGACGGTTGTAGCCATGCCGGCCTGGTGCCGTGACCGCCGTACTGCCGTCATCGCTATTGGGGCGGTCGTGGCTGCGCTGGCTGTGTTCTTTGCCATGCAATCGCTGATGTTGTCGCGGGGTGTTTCTTACCGACCACAGATATTCATGGCAGCCATGCAGATGATTGCTGAGCGCCCGTGGACCGGCCTGGGCCTGGGCGGGGATTACAAGGTCTTTGCCGACAACCTCTATTTCGATCACGCCCACAACCTGTTCTCCCACGTGGCGATCGAATTGGGCCTGCCGGGCCTGCTGCTATGGTGCGGCCTGTGGTTCGGTGTGCTGTGGCAAGCCTGGAAGGCCCGCGACACCCTCTACGGCAAGGGCATCATCGGCATGTGGGTGTTTTCGTTCCTGGCCATGCAGTTCGACGCCGCCAGCCTGACCGGCACGCCGCGGGCCGAGTGGTTTATCTCCTGGCTGCCGATTGCGCTGGCCAGTGTTTTGGTCTGGGCTCGGGCCAAACCCGACGCGTGTGATAAAGTTCGCGTCCTACCCAATCAGTGAGCTCGACACATGAGTGACGCACCGCCCAAAGCGGACCAGGAATCCAGCCTGAAAATTTATTTCCGGCTGCTGGGCTATGTGAAACCGTACCTCGGCATGTTCCTGCTGAGTATCGTGGGCTTCGTGATCTTTGCTTCGACCCAGCCAATGCTCGCCGGGATTCTCAAGTATTTCGTCGATGGCTTGAGCAACCCCGATGTGGTGTTCCTGCCCAAGATCCCGTTGTTCAAGGACCTGAAGCTGCTGATGGCCGTGCCGCTGCTGATCATCCTGATCGCCGCGTGGCAGGGGCTGGGGTCTTTCCTGGGCAACTACTACCTGGCCAAGGTTTCCCTGGGGTTGGTGCATGACCTGCGGGTCCAGCTGTTCAACAAGCTGTTGGTGTTGCCTAACCGCTATTTTGATACCCACAACTCCGGGCACCTGATTTCCCGTATCACCTTCAACGTGACCATGGTCACCGGTGCTGCCACGGACGCAATCAAGGTCGTGATTCGCGAAGGCCTGACGGTGGTGTTCCTGTTCGGCTACCTGCTGTGGATGAACTGGAAGCTGACCTTGGTAATGCTGGCAATCCTGCCGCTGATCGCAATCATGGTCGGCAGCACCAGCAAGAAATTCCGCAAGCAGAGCAAGAAGATCCAGGTTGCAATGGGCGACGTGACCCACGTCGCCTCCGAGACCATCCAGGGCTACCGCGTGGTGCGCAGCTTCGGTGGCGAAGGCTACGAGGAGCGTCGCTTTGCCGCCGCCAGCCAGGGCAACACCGACAAGCAGCTGCGCATGAACAAGACCGGTGCGGTCTATACGCCGATGCTGCAACTGGTGATCTACACGGCCATGGCCGCGTTGATGTTCCTGGTGCTGCTGTTGCGCGGTGAAGCCACGGCGGGTGACCTGGTGGCCTACATTACCGCGGCGGGCCTGCTGCCCAAGCCGATTCGCCAGCTGTCGGAAGTCAGCTCGACGATCCAGAAAGGCGTGGCCGGTGCCGAGAGCATCTTCGAGCAACTGGATGAAGAACCTGAAGTCGACCTGGGCACTGTGGAGCGCGATCGCGTCAGCGGTCGCCTCGACGTGCGCAACCTGAGCTTCACCTACCCCGGCGCGGAGCGTGAGGTGCTCAAGAACATCAGCTTCAGCGCAGCGCCTGGGCAGATGATCGCCCTGGTCGGGCGTTCGGGCAGCGGCAAGTCGACCCTGGCCAGCCTGATCCCGCGTTTCTACCATCACGAAACCGGGGAAATCCTGCTGGACGAGGTCGAGATCGAGGACTATCGCTTGCGTAACCTGCGTCGGCATGTGGCCCAGGTGACCCAGCATGTGACCTTGT
The DNA here is from genome assembly GCF_007858185.1 of Pseudomonas grimontii. Classification (GTDB taxonomy): domain Bacteria; phylum Pseudomonadota; class Gammaproteobacteria; order Pseudomonadales; family Pseudomonadaceae; genus Aquipseudomonas; species Aquipseudomonas grimontii. Next base: position 340,483 of record NZ_VFES01000002.1, read on the forward strand.
TCAACGACACCGTGGCCAACAACATCGCCTACGGTGACCTGGCCGATGCGCCGCGTGCCGACATCGAGAAAGCCGCCGCCGACGCCTACGCCATGGACTTCATTGCGGAACTGCCAAAAGGCCTGGACACCGAAGTCGGTGAAAACGGCGTGTTGCTTTCCGGTGGTCAACGCCAGCGTCTGGCGATTGCCCGGGCCCTGCTGAAAAATGCCCCGCTGCTGATTCTGGATGAGGCGACTTCGGCGCTGGATACCGAATCCGAGCGGCACATCCAGGCTGCACTGGACAAGGTCATGAAGGGCCGCACCACCCTGGTGATTGCGCACCGCTTGTCCACCATCGAGAAAGCCGACCTGATTCTGGTGATGGACCACGGTGAAATTGTCGAACGTGGTACGCATGTCGAACTGCTGGCCAAGGGCGGTTATTACTCGCGCCTGCACGCCATGGGGCTGGACGAGCCGGCGACGGCGAACATCACCTGACAAGCCGGGGCACGCAATGCGCCCCGGTGTTTGTATCAGGCCCGTTACAGGGCTTGACCAAAGCCAAATAATCCACCGCCTATCGTTTGTTATGTTGGCCTTCTCGATTCGAATGACGAACGAGAGGGCTAACCTTCTTGCGTGGGTATTGGAATGTTGCAACGTCTGTTGTGGAAACTGCTTCCCAAACACCAGAGGGTGTTTCTGCTGGGGCGTTTGTCGGTGGTGGATCGCCAGGCGGTGAACAAATCCCTGTCTGGGGTGGCAACGCTTAACCCGGCCTTCGAGCGACACCAATGCGTGTTTATCCATGTGCCCAAATGCGCCGGCAGCAGTGTGTGCTCGGCACTTCTCGAGGGGCGCTGGCCGGGGCATTTGCCGTATTACTGGTATGAGCAGCAATTTCCCCAACACTGCGAGCGCAGCTTCAAGTTTGCCTTCGTACGTGACCCGCTGGAGCGCGCCTACTCGGCCTACACCTACTTGCGCGGCAACCCTATGGGCGCTCGCGACCTGCAAGCCCAGGCGCTGGTTTCCAGCTTCCGTGACTTCGACCATTTCATTGCCGGCTGGCTGCACCCGGACAACCTGCGACGCCAATTGCACTTTGCTCCGCAGACCGACTTCCTGGTCGATCACATGGGCCAAATGGCCATGGACTTCCTCGGGCGCCAGGAGTCTTTGCAGCAAGACTTCCAGCACCTGTGTGAACGCCTCGGCGTGGACTCATCCCTGCCACATCTGAATGTTTCACTGGGGCGTCGCAACGAGCCGGTCAGGGACTTTTGCAACTCGCGTACGCGGCGCCTGGTCAGGCGTGCCTATCAACGTGATTACGAGGTGTTGGGTTATGAGTAGCCAGTTGCTTGCCGGCGGTTGCGCTGCCGTCCGTCCCTTTGGCCTATCGTTGTCGGCGGCGGCACGGGCGGCGCTCAAGCACCAGCAGCCGTGCTGCCTATGGCTGACGGGGCTGTCCGGGTCCGGCAAGTCGACCCTGGCCAATGCCTTGGAAGTACATCTCAACGAGCAGGGGCGGCACACCTTCGTGCTTGATGGCGATAATTTGCGTACGGGCCTGTGCAATGACCTGGGCATGAGCGATACGGCGCGCAAAGAAAATATCCGGCGTATCGGCGAAGTGGCGCGGCTGATGGTGGACGCAGGATTGATTGTGATTGTTTCGGCGATCTCGCCATTCAGCGTCGATCGGGCGACCGCCAGGGCACTGTTCGGACCGGGACAATTCTTTGAGGTTTATATCAGCACACCCTTTGACGTGTGTGCCCGGCGTGACCCCAAGGGTTTGTACCGCGCGGCGCTGGATGGGCGCATCAAGGCTTTCACCGGGTTGGACAGCCCCTATGAGGCGCCGCTTGCGGCCGACTGCGAGATCAATACCGATGAGGTCGAGCTGGCTGCCGCCGTGGAGCAGATCCTGGCGGTTTTGTTTAAAAAGTGATCAGTTTATGTGCCTGATGCATCGCGGATAAAGCTCTCGAACTAGGCGGCGCTCACCCTGTGCTAATATCGCGCCCCTGTTCATTTTGTATGTGGGTTGCTCCATGAAGTTGTCCATGCCGCGATTCGATCAAGCCCCTGTCTTGGTGGTCGGCGATGTCATGCTCGACCGTTACTGGCATGGCGGTACCTCACGGATTTCCCCTGAGGCGCCGGTACCGGTAGTCAAGGTCGAGCAAATCGAAGACCGTCCAGGTGGCGCTGCCAACGTTGCCCTCAATATTGCCGCACTCGGCGCCCCGGCCTCCCTGGTTGGGGTGACCGGTGACGACGAAGCCGCCGACAGCCTGGCCAACAGCCTGCGCGGTGCCGGCGTACGCGCGCAGTTCCAGCGCATTGCCCACCAGCCGACCATCGTCAAGCTGCGGGTAATGAGCCGTCACCAGCAATTGCTGCGTATCGATTTCGAAGAACCTTTCGCCACCGACGCCCTGGCCCTCAGTGGCCAGGTCGACGCGCTGCTTGAAGGTATCAAGGTGCTGGTGTTGTCCGACTACGGCAAAGGCGCCCTGAAGAACCACCAGGAGCTGATCCAGGCCGCCAAGGCGCGAAACATCCCGGTACTGGCCGATCCCAAGGGCAAGGACTTCTCGATTTATCGAGGCGCCAGCCTGATCACGCCGAACCTCAGCGAGTTCGAAGCCATCGTCGGCGGTTGCGCCGATGAGCACGAACTGGTGAGCAAAGGCGCGGCACTCATGGCCGACCTTGACCTGGGCGCCTTGCTGGTGACCCGTGGCGAGCACGGCATGACCCTGCTGCGTCCCGGTCACCCGGCGATGCACCTGCCGGCGCGTGCCCGTGAAGTGTTCGACGTCACCGGCGCCGGTGACACCGTGATTTCCACCCTGGCTGCCTCCATTGCGGCCGGCGAAGAACTGCCCCACGCCGTGGCCCTGGCCAACCTGGCGGCGGGCATTGTGGTCGGCAAGCTGGGCACGGCCGCGATCAGCGCGCCTGAACTGCGTCGCGCGATCCAGCGCTCCGAAGGTTCGGAACGTGGTGTCCTGAGCATCGAGCAATTGCTGCTGGCGATTGACGATGCCCGTGCCCACAACGAAAGCATTGTGTTCACCAATGGCTGTTTCGACATCCTGCACGCCGGCCATGTGACCTACCTGGAGCAGGCTCGCGCCCAAGGTGATCGCCTGATCGTCGCGGTCAACGATGACGCTTCGGTCAGCCGCCTGAAAGGCCCGGGCCGTCCGATCAACAGTGTCGACCGGCGCATGGCGGTACTGGCGGGGTTGGGCGCGGTGGACTGGGTGATCAGCTTCCCTGAAGCGACCCCGGAGAACCTGCTGGCCCAGGTCAAGCCGGACGTGCTGGTCAAGGGCGGCGACTACTCCGTCGACCAGGTGGTCGGTGCCGATATCGTCAGCGCCTACGGCGGTAAGGTCAAAGTGCTGGGCCTGGTTGAGAACAGCTCGACCACCGCCATTGTCGAGAAGATCCGCAACAATGAGTAAGGCTGATCCGTTGGTCCTGATCACCGGTGGCGCGGGCTTTATTGGCTCGCACCTGGTCGATGCACTGCTTGCCAAGGGCTACGCAGTGCGTGTGCTGGATAACCTGTCCACAGGCAAGCGCAGCAACCTGCCGCTGGACAACCCGCGCGTCGAGCTGCTCGAGGGCGATGTCGCCGATGCGGGTCTGGTGGCGCGTGCCGCTGTCGGCGCGACGGCGGTGGTGCACCTGGCAGCGGTGGCTTCCGTGCAGGCTTCGGTGGATGACCCGGTCAGTACGCACCAGAGCAATTTCGTCGGCACCCTGAATGTCTGCGAAGCCATGCGCAAGGCCGGTGTGAAGCGTGTGGTATTCGCCTCCAGTGCGGCGGTGTATGGCAACAACGGCGAGGGCGCTTCGATTGACGAAGAGACCACCAAGGCGCCGTTGACGCCCTATGCGTCCGACAAGTTGGCCGGCGAGCATTACTTCGACTTCTACCGTCGCCAACATGGCCTGGAACCGGTGATTTTCCGCTTCTTCAATATCTTCGGCCCGCGCCAGGATCCGTCATCGCCGTATTCCGGTGTGATCAGTATCTTCTGCGAGCGTGCACAACAGGGTAGGCCGATTGCCGTATTCGGCGATGGCGAGCAGACCCGCGACTTCATGTATGTGGAAGACCTGGTGGACGTGCTGGTGCAGGCCATCGAAGCCCCGGAGCCGCCTTTGGGTGCGATCAACGTCGGCTGGAACCGCACTACTACCCTCAAGCAGGTGCTGCAGGCACTGGAAGAGGCAATTGGTACGTTGCCCGCCGTGACTTACGGGCCGGCACGCTCGGGAGACATTCGGCATTCGCGGGCGAATAACCAGCGTTTGCTGGCCAGCTTCAAGTTGCCTGAGCCGACCCCATTGGCGGTTGGCCTGGCGCGGTTGCTCAAAGGCTGACTGTTCACCTGTAGGAGCGAGCTTGCTCGCGAAGCTCGTCAACGATAACGCGGGTATCCTGATTTAAAGCGGTGCCCTTGCGTTTTTCGCGAGCAAGCTCGCTCCTACAGTCATCGAAGCCAGCCCTTAGCGGCTGGCTTTTTTCTTGGGCACGATCTTGCGTAGCATTTGTTTGGCCTTGCCGGTCAGGCGCTTGAGTTTCGACTCTTTCTCAGGCTCTGCCAGGCCTTGCTGCCTCAGCCAATCCTTCCAGCGAATGCGCTCATCCCGCACCAGCCAGCCCTCCTGCCGGGCGAAGCTTTCCGCCAGGTACAGGCCCCGTGTACTGGCCGGATACAGTTGGTCTTTTTTTACGGTGTACAGCTCGGGAAGGGGCTGGCCGTCCTTGAGCGGCATCAGGTACAGGTCTGGACGCTTGCGGTCCAGGCGCGCGACCAACTGATCGCCTTCCAGTCGCTCATCCACGTGAAACAGGCTCAGGGATTTAGCCTCCTTCGGCACTTCCAGACGCAGGTCATAAATCAGTTGCAGCGACGCGGTCGGCAGATGCACGTAGGCCCGCGGGCGCTCGATCAGTTGGGTAGTCGAGCAACGTACCGGGCGCGCGGCGCCAGACAAAGGGCTCAAGCGAAACGGCAAGGCTTCGCGGTAATGCAGCGCGGCGGAGTAGGGGGCCGGCAGCCACGTGTCGTTGAAGCGCCCGCTGAGCCAGCCTTCAGGGGTTTCCAGCAGGCATTCTTCGGCAATTTCCTGGATGGCGGTGTGCAGCGGCAGGTTCAATTCGTTTGCCGGGACGTAGCCGGAGATCAGCTTGAGCACCACATCGCCACGGTCTTGGCGACGCTGGCGCACCAACACCCAGTAATCCTTGTTTTGCCAGTGCAGGGTCAGGCGCACCGAGACGCCGAGGTTGGCCAGTTCCAGGGCGAAGCGTTCGGCGTCCGGCACGTCTACCGGCTTGCGCCGTTGCAGGGTCTGGGCGAAATTGAGCGGCATGCCCACGCTCTGGTAACTCAGGCCTTCTGGCGTGGCTTCGACGTGCAGCGGCAGTGTTTTGAAGTTGCTGGGGTTTTTTCTTATGAGCGTTCGCGGCATGTCGGCTCCTTCTTGCGACGGGGTCGGCCGCGTCGGCGGCATCAGAGTTGACGAATGACCTTGGCAGCGGTCGCCACGTTGTGGGCCAGGTGCAGCGGATTAATGGTCCCGACAATAGCACTGGCGACGCCCGTTTGCGCAAACAACAGCATGAAACTGGCGTGTATTGGATCCATTCCCGGTTCCAGGCACACATGGCCGCTGGCCAGCGCCTTTTTGACCAGGATGCCCTTGCCATGGGCCGCCGCATAATCAATGACGGCTTTTTCCGCCTGTTCGTTCAGATTGTAGGTGACCATCGCGCAATCACCTTGTTCCAGAGCCTTCACGCCACCTTCGATGGTTTTGCCGGAGAAGCCGAAACCGCGAATTTTGCCCTCTTGCTTCAACTGCGCCAGGGTCTGGTAAACCTCACAGTCGTTGAGGATGTGCAGGTCGTTGCCATCGGAGTGCACCAGCACCAGATCGATAAAATCCGTTTCAAGTCGTTTCAAGCTGCGCTCAATGGACATGCGCGTGTGGGCGGCACTGAAATCGTGCCGGGACACACCATTTTCGAACTCCTCGCCGACTTTGCTGACGATCACCCAATCTTTGCGCTGCCCGCGCAACAGCGGCCCCAGGCGTTCTTCGCTACGGCCATAGGCCGGTGCGGTATCGATCAGGTTGATGCCCAACTGGCGGGCCTGGCGCAGCAACATCCGGGCTTCATCGTCATCCGGAATCTGGAAGCCGTTGGGGTATTTCACGCCCTGGTCGCGGCCCAGCTTGACGGTGCCCAGGCCGAGTGGCGAGACCAGCAGGCCGGTGCTGCCCAAGGGGCGGTGCAGGTCGTGCAAGGTCGGCAGGCTCATGGCAACAGTTGCTCCCAGGCCGGTACGCCGATGGCGGGTTTTGGCAGGTCGGGCAGAGGCTCCGATACGCTGGGGCGGATGCCGTCGCGTTCGAGGCTGTTGATCACTCGGTCGGCGAAGTCTGGCGCTAAAGCCAGCTTGGTCGGCCAACCCACCAGCAGGCGGCCGTCTTCGGCGACGAAGGCGTTGTCAGGCCGGCTCAGGCCCGATTGCAATGGCTCGGCACGCTCGACGCGCAGTGTCGCCCACTGGGTCTGGCTCATATCGATCCAGGGCAGCAATTGGGCCAGCTCTTTCTGGGCGGTGGCGATCTGTTCTTCCGGCGTACGTGCCACGCCGTCGGCCTCGGCAATGTCACCGCCCATGTACCAAACCCAATTGCCGTCGGCGGCGGGATGGGTGGTGACGGTGAGGCGTGGCTTGGTACCGCCGCCCAGGCAGTGCGCGTACAGCGGCTTCAGGCCCGGGCCTTTGGCGATGATCATGTGCAGGGGGCGTTTTTGCATGGCCGGCTGGCTCAGGCCGAGGGCGGCCAGCAGCTCAGCGGTACCGCCGCCGGCGCTCAAGACGATGCGCTGGGCGCGGATTTCGCGGCCATCGACCTTCAAGCCCACCAGGCTGTCACCTTCGCGCAGCGGTTCGATATGTTGCCCGGCGAGCAACCCATCACCGGCCAACCGTGCCAGGCGTTCGATCACGCTAGGGACGTCCACCACCAGTTCTGCCAGGCGATAGACCTTGCCCTTGAAGCGACGGTCTTGCAGGGCAGGCGGGAGATCGTCGCCCTTGACCTGGTCGACACGGCCGCGCACGGCCTTGCTGGCGAAAAAGCTGGTGAGGTTGCCGGCGATCGTGCCAGGGGACCACAGGTAATGGGCCTGTGAGAGCACGCGTACGCCGGACAAGTCCAGTTCGCCGTCGCCGGCCAGGGCTTCACGCCAGCGGCGCGGCATGTCTGCAATGGCTTCGGAGGCGCCGGTAAGGGCGCCGTGCAGCGCATATTTCGCACCGCCGTGAATGATCCCCTGGGATTTCACGCTTTGCCCGCCACCCAGCGTGGCACTTTCCACCACAACCGTGGAAAAACCCTGGCGGCGCAGGCGCGCATTCAGCCAGAGGCCGGCAACCCCGGCGCCGACAATCAACACGTCGGTGGAAATAGGCATGCGCGCGAGACCTCGTGGATAGAAAAGGGAGCCCAGTATAGCGCGCAGCGACAAGTTATCGGCTGCAAGCGGCAAGTTAGAAGCGATTCGCGGCGCTCTTTCTTGCCGCTTGTAGCTCGCAACTTACTGCTGCTTTTAATGCCCTGCGGTTTTCGAGAACAGCTGGATGACCACCACGCCCAGCACAATCAGGCCCATCCCCAGCATGGCCGGGACGTCCAGTTTCTGCCCATAGATGAACAGCGCGGCAATGCTCACCATTACGATGCCCATCCCGGCCCATACTGCGTAGGCCACGCCGACCGGCACGGTACGCACCACCAGTGTCAGCATCCAGAACGCCACGCCGTAGCCGACGATCACCAGCAACAGCGGGATTGGGGTGCTCCAGCCCTTGATGGCCTTCATGGAAACGGTGGCGATCACTTCCGAGCAGATGGCAATGGCCAGGTAGCAGTAAGCGGCGTTCATGGGTGAGTCCTCGGTGTAAAGCAATCTGATAAGGCCGGCATTCTAGAGTTTTATCAGATGGGGTAAAGTCATTACCTATCCGAAATAAAGATGGGTTAAGCCATGAGCGTGCAGTGGAATCTGGAGCAGATGCGCCTGTTTGTCAGCGTCGCCGAGCAGCGTTCGTTTTCGGCGGTGGCGCGGGGGCAGCGCAAGGCGCAGTCGGCGGTCAGCAACGGCATTGCCATGCTGGAAGCAGACCTCGGCGTGAGCCTGTTTGAGCGCAGCAGTGGCCGCCAGCCGCGTCTGACCGAGGCCGGCGCGGTGTTGCTCGAAGAGGCCAGGGAAGTGTTGCGTCAATGCGAGCGCCTCAATGGGCGTGCACTGTCGTTGATGCGCGGTGAAGAAGCCCGCCTGCGCCTGGCCCAGGACGAGGCAATGCTGTACCAGCCGGTACTCGACAGCCTCGATGCCCTGGCTGGGAAGTTTCCGAACCTGGAAGTGCAGCTTTCGAGCGCTGCCCAAGGCGATGTTGCCCGCAAGCTGGTAGAGCGCAAGGCTGACCTGGGCATGCTGTTTTATCACGACCAGATCCCCGAGGCGCTGGAGCGGCGGGTGGTCGGCAGTGTCGAGATGGTCACCGTCTGCGGGCGCAATCACCCTTTGGCCACGCAGAATTTCGTGGATTGCCAGCGCCTGGCGCAATTTCGCCAGTTGCTGATGTCGACCCAAACCAGTGTTTACCCCGGCAGCGAGGCCGCCAGCCCGCAGGTGTGGCGAGCCGACAGCTTCTATGTGCTGGCCGAATGGCTGATCCGTGGCCTGGGCTGGGCTTGGTTGCCCCGGCACGTGGTGCAGTACCCCGCCTATCAAAACCACATGGTCGAACTCGACAGCGAATGGACCCCGCCGGCCCTGGTGGTTGAGTTGGTGTGGCGCCGTGACGAACCGCTGGGCCCGGCTGCGCGCTTTCTTGCCGAACGTTTTACCGAGTGCCTGCGGGCGATCGACTGAAAAAGCCGATAAACTCCGCCGCCATGAATAGAACTCTCTACAGCTGTCTGTTTTACCTGGCGCTGCCGTTGGTGGCCTTACGTCTATGGTTGCGCGCACGCAAGGCACCGGCCTATGCCCAGCGCGTCGGCGAGCGGTTTTCCTATGGCTTGCCGGTGATGCGACCGGGCGGGATCTGGGTGCACGCCGTGTCGGTGGGCGAAAGCATTGCCGCTGCGCCGATGATTCGCGGCTTGCTGGAGCGTTATCAACAACTGCCGATCACCGTCACCTGCATGACGCCCACCGGTTCCGAGCGCATCCAGGCGTTGTTCGCCAACGAGCCGCGCATCCAGCACTGTTACCTGCCTTACGATTTGCCCTGTGCGGCCAAGCGTTTTCTTGATCGTGTACAGCCCAGGCTGGCGGTGATCATGGAGACCGAGTTGTGGCCCAACCATATTCACGCCTGTGCCCAGCGCGGTATTCCGGTGGCCTTGGCCAATGCGCGGCTGTCGGCGCGTTCGGCCAAGGGCTATGCGCGTTTCGCCAAACTGACGGGGCCGATGCTGGCGCAAATGAGCCTGTTCGCGGTACAGACCGAAACCGAGGCCCAGCGTTTCCTGAGCCTGGGCGCGCGCCCGGAAACCGTCGAGGTCACCGGCTCGATCAAGTTCGACCTGACCATCGACCCCGAGGTGCCGCTGCGCGCCGCCGCCCTGCGCGAGCAATGGGGCGCTTCTGAACGTCCGGTATGGATCGCCGCCAGTACCCACGAAGGCGAAGATGAAGTAGTGCTTGCGGCCCACCGGCAACTGCTCGAAAGCTACCCCAATGCGCTGCTGATTCTGGTGCCGCGTCATCAAGAGCGCTTCGGCCCGATGTTCGAGTTGTGCGCGCAACAAGGGTTTACCACGGTGCGTCGCTCAAGCGGTGAGCCCGTTACCACGCAAACTTCGGTACTGCTCGGCGATACCATGGGCGAGCTGCTGTTTCTCTATGCCCTGGCCGACAGCGCTTTTGTCGGCGGCAGCCTGGTGGCGACCGGTGGGCATAACCCGCTGGAACCGGCCGCGCTGGCCAAGCCTGTGATGATGGGCCCTCACGTGTTCAACTTCCTCGAAATCACCGCGATGATGCGCGAAGCGGGTGCGTTGCGAGAGGTGGAGGACGCAGAAGGGTTGGCCGAGGCGGTCCGGCAGCTATTCGAGCTGCCGCAGGATGCACGCAGGATGGCGCAGGCGGGGCTCAAGGTGATGCAGGCCAATCAGGGGGCGCTGAAGCGTCTGCTGGATGGGTTGGGCCGATTGATTTCTCACTGACCCGACACCGATCCAAATGTGGGAGGGGGCTTGCCCCTTCCCACATTGGTTTTAGGGTGTGTTCAGTAGCCTGGGCGGGCTTTGAGTTGCTCGGCGGCGGCCTTGGCCAGGTCCGGCGGCAGGAAGTCGCGATCCGGGTTGTAGTCGGCCTTGAGGTAGCGCGTCAGGTCTTGCAGATCCCCTGGGTTCAAGGTGCCCGCCGCCTGCTTCAAGCGCAGGTTATCGAGGATGTAGTCGTAGCGACTGTTGTTGTAGTTGCGCACCGACGAGTACAGCTGGCGCTGTGAATCCAGCACGTCGACGATGTTGCGGGTACCCACCTGGTAGCCGATTTCGGTGGCTTCCACCGCGCTCTGGTTGGAGATGATCGACTGGCGGCGCGCCTGTACCTGTTCCACATCGGTGTTCACCGCACGGTGCAGGTTGCGCGTGTTCTCCACCACCTGGCGACGCAGGCCTTCGCGTTGCTGCTCGGTCTGGCCCAGGCGCGAGTACGACTCACGCACTTGCGAACTGGTCAGCCCGCCGCTGTAGAGGGGGATATTCAGGCGCAAACCGACGGTGCGCTGCTCCACGTCGCCCCGGTAGGGCGTGCCAAAGGCATTCGGGTTGCTGAAGCCAAGGGCGTCGTTGTCACCTTTTTCGTACTGCGCCACGGCGTCCAGGGTGGGGGCGTGGCCGGCCTTGCGCTGCTTGAGGGTTTCCTCGGCGGCAGTCACGGCGTAGTTGCTGGCCAGCAGGTTCAGGTTCTGGCGGCCGGCCGTCTCGACCCAGGCCTTGGCGTCGTTGGGCAGCGGCGGCAACACCGGCAGCGTGTGGACAATGCCCTGGATCGAGTTGTACTGGCGGTTGGTCAGGGTAATCAGCGCTTCGAACGCATCATCCACCTGGCGTTGCGCGACGATCCGGTTAGCCCGTGCAGTGTCATAGCTGGCCTGGGATTGCAGCACATCGGTCTTGTCCGACAGGCCCACGTCGAAGCGCTCGTTGGATTGATCCAGCTGGCGCTTGAACGCATTTTCCTCGGCCTTGGTCGAGGCCAGGTTGTCCTGGGCGCGCAGCACGGCGAAGTAGCTTTCGGCGCTTTGCAGGATCAGGTTCTGTTCAGTGGCCGAAAGTTGCAGCGCCGCCTGTTCGTTGGTGGCCTCGGCGGCTTGCAGTTGGAACCAGCGATCGGCGCGGAACAGCGGCTGGCTCAGGGTCGCGCGCCAGGAGTGGGCGTCGCGGTTGGCAGTGGCCGCCGGCGTGTCGATCTGGGTGCGCACGTTATTGATGTCGGCACCGCCCGACAGGTTCGGCAGCAAGCCGGCGCGAGCCTGGGGCACGACTTCTTTCTGCGCGCCGTATTGGGCGCGGGCGGCCGCCAGGTCGGCGTTGTTATCCACTGCTTCCTGATAGACGCTGACCAGGTCAGTTTTTGCGGACAAGGGCGCTTCAGCTGCCCAGACCATTCCGTTGGTCGCACAAGACACGGCGAGAGCCAGTGAAAGTTTGCGCAGCATGAGGCGATCCCTAGTGTGAATATTATGGTGATAATTTAGCGCTCAAGGCTACGGTTGGCCAATCCTGGCGTCAAGCAGTGAGGCGGCTCCCGAGTGTAGTAGCGCGGCAACGGCGCAACAATCCCGCAATCACGCCATTCATCACGCTGAATGCACCGCTATTGGCAATTTGCCCACGGCATGGTCTAGACTGGCCTCGTTCTTGTCGGGGTGCCTTGTTGGAAGGCTGAGATCGGTAAATACCGGATCCCGTTGAACCTGATCAGGTTAACGCCTGCGTAGGGAACAAGATTTCTCGTCACCCGGCGAGTCCTCTTGTGCTTCGTCCGGGATGTTGTTCGACAATCGAACAGCTCTTGTGCGCCAAGCACAGCACTGGTTTCAGTGCGTCCATCCGTCACAGGTTCGCTCCGACAAAAATCCACCGCCTGGATAAGTTGGAGCCCGTGATGACTACAAAACTAAAAAACACTGTGCACTTGAGTGAATCGGCCAAGGTCGACTCCGGCTCAGTGCAACCGTTTACCCGCTCGCAAAAAATCTATGTGCAAGGCACTCGCCCGGACATTCGTGTGCCGATGCGTGAGATTAGCCTGGACGTGACCCCCACCGATTTCGGCGGTGAAATCAACGCGCCGGTGGTGGTTTATGACACCTCCGGCCCCTACACCGACCCCAACGTCATCATCGACGTGCGCAAAGGCTTGGGCGATGTGCGCTCGCCGTGGATCGAATCCCGCGGCGACACCGAGCGCCTGTCGGGCTTGAGCTCGCACTTCGGCCAACAGCGCCTCAGCGATGCCGAGCTGACCGCGCTGCGTTTCGCCCACGTGAAAAACCCGCGCCGCGCCAAGGCCGGGGCCAACGTCACCCAAATGCACTACGCCCGCAAAGGCATCATCACCGCCGAGATGGAATACGTCGCCATCCGCGAAAACATGAAGCTGGAAGAAGCCCGCGCCAGCGGCCTGCTGGACCAGCAACACGCCGGCCACAGCTTCGGCGCCAGCGTGCCGAAAATCATCACCCCTGAATTCGTGCGCGAAGAAATCGCCCGTGGCCGCGCGATCATCCCGGCCAACATCAACCACACCGAACTGGAACCGATGATCATCGGCCGTAACTTCCTGGTGAAGATCAACGGCAACATCGGTAACAGCGCCCTGGGTTCTTCCATCGAAGAAGAAGTGGCGAAACTCACCTGGGGCATTCGCTGGGGTTCGGACACGGTGATGGACCTGTCGACCGGCAAGCACATCCACGAAACCCGCGAGTGGATCATCCGCAACTCGCCGGTGCCGATCGGTACCGTACCGATCTACCAGGCCCTGGAAAAAGTCGGCGGCGCTGCCGAAGACCTGACCTGGGAGCTGTTCCGCGACACCCTGATCGAACAGGCGGAGCAGGGCGTCGACTATTTCACCATCCACGCCGGCGTGTTGCTGCGCTACGTGCCGCTGACCGCCAAGCGCGTCACCGGTATCGTCTCCCGTGGCGGTTCGATCATGGCCAAGTGGTGCCTGGCGCACCACAAAGAGAACTTCACCTACACGCATTTCGACGAAATCTGCGAAATCATGAAGGCCTATGACGTCAGCTTCTCCCTCGGCGACGGCCTGCGCCCCGGCTCGATTGCCGACGCCAACGACGCCGCGCAATTCGGCGAATTGGAAACCCTCGGCGAACTGACCAAGATCGCCTGGAAGCACGACGTGCAAACCATGATCGAAGGGCCGGGTCACGTGCCGATGCAGTTGATCAAGGAGAACATGGACAAGCAGCTCGAGTGCTGCGACGAGGCGCCGTTCTACACCCTCGGCCCGCTGACCACCGACATCGCGCCGGGCTACGACCACATCACCTCCGGCATCGGCGCGGCGATGATCGGCTGGTTCGGTTGCGCCATGCTCTGTTACGTCACGCCGAAGGAGCACCTGGGCCTGCCGAACAAGGATGACGTGAAGACCGGGATCATCACCTACAAGATCGCCGCCCATGCGGCGGACTTGGCCAAGGGGCATCCGGGCGCGCAGATCCGCGATAACGCATTGAGCAAGGCGCGCTTCGAGTTCCGTTGGGAAGACCAGTTCAACCTCGGCCTGGACCCGGATACCGCGCGCTCCTACCACGACGAAACCCTGCCGAAGGACTCGGCCAAGGTCGCGCACTTCTGCTCGATGTGCGGGCCGAAGTTCTGCTCGATGAAAATCACCCAGGAAGTGCGTGAGTACGCGGCCAACCAGCGCATTGAAGCGGTGGATGTGGACGTCGCCAAGGGCTTGGCGGAGCAGGCGGAGCGGTTCAAGCAGGAAGGTAGTCAGCTGTACAAGAAAGTTTAAGCGGCAAGCGGCAAGCCACAAGTTAAAAGCTGAATCTGCTTTTTCTTGCGGCTTGCGGCTCGTAACCATGTTCTCTTGAGACTTCTGATTTGAACACTTATTCCCCTGACATCGCGGTCACCTCCGACAAACGCGTCTTCGGCGCGCGCGACCTGTTCTCCCTGTGGTTCTCCCTTGGCATCGGCCTGATGGTCCTGCAGACCGGCGCATTGCTCGCGCCGGGCCTGGGCCTGTCTGGTTCATTGCTGGCCATTTTCCTCGGCACCCTGGTGGGCGTGCTGTTGCTGGCGGCCGTCGGCGTGATCGGCAGCGACACCGGCCTGTCCGCCATGGCCGCCCTCAAGCTCAGCCTCGGCGCCAAGGGTGCCAGCCTGCCGGCGTTGCTGAACCTGCTGCAACTGGTCGGCTGGGGCTCGTTCGAAATTATCGTGATGCGCGATGCCGCCAGCCTGTTGGGTGCGCGGGCGTTCAGCGATGGCAGCCTATTGGCCAGCCCGTTGTTGTGGACACTGTTCTTCGGTGGCCTGGCGACCCTGCTGGCGGTCAGCGGTCCGCTGACGTTTGTGCGGCAGATTTTGCGCAAATGGGGTATCTGGCTGCTGCTGGCGGCCTGCCTGTGGCTGACCTGGAACCTCTTCGCCAAGGCCGACCTCGGCACACTCTGGGCCCAGGCCGGTGACGGTTCGATGCCGTTTGCGGTCGGCTTTGATATCGCCATCGCCATGCCGCTTTCGTGGCTGCCGCTGATTGCCGATTACTCACGCTTCGGCAAGCGTGCCCAAAGCGTGTTTGGCGGTACGGCGCTGGGTTTCTTTATTGGTAATTTCTGGCTGATGAGCCTGGGCGTGGCCTACACCCTGGCGTTTGCGCCCAGCGGTGAAGTGAATGCGCTGCTGCTGGCGCTGGCTGGGGCCGGCCTGGGGATTCCGCTGCTGCTGATCCTGTTGGACGAGTCGGAAAACGCCTTTGCCGATATTCACTCGGCGGCGGTGTCCAGTGGGATGCTGTTGCGCTTGAAGGTCGAGCACCTGGCACTGGCCATTGGTGTGATCTGCACCCTGATCGCCTGTTTTGCACCGTTGGCGCAATACCAGAACTTCCTGTTGCTGATCGGTTCTGTGTTTGCGCCGTTGTTCGGCGTGGTGCTGGTGGATCATTTCATCCTGCGCCGTCGTGGTCATGGCGCGGTCGCCAGCCTGCGTTGGCCGGCACTGTTGGCCTGGCTGGGTGGCATTGCTACGTATCACCTGTTGGCCAACCTGTACCCGGACATCGGCGCAACCCTGCCGGCATTGGTGCTGGCAGGGCTGTTGCAGTTCATCCTGGGGCGGGCCTTCAGCGGCGCGCGGGCACCCACTCAGGCTTGAGGATGCCTTCCAGGCGCGAGTAGGGAATCTGCAACTCGACATGGCCCAGGGCGTAAGGCGCGATGGTGCTGGTGGGGTACTTGAGGATCACGCCGCCATAGGTCAGCGCCACGTTCGGGGTTTTCTGGAACGGGTAGGTTTTCACGAACTCCGGTTCCAGGCTCAGGCGGGTGCTGATCAGCCAGCTGTTGTGCGCCACCTGGGCGGCTTTCCAGAACGCATCTTCCTTGCCTTGCAGCAGCATATCGGTCAGCCAAAGGGCCTTTTGCTGCTGGCGTGAATAGTTGATGAAGGCGCGGCCTGGCTCGCCGTGGGTGGCGCCTTGATCCAGGTAGCTGGATAACTCGATGATTACCAAACCGTCATGCTGCTCACGTACCTTGGCCTGCAAGTACATGCTGTTGCGTGGGGCTGCGGTGCTGAGGAATTGCTCGCGATAAGACTCAAGGCTCGACGGCAGCGGGTCGGCCGCGTTGGTGCGGGTCATTTCCAGCAGGCGTTGCTCGATCAAGGCATCCAGCTTGGGTTCCTTGGCAAAGTGCACAGTGTCGATATTCACCAAAGGGCAATCGCTGGCGGCGCAGCCCGGCTTGCTCTGCTCGCTGGCGTCGCGGGTGGCTTCCAGCGGAGTGCGATAGCTGGGTTGGAACAGGCTTTGGCAGGCGCCGAGGGTCAAGGCGATGCAGGCCACGGATGCGATTTTTAAAAGCGACATGGATGTCCTTCGTCTATCGATAAGAGCGAAATTTGTGGAGCTTCGACTACCGGCAGGGCAGTCAGTTCGCCACTAAGCTGATTGAGCGTGAGTTTGACCTTCTCCGTCTGGCCCGGCAACCGCAAAGGGGCTGCACCAATGGGCAGGAGCGCGTTAGGATGGCGCGAATTGCACGGGACATGATGAGGAAGGGTATGACGGACATTGCGAAATCGACGCCGAGTACGATCGAGATTGTTCAGCGCGACAATGCCTACAAGGGCTTCTACCAGCTCGATCGCGTGCAACTGCGCCATGAAAAGTTCGACGGCGGCATGAGCCGCGTGATCAATCGCGAAGTGTTCGTGCGCCATGACGCGGTGTGCGTGTTGCCCTACGACCCGCAGCGCGATGAAGTGGTGCTGATCGAGCAGTTTCGCGTGGGCGCCATGGGCCGCAGCAATAACCCTTGGCTGGTGGAAATGGTTGCGGGGCTGATCGACAAGGACGAAGAGCCGGAGGAGGTTGCACACCGCGAGGCCGAGGAGGAAGCTGGGCTGACGTTCTCCGCACTGTGGCCGATCACCAAGTATTTCCCGTCGCCCGGTGGCAGTACCGAATTTGTCCACTTGTACCTGGGCCGCTGCGACAGCTCGGGGGCGGGTGGCGTCCATGGACTGGAAGAAGAAGCAGAAGACATCCGCGTCACGGTCTGGGCATTTGAAGACGCCCTGCAAGCCGTTCGCGACGGTAAAATTTCCAACGCAGCCAGCATTATCGCCCTGCAATGGCTTGCGCTTAATCGCGCGGAAGTGAGGGGGTTATGGCAGTAAAGGCACGGGAACGTTATCGAGTCGACCTGATCGGGCTGCAAGCCGCCTGCGAAGCCAACTATGCGCGGCTGATGCGTCTGCTGCCCGACATGCGCCACACCCCGCAAGCGCGCCGCATCGGCGTGACCCATGGCGACCAGATGCTGGGCGTGCTGGCCCTGGACGTGATCGTCAACTGCCCGTACACCACCACCCTGCGGGTGCGCCAGGAACACAGCCTGCCGTGGTTGCCGGTGCCGCAACTGGAAGTGCAGGTGTACCACGATGCGCGGATGGCCGAAGTCATCAGCGCCGAACATGCGCGGCGCTTTCGCAGCATCTATCCTTACCCGAATGTGTTCATGCACCAGCCCGATGAGAAAGCACAGCTCAATGTGTTCCTCGGTGAATGGTTGAGTCATTGCCTGGCCCTGGGCCATGAGTTCGAAGTCGTGCGGTAGATGTGAACTGCGTCTGCTTCCTGGGTTTCCTCTTTGCGTCCTGCCCCAGCATAATCGCCCCAACTGTCCATTTCTGTGATTGCTTTGGGAGAGCGCCTTGCCGAGCGTATCCACCTTGAACCCCGACGCTGCGCTGCTGGTGCAGCTGTCCGACAGCCACCTGTTTGCCGAGGCCGACGGTACGCTGTTGGGCATGAACACCCGTGAGAGTCTGCAGCGGGTGATCGAACTGGTGCGCCAGCAACAGCCGCACATCGACCTGGTAATGGCCACGGGGGACTTATCCCAGGACGGTACGCTGGAGTCTTACCAGGCATTTCGTGACCTGACTCAGCAGATCAAGGCCCCGGCGCGCTGGATTCCCGGTAATCACGACGAACCCCGGATTATGCTGCACGCCGCCGCGCACAGTGACCTGCTGGAGCCCGTGGTGGACCTCGGCAACTGGCGCATCACCCTGCTCGACTCCGCCGTGCCAGGCTCCGTGCCGGGCTACCTGCAGGATTCGCAGTTGCAATTGCTGGCTCAAGCCTTGAGCGAAGCCCCGAACCGCCATCACCTGGTGTGTTTCCACCATCACCCGGTGCCCATCGGCTGTGCGTGGATGGAACCCATCGGCTTGCGCAACCCCGATGCGCTGTTTGCTGTGCTGGACCGTTTTCCGCAGGTGAAAGCAGTGCTCTGGGGCCACGTGCACCAGGAGATCGACCGCGAGCGCAACGGCGTGCGCCTGCTGGCTTCGCCGTCCACCTGCATCCAGTTCACGCCGGGCAGCGAGGATTTCCAGGTCAGCGAGCACGCGCCGGGCTATCGTTGGTTGCGTTTGCATGCCGACGGACGGCTGGAGACAGGGGTGGAGCGGGTCAAAGGCTTCGCTTTTACCGTGGACTACGGCAGCAACGGCTATTAAAAGCTGCAAACACTGATCAGAGATGTGGTGGCTGGATGATCGGGTGCTCACACCACCCCGATCCCTGTAAACTGCGCCCTTTTGGCGCAAGCACGGAGACCCCGGCATGTCCGCTTCGATCCTGTATATCCACGGCTTCAACAGCGCGCCTGCGTCCAACAAGGCCTGCCAGCTGGTGACCGTGATGGACACACTCGGCCTGGCCGACCAACTGCGCGTGCCGGCGCTGCATCACCATCCCCGTCAGGCAATTCCCCAGTTGGAGCAAGCCATTGCCGAACTGGGGCGGCCGCTGCTGGTCGGCAGCTCACTCGGCGGCTACTATGCAACCCATCTTGCCGAGCGCCATGGCCTCAAGGCGCTGCTGGTCAACCCGGCCGTCAGCCCCCATCGGATGTTCGACGGTTACCTGGGTACCCAGAAGAACCTGTACACCGATGAAACCTGGGAATTGACCCACGACCACGTCACGGCGCTGGCCGAGCTGGAAGTGCCGGCTCCCCAGGACGCCGCGCGTTATCAGGTGTGGTTGCAGACCGGTGATGAAACACTGGATTATCGCCTCGCCCAGCAGTATTACCGGGCCTGTGCCTTGCGCATCCAGGCCGGTGGCGACCATGGTTACCAGGGGTTCGCCCAGCAATTGCCGGCGCTGTTGAGTTTTGCCGGCATTGGCGCAGATCAGTATCAATCCTTCGATTTCTCGGCACTGTAATTGCCTTGGAAATCGCAGGTTACTTTTTAATCGAACGACTCACGACGAGACCCCATGGCCACTCCCAGCGCTAGCTCTTATAACGCCGATGCCATCGAAGTCCTATCGGGCCTCGACCCGGTGCGCAAACGTCCCGGCATGTACACCGACACCAGTCGGCCGAACCACCTTGCCCAGGAAGTCATCGACAACAGCGTCGACGAAGCCTTGGCCGGGCACGCCAAGTCGGTGCACGTCATTCTTCATGCTGACCACTCCCTGGAAGTGTCCGACGATGGTCGCGGCATGCCCGTGGACATTCACCCGGAAGAGGGCGTGTCGGGCGTCGAGCTGATCCTTACCAAGCTGCACGCCGGCGGCAAGTTCTCGAACAAGAACTATCAGTTCTCCGGTGGCTTGCACGGTGTGGGTATTTCCGTGGTCAACGCCCTGTCTACGTTGGTGCGGGTCAAGGTCAAGCGCGACGGCAACGAGTACGAGATGACCTTCGCCGATGGCTACAAAGCCACCGACCTGCAGGTGATCGGCACCGTTGGCAAGCGCAACACCGGTACCAGCGTGTACTTTGCACCGGACCCTAAATACTTCGACTCGCCGAAATTCTCCATCAGCCGCCTCAAGCACGTACTCAAGGCCAAGGCCGTGTTGTGCCCCGGCCTGTTGGTGACCTTTGAAGACAAAGGCACAGGCGAGAAAGTCGAGTGGCATTACGAAGACGGCCTGCGTTCCTACCTGGAAGACTCCGTCAGCGATTTCGAGCGCCTGCCCAACGAGCCGTTCTGCGGCAGCCTGGCCGGAAACAAGGAAGCGGTCGACTGGGCGCTGCTGTGGTTGCCCGAAGGCGGCGACAGCGTTCAGGAAAGCTACGTCAACCTGATCCCCACCGCCCAGGGCGGCACCCACGTCAACGGTTTGCGCCAGGGCTTGCTGGATGCCATGCGCGAATTCTGCGAATACCGCAGCCTGCTGCCGCGCGGCGTGAAGCTGGCGCCGGAAGACGTGTGGGAGCGCATCGCGTTCGTGCTGTCGATGAAAATGCAGGAGCCGCAGTTCTCCGGCCAGACCAAGGAGCGCCTGTCGTCGCGCGAAGCGGCAGCGTTTGTCTCCGGTGTGGTCAAGGATGCTTTCAGCCTGTGGCTCAACGAGCACCCGGAACTGGGCCTGGCCCTGGCGGAACTGGCGATCAACAACGCCGGCCGTCGCCTCAAGGCCAGCAAGAAAGTCGAGCGCAAGCGCATCACCCAGGGCCCGGCATTGCCCGGCAAGCTGGCCGATTGCGCCGGGCAGGACCCGATGCGCTCCGAGCTGTTCCTGGTCGAAGGTGACTCCGCCGGTGGGTCCGCCAAGCAAGCGCGGGACAAGGAATTCCAGGCGATCCTGCCGTTGCGCGGCAAGATCCTCAATACCTGGGAAGTCGATGGCAGCGAAGTCCTCGCCAGCCAGGAAGTGCACAACATCGCCGTGGCCATCGGCGTCGACCCAGGCGCAGCGGACATGAGCCAGTTGCGCTACGGCAAGATCTGCATCCTCGCCGACGCCGACTCCGACGGCCTGCACATCGCGACCCTGCTGTGCGCGTTGTTCGTGCAGCACTTCCGCCCGTTGGTGGATGCCGGTCACGTCTACGTCGCCATGCCGCCGCTGTACCGTATCGACCTGGGCAAGGAGATTTTCTACGCCCTGGACGAAGCGGAACGCGATGGCATTCTCGACCGCCTGGTAGCCGAGAAGAAACGCGGCAAGCCGCAGGTCACGCGATTCAAGGGCCTGGGCGAAATGAACCCGCCGCAACTGCGTGAAACCACCATGGACCCGAACACCCGGCGCCTGGTGCAGTTGACCCTGGAAGACTTCGCCGCCACCTCGGAAATGATGGACATGCTGCTGGCGAAGAAACGCGCGCCGGATCGCAAGTCCTGGTTGGAATCCAAAGGCAACCTGGCCGAGGTTCTGGGCTGATGCGCACAGGTTTCGCCCTGGCGATCCTGATGTTGAGCGGGCTGGTAGCGACTCAGGTCGCCGCCGCGCCCGTGGCTGAGCTCAAGTTGGTGTCCGAACACCCGGTGGATGGCATGCGGGGTGGCAACCTGTCGGGCCTGGTGCAGTGTGGCAAGGATCTGTGGACAGTTTCCGACCGCGATGATGACCAGATCTATCGTCTCGATATCAGTGCGCCGACCTGGCAAGCCGAGGCGGTAAGGATCGATGTCCCGCCGGTGCCGGAATCCGGGTTGCCCTGGGGGCTGCGTTCTCGCACCAAGGCCGCGTCGTTCATTCGCGGCGGCGACCTGGACTTTGAAGGCATCACCTGCGATGCCGCCGGCAACCGCTACATTGTCAGCGAAGCCCATGCGGCGGTGCTGCAAGTGCCGGTGAACGGTGCGCCTGAATGGTTGAAGATCGCTCCGAGCATGGTGCGCGAAGCCCGGGCTAGTGGCATGTTGCTGCACTTCAATGCCTTGTTCGAAGGCCTGGCGATCAACCCCGAGGGTAATCAGATCTGGCTGGCTGCGGAGCGTGAGCGGCGCGGCCTCATCTCCATCAAGCGCCCGCAAAGCCTTTGGGATTGCGATGGCCCCTGCGTGTTGTTGAGTGAGGCCGGCCAGGAGATGCAGCCGGCCAAGTTCACCGGTGCCAAGGCGGTGTCCAAGGATTTCGCCGATCTGTCACTGTTCAACGGCAAGCTGTTTACCCTGGAGCGCAACGCGTTCCGGATTTGCCGGCGCGATGCGGTCACGGCCAAGGTCGAGTTGTGCTGGTCGTTCGCCGACGAAACCCTGACGCCCGAGCGGCGTTACGCCCAGCCCTATGGCTTGGCCGAAGCCCTGGTGGTGGACGCAGACGGTGCCTGGCTGGGCATCGACAATAATTTCGGCCCCCGCGCCGATGGTGAAAAACGCCCCATGGTCTATCGTTTCGCCGCCCCCGCCGGTGGCTGGAGCGCGCAGCCATGAGTCGCTACTTTTCTGAATCGATCCGGCGCGGCGGCATTTCCGCTGCGCTTTACCAAACAATGATGAGGCCCGCATGAGTGACATCCTCGCAGACAGCTTAGACGGCGTAGAACGCCGGTCGCTGGCTGACTTCACCGAAAATGCCTACCTCAACTACTCCATGTACGTGATCATGGACCGTGCCTTGCCGCATATCGGCGACGGCCTGAAGCCCGTACAGCGGCGCATCATCTACGCCATGAGTGAGTTGGGCCTGGACGCCGACTCCAAGCACAAGAAATCGGCGCGCACCGTCGGTGACGTGCTCGGTAAATTCCACCCCCACGGCGATTCGGCGTGCTACGAAGCCATGGTGCTGATGGCACAGCCGTTCAGCTACCGCTACACCCTCGTCGACGGCCAGGGTAACTGGGGGGCGCCGGATGATCCCAAGTCCTTCGCGGCCATGCGTTACACCGAAGCACGCTTGTCGCGGTATTCGGAAGTGCTGCTCAGCGAGTTGGGCCAGGGCACCGCGAACTGGGGGCCGAACTTTGACGGTACTCTCGACGAGCCGCTGGTGTTGCCCGCACGTTTGCCGAATATCCTGCTCAATGGCACCACCGGTATCGCGGTCGGCATGGCCACCGACGTACCGCCGCACAACCTGCGCGAAGTCGCCGCCGCCTGCGTGCGCTTGCTGGATGAGCCAAAGGCCACGGTCGAGCAGCTTTGCGAGCACATCCAGGGCCCGGATTACCCGACCGAAGCGGAAATCATCACGCCACGCGCCGACCTGCTGAAGATGTACGAAACCGGCAAGGGCTCGGTGCGCATGCGCGCCGTGTATCACATCGAAGACGGCGACATTATCGTCACCGCCCTGCCGCACCAGGTGTCCGGTGCCAAGGTGCTGGAGCAGATTGCCGCGCTGATGCAGGCCAAACCGTCGAAATTGCCGCAGGTCGCCGACCTGCGTGACGAGTCCGACCACGAAAACCCCTGCCGCATCGTGATCATCCCGACCAACAGCCGGGTCGACCACGAAGTGCTGATGCAGCATCTGTTTGCCAGCACGGAGCTGGAGTCCAGCTACCGGGTCAACGTCAACATCATCGGCCTGGACGGCAAGCCGCAGCTGAAAAACCTGCGCAACCTGCTGGTCGAGTGGCTGGAGTTCCGGATACAAACCGTACGTCGCCGCCTGCAGTTCCGCCTCGACAAGGTCGAGCGCCGCCTGCACCTGTTGGACGGTTTGCTGATTGCCTACCTCAACCTGGATGAAGTGATCCACATCATCCGTACCGCCGAGCATCCGAAAGCCGAGCTGATCGCACGTTTCGAGCTGAGCGAGATCCAGGCCGACTACATCCTCGACACCCGTTTGCGCCAGTTGGCACGCCTGGAAGAAATGAAGCTGCGCGACGAACAAGACGCGCTGCTCAAGGAGCAGGCCAAGCTGCAAGCCCTGCTGGGCAGCGAAGCCAAGCTGAAGAAGCTGGTGCGCACCGAGCTGATCAAAGACGCCGAAACCTATGGCGACGACCGCCGTTCGCCAATCGTGCAGCGTGCCGAAGCCAAGGCGCTCACAGAGACCGAACTGCTGCCGAACGAGAAAATTACCGTCGTTCTGTCGGAAAAGGGTTGGGTTCGCTCAGCCAAAGGGCATGATATTGACGCCACTGGCTTGTCGTACAAGGCGGGTGATGGCTTCAAGACTGCCGCAGCCGGTCGCTCCAATCAGTTTGCGGTGTTTATTGACTCCACCGGGCGTAGTTATTCGGTGCCGGCGCACACCTTGCCATCGGCGCGGGGGCAGGGCGAGCCGTTGACCGGTCGCCTGACACCGCCGCCGGGGGCGAATTTTGAATGTGTGCTGCTGCCGGATGACGATTCGCTGTATGTGATCGCCTCCGACGCGGGTTATGGGTTCGTGGTCAAGGGTGAAGACCTGCAGGCCAAGAACAAAGCGGGCAAGGCGTTGTTGAGCCTGCCGAACAACGCCAAGGTCATCCTGCCGCGTCCGGTGGAAGACCGCGAGGGCAACTGGCTGGCGTCGGTGACCACCGAAGGGCGCCTGCTGGTGTTCAAGATCAGCGACCTGCCGCAGTTGGGCAAAGGCAAGGGCAACAAGATTATTGGGATTCCCGGCGAGCGGGTGGCCAGTCGCGAAGAGTACGTGACCGACATCGCGGTGATCCCGGAAGGTTCTACCCTGGTGCTCCAGGCCGGCAAGCGCACGTTGTCATTGCGCCCTGACGACCTGGAACACTACAAGGGCGAGCGTGGTCGTCGCGGTAATAAACTGCCTCGCGGCTTCCAGCGTGTGGATGCTTTGCTGGTGGAAACGCCGGTTTAAGGCGTATTAGAGCCCTCGATCTACGATTTAAAGCGTAGATCGACGCTTTGGCGCTGGAGTCATGGCGCATATTCACGGATGATATGGCCTTTCCAGCGCCGGCGTGGCCGAGCGTGTTTAGGTTATTTTTAGTATTACATTGTGGTTCGCCTTGTGGCAGCCACCTGGATGGGATGATGACTGCTCCACGCGTTCCTCTATTTTTCATGCTCGCTGGCCTTCTGGGGCTGGCGGGTTGCAGCACACACCAGCCTGTGTCGCTGTACCAGCTGGACAGCGGAAGTCCGGCTCAGCCAGCCCAAACCGCTGGCATGTCCGTTTTGCTGGGACCGGTAGTCGTGGCCGATTACCTGCAACGCGAAACCTTGCTGCAACGTCAGAACGATGGAAGCCTGCAAGGTTCCACTGATGGTCGTTGGGCGGGCAGTTTGTCTTCTGATATCAACCAGTTGATGTTGCGTCAGGTGGCCGGACAGTTGGACAGCCAGCGTGTGGTCCTGGCGCCTGCGCCAACCGGCTTCAGCCCCGATGTGCAGGTCTTGCTGACCATTACACGGCTCGATTCCGGTAAGTCGCAACCGGCGATCCTCGATGCGCAATGGCGCTTGATCGATCGTCGCGGCCAGGTGCGTGATAACCGCATCGTGCACCTGCAGGAAGAGCACGCCGGCACCACCGCGTCCCAGGTTCAGGCCCAGGGCGTGCTGCTGCAGCAATTGGCGCAGCAGTTGTCGGTGGCCCTCAAGCCATTGGCCAACCAGCCACCCATCGCCGAGGCGCCCCGCAAGTCTGCCCCGGTACAGGCTAAGCCGGCAGAGCCGCAAAAGCCGAAGATGCCGATGGCAACGCCGATCCGTACGGATATGGAAGTATTCAGGTTCTGATCTGATCTGAATGCCAAACAAAAGGCCCGCTGATTCAGCGGGCCTTTTGTTTGTGTGCAATTTACTTGAGGTTTGTGGCGATCCAAATGTGGGAGGGGGCTTGCCCCCGATAACGGTGGTTCAGTTAATAATGTGCTAACTGGTACTCCGCAATCGGGGGCAAGCCCCCTCTCACATGTTCTTCAGGGCTTGGAGCGAGTCTCATGCATCCGCGCCAGCTGCCGCTCCAGCATCGATGGGTACGGCTCCATCAACCGTTCCACGCAGCTTGCCCCCTCAGGGCTGGCAATCGGGCGGATACGCGCGCGTTGGCGGATCAGCGTGTCTTCACTGATCTTGCGCTCCACCAGCAGCAGGTTGCGGCTGTGTTGGGACAAGGCCAGTGCATCCTGGGCGTTTTCAGTGAGCAGCAAGTCGATCTGGCTCATGCCAAACAGGTCGTCGCCCACGGTGAGGCCCAGTTGCAGTTGCAGGGTGATGCCACTGTCGGCGACTTCGATCTGCAATTCATGGCCCAGGGCGCGCAGCAACTCACCGCAGCAAATCGCGTTGGTCAGGTAGTCTTCGCCGCTGTCTTCGCTGTGGAACAGCATAAGCGTGCTGCCATCGTTCAGGGTGTGCAGTTCGCTCTGGTACAACGAGGCTGCCTGGTCGAGGCAGTCGCGGTAGCGTTCCAGCAGTTCGGTCAGGCGCGCACGGGGCAGGCGACGCAATTGGTCCTGGGCACCCAGTTGCACGGCGAGCACAGCGCTGTACTGCGGCTCGCTGCTGCGTGCCGGCGCGGCCTTGGGGGCGATTGCGGTGCTGTCAGATGACGTATCGCGCAGGTCGGCGAAGGGGTCTTCATCGTCCAGCTCGTCTTCCTCGGCCTTGAATGCATGGCGCGGTGCAGGCTTGAGGCCCGCCACCGGAGGGCGCTCGTCGAAGCCCGGGTCACGCAGGTTGCGTACTTCGAACTCGGGTTCGTCGTCGTAATCGGTGTCGTCGTATTCAGGCTCAGGTTCGACTTCGGGCACCACAGGTTCCGGGGCGAAGCTGGCATGCAGCTGGCGGGCAAGGTCGCCGATTTCATCCTGGCGGTCGGTCGCCGGGGTGTGCTCGTCGATGTCCCGCAGCCAGATGCGCAATTGCATCAGCGGCGTGGAGATATGCCGCCCCAGGCGCAGGCTCAGGGCCAGGGCCAATGCCAGCAGGATGGCGCTGAGGATACCCATGCTTTGCAGGCTGATGGTCATCGGCTGCTGGAACTGCTGCATGTCGAGGCTGATACGCAGTTGGCCGGCCTTCACATCCTGAAACGTGATATTGCTCTGGTACAGGCCTTCGGCTTCGCCCAGCAGGCCGTTTTTCGGGCGCTGCCCGGCTTCGGCCATGATGCGGTTGTCCACGCTGTAGATGGCGGCATGGGCCACGAGCGGGTTCTTGGTCAGGTTGTTGAGCAGCACGTTGAGGCTGAGGATGTCGTTGGACACCAGCAGCTCAGTCGCCGAAGTGGCGGTCTGAGTGGTCAGGCTCTCGCCCAGGGCGTCGGCTTGCTCGTGCATGGCCTGCTTGAATTGCAAACCCATCACGCAGGCGTAGATCACCAAGGCCAGGGCGACCAGGATCACGTTATGGCTGGCGATGCGTAATGCGATCGGTACACGGCGGTGGCGCAGTGCCCGGAAGATCAGCAGGAAGAAGTTGTCGGTTTTTACTGGCGTGGGCCGGTTCACTTGAGCTCGGCTCTTGGTCCGTGAAGTTGACGCGCAGTATAGCGACAGGCCCAAGACCGGCAAAGCGCTGGCTGTGCCCGATGGTCACTGAAAGTGGGTAGAATGCGGTTTTTTTCCAGCCTGGGGGTGCGCCTTGCGCGAAATTGTCCTGATTAACATCACTGGGGAAGACCGCCCAGGTCTTACCGCAGCCATTACCGGCGTTCTGGCCCAGGGTGGTGTGAACATTCTCGACATCGGCCAGGCGGTGATCCACGACACGCTGTCGTTCGGCATCCTGGTGGAAATTCCCAGCACCGAGCAGGCCTCATCGGTGCTCAAGGACATCCTGTTTACGGCGTATAAGCTGGATCAGCAGGTGCGTTTCACCCCGGTATCCGAAGAGGATTACCAGCAGTGGGTGGCCGGCCAGGGCAAGAAGCGCCATATCGTGACGCTGCTGACCCGCAAGGTCACCGCCGAACAGCTGCAGCGCGTCAGCTCGATTACTGCGCAGTATGGTTTGAACATTGACCATATCGACCGTCTGTCGGGTCGCATGCCGTTGGACACTCCGGCCGACAAGGGCAAGGGCTGCATCGAGTTCTCCGTGCGCGGTGAGCCGGCCGACCCGCAAGCCCTGCGCGCCGAATTCCTCAGCGTGGCCCAGGAGCTGAATGTCGATATCGCCTTCCAGGAAGATTCGCTGTTCCGCCGCAACCGTCGCCTGGCGGTGTTCGACATGGACTCCACGCTGATCGAAGCCGAAGTCATCGACGAGCTGGCCAAGGCGGCCGGCGTGGGTGAGCAGGTTTCCGAAATCACCGAGCGCGCCATGGCCGGGGAATTGGATTTCCGCGCCAGCTTCAAGGAGCGCCTGGCCTTGCTCAAGGGCCTGGATGTGAGCGTGCTGGACTCCATCGGCGCGTCGCTGCGCCTGACCGAAGGCGCCGAAACCCTGTTCGCCGAACTCAAGCGCCTGGGCTACAAGACGGCGATCCTGTCGGGTGGTTTCACTTACTTCGCCAAGCAATTGCAGGCCAAGCTGGGCATCGACTATGTGTTCGCCAACGAATTGGAAGTGGTGGATGGCAAGGTGACCGGCGTCGCGGTCGAGCCGATTGTCGATGCGCAGCGCAAGGCGGATCTGCTGAAGGAACTGGCCCACAAGGAAGGTTTGCGTCTGGAACAGACCATTGCGGTCGGCGACGGCGCCAACGACTTGCCGATGCTGGCAATCGCCGGTTTGGGTGTGGCGTTCCGCGCCAAGCCATTGGTCAAGCAATCGGCCAAGCAGGCGATTTCGACCTTGGGGTTGGATGGCGTGCTCTATCTGCTGGGCTTTCGCGACCGCGACGGTCAGCTGTAACTGACTAAATGTGGGAGGGGACTTGCCCCCGATGGCAGTGGTTCAGTCACTGATGTGTTGACTGATACCCCGCTATCGGGAGCAAGCCCCCTCCCATATTGGGTTCGGTGTCAGGCTTTAGGTAAAGCGATACCCTGGCCCATCTGCACCGGCGAACCCGCCACCAGTTCCTCAGCCCACTTCACCTGATCCGGCCCGAACAGCACGATCGCGGTGGAGCCCAACTTGAAGCGACCCAGCTCCGCACCCTTCTCCAGGTGAATCGGCGCGCGCGCAGCTTCGTCATAGCGGAAAGTTTTCAGCTCGCGCTTCGGCGGAGTAACCAGGCCGGCCCAGACGGTTTCAATCGACGCCACAATCATCGCACCCACCAATACCACGGCCATCGGGCCGCGTTCGGTGTCGAACAGGCAGACAACACGCTCGTTACGCGCAAACAACTCCGGCACGTTTTCGGCGGTGGTCTGGTTTACCGAGAAAATCCGCCCAGGCACGTAGACCATTTCGCGCAGGGTACCGGCCAGAGGCATATGCACTCGGTGGTAGTCCTTCGGCGACAGGTAAATGGTGGCGAAATCGCCGCCCATGAACGGCGCAGCGACCGCCGCATCACCGCCCAACAGCTCCAACACGCTGAAGCTGTGGCCTTTGGCCTGGAACACGCGGCCATGTTCGATAGGGCCAAGCTGGCTGACCGCGCCATCGGCTGGGCTTAGTACTGCGCCAGGGGTCTGGTCCAGTGGGCGGGCGCCGTCTTTCAGGGCGCGGGTGAAGAAAGCGTTGAAGTGCTCGTAAGCGGTCACGTCTTCTACCAGGGCCTGGGACATATCCACTTGATAACGCTTGGCGAACCAGGTGGTGAAGGCATTCTTGAACCAGCGCACGCGGCACTCGGCGATGCAGCCGGCCAACCGCGACAGCAGGTGGTGCGGCAGCAGGTACTGGCTGAGGATAAACAACTGCTTTTTCATTTACTGTCCTTAAACCTTAAATCTCGACGGGGGTGTCGGGGTGGTTGCCCCATTCGCCCCAGGAACCGGCATAACCTTTGACTCGCGGATAACCGAGCGCCTTGGCCACCAGGTAGGTGAAGCCAGAGCGGTGGTGAGTCTGGCAGTGGGTGATGATTTCTTTGTCTTTGGTCAGCCCGAGGCTTTCGAGGATCTGCGGCATGTCGCGGCGGATGCGCAGGTTGCGCTCTTTGTCCATGCCGGCCGTCCATTCGAAATTCACCGCGCCGGGGATGTGCCCGCCTTTGGCTGCGAGCACTTTCTCGCCGGAATATTCCAGCGGCCCACGCGCATCCCAGACGCCCAGGTCGGCAGCCCCAAGACGGCTTTGCAGGTATTCGCGGGTAGCGGTGGGGCCGTCATGCAGCGTGAGGCTGACTGGACCGCCGGCCGCGGCGGGCACGTCGGTGGAGAGCGGGTATTTGCCCTCCAGCCACGCGAGCAGGCCGCCATCCAGATAGTGGTATTTCTGATGGCCGATCACGTCGAGCATCCAGATAAAACGCCCGGCCCAACCACCGCCTTCGTCGTCATAGACCACGTAGGTAGCGTCGGGCGTGTGGCCCAGTTCGCCGAACAGTTTCTCGAGATCAGCCTTGCCGGGCAGCAGGCCGGGTGCCGGTGCCTGGCCCAGTTGGGTGCGCTTGGGGTCAACGAAATGCGCGCCGGGGATGTGCCCTTCGGCGTAGCGGGCGGCACTGGTGAGGTCCACCAGAATCAGGCGCTCGGCATCCAGTTGACCGAGCAGGTCACTGGATTCGATCACCAG
Organism: Pseudomonas grimontii; assembly: GCF_007858185.1. Classification (GTDB taxonomy): domain Bacteria; phylum Pseudomonadota; class Gammaproteobacteria; order Pseudomonadales; family Pseudomonadaceae; genus Aquipseudomonas; species Aquipseudomonas grimontii. Next base: position 370,581 of record NZ_VFES01000002.1, read on the forward strand.
CGGCAAGCCAGAGAAGTCAGGCATGTGAGGTCTCCTGGGCACAAATGTTGGCGATTAAAGGACGGCGATTGTAGCGCAAGCATCAGGCGCTGCGGTTGGTAAAGCTGTGCAGGGCTTTCTCGATGCATTGGGCGGTTTTACCGAAGGCCTGCACGGTGGTTTCCGAGAACGGCCCGCCGCCCTGGTCGGCGACCATCACCATCACCACGCGACCGTTGCAGCTCATGGAGCGCAACAACAGGTGCTCGCCGGTGAACAGGCGGCGCAGGATCGGCGGCAGCAGTGCCGAGAACTGCGCGTGGTTTTCCGGCGTGAGGCGCACCTGGGCCGACTTTTCCAGCAGGCGCTGCAGCAGCGTGCTGTTGACCACATCCAGGCTCAGGTTGGCGGCATCCTTCGGCAGGCCGTCGGCCTGATGTACGCGCAAGGTGCTCAGGGCACGATCGGCCATAAACAACAGGACGCGCTGCATGCCGCTGGCTACCAAGGCTTCCTTGGCGCAGGTGGTCAAATGCATGGCGTTGGCAAAGCGGCTCGGCTCCACCAGCAGTTCGGTACAGCGCTTGCGCCAGACGGCCAGGGCTTCGGCGGTAGGCGGTGGCGCGGGCAGCAGGCCGCGATGAATCTTGTGCACATGCCACGGCCAGATCAGCGACAGCGCCGGGTGCCAGAGGTCGGGCATCAAGGTGTCGCGGGCACTGGTGACGGCTTGCTGGTGGACCTGTTGCTGCACTTCGCTCAGGGGCTGCTGCAGGTACAGTGCTGTGAGGTATTGCCAGCGCTGGGTATGCGGGCAGGTCCAGGACTCCTGGGCCGACATCGCCAAGCCGTTGGCCAGCAGCACCGTATTGGCCGGCTGATTCAGCCAGCGGCGCAGGTTGGGTTCGGCGTCGAGCAATTGCTGGTGGCGCAGGGGGTCGTCTTCGCGGGCGATATGCAGGGCCTTGACCAGCAGGCGCTGCTCGGTCCGCAACAGGGTATAACCCTGGGACACCCAGATCGGCAGGTGCCATGTCTCGGTCAAGCCCAGGCACAGGTCCAGCAGGCGCACGCCGAACAATTCCTGTTCGACCTTGCGTGCCGACTCGCCTTTGTGGATGACCCGCAGTTCCCATTCCTCCAGGAGCTTGGGATAGGCAACGGCCATAGGCCACAGCGGTGAAAGAAACAGCAGGCTGCCCCAGTGAATGTCCTGCCACAGCCGCGCCAGGCGGCTGCCGAATAATCCGTTGGCTTGTTGCGAGGCGTGTTGGCTGACCAGCAACAGCTGGCGCAGCGCGACGGGAATGTCAGGGGCGGGCACCGACGGCAGGCGTGCCAGCAGTTCCTCGGCGCGTTTGAGGCCCAGGCGGTTAAGCGCCACTTCGAGGTTTTCCGCCGGCGCCGTCAGGCTGCCATGGGTGTGGCTGTTGGCCTCGCGCATCACGCTGAGCACCAGGGCCGGGCTGTTTTGCATTAGCTCGGCAATATCTCGCAACGAACTGCGGCTATCGCGTATGGCTTTGCACACGCGGTCATGGCTGGCCTGTGGGACAGGCAGCAGCACTTCGTCCAGGCGCTTGATCCAAGCGGCTAGAGAAGTAGGTTTTGCAGTTGGGACTGTCGTTTCATTAGCCATGATTGGGGCGCGATCATCACTTGCGGTCAACACACCCGGAGCGGGCCGAACTGGCTTTTCGCCTTAACGGGCTATAGTCTGGCGCAGTTTTGCCGATAAGTAGAACAAGAGTTTTTCAGTTCCCCCAAATATGTCCATGAACCCGACGGCGCAAGTACTCATCTCCTATGGCTAAAATTATCGGCATTATCGTCGTCTTCGCGAGCGTGCTCGGCGGGTACGTCCTGTCCCACGGTAAAATTGCGGCACTGATCCAGCCTTTCGAGGTGATGATTATTGGTGGTGCGGCACTGGGTGCCTTTCTGCAGGCGAACCCCGGCTACATGACCATGCACGTGATCAAGAAGTCGCTGGGCATGTTCGGTTCGCGCTTCACCCACACCTTCTACCTGGAAGTGTTGGGCCTGGTTTACGAGATCCTCAACAAGAGCCGCCGCGAAGGCATGATGGCCATCGAGGCCGACATCGAAGACGCCGCGGCCAGCCCGATTTTCGCCAAGTACCCGGCCGTGCTCAAAGATGAGCGCATGACCGCCTACATCTGCGACTACCTGCGCATCATGTCCTCCGGCAACATGGCTCCCCATGAGCTGGAAGGCCTGTTCGACATGGAATTGTTCAGCCTCAAGGAAGAGCTGGAGCATCCTTCCCATGCCGTTACCGGTGTGGCCGACGGCATGCCCGGCTTCGGTATCGTCGCGGCGGTACTCGGTATCGTGGTGACGATGGCCTCCCTGGGCGAAGGTGACCAGGCGGCTATCGGCATGCACGTAGGTGCGGCGCTGGTGGGGACCTTCTTCGGTATTCTCGCGGCCTACGGTTTCTTCGGCCCGCTGGCGACCTCCCTGGCCCACGACGCCAAGGAAGAAATCAACCTGTACGAATCGATCAAGGCCAGCCTGGTAGCCTCCGCTTCCGGCATGCCGCCTTCGTTGGCGGTGGAGTTCGGTCGCAAGGTGCTGTACCCCAAGCATCGCCCAAGCTTCGCCGAGCTGGAACAAGCGGTTCGCGGTCGCTAAGCCATGGAAAACAACCAGCCGATAATCATCAAGCGCGTCAAGCGCTTCGCTGCGGGGCACCATGGTGGCGCCTGGAAAATCGCCTTCGCCGACTTTGCGACGGCGATGATGGCGTTCTTCCTGGTGCTGTGGCTGATGTCCACCGCCACACCCGAACAGAAGATCGCCATCGCCGGCTACTTCAAAGACCCGATTGGCTTCTCGGAAAGCGGTACGCCCTTCGTGATCGACCTCGGCGGTTCACCGCAATTGGCGCCTGAGCGCACCATCAACCCGGAAGTCAAAACCGAAGCACCGCAGGAAAAAATCCCGATCGAGCGCGACACCGTCGAGGCCATGGCTGAGCAGGTCGAGCAGGAACGTCTTGAGCTGCTGCTGCAAGAGTTGCAGAACAAGGTTGAGGAAAATCCGCAACTGCTGAAGTTCAAGGATCAGATTTCGTTCGAAATCACCCCGGATGGCTTGCGCATCCAGATCACCGACGCCGCCAACCGGCCGATGTTCGACTCTGGCAGCGCGCGCCTGAAACCATACTTTGAAGACATCCTGTTGGCCATGGCCGACACCATCAAGGCAGTGCCGAACAAAATCAGCATCAGTGGCCACACCGACGCCAAGCCCTACGCGGGCCAGGGTGATTTTGGCAACTGGGAGCTTTCGGCCAACCGTGCCAACGCGGCGCGTCGGGCACTGGTTGCCGGCAGCTATCCGGACCCGCAAGTGGCGCGGGTGGTGGGTTTTGCCTCTTCACAGCTGTTTGATCCCAAGGATCCGTTCAATCCGATCAACCGCCGTATCGACATCGTGGTGTTGACCAAAAAGGCCCAGCGCGCGATTGAAGGTGATCAACCCGCACCACCACCGGGCCCAACGCCGGGAGCGGGCGCGCCAGGTGAAGTGCCGGCCGATCCGAACGCCATTCCGCCCGGCCAGGAGCCATTGCCGGCCCATGAGCTGCGGCAGAAGCTGAACCTGTTTGATGAGGGTGGGGTGAAAGCCCCTGCGGTGCCTGGGACGGGTTCCTAAGTCACCTACAATAAGGCCGCGATGATCGCGGCCTTATTGTTTCGCAAGTTTAGTAACTGCTTTCCGGCAGGCTCGCAATAATCGACCGATAGCTGTTCATGCGCTGCTGCTGCACGCGGCCGTCTTCCAGGGCCTTGAGCAGGGCGCAGCCCGGCTCGCGATCGTGTTTGCAATCGCGGAAGCGGCAGGTGCCGATCAGGTCGTTGAATTCGATAAAGCCCGCTTCCACATCGCTGCGGCTGACGTGGCCGAGGCCGAATTCACGAATACCAGGGGAGTCGATCAACTCACCGCCGCCCGGGAAGTGGAACAGCCGCGCCGTGGTAGTGGTGTGAGTGCCCTGGCCGGACAGCTCCGACAGCGGACCCACGCGGGTATCGACTTCCGGGAGCAGGCTGTTGACCAGCGAGGATTTACCTACGCCCGACTGGCCGACAAACACGCTGATACGCCCGTCCAATTGCTGTTGCAGCTGTTCCATGCCGTTGCCGTGATGGGCCGAGACTTCCAGCACCGGATAGCCCAGGGTGCGGTAGACCGCCAGCAGCGCGTTGAGCGCGGGGGCATTCTGCTCGTCAATCAGGTCGAATTTGTTCAGCAGCAACAGTGGGCGAATGCCGGCATGCTCGGCCGCCACCAGGTAGCGGTCGATCAGGTTGGCATGGGGCTCGGGCAGCGGCGCGAACACGATCACGATCATGTCGACGTTGGCCGCTACCGGCTTGAGCTGGCCGCGGCTGTCGGGGCGGCGCAGTTCGGTGGTGCGCGGCAGTTGGGCGACGATCACGCCGATGCCCTGGTTGCCGGCGCGCCAGACCACCTTGTCGCCGGTCACCAGCGCAGGCAGGTTGGCGCGCAAGTGGCAGCGGAACACCTGGCCCGCGAGTTCGCCTTCCAGCGCCTCGACTTCGACCTGCACACCAAAGTGCGCGATCACCAGGCCCGTCTGTTCGGGCCCCAGGTCGCCGCCCTCGAGCGCGTCCACGGCGGAGGATTCACGTTTGGCGGCGCGTGCGGCGCGTTCACCTTGAATCTTTTCGATGCGCCAGTTTTGGCGACGATTGAGCTGGCGTTTGGCCATTGGTGTTCCGTGTCGATAATGCAAAGGTTAGGTAAAACGGTCGCGAGTCTAGCACGGCCCCGCCTGCTAAACTGCGCAGCTACGCCAAGGTGCCAAGAGAATCAAGCCATGCAAAACCCACAGAACCTGATTTGGATCGATCTGGAAATGACCGGTCTGAACCCCGACACCGACGTCATCATCGAGATGGCGACCATTGTCACCGACAGCAACCTCAACACCTTGGCCGAAGGTCCGGTGATCGCCATCCACCACAGCGACGCCGTGCTCGCCACCATGGACGAGTGGAACACCCGCACCCACGGCAACTCCGGCCTGACCCAGCGCGTGCGTGACAGCCGCATCAGCATGGCCGAAGCCGAAGCCGAAACCATTGCCTTCCTGGAAAAGTGGGTGCCCAAAGGCAAGTCGCCAATCTGCGGCAACAGCATTTGCCAGGACCGTCGCTTCCTTTATACCCACATGAAGGCGCTGGAAAGCTACTTCCACTACCGCAACCTGGACGTGTCCACGCTCAAGGAACTGGCTGCGCGCTGGGCGCCGGAAGTCAAAGACAGCTTCCATAAAGGCAGCACCCACCTGGCGCTGGATGATATTCGCGAGTCGATCGCCGAGCTGCAGCATTACCGCAAGCATTTCATCAAGGCTTGAAGAACCGGCGCCTTCGCGGGCACGCCTGCTCCCACATTTGTTCCGCGTTCGCCATGACGACTCGGTCAAGAGTGGGAGGGAGCTTGCCCCCGATGGCAGGCAACTCGATTTATCGCCAGGCGCCCCCTTTTGGTGCCATCAGCAAATGATTAGACTGCCGGCCTCTTTGCAAGGATCGCCATCATGCTGCTGATGCTCTACCTCATCGCCATCACCGCCGAAGCCATGACTGGCGCCTTGTCTGCCGGCCGGCGCGGCATGGACTGGTTTGGTGTGGTGCTGATCGCCTGCGTGACGGCGCTGGGCGGCGGCTCGGTGCGCGATGTGCTGTTGGGGCATTACCCGCTGACGTGGGTCAAGCATCCCGAATACCTGGTGCTTACCTCCGTCGCGGCGCTGGTGACGATCTTTATCGCACCGTTGATGCGCCACCTGCGCTCGCTGTTCCTCGCGCTGGATGCCGTGGGCCTGGTCGCGTTTACGTTGATTGGCTGCATGACCGCCCTGGAAATGGGCCACGGCATGCTGGTGGCATCGGTCAGCGGGGTGATCACCGGCGTCTTCGGCGGCATTCTGCGGGATATTTTCTGCAACGATATTCCGCTGATCTTTCGCCGTGAACTGTACGCCAGCGTGTCGTTCCTCGCCGCCTGGTTCTACCTGCTGTGCCTCTACCTGGAACTGCCCAGCGAGCAGGCAATTCTACTGACCCTGTTCAGCGGTTTTCTATTGCGCCTGCTGGCGATCCGCTTTCACTGGGAAATGCCCAAATTCGTCTATAACGACGACGTGCACTAACGCGCTGCGTGCTGGTTCAGCGCCCATTCCACATGCTCGCGCACCAGCTCCGACGGGTAATCCCGACGCGCCTTCAAGGCTTCCAGCACCGGGATGCTCGACGGCGCGTTGCCCAGGCCCACCGCCAGGTTGCGCAGCCAGCGCTCATAACCGGCACGGCGCAAAGGCGAGCCTTCGGTACTGCTGAGGAATTTATCCTCATCCCACATGAACAGCTCCGCCAGTTCTGCGTTATCCAGATTGTGCCGTGGCTTGAAATCACTTTCGGCAGTGGGTCGCGCGAAACGATTCCAGGGACAAACGATCTGACAGTCATCGCAGCCGAATACCCGGTTGCCGATCAGTGGGCGCAGGTCTTCAGGAATCGCGCTCTTGAGTTCGATGGTCAGGTAGGAAATGCAGCGCCGGGCGTCCAGTACATAGGGGCCGACGAACGCATTGGTAGGGCAGATGTCCAGGCAGGCGGTGCAGCGGCCGCAGTGTTCGGTACTGTGCGGCGGATCGACCGGCAGCGGCAAATCCACAAATAGCTCGCTCAGGAAGAAATAACTGCCGGCCTTGCGATTGAGCACCAGGGTGTTTTTACCGATCCAGCCAAGACCGGCTTGTTCGGCAATGGCTTTTTCCAACACGGGCGCGCTGTCGACAAAGGCGCGAAAGCCGAAAGGCCCGATCTGCGCCTGGATACGGTCGGCCAACTGCTGCACGCGCTTGCGGATCAGCTTGTGGTAATCGCGGCCCAGGGCGTAGCGCGAGATATAGGCTTTTTCCGGTTTTGCCAGCAGTAGCGCCATCTGCGTATCGCCGGGCAGGTAATCCATGCGCAGCGACACCACGCGCAGAGTGCCTGGCACCAGTTCGTCCGGGTGCGAGCGTTTGCTGCCATGGGCGCCCATGTATTCCATCTCGCCGTGGTAGCCCGCGTCGAGCCAGCGTTGCAGATGTTGTTCATGCTCAGCCAGGTCCAGGCCGCTGATGCCGACTTGTTGAAAGCCCAGCTCGCGGCCCCAGTCTTTGATCGATTGGGCGAGGGCGGGCAGATCGGAGGTAATAGCGGGCATGAGACACGGGAAACCACAGGTTAGATGGGTATAATTCTGCCAGACATCGGAGCTTGAAGACGCATGCCGCAGACAAAACACGAAATAACCGACGTTCAGTCATTGTTGCCCGGCCATTTGCCGCAACTGGCTGCGCGTGCCCCGGACGCCCATAAGGGCCAGTTCGGCCACCTGCTGATGATCGGCGGTGACCGGGGCTTTGGCGGCGCCGCGCTGCTCTGTGCCGAAAGCGCCTTGCGCAGTGGCGCGGGCCTGGTGTCCCTGGCCACTCGCCTTGAGCATGTGCCGGCTGCGCTGGCCCGCTTGCCGGAAGTCATGACCGTCGGCGTGAGTTCGGCCAACCAGTTGATGGGCTTGCTGGAAAAAATCTCGGTGATTGTGATTGGCCCCGGCCTGGGCGAAGCCTCCTGGGGTAAAAGCCTGTTGTCTGTCGCGGCCAATGCCCGGCTGCCGCAAGTCTGGGACGCCGACGCGCTCAATCAACTGGCAACTGGCAGCGTGAGCCTGCCGGCCCAGTGCGTGATCACCCCGCATCCGGGGGAGGCCGCGCGCTTGTTGGGGATTTCGACAGCCGAGGTTCAGGCCGACCGTCTTAAGGTGGCGCGCGCGTTGAGCCAGAAATTTAATGCAGTGGCTATCCTCAAGGGTGCTGGCAGTTTGATTGCCAGTCCCGACGGGCGCGTTTCGCGCTGCGATCAAGGCCATCCGGCGATGGCGACGGCAGGCCTCGGTGACGTTTTGGCTGGCCTGGTGGGCGCGCTGCTGGCCCAGGGCATGCCGGCTTATGAAGCAAGCTGCCTGGGCGTCTGGTTGCACGCCACCGCAGGGGATCGCCAGGGCCGCTTTGGTCGCGGATTGGCCGCCAGCGACCTGATACCCGCCATTCGTCAATTGCTGGAGGAACAGTCGCCGTGTCTGAAGTAATCCTTTTCCTGGCCGATGAAGAGGCCATGGTGGCGTTAGGTCAGCGTATTGCCCAGGTCACGGCCGGATCAGGCCTGATCTTTCTTGAAGGCGACCTGGGGGCGGGCAAGACCACGCTGTCCCGGGGCATCATTCGGGGATTGGGCCATACGGGGGCGGTAAAGAGTCCCACGTTCACTCTGGTTGAGCCCTACGAGATCGGCGCAGTGCGGGCTTTCCACTTCGACCTCTACCGCCTGGTGGACCCCGAAGAGCTCGAGTTCATGGGCATCCGTGATTACTTCGATGAAGAGGCGTTGTGTCTTATTGAGTGGCCAGATAAAGGCACAGGCTTTTTGCCAAAGCCGGACCTGACCATTACCATTACGCCGCATGATCACGGACGTCAGCTGAAGTTGTTGCCCCAGGGCGCGCGCGGTGAGTCGTGGTGTGCCGCTCTGGCTTTGGAATTCAAATAATTGGTGGGGTTAGGTATGCGCTTTCGCGCGTTGGTTGCTGTCGTAGGGGTGTTGCTTGCGGCAATGACTGTCAATGCTCTGGCTGCTTCACAGGTGAAGAGTGTTCGCCTGTGGCGAGCGCCGGATAACACGCGACTGGTGTTCGACCTGTCTGGCCCGGTCCAGCACAGTGTCTTTACCCTCACGGCGCCTGATCGCCTGGTGATCGACATTAATGGTGCGACCCTGGCCGCGCCGTTGAAAGTGTCCACCGCCAACACGCCGATCACCGCCATGCGCTCGGCGCAGCGCACGCCGACCGACCTTCGCGTGGTGATCGACTTGAAAAAAGTCGTGACGCCGAAAAGCTTCTCCCTGGCGCCCAATGCCCAATACGGCAACCGGCTGGTGGTCGATCTGTTCGACAACGCCGCCGATGCCGCGCCGCCACCGGCGCCAACCCCTGCCGTGGCGACAGTGCCGGCCGTGCCGGTCAACCCGTCGCAACCCCAGGTCAAGTTGCCACCGCCGCCGCCAGCTCCCGCCGGCAAGCGCGATATTATCGTGGTGATCGACGCCGGCCACGGCGGTGAAGACCCGGGCGCGTCCGGTTCGCGCGGCCAGCATGAGAAAGACGTGGTGCTCGCCATCGCCCGTGAGCTGCAACGCCAGGTCAACGGCATGAAAGGCTACCGCGCCGAACTGACCCGTACCGGCGACTACTTCATTCCGTTGCGCGGCCGTACCGAAATCGCGCGCAAGAAGGGCGCCGACCTGTTCGTCTCGATCCATGCCGACGCCGCACCTTCGGCCGCCGCCTTCGGGGCTTCGGTGTTTGCCTTGTCGGATCGCGGCGCCACATCCGAGACCGCCCGCTGGCTGGCCGACAGTGAAAACCGTTCCGACTTGATCGGCGGGGCCGGCAACGTGTCCCTCGATGACAAGGACAAGATGCTCGCCGGTGTACTGCTTGACCTGTCGATGACGGCCTCGCTGACCTCCAGCTTGAACGTCGGCCAGAAGGTGCTGAGCAACATCGGCCGGGTGACCTCGCTGCACAAACAGCGTGTGGAGCAAGCCGGGTTCATGGTGTTGAAGTCGCCGGACATCCCATCGATCCTGGTGGAAACCGGGTTTATTTCCAACTCGAACGAGGCGTCGAAGCTGGCCAGTGCCAGCCATCAGCAGGCATTGGCGCGCTCCATCAGCGCCGGTGTGCGCCAGTTCTTCCAGCAGAACCCGCCGCCGGGCACTTATATCGCCTGGCTGCGTGACTCCGGAAAAATCGCCCAGGGCCCGCGTGATCATCGCGTGCAGCCGGGTGATACCCTGGCCATGCTGGCGGTGCGATTCCAGGTTTCGGCCGCGACCTTGCGCAGCGCCAACAACCTGAAGACCGACGAGTTGAAGGTCGGCCAGGTGTTGACCATCCCTGGCACTGAATTGGCGGCACAGTAATGAGCGAATCAGTCTTGAACAGCGGGTCGCGCATTGAATTGCTCAGCCCGCGCCTCGCCAACCAGATTGCGGCGGGCGAGGTCGTTGAGCGGCCGGCATCGGTGATCAAGGAGTTGCTGGAGAACAGCATCGACTCCGGTGCCAGGCGCATCGATGTCGATGTGGAACAGGGCGGCGTCAAGCTGCTGCGCGTACGTGACGATGGCAGCGGGATCTCCTCCGATGACCTGCCGCTGGCCCTGGCCCGTCACGCCACCAGCAAGATCCGCGACCTGGAAGACCTTGAACGCGTGATGAGCCTGGGCTTTCGCGGTGAGGCATTGGCCTCCATCAGCTCCGTGGCGCGCCTGACCCTGACGTCGCGCACCCGTGATGCCGAGCAGGCCTGGCAGGTGGAAACCGAAGGCCGCGACATGGCGCCTCGGGTCCAACCGGCCGCACACCCGGTGGGCACCTCGGTGGAAGTGCGCGACCTGTTCTTCAACACCCCGGCGCGACGCAAATTCCTCAAGGCCGAAAAAACCGAATTCGATCACCTGCAAGAAGTTATCAAGCGCCTGGCCCTGGCGCGTTTCGATGTGGCGTTTCACCTGCGCCACAACGGCAAGACCATCCTCAGCCTGCACGAAGCCCATGACGATGCGGCGCGCGCTCGCCGGGTATCGGCTATCTGCGGCGCGGGTTTCCTGGAGCAGGCGCTGCCGATTGAAATCGAGCGCAATGGCCTGCGCCTGTGGGGATGGGTGGGCTTGCCGACCTTCTCCCGCAGCCAGGCGGACTTGCAGTATTTCTTTGTGAATGGCCGGGCGGTACGCGACAAGCTGGTGGCTCACGCGGTGCGCCAGGCCTATCGCGATGTGCTGTTCAACGGGCGGCATCCGACTTTTGTGCTGTTTTTTGAGGTCGATCCTTCGGTGGTCGACGTCAACGTGCACCCGACCAAGCACGAAGTGCGCTTCCGCGATGGGCGCATGGTGCATGACTTCCTCTATGGCACCTTGCACCGTGCCCTGGGCGATGTGCGCCCGGATGACCAGTTGTCCGCGCCCATCGTGACGGCGGTGGTTCGCCCGAGCGGCCCCGAAGCGGGTGAGTTTGGCCCTCAAGGTGAAATGAGCCTGGCGGCAAACCTGCTGCAATCGCCGCAACCCCAGCCGAGCTACACGGCGCCGGGCTCCGGCTCGGGTGCGGGTTATCAGTACCAATACACCCCGCGTCCGCAATCGGCTGTACCGGTGGCCGAGGTGCAGGCCGCCTATCGTGAATTCTTTGCGCCGTTGCCAGGTGCCGAGCCGGGCGCGGTGGCCTTGCCGGAAGGTGGCGGTGATATCCCACCGCTGGGCTACGCGTTGGCGCAGCTCAAGGGGGTCTACATCCTCGCGGAAAATGCCCATGGCCTGGTGCTGGTGGACATGCACGCCGCTCACGAGCGGATCATGTACGAGCGCCTGAAGATCGCCATGGCCAGTGAAGGCCTGAGTGGCCAGCCGTTGCTGGTACCCGAATCCCTTGCTGTCAGCCAGCGTGAGGCCGATTGCGCCGAAGAGCACCACGGCGTGTTCCAGAAGCTGGGCTTTGAATTGCAGCGCCTGGGCCCGGAAACCCTGGCGATCCGCCAGATTCCCGCACTGCTGAAGCAGGCCGAAGCCAACCGGCTGGTGGCCGACGTGCTGGCCGACCTCATGGAGTACGGCACCAGCGACCGCATCCAGGCGCACATCAACGAACTGCTCGGCACCATGGCCTGCCACGGCGCCATCCGTGCCAATCGCCGCCTGGCCTTGCCGGAAATGAACGGCTTGCTGCGCGACATGGAAAACACCGAACGTAGCGGCCAATGCAACCATGGCCGACCGACCTGGACCCAGATGGGCCTGGACGATCTGGACAAACTGTTCTTGCGCGGCCGTTGATGAGTGCCTTGCCCCCCGCGATCTTCCTGATGGGCCCCACGGCCGCTGGCAAGACTGACCTGGCCATCGAGCTGACCAAGGTGCTGCCGTGCGAGCTGATCAGTGTCGACTCTGCCCTGGTTTACCGGGACATGGACATCGGCACCGCCAAGCCCTCAAAAGAGCTGTTGGCGCAGTATCCACACCGTTTGATCGATATCATCGACCCGGCCGAGAGCTATTCCGCGGCGGATTTCCGCACCGACGCCCTGGCCGCCATGGCCGAGATCACCGCGCGGGGTAACATCCCGTTGCTGGTAGGCGGCACGATGCTCTACTACAAGGCTTTGCAGGAAGGGCTGGCCGACATGCCGCCCGCCGATGCCCAAGTGCGTGCCGAACTCGAAGAAGAGGCTGCACGCCTTGGCTGGCAGGCCCTGCACGATCAACTGGCAGCGGTCGATCCGGTGTCCGCAGCGCGCATTCACCCAAATGACCCCCAGCGCCTCAGTCGTGCCTTGGAAGTCTGGCGTGTGAGCGGTCAGACCATGACTGAACTGCGGCTGAAACAAACTGCGCAAAGTGCTGACGCAGGCGCATCTGGGCAGCCACAATTGCCCTATACTGTGGCGAATCTGGCCATCGCTCCGGCAAATCGCCAGGTGCTGCATGAACGAATTGCACAAAGATTCACAATTATGTTGGAACAGGGGTTTGTGGACGAGGTCGTAGCACTGCGTTCAAGAGGTGACCTGCATCCAGGGCTACCTTCGATACGTGCTGTAGGCTACCGCCAAGTCTGGGATCATCTGGATGGCAAGCTGACGTCAGCCGAAATGCAGGAGCGCGGCATCATTGCCACGCGCCAATTGGCGAAGCGCCAGTTTACCTGGCTGCGCAGCTGGAGCGATTTGTACTGGTTGGACAGCCTGGACAGCGACAATCTGTCACGCGCCTTGAAATACTTGGGAACGGTCTCCATATTGAGCTGAGTCCTTGCAATTGCCGTCTATCCTTGGGGGTGTGACGGCCATAAGCTATCTATTTTCCGATTTTTTATTATTGATCCTTAAAGGAGTGCGGCACATGTCAAAAGGGCATTCGCTACAAGACCCTTACTTGAATACTTTACGTAAAGAGAAAGTGGGGGTTTCCATCTACCTGGTCAACGGTATCAAGCTGCAAGGCACGATCGAGTCGTTCGACCAGTTCGTGATCCTGCTGAAAAACACCGTCAGCCAGATGGTTTACAAGCACGCTATCTCGACAGTGGTTCCAGTTCGTCCAATCCGTCTGCCTAGTGCAGCAGGTGATGATGCAGCTGACGCTGAGCCAGGTAACGCCTGATAGGAGTCTCCTTTGTTCTTTGAGCGCCACGGTGGTGGTGAGCGAGTAATCCTCGTTCACTTGGATGGACAGGACCCTGAGGCGCGCGAAGATCCGCAGGAGTTTCAGGAGTTGGCAAATTCGGCCGGCGCCGAGACCGTTGCGTTTTTTAACGTGCCGCGTCATCGGCCAACCGCCAAATTCCTGATTGGCAGTGGCAAGGTCGAGGAACTGCGCGATCTGGTCCATGCCGAAGAGGCCGATCTGGTGATCTTCAATCACACCCTCACGCCCAGTCAGGAACGTAACCTCGAACGTGTATTCGAGTGTCGCGTGATCGACCGCACCGGTCTGATTCTCGATATTTTCGCCCAACGCGCCCGTACCCATGAGGGCAAGCTCCAGGTCGAACTGGCCCAGCTTGACCACATGAGCACCCGGCTGGTGCGCGGCTGGACTCACCTTGAGCGTCAGGGTGGCGGTATCGGCATGCGGGGGCCGGGTGAAACCCAGTTGGAAACCGACCGGCGCCTGCTGCGGGTTCGCCTGCGCCAGATCAAGGGCCGACTGGAGAAGGTGCGTAGCCAGCGCGAGCAATCGCGACGTGGCCGTTCGCGTGCCGATATTCCCACCGTGTCCCTGGTGGGCTATACCAACGCCGGCAAGTCCACGCTGTTCAATAACGTGACGAAATCGGACGTGTACGCGGCTGACCAACTGTTCGCTACCCTCGACCCGACCTTGCGCCGTCTGGATATTGACGACCTGGGGCCGATTGTCCTGGCCGACACCGTGGGTTTCATTCGTCACCTGCCCCACAAGCTGGTCGAGGCGTTTCGGTCTACGCTCGAAGAGTCGAGCAATTCCGACCTGTTGTTGCACGTGATCGATGCGGCCGAACCGGATCGCATGCTGCAGATTGAACAGGTGATGGTCGTGCTGGGTGAGATTGGTGCCCAGGACTTGCCGATCCTCGAGGTCTATAACAAACTCGATTTGCTTGAAGGCGTTGAGCCACAAATCCAGCGCGACGAGAACGGTAAGCCCCAGCGGGTCTGGCTGTCGGCGCGCGATGGCAGTGGTTTGGAGCTGCTTGAACAAGCTATTGCCGAGTTGCTCGGCAGCGATTTGTTCGTCGGCACCTTGCGCTTGCCTCAGCGTTTTGCTCGACTGCGTGCACAGTTTTTCGAGCTGGGCGCGGTACAGAAAGAAGAACACGACGAAGAAGGTGTCAGCTTGCTGGCCGTTCGATTGCCGCGCTCGGAGCTCAATCGGCTGGTCAGCCGTGAAGGCGTAGTTCCGACAGAGTTCATCGAACAACACACTTTGCAATAAAAGCCTCCGAAAGCGGTTGTGCCGCAGTAGCAGGCATTCTGTAGCATTGGTCGGCGCGCCGTGGGTGCGTCTTTGCTTTATCAGATGGAGAGCGCTATGGCTTGGAATGAGCCGGGTGGCAACTCGAATAATCAGGATCCTTGGGGTGGTAAGCGCCGCAATAATGGCGACCGCAAGGGGCCACCAGATCTCGACGAGGCCTTCCGAAAGCTGCAGGAAAGCCTGAATGGGTTGTTCGGTGGTGGAAAAAAACGTGGTGGTGACGAAGGCGGTCGCACAAGCAAGGGCGGTGGCTACGGCCTGCTGGGCCTGGGTCTTGTCGTGCTGGCGGCCGTATGGCTGTACAGCGCCGTATACGTCGTGGACGAGCAGGAGCAAGCCGTGGTACTGCGCTTCGGCAAGTACTACGAGACTGTCGGTCCTGGCCTGAACATCTACTTCCCGCCGATCGACAAGAAGTACATGGAGAACGTCACGCGTGAGCGTGCCTATACCAAGCAGGGCCAGATGCTGACCGAAGACGAGAACATCGTCGAAGTGCCGCTGACCGTGCAGTACAAGATCAGCAACCTGCAGGACTTCGTGCTGAACGTTGATCAGCCGGAAATCAGCCTGCAACACGCAACCGAAAGCGCCCTGCGCCACGTGGTGGGTTCCACCGCCATGGACCAGGTGCTGACCGAAGGTCGTGAGTTGATGGCCAGCGAAATCAAGGAGCGCCTGCAACGGTTCCTCGATACCTATCGCACCGGTATCACCGTCACCCAGGTGAACGTACAGAGCGCAGCGGCACCGCGTGAAGTGCAGGAAGCCTTCGACGACGTGATCCGCGCCCGTGAAGACGAGCAGCGTTCGCGCAACCAGGCTGAGACCTACGCCAACGGCGTCGTGCCGGAAGCCCGTGGTCAGGCCCAGCGTATCCTCGAGGATGCCAACGGTTACCGTGACGAAGTGGTCTCCCGCGCCAAGGGTGAAGCGGATCGCTTTACCAAGCTGGTCGCCGAGTACCGCAAGGCACCTGAAGTGACTCGTGAGCGTCTGTACCTGGACACCATGCAGGAAGTCTTCAGCAACACCAGCAAGGTCCTCGTGACCGGCAGCAAGGGTGGGCAGAACAACCTGCTGTACCTGCCGCTGGACAAGATGATCGAAGGTGGTCGTAGCAGCTCCAGTGCACCGTCCACCGGTTCCAGTGCCGCTGCCAACGAAGCGAGCGCCCGTGCGGCCGCTGACTTGCTGCAACAGCAAACACGTACCAGGGAGAGTCGTTGATGAGCAATAAATCGCTGACCGCCCTGATTGTGGGCGTCGTCGTGGTCATCGCTGCCTGGAACTGCTTCTACATCGTGGCTCAGACCGAGCGTGCGGTGCTGCTGCAATTCGGTCGTGTGGTCCAGGCGGATGTCCAGCCGGGCCTGCATGTGAAAGTCCCCTACGTCAACCAGGTGCGCAAGTTCGACGCTCGCCTGATGACCCTGGATGCACCGACACAGCGCTTCCTGACCCTGGAAAAGAAAGCCGTGATGGTTGACGCCTACGCCAAGTGGCGCGTCAAGGATGCCGAGCGCTTCTATACTGCGACCTCCGGCCTCAAGCAGATTGCCGACGAGCGTTTGTCGCGCCGCCTGGAATCGGGCCTGCGTGACCAGTTTGGTAAGCGCACCCTGCACGAGGTGGTGTCCGGTGAACGTGATGCGCTGATGGCGGATATCACTCGTTCGTTGAACACGATGGCGGAAAAAGAACTTGGCATCGAAGTTGTCGATGTTCGGGTCAAGGCCATCGATTTGCCGAAGGAAGTGAACCGCAGCGTGTTCGAGCGTATGAGCACCGAGCGTGAGCGTGAGGCTCGTGAGCATCGCGCCAAGGGTAACGAGCTGGCTGAAGGTATCCGTGCGGATGCCGACCGTCAGCGCCGTGTACTGCTGGCAGAAGCCTATCGCGAGTCTGAAGAGGCCCGTGGTGATGGTGATGCCCAAGCCGCGGCGATCTACGCCAAGGCTTACGGCCAGGACCAGGAGTTCTACGCGTTCTACCGTAGCCTTCGTGCCTACCGTGAAAGCTTCGCGAACAAAACCGACGTCATGGTGCTGGACCCAAGCAGCGACTTCTTCCGCTACCTGGAAAAGTCCAAGTAACCAGCTCGTGATTTTGTAGGACGCACTCCGTCGGGCGGCTAAAACGCCTGGCGGGGTGATCCTTTCAGAAAACGGGTGTATGATGCGGCAGCCGGGAAATTCCCGGCTTTTTTGCGTCTGCATGTTTGATTCGGCAGGCGTGACAGGTTTTTCGAGGAAAGTGCCCGACGAGGCCGTTAACAGGTCGTTCGTCACGTCGCTCTTGCGCGTGGTTTATGCAGGGGGCGGGTATTTTCTGCTTCACTCAAGGCTCGGCCGAGGGCTGGCCGCCCGGATCATAGGGGAATGGCGTAATGGCAACGGTAGACCGCTGGCTGCTGCCAGATGGCATCGAAGAAGTACTGCCACCAGAAGCTGCGCGCATCGAAGTAGCGCGTCGCCAGGTGTTGGATCTGTTCCAGAGCTGGGGTTACGAGTTTGTCGTGACCCCCCATATCGAGTACCTGGAATCCCTGCTGACCGGCGCGGGCCAGGACCTGGATCTGCGCACCTTCAAGGTCATCGACCCGCAATCGGGCCGGCAAATGGGGTTCCGTGCCGACATCACGCCGCAAGTGGCGCGCATCGATGCGCACACCCTGCGCCGCGAAGGCCCTAGCCGCCTGTGCTACGCCGGTAGCGTGCTGCACGCTCAGCCGCGTGCCTTGTCGTCTTCTCGCAGCCCGATTCAGTTGGGCGCGGAGTTGTACGGTGATGCCAGTCCGAGCAGCGACGTTGAAGTGATCAGCTTGATGCTGGCCATGCTGCAACTGGCTGATGTGCCAGATGTCCACATGGACCTCGGTCACGTTGGTATCTACCGTGGCCTGGCCCGTGCGGCCGGTTTGTCCGGTGAAGTCGAGCAGCAGCTATTCGATGCCCTGCAACGTAAGGCGATCGATGAAGTCATCGCCCTGACCGCCAGCGTGCCTGCGGATCTGGCCGACATGCTGCGCTCACTGGTCAACCTGTGTGGCGGTCGTGAAGTGCTGGTGGCTGCACGTGAACGCCTGGCCAATGCGCCGGCGCCGGTATTGGCTGCACTGGATGACGTGCTGGCGATTGCCGAGCGGTTGTCGGCGCGGTTCCCGCAGTTGCCGCTGTATTTTGATCTGGGCGAGTTGCGCGGCTACCACTACCACACCGGTGTGGTGTTCGCGGTGTTTGTACCGGGTGTTGGCCAGGCCATCGCCCAAGGTGGTCGTTACGACGACATCGGCGCCGACTTCGGTCGTGCGCGTCCGGCCACCGGCTTTTCCACCGATTTGAAAACCCTGGTGACCCTGGGGCGTGCTGAGGTCGAGCTGCCGTCTGGTGGCATCTGGATGCCTGACAGTACGGACGCAGCACTCTGGCAGCAGGTTTGCCAGTTGCGCAGTGAGGGTCAGCGTGTTGTCCAGGCGTTGCCTGGGCAGCCATTGGCCGCCGCCCGTGAAGCGGACTGCGACCGGCAATTGATTCTGCAGAACGGGCTTTGGCAAGTATCGCCACTGGCTTCTTGAGTTTTCCTGCCGGCCATCGCCGGCACCAAGTTTGCGCGAATGAGGACAAGTGTTATGGGTAAGAATGTCGTAGTCCTGGGCACCCAATGGGGTGATGAGGGCAAAGGCAAGATCGTTGATCTGCTGACCGAACATGCTGCCGCCGTAGTGCGCTACCAAGGCGGCCACAACGCTGGCCACACCCTGGTCATCGATGGCGAAAAAACCGTCTTGCACCTGATCCCGTCGGGCGTCCTGCGCGAAGGCGTGCAGTGCCTGATCGGCAACGGCGTCGTGGTTGCACCGGATGCCCTGCTGCGCGAGATCACCAAGCTGGAAGAGAAGGGCGTACCGGTGCGCGAGCGCCTGCGTATCAGCCCATCCTGCCCGCTGATCCTGTCCTTCCACGTTGCGCTGGACCAGGCCCGTGAAAAGGCCCGTGGCGAGCTGAAGATCGGTACCACCGGTCGCGGCATCGGCCCGGCCTACGAAGACAAGGTCGCGCGGCGTGGCCTGCGTGTGGGCGACCTGCTCAACATGCCGCGCTTTGAAGACAAGCTGCGTGAGCTGGTGGATTACCACAACTTCATGCTGGTGGGTTACTACAAAGAGCCAGCCATCGAATTCGACAAGACCCTGGCCGAGTGCAAGGAATACGCTGAGCTGCTCAAGCCGCTGATGCTGGACGTGACTGCCGAGCTGCACGACCTGCGTCGCGCTGGCAAGGACATCATGTTCGAAGGCGCCCAGGGTTCGTTGCTGGACATCGACCACGGTACCTACCCGTACGTGACCAGCTCCAACACCACCGCTGGCGGCGTTGCTACCGGTTCGGGTGTTGGCCCTATGTTCCTGGACTACATTCTCGGCATCACCAAGGCCTACACCACGCGTGTAGGTTCGGGCCCATTCCCGACTGAGCTGTTCGATGAAGTCGGTGCGCACCTGGCCAAGCAAGGTCACGAATTCGGCGCGACCACCGGCCGTGCTCGCCGTTGTGGCTGGTTCGACGCCGTTATCCTGCGTCGCGCTATCGATGTGAACAGCATCTCGGGCATCTGCTTCACCAAGCTGGACGTGCTTGACGGCCTGGAAACCATCAACATCTGCGTCGGCTACAAAGATGCAGAAGGCAAGGACGTTGCCCCGGTTGATGCCGACAGCTACGTGGGCCTGCAGCCTGTGTACGAGGAAGTGCCTGGCTGGAGCGAATCGACCGTGGGCGCCAAGACCCTGGAAGAGCTGCCTGCTAATGCCCGCGCCTACATCAAGCGTGTAGAAGAGCTGATCGGCGCACCGATTGACATTATTTCGACGGGCCCGGACCGCAACGAGACCATCGTTCTGCGTCACCCGTTCGCTTAATAAGCTGTTGATGTAAAAAGCAAAGGGCTCCTTCGGGAGCCCTTTGTCGTATCTGCATGCCAAGCGGCACGACCCTTGCTATGTTTCTCTCTTTCGCGGTGCTATCAAATTAATGGCACCCGTGGTGGAGGGATTCCCGATGTCTGCCGTTCTCTCATTGTTACAAAGCCGTCTGTTGCGGCCGGTGTTCGTTACCCTCGGTATCGCTCTTTTGGTGCAAGTGCTGGTGGCGGTCGCTCTCACTCGGAGCACCGTTACGGCGCTGGAGGCCGATTTAGGCAGTCGCCTGGGCATCGACAGCCAGAAGCTGTCCGGTGAATTGGCTCAGGCCGGCAAGGAAGTCACCTCGAGTCTGGACAGCTTGTCCAGCAGCACACGTCAGCGTCTGACCGCTGGGCTTTCCGAGCGCCTGCAGGCAGAGCAGAAGCAATTGCGTGCGACCCTGGAAAAAGATCTGCAAGACTCCGCCAATGATATGGCGCAGCTACTGGCTTCGGTGGCGCCCCGTGCCATGTGGGACAGCGATGTGCCGACGCTGTCCGAGTTTGCCCGACGCGCTCAGCGCAATCCCAACGTGCTGTTTGTGGTCTATGACGATGCGGCGGGTGAGCACCTGACTCGTTACCTGAATCGCGAGAATCCAATCAACAAAGCGTTGCTGGAAAAAGGCCAGGGCGATCGCGCCTTGGACAAAGTCCTGAACGCTGCGAAGAACGATCCTTCAGTGTTCTACGTCGAGGCTTCCATCAGCCCTAACGGCGTGGAGATTGGTAAGGTGCTCATGGGGGTGTCGACCGCGTCGGTCGAGGCCGACCTGCAAGCGCTGGACAAACGTTTTGCCGCACTGATTGCCAGTGGTGATCAGTTGGTCGGGGACAGCCTCAAAGGTGCCGCGGCGGATAGCGCGGCGGCCATGGGCGCTCGCCTGCAGTCGGCGCAAGCCACTGCGACCCAGATGACCGTCAATACCACCAGCGCCGTGCAGGAGGCTGCCGGCACCTTGCGTTGGCGCATCGGCATGGGGCTGGCGGTGGTGGGTTTCGGCGTGTTGCTGCTGATCGCCGTGGTCCTCGGTCGCCGCGTGGTCAACCGCCTGAAGCTGCTCATCGCGGCCATGGATGACCTGGCGGCAGGCGAGGGCGACCTCACCAAGCGCGTTCAAATCAACAGCAAGGACGAAATCGGCGACATGGCCTCGGCGGTCAATCGCTTTGTGGATAAGTTGCAACCCATCGTGCGCGAGGCGGGCGATGTGGCGCAGCGTACCGGCGTGGAAATCGGTGCTATGACCTTGCGCAATGCCGGCGCCGATGCGGCAGCCGGCTTGCAGCGTGATGAGGTGGCGGAGAGTTTGCGCGCACTCTCGCAAATGGCCGACGAGGCCCAGGCCGAAAGCCACGCCATGCAGGCAGCGTTGCAGCAAGTAGTGGATATTCGCCAGGCCACGGATGAGAACTCGCGCACTTCGGCTGAGGTCGGCAGTTTGATCGAGGCGCTGGCGGGGCAGGTGCAGGCCGGTTCCCAGGTCATCGAGCGTCTGGCCCAGCAAAGCGAGCAGATCGAGGTGGTGCTGACGGTCATCCACGGCATCGCCGAGCAGACCAACCTGTTGGCGCTCAACGCGGCCATTGAAGCGGCACGTGCTGGCGAGACCGGGCGTGGCTTTGCGGTGGTGGCGGACGAAGTGCGTGCGTTGGCCAGCAAGACCCAAAGCTCTACGGGCGATATTCAGGCGCATATTGTCGCATTGCAGCAGGGCGCGCGCGAAGCGGTGGAAACCATCGGCAAGGCCGGGCGTCAGGCTAACGAAGGCTTGCTGGTGCTGCGCGACAGCGTGCGCTTGCAGCAGACGGTGCAGGCCTCAGTGGAGCAGGTGCATGCGGCGATTGGCCTGGCTACCCGCGCAGCCGAGCACCAAGCCCAGGGCGCCCATGCGGTACGAGGCCGGGTCGAGGTGATCCATGCCCAGGCCGAACGTGCGGCGCAGGCGGTGGTGGAGACTACCGCCAGTGGCAAGGTGCTGGACGGGTTGGCGGCGCAGTTGAAGGCGAGTCTGGGGCAGTTCCGGGCTTAGCGTCGCCTGGACCGACGCTATTGGGAGCAAGCGCCCTCCCTCGGGATGAAATGCATTCAAAATGTCGGAGGGGGCTTGCCCCCGATGGCGATCTCAGCGGCTCAAGTACATCCGAGTTGTTAACAGATAGACCGGCAGCCCCGACACCAATATCAACAACGCCGCATAAGGCGCCGCCGCCGCAAATTCCACATTCGAGGTATGTGCCCACACGGCAGTCGCCAAGGTATTCAGCCCGGTTGGGCTAAGCAGCAACGTCGCCGTCAACTCCTTCATCGCATCCAGAAACACCAGCGCAAATGCCGCCCCCAGTGCCGGAAAAATAATCGGCAGCGTCACCCGGCAAAACGCACTGAACGACGACGCCCCCAGCGTGCGCGCAGCCTCTTCCAGCTGCGGTGCCGCCTTGTTCAAGGCCGTGCGGATCGGCGCCTGGGCCAATGGCAGAAACAACAATGCATAGGCGATCAGCAAAAGCGCCGAGGTCTGATACAGCGCCGGCACGTAATGCAGGGCGAAATACACCAGCGTCAACGCAATCACCAGGCCGGGCAGGGCGTGCAGCAGATACGGCAGGCGCTCGGCCCAGATCGCCAGTTGGCCCTTGTAGCGCACCACCAGCAGTCCCACCGGTACCGCCAGCACCAGACACAGTGCGGCGCCACCCAGTGACAGTGCCAGGGAGGACAACAGCGCCTCACCAATCTCGGCCGCCGGAAACGCCGCCGAGGAGCCTACCGCCAACCAATAGCCGAGCATGCCCAGCGGAATGCCGCTGCCGATGATCGCCAGCGCCAGGCAATACACCTGGCCCAGTGGCGCCCACTGGCCCAGTCGCACCTGCGCCGCATGCCGCGCCGCGCCCTGCCCGATGCGCACGTGCCGGCCCTTGCCGCGCACGCGCAGTTCCAGCCACAGCAGGGTCAGGCACATCACCAGCAACACTGCCGAAAGCATCGCGGCGTTGGCATTGCTGAATTCCAGTTCGAATTGCTGGTAGATCGCGGTGGTAAAGGTTTGCAGGCCGATGATCGACAGCGCGCCGAACTCCACCAACATATGCAGGGCAATCAGCAGTGCGCCGGCCAACAGTGATGGCCACAGCAACGGTAATGTGATGCGAAAGAATACGCCCCAGCGATTCAGTCCCAGGGTGCGGGCCGACTCTTCCAGGGAGGGGTCAAGATTGCGCAGCGTCGCCGCCACCGGCAAAAACACCAGTGGGTATTTGGACAGGGTCATCACCAGGATCGCTCCGCCGAGCCCTTCGAAGTTGGCGCTCAGCGATACCCAGGTGAAGCTGCTGACAAACGCCGGTACCGCGAACGGCAGGCACAGGACTACGCCCCAGATGCGGCGCCCCGGCAGATTGCTGCGTTCCAGCAGCCAGGCCAGGGACAGGCCGATCACGCCACACGCCACCGTCACGCCGACCATCAGCGCCAGGGTGTTGCGCAGCAACCCGAACACATAAGGCCGCCAGAGCAGATGCACCGCTTGCGCCCAGCCCGCCTGCCAGGCCTTCAGCCCGACGTATACCAGCGGCAGCAGGCTCAGGCCAACCAGTAACAGGACAGGGAGCAGTAGCCAGATCGAAGGGCGCTTGCGGCGTGGGCTGAAACCCCCGCGCAGGGCGGGGGTGGGGCGCGATGGGTTCATCAGTTCAAGCCAACCTCACGTTCCAGGTCCAAGGCTTCTTCCGCGTTGCCCAGGTCGGCGGGGGTGACTTTCGGTGGTTGCAGTTCGTTGAAAGGCTTGAGGCCGCGGTTGGATTGCATGCCTTTGCGCAGCGGGTACTCGGCCGAGGTATTGGTAATCACGCGCTGGCCTTCTTCGCTGGCCATGAACGCCAGCAGTTGCTGGGCTTCTTTTGGATGCTTGCTGGATTTCAACGCGGCCGCCGAAGACACGGTGATCAGGCCGCCGGCATCGCCATCGGTGAAGTAGTGCAATTGGGAATCGAGGTTGGTTTTTTCCTTTTTCAGGGCAAACCAGTAGTAGTTGTTCACCAGTACGGTGGCTACTTCGCCGTTTTCCACAGCCTTCAGGGCGACCATATTGTTGCTGTACACCTTGCCGAAGGCGCGCAGGCCGGTCAGCCATTCTTCAGCGGCTTCGCGGCCATGCAGCTTGATGATCGCCACGGCTTGTTCCTGGAAGGCGCCGCTGGTGGGTACGAAGCCGACCTTGCCTTGCCACTCGGGGCCGGCGAAATCCAGTACCGACTTGGGCAGGTCTTTCTCGGCGATCAATTTCGGGTTGAAGGCCACGACGCGGGTGCGTGCGGTCACGCCCATCCAGTCGCCGTTACGGCCGACGTAATCCTTGGGCAACACGTCGAGCGTGCCGGCATCGATCTTGGCCAGCAGGCCTTGCTCGCCAAGTTTGTTCAGCGGCGGCGATTCTTCGGTGTAGATCACGTCGGCAGGGGAGCGGTCGCCTTCCTCCACGACTTGGCTGGCCAGTTGGTTGCTGCTGCCTTTTCGTACGTTGACGTGAATCCCGGTCTTGGCTTCGAAGGCCTTGGCGAGTTCGTCGCCGACTTCTTTGTGTTGGCCGTTGTACAGGGTCAGGGAGACCTTGTCGGCGGAATGGGCGGCGGGGGAGAGTAGGGTCAGGCCGAGCAGAGTGATGGTCAGGCCACGCAGAAGGGACGTCTTGAGACGGGTATCGCGGATCATCATCCGGGGTTTTCCTCACTTGAGTGCAACAAATCATTGCAAGGATAAACGATAAAACTTCTCAAGTGCGGCGCGGGAAGGAAATTGCAGGCGGAGTTTTTAAACCCCGGAAACGAAAAAACCCGCTTTCGCGGGTTTGATCTGAATTTGGTGCCCAGGAGAAGACTCGAACTTCCACGACCTTGCGATCACCAGCACCTGAAGCTGGCGTGTCTACCAATTTCACCACCTGGGCATTATCAAGCAACGTTGCCGCTGTTGATGGGGCGAACTATACGGCGGGCTTTTTAATCTGTAAACCCCTGATTCGAAAAATATAAATCAATTTTCTCGTTAAAAATCAAAAGCCTGAAACGAAAAAACCCGCTTTCGCGGGTTTGATCTGAATTTGGTGCCCAGGAGAAGACTCGAACTTCCACGACCTTGCGATCACCAGCACCTGAAGCTGGCGTGTCTACCAATTTCACCACCTGGGCAGCATCAACAACGTTGCCGTCGTCGATGGCGCGCACTATACGGAGCGGATTTTTAGCTGTAAACCCCCGGTATGAAAAAAACCTGGAAAAATTCGCCAATGGTCGTGCAAGGTGCGTGGCGGGGGCTATAAAGGGCTTTTAAACACTTGTTGCTGCCTGAAATTTCCCGTTTCAATACGCGTATGCCAAACTAACCCGCATATAGACAAGGTGAAAATTCTCTAATGGCCGATTGGCAGTCCCTCGATCCCGAGGCCGCTCGTGAAGCGGAAAAATATGAAAACCCTATTCCTAGCCGCGAACTGATCCTGGCGCATCTCGCCGATCGGGGTTCGCCTGCTAGCCGCGAGCAGCTGGTTGAAGAGTTCGGTCTGACTACCGAAGACCAGCTCGAAGCCCTGCGCCGCCGCCTGCGTGCCATGGAGCGCGATGCTCAACTGATCTACACCCGCCGTGGCACTTATGCGCCAGTGGATAAGCTTGATCTCATTCTCGGCCGCATTGCCGGCCACCGTGATGGTTTCGGCTTCCTGATCCCGGATGACGGCAGTGATGACCTGTTCATGAGCCCGGCGCAAATGCGCTTGGTGTTCGATGGCGACCGTGCCCTGGCGCGCGTTTCCGGCCTGGACCGTCGCGGTCGCCGTGAAGGCGTGATCGTCGAAGTGGTGTCCCGTGCCCACGAGTCCATCGTCGGCCGTTACTTCGAAGAAGGCGGCATCGGCTTTGTTGTGCCGGATAACCCGAAGGTCCAGCAGGAAGTGCTGATTACCCCGGGCCGCAATGGCGCGGCCAAGGTCGGCCAGTTCGTCGAGGTGAAAATCACTCACTGGCCAACTGCGCGCTTCCAGCCCCAGGGCGATATTGTTGAAGTGGTCGGCAACTACATGGCGCCGGGCATGGAAATCGACGTTGCGCTGCGCACCTACGATATTCCTCATGTCTGGCCTGAGGCAGTGCTCAAGGAAGCCGCCAAGCTCAAGCCGGAAGTCGAAGAGAAAGACAAAGAAAAACGCATCGACCTGCGCCATCTGCCGTTCGTCACCATTGACGGTGAAGATGCCCGCGACTTCGACGATGCGGTCTACTGCGAAGCCAAGCCCGGCAAGCTGCGCCTGTTTTCCGGCGGCTGGAAGTTGTTCGTCGCGATTGCCGACGTCTCCAGCTATGTGAAGATCGGTTCGGCCCTGGATAACGAAGCCCAGGTACGCGGCAACTCCGTGTATTTCCCTGAGCGTGTGATCCCGATGCTGCCTGAGCAGCTGTCCAATGGACTGTGCTCCCTGAACCCGAAAGTCGACCGTTTGGCCATGGTATGCGAGATGACTATCTCGAAAACCGGCGAAATGACTGATTACCAGTTCTACGAAGCGGTGATCCACTCCCAGGCGCGCCTGACCTACAACAAGGTCAGTACCATCCTGGAGCAGCCGAAAACCAGCGAAGCCAAGGCGTTGCGTGGTGAGTACGGGCATGTCGTGCCGCATCTCAAGCAACTTTACGCGTTGTACAAGGTGCTGCTGGGCGCACGTCACGTGCGAGGCGCAATCGATTTTGAAACCCAGGAAACCCGGATTGTCTTCGGCTCCGAGCGCAAGATCGCCGCGATCACTCCGACGACCCGTAACGATGCGCACAAGCTGATCGAGGAATGCATGTTGGCGGCCAACGTGGCCACCGCTGAATTCCTGAAAAAGCACGAAATTCCTGCGCTCTACCGCGTGCACGATGGTCCGCCGCCGGAGCGCCTGGAAAAACTGCGTGCGTTCCTCGGCGAGTTGGGCCTGTCCCTGCACAAAGGCAAGGACGGCCCGACACCGAAGGATTACCAGGCACTGCTGGCCAGCATCAAGGACCGTCCGGATTACCACGTGATCCAGACCGTGATGCTGCGCTCCCTGAGCCAGGCGGTGTACAGCGCCGATAACCAGGGCCACTTCGGCCTGAATTACGAGGCGTACACCCACTTCACCTCGCCGATTCGCCGTTACCCGGACTTGCTCACGCACCGCGCAATCCGCAGCGTGATCCATTCCAAGCAGAACACCCCGCACGTCAAGCGCGCCGGTGCCATGACCATTCCGAAGGCACGGATCTATCCGTACGACGAAGCGGCCCTGGAACAGTTGGGCGAGCAGTGCTCCATGAGCGAACGCCGTGCCGACGAAGCCACCCGCGACGTGGTCAACTGGCTCAAGTGCGAGTTCATGAAGGACCGTGTGGGCGAGTCGTTCCCTGGCGTGATCACTGCCGTGACCGGCTTTGGCCTGTTCGTCGAGTTGACCGACATTTACGTCGAAGGCCTGGTGCACGTCACCGCCTTGCCGGGTGACTACTACCACTTCGATCCTGTGCACCACCGCCTGGCGGGTGAGCGTACCGGTCGCAGCTTCCGTTTGGGCGATACCGTGGAAGTGCAGGTCATGCGCGTCGATCTCGACGAGCGCAAGATCGACTTCGGTATGCCTGATAAACCTGCCGAACCGGCGGGCCGTAAAAAACGAGGCAGCGAACCTGCCGCGTCAGCAAGCAAAGGCAAAGGCGCTCCTGCGAAAGCTGCTGCCGCCGAGCCTGCGCCAGCCAAGGCCGGTCGTCGTTCGTCTTCCAAGGACAAGGCTCCCGAAGCCTACCGCCCAAGCGACGCGGCGGCGAAAAACGCCGAACTGCGCAAAAGCCGTGAGTTGAAGCAGCAGTTGCTCAACGAAGCCAAAAGCGGTGGTAAAGCGGCGTCTGGGGGAAAGTCCCACGGGACGGAAAAGCCGTCGAGCAAGCCAAGTAAACACCGTAAAGGCCCGCCAAAAGCGGGTTCGGCCCCCGCGAAAAGCGGCGGGTCGCGCAAACCTAAGGCCAAGTCATGAGTCTGGAAAAAATCTACGGCGTACACGCCGTAGAAGCACTGCTGCGTCACCACCCTAAGCGCGTCAAGCAAGTGTGGCTGGCCGAAGGCCGCAGCGAGCCACGCGTACAAGCGTTGGTCGAGCTGGCCAACCAAAACAAAGTCGCTATCGGTCAGGCCGAGCGTCGTGAAATGGACGTGTGGGTCGAAGGTGTTCACCAGGGTGTGGTCGCGGACGTGAGTCCGAGTCAGGTCTGGGGTGAAGCGATGCTCGACGAGCTGCTCGACCGTACCGAAGGTGCGCCGCTGTTGCTGGTGCTGGATGGCGTGACCGACCCGCACAACCTCGGCGCATGCCTGCGTTCGGCAGATGCTGCCGGTGCGCTGGCGGTGATTGTGCCTAAAGACAAGTCGGCTACCTTGACGCCGGTTGTGCGTAAAGTCGCCTGTGGCGCGGCGGAAGTGATTCCGCTGGTGGCCGTGACCAACCTGGCGCGCACCCTGGAGAAACTCCAGCAGCGCGGCTTGTGGGTCGTGGGCACGGCTGGCGAAGCCGAGGTCAGTATTTATGACCAGGACCTCACCGGCCCGACCATCCTGATCATGGGGGCCGAAGGCAAGGGCATGCGTCGCCTGACCCGTGAGCATTGTGATTACCTGGTGCACCTGCCGATGGCCGGTAGCGTCAGCAGCCTGAACGTGTCGGTCGCAACCGGCGTGTGCCTGTTTGAGGCCCAGCGTCAGCGTGGGGCTAAAAAGGCAGTCGCTTCGCGCAAGTCTTAAGCTTCAAGCTGCAAGTTAAAAGCACGGTGGTTGACCACTTGTAGCTTGTAGCTTGCAGCTTCCCCCCTGCTCCTCTACTATTGCGCCCCTTGCCTTCCTGGCAGGCACCGATGTGCCTCCCTGCGGCAAGATCCATAAGTGTCATTCACTCCTTGTCTGACCGTTTTTGAGCGGCAGGCTACAACCCGTAAGGAGCATTCATGCGTCATTACGAAATCATCTTTTTGGTCCACCCGGATCAAAGCGAGCAAGTCGGCGGCATGGTTGAGCGTTACACCAAGCTGATCGAAGAAGACGGCGGCAAAATCCACCGTCTGGAAGATTGGGGTCGTCGTCAACTGGCCTACGCAATCAACAATGTTCACAAGGCTCACTACGTGATGCTGAACGTTGAGTGCACTGGCAAGGCCCTGGCCGAGCTGGAAGACAACTTCCGCTACAACGATGCAGTGATCCGTAACCTGGTCATCCGTCGCGAAGAAGCCGTCACTGGCCAATCCGAGATGCTCAAGGCTGAAGAAAACCGCAGTGAGCGCCGTGAGCGTCGCGACCGTCCTGAGCACGAAGGCGCTGATAGCGCTGATAGTGATGACAGCGACAGCAGCGATAACGCTGACGAGTAATCCACGGACCTTATTAAGGAGCCTATCAAATGGCACGTTTCTTCCGTCGTCGTAAGTTTTGCCGCTTCACCGCTGAAGAAGTGAAGGAGATCGACTACAAAGATCTCAACACTCTGAAAGCCTACGTATCCGAGACCGGCAAAATTGTTCCAAGCCGTATCACCGGTACCAAAGCACGTTATCAGCGTCAGCTGGCCACCGCTATCAAGCGCGCCCGCTTCCTGGCCCTGCTGGCCTACACCGACAGCCACGGCCGCTGAGACCGGGCAGTCGACAAGTAGTAAGGGATTGAATGCATGCGCGCCTTAGCTGAGTTCATCATGCGCGGTCGTGTGCAGGCCACTCTGGTAGTGGCTGGATGTGCAGTGTTGCCGTTGTTGTTCTGGTTAGGTGCCGCCGCGGGTTGCCTTGTGCTCCTGCGGCGCGGTTCGGACGCCTTGAGCGTCCTGGGTCTGGGATTCTTGTCAGTGTTGGTGAGCTGGCATTTCCTGCAGGATCCGACAGCGCTTCTGGTGCTGCTCGGGAGTTGCAGCCTGGCGTTGGTTTTGCGCGCTGGGCATTCCTGGAATCGCGTGCTGCTGGTCAGCACGGCCGTGGGATTGTTGTGTGCAGTGAGCCTGGGGACCGTCTTCGGTTCCTTCATCGAATCCTTGGCGCAGACGTTTCAACACGTCTTGCCGCTGGTGATGGGTGAGTCTTACGAGAAGTTCTCGGCAGACCAGAAAGCAGCGCTCGCTTCATTGGCAGTTCCGATGTTGATCATTTCGACAGCGGTTTCGGTGCAGATCTTTAGTGTGTTGTGCCTGATTCTTGGGCGCTATTGGCAGGCGTTGTTGTATAACCCCGGCGGTTTCGGAAGCGAGTTTCGCGCAATCCGGATCCCCAAGCGCGTTGCGCTGTCACTGCTGGCCGTCATGTGTGTTGCTCCGTTTATCGGGTGGCACACCTTGATCTTGTTGCCGTTGTGCGGTGTGCCGCTGTTCTTCGCTGGCTTGTCCCTGATTCACGGGCTGGTCGCGCAGAAAAGACTGGCCAGTTTCTGGCTGGTGGGGATCTACGTTACCGTCCTGCCGCTCATGCACTTGATCGGTCCGTTACTCGTGGTCTTGGCCATTGTCGACAGCCTGATTGATTTTCGCGGACGTTCTGCGCCGAAAGACGCCGATAACGCGAACGGTGAAGGTTAAAAGTTAGAGGATTTTCACATGCAACTGATCCTTCTGGAAAAAGTCGCCAACCTGGGCAACCTGGGCGACAAAGTGAACGTTAAGGCCGGCTACGGTCGTAACTACCTGCTGCCATACGGCAAAGCCACCGCTGCAACCGCTGCCAACCTGGCTGCGTTTGAAGAGCGTCGTGCTGAGCTGGAAAAAGCAGCAGCAGACAAGAAAGCTTCGGCCGAAACTCGCGCTGCCCAACTGGCTGAGCTGGAAGTGACTATCACTGCCACCGCCGGTGACGAAGGCAAGCTGTTCGGTTCGATCGGCACCCACGACATCGCTGATGCACTGACCGCCTCCGGCGTTGAAGTGCAGAAGAGCGAAGTTCGTCTGCCGAACGGCACCATCCGCAACGTAGGCGAATTCGACGTAGCCGTGCACCTGCACGCCGAAGTTGAAGCCACCGTACGCGTTGTCGTGGTAGCAGCTTAAGCAGCACCTAACTGACTGGCACCTCGCGTGTCAGACAGTTAACATCGGGCACGATCCTGTTTACAGGTCGTGCCTTTTGTTTTTCTACAATCCCCTAATTCCAAGTGGCCATGAACGATATTTCAGCTCCTGAGCAATACGATCTGCAAACCGCTGCCCTGAAGGTGCCGCCGCATTCCATCGAGGCCGAACAGGCCGTGCTCGGTGGCCTGATGCTGGACAACAACGCCTGGGAACGCGTGCTGGATCAAGTCTCGGACGGTGATTTTTATCGTCATGACCACCGCCTGATCTTCCGCGCCATCGCCAAGCTGGCCGACCAGAACTCGCCAATCGACGTGGTGACCCTGGCGGAACAGCTGGACAAGGAAGGCCAGACTTCCCAGGTCGGTGGCCTGGGCTACCTGGGTGAACTGGCAAAAAACACGCCGTCTGTCGCCAACATCAAGGCCTATGCCCAGATCGTTCGTGAGCGCGCCACCCTGCGCCAACTGATCGGCATCAGCACCGAAATCGCCGACAGCGCTTTCAACCCCGAAGGCCGCACCGCCGCCGAAATCCTTGACGAAGCCGAGCGCCAGATCTTCCAGATCGCCGAAGCGCGTCCGAAAACAGGCGGCCCGGTCAGCGTCAACGACCTGCTGACCAAGGCCATCGACCGCATCGACACCTTGTTCAACACCGATAACGCCATCACCGGCATTTCCACCGGCTACACCGACCTCGACGAGAAGACCAGCGGCCTGCAGCCGTCCGACCTGATCATCGTCGCCGGCCGTCCATCCATGGGTAAGACCACCTTTGCGATGAACCTGGTGGAAAACGCCGTGTTGCGCAGCGACAAGACTGTGCTGGTGTACTCCCTCGAGATGCCAGGCGAATCGCTGATCATGCGTATGCTGTCGTCCCTGGGCCGTATCGACCAGACCAAGGTCCGTGCCGGCCGCCTGGAAGACGACGACTGGCCGCGCCTCACTTCGGCGGTCAACCTGCTCAATGATCGCAAGCTGTTTATCGATGACACCGCCGGTATCAGCCCGTCCGAGATGCGTGCGCGTACCCGCCGCCTGGTGCGTGAGCATGGTGACATCGCCCTGATCATGATCGACTACCTGCAGTTGATGCAGATCCCAGGCTCCAGCGGCGATAACCGGACCAACGAGATTTCCGAAATCTCCCGGTCCCTCAAAGCCCTGGCCAAGGAATTCAACTGCCCGGTAGTCGCCCTGTCCCAGCTCAACCGTTCCCTGGAACAACGCCCCAACAAGCGCCCGGTGAACTCCGACTTGCGGGAATCCGGAGCGATCGAGCAGGATGCGGACGTGATCATGTTCGTGTACCGCGACGAGGTGTATCACCCCGAGACCGAGCACAAAGGCATTGCCGAAATCATCATCGGCAAGCAGCGTAACGGGCCGATCGGCTTTATTCGACTGGCGTTCATCGGCAAATACACGCGCTTCGAGAACCTTGCGCCGGGCAGCTACAACTTCGACGACGACGAATAGTCGCTCCTAGGGCCTGGGAAACAGGCTGCGGATGGTCGATTCGTCGTATTGGTAATTCCAGCGTAACTCGGTGCCTGCTGGAATGTCCTCGCTGGCAAAGAGTCCAGTGAGTATGAGTTGCTCCGGTGGGTTGTCGTCTGTTTTTGTTTGCACCCGGAACTGTGTGGCTTCCACGTTGTAGCCTGTGCTGGCCTGCCTGACCGGGAACTCCCCGTCATATTCAAAAACAGTGTTTACTCTCGACAGCGCATTGTCTCCGGACAATACCAGCTGCATGTTTACGGCATACCGTGAGGTCGGCCTGAAGTCTTTGATCGGCATCAGATAGGGGGCTAGTCGAGCCTTGGCAACGTAGAAATGTAATAGTTCTCCACCGTAGACACCCAGTGCTTCGCCTTTTAAAACGGGGCGCCGGGTGATGACCGTGGCTTGGCCGATCAGTGAAGCCTCTTGGGGGAACTTCAGATGGGCTTGGGTGAAGGTGGTAACCTCAAGCTTGTCCTCATACAAGCGTGCGACATTTTCATAACCCTCCCACTGAATGTAAGGGCGAAGCGCGCTGTTTCTGAACCAGGTGTCGGACGTTAACGACTTCCCCTGGCTCTGTATGTGCCTGATTCGCATGGGGCGCCCCTCAATGTCGCGTAGCGGGTAGCGGCCATTGTTGGCTCGGTCATAAATACCACGGTAGTTTTGGCTGTGTTGAAAGCTTCGTTGGGTACGCATGTAGCTCAATTCCTGAACGGTGTATTGAGGTCTCACGCTACCTTCTTCGGCCGACTCGTATTCGCTGGAAGAGTGAGCCGACTCAAACTCATCACTGGAATCCATGCCTTCAAGTGACAAGAGGGGCGAGCCTCTTCCACCCGGTAATGCTCCCTTGGCCTGATCAATTTCCCAGCCGCCTTCGGCCTTTGGTCGCACATAGGGCTGATAGGCTCTGAAGCGGCTACGGGCGTCGATCAGTCGCCAACCTATGGCATCGGATTTGACCTGATAGTATTTCTGGTTGTCCTGTATGTAATAACGATAACTCCCATCGGGAAGAGGCGCGGATTGGTAGGTGCCGTCGGCACGTACTGTCAGCCCCGTGGGAGATGTTGTTTCACAGAATGCTGGGTCGAGTGGTAAGCCTGTCGTGCCTGCTGCCTGCGTTGAAGGGGGCATGGCACGAACAGGCGCGCGGCGCTCACCCATCAGCGACAGGCCGGTTTTTTGCAGTGATTGCTCAAGGGAGTTGGTGCCCGATTGGCTAAGGATGGTGCTGCGCTCAGATTCGGAAAGCGTGCGCTCGATGGCGCCCGGAAGATCAGTGAGTGAGCTCGTGTGCCCGTTCTGGGCATCGTAGATTGCATACAGCTCTCCTTGCCGGATCACTACATGTTGGCTGCTGGCATTTGCCTCGCCAATGCTGCCCAGTAGAGGGCCTTCGTGACTGCCGTCATATACATCGAGCTTTCGCGACGCCGGCCAGCCGGGAGTCTGCTCCAGGATGTACAGAACCAAAGGCACGCTCTTGCGGCTGCTTGCGGCGTGGAGAAAGAGGCCTTCTTTCAAGCGCGTCATCTGTATTGCATCGCGATAATGGCCTGCTTCCCATTGCTGCACGGGCGGCAAGGTCTTTTCCTCTTGCAGGCGTTGGCGTTCTTGCCCGGAAAGCGTGGACTCCATTTCTTCCAGGTGGCGTTTGGAGAGTTCCGGGATGATGGCGCGAATGCTTTTCTCGGCTGAAGTGATGGCTCGTTCACCGGGTTCGTTGAGCAAGGAAAGCAG
Organism: Pseudomonas grimontii; assembly: GCF_007858185.1. GTDB lineage: Bacteria > Pseudomonadota > Gammaproteobacteria > Pseudomonadales > Pseudomonadaceae > Aquipseudomonas > Aquipseudomonas grimontii. Next base: position 404,576 of record NZ_VFES01000002.1, read on the forward strand.
CCGCTGTTTTTGCTGCTCCGCTTCTGTTTCCAAGCGCATGGCAAGATTTTCAACTTTGGTGAAATAGTCGATGCTCAGGGTGGGCATCAGTCTGTTGAACTCAGCTTGTGGCAGTTGCTCCTCTACAGCATGCAACAATTCCCCTTTTCTGAATCGCGCCTCGCTTATCTTGATTTCAGCAGTACCCGTATCATGAGTCATCACGACTTGCTGTTGCTCATCAACAATCTTCAATGCCCGGTTTGCAGGCCATTCGGGCAACGAAACCAACAGATGGAACTGAATGAGTGGCGAGTGAGGGGTGACCGAAGTGCCTTCGGCGCGAGCCAGGTTGAAGTCGTTTATTTCCTGCTCCAGATTGAAGTGTTTGATGGTGTCGAGCAGCAAGGGAGGAGGGCGCACCATCTCCTGGTGGAGCTGGCGCAGGGCAGTTTTATCCACGCCGCTGAGCAGCAGGATAGGCTCGACCGCAGGTTGCTTGATATTGGTTGCATCGGGCCCCAGGCGCTTGATCAGTTTCAGGTCGTCCCAGTCCTTTGGTGTTTCGTGCAAGTGCCGATAGCCTCCCACTTCATTGCTGAGCAAAGGGGGGGCATAAGCAAGCGGGTCGGTGGGGTGCGACAGCTCCCATTGCTTGCCATCGGGAGCACGTTTGACAACATGGACGTGATCATCCTGCTTCAGATAGCTACGTTGCTCGTACTGATATAAACCTTGTTTGTTGGCGACAAGGTGTTCGGGCAACCCCTTGGTGTGGCGGTAAGGCTTCATGTCTGAGTGCCACAAGCGCCAGCCTTTGTTGCGCACCTGGACCTTTATCAGGTTGGCGGTGAAGCCCGCCGTCTTGATGGCGCCGGCTGTCGCCGCAGCCAGGGCAACACTGTCAACCACATCCATCAAGTCGTTCAGGGCCTCGTCGCTGTCGTTGCGGCTCCAGGCAGCAAAACCTTCATAAACCGTGCCGATCAGCTGAGCGGCGGTGACGACCAGGAGCACCTCGCCGACAACCGGAATGAACGACGCGGCAAAGAACAGCAAGGATTTACCCAGGTCGATGTAGCTCTGGAGGCGCTTCTGCCTGCTCAATAGGTCCGCGTCGGCGGTGGGGACGACCAGAGTGCGGGCGTCGCTCTTGATCTGGTCGATTTTATGCTGTGCGATGGCCCGGAACACGTCGGTGGTGATCGGGGTAAGACTGATCGGTTGTTCCAGATGGGCTGGGTCAGTATAGATTCTTCCGCCCATGGCAAGCGCAGGTGAACCCGATTGAGTAGCAGACACTTCCAATAGGTTGAACTGATGTTGCAAGGGTACAAGGCGATTGAAGAATTCCCGATAACTTTCGGTTAGCAGACGTTCAGCCAAATCCCGCTGGAGGTTGGCCATGGAGGTGTATTGGCGCAGTGGCTCGTCTGGGTCTTCGGGGGTATAGAGGATGAATGAGATACTGATCGTAGGAGCCTGAATCACCAGGACCCCGGGCAGTACGACACAGTTGATTGTCAGGTGATTGATTTGAATATCCAGATGCGATCCTGAGCGCTGGAGGCTGTTCAACTGCAGGTGCTGTTTGGGGGTGAACTGCTGGCGCATGTAGGCGATATGCAATGCGACCCCGAAGGCGTGTTGTGCCTGGGCGCGGAACAAACGGACTACCTCAGTGGCATTGCGAGAGGGGGTGGTCTCGGAGGTTGGTTCAAGGACACTGCTGATATGCGCAAGGTACTTGCCTCCCAGGTCTTGAGTGCGGCAAAGCTCTGCAAATGAGGTGGCAGATGCAAGGCTTTCCACCTCGCGATCCCGCGTGACGTTGTAGAGGGTCGTGCCGGTTTCCATGCCTCCGTCTTCTGCTTCTGAGGCCTCGAAGTTTTGCAGGGCAGCTTCCAGCAAGGTCTGTCGAGTGGTTCGGGCATGGGTTTTGATGAGCCCTAGCAGATGGTGGTTTTTCCATTCGCGCACCAGAATGGCGTTTTCATCGTTAACCAGGCCGAAAAACCTTGAACTGAGCGCCTCGCGCAACAGCGGTCGGGCAAAATCTTCAGGGCTTTTAAGCTCGTCCAGAAGCGCTTTGAGGTCATGCCTGGCCTGATTGCTGCTAATCAAACTGTCGCGAAAATCCGTGAGCGCTGACGCAGGCGCCTGGCTCAGCCAAGACGGTAATTTCGGCTTGATGAAGGCGTGGTGTGCAGGAAGGGAAGACGCTGGCGGATGGTTGCTGGACGATGGGGTGGAGCGTGTATTCATTGGATAGGCCATCAAGGGCTGTGGTTGATGGAAGGCAGCTTACCCATGATTTTTTTGACTATCGGCTAACGGAATAGCCCCTGTGAGCGCGGCCAATTGGGGGCGCAAGTGGCTACCACAGGCTCTCAGGTTAAAAGCCGACCATTACCGTCGGAATTGGTCAAAATTTGTGCTATATTCCGCGCCCGCGATTTTTCATCTCAACACCGGTCACCGTCATGCAAACAGCCAAGCCGTTATTTGACTATCCCAAGTACTGGGCCGAATGTTTCGGTCCTGCGCCATTCCTGCCGATGAGCAGGGAGGAGATGGATCAGCTTGGCTGGGATTCCTGCGACATCATCATTGTCACCGGTGATGCCTACGTGGACCATCCGTCGTTCGGCATGGCCATCATCGGCCGGTTGCTGGAGTCCCAGGGTTTCCGCGTCGGGATCATTGCGCAGCCGAACTGGCAGTCCAAAGACGACTTCATGAAGCTCGGCGAGCCGAACCTGTTCTTCGGCGTCGCGGCCGGCAACATGGACTCGATGATCAACCGCTACACCGCCGACAAGAAAATCCGTTCCGACGACGCCTACACCCCAGGCGGCATGGCCGGCAAACGTCCGGACCGCGCCAGCCTGGTGTACAGCCAGCGTTGCAAGGAAGCCTACAAGAACGTGCCGATCGTACTCGGCGGCATCGAAGCGTCCCTGCGCCGCATCGCCCACTACGACTACTGGCAGGACCGCGTGCGCAACTCGATCCTGATCGACGCTACCGCCGATATCCTGCTGTACGGCAACGCCGAGCGGGCCATCGTCGAAGTCGCCCAGCGCCTGTCGTGGGGCCACAAGATCGAAGACATCACCGATGTGCGCGGTACCGCGTTCATTCGCCGTGACACGCCCGAAGGCTGGTACGAGGTGGACTCCACCCGTATCGACCGTCCGGGCAAGATCGACAAGATCATCAACCCGTACGTGAATACCCAGGATACCCAGGCCTGCGCCATCGAGCAGGAAAAGGGCCCGGTTGAAGACCCGGAAGAAGCCAAGGTCGTACAGATCCTGGCCAGCCCGCGCATGACCCGCGACAAGACGGTCATTCGTCTGCCGTCCGTGGAAAAAGTCCGTGGCGATTCGGTGCTGTATGCCCACGCCAACCGCGTACTCCACCTGGAAACCAACCCAGGCAACGCCCGCGCCCTGGTGCAGAAGCACGGTGAAGTGGACGTGTGGTTCAACCCGCCGCCCATTCCGATGACCACCGAAGAAATGGACTACGTGTTCGGCATGCCGTACGCCCGTGTCCCGCACCCGGCGTACGGCAAGGAGAAGATCCCGGCCTACGACATGATCCGCTTCTCGGTGAACATCATGCGTGGCTGCTTCGGCGGCTGCACCTTCTGCTCGATCACCGAGCACGAAGGCCGGATCATCCAGAACCGTTCCGAAGAGTCGATCATTCGCGAAATCGAAGAGATCCGCGACAAGGTTCCAGGCTTCACCGGTGTGATCTCCGACCTCGGCGGCCCGACCGCAAACATGTACCGCATTGCGTGCAAGAGCCCGGAAATCGAATCCGCGTGCCGCAAGCCGTCGTGCGTGTTCCCCGGCATCTGCCCGAACCTGAACACCGACCATTCGTCGTTGATCCAGCTGTACCGCAGCGCCCGTGCATTGCCGGGTGTGAAGAAGATCCTGATCGCTTCCGGCCTGCGCTACGACCTCGCGGTCGAGTCGCCGGAATACGTCAAGGAGCTGGTGACCCATCACGTCGGTGGCTACCTGAAGATCGCCCCGGAACACACCGAGGAAGGTCCGCTCAACCAGATGATGAAGCCGGGCATTGGCAGCTATGACAAGTTCAAGCGCATGTTCGAGAAGTACACCAAGGAAGCGGGCAAGGAGCAGTACCTGATCCCGTACTTCATCGCGGCCCACCCTGGCACCACCGATGAAGACATGATGAACCTGGCCCTGTGGCTCAAGGGCAACGGCTTCCGCGCCGATCAGGTGCAGGCGTTCTACCCGTCGCCGATGGCCACCGCCACAGCGATGTACCACTCGGGCAAGAACCCGCTGCGCAAGGTCACCTACAAGAGCGACGCAGTGACCATCGTCAAGAGCGAGGAGCAGCGCCGCCTGCACAAGGCGTTCCTGCGCTACCACGACCCGAAAGGCTGGCCGATGCTGCGTGAAGCGTTGATCCGCATGGGCCGTGCCGACCTGATCGGGCCGGGCAAGGACCAACTGATCCCGCTGCATCAGCCGTCCACCGACAGCTACCAGAGCGCCCGTCGCAAGAACTCGACGCCGGCCGGCAGCCACAAGGTCGCCAAGGAAACCACTACGAAGATCCTCACCCAGCACACCGGTTTGCCACCCCGTGGCAGCGACGGCAGCAACCCGTGGGACAAGCGTGAGCAAGCCAAGGCTGCGGCGCAGGCACGTAACAAGCAGGCTGCTAAAGAACGTAGCGATGCGGCCAAGGGCAAGGGCGGCAAGCCCGCCCGCAAGCCGGTCGTGCCGCGTTGATCGCAGCCTGAATATGCAAAACGCCAGCCTCGTGCTGGCGTTTTGCTTTCTAGGCGCTGGGGCGTCTGTTTGTTAAGGTGGCCGCCATTAAATCGCTATCGGGGGCAAGCCCCCTCCCACATTTTGAATGTATTCACACATCAAGTGTGGGAGGGGGCTTGCCCCCGATAGCGTCAGTCCAGTCACCCCTTCAAGGAAGAACACCCCCATGGGCAACCCCCTGCTCGGCATGGACTCCAACCGCTCCCAGTTCATGGCGCGCCAGCGCATCGAAAGCCAGATCAACTTGCCACGGCTGTTCGCGGCCATCGACGCCGACCCCGGCATCGTCGGCGCGGGGGTGGTGTATATCGACGCTGACTTCAATGTCATTACCCTGCGCGAATTCAAGCCCATCTGCAGCATCAAGCCCAAGCGCATCATTTTGCGTGAAGCGCAGAAGTACATTGCGCCAACACAGTTTGCTCAACATGTCGTGAGCAATCCTCGAGAATCGCGACTGATTGGCGAAGCCGTGAATACCGGAATCTCCTGCTTGGGGGCGGTCATCAGTTGGGCTGCGATCGCCAGTGGAACAATTCTGGTGCCTTTCAGCGCTGGCGCCAGTTCCGTCATCGTTGTAGTGGGGTATGCGGCTGCCGGCGCAAGTACGCTTCAGTGTTTCAACGGCATTGCCCGAACAGCGCTGGAAGTCGCCAAACCTGAGGTCAAGGATGCGCTCGACAGTGAAGGCTGGTACCAGAATGCGTCCATCGTGCTGGATGCCGTATCACTGGCAGGCGTGGGCGCTTCGGCCCTGACGACGGTCAAGCTGGTCAGGGCCGCCAAAGCATCGACGGGCAAGAGCCTGCGTGATGTGCTTCGCGGTTTGAATCGCCAGGAAAGAGCCAAGCTGACGAAAGAGCTGCTGAGCATCAACCATCCCAGCTTGACCGCGAAGATGATCAAATTGAGGCAGGCGTCGGGCGAACTCACCAAGCGTTTCACCCCTACGCAGCTCAAGCACAGCACCACTACCCAGATCAAAGACGTCCTGGGCGCAAGCGTTGGGTTTGGCGGGAGTGCCTACTCCGGAAACGTCAACACCATCGCGATTGGACTGTACGAGGAGGTAAGCGAATGAGCGAATTGATGACGCTACGCGACTTTTTCAGACAATACTTTCTGACGTTTATGGGTGGCGTATTTGCTGCGTGTTTTTCTTTGGCGTTGGCTGTGGCGCTGGCGTTCATCACCTATTTTCGTGATGCGCCGATGGCTCAAGTGGGGCTCAAGATCATGTCTGCCGGGGCGCTGCTCATTCTGTTGACGGTCCATAGCAACTTTATGATTTTGCGGGGCCGACCCTCCTGGGTGTGGGTAATGGTCGGTATCTATGTCGCCTGTCTACTGTTTGTAGTTCCGATGGTTCAATTCCAGCCTCACAAAGTCCTTTATGGGTTGGCGCTGTTATTCCCATTGCTCGGATTATTGACACTTAACAGCAAGGTTCAACGAGAGATGCGCACGAAACTTGTGGGAATCCGTCGCATTCGGCAGGCGGTTAAATCAACCGTCAGATCGAGTAGTCGCATGTGAAGGAGCCGCCTTCGATAAACGGTTTCCTCGCGCGCTATTTCCCGGTCTTCATGGGGACGATTTTCATGGCGATCTTCTCCGGCTCAGCCTCGGTTTCCATGGCTGGCGTGACCTATTTGCGCGGTCTTGATCCCGCGCTCAAGGCCAACTATTCAGTAGGCGCGATCCTGGTGCTAGTGGCGGTGCTGGTCTTTGGCAACGTCATGATCGCACGCGGCTATCCCTGGGCTACGCGGCTGGTGGCGGCTTACTTGGGCGCTTGTCTGTTGTTCGTACTGCCAATGATTCAATATGATCTCAACAAGCTGGTCTCTGGCTCGGCTGTCCTCTTTCCGCTGTTGGGGTTACTGCTGCTCAATAGCAAACGCCACCGCGAAATGCGCAAAAAACTGTCCGAGATACGCCACCTGCGCCAAGCCGTAATCGCAAAGCGCAAAACCCGTTGATTGGGTAGATTCGCAACCCATCCTCACATTAACGCCACAAATATGTGCGGCGCCTGCACCACGACACCGCCGTTGGCGCCGTTTTGGTGCTGTACTGCACCGGGTCTTACGATAAAGCGCAATGACCGCCGCTCTGGCATAAGTCTTGCGCGCTTTGTGTCCATGCCCTGGCTCGCAGGAGGCCGCCGTGTCGATTCATGTCGCGTTGCACCACGTTACGCATTACCGCTACGACCGCGCGGTCGAACTCGGCCCACAGATCGTGCGTCTGCGCCCGGCTGCCCATAGCCGCACGCGGATTTTGTCCTACGCACTCAAAGTGCTGCCCGAGCAGCATTTCATCAATTGGCAGCAAGACCCCCAGGGCAATTACCTGGCGCGTCTGGTGTTCCCGGAAAAGACCGATGAACTGCGCATCGAGGTCGACCTGGTCGCCGAGATGGCGGTGTTCAACCCGTTCGACTTTTTCCTCGAGCCCTACGCCGAAAAAATCCCCTTCAGCTACGCCGCCGATGAGCAGCGCGAGCTGGCCCCGTACCTGGAAACCCTGCCGCTGACGCCGAAGTTTGCCGCCTACCTGGCGGGCATCGACCGTACGCCGCTGCCGGCCGTGGATTTCCTGGTGGGCCTCAACCAGCGCCTGGCCGCCGACATCGGCTACCTGATTCGCATGGAACCGGGCGTGCAAACCCCGGAATTCACCCTGGAAAACGCTTCCGGCTCCTGCCGTGATTCGGCCTGGTTGCTGGTGCAATTGCTGCGCAACCTCGGGTTGGCGGCGCGGTTTGTGTCCGGCTATCTGATCCAGCTGACCGCCGACGTCAAAGCTCTCGACGGCCCCTCCGGCACCGAAGTCGACTTCACCGACCTGCACGCTTGGTGCGAAGTGTATTTGCCCGGTGCCGGCTGGATCGGTCTGGATGCCACTTCCGGGCTGTTCGCCGGTGAAGGGCATATCCCGTTGGCCTGTAGTCCTGATCCATCCTCAGCCGCGCCGATCAGTGGGCTGGTGGAACCGTGCGAGTGCGAATTTACCCACGAGATGTCGGTTGAGCGCATCTGGGAAGCGCCACGAGTGACCAAGCCCTACACCGAAGAGCAATGGCTGGCGATCCAGGCCCTGGGCCGGCAGATCGATGGCGACCTGCTCAAGGATGATGTGCGCCTGACCATGGGCGGCGAGCCGACCTTCGTCTCCATCGACGACCCTGATGGCGCCGAGTGGAACACCGCAGCCCTCGGGCCGGATAAGCGTCGCTTGTCCGCCGAGCTGTTCCAGCGCATGCGCAAGCACTACGCACCCAAGGGCCTGGTGCACTTCGGCCAGGGCAAGTGGTACCCCGGCGAGCAATTGCCGCGCTGGTCGCTTAACTGCTACTGGCGCCGTGACGGCGTGCCCATCTGGCACAACAGCGCGCTGATCGCCGATGAACAACAGGACTACGGCGCCGATGGCGTAATGGCCGGGCGCTTCCTGGCCAGCGTCGCCGAGCGCCTGAAGTTGCCGGCGCGCTTTGTGTTCCCGGCCTTCGAAGATAATTTCTACTACCTGTGGCGCGAAGGTGCGCTGCCGCAAAACGTCACCGCCCAGGACCCGCGCCTGAGCGACGACCTGGAGCGCGAACGCCTGCGCAAAGTGTTCAGCCAAGGCCTGGATAAAGTCATCGGCCAGGTGCTGCCGCTGGCACGCACCGCCGCCAATGATCGCTGGCAGAGCGGGCGCTGGTACCTGCGCGATAACCATTGCCGCCTGGTGCCGGGGGATTCACCGCTGGGCTATCGCCTGCCGTTGGCCTCGCAGCCGTGGGTGACGGCGGCGGAGTATCCGTTTGTGCACCCGACCGACCCTAACCAGGATCAGCCGGAGCTGCCGACCAGCACCCAACTGCAAAGCCATGGCGACCCCGCGCCGAGCGACGAGCGTGTGCCCGAGGTCGACGAGTCCGCCGACTGGCTGACCCGCACCGCCCTGTGTGCCGAAGCGCGGGAAGGCCGCCTGTACCTGTTTATGCCGCCACTGGAGCGCGTCGAGGATTACCTGGAGCTGGTGGCCGCCATTGAAGCCACCGCCGAGGAACTGCACTGCCCGGTGCTGCTGGAAGGCTACGAACCACCGTTCGATATGCGCTTGAGCAACTTCCGCGTCACGCCGGATCCGGGTGTGATCGAGGTCAACGTGCAGCCGTCCGCGACCTGGGACGAGTTGGTGGAGCGCACCGAATTCCTCTACGAGGAGGCGCGGCAAACCCGGCTGACCACCGAGAAGTTTATGATCGACGGGCGTCACACCGGCACCGGCGGGGGTAACCACTTTGTGCTGGGGGGCGCGACGCCCAAGGATTCACCGTTCCTGCGCCGGCCCGACCTGCTGCGCAGCCTGATCAGCTATTGGCACAACCACCCGTCGCTGTCGTACCTGTTTTCCGGCCTGTTTATCGGCCCGACCTCCCAGGCACCACGGGTGGACGAAGCCCGCAACGATGCGCTGTACGAGCTGGAAATCGCCTTTGCCCAAATGCCGCAGCCGGGTGAAGAATGCCCGCCGTGGTTGGTGGATCGCCTGCTGCGCAACCTGTTGATCGACGTGACGGGCAACACCCACCGCGCCGAATTCTGTATCGACAAACTCTACTCGCCCGACGGTGCCACTGGCCGTCTGGGCTTGCTCGAGTTGCGTGCCTTTGAAATGCCGCCCCACGCACGCATGAGCCTGACCCAGCAATTGCTGCTGCGGGCCTTGGTGGCGCGCTTCTGGCGCGAACCCTATGCGCCGCCGAAACTGGCGCGCTGGGGCACCGAGCTGCATGACCGCTTCCTGTTGCCGCACTTTATCGAGCAGGATTTTGCCGACGTGATCGTCGAGTTGAACGCCGCCGGTTACCCGTTGCGGGCCGAATGGTTTGCCGCGCACCTGGAGTTCCGCTTCCCCAAGGTTGGCGATTACGCCGTCAGCGGGATCGAGCTGGAACTGCGCCAGGCCCTGGAGCCTTGGCATGTACTGGGCGAAGAGGGCGCGGTGGGTGGCACGGTGCGCTATGTGGATTCGTCCCTGGAGCGTTTGCAGGTGAAGTTGAGCGGGCTGCCGCCGCAACGTTACCTGCTGACCTGCAATGGCATCCCGGTGCCGATGCAACCGACCGGGCGCATCGGTGAGTTCGTCGCCGGCGTGCGTTACCGCGCCTGGCAACCGGCCAACTGCCTGCAACCGACCATCCCGGTGCATGCGCCGCTGGTGTTCGACCTGCTGGACACTTGGATGCAACGCTCGCTGGGCGGCTGCCAGTACCATGTTGCGCATCCGGGTGGGCGTAACTACGACAGCTTGCCGGTGAACGCCAATGAGGCTGAGAGTCGGCGCATGGCGCGGTTTTTCCGTCTCGGCCACACGCCTGGGAAGCTCACCGTGCCGAGTGTTGTGATCAATGACGAATTCCCGATGACCTTGGATCTGCGGCGTCACCCCAATAAGAATGACTAAATGCGATCAGAATGTGGGAGGGGGCTTGCTCCCGATTACGGTGAATCAGCCGATACATAGGTTGACTGACCCACCGCGATCGGGAGCAAGCCCCCTCCCACAGGGGATTTGCAGTGTTTGTTAGGTTAATCTGAGCCCCTTTGCCTCTGCCGAGCGTTCCATGCCCGACTTGCTCGACCAATACCCGCTGACTGCGGGTACTTATCACGAACTGCTGGACGACAGTGGCGCGGTGCGCGCCCATTGGCAGCGCCTGCTTGATCACCTGCAACGCAGCACACCCGCGCAACTGGCCCAGCGTCAGGCGCTGCTGACCCGGCAGATCCAGGAAAACGGCGTGACCTATAACGTCTACGCCGACCCCAAGGGCGCCGATCGCCCGTGGGAACTGGACCTGCTGCCCCATGTGCTGGCGGCCGATGAATGGCAACAGCTGTCAGCCGGTATCGCCCAGCGTGCGCGCTTGCTCAACGCCGTACTGGCGGACCTCTACGGGCCGCAACGCTTGATCAAGGAAGGCCTGTTGCCGGCCGAGCTGGTGTTCGGGCATAACAATTTCCTGTGGCCGTGCCAGGGTATCCAACCGCCTGACGGTGCGTTTCTGCACCTGTATGCCGTGGACCTGGCGCGTACCCCGGATGGTCGCTGGTGGGTCACTGCCGACCGTACTCAGGCGCCTTCTGGCGCAGGTTATGCGCTGGAAAACCGCACCATCGTGTCCCGCGCCTTCCCCGACCTGTACCGTGATCTGCAGGTGCAGCACCTCACCGGTTTCTTCCGCACGCTCCAGGAAACCCTGGCCCGCCAGGCACCGAGCGATGACCAGCCGCCGCTGATCGTGCTGCTCACCCCTGGGCGTTTCAACGAGAGCTATTTCGAACACCTATACCTCGCGCGCCAGCTCGGCTACCCGTTGGTGGAAGGCGGCGACCTCACGGTGCGCGACAGCACGGTGTTCCTGAAAACCCTCAGCGGCCTGCGCCGGGTGCACGCGATCATGCGTCGCCTCGACGACGACTTCTGCGACCCGCTGGAGCTGCGCACTGACTCCGCCCTCGGCGTACCCGGCCTGCTCGACGCTGCGCGCCAGGGCAATGTGCTGGTGGCCAATGCCTTGGGCAGCGGCGTGCTGGAATCCCCCGGGTTGCTGGGCTTTCTACCGAAGATCAACCAGTTCCTGTTTGGCGAAGAATTGATCCTGCCGTCCATCGCCACCTGGTGGTGCGGTGAGGCGCCGGTGCTCGCCGAAGCCCTGGAGAAACTGCCGGAGCTGCTGATCAAACCGGCGTTTCCATCGCAAAGTTTTACCCCGGTATTCGGTCGCGACTTGAACGACGAACAACGCCAGGCCCTGGCCGAACGCATGCGTGCACGGCCGTACGCCTATGTCGCCCAGGAGCTGGCGCAACTGTCCCAGGCACCGGTGTGGCACACCGTGGAGGATCACTTGCAACACCGTGCCATCGGCATGCGGGTGTATGCCGTGGCCAGCGCGGAGGGCTACCGTGTACTGCCCGGCGGCCTGACCCGCGTGGCGGCCGATGCCGATGCTGAAGTGGTGTCGATGCAGCGCGGCGGCGCCAGCAAGGACACCTGGGTGCTGGGTGAGCGCGCCAGCAGTGGCGAGCATTGGCGCGCCCAGCGCGCGATTGGCGCACACGACCTGGTGCGCCGCGACCCTTATCTACCGTCCCGCGTGGTGGAAAACCTGTTCTGGTTCGGCCGTTACTGCGAACGCTGCGACGACAGTGCACGCTGGCTGCGGATCGTGCTGGCGCGCTATGTCGACGGCGACGACCCCCTGGCATTGCAGGCGGCAATCGAGTTGGGTGAAAACCTGCGGCTGCTGCCGGAGGAGGGCGAGTTGCCCGAGCGTTTGCAGGCGGCCTTGCTCGGCGATGATTGGCCGTCGAGCCTGCGCGCCAACCTGCAACGCTTGCAGTGGGCGGCGTCCCAGGTGCGCGGCAAGTTGTCCCGTGAGAACTGGCAGGCCCTGGTGGAGCTGCAACGCGAAGCCCTGGAGCTGGAAAGTGAAAGCCCGGATTTTGGCGAGTTACTGGATTTCCTCAACCGCCTGGTGATGTCCCTGGCCGCGTTGTCCGGGTTTGCCCTGGACGACATGACCCGCGACGAAGGCTGGCGTTTTCTGATGATGGGCCGGCGCATCGAGCGTCTGCAATTTCTCAGCAGCAGCCTGGCGGCATTCCTGCGCGGCGTGGCGGTGTTCGACCAAGCGGGACTGGAGTGGTTGCTGGAGCTCGGCAACAGCAGCATCACCTACCGCTCGCGCTACCTGGCGGTGCCGCAGTTGATCCCGGTCCTGGATTTGTTGTTGCTGGACGAACAGAACCCCCACGCGGTGCTGTTCCAGCTGAAACTGGTGAGCCGTACCCTGCGCCGTCTTAATGATGATTTTGCTGTGCCACGGGAGACCGGGTTGGCGCCGTTGGTGGAGCGCCTGGCGCGTTTCGACCTGGCTTGCCTGGAGAACCCGTTGTTTGGCGAATCCAGCGTGCGTGCCGCACTGGAAGGCCTGGCCGACCTGCTGCAAGCGGTCGCCGATGAGAGTGGGCAAGTGTCGGATCGTTTGGCCTTGCGCCACTTTGCCCATGTGGATGATGTCAGCCAGCAAACGGTGTCGGTGTGATGAGTGCGCGCTACCAGATTTTCCACGATACCCATTACCACTACGACAGCCCGGTGTCCCTGGCCCAGCAGCTGGCGCATTTATGGCCGCGGCCCTGCGCCTGGCAGCGTTGCAGCGACCAGCAACTGGATATCAGCCCGCAGCCGTCTTCACGCCGGGACGAGCTGGACGTGTTCGGCAACCCGATCACCCGCCTGGCGTTCGAACGGCCCCACGATGAACTGTTGGTCAATGCCGGGCTGACCGTGGAAGTGCTGGCGCGGCCTGTGCTGGATTTCCGACAGTCGCCAGCCTGGGACCAGACCCGCGACAGCCTGACCTACAGCAGCCAGCCGCTGTCGCCCGAGTTGATCGAAGCCTGTCGCTATCGCTTCGAATCGCCCTACGTGCACCTGAAGAAAACCTTCGTCGAGTTCTCGGAAAGCTGTTTCCCCCCTGGCGCGCCATTGCTATTGGGTGTGCAGGCGTTGATGGAAAAGATCTTCAGTGAATTCACCTTCGATGCCGAAGCCACCCAGGTCGCCACGCCGCTGGTGGAAGTGCTGGAGCGCCGACGCGGCGTGTGCCAGGACTTCGCCCATCTGATGCTCGCCTGCCTGCGCTCGCGCGGCCTGGCGGCGCGTTATATCAGCGGCTACCTGCTCACCCAGCCACCGCCCGGCCAGCCACGGCTGATCGGCGCCGATGCCTCCCACGCCTGGGTCTCGGTGTATTGCCCCGTATCGGGCTGGGTGGATTTCGATCCGACAAACAATGTGCAGCCGGCGCTGGAGCACATCACCTTGGCCTGGGGCCGGGATTTCTCCGATGTATCGCCGTTGCGCGGGGTGATTCTGGGGGGAGGGAGCCATGACCCGGAGGTGCGGGTGACGGTGATGCCGCTGGAATAACGGTGGATTGTGGTGAGACAGGGGGGCCTGCTCACCACAACAGAATTTATTCAGCCGGGTCTTTCGGGGTTTCAGTCTCGTCTGCTGCCACTTCACCTTCCGCGTCCGGGTTCAGTGCGCCCGCTTCTTCATCGACAGCGGCTTTCTTGCGTTGCAGTTTTTCCTCTTTCTTCTGTTCCTTGGCCAAGTCTCTCTGACGTTTGGCGAAGGAGTAATTAGGTTTGGCCATGGGCGATCCTCTAGGGTCGAAGGTGAGGGTGGCGGCGCGCAGCTGCCTTGGGACGACATGGTAGCAGCTTCAAGGGGCGCTTGGCCTTCACTTACCGCAGGCGTATGCGGCCAGAAGGCCATTGAACAGTTGGTTGAGGTGCATGGCTCGGACTCCAGTGGGTGATGGGCCGATCATAGGCAACGTGCGGCACTTTGGCTGGTTGATTGTGTCGATAAGTCTGATAGCCTAAAGTTGTATACAATCTGTTGATTCAGGTCATAAGAATTTCTGCCTGCCTCAGGCACCCTTGTCGCATTACGCGTTGTTTAAACCCTGCCTTGGAGATTCACATGTTTGCCAAACTCGTTGCTGTTTCCCTGCTGACTCTGGCTAGCGGCCAGTTGCTTGCTGCAGAGTGCAAGGTCACCGTCGACTCCACTGACCAGATGTCCTTCAACACCAAGGAAATCACGATCGACAAGAGCTGCAAGACGTTCACCGTCGAGCTGACTCACTCCGGCAGCTTGCCGAAAAACGTCATGGGTCATAACTGGGTGCTGACCAGCGCCGCCAACATGCAACCGGTTGCCACTGATGGCATGGCCGCTGGCATCGACAAGAACTACCTGAAAGAGGGTGACGATCGCATCATCGCCCACACCAAGATCATTGGTGCCGGCGAGAAAGATTCGGTGACCTTCGATGTGTCGAAACTGGCCGCCGGTACGGATTACGCGTTCTTCTGCTCGTTCCCAGGCCACATCTCGATGATGAAAGGCACTGTGGTCGTCAAGTAAGACCGCGTTATCGTTCATCGGGAGCAAGCCCCCTCCCACACTTGAGTTGTGAACACATTCAAATGTGGGAGGGGGCTTGCCCCCGATGGCGGCCTGCCAATCAGCACAACACTATCTGGCTCACCTCACGGCGCAAACGGCATCACCCGCTTGTGCTCGGTCTTGCGGTACGTCTCGCAAATAATCCGAAACGCCTCTTCCCGCACCGGCTCACTGTGCAGGAACGCATCGATCTCGGCATAAGTCACGCCATGTGACGCTTCATCCGGCTTACCTGGCGACAGGTCTTCAAGGTCGGCCGTAGGAACCTTCTCCACCAACGACTCCGGCGCACCAAAGAACCGCGCAATCGCGCGTACCTGGTTTTTCACCAGGCCGCTCAACGGCGCGAGGTCGCAGGCGCCATCACCGAACTTGGTGAAAAAGCCCATCACCGCTTCCGCCGCATGATCGGTACCGATCACCAGGCCGCTGGCCGCGCCAGCGATGGTGTACTGCGCCACCATGCGCATGCGTGCCTTGGTGTTGCCGAGCACGAAGTCGCGGGACACCGCCGCCTTGCCTTCAAACGCGGCCACTTCATTGGCCAGGGATTTCACCGCCGGGCCGATGTTCACGGTGTGGCGTTCGTCCGGTTCGATAAAGTCCACCGACGCCTGGGCATCGATTTCATCGAACTGGGTTTCGTAGGGCAGGCGCACGGCGATAAAGCGGTAGGCCTCGTCACCGGTGCTGGAGCGCAGTTCCTGCATCGCGCGTTGGGCCAGCAGGCCGGCGGTCAGGGAGTCGACGCCGCCGCTGATGCCCAGCACCAATGTCTTGAGCCCGGAATTGCGCAGGCAGTCCTGGATGAACGCCACACGCCGGGCAACCTCGGCCTCGAGGGCGGCCTGGTCCTTGAACGGCGCTTGGACCTTGAGCTGTTCAGCAATCTCACGCTGTACGGCTTGCATGATTCACTCCTTGCTAGAGATGGCAGGTACTTTGAAAACGTGACGCAAATAGGCGACAAAGTTCGGGTCGGTGCAGTGGGTCTTGCCCGCTTCATCGGAGATCTTCGCGACGGGCTGGCCATTGCAGGCAGTCATTTTAAGCACGATGCTCATCGGTTCCACCCCTGGAATATCGCAAGTCAGGTTGGTGCCGATGCCGAAGCTCACATTAATGCGACCACGCAGCGCGCGGAATATTTCCAGGGCCTTGGGCAACGACAGGCTGTCGGAGAACACCAAGGTCTTGCTCATCGGCTCGATGCCCAGCTTGTGGTAGTGGGCGATGGCTTTTTCGGCCCACTGCACCGGGTCGCCGGAGTCATGGCGCAGGCCGTCGAACAGCTTGGCGAAGTACAAGTCGAAGTCGCCGAGGAAGGCGTCGGTGGTGATGCAGTCGGTCAGGGCAATACCGAGCAGGCCACGGTATTCGCGGACCCAGCAGTCGAGGGCGGCGATCTGGCTGTCGATCAGGCGCGGGCCGAGTTGCTGGTGGGCCATGATCCATTCATGGGCCATGGTGCCCAGCGGTTTCATATCGAACTCGCGCGCCAGGTGCACGTTGCTGGTGCCGACAAAGCGTCCGGGGAAGTCATGCTTGAGCACGCTGACCACTTCTTCCTGCACGCGGTATGAGAAGCGTCGGCGCGTGCCGAAGTCGGCCACTTGCAGCTCGGACAGCTCTTCGCTGCTGGCGTTGGCCGTCAGCCAGTCGAACTTGCGGTACAGCTGCTCGCGGGCCTGTTCGAGGATCACGGTCTGGTAGCGGTAGCGGTTACGCACTTCGCTGACGATGGCCAGCATCGGCACCTCAAACAGGATCACATGCAGCCACGGCCCGCGCAGGCGGATAAACAGCTCGCCGTTCTCGATGCCGGTCTGCACATAGCGCAGGTTGAAGCGAAACAGCCCGAGGAAGCGCAGGAAGTCCGGCTTCATAAAGCTGATGCGTTCCAGGAACCCCAGTTGGTCCGGGCTCAGGCTCAGTTCGGCAAGGCGCTCGATCTGGTAGCGGATCTCCGCCAGGTACGGGCGCAGGTCTTCGCTGTTACGGCAACGAAACTCCCATTCAACTTCCACATTGGGGTAGTTGTGCAGCACCGCCTGCATCATGGTCAGCTTGTAGAAGTCGGTGTCGAGCAAGTTCTGCACGATGCGATCGGCAAACACACTCTCGCTCATAACGGGAATCTCCAGACGGGTCGGCGATGGGTGCCGACCTTTACGCACAATTAAGGAAGGGGGCTAGTGGCGCATAGACCTGTGGGGTTTTGCCAGTGATTTTTTTCGGTTAGGCCACTGGCCTCATCGGGAGCAAGCCCCCTCCCACACGTGGAATGCATTTCAAATGTGGGAGGGGGCTTGCTCCCGATAGCGGTATTCCATGCACTAAAGAACCTGCTCCATCATCCACTTCACAAACTCCCGCACCTTGGGCACTTCCGCCGAATGCTCCGGATAGGCCAGGTAATACGCGTCCTGGCTCGGCATCGCATGCTGCCAGGGGATCACCAGCTTGCCATCGGCCAGTTCCTCTTCCACCAGGAAGCGCGGCAGCAGCGCCACGCCACACCCCACCTGCGCCGCACGAATGCACATATAAAAGGTGTCGAAACGCGGGCCGTGGTAGCTGTGCTCGGTGTGATACCCCTGATCGGCAAACCAGTCGTGCCAGCCCTGGGGGCGCGAGGCGTTTTGCAGTAGCACCAGGTCGCTCAGTTGCGTGGGATCGGTGAACGGCTGCGCCGGCAGGCTTTCCGGGGCGCATACCGGCACCAGCTCTTCGCTGAACAGCTTCAGGCTCTCGGTGCCGGGGCGCGAGCCCTGGCCGAAGTAGAAGGCCATGTCGGCCTTGCCTTGCAGCAGTTCGTCCGGCTCCTGTTCGTTGCACAGGTCCAAGTGGATCTGCGGGTGGCGCAGGCGCCAGCCCTTGAGGCGTGGCACCAGCCAGCGCGCGCCAAACGTGTAGGGCGTGGACACGCGCAACACTTCTGTCTCGCCGCCGTAGGAGCGCAGGTAGTGGGTCGACATCTCCACCTGCGTGAGGATCTTACGCACTTCCACCAGGTACAGGTCGCCCGCCGGTGTCATCTGTAAACGGCGGCGTACGCGGCGGAACAGCAGGTGCTGGAGCAGTTCTTCCAGCTGCGCGACCTGTTTGCTCACGGCGCTTTGCGTGAGGTTCAGCTCCTCGGCGGCGCGGGTGAAGCTCAGGTGGCGGGTGGCGGCCTCGAAACACTGCAAGGCGGTGATCGAGGGCAAATGTCTTTTGTTCAGCACGGCACGCCTCTTTTTATTCTTTGCATGAATAAACGGAATGATATCTCGCCTAATCGTCGTTTGTTGGCAAGTCTTGGGCCAGCTACAAATAAGGCCTGGATCGCCGTGCGTGACACGGTGCGATTTTTTGTTTGCAGATTGAAGGAGTGACCCATGGTTGCCGCATTGCTTGATCGTCTCGGGGTAAACCCTGCGCTATACCAGGCGGGTAAACAACCCGTGCATTCGCCGATTGATGGCAGCCGTATCGGCAGTGTGCACTGGGAGGGTGCCGCCGAGGTGGAGCAACAGGTCAGTCGCGCCGAGCATGCATTCGAGGCTTGGCGCAAAGTGCCGGCACCGCGTCGCGGCGAGTTGGTGCGCCAGTTGGGTGATGTACTGCGCGAATACAAGGCTGATCTGGGCGAGCTGGTGTCCTGGGAAGCCGGCAAGATCACCCAGGAAGGCTTGGGTGAAGTGCAGGAAATGATCGACATCTGCGACTTCGCCGTCGGCCTGTCCCGCCAGCTGTACGGCTTGACCATCGCCTCCGAGCGTCCGGGCCACCATATGCGTGAAACCTGGCACCCGCTGGGCGTGGTCGGGGTGATCAGCGCCTTTAACTTCCCGGTGGCTGTGTGGGCGTGGAACACCACCCTGGCCCTGGTGTGCGGTAACGCGGTGATCTGGAAACCGTCGGAAAAGACCCCACTCACGGCCCTGGCCTGCCAGGCGCTGTTCGAGCGCGTGCTGAAGAAATTCGACGGCGCCCCCGAGTACCTGAGCCAGGTGATCATCGGCGGCCGCGATGCCGGCGCTGCGCTGGTGGATGACCCACGCGTGGCGCTGATCAGCGCCACCGGCAGCACCCGCATGGGCCGCGAAGTAGCGCCGAAAGTTGCCGCGCGTTTCGCCCGCAGCATCCTCGAACTGGGCGGCAACAACGCGATGATCCTCGGCCCGAGCGCCGATCTGGACATGGCCGTACGCGCCATCCTGTTCAGCGCCGTCGGCACCGCCGGCCAGCGCTGCACCACCCTGCGCAGGCTGATTGCCCACGAGTCGGTCAAGGAAGAAATCGTCACCCGCCTCAAGGCCGCCTATTCCAAAGTGCGCATCGGCCACCCGCTGGAAGGCAACCTGATCGGCCCGCTGATCGACAAGCAGGGCTTCGACAACATGCAGGACGCCCTGGAGCAGGCCTTGAGCGAAGGCGGCAAAGTGTTCGGCGGCAAGCGCCAGCTGGAAGACAAGTTCCCCAACGCCTACTA
Organism: Pseudomonas grimontii; assembly: GCF_007858185.1. Taxonomy (GTDB): domain Bacteria; phylum Pseudomonadota; class Gammaproteobacteria; order Pseudomonadales; family Pseudomonadaceae; genus Aquipseudomonas; species Aquipseudomonas grimontii. Next base: position 423,908 of record NZ_VFES01000002.1, read on the forward strand.
CGTGTCGCCGGCCATTGTCGAAATGCCTGAGCAGAGCGATGTGGTGTGCACCGAAACCTTCGCACCGATTCTGTATGTCGTCGGCTACAAGGACTTCGCCGAAGCCCTGCGCCTGAACAACGCCGTGCCCCAAGGCCTGTCCTCGTGCATCTTCACCACTGATGTGCGTGAAGCCGAGCAGTTCATGTCGGCGGTGGGCAGTGATTGCGGGATCGCCAACGTCAACATCGGCCCGAGCGGCGCGGAGATTGGCGGCGCGTTTGGCGGTGAGAAAGAGACCGGTGGCGGTCGTGAGTCGGGTTCGGATGCATGGCGCGGGTATATGCGCCGCCAGACCAACACCGTGAATTACTCGCTGGAGTTGCCATTGGCCCAGGGCATTACCTTCGACTGATTTCCTGTCGAAACACCATTAAACCTGTGGGAGGGGGCTTGCTCCCGATAGCGATGTGTCAGTTAACACATTTGAACCTGATTCACCGCTATCGGGAGCAAGCCCCCTCCCACAGATGACCTCTTTGCTGTTCGGAACAGATGTTTGTTGGGTCTCACCGGAGTCTGGCAATGGCACTACGCGAAACATGTTTGTGGGAACACCTCACCCCTGGCCGGCCCGATCGCGCCGCGCTCAAGGGCGAGGTCAAGGTGGATGTGTGCGTGATCGGCGCCGGCATCACCGGATTGTCGGCCGCCATTCATTTGCTGGAACAGGGTAAAAGCGTTGCCGTGCTGGAGGCCCATCGCACCGGCCACGGTGGTTCGGGGCGCAACGTCGGGTTGGTGAATGCCGGCCTGTGGATCCCCCCGGACGAGATCGAAGCCGGTTTCGGCGAAGCGGTGGGCAGCCAGCTCAACCGCATGCTCGGCGCGGCACCGTCGCTGGTGTTCAGCCTGATCGACAAATACAACATCGATTGCCAATTACGCCGCGAGGGCACCCTGCACATGGCGCATAACGCCCGTGGCGAGGCGGATTTGCGCAGTCGTGAAGAACAGTGGAAGCGCCGCGGCGCGCCGGTGCAATTGCTCACCGGCCAAGCCTGCGAGCACGCCACCGGCACGAAGAAAATCGCCGCCGCCTTGCTGGATCGGCGTGCCGGCACCTTGAACCCGATGGCCTACACCAGTGGCCTGGCGAATGCCGCCGTAGGCCTTGGTGGGCAGTTGTTCGACCATTCCCCGGTCACCCGGCTTGAACGCCAGGGGTCACACTGGTCGGTACAGTCCGCCCAGGGCGCTGTGCAGGCTGCACAGGTGGTGATCGCCTCCAATGCCTACACCGAAGGTGAGTGGACCGAGCTGCGGCGCAATTTTTTCCCCGGCTACTACTACCAGGTCGCCTCCGCGCCGCTGGCCGACGCCGCCGCCGAGCAGATTCTGCCCGGCGGCCAAGGCTCATGGGACACACGCCAAGTGTTGAGCAGCATCCGCCGCGATGCCGATGGCCGCCTGCTGCTCGGCAGCCTGGGCAACGGCAACCAGAAACCGGCGTGGTTCCTCAAGGCGTGGGCTGATCGGGTGCAGCAGCACTACTTCCCGTACCTCAAGTCGGTGCAATGGGAGTTCACCTGGACCGGCTGCATCGCCTTCACCCCCGATCACCTGATGCGCCTGTTCGAGCCAGCCCCCGGCCTGGTGGCGGTAACCGGCTATAACGGGCGTGGCGTGACCACCGGCAGCGTGGTCGGCAAGGCGTTTGCCGACTATTTGTGTCACCAGAATCCCCAGGCGTTGCCGATTCCGTTTGCACCCATGCAACCGCTGGCGGGGGTTGGGCTGCGCAGTTGCCTGTATGAAGCCGGATTTTCGCTCTATCACGCCGGGCAATGCCTGAGGATCGTGATCTGATCAGCGAAATACCGCTCAGAAGCCTGCATTTTCTTCGCCGGCTACTAATCTGTATTGGTGCAGGTCGTAGCAGTCGCGCACTGTAAATGTGCAGTTCCGTTACGCAGTCTGTTACAGCTGTAGGAACTATCGTTTATTGCTTTGGTTGCAGGTGCGACCCGCCAGGGTTGTACTTTTTTGGTCCGTGGGTTGCACCTATTGATGCCAGGGGGTTGCACGTCCTGGCGAGCGGAGTCGAAAGGCCTGTAATAACAATGACACCGTGTCTTTTTGAAGAATAAAAACGTACTGGCACGACGCTTGCTCTGAGCTTTCAGTGAAAGGTTTGAATGCAAGTTGTCGTGCCAAAAATCAAAAATATCGGAGCACCACTCATGTCCCAGACGTTTTACAAGAAAGGTTTTCTGGCCCTCGCCGTTGCAACGGCGCTGGGTGTTTCTACGTTTGTTCAAGCTGATGTGAAGATTGGCGTAGCGGGGCCCATGACGGGCGCCAACGCCTCTTTCGGTGAGCAGTACATGAAGGGTGCCCAGGCGGCAGCCGAGGTGATCAACAAGGCCGGCGGGATTAACGGCGAGAAAGTCGTACTGGTGGCCGGCGACGACGCCTGCGAACCCAAGCAGGCCGTGGCCGTGGCCAACCGCTTGGCGGATCAGGACAAAGTGATCGGCGTGGTCGGGCACTTCTGCTCGTCGAACACCATCCCGGCCTCCGAGGTCTATGACGAAGCGGGCATTATCGCGATCACCCCAGGCTCCACTAACCCAGCAGTGACCGAGCGTGGCCTGGGCGCCATGTTCCGTATGTGCGGCCGTGACGACCAGCAAGGCATCGTCGCCGGCGATTACATCGTCGACGTGCTCAAGGGCAAGAAAGTCGCCGTCATCAACGACAAGGACACCTACGGCAAAGGCCTGGCCGACGCCACCTCCGCCCAGTTGACCAAGCGCGGCGTCAAGCCGGTGCTGGAAGAAGGCCTGACCCGTGGCGAGAAAGACTTCAGCGCCTTGGTCACCAAAATCCGCTCCCTGGGCGCCGACGTGGTCTACTTCGGCGGCCTGCACCCGGAAGCCGGTCCGCTGGTTCGCCAGATTCGTGAAGCTGGTCTCAAAGACGTGAAGTTCATGTCCGATGACGGCGTGGTGACCGATGAACTGGTGGCCACCGCTGGCGGCGCGCAATACGTCGACGGCGTGTATATGACCTTCGGCGCCGACCCACGCCTGCTGCCAGACAGCAAGGCCGTAGTGGAGGAGTTCCGCAAGGCCGGCTATGAACCAGAAGGCTACACCCTGTACGCCTACGCCTCGCTGCAGGCCCTGGCCGCCGGCTTCAACGGCGCCAAGTCCAACAAGGGCGAAGACGCAGCCAAATGGCTGAAAGCGCACCCGGTCAAAACCGTGATGGGCGAGAAGACCTGGGACGCGAAAGGCGACCTGAAAGTCTCCGACTACGTGGTTTACCAGTGGGATAAAGACGGCAAATACCACCAGTTGGAAAAGCAGAAGTAATCCATGTGGGAGGGGGCTTGCTCCCGATGCGGTGCGTCAGATGAACAATTGTTGACTGACACACCGCTATCGGGGGCAAGCCCCCTCCCACATTGGGACCCGTGTTGTTATTGAGATCTGTCTTTTCCTCCAGAAGCGCCGCACACCGACTGGTGTGCAGGTGCTCACCGCGTGAGATTGCGTTATGGATGGTATTTTCCTGCAGCAACTGGTCAACGGCCTGACCCTCGGGTCGGTCTATGGCCTGATCGCCATCGGCTACACAATGGTCTATGGCATCATTGGCATGATCAACTTCGCCCACGGCGAGGTTTATATGATTTCCGCTTACCTCGCGGCGATCAGTCTGGCACTGCTGGCTTACTTCGGCATCGAATCCTTCCCGCTGCTCATTCTCGGCACCCTGATCTTCACCGTGGTCGTCACCGGCGTGTACGGTTGGGTTATCGAACGGGTCGCCTACAAACCGCTGCGCAACTCCACCCGACTGGCTCCGCTGATCAGCGCCATCGGGATTTCCCTGATCCTGCAGAACTACGCGCAGATCGCCCAGGGCGCGAAACAACAAGGCATTCCAACCCTGCTGGCCGGCGCCTGGCGCGTCGATATCGGCAGTGGGTTCGTCCAGCTCACGTACACCAAGATCTTCATCCTCGTGGCGGCGTTTGCCGGCATGGCGTTGCTCACCTACATCATCAAGTACACCAAGCTCGGCCGCATGTGCCGCGCCACCCAGCAAGACCGCAAGATGGCCTCGATCCTGGGGATCAACACCGACCGCGTCATCTCCTACGTGTTTGTCATCGGTGCCGCCATGGCGGCCCTGGCCGGCGTGCTGATTACCCTCAACTACGGCACGTTCGACTTCTACGCCGGCTTCATCATCGGCATCAAGGCGTTTACCGCAGCGGTGCTCGGCGGCATCGGTTCCCTGCCTGGGGCGATGCTGGGCGGGATCATCCTGGGTATTTCCGAGTCGTTGTTCTCGGGGTTGATCAACTCTGACTACAAAGACGTGTTCAGTTTCTCCCTGCTGGTGGTGATTCTGATTTTCCGTCCTCAGGGCCTGCTTGGTCGCCCACTTGTGGCGAAGGTGTAAACATGTCTGCTGCCAAACCCATCGATATCAAGAAAAGTGTGGTCGATACGGTCCTCGCCGGCCTTATTTCGCTGATCGTGTTCGGTCCGATCGTCGGCGTAGTCCTTGACGGCTACAGCTTCAACCTGGAGCCTGCGCGCGTCGCCACGTTGGTCGCCATCGTGATGGCCGGGCGCTTTGCCCTCAGCCTGTTCCTGCAAACCCCCAAGGGCCTGAAGATTCTGCAGGGCTTCGAAAGCAGCGGCTCCGGCGTGCATGTGCTGCCACCGGACTACAAGTCGCGGCTGCGCTGGATCATCCCGGCACTGATCGTGATCGCCATCGTGTTCCCGATCTTCGCCAACAAGTACCTGCTGACCGTGGTGATCCTCGGGCTGATCTACGTGTTGCTGGGCCTGGGCCTGAACATCGTGGTCGGCCTGGCCGGGCTGCTCGACCTGGGTTACGTGGCGTTCTACGCCATCGGTGCCTACGGCCTGGCGCTGGGTTATCAATACCTCGGCCTGGGCTTCTGGAGCGTGTTGCCGCTGGCAGCCATCGCGGCGGCGCTGGCGGGGTGCATACTCGGCTTCCCGGTACTGCGAATGCACGGTGACTACCTGGCCATCGTGACCCTCGGCTTCGGTGAAATCATTCGCCTGGTCCTCAATAACTGGCTGTCGTTCACCGGCGGCCCGAACGGTATGCCGGTGCCTTCGCCGACCTTCCTTGGCCTTGAGTTCGGGCGCAAGGCAAAGGAGGGCGGGATTCCGTTCCACGAGTTCTTCGGCATCGATTACAACCCCAACATCAAGTTCATGTTCATCTACATCGTGCTGTTCCTGGTGGTGCTGGCCGTGCTGTACATCAAGCACCGCCTGACTCGCATGCCGGTCGGCCGGGCCTGGGAAGCCTTGCGCGAAGATGAGATCGCCTGCCGCTCCATGGGCCTGAACCACGTGCTGGTCAAGCTCTCGGCCTTCACTATCGGCGCGTCAACTGCCGGTTTGGCCGGGGTGTTCTTTGCCAGTTATCAAGGCTTCGTCAACCCGTCGTCGTTCACCTTCTTCGAGTCGGCGCTGATCCTGGCCATCGTGGTGTTGGGCGGCATGGGCTCGACGGTCGGCGTGGTGATCGCGGCGTTTGTATTGACCGTCGCGCCTGAACTGCTGCGCAGCTTCAGCGAATACCGCGTGCTGCTGTTTGGCGTGTTGATGGTGGTGATGATGATCTGGCGACCGCGCGGCCTGATCCGGATCAGCCGTACCGGTGTGACCCCACGTAAAGGAGTGGCGCCATGAGCAAGGAAGTCGTCCTCTGCGTAGAACACCTGATGATGCACTTCGGTGGCATCAAGGCCTTGAGCGATGTGAGCCTCAAGGTCGAACGCAACTCGATCTTCGCCCTGATCGGCCCCAACGGCGCGGGCAAGACCACCGTGTTCAACTGCCTCACCGGCTTCTACAAAGCCAGCGGCGGCAAGATCGAACTGAACATTCGCGGCAAGCAGACCAACGTGATCCAGCTGCTTGGCGAGCGCTTCAAGGCGATCGACTTCGTGTCGCCAAAAAGCTTCTTGAGCCGGGTGTACTACAAGATGTTTGGCGGCACCCACCTGGTTAACCGCGCCGGCCTGGCGCGAACTTTCCAGAACATTCGCCTGTTCAAGGAAATGTCGGTGCTGGAAAACCTGCTGGTGGCCCAGCACATGTGGGTCAACCGCAACATGCTGGCGGGCATCCTCAACACCAAGGGCTACCGCAAGGCCGAAAGCGATGCGCTCGACCACGCGTTCTACTGGCTCGAAGTGGTGGACCTGGTGGACTGCGCCAACCGCCTGGCCGGCGAGCTTTCCTACGGCCAACAGCGCCGCCTGGAAATCGCCCGCGCCATGTGCACGCGGCCGCAGATCATCTGCCTGGACGAGCCCGCTGCCGGCCTCAATCCCCAGGAAACCGAAGCCCTCAGCGCGATGATTCGCCTGTTGCGCGACGAACACGACCTGACGGTGGTGCTGATCGAACACGACATGGGCATGGTGATGAGTATTTCCGACCACATTGTGGTGCTGGACCACGGCAACGTGATCGCCGAAGGCGGGCCGGAAGCGATCCGCAACGACCCGAAAGTGATTGCCGCCTACCTGGGCGCGGACGAAGAGGAGCTGGTATGAGTGCACCTATCCTCGAAATGAAGGACCTGGACGTGTTCTACGGCCCGATCCAGGCCCTGAAAAAAGTCTCGCTGCACATCAATGAAGGCGAAACCGTCAGCCTGATCGGCTCCAACGGCGCGGGTAAATCCACGCTGCTGATGTCGATCTTCGGCCAGCCACGGGCCGAGTCGGGGCAGATCCTCTACAACGGCGTCGACATTACCCACAAGTCGTCCCACTACATCGCCTCCAACGGCATTGCGCAGTCGCCGGAAGGGCGGCGGGTGTTCCCCGACATGACCGTCGAGGAAAACCTGCTGATGGGCACCATCCCGATTGGTGACAAGTTCGCCAGCGAGGACATGCAGCGCATGTTCGAGCTGTTCCCACGGCTTAAGGAGCGGCGTAACCAGCGCGCCATGACCATGTCGGGTGGCGAGCAGCAAATGCTCGCCATCGCCCGCGCGCTGATGAGCCGGCCCAAGCTGTTGCTGTTGGATGAGCCGAGCCTGGGGTTGGCGCCGATTGTGGTGAAGCAGATCTTTTCTACCCTGCGCGAGCTGGCCTCCACCGGGATGACTATCTTCCTGGTCGAGCAGAACGCCAACCACGCGCTGCGCTTGTCGGACCGGGCGTATGTGATGGTCAACGGTGAGATTCGCCTCACAGGCACCGGCAAGGAGCTGCTGGTGAACGAGGAAGTGCGCAACGCCTACCTCGGCGGCCACTGATCTAAATAACGACGCAGTACCCCTGTGGGAGGGGCGGTGCGACGACTCGACTTGCCCCCGATAGCGGAGTGTCAGTCAGTACATCTGATGCTGACCCACCGCCATTGGGGGCAAGTCGAGTCGTCGCACCGCCCCTCCCACATTTGGTTTTGTACTGTCCACAAGCTCTCCACCAAATTGTGGAAAACAAATCCAGCCACCCTCCAAAGCGCGACATATAGCCGCCGCAAATCCCTGTTTTGTCACAGTTTTGACTTGTCCCCATCCACTGTGGAACCGGCTGTGGGTAACGTGGGAGTAGCTGGCTGAAAGCCTTTAATTCCGTGGCTTTCAGCGTTGTGGTTATTTTTTGAGCAGCTGCTTTTTGGCGACCTGTCGAGGGGTTTGTCAACCTGTTTAAAGACACAGGTATGTGACCGAAACATGTCTCTTCTGCCTGTGGATAAGTCTGTGACTAAACTCTGGAAAGACGTCCGCAGAGGCCGTAGTGACTGGCCTGGAGCCATCGTCCTGATTTCCTCACTGCCGATAGGCCTACATACGGCCTGACCAAGGTCAAGCAAAAAACTTTCTAAAATCGCCTGGAAGCCTTGTACACAGTGGTCTGAAGCGTTTTGCACTTGCCCCCAAAGACTGTGGGCGCAGCTGTGGATAACCTGCGCGCACATAGCTGCAAGCCACGGTTTATAAGGCGTTGTTCGTGGTGGTTAAAAAATGACCAGGCGTGCGTGAAGTTATGTGCATAGCGGTTGCCGCAACTGCGGCGTAAGGGCATTCTGCTGGCTGATTTTTTTCCCGATGCCCGCAAGGAGAACACCATGTCCAACACGCTGTTTATTACTGGCGCCACCTCAGGTTTCGGCGAAGCCTGCGCCCGTCGGTTTGCCGAAGCCGGCTGGAAACTGGTGCTCACCGGTCGTCGTGCCGAGCGTTTGAATGCGCTGGTCGAAGAGCTTTCCAAGCAGACCGAAGTGCACGGCCTGGTGGTGGACGTACGGGATCGCAAAGGCATGGAAGAGGCGATCGCCAACCTGCCGCCATCGTTCGCCACCTTGCGCGGGCTGATCAACAACGCCGGCCTGGCCGTGGGCACCGACCCTGCGCCCAAGTGCGACCTCGACGATTGGGAAACCATGGTCGACACCAACATCAAAGGCCTGCTGACCACCACCAGCCTGCTGCTGCCGCGCCTGATCGCTCACGGCCGTGGCGCCGGGATCATCAACCTGGGGTCCATCGCCGGCAGCTACCCGTACCCGGGCAGCCATGTGTATGGCGGTTCCAAGGCATTCGTGAAGCAGTTCTCCCTGAACCTGCGCTGCGACCTGCAGGGCACAGGCGTACGTGTGACCAACATCGAGCCGGGCCTGTGCGAAAGCGAGTTCTCCCTGGTGCGCTTCGGCGGTGACCAGGCGCGCTACGACGCCACCTACGCCGGCGCCGAGCCGATCCAGCCGCAGGACATTGCCGACACCATCTTCTGGGTGCTCAACACACCGGCGCACGTCAACATCAACCGTTTGGAGTTGATGCCGGTGAGCCAGACCTGGGCTGGGTTTGCGATTGAGCGTGGGGCCAAGTAAGGCTCTAGACCGCGTCGTTGCCATCGGGGGCTTGTCGAATCGTCGCACCGCCCCTCCCACATTGGGTCGTGTTCACACATTTAGATTTGTGAATACGGTCAAATGTGGGAGGGGGCTTGCTCCCGATGAGGCCCATCAGGTCACCCAAGATGCTGGATCAGCCCCTGGTAGCAGGTTGCCAAATGATACGGTGTGGTCGATGGCATATCCCGCCGGCTCACCGCACCGTTGGCATCCAGGCATTCATGCCAGCCTTTCTCATGCAGGAAATGCTGTTGCAGCGCAAGCAATTGGCGCTGCAGCACCGCCTCACTGCCAGGCCGCAAGGTCAGTGCCCGCAGGTATTCCGCCTGGGCCCAGATACGCTGCGTGCCGTCGCGCACGGTACCGTCGAGTGCCAACATGCCGCTGACCGCCCCGGTCGCGTTATCCACTCCCTTGAGTTCTGCGTAGGCAAACGCCCGCGTCAGCGACGCATGCAGCGGCGTGCCGCGCAGCACAGGCGACGATTCGAGCAAAAAGAACCACTCGAACTGGTGCCCCGGCTCAAACCAGTTATCCACAGCGCCCAGCGGTTTTTCCATCATCACGCCGTGCGGGCGGTCGATGAAACGCTGCTGCATGGCCGTCGCCAAGGCCAGCAGGGCCGCTTGCACAGGGGCATCCTCGCGCACCGCGAGGGTGGCGAGGAAACCTTCGGCCAGGTGCATCAACGGGTTTTGCAGCGGGCCGGACGTGAGGGATGACCAGTTGCGTTCCAGCACGGCCTCGTACAGGCCATCCTCGGTGGCGAAGCGTTGGGCGACCACTTCCAGCGCGGCGTTGAGCACCGATTCCACCAGCGGCTCACGCACCTTGGCCCAGTAATGGGCGCAGGCAAAGATGATGAAGGCGTGGGTGTAGAGGTCTTTGCGCTTGTCCAGCGGCTGGCCGGTGGGGTCGATGCTGTAGAACCAGCCGCCGTGTTCGGCATCGTGGAAATGCCGTTGCAGGGAGCGGAACAGCACTGCTGCGCGCTCTTCAGCGAAGGCCGCTCCTGGTTCGCCGATCAGGCTGGCGAACAGGTACAACTGCCGCGCGCAGGCCATGGCGCGGTAGCGTTGCGGGGGCAGTGGGCGGTGATCGGCGTCCAGCGCCTCATAGGGCAACGCCAATTCGGCATTCCAGCCAGGGCCCTGCCAGAGCGGCACGATCAGGGTGTGGAAGTGCGTGAGCACGGCATTCAATGAAGGCTGAGGGGCGGAGCTTGGAGCGATGGGCATCGGCTGGCGTCGTCACGGCAGGGGCGTAGGCGCGCATGGTAGCAGAGGGGCAGCGTTAAGTTGTGAGCTGCAAGCTGCAAGTAAGAGCGGTTCGGCTTTTACTTGCCGCTTGTAGCTTGCGACGTTTAGCTGGCGAGCAGCCACACCCCAGTCGCCGCCGAAGCCGCCCCGGCAATCCGTACCAACGGCGCCGCCGCGGCCGGCAGCCAGCGCACCAGCGCATAGCCGGCAGCGTGCAGTGCTGCGGTCGCGCCGACAAACCCTGCGGCATACGCCCAAGGGCTCGACATGTCCGGCAGCTCCAAGCCATGGGCCACACCGTGGAACAACGCAAACAACGCCGTCGCACCCATGGCCATGAACAACGGCGGACGCACCGCCAGAGCTACCGCCAGGCCCAGGGCCAGCACCGAGGCGGCAATCCCGCTTTCCAACGCGGGCAATTGCAGCCCTTCAAAACCCAGCACGCCGCCCATCAGCATGGTGCCGACAAAGGTGCACGGCAGGGCCCAGCGCGCGGCGCCCTTTTGTTGGGCGGCCCACAGGCCGACCGCGACCATGGCCAGCAGGTGGTCGAGGCCGCCCAGCGGGTGGCTGATACCGGCCACCAGGCCGTTGTCGCCGTGGCCAGGGTGAGCGAAGGCCAGGGCGGGTGCGAGCAGCAGGGCGGCGGCTGCGAGGAGTTTATTGAGGCTCATAAACAGGTTCCTTATGGGTTGATCAGGCGGCGGTCAGCAGGCCTTGGCGTTCGATAAAGGCGACGATTTCTTCCAGGCCGACCCCGGTTTTCTGGTTGCTGAACACAAAGGGTTTGCCGTTGCGCATGCGCTGGGTGTCGCTGTTCATCAGCTCCAGCGAGGCACCGACCAGCGGCGCGAGGTCGATCTTGTTGATCACCAGCAGGTCGGATTTGCAAATACCAGGCCCACCCTTGCGCGGCAGCTTGTCGCCGGCGGACACATCGATCACATAGATGGTCAGGTCCGACAGCTCCGGGCTGAAGGTGGCCGAGAGGTTGTCGCCGCCGGACTCCACCAGGATCAGGTCCAGGCCGGGAAAGCGGCGGTTGAGTTGGTCCACCGCTTCCAGGTTGATCGAGGCGTCTTCGCGAATCGCCGTGTGCGGGCAGCCGCCGGTTTCCACGCCAATGATGCGCTCCGGCGCCAGGGCCTGGTTGCGCACCAGGAAGTCGGCATCTTCGCGGGTGTAGATGTCGTTGGTGACCACCGCCAGGTTGTAGCGATCGCGCAGCGCGAGGCACAGGGCCAGGGTCAGGGCGGTCTTGCCGGAGCCGACCGGGCCGCCGATACCGACGCGCAGGGGTTGTGTGTTCATCTGACTCTCCAAAATAAAAGGCCCAAAATTTAAAGCCCTAGGAACGGAACAGGCGGCTGTACTGGCGCTCGTGGGCCATGCTCGCCAAGGACAGGCCAAAGGCGGCGCTGCCGAAATGGTGGGGGTCGATGCGGACGGCGTCCTGCTGGGCCTGTTGCAGCAGTGGCAGCAGCTCGCTGGTCAGGCGTTGCGCGGCTTGCTGGCCCAAGGGCAGGGTTTTCATCAGCACCGCCAATTGGTTCTCCAGCCAGCTCCAGAGCCAGGCGGCGAGGGCGTCGTCGGCGCTGATGGCCCAGGCACGTGCGGCCAGTGCCCAACCCAGGGCCAAGTGCGGTTCGCGGCGTTGCTCAAGAAAGGCGCGGGCGGCGTTGTCCAGTTCCGGCAGACCATTGAGCAGCTGTTGCAGGGAATAGCCCATCTGCCGGCTCTCCTGATACAGCTCTCGGGTTTCGCGGCTGGCTTGATGGGCGTCGCACAGTTGTGCCAACGCTGACCACTCCTGCTCGGCGGCGGCGCGACAGTGGGCGAGCAACAGTGGGGCTTCGAAGCGCGCGAGGTTCAGCAGCAATTGGTCGCTGATCCAGCGGCGAGCGCTGGCGGCATCGTTGACGCGGCCGTTCTCCACGGCCATTTCCAAGCCTTGGGAATAGCTGTAGCCGCCAATCGGCAATTGCGGACTGGCCAGACGCAGCAGCGCCCAGGCTGGGTTCATAGACGCACGCCGAATTGATGCAGCTTGGGCGGGTAGTTGAAATCTTCATCGCCATGACGGGAGTGATGGTGGCCGCCGCCATAGGCGCCGTGTTCCGGTTGGAACGGCGCCTCGATGGTTTCGGTGTGGGCACCCAGTTGCTCAAGCATGGCCTTGAGCACGTAGTCATCGAGCAGGCGCAACCAGCCATCCCCCACTTGCAAGGCCACATGGCGGTTGCCGAGGTGATAGGCGGCACGGGTCAGTTCAAAGGCATTGCTGCAGGTGACGTGCAGCAGCTGTTCAGGCCGGGCGCACACGCGTACGACACGTCCGTCTTCAGCTTGTAGGAATTCGCCATCGTGCAACGGCGGCTGGCCGCGCTCCAGGAACAGGCCGACGTCTTCACCATCGGCACTGAAACAGCGCAGGCGGCTCTTGCTGCGTGCTTCGAAGTTCAGCAGCAGCTCAGCGGCCCAGAGGGCTTGGGGGGCGATTCGGCGGTGGATCACCAGCATCAGGAAGCTTCCAGCTATGAGCGATGGAAGTGCTAGAGCAAGGGGCTTGCCAATCACGTATAGGCGTAGGAATTCTCTGTCGGCGCGCGTGGATGTGCCACCGAATGGGGCGTTCGTGAGTGGTTTGAGTGATTCAAGTTGGTGCGATGTCTTGTTTGCAGCGCTGAAATGGGGCGTTTTTAGTTGAGGGGGGTGATGTTTATTGCATGAAGTGCCTTCCATCCTTTTCGTACGGTGAAATTTCAGATTTGTCCTACCGGATCTCAGGATTTGGAGTTCACCTGCTTACGTGACGGATCATTAGGATTCGCCCTGTGCTAAAAAACCACGGCGAGTTCCATTATGTTTAAATCAATTGTGTGTTTATTCATTATCAGTCTTTACCTGGTCACTCCCTCCTCATCGGCCAATATCCAACAGCGCGCGACAGCCCCTATTGCAATCGCGACGCCCCTGCAATTGCTGGAACAGCGGCCAGCAATCGACAATGTGATTGACCGTGCCCATGAATTGCTGGGCACCTCGTATAAATGGGGTGGGAGCACCGTGGAGCAGGGCTTCGACTGCAGCAGCTTGCTGGTCTACCTGTTCAAGACCGAAGCCAATATCCGTATACCCCGCACCACGGCGGCAATGCACCGTTCAAACGCCAAGACGATCAAGCGTAGTGCGCTCAAACCTGGGGATGCGGTGTTCTTCAACGGTAACGGGCGCGGTCAGGTCAGCCATGTCGGCCTCTATATAGGCGAGGGCAAGTTCATTCATTCCCCACGTTCCGGCAAGAAGGTGCGAATCGATTCACTGAGCAATCGCTATTGGAACAAAAACTACAACACCGCCAAGCGCTTTCACTCTGCGGGTTGACCGGCTTACTCCGTACTGCCCAGACCTTGCCAATGCTTGAGGCCAATAAAGATAAAGCGCAGTTGCTGGGTGATTTTCGCCTGGGGCGTGAGGTGGGCAGGCAAGGCCTGGGCCGGTGGGTCGATGATATCGGGAAGGGTGGCGAACACGCTCTTGACGATCAGGTCGGCCATTACGTGCAGGCCTTCGGCGTCCAGGTGCTGCAACTTGGGCATCAGGGTCAGGTCGGCCGCCAGGTCGCGCGTGATGTCTTCGCGCAAGGCGCCGATGGCTTGGCGTACGGCCAGGCAACCGCCGTATTGCTCGCGCGCCAGGAACAGGAATTGCGAGCGGTTGGCCGAAACCACATCGAGAAAAATCCGCACTGAGGCATCGATAATGCCTCCCATCACGAATTCGTTGTGGCGCACCAGGCGAATGGTGGCGCGAAAGGTCTGGCCCACCTCACTCACCAATACAAGCCCTAGCTGGTCCATATCGGCAAAGTGGCGATAGAAACCGGTGGGGACAATGCCTGCGGTTTTGGCCACTTCACGCAGGCTCAGGCTGCCAAACCCACGGCCACACTCCATCAGATGGCGGGCGGCGTCCATCAGGGCGAGGCGGGTCTGTTGCTTCTGTTCGGCGCGGGGCAGCATGGGCGGGCGGGCTTTGTCGGCAAGTACAGCGACGCACTCTAGCAAAACAGCTTCGCTGACGTCGAACTTGGCGGGGGATAGGGGGGAGTGTTGCGTGACAGGCTCTACAAAAAGTCAAAAGTCCGATCGGCAGATCGGGCTTTTTTCTGGGCCACCACGGGTTAGCTCTGAGCTTGATGCAGTTCTTGCAGGCGATCGGCACCACCTTCGGCAACACCTTCAGTGTAGGCACGTTCGTTGGCTTGTTCCGCACCGCCTTCAACCAGGCCTTTCTGTTCCAGACGATCACGGCCACCTTCGGCAACACCTTCAGTGTAGGCACGTTCGTTGACTTGTTCCGCACCGCCTTCAACCAGGCCTTTCTGTTCCAGGCGATCACGGCCGTTTTCGGTCAGGCCTTCGGTGTAGGCGCGTTTGTTGGCGTGTTCCGAACCATTCTCAGCAACAGCGCCTTTGGCGTAGTCACGGTTCTCATCTTCTTGCGAACCGCTGCGAGCCAGGGTCTGGTTGAAGTGAGCGGCGTCGGCTTTGACTTGTGGGGTGACCTGTTCGGCGGCTGGCAGGGCAAAGGCGCTGGAAGCCAGGATGGATAACAGGACGGTAGCGAGTACTTGGCGTTTCATGATGGGTTGCTCCTTGGGAGGGCGATAAAGTGGGTACGGAGCTAATGCTACTCTCGATAAGTCGATATAAAAGTTCATAAACACAATGGTAATAATCAACAGAATTGATTGTTCGTGAGAGAGGCTCTAGCTCGGGCCTCTCAAGCACGCGCTTTTGCACCGAGGTGGGTATTTTCGACACGAACCTGGGTAACAATGGTGCGCTGTGGATGATCGAATCTGTCGAGTCGGTCAGGAAAGTGGGTTTTTACGGGTAAATCGGAGTTTGGGTTAAACCCATGGGCGGTTTGCCAGTCGTAGTTTTATAAGCTGTCCTACAGGTGTTGGTTCAGCCGGTCGTATTCAGGAGTTCTGTGCAATGACGCGCACTCGTAAAATCGTCACTTGGAGCTGCGCCAGCTTCGTTGTGTTAATCGCTTTGGTGGTACTGGTCCTGGTGTTCTTTGACTGGAACCGCATCAAGCCTCCGCTCAATGCCAAAGTCTCCGAAGAGCTGCATCGTCCGTTTGCCATCAACGGCAACCTGGCGGTGGTGTGGGCGCGTGAGCCCGATGAAGGCGGTTGGCGCGCCTGGGTGCCGTGGCCCCATGTGATTGCCGAGGACCTGACCCTGGGCAACCCCGACTGGTCGAAAAAACCGCAGATGGTCACGCTGAAAAAGGTCGAGCTGCGCATTTCGCCGTTGGCGTTGCTGGTGCAGCGTGTGGTGATCCCGCGTATCGACCTCACCGAGCCGAGTGCCGAGTTGCAGCGCCTGGCCGATGGCCGCGCCAACTGGACGTTCAAGTTCGACCCCAAGGATCCTGACGCCGAGCCCTCCAGCTGGGTGGTGGACATCGGCGCCATTGGTTTCGACAAGGGCCACGTGACCCTCGACGACCAGACTCTCAAGACTCAGTTGGACGTGATCATCGACCCCTTGGGCAAGCCGATCCCGTTCGGCGAAATCGTCGGCGACGCCGATGCCAAAAAGGCCCTGGAAAAAGGCTCCGCGCCCCAGGATTATGCGTTCGCCCTCAAGGTTAAAGGCCAGTACCACGGCCAGAAGCTCGACGGCAGCGGCAAGATCGGTGGCCTGCTGGCCTTGCAGGACGCGGCCAAGCCGTTTCCGCTGCAAGCCCAGGTCAAGATCGCCGATACCAGCATCGCGCTGGCAGGCACCTTGACCGACCCCTTGAACCTCGGCGCCCTGGACCTGCGCCTGAAACTGTCCGGCAGCAGCCTGGGTAACCTCTACCCGCTGACCGGCGTCACCCTGCCGGATTCACCGGCCTACTCCACTGACGGCCACTTGATCGCCAAGTTGCACGAGGCCAGCGGCGCGTCGTTCAGCTACGAAAACTTCAACGGCAAGATCGGCAACAGCGATATTCACGGCAACCTCGCCTATGTCGCCAGCCAGCCACGTCCCAAGCTCAGCGGTGCGTTGGTGTCCAACCAATTGCTGATGGCCGACCTCGCCCCCCTGATCGGTGCCGACTCCAACGCCAAGCAAAAAGCCCGTGGCGGTGAGAGCAAACAACCGGCGACCAAAGTACTGCCGGTGGAAGAGTTCCGCACCGAGCGCTGGCGCGACATGGATGCCGATGTGGAATTCACCGGTAAACGCATCGTGCACAGTGCCGAGTTGCCTTTCAACGACCTGTACACCCACCTGGTGCTCAACGACGGCGAACTGAGCCTGGAACCGCTGCGATTCGGCGTAGCCGGCGGCAAGCTGGATGCGCAGATCCGCTTGAACGGCCGTACCACGCCGATGGAAGGTCGCGCCAAACTCACGGCGCGCAACTTCAAGCTCAAGCAGTTGTTCCCGACCTTCGAGCCGATGAAAACCAGCTTTGGTGAACTCAACGGCGATGCCGATATTTCCGGGCGCGGTAACTCCGTCGCGGCGCTGCTCGGCACCTCCAACGGTGACCTGAAGATGCTGATCAACGACGGCGCCATCAGCCGTGGCCTGATGGAAATTGCCGGGCTCAACGTCGGCAACTATGTGGTGGGCCGCCTGTTTGGCGACAAGGAAGTGAAGATCAACTGCGCGGCGGCGGATTTCGGGATCAAGACCGGCCTGGCGACCACGCGCTTGTTTGTGTTCGATACCGAGAACGCGATCATCTATATCGATGGCACCGCCAACATGGCCACCGAACAGCTCGACCTGACCATCACCCCCGAGTCCAAGGGCTTCCGCCTGTTTTCCCTGCGTTCGCCGTTGTACGTCAACGGCCCGTTTATCAAACCGAATGCGGGGGTGAAAGCCATCCCCCTGGCCCTGCGTGGCGCGGGCATGGTGGCACTGGGCGTGATCGCCGGCCCGGCAGCGGGCCTGCTGGCGCTGGTGGCACCGAGCGCCGATGCGCCGAACCAGTGTGCACCGTTGTTGCAGCAGATGAGGGAAGGCAAGGCGCCGAAGACGGTGAAAGGTTGATCGTCGAAATTGTCAGAAAGAGCGACCCTCGGGTCGCCTTTTTTATCACGGTGCCGTAAGTATGATCCTGGTCTTGTGTAGCTCATTTCTGAAGCGCTAAAACCGCCCCTGATTCCCCTTACGCCTCCTGGGTTGCCTTCCTATAGTCGGCCGCCACAGTCACTTGGAGGTGTAATCCATGCAGGGAGCCTACGCATTTATCAATGAGCGGCCGCAGCCTTATCCACTGCTCAAGCTCAGCCTTTCTCTTAACCCCCATACACAAACAAAGTTCGACATCGTCAACCAGCACATCCGCAATGTCGTGGTACTGCCAGGGCAGTTGGTGATCATTCCTGATGCGCGCACGGCGTCTTGCACCGCTGAAGAAGCGCAACTGATGCGCTCAGCGCAGAACATAAAACAGGCGTTGCTGGCGCATTCCGCAACCGATCAGTTTTTGATCAAAAACTACGATCTACTACAGGTCATCATGACCAACGCTTCGATCGGTGTCGGGAGTGCCAGCAGTGCCTGGAGTAAGCATCTTGCGGCTGTCGAGAGCACACTTCAGGAAATCGACGCTTTGCATAAGCAGCACTTGAGCAAGGGCACAACGGCCGCGAGGGATGAGTTTCTGGCTAAGCGCAGGGTGTTGTTTGCAAAGCTGGAGGGGCAGCTTTCGGGGATGGCTCGTTTGGGTACGGGCTTGAAAAATGAAGGGTCGATCAAAAAGATGTTGGGTATTTCGACTAAAAGCTATTGGCATCACGGTGAAATTCGCAAGTACGAAGAGACAGTCAAGCGCATCGCCAAGGCATCAAAGATGTTGAAAAAGGGCACTTATATCGGTATCGCGCTGGATGTTGGAGCGACGGCGTTGGAAATAACGGAGGCGTGTTCAACCGGGCGGGAGCAGGAATGTACTCGGGCGAAGTTTGTTGAGGGAGGGAAGTTGGTGTTCGGAGTCGGTGGCGCGGCTTACGGGGGATACGCAGGCATGGCATCAGGGGTTGCCATATGTGCAGCGGTTTTTGCCATCCCTACCGCCGGAGCGAGTGCGCTAGGCTGCGCCATAGTGGGTGGGGCCATTGGGGGCCTTGCCGTGGGTGCTTTAGGAAGCCACACGGGTGAGCAAATAGGAACCCGCCTTTATGAAGTTTCAGGGGGGGAATGATGCCAGAGTCCATCGGTATGTGGTCGGGTGTGTTGATGTTGCTGAGCTTTCCCTTAAATTTATATGTCATCTATACAAGGCTTGAAGAGGCTGAAGACTATCTCAAGTTCAGCTCATTCATAGTGACGTTCAAATACAGGTTTGGATTCGGAGCGTTTGGTGGGAAGTTGAAACGTCTCTTCGCTATTGCCCCTGTAATCCTTATGCCGAGGCTTTTTCAATGGAGATACCTCGTACTCGTTGAGGATGTGAAACGTATTCCAAGAAGTCTCAAACTTTGGATAGTAGTTCCCTACCTGCTCACTATGTCTTCCTTCGCTGGAATGGCCCTGTCTTGGTTTCTGACTGAGTAACGGTCATCGCAGGTAAAAATAGGGGGAGCCGGTTAACCGGCTCCCCCTATTTTTATGCTTCGGACTACAGGCTTTCGAGGATGTCGGCCATATCGTCCGCATGCTCTTCTTCCTGAGCCAGGATCTCTTCAAACAGACGGCGCGTGGTTGGATCCTTATCACCGATGTACTGGATGATTTCACGGTAGCTGTCCACCGCGATCCGCTCGGCCACCAGGTCTTCGTAGACCATTTCCTTCAAGCTGTTACCGGCCACGTATTGGGCGTGGGAGTTCTTCGACAGCAGGTCCGGGTTGAATTCCGGCTCGCCGCCCAGCTGCACGATGCGCTCGGCGAGTTTGTCGGCGTGCTCGGCTTCCTGGGTGGCGTGTTCGAGGAATTCCTGCGCGGCGACGGCAGCTTTGACGCCGCTGGCCATGAAGTAGTGGCGCTTGTAGCGCAGCACACACACCAGCTCAGTGGCCAGCGAGCCGTTGAGCAGGCGGATGATTTCTTCGCGGTCGGCGTCATAGCCCTCGGTCACGGCACCGTTTTCGACGTTCTGGCGCGCGCGGCTGCGCAGGGTCGCAACGTCAGTCAAGTTTGCTTCAGTCATCTCAATCTCCTGGGGCTAATCCGGTTTTACGCCACGCTCTGTCGGCGTGATCGCTCCAAGTTGTGAGTCACGGGCGCAGCAAAAAGTTTTATTGGATTTGCCTGGAGTGTCATCAGCGCGTCGCCGGAATTGCGCTAGCCTGCCATCATCCTTTCTTGATCAAGGACGTTCGCTTCATGTCGCAGTCGTTAGCCACGCGTTACCCCTTGGTGCTGGTGCCCGGCATGCTCGGGTTCGTGCGCCTGGGGTTGTTTCCCTACTGGTACGGCATTGTCCCGGCGCTGCGGGCGGGCGGGGCGCAGGTGTTTCCTATCCAGGTGGCGCCTTTGGATTCCAGCGAGGTGCGTGGCGAGCAGTTGTTGACGCAGATCGAGCGGATTCGCCTTGAAACCGGCGCCGACAAGGTCAACCTCATCGGCCATAGCCAGGGCGCCCTGACCGCCCGTTATGCGGCGGCCAAGCGCCCGGAGTGGGTGGCGTCGGTGACGTCGGTGGCCGGGCCCAACCACGGTTCGGAATTGGCGGACCATATCCACGCCCATCATCCGGCCGACAGCGTGAAGGGCCGGCTCATGAGCGCGCTGTTTCATCTGGTTGCCAGGGTGATGAGCCTATTGGAGACCGGCTATCGCGGCCCGCGCTTCAAGGCGGATTTACACGCCTCCCACCATTCCCTGACCAGCGCAGGCGTGGCGCTGTTCAACCGCGAGTATCCCCAAGGGTTGCCGCAAACCTGGGGTGGCCACGGGGCGGAGTTGGTCAATGGCGTACGCTATTACTCATGGTCCGGCACCTTGCAACCGGGCAAGACCGATCGCGGGCGCAACCTGCTGGACGGGACGAATCGAAGTTGCCGATTGTTCGCCCGCAGCTTCGTGCGCGAGAAGGGCCAGTGCGACGGCATGGTCGGACGCTACAGCTCGCACCTGGGGCGGGTGATCGGCGATGACTACGCCCTCGACCACTTCGACATCGTCAATCAGTCCATGGGCTTGGTAGGCAAGGGCGCCGAGCCAATCCGGCTGTTCGTCGAGCATGCCCAGCGCCTGAAGGCGGCCGGGGTTTAAGCCTGGCGACGCACCGGTGTGGTCCAACGCTCGGACAAAATCACCCCGCCCAAGGTCAGCAAGCCCCCCACCAGGTGATACAGCGCCAACTCTTCCTTCAACACCACGGCGGCAATCAACGCGGTAATCAACGGCAGCAGGTTGAAAAACAGCGTCGTGCGGCTTGGCCCCAGGGTCTTCACCGAATGCATCCACGCCAGTGGCGCGAGCATCGAAGCCAGCAAGCACGCATAGAGCACCAGTGGAATATTCGCCCAGCCCAGGCCGGCTTTTGTCGAGAACAGAAACAGCGGAAACAGCACCAGCACTGCCACCAGTACTTGCAAATACAGGAGCACCAGCGGCGGCAGGCGCAGTTGCCATTTTTTCAACAGGGTGCTGTAGACCGCGTACGCCAGGGTGGCGACCAGCATCATCGCGTCGCCGAGGTTCACGCCGTGCTGCAGCAACGCGTCGAGGCTGCCGGCCGACACCACCACCACAACCCCAGCGAACGACAGCACCGCACCCGTCAGCGCGCCAAAGGTCAGGCGCTGGCCCAGGCTGATGATCGCCGCCGTCAAGGCCATCAACGGCATCAACGACAGGATGATGCCCATATTGGTGGCGCTGGTCAGCGAGGCGGCGTAGTACGCCAGGCTTTGGTACACCGCCATGCCCAGCACGCCAAGGACGCAGATCTTGCCCAGGTTCGGGCGGATCAGCGGCCAGTTGGCGATGACTGGCTTGAGCATGAACGGTGTAAACAGCAGTGCTGCCAGCAACCAGCGGTAAAAGCCGATTTCAGCGGGGAAGATCGAACCCACGGCCAGTTTGTTGACCACGGTATTGCCGGCCCAGATAAAGATGGCCAGCAGGGGATACGCGTATTGCATCGAAAGAAACCAAGTGTGTTGATGAGGCAGGATTATCCCTTGTCTGGATCGAAGCCTATACTGCGACCCAGACAAACGACCTCTGTATCCAGACAATATGGCCAGACACACCGTACGCCTCGCGGATTTTGGCCGCCTGCCCAGCCCCGTGTACTTCCGTTACTCCGATTTTGCCCCCGACACTGAGTGCACCCCGCACCAGCATGTCTGGGGTTCGCTGGACTACTCCGCCAGTGGCGTGATGCGCATGGAAGTGGCCGGCAACCGCTTTATGTCGCCGCCGCAGTACGCGGTGTGGATCCCACCCAATACCGAACACAGCTCCTACAACGCCCAGGCGATTGTCTACCGTTCGGTGGGCCTTTCGCCGCAGCTCTGCGAGCAATTGCCCAAGCAGCCTTGCACCCTGGCGATCAGCGAAATCCTCAAGGCCATTCTCAGCGACTTCGCCCAGCGAGACGTCAACATCCCACACACCGATGCCGATATTC
This sequence comes from Pseudomonas grimontii, assembly GCF_007858185.1. Lineage (GTDB taxonomy): Bacteria > Pseudomonadota > Gammaproteobacteria > Pseudomonadales > Pseudomonadaceae > Aquipseudomonas > Aquipseudomonas grimontii. The sequence goes on from NZ_VFES01000002.1 coordinate 445,710, forward strand.
GCCTGGCCCAGGTGCTGGTCGATCAACTCAAGCAGGCGCCGATCCACGAGTGTTTCTTGCCCTACGCCCGCCACCCGGGGCTGCTCGGCGTATTGGAAGGCATGCAAGCCGACCCCGGCGACAATCGCCCCTTGGCGCACTGGGCCGAGCAGGTGCATGTAAGCGAGCGCACCCTGGCGCGACAATTTGTGCGCGAACTGGGCATGAGCTTCGGCGAATGGCGCCAGCGCTTGCGCTACCTCGCCGCAATCGAAGCCCTCGACAGCGAGCGCAGTGTGCAAAATGTGGCGTTTGACCTCGGCTACAGCAGCGCCTCGGCGTTTATCGCGATGTTCCAGCGCCAGGCCGGCTGTACGCCGGAGCAGTACCGGCGGACGAATATTCGCGGCCGATGAAGATGTAACAAGGTTTGGCTACACTGCTGGGGAGGCCGTGCCTTCCGGCACGGTAACAGGGAGAAAACTCCATGAAGATGCTGCGTATTCCGCTGTTGATGATGGGCCTGCTGCTGTGTTCCCAGGGCTTCGCCGCTACCGCCCAGCAAAACAAGATGACCACCTGCAATGCCGAAGCCACCACCAAGACGCTCAAGGGCGACGAGCGCAAGGCTTTCATGAAAACCTGCCTGTCGGCTCCGGCGGCCAATGATGCGAAGACGCTTACGCCGCAGCAGCAGAAGATGAAGGATTGCAATGCGTCGGCGAAAACCAAGGCGCTGACCGGCGATGCGCGCAAAACGTTCATGAGTACCTGCCTGAAGAATTGATAGCCCCCGGCCCTAGAAGGCTGCGACACTCGCACGCAGCCCACCTGTAGGAGCGAGGGGGACGCCTAGTTCTTGCTCGCGAAGAACGCAATTACCCCGCGTTTATTCAGAATAAACGCGTTATCGTTGGCGACCTTCGCGAGCAAGCTCGCTCCTACACATCCTTTAACGCCGTTCGTTTTGAGGCTGTATGCCAACGTTTTCTCAGCGTCATGTGTTGTTGCTGTCCAGCTACATCATCATTTTCGGCGGGTTGTTGCTGGTATTGCCGCTGAAATTGCTGCCCAGCCTGCTGGCCGGCCTGTTGGTCTATGAACTGGTCAACATGCTCACCCCCCAACTGCAACGGCTGATCGAAGGCCGCCGCGCGCGCTGGCTGGCGGTGGCCTTGCTCGGCACCCTGATCGTCAGCGTGCTCGCCCTGATCTTCGCCGGCGCCATCAGCTTCCTGCTCCACGAAGCGGAAAATCCCGGGGCCTCCCTCGACAAGTTCATGGGGGTGGTCGACCGCGCGCGCGGCCAGTTGCCGCCGTTCCTCGATGCCTACCTGCCCGCCAGTGCCGCCGAGTTCCGCGTGGCCATCGGCGACTGGCTGAGCAAGCACCTGAGCGAACTGCAACTGGTCGGCAAGGACGCCGCCCACATGTTCGTCACCCTGCTGATCGGCATGGTGCTCGGCGCGATCATCGCCCTGCAGCGGGTGCCCGACCTGACCAAGCGCAAACCCCTGGCGGCCGCGCTGTTCGACCGCCTGCACCTGCTGGTCCAGGCCTTTCGCAACATCGTCTTCGCGCAAATCAAGATCGCCGCGCTCAACACTGTCTTTACCGCGATCTTCCTGGCAGTGGTGCTGCCGTTGTGCGGCATTCACCTGCCGCTGACCAAGACCCTGATCGTGCTGACCTTCCTGCTCGGCCTGTTGCCAGTGATCGGCAACCTGATGTCCAACACCCTGATCACCGTCGTCGCGTTGTCGCTGTCGATGTGGGTGGCAGTGGCAGCGTTGGGCTATTTGATCGTGATCCACAAGGTCGAGTACTTCCTCAACGCGCGCATCGTCGGCGGGCAGATCAGTGCCAAATCGTGGGAGTTGCTCCTGGCGATGCTGGTATTTGAAGCGGCGTTTGGTTTGCCGGGGGTGGTGGCGGGGCCGATTTACTACGCGTACCTGAAGAGTGAGCTGAAGCTCGGCGGGATGGTTTAAGAGCAGCTGTGAGTGACAAGCTTCAAGCTGCAAGCAGGAGCAGATTTGCTTTTACTTGCAGCTTGCAGCTCAAAGCTTGCCGCTTAAGATCCGTACCGCTTGCTCGCTTCAATCGCCAAACCGCTGCCAATACTGCCGAAGATATTCCCTTCCACATGCCGGGCATTCGGCAGCATGGCCGAGATGCTGTGGCGCAGCGCTGGAATGCCGCTGGAACCGCCGGTAAAGAACACCGTGTCCACCTGGGCCACCGCCACCGAAGCATCGGTGAGCAACTGCGTCACGCTGTTACGCACGCGTTCCAGCAAGCCGTCGATGGCCGACTCGAACAGTGCGCGGCTCAGGTCCACGCTCAACCCAGGCTCAACGCGGTCCAGCAGCACGTGGCGGTTGTCGTCGTGGGTGAGTTGGATCTTGGTTTCTTCCACTTCCATGGCCAGCCAGTGCCCGGCGCGCTGTTCGATCAGCTTGAACAGGCGGTCGATGCCGCCGGTGTCTTCGATGTCGTAGCGCATGCTGCCCAGGGCCAGCTGGGATTTTTGCGAGTACACCGAGTTGATGGTGTGCCAGGTCGCCAGGTTCATGTGGTGGCTGGTGGGCATGTAGGCGCCGCTTTTCATGCGGCTGCCGTAGCCGAACAGCGGCATCATGCCGGCCAGGGACAGTTGCTTGTCGAAGTCGGTCCCGCCGATGTGCACGCCGCCGGTGGCGAGGATGTCGTCCTGGCGGTTGTCGTTGTGGCGGCGGTCCGGAGAGAGGCGCACCAGTGAGAAGTCGGACGTACCACCGCCGATGTCGACGATCAGTACCAGCTCTTCCTTCTCGATGGTGGACTCGTAGTCGAACGCGGCGGCAATCGGTTCGTACTGGAAAGAGATGTCCTTGAACCCGATCTTGCGCGCCACGTCGACCAAGGTGTTTTCGGCTTCCTGGTCGGCCATCGGGTCGTCATCGACGAAAAACACCGGGCGGCCCAGCACCACTTCTTCGAACTCGCGGCCGGCGGTGGTTTCGGCACGGCTCTTGAGTTGGCCGATAAATAGCGCCAGCAGGTCGGTGAATGGCATCGCCGTGCCCAATACGCTGGTGTCGTGCTTGATCAACTTGGAACCCAGCAGGCTCTTGAGCGAGCGCATCAGCCGGCCTTCGTAGTTCTCCAGGTATTCGTGCAGGGCCAGGCGACCGTAGACCGGGCGGCGCTCCTCGAAGTTGAAGAACACCACCGACGGCAGGGTGATCTTGTCGTCCTCCAGCGCGATAAGCGTTTCCATGCCGGGGCGGATCCAGCCGACGGTGGAGTTGGACGTGCCGAAGTCGATACCGCAGGCACGGGCTGGGGATGGGTTTTTCATGTCTATCGGGTTCCGGTTGAAAAACGGCCGCGCAGTGTATGCCAGTCGAGGGCGGATGCGTAGGCCGACCATCCGTTAAATCGTGCTTGAAAGTTCAGCATTTGCCCCCACATCTGGTGCATACGGCAAGCGCCGATAACACTTTGACGCACCCCCAGGCCACACGACTCAACAGCTGCAAACCAGCGCACGTTGTGCCCCGGGCTGTGCGATCTCGATTAAGGATGGTGAACCGCCGATGGATTTTAAAGACTACTACAAGATTCTGGGTGTCGAGCCGAGCGCCGATGACAAGGAAATCAAGGCCGCCTATCGCAAGCTCGCGCGCAAATATCACCCGGACGTGAGTAAGGAAAAAGACGCCGAAGCCAAGTTCAAGGACGCGTCCGAAGCCTATGAAGCGCTTAAAAGCGCGGACAAGCGCGCTGAATACGACGAGCTGCGCAAATACGGCCAGCATGGCCAGCCGTTCCAGGGCCCGCCAGGTTGGCAGAGCCGTGGCGGGTTTGGCGGCGGTCAGGACCAAGGGGACTTTTCCGACTTTTTCAGCTCGATCTTCGGTTCGCGCGGCGATGCCTTTGGTGGCGGCCAGCGCCGTCCCACCGGGCGTAAAGGCCAGGACGTGGAGATGCAGCTGTCGGTGTTCCTCGAAGAGACGCTGTCCACCGAGTCCAAGCAGGTCACCTTCCAGGTGCCGCAATACGACCCCTCGGGCCGGCACGTCAGCAATACCGTCAAGAGCCTGAACGTGAAGATCCCGGCCGGTGTGGCCGACGGTGAGCGTATCCGCCTCAAGGGCCAGGGCGCACCGGGGATTGGTGGTGGGGCCAATGGTGACCTGTACCTGATCATCAAGTTTGCACCGCACCCCAAATTCGAAGTGGATGGCGAAAACCTGATCATCAACCTGCCGCTGGCGCCGTGGGAATTGGCGCTGGGCGCGGAAGTGGCAGTGCCGACCCTGACCGGCAAGATCAACCTCAAGGTGCCTGCCGGCAGCCAAAACGGCCAGCGCATGCGCGCCAAGGGCCATGGCTTGCTGAACAAGGCCGGGCAGCGTGGCTTCCTGTACGTGCAGCTCAAAGCGGTGATGCCACCGGCAGGCGATGACGACGTGAAAGCGTTGTGGCAGGAGCTGGCGAAAAAAGCCGCTTTTAACCCGCGCGAGCAGTTCTAAGGGGATTTGTGGTGAGGGCACAAGCTCCCTCACCACAGGTTTCAAGTCAGAACAGGAAATACCGCTGCGCCATCGGCAACACCTCCGCCGGCTCACACCACAACAGCACACCATCGGCCTTGACCTGATAGGTCTGTGGATCCACCTCGATGTCCGGCAGGTAATCGTTGTGGATCAGGTCGGTTTTCTGCACGTCGCGACACCCCTTCACCACCCCAATCTGCTTCTTCAGGCCCAGCGCTTGCGGCAAGCCTGCGTCCAGGGCTGCCTGGCTGATAAAGGTCAGGCTGGTGGCATGCAATGAGCTGCCGAAACTGGCGAACATCGGGCGGTAGTGCACCGGCTGCGGGGTGGGGATCGACGCATTGGCATCGCCCATCAGGCTGGAGGCAATCGCGCCGCCCTTGAGGATCAGGGTCGGCTTGATGCCGAAAAACGCCGGGCGCCACAGCACCAGGTCAGCCCATTTACCCACCTCGATGGAGCCGACGATATGGCTGATGCCATGGGTGATCGCCGGGTTGATGGTGTACTTGGCGATGTAGCGTTTGGCGCGGAAGTTGTCGTTGCCGGGGCCGTCGCCGGGCAGGGCGCCGCGCTGTTTTTTCATCTTGTCGGCGGTCTGCCAGGTGCGCGTGATCACTTCGCCCACGCGGCCCATGGCCTGGCTGTCGGAGCTGATCATCGAGAACGCGCCGAGGTCATGCAGGATGTCTTCGGCGGCGATAGTTTCGCGGCGGATGCGGCTTTCGGCGAAGGCCACGTCTTCGGCGATGCTCGGGTCCAGGTGATGGCAGACCATCAACATGTCCAGGTGCTCGTCGATGGTGTTGCGGGTGAACGGCCGCGTCGGGTTGGTGGAGCTGGGCAGCACGTTGGGGAAGCCACAGGCCTTGATGATGTCCGGCGCGTGGCCGCCCCCGGCGCCTTCGGTGTGGTAGGTGTGGATGGTGCGGCCCTTGAGCGCGGCCAGGGTGGTTTCGACAAAGCCGGATTCGTTGAGGGTGTCGCTGTGGATCGCCACCTGCACGTCGTACTGGTCGGCGACACTCAGGCAGTTGTCGATGCTGGCGGGTGTGGTGCCCCAGTCTTCATGCAGCTTCAAGCCGATGGCGCCGGCCTTGACCTGTTCGATCAACGGCTCGGGCAAGCTCGCGTTGCCCTTGCCGGTAAAACCGATGTTCATCGGGAACGAGTCGCTGGCCTGCAGCATGCGCGCCAGGTGCCAAGGCCCGGACGTACAGGTGGTAGCGTTGGTGCCGGTGGCCGGCCCGGTGCCGCCGCCGATCATGGTGGTGACGCCGCTGGTCAGCGCCTCTTCGATTTGCTGCGGGCAGATGAAATGCACGTGGGAGTCGATACCGCCGGCGGTGAGGATCATGCCTTCACCGGCGATCACTTCGGTGCTGGCGCCGATGGCCATGGTCACGCCGGGCTGGATGTCCGGGTTGCCGGCCTTGCCGATCGCGTGAATGCGGCCGTTCTTCAAGCCGACGTCGGCCTTGACGATGCCCCAGTGATCGATGATCAGCGCGTTGGTGATCAGGGTGTCGACGACTTCATGGGCAAGCAATTGGCTCTGGCCCTGGCCGTCGCGGATCACTTTACCGCCGCCGAATTTGACTTCTTCGCCATAGACGGTGAAGTCCTGCTCGACTTCGACGAACAGCTCGGTGTCGGCCAGGCGGACCTTGTCACCGACGGTGGGGCCGTACATGTCGGCATATGCCTGACGATTGATTTTCATAGCCTCGTTCCTCGGTTATGAGCTTCCAGCTATAAGCTACAAGCCTCAAGTAAAAGCAAATGGGGCGCCGCAAACTGCTCTTTCTTGCAGCTTGCAGCTTGCAGCTCAAAGCCGACCTACAAATCACCCATGACTTTTCCCGCAAACCCGAACACTCGCCGCCCACCACTCAAATCCACCAATTCAATCTCCCGGCTCTGCCCCGGCTCAAACCGCACCGCCGTGCCCGCCGGAATATTCAGGCGCATGCCACGGCTCAATGGGCGGTCAAACGTCAGCGCGTCATTGGTCTCGAAAAAATGGTAGTGCGAACCCACCTGGATCGGCCGGTCGCCGCTGTTGGCCACGCTGAGGGTGACGGTGCGCCGGCCGACGTTGAGTTCGATTTCGCCAGGCTGGATCTGATATTCGCCAGGAATCATGCAGGTTGCCCCAGGGTCTTGAAGTAGATGGCGGTCGGGCTGTAGCGCCCGTCCGGGCTTTGGCAGTAGTCGGGCAGTTCACCGATCTTGGTGTAGCGCAGCGACTGGTAGAACGCTTCGGCAGGCGAGCCGGCTTCGGTGTCCAGGTACAGCAGGCCGCGCTTGTGCTGGCGTGCGGCGAGTTCCAGGGTGTTCATCAGTTGTTGGCCCAGGCCGTGGCGCCGCGCGCGGCTGTGCACCAGCAGCTTTTGCACTTCGGCGCGGTTCAGGCCGTTGGCTTTCTGGCACAGCGCCAACTGCACGCTGGCGATCACCTGCTCATCGCGCACCACCACCCACAGCAACAGGCTGGCGTCTTCAATGCTCGCCTGCACGCCTTCCAAATAAGCGCGGGCCTGAGCCTCATCGAAGTCGGCCATGAAACCAACCGACGCACCGTGCTTGACCGCATCCAGCAATAGCTCGATCAGGCCCCGACGGTAGTGGGCAAAACTCTCAGCATTGACTCGTCGCAGTTGTGCGGCATTCATCGAACTCACTCCTTGGGCGGTTGCGCGCCCGGATTCAATGTCAGTTGCATAAAGGTCAGGTCCAGCCAGCGGCCGAACTTGATGCCCACTTGGGGCATTTGCCCGGTGGTGACGAAACCCAGCCGCTCATGCAAGCGGATCGAGGCCAGGTTGCCGCTTTCGATGGCCGCGACCATCACGTGTTTGCCACAGGTTCTGGCGCGTTCGATCAGGGCCTGCATCAGCAGTGGGCCAAGGCCTTTGCCGCGCTGATCGTTGCGTACATACACCGAGTGTTCGACGCTGTAGCGGTAGCCTTCGAACGCGCGCCAATCGCCAAACGAGGCATAGCCGATCACTTGCTCATTTTCGGTCGCCACCAGAATCGGATAGCCCTGGGCCTGGCGTGCACTGAGCCAGGCCTGGCGGTTGCCGAGATCCACCAGTTGTTCGTTCCAGATCGCCGTGGTGTTGAGTACCGCGTCGTTGTAGATGTCGCGGATCGCCGGCAGGTCTTGCTCGGTTGCATCACGAATCATGGGCGTGCCTCACGCGATGGGTTGGTGGACGGTCACCAGTTTGGTGCCGTCGGGGAAGGTCGCTTCCACCTGGATATCCGGGATCATTTCCGGGATGCCTTCCATCACCTGTTCACGGCTGAGCAGGGTGGTGCCGTAGTGCATCAGGTCGGCCACGGTGCGGCCATCGCGGGCGCCTTCCATCAAGGCGGCGGAGATATAGGCGATGGTTTCCGGGTAGTTGAGCTTCACACCGCGCGCCAGGCGCCGTTCGGCCACCAAGCCTGCGGTGAAGATCAGCAGTTTGTCTTTTTCCCGTGGGGTCAGGTCCATGGTTCAAGGTCCTTCAAACATCATTCATAAAAACACCGCAGATCCCCTGTGGGAGGGGGCTTGCCCCCGATAGGGCAGTGTCAGGCAATACCTCTGTCACTGACCCACCGCTATCGGGAGCAAGCCCCCTCCCACATGTTGATCTTCATGTGCTCCAGATTCGTGGTGCGACCGCCTCTCGCCCAAACATGGCGGGGCGTAACAATTTCCATAAATCAATCAACCATCCCCGCGCCTGCAGCGCTTCACTGGCCAGGCAGCGGGCGACCAGCAAACCGGGCAGTTGGGTCAGGTCGCCGCGCACGGCGTGGGGCAGGGCGCGGCAGTGTTCGAGTAATTCGGGTTCTATATCGCCGGTCACCAGCAGCGTGGCGAATACCGGTTGGCCGTCCAGGCCGATGGGCGAGTCGAGCAGACCGTCGGCGCCCACAATGCGCTGGCGCTCGTGCCAGAGCAACTGGCCGTCGCGGCGGATATCCAGGTGCGATTGAAAGTGCCCCAGGTCGAAGCGCTCGCCACTGGCCGGGCGCCCCAGGGCGATCACGTCCCAGTAGAACAGCCGGGCATCGCCGTGCAGGTCGATGCGGGTGCTGAGTTCGGCCTGGGCCGCGCTGAACACGATGGTTTCCTGGGGCAGCCATTCCAGGGTCGCGCCGGCTTCCACGGTCAGGTCCAGCTGCTGAAACGCCGGGCCGCTGGCGCGATACCACTTGGCGGCGCCGGGACTGGTCAACTGGGCCCAGGCGCCCTCGGCGACATGCGCGCGGATGTCCAGGCGATCACCGCCGGCAATCCCGCCAGGTGGGTGCACGATGATGTGCTGGCACACCTCGGGGCCTTCGGCGTACAGGTGCTTTTGCACGCGCAGCGGGCCGAGGTGGCGGCGCATCACCGGGCGCGTGGTGTCGCCGAAACGCGCGTAGCCGAGTTCCAGCTCGGCGTGCCAGCTGGGGGTGAACAGGGCAGGGGAAACGGGCAGGTTCATGGTTTCTTGTGCTTATCGTCAGGACGCTACAGGTTAGATGGTAACCAAACCGCGCACACCCTCGCTTTCCATATTTTCGCCGCGGCCCTGCTGGACGATTTCCCCGCGCGACATCACCAGGTACTGGTCGGCCAACTCGGCGGCAAAGTCGTAGAACTGCTCCACCAACAGGATCGCCATGTCGCCGCGCGCCGCGAGTTTCTTGATCACTGCGCCGATCTCCTTGATTACCGACGGCTGGATGCCTTCGGTGGGCTCATCGAGGATCAACAGGCGCGGGCGGCTGGCCAGGGCGCGGCCGATGGCCAACTGTTGCTGCTGGCCGCCGGACAAATCGCCGCCGCGCCGGTGCTTCATTTGCAGCAAGACCGGGAACAGCTCGTAGATGAATGCGGGCACCTGCTTGGCTTCGGAACCGGGAAAACGCGACAGTCCCATCAGCAGGTTTTCTTCCACCGTCAGCCGCCCGAAAATCTCCCGCCCCTGGGGCACGTAGGCGATGCCGGCGTGCACGCGCTGGTGTGGCTTGAAGCCGGTGATGGCCTTGCCTTCCCAGTTCACCACGCCTTCTTTGGCTGGCAGCAAACCCATCAGGCACTTGAGCAGGGTGGTCTTGCCCACGCCGTTACGGCCGAGCAGGCAGGTGACTTCGCCGATCTTCACGTCAAAGGACAGCCCGCGCAGGATGTGGCTACCGCCGTAGTATTGGTGCAGGTGTTGTACTTGTAGCATTGGAACTCCGTTAGTTGGGCTTCAAGCGGCAAGCTTCAAGCTGCAAGTAAGAGCGGGCGGATGCCTGCTTTGCTTTAACTTGCCGCTTGAAGCTTTTGGCTCGAAGCTGGCCGATGTGTCACCGTCCCAAATACACTTCAATAACCCGCTCATCGACCTGCACCTGTTCCAGCGACCCTTCGGCCAGCACGCTGCCCTGGTGCAACACGGTCACGTGGTCGGCAATCGAGCCGACAAAGCCCATGTCGTGTTCCACCACCATCAACGAATGCTTGCCCGCCAGGCGCTTGAACAGTTCGGCGGTGAATTCGGTTTCGGCGTCGGTCATGCCCGCCACCGGTTCGTCCAGCAGCAACAGTTGCGGGTCTTGCATCAACAGCATGCCGATTTCCAGGAACTGCTTTTGCCCGTGGGAGAGCAGCCCGGCGGGCCGATGCACCGAGGTGGTCAGGCGGATGGTATCGAGCACTTCATCGATACGATCCTTTTGCTCACCGCTCAGGCGCGCACGCAGGCTGGCCCACACCGACTTGTCGGTCTTCTGCGCCAGCTCCAGGTTTTCGAACACGCTCAGGGCTTCGAACACCGTGGGTTTCTGGAACTTGCGGCCGATGCCGGCCTGGGCGATCTGCACTTCGCTCATGCTGGTCAAATCCAGGGTTTCGCCAAACCAGGCCTTGCCGTGGCTGGGCCGGGTCTTGCCGGTGATCACGTCCATCAGCGTGGTCTTGCCCGCGCCGTTGGGGCCGATGATGCAGCGCAATTCGCCGACGCCGATGTACAGGTTCAAGTCGTTGAGCGCCTTGAAACCGTCGAAGCTGACGCTGATGTCTTCAAGGGTCAGGATGGTGCCGTGGCGGGTGTTCAGGCCGGCGCCCGCGGCCTGGCCGATGCCGATTGCATCGCGGCCGCTGCCCGCATCAAAAATAGGTTCGAGCATGACGTTCCTCATTTCTTCAGCAGGCCGATAACGCCCTTGGGCAAATACAGGGTGACGATGATGAACAGCGCCCCGAGGAAGAACAGCCAGTACTCCGGGAAGGCCACGGTGAACCAGCTCTTCATGCCATTGACCACGCCCGCGCCGAGCAACGGCCCGATCAGCGTGCCACGCCCGCCCAGGGCCACCCATACGGCGGCTTCGATGGAGTTGGTCGGCGACATTTCACTTGGGTTGATGATGCCCACTTGCGGCACATACAACGCGCCTGCCAAGCCGCACAGCACCGCGCTCAACACCCACACGAACAGCTTGAAGCCGCGCGGGTCGTAGCCACAGAACATCAGGCGGTTCTCGGCATCGCGCAGGGCGGTCAGCACCCGGCCGAACTTGCTCTGGGCCAGGCGCCAGCCGATGTACAGGCTCGCCACCAACAACACTACCGTGGCCACGAACAGCACGGCCCGTGTGCCCGGTTCGGTAATGCCGAAACCGAGGATGCTGCGGAAGTTGGTGAAGCCGTTATTGCCACCGAACCCGGTCTCGTTGCGAAAGAACAACAGCATCCCGGCAAAGGTCAGCGCCTGGGTCATGATCGAGAAATACACGCCCTTGATCCGCGAGCGGAACGCGAAAAAACCGAACACCAGCGCCAGCACGCCCGGCGCCAGCACCACCAGGCACAGGGCCCAGAGGAAGTGCTCGGTGCCGACCCAATACCAGGGCAATTCGGTCCACGACAAAAACGTCATGAACGCCGGCAGCTCGTCGCCGGACGCCTGGCGCATCAGGTACATGCCCATGGCGTAGCCGCCGAGGGCAAAGAACAGGCCGTGGCCCAGGGACAACATCCCCGCGTAACCCCACACCAGGTCCAGGGCCAGGGCGACGATGGCGTAGCAGAGGATCTTGCCCACCAGGGTCAGGGTGTAGGCCGATACATGCAGCGGGTTTTCCGGCGACAGCAGCGAACACAACGGCAGGGCCAGCAGCAACAACAGCACCACCGCGCCGACTGCGATCGTCACCTTGGGGCCGGCCTTTTGTGCGGCTGTGAGCATCAATGGCTGGTTCATCAGTCGATCACCCGTCCTTTCAGTGCGAAGAGTCCCTGCGGGCGTTTCTGGATAAACAGAATGATCAGCGCGAGGATCAGGATCTTGCCGAGCACGGCACCGATCTGCGGTTCCAGAATCTTGTTGGCAATGCCTAAACCGAAGGCCGCCGTGACGCTGCCGGCCAACTGCCCAACACCGCCGAGCACCACCACCAGGAACGAGTCGATGATGTAGCTCTGGCCCAGGTCCGGGCCGACGTTGCCGATCTGGCTCAGCGCCACACCGCCCAGCCCGGCGATGCCGGAGCCCAGGCCAAACGCGAGCATGTCCACACGCCCGGTGGGCACGCCGCAGCAGGCGGCCATGTTGCGGTTCTGGGTGACGGCGCGCACGTTGAGCCCCAGGCGGGTCTTGTTCAGCAGCAGCCAGGTCAGCACCACCACGAACAGCGCAAAGGCGATGATCACGATGCGGTTGTACGGCAGCACCAGGTTGGGCAGCACTTGAATGCCGCCGGACAGCCACTGCGGGTTGGCCACCTCGACGTTCTGCGCACCAAACACCAGGCGCACCAGTTGGATCAGCATCAGGCTGATGCCCCAGGTGGCGAGCAGGGTTTCCAATGGCCGCCCGTACAGGTGACGAATCACCGTGCGTTCCAGGGCCATGCCGATGGCGGCGGTGACGAAGAACGCCACCGGCAGCGCGATCAGCGGGTAGAACTCGATGGCTTGTGGCACATAACGCTGCATCAGCAACTGCACCACATAGGTGGAGTAGGCGCCGAGCATCAGCATTTCGCCGTGGGCCATGTTGATCACACCGAGCAGGCCGAAGGTGATCGCCAAACCCAGGGCCGCCAGCAGCAGGATCGATCCCAGGGACATGCCGCTGAAGGCCTGGCCGAGGATCTCACCCATCATCAGTTTGCGTTTGACCTGGGCCAGGCTGGTCTCGGCGGCGGTGTGCACGCCCGCATCGGTTTCCACGCCGGGCGCCAGCAGCGCTTCGAGGCGTGTGCGGGCCAGCGGGTCGCCGGTGCTGCCGAGCAAACGCACGGCTGCCAGGCGTACAACCGGGTCGGTGTCGACCAGTTGCAGGTTGGCCAGGGCCAGGCTGAGGGCGGTGTGTACGTCCTCGTCGGTCTCGGCGGCGACCTGCTGGTCGAGGAATTTGAGCTGCGCAGGTTGCGCGCTTTTTTGCAGGGTTTGCGCAGCGGCCAGGCGCACCTTGGGGTCGGCGGCGAGCAGTTGCTGGCTGGCTTGTACGTTATCGATCAGGCCGCGCAGGCGGTTGTTCAGGCGCACGGTCCTGGTTTCGCCGTTGAGCGTGAGCTGGCCTTGTTGCAGGGCGTCCACCAACTCGATGCGCGCCGGGTCGGGCTGGGCGGCCCAGTCCTGGAGCAGCTTGGCTTGTTGCGTCGGGTTGGCGGCCAGGAAATCTTCGGCGTCGCCTGCATGTGCCGCCAAAGGCAGTAACAGCAGCAATGCCAGGAAGTAGCGATTGAGGGCAGTGGGCATAAACAAATGTCCTAGTCATGCGCGGACAGTGTGGGAGGGGGCTTGCCCCCGATAGCGGTGTGGCAGGGAGTGCATCTGTCACTGATCTACCGCAATCGGGGGCAAGCCCCCTCCCACATTTGGCCTGTGGTGAGACTTAGTTGCTCTTCACTGCGTAGTCCGGCTTCTTGTCATTGCCAGGAATGTACGGGCTCCACGGCTGCGCCCGGATCGGCTCCTGGGTCTGCCACACCACCGAGAACTGCCCATCGGACTGGATCTCGCCGATCATCACCGGCTTGTGCAGGTGGTGGTTGGTCTTGTCCATGGTCAAGGTAAAGCCCGACGGCGCGGCGAAGGTCTGGCCGGCCAGCGCTTCACGCACTTTGTCGACGTCGGTGGACTTGGCTTTCTCCGCCGCCTGCGCCCACATGTGGATGCCCACGTAGGTGGCTTCCATCGGGTCGTTGGTCACGGCTTTGTCCGCGCCCGGCAGGTTGTGTTTCTTGGCGTAGGCTTTCCAGTCGGCGACGAACTTTTTGTTTACCGGGTTCTCCACCGACTGGAAGTAGTTCCAGGCCGCCAGGTTGCCCACCAACGGCTTGGTGTCGATGCCGCGCAGTTCTTCTTCACCCACGGAGAACGCTACCACCGGTACGTCGGTCGCCTTCAAACCCTGGTTGGCCAGCTCTTTGTAGAACGGCACGTTGGAGTCGCCGTTCACGGTGGAGATCACCGCCGTCTTGCCGCCAGCGGAGAACTTCTTGATGTTGGCGACAATGGTCTGGTAGTCGGCGTGGCCGAACGGGGTGTAGACCTCTTCGATGTCCTTGTCCGCGACGCCTTTGGAGTGCAGGAACGAGCGCAGGATCTTGTTGGTGGTGCGCGGGTACACGTAGTCGGTACCGAGCAGGAAGAAGCGTTTGGCGCTGCCGCCTTCTTCGCTCATCAGGTATTCCACCGCCGGGATCGCCTGCTGGTTTGGTGCCGCACCGGTGTAGAACACGTTTGGCGACATCTCTTCGCCTTCGTATTGCACCGGGTAGAACAGCAGGCCGTTAAGTTCTTCGAACACCGGCAATACCGATTTACGCGACACCGAGGTCCAGCAGCCGAATACCACGGCGACCTTGTCCTGGGTCAGCAACTGGCGGCCCTTTTCGGCGAAGAGCGGCCAGTTCGACGCGGGGTCGACCACCACGGGCTCCAGCATCTTGCCATTCACCCCACCCTTGGCGTTGATCTCGTCGATGGTCATCAACGCCATGTCTTTGAGCGACGTTTCGGAGATGGCCATGGTGCCGGACAGCGAGTGCAGGATGCCGACCTTGATGGTCTCGGCGGCCTGGATAGTCCAGGTCATGCCCATGGCGGCAATGGATGCCGACAAAGTGAAAGCCTTGATCAAGCTGCGACGCTTCATGGTGCGATCTCCGAGTGCCTAAGTGTTGTTGTGGGTCAGATACTGGAGTGATTGCAAAGGCTGTGCCTGCTTGGATCAGCCTTTGAATCCTGCGGTGCGCACCGCGAGGCGCGCCAGACCCTGCACCGATTCGGCGCCTGGATCTGACGATGGTGCGCAACGGGCACCGCGCTGGTGCGTTAGCGTGGGATTGGCACTGCCTGACTTATGCCTGATCCGTGGAAGGCGCGCGCAGGCCGAAGAAACGTGCCAACACAAGGCGATCCAATGCCCACACGGCGATCAACGAGACGCCCACCAGCGGGAAAATAATCGCCAGGCCCAGCATGATCACCATCGCGGTTTTCCACTTCGGCAAGTCATGGCGCAACGGCGGAACCCCCAGCCCGCCCTGGGGCCGACGCTTCCACCAGATCACCACGCCACTCACGGCGCTGAGCAGAATCATCAGGCAGATCAGCAGCACGATCAGTTGGTTCAGCCAACCGAACATCTTGCCCTCGTGCAGCATCACCGCGGTCTCGGTGGCCCGCGCCACATTGCCGTAGTGCGCCCAACGCACATCGGCGAGGACCTTGCCGGTGTACTGGTCCACGTGCAGGGTGGCGTCGTTGCGTGGGTCGTTGGCGAACACCGCGACGGTGAACACACCCTCGGCAGTGGTGGGGAAGGTGATGCTGTAGCCGGGCTCGACCTTGCGTGCCGTGGCCATATCCACCACCTGTTGCAGGCGTACCGTGGGCGCAGCGGGAGCGGTGTGCATGGCGCCGTGGTTCATGTGTTCGGCATGGTCGCCGGACATCGGCATCGGCGTGTTTTCCATGGCCCAGGGCACGGTCTGTTGTGTCGCGGTGTTGAGCACCCGCGCCTGCTGATCGGACTGCGGCACGTTGTTCCACATCGCCGCCGGGAAGGTGTTCCACAGATCTGCGTATTGCTTGCCCCAGAAGCCAGTCCAGGTCATGCCGCTGAGCAGCATCACCAGCAAAAACGCCGCGCCCCAGAAGCCTGCCACGGTATGCAGATCACGCCAGAACACGCGGCCACGGGCAGTGAAGCGCGGCCACAACACCCCGGCTGACGACTTGCCGCGCGGCCACCACAGGTACAGGCCGGACACCACCAGCATCACGCCCCAACCGGCGGCGAGTTCGATCAGGCGATCGCCGACGGTGCCGATCATCAGCTCACCGTGCAGGGCGCGGGCGATGGCTTGCAGGTTGTTTTTTGCATCCTGCTCACCGAGTACGGTGCCGCGATAGGGGTCGACGAAGACGGTCACTTCGCGCCCGCCCTGGTGCATCACGAATTGCGCGCTGCTGGTGGTGTCGGCTGGCGGCAGGTATTTGCTGATTGCGCCTTGGGGGTAAGCGGCCTTGGCGCGTTGCAGTTGTTCGTCGGCGCTTAGTGCGTGTTCGGCGGCGGGGACGGTCAGCAGGTCGCCGTACATCAGCGGGTCGAGCTGGGGTTTGAACAGGTAGATGATGCCGGTCAGGGCCAGCAGCACCATGAAAGGGGCGACGAAGAGGCCGGCGTAGAAGTGCCAGCGCCAGGCCAGGTTGTAGAAGGAGATTTTTTGAGTGGTCATCAGGGATGCTCCGCAAAGCTTAAATTTTTGTCGTTGGTCAAGCCGCCATCGGGGGCAAGCCCCCTCCCACATGTGGAATGCATTCCAATGTGGGAGGGGGGGCTCCCGATGCTTTTAGAAGCTCATGTCGACCTTGGTCCAGAGCGTGCGCCCCGGTTCCTTGATGGCCTGCGGGTCGTTGGCCGGGTAGCCGAACCCGGCGTTGCCGGCCAGGTTCAGGTGCTCGGCGTAGGCCTTGCCGAACAGGTTGTCGACGCCGGTGCTGACCTTGAAGTTTTTGTTGATGCGATACGCGCCATTCAGTGAGAACACGCCAAAGCCGCCGCTCTTGTCGTAGTCCTTGCCGACCACGTTGCCCTTGTTCGGGTCGATGCGGTTTTGCGCCGCCACCACCCGCCACAGGGCGCCGGCGCTCCAGTCGTCTTCGCTGTAGGTCAGGCCGAAACGTGCATCCAACGGCGGCATTTGCGGCAGGGCCTTGCCGTCGCTGCTGTTCTTGCCCCAGGCGTAGGCGAGGGTGGCGTCGGCTTTCCAGTGTTGCGTCAGCATGTAGGCCGCGCCCAGTTCGCCGCCCATGATGCGCGCGTCCACATTGCGCGCCTGGGAGGTGGTGCCCATCATCCCCGCCCGGTAGTCGAACAGGATGAAATCACGTACCTGGCCGACGTAGCCCGAGGCCCAGGCTTCCAGGTCGTCAGCCTTGTATTGCGCGCCGAAGTCGAGCTGGGTGGTTTTCTCCGGCTTCACGCCGTCGAAGGCATTCACCGAACCGACTGCTCCGGTGTTGGGCGAGAACAGCTCCCAGTAATCCGGGAAGCGTTCCGAGTGGCCCAGGCCGGCATAGAGCGTGGTCGGGCTGTCAGCCAGGTCGTGCTCGTAGCGCATAAAGCCCGAGGGCAGGGTATCGGCGCGGGTATCGTCGGCGGTCGGGTTGGTGCGTGCGCTCATGCCGGAACCGGTGGTCTGGCGGAAGTCCTTGGCCGAGGCGCGGTCCAGGCGTGCGCCGGTGATCAGGCGGTCACGGTCGGCGGCGTACCAGGTGAGTTCGCCGAACACGCCGTAGTTGTGGAAGTTGGCGTCCTTGACCTTGGGCAGATCCTTGTAGGTGTCGATGCCCATGCTGCTGCGTTGGCGATGCTCGTTGGTCTGCGCATCCAGGCCGCTGATCAATTGCACATCGGCCCAGCGCCAGGTGGCCTTGATGCGCGCGCCGAGGGTGCGGCGGTCGACGTTGGAGGCCATGGGGCCGGCCATCATCCCGGTGCCCGAGGGTGTGCGCAGGCTGTAGTTGTCCATCACGTGGTCGGCGTAGTTGTAGTAGACCTGGGCTTCGACCTTATCCAGCACTTCGCCGATATTCGATTTCTCGAAGCGCAGGCCCAGGCTTTCGCGCAGGAACTGCGAACCGTCCATGCCACGCCCGGCGTAGCGCGCTTCGCCGTCACCACGGCCGGCGGTGAGTTCCAGCAGGGTGTCGGCATCGGGGGTGAAGCCAACGGTGACGTCGCCATTCCACTTGTCGTAACGCGAGGCGACGGTGTCGTTGTTGCCGTCCTTGTAGTCATCGGCATGGGCCTGGTTGCCGATCACCCGCACATAGCCCAGCGGCCCGCCCGCGGCGGCATCGATGACCTTATCGAAGCGCCCGTTGGAGCCGGCCAATACGCTGGCATTAAGTCGTGTGCCGAGTTCACCGAAGTGCTCCGGTTCGCGCTCGAACAGGACGGTGCCGGCCGACGCGCCGGGGCCCCAGAGTACGGTTTGCGGGCCTTTGATCACGGTGAGTTTGTCGTAGGTTTCCGGCGAAATGTACGAGGTCGGCGCATCCATGCGGCCGGGGCAGGCGCCGAGCATCATGCTGCCGTTGGTAAGGATGTTCAGGCGTGAGCCGAACATGCCGCGCAGCACCGGGTCGCCATTGGTGCCGCCGTTGCGTACCAGGGCGAAGCCGGGGATGGTCTTGAGGTAGTCGCCGCCGTCGCTGGCGGGCACCGGTTGGCGCGGGTCCTTGGGGTTGGTGATCACGGTCAGCGGCGAGCTGGGCGCGATGGCGGTGATCACCGTGGGCGTCAGCTCATGTTCGGCGTGCTCATCGGCCTGAGCGTGGGGTGCGAGCAGGGCGCCGCATAGGGCAGCGAGCACAGAAGTACTTCCCAAACGGGAGTCAGCAGTAAACCTGGACATGACAAATTCCATCAATCAAGCGTAAACAACACGGCCAGCAGCCTGCGGCTGTCTGTCTAAAGTCGGCCGGGGTGAAGTAACGGTGTCAGGTGCTTACGAGGCGATGGGCGGGGCGCGGCTGCGCGCGCCGGGGAAAATGCTCTGCCGGGCATGGCCCAGGCGCGGGTTGGGGGTGAGGGCATTGGCCGGCGGCGGGGTACCGATGGCCACGAATGACACGCTGCCGGGCAGGGCCGGGCAACTGTACAGCAGGTCGCAATAGCCGCACTTCGACCAGAGCGCGTGATGTTCGTCGGGGGCTTTTGGGTGATGGGACTCACCGTGATCGCCTGGCATGTCCATCGGCATGGACATGCTCATCGGCATACCGGCGTGATGATCCATCGGCATCGCTTGGGAAATCAGCGGACCGATAAAGATCATCAGCATGGCGAACAGGCTGATCCAACTGCCGCGCTTCACGCGGCGGTGTGGGGATAACCTGGCGCGACGGGCGCCCATCAAGGTTGGCTTACTGGGCGTGCATATGCTCGTGGCCGGCCATCGGCGGTGTTTTCTGCACCGACACGTCCACTTCAACCTTGCCGGCTTTTTCGAAGGTCAGGGTCAGCGGGAACTGTTTGCCATCGGCCAGCAGGCTGCGGTCCTTGAGGCCCAGCAACATCACGTGATACGCCATGGGCGCGAAGGTCAAGTCACCCTTGGCCGGTACGGCAACGCTGGGGACTTGCTGCATCTTCATCAAATCACCTTGCATCACATGCTCATGCAGCTCGGCCTTGTCGGCCACGGGCGTGTCGGCACTGAGCAGGCGGTCCGGGGTAGCGCCGGTGTTATGAATCACGAAATACGCGGCGACGGTCGGCGCATTCGGCGGCAACTCCTGGGACCAGGGGTCGCTGACCAGCAGGTCGCCGGCCTTGTAGCCTTCGGCATTGGCAGCACTGAACACCGGCAGCAGCAATGCAGCCAGAAGCAGGGAAGATTTAAGCATGGCAGTTCTCCAGAACGGTTCTAAACGCAGTTCACTTGCGAAGACCATCAGACCGTCGGAGAGGCGCGGGGGTTAAGGCTCGGCCATTGCTGGCGTGGGGTTGGGGTTTGCAATGGGGGGTGTGGTTGACGCTGTACCGTCTCAAATCGCGTGAGATACAACTGCGGCACATGCCCCGGCAACGCCACCAACGGCGCCGAGCCGGAGCAACACCAGCAATGCTGCATGGTGGAATGATCGTCCTGTTGCGGCGCCGGAATCTCCAGCTTGCCCAGGGCAATGGTCTTCAGGCTGGCGCCATTGGACGAACAGAAACTGCCCCACAGCAATTGCTGCACAGGGTCCTTGGATTGTTGCATCGCACTGGCCATCGGCATGGCAAAGGCGTTGAACAGCACTGCAAGGCAGGCGATCCAGGCAATTGCAACGCGTTGACGGGCCATGGCGGACAATCCGTAGGGTTAAACGATCAGGCGGGTATTTAGCCTGATCGGGGGGGAGAAGTAAAAAGCGGTGGTGTGGTTTGGTGTCGCAGTGCTATCAGATCGCTGTAGCGTGAAGCTTGAGGCCCAACGCCTTCATGACTTTCATGATAGTCGCGAACTCTGGATTGCCAGTGCTGGAGAGGGCTTTGTACAGACTTTCTCTTCCGAGGCCGGCGTCGCGAGCAATTTGGGTCATGCCTTGGGCGCGGGCGATGTTGTTGAGCGCTGAACGAATCAGCAATCCGTCACCAGAATCCTCTTCGAAAGAAGCTTCGAGATACTCCGCCATGTCCTCAGGAGTCGTCAGATGCTCGGCTATGTCGAAATCTTTAAATTGAGTCATGGGTCACTCCTTTTTCTCAAATTCTTCGGCAATTTCTTTAGCCCGCTCGATGTCGCGTTTTTGCGTTGATTTATCGCCACCTATCAACAGTAGATAAACCACCTCACCTATACGCTTGAAGTACACCCGGTATCCAGGACCATAGTGGATGCGCATTTCGGATACGCCATTTCCGACGTTTTCGCAGTCTTCAAAATTGCCCATTCTTGCGTTGTCCAATCTTGTAAGCACACGTCCATGGACGGGTTTACTGCGTAGCGAATAAAGCCATTCCTGAAACTCATCAGATCTCTTGAAGTGAATCATCTCGGATCGTATCCCTTGGGATATATGTTGGCAAGTTTCGACGCGCTGCAAAAAGCAGGCGTCCCCCTCGCGGATGGCTGACGCGAAACCGCGAGGGGGGAGGTTAGGGCGGGGGCTTTTGGCTGAGCCAGCCAGCTTGTTCGGAAGTATTTGTAGGGGCATTCGCCTTTCGACGGTCAAGCCTGATAGATGGATGTCCGGTTGGCTATTCGTCTAAAAAGAAATTTCCGACAAGCCTTTGAGGTTGTCCCTAGGACGCTTGATCTCTAGTCTCCGTGCACCGCTGCCAACGCAGCGGACGGGCGTCGCGGCCCGGGTTTTCTAAGAGCAAAAGCGCTATCGCCTGCTTTCAGTTGATGCTTTTTTATCGTCTACTGTGCGGCTAAATGGTGGCTGTGCGCGGGATACCTTCGGGTATGCCGGGATGCCTTAGACCGGTCCGCGAACCTGCGTACAGCTGCCACCCTATCGCGTCGCGGCGAATCAGTGGCAGCTCCACCTTTCTAAGGAGCTTCACAATGATCAAACCCACCCCAAATCCCCCCCGTTCGGCTCTTCACCGTGGCCGATGGCATCAGCACCGAAGACCTGCTGGTCAACCTCAGCGAAACACTTGCCTCGGCCAATGCGCTGAGCTGCGATCTGGCGTTTGACCTGGAAGGTTCGAAACGCGAGGAATTGTTTGGCGTTGCTCAGTTGATCGAACTGGCGCAGTTGTTGGCTGATCGGGTACACAGCGGCGTTGGGCAGGTGTCCGCCGCGAGCAGCTAACAACGCAGTTCAAAATGTGGGAGGGGGCTTGCTCCCGATGGCAGTGTGTCGGTCACTGATTTATTGGCTGATCTACTGCATCGGGAGCAAGCCCCCTCCCACATTTGAACTGCGTTGTTCAGGGAGATTGGATTGCCTGTAAGACCGCCGCCACTGTGGCGAACTCCCGATCCACCGCCGCCAACACCGGCCGCTTCAACACCAACACCGGCACCCCACGTTCGCGCGCCACTTCCAGCTTCGGTTCGGTGGCGGTGCTGCCGCTGTTCTTGCTGATCAGCACATCGATCCCACACCGTTCAAACAACGCGCGTTCATCTTCGATCAGGAACGGACCGCGTGCGCCAATCACTTCACAGCGGTCATTGCCGGGATACACATCCAGCGCGCGCAGCGTCCAGAATTGCTCGGGCGGGATTTCATCAAGGTGCTGCAACGGCTCGCGGCCCAAGGTGAACAATGGGCGTTTGAAGGGTTTCAGCGCCGCAGTCAACTCGGCCCAGTCACTGACCTCACGCCAATCATCCCCCACCTGCGGTTGCCACGCCGGGCGGCGCAATGCCCAACACGGCACACCGCTCAACCGTGCAGCCTCGGCGGCGTTGCGGCTGATCTGCGCCGCGTAGGGATGGGTCGCGTCGAGGATCAGGCCAATCTGTTCATCGCGAACGAACTGCGCCAAGCCTTCGGCGCCGCCATAACCGCCGACCCGCACCTGGCACGTGAGATCGGCAGGTACACGGCCCACACCCGCCAGGCTGTAGATATGCTCCGGCCCCAACGTACGCGCGATCGCCAGCGCTTCGGTCACCCCGCCCAACAGCAGAATCCGTTTCATTGCGGCTTGACCACTTCCAGCAGGGTGATCGGAAGCGCCTGCCGCCACGTATCGAATTCACCCAGCGGCTGGGCCTGGGCGACGTGGATGCGCGTCAGTTCGCCGCCATGTTGAGCGCGCCAGTTCATCAGGGTCATTTCACTTTGCAGGGTCACGGCATTGGCGACCAGCCGGCCACCGGGCCGCAAGTGCTGCCAGCAGGTGTCGAGCACGCCGTCGCGGGTGACGCCGCCGCCGATGAAAATGGCGTCGGGTGTTGTAAGGCCGTGCAACGCTTCCGGGGCTTTGCCACGAATCAACTGCAAACCGGGCACGCCGAGGGCGTCGCGATTGTGTTCAATAAGGCCCTGGCGGCCTTCGTCTGCTTCAATCGCCAATGCGCGGCAGCTCGGATGGGCGCGCATCCATTCGATACCGATGGAGCCACTGCCCGCGCCCACGTCCCACAGCAGCTCGCCGGGCATCGGGGCGAGGCGGGCGAGGGTCATGGCGCGCACATCGCGTTTGGTCAGTTGGCCGTCGTGCTGGAAGGCGGAATCGGGCAAACCAGCGAGGCGCGACAGACGTGGTGTGTCGCTGGAGGCCAGGCAGTCGATGGCGACCAGGTTCAAATCGGCGACCGAAGCGTGTTGCCAATCCTCAGCCAAACCGTCGATGCGCCGCTCATCCGCGCCGTCCAGGTGTTCAAACACTGTCAGTCGGCTGGGCCCAAACCCGGATTCAGCCAACAGCGAAGCAATCAACGCGGGACTGCCGCCGTCATTACTCAGTACCAATAAACGCACACCCGTGGCCAGATGCGCGTTGATCGCCGCCGCTGGCCGAGCCACCACCGATAACGTCACCACCTCCTGCAACGGCCAGCCCAACCGCGCCGCCGCCAACGACACCGACGACGGCGCCGGTAAAATCAGCAGTTCTTCAGCCGCCACCTGACGCGCCAGGCTGGCGCCCACGCCATAGAACATCGGGTCGCCACTGGCCAGCACGCACACAGGCTCGCCGCGCCGCGCCAGCACCGGTTCAAGCGAAAACGGACTCGGCCACACCTGGCGCTCACCGCGAATACACACCGGCAACAGGTCCAACTGGCGCTGACCACCTATAATCCGCGTGGCGCGCAACAGGGCATGCCGGGCATTCCTGCCCAGCCCCTTGAAGCCGTCTTCACCGATGCCTACAACCGTCAGCCAGGGCGACATATCAATTCCTTGAACGACATCCGACGGGCAGGCTTTTCATGCCGCCGGACAAAGCAGGCATAATACCGCGCCTTTACCCGTCAACCGGTAGCCCCGTGAACCCAACGCCCGCTGTGAATACCTTGCGCCCCTCGGCTTGTCCGGGGTTGCTGCGTATCGTCCAGGCGCTGGATGGCGGCATTTGCCGGATCAAATTGGCCGGTGGGTCGATCAGTGTCGCCCAGGCCCATGCCGTGGCGAACGCGGCCCAGGCCTATGCCGGCGGGGTGATCGAGGCGACCAACCGCGCCAATCTGCAAATACGTGGGATCGGTGCCGAGCAGGACGCGTTGATCGCGATGCTGTTGGCCGCCGACCTGGGCCCGAGTAATGCCGCCGGTGACGACGTACGCAACCTGATGCTCAGCCCTAGCGCCGGTATCGATCCGCAGATGCTGTTTGACACCCGCCCGCTCGCCGAGCAGATCCTCGCCACCCTGCAAAATCATCCGCGTTTCCATGAGTTGTCGGCCAAGTTCGCCGTGCAACTGGATGGCGGCGAGGCCCTGGCGATGCTCGAACATCATCATGATCTGTGGCTGTCGGCGTTCGTGCGCAATGGCGAGACGCTCCTCGCGTTCGGCCTGGCAGGTTGTCCAGGGCTGGATGCGCCGTTAGCCGCCGTGCCGCTGGAGCAGGGTCATGCGTTGGTGGTGGCGGTGCTGGAGGCGTTTCTTGACCTCGCCACCCCAGAACAAACCCGTATGCGCCACTTGGCTGTGGATAAGTTGCTGAGCCGCCTCAGTCTGCCGCTGCTGCCGGTCGATGGCTTCAAACGCCCGCCCAGCGGCGCCTTGCTGCACCTCGGGAGTTATCCACAGCCTCAAAAAAATCAATTCTACGTCGCTGCCATCGTGCCCTTGGGGCGCCTGGATTCGAGGATGCTCAAGGGCGTCGCGCAACTCGCCAACGAACATGGCGACGGCACATTGCGCTTCACCCCTTGGCAAGGGGTGCTACTGCCCAATGTCGAAAAACCTCACGTCGTGACCCAACGCCTGACGCAACTGGGGTTCCTCTGCACCGTCGACCAACCGCTGGCGCACATGATCGCCTGCACCGGTTCCAGCGGTTGCGGCAAAGGCCTGGCCGACACCAAGGCCGACGCCGTGCAATTGGCCGCGCTGCATCCCGGCCATGACGTGCACCTGTCCGGTTGCTCGCGCTCCTGCGCCGCCGCGCACGTGTCGCCTGTCACCTTGCTGGCGGTGAGCCCCGGCCACTACGACCTCTATTTTCGCGAGGCAGCCCACCCAGGTTTCGGCCGGCTGCACGCGCGTAACCTTTCTATTGAAGCGGCGGGCGCCTTGCTGCGCGCTCGCCCACGGAGCAACACCGATGATTGATTACATCCGCGACGGTCAGGAGATCTATCGCAACTCCTTCGCCATTATTCGCGCGGAAGCCAAGTTGGAGCGTATCCCGGCTGATTTGGAGAAACTCGCGGTGCGGGTGATTCATGCGTGCGGCATGGTCGAGGCCATCGACGGCCTGCAGTTTTCCGAAGGTGCGGGCACGGCCGGGCGCGCTGCGCTGGCCGCTGGCGCGCCGATTCTGTGTGATGCGCGGATGGTCTCCGAAGGCGTGACCCGCGCGCGTCTGCCGGCCAATAACGAAGTGATCTGCACCCTGCGCGACGACAGCGTGCCGGCGTTGGCGCGGGAGTTGGGCAACACCCGTTCCGCCGCCGCCCTGGAACTGTGGCGCCCGCATCTGGCGGGCAGCGTGGTGGTGATCGGCAATGCGCCGACGGCCTTGTTCTACCTGCTCGAGATGCTGGATGCCGGCGCGCCGAAACCGGCGTTGATCCTCGGCTTCCCGGTCGGCTTTGTCGGCGCTGCCGAATCCAAGGCGATGCTGGCGGCGGATAGCCGTGGCGTACCGTTTGTGATCATGCAGGGCCGCCTGGGCGGCAGTGCCATGGCCGCCGCGGCGGTGAATGCGCTCGCCACGGAGGTCGAATAATGCCGGCACGCGGACGTTTGATCGGCCTGGGCGTCGGCCCCGGTGACCCGGAGCTGATTACCCTCAAGGCCCTGCGCTTGCTGCGCGAATCGCCGGTGGTGGCGTACTTCGTGGCCAAGGGCAAGAAGGGCAACGCCTTCGGCATCATCGAGGACCACCTGGTGCCGCAGCAGACCCTGATGCCACTGGTGTACCCGGTGACCACCGAAGCGCTGCCGGCGCCATTGTCCTACGAACAGGTGATCAGCGACTTCTACGACACCGCCAGTGTCGAGGTGGCCGCGCACCTGGACGCCGGTCGTGATGTGGCGGTGATCTGCGAGGGCGACCCGTTCTTCTACGGCTCCTATATGTATTTGCATGACCGTTTGGCCGAGCGCTACGAAGCCCAGGTCATTCCGGGCGTGTGCTCGATGCTCGGCGGCGCCTCGGTACTCGGTGCGCCGTTGGTGTATCGCAACCAGAGTCTCTCCGTGCTGTCGGGCGTGCTGCCTCACGAAGACCTCAAGCGCCGCCTGGCCGATGCCGATGCGGCGGTGATCATGAAGCTGGGGCGCAACTTCCCCAAGGTGCGCCAGGTACTCGAAGAACTCGGCCTGGCCGAGCGCGCGCTGTATGTGGAACGCGCGACCATGGCCAACCAGAAGATCGTGCCGCTGGACCAGGTGGAGCCGATGTCCTCGCCGTACTTCTCGCTGATCATCGTGCCGGGTGAAAGGTGGCAAGGTTGATGAACCCGGCGATTGTCATTCTGGGCCAGGGCAGCCTGGCCACTGCGCGCACGATTCAGCAGGTTTACCCTGGCGCTTTGATCCACGGTCTGGCCGGGCGAGTTGAGGGGGCAGACCAGTCTTACAACGAATTTGGCGCGACCCTGCGTCAGCTGTACCAGCAAGGCACGCCGCTGATCGCTCTCTGTGCGGCCGGCATCGTGATCCGTACCCTGGCGCCGCTGCTGCTGGAAAAAGGCGAGGAGCCTGCGGTGCTGGCCGTGGCGGAAGACGGCAGCGCCGTGGTGCCGTTGCTCGGTGGCCTTGGCGGTGTGAACGTCATGGCGCGGGACATCGCAGCGGCACTGGGCGTTGCGGCTGCGATCACCACCAGTGGCGAGCTGCGTTTCGGTACCTGCCTGCTCAACCCGCCTGCGGGTTATGAACTGGCGGACCTGGAGCTGGGCAAGCGCTTCGTGTCCGACCTGCTGGCCGGCGAAAGCGTGCGCATCGAAGGTGCGGCGCCGTGGTTGGATCAGGCGAATTTGCCCCAGGACCGGCACGCGCATTTAGCCATCCACGTGGGCAGTGCCGAGCGTGTGCCCGCCGCCAACGAGTTGCTGATCTATCCGAAGAATGTGTGCGTGACCTGCAAGCCGGGTGCGCAGTTGGCGGAGCGTGTCCGCACGGCGTTGCACGAGGCGGGCATCGCCGTGCAATCCCTGGCGTGCCTGTTGGCCAGCGACAGGCAGATGACCGACGCGTCTCTGCATGACGCCGCGTTGCAGTTGGGCGTGCCGCTGCGTTTTGCCGACGTGACGCCAGGCGCAGACATCGCTATCAGCGTTGCCGAGCAGCCCCTGGACCTGTCGCAGGTCGGCCGCCGCCGTGGTCGCCTTGCCGTGATCGGCCTGGGCCCTGGCGCCGCCGAGTTGATGGTGCCGGCGGTCAAGGCCGAGCTCGCGCGCTGCACCGATGTGTTGGGCTACGAAACCTACGTGCGCATGGCTGGGCCGTTCCGTGACGATCAGGTGCAGCACTGCACCGATAACCGCGAAGAGATGCAACGCGCCCGCCACGCGTTTGAGCTGGCCGCGCAGGGCCGTTCGGTGGTGGTGGTGTCGTCCGGCGACCCGGGCGTTTTCGCCATGGCATCGGCGGTGATCGAGGCGTTGCACGAGTCCAGCGACCCGGCGTGGCACCAGGTCGACCTGGAAATCCTGCCGGGCGTTTCGGCCTCCCTGGCCACCGCCGCCCAGGCCGGTGCGCCGTTGGGCCATGACTTCTGCGTGATGTCGCTGTCGGACAACCTCAAGCCGTGGTCGATTGTCGAAACGCGCCTGGAGCTCGCGTCCCAGGCCGATCTGGCCCTGGCGTTCTACAACCCGATCTCGCGTTCGCGGCCGTGGCAGCTGGGGCGCGCCCTGGAAATTGTCGCGCTACACCGCACAGCCGAAACCCCGGTGGTGCTCGGCCGCGATATTGGTCGCCCGGGCCAGACCCTGCGTGTCACCACCCTGGGGCAACTCACGCCAGACCAAGTGGACATGCGCACCATGGTGTTGATCGGCTCATCCACCACCTGCACATTCCCCCGTGCCGGTGGTGGTGAATGGGTGTATACGCCGCGCTGGTACGGTGCAAAACCCGCCTCCTGAAAACCACCTGGGGGGCGCACGAAAGCTCCGAATGACAATGGGTGATCACCTGCTGTCGCTCGGGGCTTTTTCTTTTTTGAGTCACGAAAACCGGAAGGCCTCGAGGGGCGCCCCGTCATTGCTGGGCAGCGTTTTTTGCAGCGTGCCGACAAGCGATGTTTGTGGCATGGAAGAGCCGCCGGTGACTGGACTAGTGTGGACACAAGCCCCGAGTTGGGGTGCTTGTGGAGAACCAAAAATGGAGCGACACCACCGAAGGATCAACAACACAAAACGGCGCAAGTTGATTGCCGCCTACACATTGCCGAGGGCGCCAGGTGGGCAGCCCTCATTGCCGCTCGACACGGAGGACGACTGCAACGCGGCGGTGGTCAACAACAGTGTGATTTCGTTTGCCGAGGGGCTGTCCGGGCTGAACCGGGAATACATCCGCAAAAGCTATCTGCTGGCCAGCAGCTACGTCAGCGATGTATTGAAGATCCACCGAGGTACCGAGGCCTGGTACGACGAATTTATCAAGGTGATGATCAGTCTGGGCTGGCTGCCGGTGCGCAGCAGTTTCGAGCGGGTCTCCCATTCGGGCAAGGGCCTGACGGTGCAACTGGCGGCGCTGAATATCATCGCCGCGATGCTGGCGGGGGTGTCGGTTTCGGGGCCGCTGATCACGGCGCTGCCGAAACTGGCGGCCGATGCGCTGGAGGCGCTGAAGCAGCAACCGAGCTCTTTCGAACTGTTCAAGCGCAACAGTACGGTGCATCAGGGCGGCGATTTCGGCCTGGCGTCCTGCGCCGAAACAGACGGTGAGTTGATGATGGTGCTGGTGACTTACAGCACCCAGGGCGTGAACAAACAGGTGGGGCTGCCGTTTCTGGAGTGGGACAGTTCCTCGTTCGAGGCCTTCAGCGGGCAGACCTGCCTGGTGCTGAATACCTCGGTGGTCAACGAAAAAACCATCCGACTGATGCGTGAGAGCGCGGGCGACAAGGTGCAGTCGGCGATTGCCAAATACCGGATCTAAGGCACCAGGTAGCCGCGCACGCCGGTAAAGATGATTTGCGCGGCGAGGGCGCATACGAACAACCCCATCAACCGACTGACAATCTGCAAGCCCTGGTCACCGAGAATCCGTTCGATACGGTTGGACAGGTACAGCACCACGCCGACCGTGAAGCTGGCCAGGGCGATGCTGAGGATGGCAGTGATCTTGTCATCCCAGTGCGGTTGGCTGACGCCCATGACCAGCAGCGCACCGATGGTGCCGGGGCCGACCGTGAGAGGGATGGTCAGCGGCACGATGGTCACGTCCTGCTGCACATTGTCGGTTTGCACGGCCGACTTGCCCTGGGCCATCCCCAGGGCAGAGATAAACAGCACACTGCCGGCGCCGATGCGGAAGGCGTCCACGGTGATGCCGAACACGCTGAAGATCACCCTGCCGAACAGGTAGAGCAACACGCTCGACACCAGGGTCGCCAGCGCCACTTTCCAGGCCAGGCGCCGCCGCTCTTTGCTCGAATAACCACGGGTCAGGCTGATAAAGCAGGACAGCACGAAGAACGGGCTGTAGAGCACCAGCATCTTCAGGTAAACGCTGAATAACACGTGGAGCATGGGAGTGGCTCGCGGGCGGGGAAAGTGTGGAGAGTCTATCAGGCGCCAGAGATCAAATGTGGGAGGGGGCTTGCTCCCGATTGCGGTGTAACAGTCAGATTATCTGTAGCCGAACCACCGTCATCGGGGGCAAGCCCCCTCCCACATGGGGACAGCATTTCAGGTCAAGAGGGCGCGTGCTCAGGCCGCTGTTGACGCTGCGCCACCCAGAACTCCACCAGCTCACGCAACTGTGACAACTCCACCGGCTTGGCCATATGTCCGTCCATCCCCGCCTGGCGTGCGCGCTCTTTGTGCTCCGAGAGGATATGCGCGGTGAGCGCCACCACCGGAGTGCGGATACGCTGGTGGCTGACTTCCCACGCACGCAGTTGCTGGGTGGCAGAGAAACCATCGAGGATCGGCATCTCGCAGTCCATCAACAC
Organism: Pseudomonas grimontii; assembly: GCF_007858185.1. Classification (GTDB taxonomy): domain Bacteria; phylum Pseudomonadota; class Gammaproteobacteria; order Pseudomonadales; family Pseudomonadaceae; genus Aquipseudomonas; species Aquipseudomonas grimontii. The sequence goes on from NZ_VFES01000002.1 coordinate 475,494, forward strand.
CAGGTCATAACGCTGGGCCTTCATCGCCTCCAGCGCTTCTTCACCATTGCTGGCGGTGTCCGGGTTGAGGTTGAGCTTGCCGAGCATGCCGCGAATCACTTTAGTGGAGATGCTGTTGTCTTCGGCCACCAGGATCTTGAAGTCGCTGGGCACGGTCACCGCCGCCGGGGCGTTGAGGGGCGCGCGGGGCTGCACGCCACCTTTGCTGCGTTGGGTCAACTCGTCAGCCAGGGTGGTCTTGAGGGTGTAACCGGCGACCGGCTTGGCGAGGATGCGCTTGATCCCGCAGTTACGCGCAATGATCTTGCTCGGCGCATTGCTGATGCCGGTGAGCATGATCAGCAGGATGTCGTGGTTCAGGCTCGGGTCTTCCTTGATCTTCGCCGCCAGTTGCATACCGGTCATGCCGGGCATGTTCTGGTCCAGCAGCACTACGTCGAAGTAATCGCGCAGGTGCGCCTTGGTGCGCAGCAATGCCAAGGCCTCTTTACCGGACGGCACGGCGCTGACATTCAGGCCCCAGGCCGAGCACTGCTGCACCAGCACTTTGCGGCACGTATCGTTGTCGTCCACGACCAGTACGCGCGCGCCTTTGAGCGGGCCGTCGAGGTCGGAAGTGGGGTGTTCCAGGCGCTCCGGGTCCAGCGGCAGGGTCAGCCATAGCGTGCTGCCTTGATGGCTGCCGCTCTTGATGCCGAACTCACCGTTCATCAACAGGATCAGTTGGCGCGCGATCACCAGGCCCAGGTGGCCGCTCAGACGGGTGGCCGAGAGGAAGTTCTTGCTGTGCAGCTCGCTGTGCAGCAGTGCCTCGCGTTCGGCGGCTTCCATTGGCAGGCCGCTGTCCTGCACGGCTATGCGTAGGCGCGGCTTGGTGCTGCGGTCGTCCAGGGCGACGACGATCAGCACTTCGCCTTCGTCGGTTTTGTGCAGGGCGTTTTCCAGCAGGCTCAGCAGTGCCTGGCGCAGGCGTGTCGGATCTCCGCTGATGACGCGGGGTACCTGGGGTTGGATGAAGCTGATCAACTCGACGTTCTGCTGCTCGGCCTTGGCGCGGAAGATGCTCAGGCAGTCTTCGATCAGCGCATTGAGGTCGAATTGCACGTCATCCAGCTCGATCTGCCCGGACTCGAGCTTGGAGATGTCGAGGATCTCGTTGATCAGTGTCAGCAGCTCGTTACCGGCGCTGTGGATGGTTTGCACGTAGTCGCGCTGTTTCACCGACAGCGGCGTGCCCAGCAGCAGTTCGGTCATGCCCAGCACGCCGTTCATGGGGGTGCGGATTTCGTGGCTGATCTTCGCCAGGAATTCGGCCTTGGCGGCGATCTCTGCATTGCTGGCGGCCAGGTCGCGGCTGAGGCTGAATCGGGCTTCGACAATCGCACGCTGGCGCTCGCCCAGGGCCAGGCTCATCAGCAGGCCGCTCAGACAGATAAACGCCAGCAGTGTGACGATCAAGCCCTGGGGCGACACCATCGTCAGCCCCAGCAAGGCCGGGAGAATGATCAGCGTGCCGATGTTGAACACCACCATGCCCGCCACGAACAAACGCGCCGGGCGGTAGCCTTTCTGCCAGTGATAAGCGGAGACAAACAGCATGCTCAGGCCCGCCAGGGCCACCAGCGCGTAGGTGATGATGTTCAGTGGCAGGGTGCTGACGAACAACAGCAACAGGCCGCACAGCACGATAAACAGGATGTCGGCCATCAACAGCTTGTTCAGCGGGTGCGGACCCAGGGGCATGAAGAAGCGATAGGCAAACATTAGCCCGCACGGTGCGGTCAGCAGCAGGGCCAGGTAGGCGCCTGGGGTCTGGATTGCGTGCCAGTTCGGCAGCCATGGGCCTGCCAGGTTGAGCAGCAGCGCCAGGCTGAGCATCAACAGCAGTTCGCAGGCCGCCAGCCACAGGCTGCTGCGCGAGCGGTGGTAAGCGAAGCGCGTGAGGTTATGCAGGATCAGCATCAGCAGGCAGCCGAACAGCAGGCCGTAGATCAGCGTCTGGGTCTGGTCGGCGGCGGCCAGCACGGCCGGTTCCAGGGTGATATAGGGGCGCAGTTCGTGTTCTGAAACCAGGCGCAGGTAGACGTCCAGGGTCTTTTGGCTCTGGGGCATCGGCAGCATGAAGTCGCTGCTGGGCAACGGGCGTTCCGCCTGGGGCTGGCGGGTGCCGCTGCTTTGTTGCTCGACCAGGGTGTCGCCGTCCAGCACGTAGAGGCTCAGGTGCGCCAGGTCCGGGGCGAATACCCGCAGCACTTGCTCGTGCTTGCCGGGTTGCAGCTTGAAACGTACCCACAACGCACCGTCCGGTTCCGCGGCGGTAATACGGTCCAGTTCGATGGGGCTGAATTGATTGGTGTAGCGTGAGGAGCGGATGTCGCTCAGTTGCAGGTCGGCCTGTTCATCAAGCAATACTGCCCAGCCACTGCCTTGCGCGGCGGCCTGGGCCGGGAGCAAGCAGAGCAGCGTCAGCAGACTGACAGTGAAACCTATGGCGATCCTGAGCCAGCGCACGGCGAAATCCCTTCGTAGGTTGATGCACGGTTAACTATGCGCGGGGAGGCCTGTATACGGCAAGGGCCAGAGGCCCTTGCCTAACCGAACGGATAGCTTGTGTTACTGGCTTTCGCCACGTTCACGGGCAATGGCGCGGTAGCCGATGTCCGTACGGTAGAAGCAGCCTTTCCAGTCGATTTTCGCGGCCAGTTTGTACGCCTGTTGCTGTGCAGCGTCGACACTGGCACCCATTGCGGTAGCGCACAGCACACGACCGCCGGCGGTCACAACCTTGCCATCCTTAAGCGCGGTGCCGGCATGGAACACCTTGCCTTCCAGCGTAGCCGCCGCGTCCAGGCCTTCAATTACATCGCCTTTGGCGTAGTCGGCAGGGTAACCGCCGGCTGCCAGCACAATGCCGACGCTTGGACGTGGATCCCACTGCGCTTCAACCTTGTCCAGGGCCTGGGCCAGTGCGGCTTCCACCAGCAGCACCAGGCTCGATTGCAGGCGCAGCATCACCGGTTGGGTCTCCGGGTCACCGAAGCGGCAGTTGAACTCGATGACTTTCGGGTTACCGGCTTTGTCGATCATCAGGCCGGCGTACAGGAAACCGGTGTACACGTTGCCTTCGTCGGCCATGCCGCGCACGGTCGGCCAGATCACCAGGTCCATCACGCGCTGGTGCACGTCGGCGGTAACCACCGGGGCAGGGGAGTAGGCACCCATGCCGCCGGTGTTCGGGCCGCTGTCGCCGTCGCCGACGCGTTTGTGGTCCTGGCTGGTGGCCATCGGCAGCACGTTCTTGCCATCGACCATCACGATAAAGCTGGCTTCTTCGCCGTCGAGGAATTCCTCGATGACCACACGTGAACCAGCGTCACCAAAGGCATTTCCGGCGAGCATGTCGCGCACGGCGTCTTCGGCTTCCTGCAAGGTCATGGCGACGATCACGCCTTTACCGGCGGCCAGGCCGTCGGCCTTGATCACGATCGGCGCACCTTTTTCACGCAGGTAGGCCAGGGCCGGCTCGATCTCGGTGAAGTTCTGGTAGTCGGCAGTCGGGATCTTGTGGCGCGCCAGGAAATCCTTGGTGAAGGCTTTCGAGCCTTCCAGTTGGGCAGCGCCGGCAGTGGGGCCGAAGCAATCCAGGCCGCGGCTGCGGAACAGGTCTACGACACCGGCAACCAAGGGCACTTCCGGGCCAACGATAGTCAGGGAGACGTTTTTCTCGGCGAAGTCGGCCAGTTGCTCAAGGGCCAGTACGTCGATGGCGACGTTTTCGCACTTGGCTTCGATGGCGGTACCGGCGTTGCCGGGGGCGACGAAGACTTTCTGGACGCGTGGGTCCTGGGCAACTTTCCAGGCCAGGGCGTGTTCACGGCCACCGCTGCCAATGATGAGGACGTTCAAGTCAGACTCCTTCGGAGGAAGTTACAAGCTGCAAGCTGCAAGTTAGAAGCGATCGCTCCGAAGTGCAGCATCCAGCTTTGAATTAGAGAGGCTGCAAGCAAAAGTAAAAGCACCACCGTCCTGCTCCTACTTGTCGCTTGCAGCTTGAAACTTGCAGCTCCACGTTAGTGGCGGAAATGGCGCATGCCAGTAAAGACCATGGCGATACCCGCTTCATCAGCAGCGGCGATGACTTCTGCATCACGCATCGAGCCGCCCGGTTGGATCACGGCAGTCACGCCGGCTTTCGCGGCGTTGTCCAGGCCATCACGGAACGGGAAGAATGCATCGGACGCCATCACCGAACCGGCCACCTGCAAACCGGCGTGCTCAGCCTTGATCGCGGCGATACGCGCCGAGTTCACGCGGCTCATCTGGCCAGCGCCGACACCGATGGTCTGGCGGTTCTTGGCATAGACGATGGCGTTGGATTTAACGTACTTGGCCACTTTCCAGGCGAAGATCAGGTCGTTGATCTCTTGCTCGGTCGGGGCGCGTTTGGTCACCACTTTCAGGTCTGCGCTGCCGATCATGCCGATGTCGCGGCTCTGTACCAGCAAGCCGCCGTTGACGCGCTTGTAGTCCCAGGCAGCGGCACGTTCAGCCGACCACTCGCCGCAGGCCAGCAGGCGCACGTTGGCTTTGGCCGCCACGATGGCGCGGGCTTCTTCGCTCACGGAAGGGGCGATGATCACTTCGACGAACTGACGCTCGACGATGGCCTTGGCGGTTTCGGCGTCCAGTTCACGGTTGAACGCGATGATGCCGCCGAAGGCCGATTCGGTGTCGGTCGCGTAGGCCAGTTCGTACGCCTGGCGAATGCCGCCTTCAGCGTCCGGGCTCACGGCCACGCCGCACGGGTTGGCGTGCTTGACGATCACGCAGGCCGGCTTGACGAAGCTCTTCACACATTCCAGCGCGGCGTCGGTGTCGGCCACGTTGTTGTAGGACAGTTCCTTGCCTTGCAGTTGGGTCGCGGTGGCGATGCCCACTTCGGCAGGCTTGGCTTCCACGTAGAACGCCGCGCTCTGGTGCGGGTTCTCGCCGTAGCGCATTTCCTGGGCCTTGATGAACTGGCTGTTGAAGGTGCGCGGGAACTGGCTGCGATCGGAGGTCGACAGGGTTTCAGCCGCCTGGTTCACGGTGCCCATGTAGTTGGCGATCATGCCGTCATAGGCAGCGGTGTGTTCGAACGCCTTGAGCATCAGGTCGAAACGCTGGGCGTAGGTCAGGCCGCCGGCTTTCAGGCTTTCGAGCACTTGGGCGTAGTCGCCGGCGTTGACCACGATGGCCACGTCTTTATGGTTCTTGGCTGCGGAGCGAACCATGGTCGGGCCGCCGATATCGATGTTTTCGATGGCGGTCGGCAGGTCGCAGCCTGGCTTGTTGATGGTGGCTTCGAACGGGTAGAGGTTAACGGCCACCAGGTCGATCGGCTTGATGCCGTGCTCGGTCATGATGGCGTCGTCGATGCCGCGACGGCCGAGGATGCCACCGTGGATTTTCGGGTGCAGGGTCTTGACGCGACCGTCCATCATTTCTGCGAAACCGGTGTAGTCAGCGACTTCCACTGCGGCCACGCCGTTGTCCTGCAGCAGTTTGAAGGTCCCGCCCGTGGAGAGGATTTCCACGCCCAGGGCTTCCAGCTCCCGGGCAAATTCGAGGATCCCGGTCTTGTCGGAGACACTGATCAAGGCGCGGCGGATCGGCAGGCGGGTAGTCTGGTCGGTCATTTCAATTTCCATCAAAAGCAAAGGAGTCAGCAAAAAAGGCGACCGGTTTTACGCGGGCGCCTTTCTGGTTGGATTGAATGCTTACAGCAAATCGTATTGCTTGAGCTTTTTGCGCAAGGTGCCACGGTTGAGGCCCAGCAGCTCACTGGCTTTGGTCTGGTTGCCCTTGACGTAGTTCATCACGCTTTCGAGCAAGGGTGCCTCGACTTCGGAGAGCACCAGGTTGTACACGTCCGTGACGGAAGCGCCCTCAAGGTGGGCGAAATAATTATGCAGCGCCTTCTCGACACTCCCGCGAAGGGTCTGGCCTTCTTCGCTCGGCGTGTTGAGGTGCTGTTTTAAATTGACGTTGTCGCTCACGGGTGTTGTTCCACTCACTAAAGTCTCGGTCATCATCGTCATGCGGCCACCCATTCTCCGTCCCCTGCTCTCAGGCTCTTGTCTCGTTCGGCAAAAAACTCACGAACGGCGGTGACCTGTGCTTGCGTTTCATCCAAACGATTGAACCCGGCGCGAAACTCCCTGGCGCCCGGCAGGGTTGCGAGATACCAACCCACATGCTTGCGAGCAATACGCACGCCCATCACCTCTCCATAGAAGGTGTGAAGTGCAGCCAGATGCTCTAGCAGAATACGTTCCACCTCGACCAACTCCGGCGCCGGCAGGACTTCACCCGTACGCAGAAAATGCTCGATCTCACGAAAAATCCACGGCCGTCCCTGTGCTGCCCGGCCAATCAACACACCATCGGCGCCGGTGGAATGCAGCACGCGCCGGGCTTTTTCGGCTGAGTCGATGTCGCCATTGGCAAATACCGGCATCGACACCGCCTGCTTGATCGCGGCGATGGTGTCGTACTCGGCTTCACCGGTGTAAAGATCGGCGCGGGTGCGACCATGCACTGCCAACGCTGTAATGCCTGCCTGTTCGGCGATCTTCGCCACCGTCAGGCCATTCTTGTTGTCCCGGTCCCAGCCGGTACGAATCTTCAGGGTCACCGGCACATCCACTGCGGCGACAACGGCCTGCAGGATCTCGGCAACCAACTGCTCATCTTTCAATAGCGCGGAACCGGCGGCCTTGTTGCAGACCTTCTTGGCCGGGCAGCCCATGTTGATATCGATGATCTGTGCGCCCAACTCGACGTTGGCCCGGGCCGCATCCGCCAGCATCTGTGCATCGCCACCGGCGATCTGTACCGAGCGAGGCTCGGGATCACCTTCGTGGATCATGCGCATCCGCGATTTGCGGGTGTTCCACAAGCTCATGTCGCTGGTGACCATTTCCGAGACTACTAGACCCGCGCCCAAACGCTTGCACAGCTGACGAAAGGGCTGGTCGGTAACCCCCGCCATCGGGGCGAGAATCAAGCCGTTCTGCAATGTGTATGGGCCGATGCGTACCGCCGACATAGGACTTCCCTGTTGTGGGGCCGGATCATTAGAGTTCGAAAAAGGGTTGGCATGATACCCGCTCTCGATGACTGGATAAAGGCTGAATTGGATAAAATCTGAACAGTTATTTCTTTATCGCCGCCGGTTTGGATGGGCGGCGCCAAGTCAATAATCCATCGGCAGGCTTCGGTGCGTGCGCCGATTTACTCGGGCGAGTGGAAGCTCAAGCTGTAATTCACGGCTTTATTGCCGGGATCGAGGATGTCCAGGGAGATATGGATCGGGGTCTGTGATGGCATTTCGATCCCCCCCGCCAGCTCGCCATTGAGGTATTCGGCGGGCTTGAAGCGACGACTGGCAATCAGGTTGCCATTGATGTCGGCAAAGCGCAGTTCCAGCAGCGGGAAGGGCTGGGAGAACGTCGCGCGATTGTAGATGATTGCATCCACCACCAGCGCCCCGGCGAATTCCGGGTGGCTGCGTACCACCAGGTTACTGCTCTTGATATGGGCAATATCGACCCGTGACGGCACCGTGCAGCCCAATGTCGGGCACAGTTGCTGGAACCATGGGCGATAAGCGTCCTGGCGGGCCAGATCGTCGAATTGATAGGCAATGTACTGAGCGGCCAGGCCGGCGGCGGCGATCAGTACCAGCAGCATCCAGATCAGGCGGCGGCCCAGGCCCTGCGGGCGCTTTTGCGCGTACAGGTGCAGCGGGTCATCTTCCAGGTCCTGGAGCAGGTCGTCATGGACGCCGGCCTCGGGGCGTGGGCGCTTGCGACGCGATTGCGTGCGCTCTTCGGGCTCCGCTTCATCCGCTGCCACTGTCAGGGGCGTGAACGGCGGGTCGGTGTGTTCATCTTCCGGGGTTGAGCGCAGTGCTGGCTCATCGTCGATGTGCAACGACATGGATGGCTCGGTGCGCTGCCTGGTCGCAGGGGCTTTGGTCGGTTCAGGTTCGTCTGCGGGTGCGTTGACGCGTTCTTCAGGCGGTTCGCTGAACAGGCTGGCGGCCCATTTTTCTTCTTCGGCCTTGACGGTTTCGCGACTGGCGCTGAGCGCGTCTTCTTTCTGTCGACGGTCGGCGCCGGGCTGACGGCGTTCTGCGCCCACGGGCAGTGTGTGCTGAATCTCGCGGCGTTCCAGCTTGGCCAGTTCTTCGTCCAGGTCCAGGTTGTCCAGGTCCAGCTCTTCGGCGGTCCACTGTTTCTGGCTGATTGCCCGCTGTGGCTCAGGCGCTGCTTCGCGCGCGGGCTCGATCGCGGTCGGCTGCTCCGGCACAGGCGCGTGGGCGCGCTGCTCCAGCAACTGGCGAGCAGCGTTAAAGACTTGCAGGCACGAGCCGCAGCGAACCACGCCGCGAGCCACGCTCAATTGAGCGTGGTTGACGCGAAAGCGGGTTTGGCAATGCGGGCACTGGGTGACGAAACTGTCGGTCATGCGGCCATCCGATTCAGGCAAGCGCTCATTCTAGCGCCGACGCCCGCTGATGCGTACCCAGCCATCACGGTTAGCGATCGGATCCAGCTCGAAATCCTTGGCGTAGGCTGCGGCGACATCGTCACCTTGCTCGGCGAGGATGCCCGATAGCGCCAGGCGCCCGCCCGGCTTGACCAGGCTCGACAGTTGCGGTGCCAGGGACACCAGCGGGCCGGCGAGGATATTGGCGACCAGCACGTCGGCCTGCACCTGGGGCAAATCCTGCGGCAGGTAGAGGGGGAATTTGCCTTCAGCAATGTTGTTGCGCCCGGCGTTGTCGCGGGACGCTTCCAGGGCCTGTACGTCGATGTCGGTGCCCACGGCTTCCTTGGCGCCCAGCAACAGGGCGGCAATCGCCAGGATCCCCGAGCCGCAGCCGAAATCCAGCACGTGGCTGTCGGTCAGGTCCTGGCCGTCCAGCCATTCCAGGCACAGCGCGGTGGTGGGGTGGGTGCCGGTGCCGAACGCCAGGCCTGGGTCGAGCAGCAGGTTGACCGCATCAGGCTCTGGGGCGGCATGCCAGCTCGGCACGATCCACAGGCGCTGGCCGAAACGCATCGGCTGGAAGTTGTCCATCCAGCTGCGTTCCCAGTCCTGGTCCTCGATGATTTCGCTGTGATGCTCGGGCAACGGGCTGCCGGTGAGCAATTCCATGTGCGCCAGCACGGCGGCGGCGTCGGTGCCGTCTTCGAACAGGGCCAGCAGATGGGTGTGGGACCACAGCGGCGTGGTGTTCAGCTCGGGTTCGAAGATGGGTTGGTCTTCGGCGTCCATGAAGGTGACCGAGACGGCGCCCACTTCGAGGAACGCGTCTTCGTAGGTTTCGGCTTGTTCTGGGCTGATGGCGAGACGGACTTGCAGCCAAGGCATGGCGGGCACCTTTGAATAAAAATGAGTGTGCGACGAGCGAGGTCGCGAAAGCGCGCAAGTTTACGCCAGCGGCGGGCAGAAGACGACACTACTGACTGCACCCCGGTCAAATGTGGGAGGGGGCTTGCCCCCGATTGCAGTATGTCAGTCTCAGCATCTGTAACTGATCCACCGCCATCGGGGGCAAGCCCCCTCCCACATTTTGACGGTGTACATCTTCAAAAAAGTAGAGGGCCCACAAACAACAAAGCCGCCCGAAGGCGGCTTTGTTGGGTGGAGCACTTACTGGTTGGCCAGCTTGTGTTCCAGGTAGTGAATGTTTACACCACCTTCGCAGAAGCCTTCATCACGCACCAGGTCCCGGTGCAGCGGGATGTTGGTCTTGATGCCGTCGACCACGATTTCGTCCAGGGCGTTGCGCATACGGGCCATGGCCTCGTCGCGAGTGGCGCCCCAGGTGATCAGCTTGCCGATCAACGAGTCGTAGTTGGACGGGACCTTGTAGCCGCTGTACAGGTGCGAATCCACACGTACGCCGTTGCCGCCGGGCGCGTGGAAATGCTTGACCAGGCCAGGGCTTGGGATAAAGGTCTTCGGGTCTTCAGCGTTGATCCGACACTCCAGGGAGTGGCCGTGGATCTTCACGTCGTCCTGGGTGAAGGACAGCACGTTGCCGGCGGCGATGCTCAGCATCTCCTTGACGATGTCGATACCGGTGACCATCTCCGAAACCGGGTGCTCTACCTGCACACGAGTGTTCATCTCGATGAAGTAGAAGCGGCCGTTCTCGTAGAGGAACTCGAAGGTACCGGCGCCACGGTAGTTGATGTCGATGCACGCCTTGACGCAGCGCGCCAGGACTTCCTGGCGGGCTTTCTCGTCCAGGCCCGGTGCCGGTGCTTCTTCCAACACCTTCTGGTGACGACGTTGCAGCGAGCAATCGCGGTCGCCCAGGTGGATGGCGTGGCCCTGGCCGTCGGACAGTACCTGCACTTCCACGTGACGTGGGTTGGTCAGGTACTTTTCCAGGTAGACCATCGGGTTGCCGAACCAGGCGCCCGCTTCGGAGCGAGTCTGCTTGGCCGCTTCGATCAGCTCTTCTTCCTTGTGCACCACGCGCATGCCGCGACCACCACCGCCACCGGCGGCCTTGATGATCACCGGGTAACCGACTTCGCGACCAATGCGCAGAGCGGTTTCCTCGTCTTCAGGCAGTGGGCCGTCGGAGCCAGGAACGGTTGGCACGCCGGCTGCGATCATGGCGTCCTTGGCCGAGACCTTGTCGCCCATCAGGCGAATGGTGTCGGCTTTCGGGCCGATGAAGGCAAACCCGGATTTTTCCACCTGTTCGGCGAAATCGGCGTTTTCCGCGAGGAAGCCGTAGCCTGGGTGGATGCCATCAGCGCCGGTCACTTCAGCGGCGGCGATGATGTTCGAGACTTTCAGGTACGAGTTCGTGGCCAGTGGCGGGCCGATGCAGATGCTTTCGTCCGCCAGTTTCACGTGCATCAATTCGGTATCGGCCGTCGAGTAAACAGCGACGGTCTTGATGCCCTCTTCCTTACAGGCGCGCAGGATACGCAGCGCGATCTCGCCGCGGTTGGCGATCAGGACTTTTTGCAGTTTCTTCGCAGGTTTCAACATCGAAGGCGCTCCGCGGTTCAAACGATGGTGAACAGCGGCTGGTCGTACTCAACCGGCTGACCGTTTTCTACCAGGATGGATTCGATGACGCCGGCTTTTTCGGCCGTGATGTGGTTCATCATCTTCATCGCTTCAACGATGCAGATGGTGTCGCCCACTTTCACGGTCTTGCCCACTTCAACGAAGGCTGGCGAGGTCGGTGCCGGGGTGCGGTAGAACGTACCGACCATTGGCGACTTGACCACGAAACCGTTCAGCGCAGGGGCTGCCGGTGCGGCAGGTGCAGCGGCGGCAGCAGGCGCGGCGGCCGGAGCAGCAGCGGGTGCCGGTGCCTGCATCTGTGGTGCGTAGAACTGTTGGGCCGGGGTCTTGCTGTGGCGGCTGATCCGTACGGACTCTTCGCCTTCCTTGATTTCCAGCTCGTCGATACCGGATTCTTCCAGCAGTTCGATCAGTTTCTTAACTTTACGGATATCCATGAATCATCAACTCCCAAGGGTCGGTCAGGGGCGCTTGGCCTGTTCTTCAAGCTGTTCCAGGGCGGCCTCCAGGGCCAGTCGGTAACCGCTGGCGCCAAGGCCGCAGATCACTCCTACCGCAACGTCGGAGAAGTAAGAGTGATGGCGGAAAGGTTCGCGTTTGTGCACGTTCGATAAATGCACTTCGATGAATGGGATGCTCACCGCCAGCAGCGCGTCACGTAATGCAACACTTGTATGCGTAAAAGCGGCGGGATTGATCAGGATAAAGTCCACGCCTTCGCCACGCGCGGCATGGATGCGATCAATCAATTCATACTCGGCATTGCTTTGCAGGTAGAGCAAATGGTGGCCGGCTTCACGTGCCCGTCGTTCCAGGTCAAGGTTGATCTGATCGAGGGTCACTGCCCCGTAGACGCCCGGTTCACGGGTGCCGAGCAGGTTCAGGTTGGGTCCGTGAAGAACCAGTAAGGTCGCCATCGGCTGTTCCTTGTTATTGATGTGGGCAAGGCAGAACCCGGCGACTATGCCGCAAAGCCTTTGTGACTGTCCAGTTCTATGCAGTAGGCGGCACGATTAGCGAGGATTGCGCAAAATTTTTGACTGGGGCCTGGGATTCGTTCATGGGTAATACGCCCTTGAATCCCATGGAGATCAAATGTGGGAGGGGGCTTGCCCCCGATTGCAGTGTGTCAGTCTCAGTATCTGTAACTGACCCACCGCTATCGGGGGCAAGCCCCCTCCCACATTTTGATCTCCATTGATTGTGGATCTTCAGGGGGCAGGTCAGACGCGGAACGCCTGCACCGCCGTATTGAGCTGCCCACCCAGTACCAACAGGTGCTCGCCCTGGCTGCGGCCCTGGCCGATGCGCAGCAGGTTGTCCTCACCCAACTGATGAATCCGCTCGCTGTTATCGCGAATTTCACTCACGGCGCCACTTTGCTGCGCCGTCACATCGGCAATCCGCACGGCGGTGTCGGAAATGGTCTGGATCGCGCCGACGATTTCATCCAGCGCGCCGTCGGCTGCCTGGGCTTGCTGGGCGGTGGCCTCGGCGTGTTCGACCTGGGCGCGCATGCCCTGCACCGATTGGTGCGCAGCGGTTTGCAGGCCGGTGATCAAGCCCTGGATTTCGGCGGTGGCGCCGGCAGTGCGTTGGGCCAGGGTGCGCACTTCGTCGGCGACCACGGCAAAACCTCGCCCGGCCTCACCGGCGCGTGCGGCCTCGATAGCGGCGTTGAGCGCCAGCAGGTTGGTCTGGTCGGCAATCGAGCGAATCACGGTCAATACGCCGCCAATGGTGGCGGACTCTTCGGCGAGTTTCTCGATCATCTGCGCATTTTGCTGCACTTCACCCACCAGCGCGTGCAGGCCGGTCAGGCTCAGACCGATCACACGCTGGCCTTGCTCGACCGCCTGGCCCGCGCTGCGGCTGGCACCGGCAGCCTGGCTGGCATCACCGGCGACTTGCTGGATGGTGGCTTCCAGTTCGCCCAGGGAATCACGAATCTGCGCGGTATCCCCGGCCTGGCGTTCGGCGCCGTCGTGCAGGCCGCTGCTCAGTTCGGCCAAGGCGCGGCTGCTGCCGGCGACTTCTTCGGCATTGCCCCGAATGGTCCCCACCAGATCCACCAGGTAGGCGCGTAAACGGTTGAGGGATGTTTCGATGTCGCGCAGTTCGCGGTTGGTTTTACCCAAGGTGATCGGCTGGCTGAAGTTGCCTTCACCCCAGGTCGACAGGGCCGGTGCCAGGTTGGTCAACACCCGCGCCAGGCGCCGTTGCAGGGTGTCGATGAGCAGGGCGATCAGCAAGATCAGGCCGATCATCACCCCTTGCATCAGGCGCACTTCCCCCTGGATCTTGCCGTGTTGCGCACGCACCACTGGCTCCAGGCCGGCGATGGCCTGTTGAACGGCGGCGATTTTCAAATGGGTGGCGGCGGCTAGGTCGGCACGCTGCTGGATCTGCGTGCGGGTACGCTTGAGTTCGGCGGGGTAGCGTGTCAGCAGGCCGTTGAGCTCGCGCTTGAGGTCGACGCCGGTGTCCTGGGCTTCGGTTTTTGCTGTGTTTTCCAGGCCCATCAAGGCTGAAAAGTCATCGGTGTTGGATTCTGTGCTGGCCTTTACGCCCAGCAAGGGCAGTTGCTCCAGCAGCTCGGCCTGGCTGCGCATATTGCCGACTTCGCGCTCCACATCGTCCGCCAGTTCCGCGCGACCGCTGCTCACCAGTTTGCCGCGGGCCAGGGACAGCTTGCCCAGGTGCTGGGAGGCTGCCAGCAGCGGCGGCAGGTAGCGCGCCGCTTCGGCGGTGTTAACGCCCATGGCGTACTGGCTCAACTGCTCCAGGTTGGCGCCCAGCTCCCGCTCGGCTTGCAGCAACAAGGCTTGTGGGTCACCCGCCAACTTACCGGCCGCCAGCAGGTCGGTCTTGCTGAAGGCATCCAGGTCCGCGAGGCTGGGGCGCAGGTTTTGCGCGAGGTCGGCGGGCAGTTCATCCAGGTGTTGTAACAGGCTTTCCAGGCTCTGGCTGGCGCTGCTCAAGCGCAATGCATCGCCGCTGCCCAGGTAGTCGTCGATATTACGCGCGGCCTGGTTCTGGAAGGTCTGTGACAGACCGAGGTAGCGTTCCATCAGCAAATAAGGCCGTTCGAGCGCCCGTTGCGACCACCACAGCGTCGCCCCAAGCGCCAGGCACACGGCCACCAGCAGGAGGGTATTGAGATTGGTCAGCAGCTTCAGGCGCATGCGTGGTATCAACCGGCAGCAAAAGATAAGTGCCTGAAGTTATTGCGTTTTCATTACAGGGTTATGACGGAATCACTGGATTCTGATGAAAAGATGGCACTTTGCTTTGATGTGCGCGCAGCTTGCACGCGGTTACGCCCGGCATGCTTTGCGCGGTAAAGCGCCTCGTCGGCTTGGGCGGCCATCATCAGGCTGTCGGAACCGTCACCCAGCTCAACCAGCCCGGCGCTGAAGGTGCACCACAAGTCCTGAGGCTGCGCCGGATAGTGAATTTCGGCAAAGCGTCCACGAATCTCATCCAGCACCTTGCAGGCCGACTCCAGGTCGGTGTCAGGCATCACAATCGCGAACTCTTCACCGCCATAGCGGCCGATGTAGTCGGTCTTGCGCAGGCGTTGCTTGAGAAACAGCGCCAGGCTCTTGATCACACGGTCGCCCATGGGGTGGCCGTGGCTGTCATTGACCCGCTTGAAGTGGTCGATGTCGAGCATGGCAAAGCTCAATGGTTTGTTCTCGCGGCGCGCGCGGAAGCTGCAGTCTTCGAGCAATTGCAGGATATGGGTGTGGTTGTACAGCCCGGTCAGGCTGTCGCGCACCATCCGCGCCTTGAGGTTGCGCGCACGGGCAGCGCGGTTGCGTACCGTGGTAATCAGGTGGCGCGGCTTGATCGGCTTGGTGAGGAAGTCGTCGCCACCTTCGCTCATGGCGTCCAGCTGTTTGTCCAAGTCGTCTTCGGCCGACAGGTAGATGATCGGCACGCTGACGTAACGGTCATTGTGGCGAATCACCTTGGCCAGCTCGGTGCCGGTACAGGCCGGCATGTACATGTCGAGGATGATCAGGTCGGGCTGGAAGTCTGCCAGCTCGGCCATGGCCTGGATCGGCTCGATCAAGGTCCGGGTGACGATGCCGGCGCTGTTGAGCAACCGCTCGGTGTGCAGCGCCTGGGCCCGCGAGTCATCAATGATCAGCACTTTGTACGGTTCGTACTGGGCAACGCAGGTCAGTACTTCGATCTTTTCCAGCAGGCTGGAGGCTTCCAGCGTGCCGGTGAGGAATTCCTGGCCCCCGGCGCGTACGGCGGCCAGGCGGGTGGGCGTGTCGGTTTCGTGCAGGCTGAAAAATAACAGCGGCAGCTTATGCTCCAGGCCTTCCTGGGCTTCGGCGGCGAGCTTGAGGCCCAGGCCGGCGCCACAGAAATCCACGTCCATTACAATGACGGAGGGCAGGCGCTCGCTCATCGCGGCGCGAAACGCTGCCACGCTGTCAAGGGACTGGGCGCTCATGCCAAAAAATTCCAGCTGCTTGGCCAGGCGCTCGGCGCGGTCGTGATCGGCCAGCATCACGTAGATCGGCTTGCGCATCGGCGGCAGGAAGGTTTGTTCCAGCTGGTCGCCCTGGCGCAGGCCGGTGCGGGACAGGCGCTGCATCAAGCGGTTGAGTTCGGTGATCAACTGGCTGCTCAAGCGGCCGCGGTTTTCATCCACCGCCCTGAGTGACTCGCCGATGTGCCACGCCAGCTGGCCATGCTCGGGCTGTTCGAAGCGCTCGGCGAAGCGCTGCAGGCGCAGGTTGGCTTCGCTGAGTTCGGAGAGGTCGGCGCCTGACCATTCGCTGCGTTGCAGGCGCTGCCAGATCTCAAGAATTTGACGTGCCTGATGAATTACCCGCTGGGCAAAATGCTGCTTGAGACGCTCACGGCTGGGGTCTTCTGGCTCGGTCATATCCTGACTACTAGTGAGGGTGGATGCTGAGGTCGAACTGATGGCTCTATGCTAGCACCTCTTTTCAGTGGGATGAGTGTCATATGTCAATTAACTGCGTGTCACTGATATTCAGTTGATGACCTGGTGGTCGCGCAGCTTAAACAGCGTGCATCCTTTATAGTCGAACGCTTCCCCTACGCCGTTTGGTGAAAAGCCCCGCATGGGCGGGCACGATGGGGTAGGGTTGTGGTCGGAGTGTTTGAACGCACGCCCTCAATTCAAGTGCATGAACTCAAGTGATTGAAAGGATATCGCCATGCTGGACTGGAAAAACCGTGCGGGCAGTGCCAAAGGCCCCGCCCCTGAGCCCAAGTCGGCCAACCGCAGCTATTTTCGTACCCTGCTGATGAGCCGCGCCGTGCTCAGCGTGCTCGGCCTGTATCTATTGGTCACCGGCGCCCTGGGTTGGTACTGGAGCGAAGAGCCGGCGCTGTTCCCGGTCCAGCAAAACGCGCAAATCGCGGCCGAGAAGGAAGGCAAGCAGATGGTGGTGGGCTATACCACCGTCGAAACCCTCAAGACCGTGGTCGGCACGTTGCTGAACAAGCCCGGTGGCTATATTTCCAACGACCGTTTCCCGCCGGGCCTGTGGATGGACAACATGCCCAGCTGGGAGTACGGCGTGCTGGTGCAGGTGCGCGACCTGACCCGCGCCCTGCGTAAAGACTTCGCCCGCTCCCAGTCGCAGTCGGCCGAAGACGCTGATCTGGCCAAGGCCGAGCCGCGTTTCAATTTCGACAATAAGAGCTGGGTGCTGCCGTCCAGTGAGTCGGAATACCAGGAAGGCATCAACTCCTTGAGCCGCTACGAAGCGCGCCTGTCCGACCCGAATCAGCGTGGCGCCTTGTTTTATGCCCGCGCCGACAACCTGAACAACTGGCTGGGCGATGTTGCCACCCGCCTGGGTTCGCTGTCGCAACGCCTGTCGGCCAGCGTAGGCCGGGTCAAATTGAACACCGCACTGAAAACCGAAGCCCTGGCGCCGGGTGAAGTGCCGCAGGTCGACGAAGAAGTGGTGGAAACCCCATGGATGCAGATCGATAACGTGTTCTACGAAGCCCGCGGCCAGGCCTGGGCGCTGTCCCACCTGCTGCGCGCCATCGAAGTGGACTTTGCCGACGTGCTGGCCAAGAAAAACGCCACCGTCAGCGTGCGCCAGATCATTCGTGAGCTGGAGGCTTCGCAAGAGCCGGTATGGAGCCCGATGATCCTCAACGGCAGCGGCTTTGGCGTGCTGGCTAACCATTCGCTGGTAATGGCCAACTACATTTCCCGGGCCAACGCGGCGGTGATCGATTTGCGTCAACTGCTCAACCAGGGTTGATGATGGACGCGACTCAAAAGGAGGCTGCGCACCGCGTAGCCTCCGATGCCGAACTGATCTGCTGGGTCGACGAGCGGGACAACCTGCTCGGCCACCTCGTCAGGTCCGACCTGCGCCAGCGCGGCCTGATCGGTCGTTGCACGTTTATCTTCCTGTTCAATTCCAAGGGTGAGCTGTGCGTGCATCGGCGCACCCTGAGCAAGGCCCTGTACCCGGGTTTCTGGGATACGGCGGCGGGCGGGATGGTCGCGGCGGGCGAGTCCTACGCGGTGTCGGCGGCCCGCGAGCTGGAAGAGGAACTGGGGGTTGGTGGGGTTGAATTGATCGAACATGACCATTTCTACTTCGAAGATGGCAACAGCCGGCTCTGGTGCAAGTCCTACTCGGCGACCTGGGACGGACCCCTGCGCCTGCAGCCTGAAGAAGTCATGGAAGCGCGCTTTTTACCTGTCGAAACTGTCCTGCAGGAGGCGCAGCAAAAGCCTTACTGCCCGGACGCCCAAGAGGGCCTGCGGCGTTATCTGGCCTCACGTCGCTAAAGTTGCATAAATTGGCGCCATTTGGCTCTTAGCAAGTAAGCTTTTTGCCGTTACACTGCGCGACTTTTCACCCGAACCGCCTTGGCGGGTCGGTAGCGCTGCCCCTGCCTGAGTGGGGCTTCGCGGTCGGTGACCTCCTTTGCGGGTGCCGATCAGTCTTTGTCCTCCCAAGAGGATTGCCGGTGGCCAAAAAAGCCGCATCCTTCGCCGCCCTCGGCGGCCTGGTATTTTCCACCGACGCAGGTCGACACTGCCCGGACTGTCGTCAGCCCGTGGATGCGTGTACCTGCAAACAAACCCTGATTCCCGAAGGCGACGGTATTGCCCGCGTGCGTCGCGAAAGCAAAGGCCGTGGCGGCAAGACGGTGACCACCATCACCGGCGTGCCCCTGGCTGAAGACGCGCTCAAAGAACTGGCCACCACGCTGAAAAAGCGCTGTGGCACCGGTGGCGCGTTGAAAGACGGCGTCATCGAGATTCAGGGTGATCACGTCGAACTGCTGTTGGCCGAGCTGATCAAGCTCGGTTACAAGGCCAAGAAGTCCGGCGGCTGAAAGCCTCTTCCCAACCTGTGTCTAAACTCTGTCCTGCGAGTGAGGTCTGACCTTGCTTACAGGCAAATCGTCATTTTCATTCTTTAGACTGCGCCAGCCTCGAACGAGAGGCGGCGCCTTCGCCTTCATTTATAGGGGACTTCGATGTCCGTACGACGCACACGCAAAGACGATGGCAGCCAATGGACAGTTGCGGACAGCCGCAGTGTTTACGGGATCCGCCATTGGGGGGCCGGGTATTTCGCGATCAATGACGCCGGTCGCGTTGAAGTCCGTCCGAACGGCCCGAACAGCACGCCTGTCGACCTCTATGAGCAAGTCGACCAGTTGCGCAAGAGCGGCCTGTCGTTGCCGTTGCTGGTGCGCTTCCCAGACATTCTGCAAGACCGGGTACGCCAACTGACCGGTGCCTTCGACGCCAACATCGAGCGCCTGGAATACCAGAGCAAGTACACCGCGCTGTACCCGATCAAGGTGAACCAGCAGGAGGCGGTGATCGAGAACATCATTGCCACCCAGAACGTGTCCATCGGCCTCGAAGCCGGCTCCAAGCCTGAGCTGCTGGCTGTGCTGGCCCTGGCGCCGAAGGGCGGCACCATTGTCTGCAACGGTTATAAAGACCGCGAGTTCATCCGCCTGGCGCTGATGGGCCAAAAGCTCGGCCACAACGTATTTATCGTGATCGAGAAAGAATCCGAAGTTGAACTGGTGATCGAAGAGGCTGCCAGCCTCAAGGTCAAGCCACAGGTTGGCCTGCGCGTGCGTTTGTCGTCCCTGGCGTCGAGCAAGTGGGCGGACACCGGTGGCGAGAAGTCCAAGTTCGGTTTGTCGGCGGCGCAACTGCTGTCGGTGGTCGAGCGCTTCCGCGCGGCCGGCCTGGACCAGGGCATCCGCCTGCTGCACTTCCACATGGGCTCGCAGATCGCCAACCTGGCCGACTACCAGCACGGGTTCAAGGAAGCCATTCGTTACTACGGCGAACTGCGCAACCTCGGCCTGCCGGTAGACCACATCGACGTGGGCGGCGGCCTGGGCGTGGACTACGACGGGACTCACTCGCGTAACGCCAGCTCGATCAACTACGACATGGATGACTACGCCGGCGTGGTCGTGGGTATGCTCAAGGAATTCTGCGACGCGCAGAGCCTGCCGCACCCGAACATCTTCTCCGAAAGCGGCCGCTCCCTGACCGCCCACCACGCCATGCTGGTGGTGCAGGTGACTGACGTCGAGAAACACAACGACGAAATCCCGGTCATCGACAACAAGGAAAGCCTGCCGGAAACCGTGCAATGGCTGGTGGACCTGCTCGGCCCGACCGACATCGAAATGGTCACCGAAACCTACTGGCGCGCGACCCACTACATGAGCGACGTGGCCACCCAGTACGCCGACGGCAAATTGACCCTGGCCGAAAAAGCCCTGGCTGAACAGTGCTACTTCGCCGTGTGCCGCCGCCTGCATAACTCGCTCAAAGCCCGTCAGCGCTCGCACCGCCAGGTGCTGGACGAGCTCAACGACAAGCTGGCCGACAAGTACATCTGCAACTTCTCGGTGTTCCAGAGCCTGCCGGATACCTGGGCCATCGGCCAGGTACTGCCGATCCTGCCGCTGCACCGCCTCGACGAAGAGCCGCTGCGCCGCGCCGTGCTGCAAGACCTGACCTGCGACTCCGACGGCAAGATCAAGCAATACGTCGACGAGCAGAGCATCGAGACCAGCTTGCCGGTCCACGCCTTGAACGACGGTGAAGACTACCTGCTGGGTATCTTCCTGGTCGGCGCTTACCAGGAAATCCTCGGCGACATGCACAACCTGTTCGGTGACACCGACTCGGTGAACATCTACCAGCGCGAAGACGGTTCGGTGTACAGCGCCGGTATCGAGACCCACGACACCATCGAAGACATGCTGCGCTATGTGCACTTGTCGCCGGAGGAGTTGATGACCCACTACCGTGACAAGTGTGCGAGTGCGAAGATCAGTGCGTCGGAGCGAACTCAGTTCCTCGACGCCTTGCGCCTGGGGCTGACGCGGTCTTCCTACTTGTCCTCGTAATATCGGCGGCTAGTGTTCCATGTGGGAGCGGGCTTGCTCGCGAAGTAAGCCCGCTCCCACATTCAGACCTACGTTTTTGCAGGACCTGCGCAGTGAGGTCAGCAAACGCCTAAGAGCGTTCGCTCTGGTCAACCCCACTCGTACCAACCACGCGACATTGGTGGCGTCTTTCGCCAGGCCGCTGCGCTGGCTGACGCCGATGCTGGATCGGATGACGGGTTTTATCACGTCCACCCCCAGCCAATAGGCAGGCCAGGCCTCGGCGCGGTCAATAGATGTCAAAGCAGAACGCGACCGAGCAGTTTCCCGGGTTGTAACGCAGAATCACCCGGTCAATGGTGCCTACGCTGTTGCGTCGCATTATGTGGATATCCCTGGCGCTGCTTTGCAGGTCAAGCGACTGCCCTGGGGCGAGCGAGTGTATCTGCGCTCCTTGCGCAACCACCAGCTCGGCCGACGTCTTGTTTTCGAACCGTTGTATGCCTTCCATGCTGTTTGGGCCTTGCCCATTGGTGCATCCGGTGAGGGTGGCCAGTGTGCAGGCCGCAGTAGTCCACAGGGCTGTTCTGATGTTCATATCCGACTCTCCATGAATGTATGAAAGGGGTAGACCCCTGGCCATTCAACGCTTGGAATGTCGGTTTGTAACCTGTCAGAACTCACAGGTAGGTCAGTGGTTACCGACGCTGAACCATTGGCCCTGCTGTTTGATCCGCCAGGCGATGGCCGCCAGTGTCAGGCTGCGCCAGGCCATGAACAGCAGGAAGGTTATCCACAGGCCATGATTGCCCAAGCCCTGCAACGACCAGGCGAACGGCAGTGTCAGCAGCACCGTCAGCAGCATCCCGTTGCGCATCTCCCGCGCCCGCGTTGCGCCGATAAACAGCCCATCCAACAAATAGCTCCACACCGCAATCAATGGCAGTACCGCCAGGTACGGCAAGTAGATGTCGGCGGTTTCGCGCACGTTGGGGATGTCGGTTTGCATGGCGATAAACAGGTGACCGGCGAACGTGAACAGCAGGGCAAAGCCGACGCTGGCGATCAGTGACCAGCCGCCAGCAACCACCAGTGAGCGCCGCAACGATTGGCGATCACGAGCGCCGATGGCATGGCCGCACAGGGCTTCGACCGCGTGGGCCAAACCGTCCAGCGCGTGGGCCGTCAGCAGCAGGCCGTTGAGCAGCAGCGCGTTGGCAGCCACGGTGGCATCGCCCAGGCGTGCGCCTTGCACCGTGATCATGAAAAACACCGACTGCAACGCCAGGCTGCGGATAAAAATGTCGCGGTTTACCGCCAGCAACGGGCGCCAGCTTTCCCAGCGCTTCAAGGCGGCCCAGGCGATATGGCCGGGGTAGGCGCGCAGGGCTTTTTGCGTGAGGGCCAGGCCGAGCAAGGCGCCGGTCCACTCGGCGGTCACCGACGCACGGGCGGAGCCGACCACTCCCCAGTCCAGCCCGAGCACGAACCACAGGTTGAGGGCAATATTCACCAGGTTGGTGGTCAGCAGAATTGCCAGCGGCGCGCGGGCGTTTTGCGTGCCGAGGAACCAGCCCACCAGCGCGTAACTGGCCAGCGCGGCAGGCAGGCCGAACAGGCGGGTGTGGAAGAACTCGCGGGTCAGTTGGTTAAGCTCGGGGGAGGGCTGCATCCACTCCAGGGCCAAATGGCTCAGCGGAATGCCGACGGTGCCCAGCAACATCGCCAACCCCAGCGCCAGCAACAGGCCTTGCAGCAGGATTTGTCGGAGTGCCGCGCCATCATTGCGCCCGGCGGCTTGGGCCGCGAAGCCCGTGGAACCCATGCGCAGGAAGCCCATGGCCCAGGCGAGAAAGGTATAGAGGCTGGCGCCGACGGCCACGGCGCCCAGTTGGTGGGCATGGGGCAGGTGGCCGATGACCATGCTGTCGACCAGTGCGACCAACGGCACGGAGATGTTCGAAAGAATCATCGGCGCAGCCAACGCCCATACACGGCGATGAGTAGGGCGGTCGCGCCAGTCGGTCAGTAAGGTGGACATGCAGGCTCCTTGGGGGAGGGGCATTGTAACTGGCCCCCAACCATGGCGCAGAGCCAATGTGGGAGGGGCTTGGCATGAGCTGATTAAGAACCAAACCACCCTCCATCGGTCAATGTGACCAGCGCCACATCGGCTTCGCCGACGCTGATATATAGTTCACCCCTCGGTTCCCTCTGACGACGAGTGCCCCATGCTTAACAAAGGACTGTTCCTGGCCTGTGCGCTGGCCCTGCTGAGCGCCTGCGATTCTTCCGATAAACCGGCTGCACCATCTGCGCCCACTGTGGCGGCAGCGCCGAAACCGGCCAAGGCGGCGGTGGATGTGGCGGCGTTGAAGCAGCGTTATGCCGGGCGTGAGTTGAGTGTGGTGGACGTGTCCGAGGTGCAGTTGGACGGGGCCAGCACCTTGTCGGTGAGTTTTTCCATTCCGTTGGATCCGGAGCAGAAGTTTGCCGACAAACTCCATCTGGTCGACAGCAAGTCCGGCAAGGTCGATGGCGCCTGGGAGCTGTCCGATAACCTGATGGAACTGCGCCTGCGCCACCTGGAGCCCCAGCGCAAACTGGTGCTGACGGTGGATGCCGGGGTGAAGGCGGTCAACGACAACACGCTCGCCGCCGAGTACATTGCGCGCCTGGAAACCCGTGACCTGCAAGCCACTGTCGGCTTCGCCAGTCGTGGCACGCTGTTGCCGACGCGCCTGGCCGAAGGCCTGCCGGTGATCGCGCTGAACGTCGACAAGATCGACGTTGAATTCTTCCGGATCAAGCCCGAATCCCTGCCGTCGTTCCTGGCGCAGTGGGGGCGCAACACCAGCCTGCAAAGTTATGAATCCCGTGAATTGCTGCCGCTGGCCGACCTGGTCTACGGCGGCCGTTTCGACCTGAATCCGGCGCGCAATACCCGCGAGACGCTGTTACTGCCGATCGCCGGCCTCAAGCAATTGCAGCAGCCGGGCGTGTACCTGGCGGTGATGCGCGCTTCGGGCACCTACAACTATTCGCAACCGGCCACGCTGTTTACCTTGAGCGATATCGGCCTGTCGGTGCACCGCTACGCCAATCGCCTGGATGTGTTTACCCAGGCGCTGGAAGGTGGCAAGGCCTTGGATGGTGTCGACCTGGAAGTGCTTGACGCCGACGGCCGCGTGCTGGGCCAGGGCAAGACCGAGAAGGGCGGTCACGCAGAGTTGCCGCTGCCGAAAAAGGCCCAGGTGCTGCTGGCCAAACAGGGCGAGCAGACCAGTATGCTACGCCTGGACAGCGCCGCGCTGGATCTGGCGGAGTTCGACATTGGCGGCCAACCTTCGCACCCCCTGCAGTTCTTTGTGTTCGGCCCGCGCGACCTGTATCGCCCCGGCGAAACCGTGCTGCTCAATGCCCTGCTGCGCGACAAGGACGGCAACGCCGTCAAGCCGCAACCGGTGAGCGTCGAAGTGCGTCGCCCGGATGAACAGGTGAGCCGCAAGTTTGTATGGGATGCCGATGCCTCGGGCCTCTACCAATATCAACTGCAACTGGCCGGCGAAGCACCGACCGGGCGCTGGCAGTTGGTGTTCGACCTGGGCGATGGCAAGCCGCAGCTGTATGAGTTCCTCGTCGAAGACTTCCTGCCCGAGCGCCTGGCGCTGGAACTCAAGGGCAGCGACACGGCATTGAGCCCGGCGGATAACCCGGTGATTAAGGTCAATGGTCGCTACCTCTATGGTGCCCCGGCGTCGGGCAACCGCGTCAGCGGGCAAGTCTATGTGCGACCGTTGCGCGAAGCGGTCAAGGCGCTGCCGGGCTATCAATTCGGCTCCGTCACCGAAGAAGAGCTGAGCCAGGATTTCGAGCTGGACGAAAGTGTGCTCGACGCCAAGGGCCAGGAAGAACTGACCCTGGAAAGCAAATGGGCCGACGCGAAATCCCCTCTGCAACTGATCGTGCAGGCCAGCCTGCAAGAGTCCGGCGGGCGGCCGATCACCCGGCGGCTGGTGCAGCCGATCTGGCCGGCCGAGCAACTGCCGGGCCTGCGTGGGCTGTTTGACGGCAAGGAAACCAACGGTGATGGCCCGGCGGAGTTTGAAGTGCTGGTGGCCAACCAGGACGGGCAGAAACTCGCTGCGCCAAACCTCAAGGTCCGCCTGGTGCGCGAGCGCCGTGACTACTACTGGAACTACTCGGACAGCGATGGCTGGAGCTATCACTACAACGAGAAATTCCTCAACCTCGACGAACAGACCCTGAACATCAAGGCTGGCGATACCGCCAAGGTCAGCTTCCAGGTGGAGTGGGGCCCGTACCGCGTCGAGGTCGAAGACCCGCAGACCGGCCTGGTCAGCAGCCTGCGTTTCTGGGCCGGCTACCAGGCCCAGGACAACACCGAAGGCGGCGCCGTGCGGCCCGATCAGGTCAAGCTGGCGCTGGATAAGCCCGCGTACGGCGACGGCGATACCGCTAACGTCACGGTTACGCCGCCGGCTGCCGGTAAAGGCTACCTGCTGGTGGAATCCGCCGAAGGGCCGCTGTGGTGGCAGGAAATCGACGTGCCGGCCGAGGGCAAGAGTTTTGCCGTGAAGCTCGACCCGAAATGGTCGCGCCATGACCTCTACGTCAGCGCCCTGGTGATTCGCCCAGGCGAGCGCAAAGCCAATATCACCCCCAAGCGCGCGGTAGGCCTGCTGCATCTGCCGCTGGACCGCACCCAGCGCAAGCTTGGCGTGACCCTCACCGCGCCGGAAAAAATGCGCCCCAAACAACCGCTGACGGTGAAGATTGCCGCCAAAAATGCCGATGGCAGCGTACCGAAACAGGTGCATGTACTGGTGGCGGCGGTGGACGTGGGCATCCTTAATATCACCGAGTATCCGACACCGGATCCGTACTCCAGCCTGTTCGGCCGCAAGGCTTACGGCGTTGACCAGTTCGACATCTACGGCCAATTGATCGAGGCCGGGCAGGGCCGCCTGGCCAGCCTGGCCTTTGGGGGTGACGCCGCGCTGGCCAAGGGCGGCAAGCGCCCGGACACCAGTGTGACTATCGTCGCCCTGCAAAGCGCGCCGGTGACCTTGAATGAGCAGGGTGAGGGTGAAGTCAGCGTCAACATCCCCGACTTCAACGGCGAACTGCGCCTGATGGCCCAGGCCTGGAGCGATGACCGCTACGGCATGGCCGAAGGCAAGACCGTGATCGCCGCCCCGCTGATCGCCGAGCTGTCGGCGCCGCGCTTCCTCGCCGGCGGTGACCAGACGACGCTGGCCCTGGACCTGTCCAACCTGTCGGGCAAGGCGCAGAAACTCGATGTGCAACTGAGTGCCGAAGGGCAGTTGGAGTTGGTCAACAGCGGCGTTCAAACCGTCGAACTCAAGCAAGGCCAGCGCACCACCCTGCGTATCCCGGTGAAAGCCTGGGGTGGGTTGGGTCAAGGCAAGGTGAAAGTCACGGTCAATGGCCTGGACCTGCCCGGTGAGAACCTGCCGCCGTTCAGCCGCGAATGGACCCTGGGCGTGCGTCCGGCCTACCCGGCGCTGCTCAAGCATTACCGCGCGGTGCTCAAGAGCGAGCCGTGGAGCCTGCCAGTCGGCACACTTGATCAGTTCGATGCCTCCGGGCGTGAAGCGCTGCTGAGCCTGTCGAGCCGGCCGCCGTTGAACCTGGGCGCGCAGATCTCGGCGCTCAAGGCCTACCCTTATGGGTGCCTGGAGCAGACCGCCAGTGGTTTGTACCCGTCGCTGTACGCCGACGATGCGTTGCTCAAGCGCCTGAGCATCAAGGGCGAGCCGGATGCCGAGCGCAAACGCAAGATCGAGCTGGGCATCGAGCGCCTGCTGGGCATGCAACGCTACAACGGCAGCTTCGGTTTGTGGGGCGCGGATGGCGAAGAGGAATATTGGCTGACGGCCTATGTCACCGACTTCCTGTTGCGTGCCCGTGACCAGGGCTTCGCGGTACCGCCCGAAGCGTTGAAGAAAGCCAGCGAGCGCCTGCTGCGTTATGTGCAGGAACGCAACCTGATCGAAGTCGACTACAGCGACAACGCCGACCACACGCGCTTTGCCGTGCAGGCCTACGCCGGCATGGTGCTGGCGCGCAGCCAACAGGCGCCGTTGGGCGCGTTGCGCAGTATCTTCGAGCGACGCAGCGACGCGCGCTCCGGGTTGCCGTTGGTGCAACTGGCCATCGCCCTGCAGAAGATGGGTGACCAGCCGCGCGCGGATCAAGCCTTGCTGGCCGGCCTGGCGGCGCAACGCAGCGCCAAGGAATGGTTGGCCGACTACGGCAGCCCGCTGCGCGACCAGGCGATGATCCTGGCATTGCTGGAAGAGAATGACTTGGCCAAGGGCAAGCGTGAGGAGCGTTTGTTTACCCTGTCGGACCAATTGGCGGCCAGCCCGTATCTGTCGACCCAGGAGCGCAATTCGCTGTTCCTGGCCGGGCGCCTGGGGTTCGCCCAGCCCGAGTCGGCCTGGAAGGTGTTGCTCAATGGCAGCGGTGGGGCGCATGAGCTGAACAATCAACAGTCGACGCTGGCCTTGGAAGGCAAGCTGCTTGCTGGCGATCTGAGCCTGACCAATCAGGGCGAGGTGCCGGTCTACCAGCAACTGACGATCTCGGGTTATCCACAGGTGCCACCGGCACCGGGTGGCGATAACCTGAGCATCCGTCGTGAATACCTGGGCATGAATGGCCAGCCGCTGAACCTGCGCAACCTCAATAGCGGCGACCTGGTGCTGGTGCACCTGGCGGTGAGCGCCAGGCAGCGCGTGCCGGACGCCCTCGTGGTGGACCTGTTGCCTGCGGGCCTGGAGCTGGAAAACCAGAACCTGGCCCAGAGTGCTGCCAGCCTGGAAAACGCCAGCAGCCAGGTGAAAGAGTGGCGCGAGTCGATGCAGAACGCGTCGCTCAAGCATCAGGAGTTCAGGGATGACCGGTATGTGGCGGCGATGAACCTGGATGGCGAGGGCACCACGCACTTGCTGTACCTGGCGCGCGCAGTGACACCGGGCATTTACCGCGTGCCGCCGCCGCAGGTGGAGTCGATGTACCGGCCGAACTGGCAGGCGGTGGGGGAGACGCCGGTGGATCTGGTGATCAAGGGGCGCTGATTTCTGAACTTGGAATTGGAGCTAATGTGGGAGGGGGCTTGCTCCCGATAGCGGTGGGTCAGTTGCCAGATGCATTGACTGAAACACTGCTATCGGGAGCAAGCCCCCTCCCACAGGGTACTGATGACATTCTCAGGCTTAGTGGACGACCCAACTGAGCAGCCACAAGCCAAGCATCAGCCAGATCACCCCGATGATGATCGAGGCGCGCATGAAGGCGCGTACCGCCGAATACAGAAACAGCAGGCCGACGATCAGGGTGATGATGCTGATGATCGAGGTGTCCATGCCCAGTGCTCGGGACATGCCACCGACAAAGTCGCCACCAGCGTTGGAGAGCATATTGAACAGCCCGCTGAAGAACTCGACGATGTAGTGGATGATCAGACCGAGTGTGTGACCCAACCATCCGAAAAAGTCTACTTGCATAGGTGTGTCTCGATGAAAGAGTGGACGAAATTGCCAGCACTGAGCCTTTGGTCGTTTATCCACAAGGCGAGTTCCCTTGAAGCATAGAGGTTTCGCCGCTTGAATTTGCGTTTACTTGTCCGCTGGAGCCTGGCGAGCCTGGTCTTGATGATTGCCCTGCTGTGGCTGGCCGATCGTATCTGGCCGTTGCCGTTGCCCCAGGATGACCTGGCGCGGGTGGTGCTGGCCGAGGATGGCACGCCGTTGTGGCGGTTTGCCGATGCCAACGGCGTGTGGCGTTACCCGGTGCAAACCCGCGAAGTGTCGCCGTATTACCTCGATGCACTGCTCACCTACGAAGACCGTTGGTTCTACCAGCACCCCGGTGTTAACCCGTTCGCGCTGGTGCGGGCGACGTGGCAGAACCTGACGGGAGCGCGGGTGGTGTCGGGTGGCAGTACGTTGTCGATGCAGGTGGCGCGCCTGCTTGACCCGCACTCGCGGACCTTCCACGGCAAGTTGCGCCAACTGTGGCGCACGGCGCAGTTGGAGTGGCACCTGTCCAAGGAACAGATTCTCACCCTGTACCTGAACCGCGCGCCGTTTGGCGGCACGTTGCAGGGCGTGGCGGCCGCCAGTTGGGCGTACCTGGGCAAGTCCCCGGCTCAGTTGACCCACGCCGAAGCGGCCTTGCTCGCGGTATTGCCCCAGGCGCCGAGCCGCCTGCGCCCGGATCGCCACCCCCAGCGCGCCCAGGAAGCCCGCGACAAAGTGTTGCGCCGCCTCGCCGAGTTCCAGGTGTGGCCGCAGTCGGCGGTGGATGAAGCCCTCGAAGAACCGTTGCTACTCGCCCCGCGCCTGGAGCCCAGCCTGGCGCCGCTGCTTGCCCGCCGCTTGAACCGTCCCGACAGCCCGCCGCTGATCCGCACAACCGTGGATGCCACCCTGCAACGCCGTCTTGAGGACCTGTTGCTGGGCTGGCGTGCGCGGTTACCGGAGCACACCTCTGCCGCGATCCTGGTGGTGGAAGAAGAAAGCATGGCCGTGCGGGCTTATCTGGGATCGGTGGACATCAATGACGCCAAGCGCTTTGGCCATGTGGACATGATCAGCGCGCTGCGTTCGCCGGGCTCCACCTTGAAGCCCTTCCTGTATGGCATGGCCCTGGACGAAGGCCTGATTCACTCCGAATCGCTGTTGCAGGATGTGCCGCGGCGTTATGGCGATTATCGGCCGGGTAACTTTTCCATGGGCTTTACCGGCGCGGTGCCGGCGAGTACGGCGCTGTCCAGTTCGCTGAACCTGCCGGCGGTGCAACTGTTGGAAGCCTACGGGCCCAAGCGATTTGCCGCGCAGATGCGTATCGGCGGCGTGCCGTTGGCCTTGCCGGCGTTGGCCGAACCCAACTTGGCGCTGATCCTCGGTGGCGCGGGCAGCCGGCTGGAGGATCTGGTCAGCGGCTACAGCGCCTTCGCACGTAACGGCCGGAGCGCAACGATTCGATTACAGCCGGACGACACGCTGAGAGAGCGGCCATTGCTGTCGCCAGGGGCTGCCTGGATTGTGCGGCGCATCCTCAGCGGTCAGGCCCGCCCTGACCGTGACCCGCGCGCCGAGCTGGTGCAGCGCCCGGTCCTGGCCTGGAAAACCGGGACCAGCTACGGTTTTCGCGATGCCTGGGCGATTGGCGTGGGGCCGCGTTACTTGATCGGTGTGTGGATCGGCCGTCCCGACGGCACGCCGGTGCCGGGGCAGTTTGGCTTGGCCTCGGCGGCGCCGCTGATGTTGCAGGTGCATGACGTGCTGACCAATCGCGACAGCCAGCGCGGTATCAGCGCGCAGGTTTTAGCGGTGCCGGCCAATGTCGGCGTGGCGGCGATCTGTT
This sequence comes from Pseudomonas grimontii, assembly GCF_007858185.1. Lineage (GTDB taxonomy): Bacteria > Pseudomonadota > Gammaproteobacteria > Pseudomonadales > Pseudomonadaceae > Aquipseudomonas > Aquipseudomonas grimontii. The sequence goes on from NZ_VFES01000002.1 coordinate 505,428, forward strand.
GGCCGCTGGGCCAGCCCATGAACCGCAGCGATCCGAATTGCCGCCGCCAGCGCTTTGCCTGGACCCTGGACAACACCACGCCGCCGACCATGCAGGCGCTGGACCAACCGTTGAGCGTCGGCTTGATGGAAAGTGTCTGGGTCAACGCCAAGGGGTTGAGGGTGGATGCTCATTGCCCGGGCGCCGTGCCCAGGAACATCGCCCTGTGGCCCGCACCGCTGGAGCCATGGCTACCGAGGATCGAACGCCGTGAAGCACGGATTCCCGTCGCCGACCTCGATTGCCCACCACCGGCGCTGGCGGCGTCTTCGCCGCTGTCGATTGTCGGCGTGCGCGAAGGCGACCAACTGCGCCTGCCGGCCGCCAGCCAGCAAACCCTGCGCCTGAAACTCTCCGCGCTGGGCGGCAGTGGTCGGCGTTGGTGGTTCCTCAATGGCGCACCGCTGGGTGATAGCGCCAATCAGGACAGTATCAATGCCAGCTTCGAACGCTTGGGCCGCTATCAGCTCAGCGTTCTCGACGAAGCAGGCCAGACTGCCCGGCTCGAATTCAACGTTGTCGATTAAATCGCCACAAGTGATTCACTTGCCTTCAAGGCTCATCCCCCCGAAGCTATACACCTTCAGGAGCCCCCGCATGAACCTCGAACACCTCACCGAACGCCTGCACCGCATCCGCGATACCAACGACTGGAAGCAATTCCACAGCCCGAAAAACCTGGCCATGGCCGCCAGCGTGGAAATGGCCGAACTGGTGGAAATCTTCCAATGGCTCACCGAAGACCAGTCCCGCCAGTTGCCCGCCGACAAACTCGCCCATGCCGGCCAGGAAGTGGGGGATATCGTGCTGTACCTGCTGTTGCTGTGCAGCGAGCTGGGCCTGGATATGAATGAGGTGGTGCGCGCCAAACTGGCCGACAGCGAGCGGCGGTTTGCCCATGAGTGACCGGCATTTCGACCAATTGGCCACGCGCTTCGCCGAGAAAATCTACGGCGGTGCAAAAGGTGCCATTCGCCTGGCGGTGCTCCAGGCCGACCTGGCTGAGGCGCTGCCGGAGCGCCCGTTGCGCGTGCTGGATATTGGCGCGGGCCTGGGGCATATGTCGCTGTGGCTGGCCGAACGCGGCCATCAGGTGACCCTGGCCGAGCCCGCCGAGCCCATGCTCGAAGGCGCGCGCCAACGCTTCGCCGAAGCCGGACAGAGCGCCACTTTTATCCACGCGCCGTGGCAAGACCTGCTCGGCCAGCTCACCGAGTCCTACGACCTGGTGCTGTGCCACGCCGTGCTGGAATGGCTGGCCGAACCCCACGCGATCCTGCCGGTGCTGCACCAACTGACGCTGCCCGGTGGCTGGTTGTCGCTGGCGTTCTACAATCGCGATGCGTTGATTTATCGCAACCTGCTCAAAGGCCACTTCCGCAAGATGCGCAAGAACGACATGGCCGGCGAAAAGCAGAGCCTGACCCCGCAACAGCCCCTCGACCCGCGTGAATTGGCGGCGCAACTCGAAGGGCTTTGGCAGGTCGAAAGCCAAAGTGGCGTACGGGTATTCCACGACTATATGCCGGTGGAATTCCAGGCCCGCGCGAACTTACCGGACCTTATTGAGATGGAACTCGCTCACCGTCGTCACCCAAGCTTTGCCGGACTTGGGCGTTATTTGCACTGGATCTGCCGTCCGGTTTAAGCGGCCCAGTCTGCGGAGGTCGAAATGCGTCGTCTCTGTTTGATCCTGTTATCCCTCGGGCTGGGCGCCTGCTCCAGCCCTAACCCTTATGTGGCGGCTTCTGCCCCCATGCCACCGGCGCCCGCGCAGGCGGCCACTACCTTCGATGCCAGCGCCTACCCGGCGCCGGTGCGCGACTACGGCGCCTACCGCAATTGGGCCTGGCGCAACGGCCAGTTGCCGGCCGGTACGGCCTGGGCGGATTCGGCGCAAGTGGCCGAAGCGGTCAGCGGCGCCCTTGACCAGCGCGGCCTGCGCCCGTTGCACGACAACCGCCCGGCGGACCTGCTGGTGAGCGCCGATGTGCGCCTGGAGAAGCGCCTCAAGCAAGTCCAGGACGATTATGGCTACGGATACGGCGGCTATAACCGCTACGGTCCTGGCTACGGCATGTACAACTCGGTGCCGATCGTGCGCACCTATGAAGTTCAAGTGGTGGTGGTGCGTGTCAACCTGTTCGACGCCCGCAGCGGCCAGCCGGTGTGGAGTGCCAGCGCGGAAACCGGCAGCCAGGGCAGCCTCAGCGAGCGCGCGGATGCCTTGCGCCAGGCCGTGCAAAAGGCGATGACGGCCTATCCTCCGAGTTAACAGCTATTCTCATCTAAAGCCCGGTCGTTCTTTGGAGATCAACCATGTTTCGTCGCATCGCTACGCTCGCTTTTGTTGTGCTGCTGGGCGGTTGCCAGACCAGCCAGGTCAACCACGATTTTGATGCCAGCCGCGACTTCGGCGCTTACCGCAGTTGGGCCTGGAAAGATCCGGCCCTGCAATACCGCCCCGATGATCCGCGGATCAAGAGCGACCTCACCGAACAACGCATCCGCCAGGCCGTTGGCGAACAGCTTGACCAGCGCGGCCTGCGCCCGGCAGCCGTCGGCACCAAGGCTGACCTGAACGTGCAGGCTTACCTGATCGTCGAAGACCGCCAGCAACAAGTCACCACCAACTATGGCGGTGCCTGGGGCGGCCCATGGAACGGCTACTGGGGCGGGCCGATGTACAACGAAACCCGCAACATTACCTACAAGGTGGCGACCCTCCAGATCGACCTGCTCGACGGCAAGGACGGCAAGCTGGTGTGGCGTGGCAGTGATGAACAGATGATGAGCAGCACGCCGAACCCGCAGGATCGTAATAACGCGATCCGCACGACGGTGACCCACATTCTCTCCAGCTATCCCCCACGCTGACAATCAGTCCGCGCCCGCTTCAGGGGCGGCAAGCGCTGCTATCGGTTGCCATGTGCCTACCATGTGCTCAATATCGCCGGCCCCTTTCAATAACAGCTCTCCGCTGGAGCCGGCGGCGCTGGTCAGCAATGTCACCTCACTGGGCAGGCGCACCGGTTTCCTGAATTCGACGTCTATTTCGATATTGGCGGCCGGCAAGTGTTCGCCCAAGGCGGCGAGGGTGTGCGCCTTGTTCCACAGTCCGTGGGCGATGGCCTGGGGGAAGCCGAACAGTCTGGCGGTCAGGGCGCTGAGGTGGATCGGGTTGTAGTCGCCGGACACTCTCGCGTAGCGGCGGCCGATATCGGCTGGGGCCTTCCAGCGAGTCAATTCGCTGATCTCGGCGGGGCTGGGACGGGCATCATCGGTCGCTTCGCCTTCGAGCTTTACACCCCGGCACAGCATACGGCTCTCGGCTTCCCACAGCAGGCCGAGAGAGTCTTCAACCGTGGTGACCACTTCAAAGGTCGCGCCCTTTGGGTGGGGCTTGAGGTTCTGCGTGTGCACGCCGATGGACAATTCGCTGACACCGCCCAGCGGGCGATGGATGCGGATGCGGTTGCTCAGGTGAATCAACCCCAGCAGCGGGAAGGGAAACTTTTTGTCGGTGAGCAACTGCATTTGCAGACCGAACGCGAGGATGTGCGGATAAGTTGCCGGCAGCAGGGGGCTCTCGGTAAACCCGCAGACTTTGCGGTACGCCGCCACCTGCTTGGGGTCGACGCTCACCCGGCAGCGCAACCCTTGCTCGGGCAGCGTGTTGCCGGTGATCTTGCGCTTGAGCGCCGCTCGCCAATACAACGGCGGCAGAAACGGCGTACTGCCTAAGGTTTGCCAGTCCATGCTCATGCTCCTAACAGACTTTGCCCACACACCCGCAGCGCTTGCCCGCTGACCGCACCGGAACCCGGCTGGCCCAGCCAGGCCACCGCTTCGGCGACATCCTGCGGCAAACCGCCCTGGCCCAGTGAACTCATGCGTCGCCCGGCCTCACGCAGGGCAAATGGAATATGCGCGGTCATCTGGGTTTCGATAAAGCCAGGGGCTACGGCGTTGATACTGATCCCGCGTTCTTCCAGTAACGGCGCCCACGCCTGCACCAGGCCGATCAAACCGGCCTTGCTCGCGGCATAGTTGGTTTGCCCGCGATTGCCGGCGATGCCGCTGATGGAGGCCAGCACCACCACACGGGCGTTGTCGTGCAGGGTGCCGCTGTCGAGCAGTGCCTTGGTCAGCACTTGCGGAGCATTGAGGTTGACCGCCAGCACCGCGTCCCAGTATTCCGGGGTCATGTTGGCCAGGGTTTTGTCACGGGTGATCCCGGCGTTGTGCACCAGGATGTCGAGGCCGTCGGGCAGGTGTTCGATCAACTGGCCGGCGGCGTCTTCGGCGCAGATGTCCAGCACGATTGTGCGCGCACCCAGGCGTGCGGCGAGGGCTTCGAGGTCGGCCTTGGCCTGGGGCACGTCGAGCAGGATCACGTCGGCGCCGTCGCGGGCCAGGGTTTCAGCGATGGAGGCGCCAATGCCACGGGCGGCGCCGGTGACCAACGCCTTACGCCCGGCGAGGGGACGGGTCCAGTCTTCGACGGGCGTGGCACAGGCCTTCAGGCGAATCACCTGGCCGGAGATATAGGCGCTTTTCGGTGAGAGGAAGAAGCGCAGCGCGCCTTCCAGTTGGTCTTCGGCACCGTCGCCGACGTAGAGCAATTGCAACACGCCGCCGTTGCGCAGTTCCTTGGCCAGCGACCGGCTGAAACCTTCAAGGGCGCGCTGGGCGCTGGCGGCGAACGGGTCGCTGAGACTCTCGGGTGCGCGGCCAAGAATCACTAGGTGTGCACTGTTATCCAGGTTTTTCAGCAACGGTTGGAAAAACTCACGCAGTTGCTTGAGCAGGTCGGTGTGTTGCAGGTCGCTGGCATCGAACACCACGGCCTTGAGCTTGGGACCGTGGCCGGGAATCCACGTCGACGCCTCGGCGCCGTAGGTGTAAATGGCGTCCGTGAGCCTGTTGGCAAACGCCTGTACGTTGCTTGCCAGCGCGCCACCTCCCAGCAGCAATGCACCTTCCACCGGACGCAGGCGCCCGGCCTGCCAGCGTTCCAGGCGTACCGGTGACGGCAGGCCAAGGGCGGCGACCAGGCGATGGCCGAGGCTTGAGTTGGCGAAGTCGATATAACGGTCAGACATGGAACGCTCTCCGAAGGCTGGGGTTCAAAGGGTTGACCATCCCAGGGTAGCAGTCGTTCGACTAGGCTCAGTTATCCAGACCACAACCGACAGGGAGCTTTCCATGACTCAATTGCGCCGTGTAGCGATCATTGGCGGTAACCGCATTCCTTTCGCCCGCTCCAATGGCCCCTACGCCACGGCGAGCAACCAGGCGATGCTGACCGCGGCCTTGGAGGGCCTGATCGAACGCTACAACCTGCACGGCCTGCGCATGGGCGAGGTGGCCGCCGGCGCGGTGCTCAAGCATTCCCGCGACTTCAACCTCACCCGTGAATGCGTGCTGGGTTCACGCCTGTCGCCGCAAACCCCCGCCTATGATATTCAGCAGGCCTGCGGCACCGGGCTCGAAGCGGCGTTGCTGGTGGCCAACAAGATCGCCCTGGGCCAGATTGAATGCGGGATTGCCGGTGGGGTAGATACCACGTCCGACGCACCTATCGGCGTGAATGAAGGGCTGCGCAAGATCCTGCTGCAAGCCAATCGCAGCAAATCAATGGCGGATAAATTAAAAGTCCTGTTACAACTTCGTCCCCATCACCTCAAGCCTGAGCTGCCGCGTAACGGTGAGCCGCGCACGGGGTTGTCCATGGGCCAGCATTGCGAATTGATGGCGCAGACCTGGCAGATTCCCCGCGCCGAGCAGGACCAACTCGCCCTTGAAAGCCACCAGAAAATGGCTGCCGCCTATGCCGAAGGCTGGCATAACGATCTGCTGACGCCGTTTCTGGGCCTGACCCGCGACAACAATCTGCGCCCCGACCTGACCCTGGAAAAACTCGCCGCGCTCAAGCCGGCGTTCGAACGCAGCGAAAAAGGCACGCTCACGGCCGGCAATTCCACACCGCTCACGGATGGTGCATCCCTGGTGCTGTTGGGCAGCGAGGCCTGGGCCCAGGCGCGTGGTTTGCCGATCCTGGCGTACCTGCGCGATGGCGAAGCGGCGGCGGTGGATTTCGTCAACGGCGCCGAAGGCCTGCTGATGGCGCCGGTGTATGCGGTGCCACGTTTGCTGGCGAGGAATGGCCTGACGCTGCAGGACTTTGATTACTACGAGATCCACGAAGCCTTCGCTGCCCAGGTGTTGTGCACGCTCAAGGCGTGGGAGGATGCGGACTACTGCAAGACGCGCCTCGGGCTGGACGCGCCATTAGGGGCCATCGACCGCAGTCGCCTGAACGTCAAAGGCAGTTCGCTGGCGGCCGGTCACCCGTTTGCCGCCACCGGTGGGCGCATTGTCGCCAACCTGGCCAAATTGCTCGACGCAGCGGGCAAGGGCCGCGGGCTGATTTCGATCTGCGCCGCCGGCGGGCAGGGCGTGACGGCGATCATCGAACGTTGAATTCACCGAAATTGGCATATTGGATGCATTCTTGAGTGGTCAGAGGTCGGTAGCCCCTCCCACCAGCGAGCCGATTGCCGTATAACGAGTGCCATACGCGTATTTGGTAATAAAGGACCCACAATAAAAGCTGATGAAGACTCCTAAACGCATTGAACCCCTGATCGAAGACGGTCTGGTCGACGAAGTGCTGCGCCCACTCATGAGTGGTAAAGAAGCAGCTGTTTATGTGGTGCGCTGCGGCAATGAATTGCGTTGCGCCAAGGTTTACAAGGAGGCGAATAAACGAAGTTTTCGTCAAGCGTCCGAATACCAGGAAGGCCGTAAGGTCCGTAACAGCCGGCAGGCCCGGGCCATGGCCAAGGGCTCGAAATTCGGCAAGAAAGAAACCGAAGATGCCTGGCAGAACGCTGAAGTAGCAGCGTTGTTCCGTCTGGCCGGTGCGGGCGTTCGCGTGCCCAAGCCGTACGACTTCCTCGAAGGCGTGTTGTTGATGGAACTGGTAGCCGACGAGTACGGCGATGCTGCGCCACGCCTGAATGACGTGACCTTGGAGCCGGACCAGGCGCGTGAATACCACGCCTTCCTGATTTCCCAGATCGTGCTGATGCTGTGTACCGGCCTGGTGCACGGTGACCTGTCCGAATTCAACGTGCTGCTCACGCCTACGGGCCCGGTGATCATCGACCTGCCCCAGGCAGTGGATGCGGCGGGCAACAACCACGCGTTCAACATGTTGGAGCGGGATGTGGGCAACATGGCTTCCTACTTCGGGCGTTTTGCCCCGGAATTGAAGAAGACCAAGTACGCCAAGGAAATGTGGGCGCTCTACGAAGCCGGCACCTTGCACCCGGCCAGCGTATTGACCGGCGAGTTCGACGAGCCGGAAGAGCTGGCGGACGTGGGCGGTGTGATCCGTGAGATCGAAGCGGCGCGGCTGGATGAAGAGCGGCGCCAGGCCATTCGGGCGGCGGATGATGCGCCACCGAGCAAAGCGTCGGAAGAACCACCGCCGCCGCCTTGGATGCAATGATCCCTGGCTGGATGAAGATCAAAATGTGGGAGGGGCGGTGCGACGATTCGACTTGCTCCCGATAGGGTGTGTCAGTTACAGATATTGAGACTGATACACCGCTATCGGGAGCAAGTCGAATCGTCGCACCGCCCCTCCCACATTTGGTTTTGCATGTATTCAGATAGATTCCGTCACGCGCAGCAGCTTCCCGACGCCAACTCCTTGAGTATCGGACAATCCGGCCGATCATCGCCGTGGCAGTGCTCCACCAGGTCCTGCAACGTATCGCGCAGTTGCCCCAATTCCAGGATCTTCTGGTTCAGCTCGTCGATATGTTGGCGCGCCAAGGCTTTCACATCGGCGCTGGCCCGTTGCCGGTCCTGCCACAGGGTCAGCAGTTTGCCGACTTCTTCCAATGAAAACCCCAGGTCCCGCGAGCGTTTGATAAACGCCAGGGTGTGCAGGTCGTCGTCGCCGTAGATGCGGTAGCCGCTGTCGGTGCGATGGGCCGCTTTGAGCAGGCCGATGGACTCGTAGTAGCGAATCATCTTCGCGCTCAGCCCGCTTTGCCGGGCGGCTTGGCCGATGTTCATGGGCGTTGATCCTCCAAATCCGACTGTTTCCAAGTGCTGGGTTTCCAGGTTTTCAACAGCAAGGCATTGCTCACGACGCTGACGCTGGACAAGGCCATGGCCGCGCCCGCGAGCACCGGGTTGAGCAGGCCGAACGCGGCCAGGGGAATGCCGATCAAGTTATACACAAAGGCCCAGAACAGGTTTTGGCGGATTTTGGCGTAGGTCTTGCGGCTGATCTCCAAGGCGGCCGGGACCAGGCGTGGGTCGCCGCGCATCAGGGTGATGCCGGCGGCATGCATGGCCACGTCGGTGCCGCCGCCCATGGCGATACCGATATCGGCCGCAGCCAGGGCCGGGGCGTCGTTGATACCGTCACCCACCATCGCCACCACGGCGGTTTTTTTCAGTTCGGCGACGGTGGCGGCTTTATCGGCGGGCAGGACTTCGGCGTGTACGTCATCGATGCCCAACGCTTCGGCGACTACGCGGGCGCTGCCGCGATTGTCGCCGGTGAGCAAGTGGCTGCCAATGTTTCGGGCCTTGAGCTGTGCCACCGCTTCCAACGCGCCAGGCTTGAGTGTGTCACCAAAGGCAAACAGCCCGAGCACACGCGGTTGCGCGCCTTGCTCGATCAGCCAGGACAACGTGCGGCCCTCGGCTTCCCAGGCCGTGGCGGAGTCGGCCAGCCCACCCGCGTCCAGGCCGCTTTCTTCCAGCAGGCGCCGATTTCCCAGGGCCAGTTGGCGGCCGTCGAGGCTACCGGCAATGCCACGTCCGGCCAGGGATTGGCTGGCACTCACGTCCGCCACCGTCAGCCCTTGCTCGCTGCACGCATCCAGCACGGCCTTGGCCAACGGGTGTTCGCTGCCACGTTGCAGCGCACCGGCCTGCCGCAGCAATGTGGCTTCATCGCCATCCACCGCCGCCAAATGGGCAATTTTCGGGGTACCGGAAGTGAGGGTGCCGGTTTTGTCGAAGACCACGGTGCTCACTTCATGGGCGCGCTCCAGCGCTTCGGCGTCCTTGATCAGGATGCCGTAGCGTGCGGCGACGCCGGTGCCGGCCATGATGGCGGTCGGTGTGGCCAGCCCGAGGGCGCAGGGACAGGCGATCACCAGCACCGCCACGGCATTGATGATCGCGGTCTCCAGGGGAGCACCGTATAACCACCAGCCCACCAGGGTGATCAGCGCCAGCACCAGTACGGTGGGGACGAATACCTGGCTGACTTTATCCACCAGTTTCTGGATGGGGGCCTTGGCCGCCTGGGCGTCTTCCACCAGGCGGATGATGCGCGCCAGTACGCTTTCGGCGCCGAGCGCGGTGGTGCGCACCAGCAGGCGGCCTTCGCCATTGATGGCGCCGCCGGTGACGGCGTCGCCAGGTTGTTTCGGCACCGGCAGGCTTTCGCCGCTGATCAGCGCTTCATCGGCATGGCTCTGGCCGTCTACCACTTCACCGTCCACCGGGAACCGTTCGCCGGGTTTGACCAGCACCAGGTCATCGAGCGTGAGCGCGCTGATGGCCACATCGTCCTCGCGGCCATCCTTTACACGAATGGCGCGTTCAGGGCGCAGGGCTTCCAGGGCGCGGATAGCGCTGGCGGTCTGGCGTTTGGCGCGGCTCTCCAGGTATTTACCGAGCAACACCAGGGCGATCACCACGGCCGACGCTTCGAAGTACAGATGGGGCATGGTGCCCACGGGCGCGGTCAGCCATTCATAGAGACTCAGGCCGTAACCGGCGCTGGTGCCGATGGCCACCAGCAGGTCCATATTGCCGGCACCGGCACGCACGGCTTTCCACGCCGCGATATAGAAGCGCGCACCGAAGATGAATTGCACAGGGGTGGCCAGGGCGAATTGCACCCAGGCCGGCAGCATCCAGTGCAGGCCGAAGGGTTGCACCAGCATCGGCAGAACCAGGGGCAGTGCCAGCACAATCGCCAGCAGCAGCGACCAGCGCTCGCGGTGCAGGCGTTGGGCCTGATCGGCCTCGGTCTTGGTTTCGCTTTGCGGCAGGCTGGCGGTGTAGCCGGCTTTGTCGACGGCGGCGATCAGCACGGCCGGATCGATCTGGCCCAGCACTTCGACGTGCGCGCGCTCGTTGGCCAGGTTGACGCTGACGCTTTGCACCCCCGGCACTTTGCCCAGCGCGCGCTCGACACGCCCGGCACAGCTGGCGCAGGTCATGCCGCCGATGGGCAGGTCAAAGGTGGTGGATCCATTCATGGGGCAGTCCTCCAGAGAAGTTGCCCCTAGGATCAACCTTGACCTGTGGGGAAGGTCAAGCGTCTTCAGTATTCCAGTGCGGCGGGTTTGAGGTACATGCCTTCCGGGCCCTGGGCAATGCGCAGCTTACGTACGTCACCGGCCTTGAGCGTGATGTTCTGTGCCGGCGGCGCGAGCAGGCCAGGCAAGCAACCCGGTGACTGGCCCGGCAGCAGTTTCAGGCGCAGCGACACATTGCCGGCGGGCAGGTTGAACGAGGTGGACTGTTCCTGGAACAGGCGTCCGGCCAACTGGTCCTGGATGTACAGGCCGATCTCGCAATTGGTCGGTACTTCCAGGCGTTCGCGGGAAATGATCAGCACCGCATAGTCTTCTGCGGCGAGGGCCTGAGGCGCAGCGGCAGACAAGCTCATCAGGCCGACAAGGCCAAAAAACGACCAGCGCATGGCGAATGCTCCGTGGTTTGAATCAAAGATGGGTGAAGCTTGGCCGACGCCGCCGTGTAATACCAGCCCGGCCGAAAGTTTCAGAACTTGACCTTGCCATCGTGGCAAGGTCGAGACTGGGTTCAACCTCATTAAAGGAGTCACGTCATGCAAGTATTCAGCGTTGAAGGAATGACCTGCGGCCATTGTGTTCGGGCCGTAACCCAGGCGGTGCAGAACCAGGATCCTACGGCCGAAGTGAAGGTGGATCTCGCGGCGAAGCAAGTCAGCGTGCAGAGTCAACTGAGTCGTGAGGCGATCATTGGGTTGATCAAGGAAGAAGGCTACGCCGCAGTCTGATTTTAATAGTTAGCGAGCTATCGTAATGTTCAAGGCACCCAGGCCCGGCTAGACTGTCGGGCTGCCGACTCTCTTGGGTGCCTGATGAACCTTCGCATAATTCTGATTCTGGGGGCCTTGAGCGCCTTCGCGCCGCTGGCGATCGATTTTTACCTGCCGGGCTTTCCGGCGATGGCGACAGCCTTCGGTACCGACGAAAAACATATCCAGCTGACCCTGGCCGTGTATTTCGCGGGCCTGGCCATCGGCCAGTTGATCTACGGCCCGCTGGCGGATCGCTTTGGTCGGCGCGGCCCGCTGCTCAGCGGCGTGACCCTGTTTACCCTGGCGTCCTTTGCCTGCGCGTACGCGCCGTCCCTGGAATGGCTGATTGGCGCACGTTTCGTGCAGGCCCTCGGCGGTTGCGCAGGCATGGTGATTTCCCGCGCAGTGGTCAGTGACAAATGTGATGCGGTGGGCTCGGCCAAGGTGTACTCGCAACTGATGCTGGTGACCGGCCTGGCGCCGATCCTGGCGCCATTGGCGGGTGGTGTGATGGTCGGGTTGTGGGGCTGGCAGTCGATTTTCCTCGCGCTGTCGATCTTCAGCGTGATGGCGGCGATTGCCGTGGCGGTCGGTTTGCCGGAGACCTTTCCGGCCCATCAGCCGCGTCAACCCTTGTCCGGGTCGCTGCGCCGCTACGGCGCGCTGTTGTCAGACCGGGTCTACCTCGGTTATGCCCTGACCGGGGGCATTTCGATTGCCGGGATGTTTGCCTACATCGCCGGCTCCCCGTTCGTATTTATCAAACTCTATGGCGTGCCCGCTGAGCATTATGGCTGGCTGTTCGGCTCCAATGCCGCCGGCTTCATCCTGGTTGCCCAGGTTAACGCGCGGCTGCTGGCCAAGCGTGGTCCGGCGTTTCTGCTGTCGCGCACGGTGTGGGTCTATCTGCTGGCGGCGCTGTCACTGCTGGGCATCGCGGCCTTGCGCACCGATGCGTTGTGGCCGTTGCTGGTGCCGCTGTTCATCTGTATCGCCAGCTTGGGCTGCATTCTGCCCAACACCTCGGCCTGCGCCATGAGCGGGCAGGGTGCCCGGGCCGGCAGTGCGTCGGCCTTGCTCGGTTGCATTCAGTTTGGCGTGGCGGCAGGGGCGGCTTCGTTGGTGGGCGTGCTGCACGACGGCACGGCGATGCCGATGGCGATGGTCATCAGTTTGTGTGGGGTATTGGCGGTGACGATTGCGATGTCGACCCAGCGCCTGCAACGGGCAAGGGCCATGCAGGCGCAGGACTGAAATGCAGGTCAGCCAGCGGCGGAGCGTTGCTGGCTGATCGGGAAACGGTGGGGAGCCTGGATACGGGCTTGCAGGGTATCGGCAAAGGCGCGGGCCTCAGCCTCGCTGCGGAAGGTGAACGCATCGCCGTCGAGACGAACCTGCCATTTATTGCCTTGAGATTTTGCTAACGCTTTTATCAGGATCTTCATTGCTGACTTCCTCACGTAAAAGAATCGTGGCAAAGGCGGCCAATATAAACCTGAATACGCTCACAAATATGACAAAGATCAACTCTCTGACTAGCGGTGTCGTCCATCACTCACACGAATAACGGACGACACTGACAGACGTTATTTTCAGAACCCTTCCAGCACGATCTTGCCCTTGGCTTTGCCGCTTTCCAGCAGCGCATGGGCACGGCGCAGGTTGGCCGCATTGATCACACCGAAGTGCTCGCCCAGCGTGGTTTTCAAGGTGCCGGCGTCGATCAGCTCGGCCACGCGATTGAGCAGGTTGTGCTGCTCGATCATGTCCGGCGTCTCGAACATCGAGCGCGTGTACATGAACTCCCAATGCAGCGACAGGCTCTTGCGCTTGAGTTTGCTCACGTCCAGCGCCTTGGGGTCGTCGATCAGCGCCAGCTTGCCTTGGGGTTGCAGCGCTTCGACCAGTTGGTCCAGGTGATGCTCGGTTTGGGTCAGGCTGGCAACATGGGTCACCTGTGGGTGGCCGGCTTGTTTCAGGGCTTCGCTCAGCGGCTGGCTATGGTCGATCACCAGGTCGGCGCCGAGTGCCTTGGCCCACTCCTGGGTTTCCGGGCGCGAGGCGGTGCCGATCACCTTCAATGCGGTGAGCTGGCTGGCCAGTTGGGTCAGGATCGAACCCACGCCGCCAGCGGCGCCGACGATGAGCAGGCTCTGGCCTTCAGCCTCTTTACCTTCACGCACTTGCAGGCGTTCGAATAGCAGCTCCCAGGCGGTGATGGCGGTCAGCGGCAGCGCGGCGGCTTCGGCAAAGCTCAGGCTCTTGGGCATATGGCCGACAATGCGCTCATCGACGGTGTGCAGTTCGCTGTTAGCGCCTGGACGTATCAGGGAACCGGCGTAGAACACGTGATCGCCGACTTTGAACAGGCTCACTTCGCTGCCGACGGCCTTGACCACACCGGCCACGTCCCAGCCCAGCACTTTGGCCACGCCGTTTTCCGGGGCGACGTTCTGGCGCACCTTGGTGTCCACCGGGTTGACCGAGATGGCTTTGACTTCCACCAGCAGGTCGCGGGGGCCGGCGACGGGCTCTGGCAGTTGGATGTCTTGCAGGGATTTTTCATCGTTGATCGGCAGTGACGCGTAGTAGGCAATGGCTTTCATGGGGGCTCCGGAAAAAGGCGGTGATCAGGCGAGAAACTTCAGGCGCTTGAGTTCGAAGTGTTCGATTACATCAGCGGCCTTGGCGCGAAAACGTTGGATATGTGCGCTCTGGTCATGGTCGGCCAGTGCGGCGTCGTTGCTCCAGCGTTCGAGCATGTAGAAGGTCTCGGGGTGTTGCAGGTCCTGGTGCAGGTCGTATTGCTCGCAACCGGCTTCAAGGCGGGTGGGTTCCAGCAGGCCGCGCAGCAGGGTTTCCAGGGTGGCTTGTTGGCCAGGCTTGGCGATCAGCGTGGCGATGACGTTAAAGGCTGTGGGCATATTCAACTCCAGACACGTTATGAACGGGATGGACAGATGATTGGCCATTTCCCCTGAAGATAAAAGCGGCTAAAACAGCACTCTGTTTCAATAATATTTTGATAATAGGTGGGTGAATGCTGCGTTTTGATGATTTGCAGTTGTTTGTACGCGCGGCGGACCTGGGCAGTTTGTCGGCGGCGGCGCGGGTGATGGACCTGTCGCCCGCCGTGGCCAGCGCGGCGCTCAAGCGTATCGAACAGCAACTGGGCACGCGTTTGCTGGCGCGCTCCACCCGCAGCCTGCGCCTGACCGCCGAAGGTGAAGGCTTCCTGGAATATGCCCGCGCCGCGCTGAGCTCCCTGGACGAAGGACGGCGCTTGTTGGCCAGTGGCCAGGACCATGTCAGCGGGGTGTTGCAACTCTCGGCCCCCTCGGATTTCGGCCGCAACCAATTACTGCCGTGGCTGGACGAATTTCAGCACGAGTACCCGCAGCTCACCGTGCGCCTGCTGTTGGGCGATCGGATTGCCGACCTGTTCCGCCAGCCGGTGGACATCGCCCTGCGCTATGGCGAGCCCGAAGACTCGAGCCTGATCGCGCTGCCCGTCGCGCCGCACAACGTTCGCGTGTTGTGCGCGGCCCCCAGCTACCTCGCCCGTTACGGCGAACCGCGACACCTGGAGCAATTGGCCCAGCACAATTGCTTGCTGTACATGCTTGGCAGCCGAGTACACGACCACTGGACCTTTCACGATGGCAAGCGCGAAATCAGCCTCACGGTCAGTGGCGACCGCTTCAGCGACGACGCCGATGTGGTACGCCGCTGGGCGGTGGCGGGTGTGGGCATTGCCTACAAATCCTGGCTGGATGTGAGCACCGATGTGCTGGCCGGCCGCTTGCGCCTGATCTTGCCGGAGTTACGTGGCGAGCGCACACCCCTCAATTTGCTGTGCGCCCATCGGGCCCAATTGAGCAAACCCATCAACCTGCTGCGGGAAATGCTCGTTTCTCGTTGTGCGACATTGAGCGCTCAATTGCCGGAGCGATTGGGCTCGACGTAATAGCCTCCATCACATAAGGAAATTTCACTCAGGTCCTGTCCTTATTCGCGCTGTCAGACGCTGCGGAACCGCTGGTTTGCGCACCTATACTTTGGCGCCCACTGCATCAGAAAAATAATTCGACAGGGAGTGAATCGATGGAAGAAGCACCATGCATCAGTCAGATCGCCAGCTTGCTCGCCGAGCCCAAACGCACTGCCATGCTCTGGTCCCTGATGGACGGTTCGGCCAAGTCCTCGGAGGAGCTGGCAACGCTTGCCGGATTGTCACCCGCCTCGGCCAATGCGCATCTGGCAAGGCTGACAGGGAGTGGCTTGCTGCGTATCGAGGGCCGGCGTGGCAAGCGGCTGTTCCGTGTGGCGGCTACGGATGTCAGCGTCGCCATCGATGCGCTGGCCTGTACCACCCTGGCCAGCGCAGCACGCAGTGCACCGCATGCTTCACCGCCGGTATTGGTGGCGCCGCCATTATTGCGACATGCTCGGCTGTGCCAGGGCCACCTCGGTGGCGAGTTGGCGGCGGGGTTGTATGAACGGATGTTGGCGGCGGGGTGGATCGAGCGTCATGAACAACGCATAGAGGTCACGGTCAGGGGGGGGCAGCACTTGGCGGGCCTGGGCATTTACACTCAGGCGCTTGCGTCGCCACTGGTGTGCGACTGTTTCGATTGGAGCCAGCGGCAACCGCACCTGGGCGGCGCGCTGGGTGCGGGGCTGTTGCAGTTGTTCCTGCAATCGAACTGGATCAGCCTGGTCAACGAATCCAGGGCGGTGCAACTCAACGACAGCGGGCGGGCAGAAATCGCCCGATTGGCCATGCCCGAACAACCCTAGCGCCGACGGTTACCGCTGCGTGATCGTTATCATCATCGCCTTGGCTTTTTTCGACTCCATGGGCCTGGCGATGATGACTTCCTGCCCAGTTACGGTTTTACCAGGCGCGCATCCAGGCTGTTCTGCGCCAGGCGTTTGGCCTGGTCCTGGGTCATGCCCAGTGAGGTGTACAGCGCGTGGAAGTTCTCGGTGACATAGCCGCCGAAGTACGCCGGGTCATCCGAGTTCACCGTTACCTTCACGCCACGCTCGAGCATGTCGAGGATGTTGTGCTGGGCCATGTCGTCGAACACGCACAGCTTGGTATTGGACAGCGGGCAGACGGTCAACGGGATCTGCTCGTCGATGATGCGCTGCATCAGGCGCTCGTCTTCGATGGCACGTACGCCGTGGTCGATACGCTGGATTTTCAGCAGGTCGATGGCTTCCCAGATGTACTCGGGCGGGCCTTCTTCACCAGCGTGGGCGACGGTGAGGAAGCCTTCATGGCGGGCACGGTCGAACACACGCTGGAACTTGCTCGGCGGGTGACCCATTTCCGAACTGTCCAGGCCCACGGCCACAAACGCATCGCGGAACGGCAGCGCCTGGTCGAGGGTTTTCTCGGCTTCGGCTTCGCTCAGGTGGCGCAGGAAACTGAGGATCAAACCGCTGGTGATACCCAGTTGCTGTTCGCCATCTTTGAGCGCAGCGGCGATGCCGTTGAGCACCACTTCGAACGGCACACCACGGTCGGTGTGGGTTTGCGGGTCGAAGAAGGGTTCGGTGTGGATCACGTTCTGCTCTTTGCAGCGCAGCAGGTAGGCCCAGGTCAGGTCGTAGAAGTCCTGGGAGGTACGCAGGACGTCGGCGCCCTTGTAATACAGGTCGAGAAACTCTTGCAGGTTGTTGAAGGCGTAGGCCTTGCGCAGGGTTTCGACGTCGTTCCACGGCAGCGCGATTTTGTTGCGCTCGGCCAGGGCGAACAGCAGCTCAGGCTCCAGCGAGCCTTCCAGGTGCAGGTGCAATTCAGCCTTGGGCAGGGCGTTGAGCCAATCGTACATTTTCTAAATTCTCATCAGGTGCAATGGCGGCATTCTACAGGCCATGGCTGAAATAATCGGCAAAACCTGACCAGCAGGAGAGTATTCGATTTATTCACGCAAGGGCCCTGTGAACTAAGGTGTAACGAAACGTTAGCGGCTTGGCGCAGTCTGTACCCCATCAATGACTGATTTGCCGTACTAAAAGGCCCGGAATGCTCACATCCCTCAAGCAAGAAAAATTCATGCTGCTGGCACTGATTGCCGCCATCGCCGCCTACCCGTTGGAGCATTGGATGCTGCACAGCGGGCAAATGGTGGCGCTGTTGGCCGGCGTGGTGTTGATCGGTTTTATCGTGGTGGCGTCGATGCGCGTGGCCCACCACGCCGAGCAACTCGCGGAAAAGGTCGGCGACCCCTACGGCACCATGATCCTGACCCTGGCTGCCGTGCTGGTGGAGGTGGTGATCCTGGCGATCATGATGAGCAACGAGCCATCACCCACCTTGGTGCGCGACACCATTTATTCGGCGGTGATGCTCGACATTAACGGCATCCTCGGTCTGGCGGCGTTGATGGGCGGCATCAAGCACGGAGAACAGTCCTACAACGATGATTCGGCGCGCACCTACAGCGTAATGATCCTGACTGCCATGGGCGTGTCGATGGTGGTGCCGGAATTTATCCCCGAAGCCGACTGGAAAATTTACTCGGCCTTCACCATCGGCGCCATGGTGGTGCTCTACACCTTGTTCCTGCGCATGCAGGTGGGACCTCACAGTTATTTCTTCAGCTATAGCTACCCGGAAAAGCGCCGCAAGAAACTCCCGGAGGAAGAGCAGTCGCCGCCGGTGAACCTGGCGTTTTCCATCGGTACCCTGGTGTTTGGCGTGATTGTGATCGGTGCGTTGGCCGAGGTGATGTCCAAGACCCTCGACCTGGGCCTGGAAGGCACGGGCGCACCGCCGGTGATCACGGCGATTGTGGTCGCGGCTATTTCGGCGGCACCGGAGATTCTGACGGCCTTGCGCGCTGCGCTGGCCAACCGTATGCAGTCGGTGGTCAACATTGCACTGGGTGCGTCGTTGTCGACGGTGATCCTGACGGTGCCGGTGATGGAAGCCATGGCGCTCTACACCGGCCAGCCGTTCCAGATGGCGATGACGCCGGTGCAAACGGTGATGGTGTTGATCACGCTGATTGTCAGCGCGATCAACCTCAACGATGGCGAAACCAATGCCATCGAAGGGATGACCCATTTTGTGTTGTTTGCGACCTTTATCATGTTGTCGCTGTTGGGCTTGTAAGCACCGCGCACTCCAATGTGGGAGGGAGCAAGCTCCCTCCCACATTTTGACCGGTGTTTGACTTAGGTTCCGGCGATCAACTGCCGCGCCGCCTGGCTGTGATCGGCGATCAAGCCTTTCAGGTCCAGGCCTTCCACCTGCCCATCGATGACTCGCCATTTGCCGCCGATCATCACCCGGTCCGCCCGATCCGCGCCGCACAGCAGCAGTGCGGAAATCGGGTCGTGACTGCCGGAGAAGCGCAGTTCATCCAGTTTGAACAGCGCCAGGTCGGCCTGTTTGCCTACCGCCAGTTCACCAATATCCGTACGCCCCAGTAGCTGCGCCGAACCTTTGGTAGCCCAACCGAGCACGCCCTCCGGGGTGATCTTTTCGGCTCCGTAACGCAGGCGCTGGATGTACAGGGCCTGGCGGGTTTCAAGGATCATATTTGACGCATCATTGGACGCAGAGCCGTCCACGCCCAGGCCGATGGGCGCGCCTGCAGCGATCAGGTCCAGGGTCGGGCAGATGCCGGAGGCCAGGCGCATGTTGGAGCTTGGGCAATGACAGATGCCCGTACCGGCGGCGCCCAGGCGCGCAATTTCATCCGGGTTGAAGTGAATGCCATGGGCCAGCCAGGTGCGCGGGCCGAGCCAGCCGACGCTGTCCAGGTAGTCCACGGTGCGTAGGCCGAAGCGCTGCAGGCAGAAATCTTCTTCGTCAAGGGTTTCGGCCAGGTGGGTGTGCAGGCGCACATCCAGGCTATTGGCCAGTTCGGCGCTCGCGTGCATGATTTCCGGGGTGACGGAAAACGGTGAGCAGGGCGCCAGGGCAATCTGGATGTGCGCACCGTCGCCGCGTTGGTGGTAGTCGCGGATCAGGCGTTGGCTGTCGTCGAGGATGACCTGGCCCTGTTGCACGGTCTGCTGCGGTGGCAGGCCGCCGTCGGCTTCGCCCAGGCTCATGGAACCGCGGGTGAGCATGGCGCGCATGCCCAATTCGCGCACGCTGTCGACTTGCACATCGATGGCGTTTTCCAGCCCGTCGGGGAACAGATAGTGGTGGTCTGCCGCCGTGGTGCAGCCCGAGAGCAGCAACTCCGCGAGTGCCACCTTCGACGCCAGGGCGAGCTTTTCCGGCGTCAGTCGCGCCCAGACCGGGTACAGGGTTTTCAACCACGGAAACAATGGCTGATTGACCACCGGCGCCCAGGCACGGGTCAGGGTCTGATAGAAGTGATGGTGGGTGTTGATCAGCCCGGGCAGGACCACATGCTCACGCGCATCGAACACTTGGGTGCAGGGCCGTGTGGGTTCTTGGCCTTGGGCCAGCACTTCGGTGATCACACCGTCTTGCAGCACCAGGCCGCCACGGGCGTCGAGGCCGTTGGCAGTGAAAATCGCGAGGGGTTTTTTTAACCAGATACGGGTCGCAGGCATTGGCCGGCTCCTCTGAATAATGGGTTCAGGTTTGCCAGCTCAGTGATGCCCTGTCTGCTGATCCAGGGTCGCCGGTGAGGGCGAGGTGGGTAGATTACGTGCAGTTCGAGATCGGGTCTACCTGTAGGAAAACGAACGCGATCAATGTGGGAGGGAGTTTGCTCCCACATTTCAATCAGCGGGGTTTACCAGGCGATGGTGTCGCCCTTGTAGTCCACGAAGTGATGGCCGCCCTTGCCGCTGTAGGCGTTCACTTGGTCCACCAGGCCGCGCACGCTGGTGTCGACATCAATGTGCGCGTTTTCGCCGCCCATGTCGGTCTTCACCCAGCCAGGGTGCAGCGACAGCACGGTGAGTTTGTGATCGCCCAGTTGGGTAATGAAGCTGTTGGTCATGGAGTTGAGTGCGGCCTTGCTGGCTTTGTACAGCGCCAGGTCCGAGCCGTCGGGGATGGTCACGCTGCCCAGCACTGAACTCATGAACGCCAGCACGCCGCTGTCCTTACGGATCTGCCCGACAAAGCGCTGGGCCAGGTTGATCGGCGCCACGGCGTTGGTGAAGAACAGCTGGCCGACTTCCGCCAGGGTGGCATGGCCAGGTTCTTGATTGGCGGGGCCCTTGACGCCCGCGTTGACGAACAGCAGGTCGAAGGTGCGGTCCTTGAGGCGTTGGTTCAGGGCGATCACGGCTTGCTGATCGTCCATGTCGAGTTTCTCGATCTGCACCGGGCCCACGGCTTTCAGGGCATCGGCCTTGTTCGGGTCACGCACGGTGGCGGTCACGTCCCAGCCGTCCTGGAGCAATTGCTTGACCAGGCCAAGGCCCAGCCCGCGTGAGGCGCCGATGATCAGTGCGGTTTTTGGCGTAGACATGCAGGCTTCCTTTAAAAGTCGCGGTTCAGGGTGTTCAGCGGACAACAGTAGCAGTTTCAGCGTTGCAGCAGGATGCGCCCACGGCTCAGGTCGGCGAGCTGGGTTTGCAGGGTGTCGATGTGGGCTTCGCCCAGGGCCAGTTGTAACTCCACGCCATTGGCGGTGAAGGTTTCTTCCAGCACCAGCCCGCCCAACTCGGCGACACGCAATTTGACCAGGTTCAGCTCGGAGAATCCGCAGGCGCAACTCAAAGGCACGCGGCTGATCAGTTCGATGCGTTCGGCATTTTGCAGGCACTTGTTTGCACCGCCACCATAGGCGCGGGCCAGGCCGCCGGTACCGAGTTGTATGCCGCCATACCAGCGAATCACCAACACCGCGACCTGATCAAAGCCTTGGGCCTCGATGGCCGCCAGGATCGGCCGCCCTGCGGTGCCGCCGGGTTCGCCGTCGTCACTGCTGCGGTATTGATCGGCCAGCTTCCAGGCCCAGCAGTTGTGCGTGGCGTTGAGGTCGCTGTGCTGCTCGAAAAAAGCCTGGGCTTCTTGCGGGCTGGTGATCGGTGCGGCCAGGGTAATGAAGCGACTTTTGCGAATTTCTTCGCGGAACTCGCAAAGGCCGATGAGCGTGAAAGACATAAATGGCTTCGTCTAGAGGGCCGGCTTGATGCCGCAGCCCTTGAGAATGATGTGGATCAGGTTGGTCCCGGCGTCTTCCATATCTTGCTTGGTCAGCTTGGTGCGACCGGTGACGCGGCAGATTTGGGTGGCGAAGTCGGCGTAGTGCTGAGTGCTGCCCCACAACAGGAAGATCAGGTGCACGGGGTCGATGGGGTCCATCTTGCCGGCGTCGATCCAGGCCTGGAACACGGCTGCCCGACCACTGAACCAAGCGCGGTAATCCTGGCTGAAGTATTCGGTCAGGCATTCGCCGCCGCTGATGATCTCCATGGCGAAAATCCGCGAGGCCTGGGGCTGGCGCCGCGAAAACTCCATCTTGGTGCGAATGTAGCGGGAGAGGGCCACGGCCGGGTCGTCCTCGGCGGTCAGCGTGTTGAAGGTGCTGTCCCACAGTTCGAGGATATTGCTGAGCACCGCGATATACAGGCCCAGCTTGTTCGTGAAGTAGTAGTGCAGGTTGGCTTTGGGCAGCCCGGCGCTGGCAGCAATGGTGTTCATGCTGGTGCCCTTGTAGCCATGGCGCGCGAATTCATCTTCAGCAGCCTGGAGAATCGCTTGTTCGTTCTTTTGTCGAATGCGGCTGGCGGGCTTACCGGCGTGGTTGCTGTGGGCAGGAACTTCGAGGCTCATGGAGGTTTCCGTGCTGATCGATAGAGACGACGTATGCACAGATAACCCACCCTCAAGCCTCAGACAAGTCCCGATGCAATAAAACCGTCAAAGCGGTTCCAGGGTGTCGCTTTCCGGCGCGTGGTTTGCGGCAGGAGCGGGCACCTTGGATTCCGGCAGTAACAGGCACAACACGATGGCGGTCAGGCCGCCGCTGGTGATGGCTGAGTCGAACAGGTTCTGCACCAGGGTTGGCATCAGGTGCAGCAGGTTCGGTTGAGCGGCGATGCCCAGGCCGACGCCGAACGAGGTGGCGATGATCAGCATGCTGCGACGGTCCAGTGGTGCCTGGGCGAGGATGCGCACGCCGGCGGCGGCCACGCTGCCGAACATCACCAGGGTCGCGCCGCCCAACACGGGCTTGGGGATTTGTTGCAGCACGGCACCGATCAACGGGAACAAACCCAGGCAGAACAACACCACGCCGATGTACAGGCCGACATAGCGGCTGGCTACGCCGGTGAGTTGGATTACGCCGTTGTTCTGGGCGAAGGTGGTGTTGGGGAAGGCGCTGAACGTGGCGGCGATCATGCAACTGACGCCATCGCCGAGGACGCCGCCTTTGAGTCGGCTTATATAAGAAGGGCCGCTGATGGGTTGGCGCGCGATCATGCAGTTGGCGGTGAGGTCGCCAACGGTTTCGATGCTGCTGATCAGATAAATCAGCGCGATCGGCAGGAAGGCGCTCCAGTCGAAGTTGAAGCCGAATCGAAAGGGGATCGGCAGGCTGACTAAAGGCAAGTCGCCCAGTGCCTGGGGGACCAGCTTGCCGCTGAACCAGGCTGCGAGGCTGCCAAGGGCGAGACCGATGATGATCGCCGAGAGGCGCACCCAGGGTGTGTTGGAGCGGTTGAGCAAGATGATTGTCAGCACCACGAACAGGCCCAGGGCAAGGTTGGTCGGTGCGCCGAAGTCCGGTGCGTTGAAACCGCCGCCCAGGTCAGTGATACCGACCTTGATCAGGCTGATGCCGATCAGGGTAATGACAATCCCGGTCACCAACGGGGTGATCACGCGGCGCAGCTGACCAATAAAACGGCTGAGAATGATCTGCACTGCAGCGCCGAAAAAGCACACGCCGAAGATCATCGCCATGATGTCTTCCGGGCTGCCGCCGCGTTGCTTGACCAGAAACCCGGCCGACAGCACCGCGCCGAGAAACGCAAAGCTGGTGCCTTGCAGGCAGATCATCCCGGCGCCGATCCCAAATGGCCTACGTGCTTGAATGAATGTGCCGACGCCGGACACCATCAACGCCATGCTGATCAGGTAGGGTAAATGGGCAGTCAGGCCCAGCGTGGAGCCGATGATCAGCGGTGGCGTGATGATGCCGACAAAGGCGGCCAGCACATGTTGCAGTGCGGCCAGCAATGCAGGCGCGGGTTTGGGGCGGTCGTTGAGACCGTAGATCAGGTCGCTGGGGCTGGAGGATTCTGGTGGCATGGCAAGCAAACTCGAGGCGGACGGTTCTAGGTCCTTGTGGCCTTGCAAAAAGCTGTCCAAGTGCTCAGCTTTTTACGCAAGGCCCGAGTTAGCGCGTTGCCGCCAGGCTTTCCAGGAAGCTTTCCAGCACCAAATGAGGGCGACGGCCTTTGCGCGTGACCGATGCGAGGCTTAAATCGTAAAAGCGCGTAGCCGGTTTCAGCGCACGCAGTCGGCCTTGTTGCACCCACAGGCTGGCGTAGTGGTCGGGCAAGTAACCGATGTAGCGACCGGTGAGAATCAGGAATGCCATGCCTTCGCGGTCCGAGGCACTGGCGGTGCAGTTGAGCGCCTGGTAATGGGCCTGGATATCGGCGGGCAGGCGGAAGGTGGGGGCGATGGCGTCCTGGGTGTCGATGCGCTCGTCGCCCAGTTGCTTGTCGTCGGCATAAAACAGGGGGTGGCCAACCGCGCAGTAAAGTAGCGAGCGTTCGCTGTACAGCGGCTGGTATTCCAGGCCGGACAGGGCGCTGGCCTGCGGCACCACGCCGACATGCAGGCGGCCGTCGAGTACGCCTTGTTCGACTTCATTGGGGGCGATCATGCGGATCTGGATCTGTACGTCCGGTCCGCGTTCCTTCAACTGTGCCAGGGCGTGGGTGATGCGCATGTGGGGCAGGGTGACCAGGTTGTCGGTCAGGCCGATGATCAACTCGCCGCGCAAGTGCTGGTGCAGGCCGTTGACCTCGGTGCGAAAACTTTCCAGGGCACTTAATAGTTGCAGGGCCGATTGGTAGACCTCGCGGCCTTCTTCGGTCAGCGAGAAACCGGCACGGCCGCGTTGGCAAAGTCTTAATCCGAGCCGCTGCTCAAGATCGCTCATTTGCTGGCTGATGGCGGAACGGCCGATGCCAAGCACGGTTTCCGCCGCCGAGAAGCCGCCACACTCCACGACGCTGCGAAAGATGCGCAGCAGGCGAATATCGAAGTCGCTGACTTGGGCCAGGGGATCGGGTCGACGGCTGCTCATAGTTTAGTGAAAGCCTGACTGAAGGTTAGAAGAGTTGGATTTCACCGACTTTATCTCCGTGGCAATTTAGCTGCAACTACGCTTTTCCAATCCCGACGCTGCCTTTTGCCTTGCGAGGTTTTGCTGATGAACATGCCCGAAAACGCCCCTTCGTCCCTGGCTAGCCAACTGAAGTTGGACGCCCACTGGATGCCTTACACCGCCAACCGTAACTTCCAGCGTGACCCGCGCCTGATCGTGGGGGCTGAAGGCAGTTGGTTGATCGATGACAAGGGGCGCAGGGTCTACGACTCGTTGTCGGGCCTGTGGACCTGCGGCGCCGGGCATACGCGCAAGGAAATCCAGGAAGCGGTCGCCAAGCAACTGGGCACGCTGGACTACTCCCCAGGCTTCCAGTACGGCCATCCACTGTCCTTCCAACTCGCGGAAAAGATCACCGATCTGACCCCTGGTAACCTGAACCACGTGTTCTTCACTGACTCCGGTTCCGAGTGCGCCGATACTGCGGTGAAGATGGTGCGCGCGTACTGGCGGCTGAAGGGGCAGGCCACCAAGACCAAGATGATCGGCCGCGCCCGCGGTTATCACGGTGTGAACATCGCCGGTACCAGCCTGGGCGGCGTCAACGGCAACCGTAAGATGTTTGGTCAGGCGATGATGGATGTTGATCACCTTCCGCACACCCTCCTGGCGAGCAATGCGTTCTCCCGGGGCATGCCGGAGCAGGGCGGTATCGCCTTGGCCGATGAGTTGCTCAAACTGATCGAACTGCACGACGCGTCGAATATCGCTGCTGTGTTTGTCGAGCCAATGGCCGGCTCCGCTGGCGTGCTGGTGCCGCCACAGGGTTACCTCAAGCGCCTGCGTGAGATCTGCGACCAGCACAACATTCTGTTGGTGTTCGACGAAGTGATCACGGGCTTCGGTCGTACCGGTTCGATGTTTGGCGCTGACAGCTTCGGCGTGACCCCGGACCTGATGTGCATCGCCAAGCAAGTCACCAACGGTGCGATCCCAATGGGCGCGGTGATTGCCAGCAGCGAGATTTATCAGACCTTCATGAACCAGGCCACGCCGGAGTACGCAGTGGAATTCCCCCACGGCTACACCTATTCGGCGCACCCGGTTGCCTGCGCCGCTGGCCTGGCAGCATTGGACCTGTTGCAGAAGGAAAACCTGGTGCAGAGCGTGGCTGAAGTCGCACCGCACTTTGAGAATGCGCTGCACGGCTTGAAGGGCAGCAAGAACGTGATCGACATCCGTAACTATGGCTTGGCCGGTGCGATCCAGATCGCCCCGCGCGACGGTGACGCCATCGTGCGTCCATTCGAGGCCGGCATGGCTCTGTGGAAAGCGGGGTTCTATGTGCGCTTTGGCGGTGACACTCTGCAGTTCGGGCCAACCTTCAACAGCAAGCCGCAGGACCTGGATCGCCTGTTCGATGCGGTCGGCGAAGTGCTGAACAAGATCGACTGATTTCTCCTTCTATATAGAACAACTTTTCAGGAGCCCTGCATGAGCCTTATCCAGCATTTGATCAACGGTGAGTTGGTCAACGACAGCGGTCGCAGTGCCGATGTGTATAACCCGTCTACCGGCCAGGTGATTCACCAAGTGCCTCTGGCCAGCCGCGAAACCATTCAGAGTGCTATCGACTCGGCCAAGGCGGCCTTCCCGGCCTGGCGTAACACGCCGGCGGCCAAGCGTGCCCAGGTAATGTTCCGGTTCAAGCAATTGCTGGAGCAGAACGAAGCGCGCATCTCGCAACTGATCAGTGAGGAACATGGCAAGACGCTGGAGGATGCGGCGGGTGAGTTGAAGCGCGGGATCGAGAACGTGGAGTACGCGTGCTCGGCGCCGGAGATTCTCAAGGGCGAGTACAGCCGCAATGTTGGGCCGAATATTGATGCCTGGTCGGACTTCCAGCCGCTGGGCGTGGTGGCCGGTATTACCCCGTTCAACTTCCCCGCGATGGTGCCGCTGTGGATGTATCCGCTGGCGATTGTTTGCGGTAACTGCTTCATCCTCAAGCCTTCGGAGCGTGATCCGAGTTCGACGTTGTTGATCGCGCAACTGCTGCAGGAAGCCGGTCTTCCTAAAGGTGTGCTGAGTGTTGTGCACGGCGACAAGGGGGCGGTGGATGCGTTGATCGAAGCGCCGGAAGTCAAGGCGTTGAGCTTTGTGGGGTCTACGCCGATTGCCGAGTACATTTATTCAGAAGCGACCAAGCGTGGTAAGCGCGTACAGGCGCTGGGTGGGGCAAAGAACCATGCCGTGCTGATGCCGGATGCCGACTTGGATAACGCGGTCAGTGCTTTGATGGGCGCAGCGTATGGTTCCTGCGGGGAGCGCTGCATGGCGATCTCGGTGGCGGTGTGCGTAGGTGACCAGGTGGCAGATGCATTGATCGCCAAGCTGGTGCCGCAAATCAAGGCGCTGAAGATCGGCGCGGGCACGACGTGTGGACTGGATATGGGGCCGCTGGTGACGGGCCAGGCGCGGGATAAGGTCAGCGGTTATATAGAAGACGGTGTGTCTTCGGGTGCCGAGCTGGTGGTCGATGGTCGTGGGCTGAGTATTGCCGGGAATGAAGACGGCTTCTTCCTGGGGGGCAGTCTGTTTGACCGTGTGACGCCTGAGATGCGCATTTATAAGGAAGAGATCTTCGGGCCGGTATTGTGCGTGGTCCGGGTGAGCAGCCTGGAAGCGGCGATGCAACTGATCAACGATCATGAGTATGGAAACGGTACGTGTATCTTCACCCGTGACGGTGAAGCGGCGCGGTTGTTCTGTGACGAAATTGAAGTGGGCATGGTCGGTGTGAATGTTCCCTTGCCGGTGCCGGTGGCGTATCACAGCTTTGGTGGCTGGAAGCGTTCGTTGTTTGGCGACTTGCACGCCTATGGGCCGGATGGGGTGCGTTTTTACACCCGTCGCAAGGCGATCACCCAGCGTTGGCCGCAGCGGGCCAGCCATGAAGCGTCGCAATTCGCTTTCCCTAGCCTGTAAAGCTCAGTAAGCAGAAAGCCGGCCCTCGGGCCGGCTTTTGCGGTTTTGGGCTTTTTTGAGGTATATGACAGAAATGTGAAAAAGAAGGTTGACGGCAGATTCTGGAAGTCTATAATTCGCCCCACTTCCGGCGCAGTCGAAACGTAAAACTCCTTGGTAAACAAAGAGTTATGCAGGATTAGACAGCGATTTGCTTCAGTTCATCGAAGCCCAGAAGAAGTTGATGGGGTCGTGTTGTTTGACGCTATTAACGATTCGATCTTCTCGGTCGAAAGTGGAGAAAAAGAGGTGTTGACAGCAGCGTGTAACGCTGTAGAATTCGCCTCCCGCTAACGAGAGATCGGAAGCGCAAGTGGTTGAAGTCGTTGAAGAAATCTTCGAAAGCTTCTGAAAATAATCACTTGACAGCAAATGAGGCTGCTGTAGAATGCGCGCCTCGGTTGAGACGAAAGCTCTTAACCAACCGCTCTTTAACAACTGGATCAAGCAATTCGTGTGGGTGCTTGTGGAGTCAGACTGATAGTCAACAAGATTATCAGCATCACAAGTTACTCCGCGAGAAATCAAAGAATAACCAACGATTGCTGAGCCAAGTTTAGGGTTTCTTA
>NZ_VFES01000030.1 GCF_007858185.1 Pseudomonas grimontii
AAAACGCTTCGCCCCACCACTCGGCACCTCGCCCAGGCTCGGTGTGCCCGTAATCCGACAGTGATTTGGGTGGCCGCCGCCACGCGCCATCCATGGCGCGGGGCGGCTAAACCGGCATCCCTGCCGGTTTACCCCCCAAATCACTATCGAATTCCGGCCAGCGTGGT
Organism: Pseudomonas grimontii; assembly: GCF_007858185.1. Classification (GTDB taxonomy): domain Bacteria; phylum Pseudomonadota; class Gammaproteobacteria; order Pseudomonadales; family Pseudomonadaceae; genus Aquipseudomonas; species Aquipseudomonas grimontii. The sequence continues at coordinate 168 of NZ_VFES01000030.1, forward strand.
TTAACGGGGCGCCTGAGATCAAGATCAAGATCTAAAGCAAGATCAAGAGCGGCTCGCTTCGCATCGTGGTTAGCGTTGGCTGCTACACAGCAGTGTAGGTGGCGCAGACAACCCCAGTCGTATCGCGAGCTGAGCTGTTGCTCTGTTTTTGATTTGGATCTTAGGCGCCCCGTTAACCACGCTGGCCGGAGTGAGGGCACACCCCCACATTTTGAATTACGGTGTTCAGCGGGTATTTGTCCTTGCGGGTATCCAGGATTTTCTGGTGCGCGGCGATCAAGCCCGACAGCGGTGGCGATAGTTTGAAATTTCTCATGAAAACTTCCCGCGTCTGCCGCACCATTGCGCCCAACAGGTTTTAAGAGGAACACCGCGTCCATGAGCGCACTGATAGAAACCCGCGCCCTCACGCGCATGGACGAGCGCCGCCAAGTGCCCTTGCTGCAGCCCACGGATTTCACCTTGAACCGCGCCGACCGGGTGTCGATCACCGGCGCTTCCGGCTCCGGCAAGAGCGTGTTGCTGCGCGCATTGGCGTTGCTGGATGCGCCTACCAGCGGGCAGGTCCTGTGGAACGGCCAGCCGATTGCCAATGCCGAGATTCCCCATTACCGCAGCCATATCAGCTACCTGTCCCAGCGGCCGGCGCTGCTTGAAGGCACGGTGGAGGACAACCTGCGCTTTCCCTTCAGCCTCAAGACCCTGCGTCAGCGCCGCTTCGACCGGGACGCGGTGACCATTTTGCTGGGGCATGCCGGCAAGGCGGTCGATTTTTTGACGAAGAACGCGCTGGACCTGTCGGGTGGCGAATCCCAGGTGGTCTCGCTGATCCGCACCCTGCAACTCAACCCCGAGGTGCTGCTGCTGGACGAGCCCACCGCGGCCCTCGACCCCACCTCATCCCGTGACGTGGAAGCGTTGATCAGCGCCTGGTTTGCCGGTGATAACGCTCGCGCCTATCTCTGGGTGTCCCACGACCTCGACCAGGCGCGGCGCATGAGCGACATCCACTGGCAGATGAGTGCCGGCGTGTTGAGCAAGGCGGCCCAGCCATGAACTATCAAAACCTCACCGCCCTGGACATGGGCATCGCCGCTGCGCTGATCCTGGTCAACGGTGCGCTCTCCCTGCTGCTGCGCCTGGGCCTGGGCCGCCAGTTGCTGTGGGCGGCGGTGCGCACCGTGGTGCAACTGTTGGCCATCGGTTACCTGCTGGGCTGGGTGTTCGAGTTCGCCTACTGGTATGTGGTGCTGCCGTTGATGTGTGCAATGACCCTGATCGCCGGGCTGTCGGCGGCGGGGCGTGGGCGCCGCACGTACCGTGGGCAAAGGGTCGACAGCATCCTGTCGGTGTGGGGCAGTTCGTGGCTGGTGACGGCAGTGGGTTTGTTTGCGGTGATCCGCATCCACCCGTGGTACGAGCCGCAGTACGCGATCCCGATCCTCGGCATGATTCTCGGCAACACCCTCACTGGCGTGTCCTTGGGGATTGAGCGCATGACCCAGGAGCTGACCTCGGGGCGCAACACCATCGAGATGATCCTGGCCCTCGGCGGCTCACGCTGGGAAGCCGCCCAGGAAGCGATCCGCCAGGCGGTGCGTGCGGGGATGATCCCGACGCTGAACCAGATGACCGTGGTCGGCATTGTCAGCCTGCCCGGCATGATGACCGGCCAGGTGCTGGCGGGGGAGAGCCCGGTGGACGCGGTGCGCTATCAGATCGTGATCATGTTCCTGATTGCCGCGTCGTCGGCGTTGGGTACGGTGGGGGCGGTGTTGCTGACCTATCGGCGGTTGTTTTCCAGGAGCCACCGGTTTTTGCGTGAGCGCTTGCAAGAGCGCTAAGCGTTCATTTGGCGAAGGGGTTTTCTGTGGCGAGGGAGCTTGCTCCCTCGCCACAAGAATCTTGCTGACCGGAAGGGCTCGTCACAGGTTCAAGGCTGATCCGCCACGCCAAAATCCAGCACCACCTTCATCGCCTGGGTCTTGTCCGCAGCCAGTTCAAACGCCTGCACGGCCTGCTCGAACGGCACCGTGTGGGAGATCACCGGGCGCACGTCGACGACCTGGCGATTGAGCAAGTCCACCGCCTGGGCAAACTCGCTGTGGAAGCGGAAGGTGCCGCGCAGGTCGATCTCGCGGCTGACCAGCAGGTTCAGCGGCAGCGACACCTCGCCGCCCAAGCCGACCGTGACCAGCACGCCGCGCGGGGCGATGCAGTCCAGGCCGTTACGCAGGGCCTGGGCGCTGCCGGAGACTTCGAACATCACCTCGAAATAACCCTTCTCGGCGGTGTAGCGCTTGAGCGCATCGATGCCGTCGGCGATGTTGTGGGTGCGCGTGGCGCCCATTTTTTTCGCGCAGGCCAAGGCACTGGCGGACAGGTCCACCGCGACGATTTCAGCGGCACCGGCGGCGCGCAGGCTGCCGATCAGCAGGTTGCCGATGGGGCCGCAACCGGTCACCAGCACGCGCTTGCCGAACACCGCGCCGGCCCGTTGGATCGCATGCAACCCCACCGACAATGGTTCGGCCAAGGCACCTTCGGCGAGGCTGACGTGATCGGCCAGCACATGGGCCTGATGCGTCTCGATCACCAGGCTCTGGCGAAACGCGCCCTGGATATGCGGGAAGGGCATCGCGCTGCCGTAGAAGCGCATGTTCAGGCAATGGTTGGGCAGGCCTTGATGGCAATAACGGCAAGCGCCGCACGGGCGCGATGGCGATACGGCAATGCGCTGGCCGACCTTGAACAGGCCGGCGTCCGCGCCCACGGCATCGATCACTGCTGACACTTCATGGCCGAGCACCATCGGCTCGCGCAGGCGCACGGTGCCGAAGCCGCCGTGTTGGTAGTAGTGCAAGTCCGAGCCGCAGATACCACCGCGGGCGATGCGCACGCGCAGTTGCTCGGCCCCCAGGGTAGGGGGCTCGTCCTGGGGGCTGACCCGCAGGTCTTTTGAGGCGTGGCAGACAATGGCGTGCATAAGGTTCTCCAGGGTTACAGCGACGCGGTGATGCCACCGTCGACATACAGGATATGACCGTTGACGAAACTCGCGGCATCGCTGGCCAGGAACACCGCCGCACCGGCCAGTTCGGCGACGTCGCCCCAGCGGCGGCTCGGCGTGCGTTGCACCAGCCAGTCGCTGAATTCAGGGTTGGCCACCAGGTTGGCGTTCAACTCGGTCTTGAAGTAGCCGGGGCCGATCCCGTTGACGGTCAGCCCGTGCGGGCCCCAGTCGATGGCCATGCCCTTGGTGAGCATCTTCAACGCGCCTTTACTTGCCGCATACGGCGCGATGCCCGGGCGGCCCAATTCACTTTGCACCGAACAGATATTGATGATGCGCCCACGCTTGCGCGGGATCATCGCCCGCGCCACGGCCTGGCCCACCAGAAAGGCGCTGTCGAGGTTGGTGCTGATCAGTTCGCGCCAGTGTTGCTCGCTGTAGTCTTCCAACGGCCCACGGCGTTGCATGCCGGCGTTGTTGACCAGGATGTCCAAGGGCCCGAGGCGTTCCTCGATAGTCGCCACGCCGGCCTGGATCGCCGCGCTGTCGGTGACGTCGAACGCCTGGGTGTGCACCTCCAGGCCTTCGAGGGTCAGCAGCGCGGCGGCGTCGCGCAAGGTGCTGTGGTTACGCCCGTTGAGCACCACCCGTGCACCGGCCTGGGCCAGGCCTCGGGCGATAGCCAAGCCGATACCGGCACTGGAACCGGTGACCAGCGCCAGCCGGCCGTCGAGGCGAAAGGTGTCTAGAACGCTTTGCATGGGCCTATTTCTCCAGGCGCGCTTGTGATAGTCAAAACGCGGGTTGATGAGCTTAACTTCACTCCTGTGTAGGGCGCAGGTCCAATGTTCATTTATGATCGGCTGATCAATATTCGTGATAACCGTGGAGGCTGGATGGAACTCAAGCACTTGCGCGCCTTTGTGGTACTGGCCCAGGAGCTGCATTTCGGCCGGGCGGCGGCGCAGTTGTCGATTGTGCAACCGGCGCTGAGCATGCAGATCAAGCTGCTCGAAAGTGGCCTGGGCGTACGCCTGCTGGACCGCAATCGCCACTCGGTGACCTTGACCGATGCCGGTCGAGTGTTTCTGCCCGAAGCCCAGGCGACCCTGCACCAGGCCGCGCGGGCGGCGGAGGCGGCGCGGGCTTCCAACCGGGGGGAAATCGGTCGGGTGCGCCTGGGCTTTGTGTCGTCGGTATTGCCGCAACTGTTGCCCGAGTTGATCCGCACGGTGCATCAGCGCTACCCGCGTATCGAACTGGAACTCAAGGACATGCCCGGCCCCGAGCAAGCCGCCGCGTTGAAGAGTGGCCGCCTGGATTTCGGCTTGATGCGCCTGCCCGCCGCCTACCCTGGGGTGCAGACCCGCGTGGTGTTGCGCGAGCCATTCTGCGTGGCCTTGCCGATGGATCATCCGTTGGCCACGCAGGATTCGATCCAGCCCGGCGACCTGCTCGACGTGCCGATATACATCCTCGCGCGGCGGTATGCGCCGGGGTTCTACGACGAATTTATCCAGGCCGTGGGTACCCCCTTGCAGATCGCATCCGAACTGGGCGAGTTCACCACCATGCTCGCGCTGGTCTGCGCCGGGTTGGGCGTCGGCGTCTTGCCGCAGCAGGCCGCGCGGGCGTTGCCGGCCAATTGCGTGTCGCGACCGCTGGCGTTGGGGGCGTTCCAGGCCAGCACGGGGTTGGCCTGGACCGAGTTGGACAGCGCGGTGAAGACCACACTGTTCACGCTGATCGTCGAATTGTTTGGCGAGTGATTGTTTCGCCCAGTGAAATGCTGGATTGTAAAACCTGGTGATTCCAGTGATCGGCGCAGCGGTGGAACATGCCGGGTGTCAAAACCCAACCCCTTGGAGCGTTACATGTCCCAGCCTGCGATCAAACTCTATGGTTTCCCACTGTCCGGCCATTCCCATCGGGCCGAGCTGATGCTGTCCCTGCTGGGGCTGCCCAGCGAATTCATCCTGGTAGACCTCAAGCAAGGCGCGCATAAAACCGCAGGTTTCACGGCGACCATCAACCGTTTCGGCCAGGTCCCGGCGATTGACGACGACGGCACTGTGCTGGCGGACTCCAACGCGATCCTGGTCTACCTCGCCACGAAATACGGCAAAGGCCAATGGCTGCCAAGCGACCCGGTCGGGCAGGCGCGCGTACAGCGCTGGCTGTCGGCGGCCGCCGGCCAACTGCACGCCGGGCCCGCCACCGCACGGCTGGCCGTGGTGTTCGGTGCCGACGTGGATGCAGCGGCGGCGATCAGCCGCGCCCATGCCTTGTTGGCACTGATGGAACAGCAACTGAGCGAAACCCGCTTCCTGGCGGGCGAGCAACCGAGCATCGCCGATATTGCGTTCTACACCTACGTGGCCCATGCGCCGGAAGGCAATGTGTCGCTGGCCGACTACCCTAAGGTGCGCGCCTGGCTTGCCAGCATTGAGGCCTTGCCGGGTTTCGTGGGCATGCCGCGTACGGCAGTGGGCTTGCAATCCCAGTAATCTTCAAGAGGTGCGCGGATGGACCGCTTCCATGAAATGCAGGTGTTCCTGGCGGTGGCCGAGGAGGAGGGATTTGCCGCCGCCGCGCGCCGCCTGAAAACCTCGCCACCCAGCGTGACCCGTGCCATCGCCGCCATGGAGGCGCGCATTGGCACCCAACTGCTGGCGCGCACCACCCGCAGCCTGCACCTGACTGAAGCCGGCCAGCGTTACCTCGAAGATTGCCGGCGCATCCTCGCCGAGCTGGACGAAGCCGAAGAAGCGGCGGCGGGCAGTTATTCGATCCCCTGCGGCCACCTCACGGTGACCGCACCGGTACTGTTTGGCGAGCTGTATGTGGCGCCGGTGCTGGGCGAGTACCTCGACCGTTTTCCGCTGGTGAATATCAATGCCTTGCTGGTGGATCGTGTGGTCAACATGGTCGACGAAGGGGTGGATGTGGCGGTGCGTATCGGTCATCTGCATGAGCCGGGGCAGCAGGCGATCAAGGTCGGTGAGGTGCGCCGGGTGGTGTGTGCGGCGCCGGCTTACCTGGCGCAGCAGGGCCGGCCTCGGCACCCGTCGCAGTTACGCGAGGCGAAGCTTGCTGCCTCGTCTTCCAGCCAATTGCTGAGCGAGTGGACATTTGTCGAGGGCGGCCAGCCATTGGCGGTGCCGGTGGAGCCGCGCCTGGTGGTCACGGCGAACAACGCGGCGATCAATCTGGCGAGAGTGGGTTGGGGCATCACGCGAGTGCTGTCCTATCAGGTCGCGGCGGCGGTGGCGGCGGGTGAGCTGGAGATTGTCCTGGAGGACTTTGAACCGGCAGCGCTGCCGATCCAGGTGGTGTTCCAGAAAAGCCCACGGGTGCCGGCCAAGATCCTCACCTTTGTCGATTTCCTCAGCCATCGCCTCGGCCAGGACGCGGCTTTGAACCCGGCGATGCAGCGGCGCGGCTGATGGAACGTTATCGCGACATGCAACTGTTCGCCGCGCTGGCCGGGCAACCGAGCCTGGCGTCGGCGGCGCGCAGTGCCCAGGTGTCCGGCCCGACCTTGGTGCGCGCCGTGGCCCGCCTGGAAGCGCGCCTGCGCGTGGCATTGCTGGCGCGCAGTACGCGCGGCGTCAACCTGACCGACGCCGGCCACGCGTACCTGGCCGACTGCGTGCACCTTCTGGCCGCCGTGGACGCCGCCGAAGCCTCGGCCAAGGGCTTGCATGTGCAGGCCCAGGGCAATCTGCGCGTGTTCATGCCGTTGCTGTTCAGCCGCTATGTGATGGCACCGCTGTTGGCCAGCTATATGGATCGGTACCCCGCGGTGCAGCTTGTCGCCCATTACCATGACTATTACCCCAACCTGCACGAAGAAGGGCTGGACGTGGCGATCCTGGTCGGCGAGTTGCCCAGCTCATCGCTGATCGCGCGCCCGGTAGGGCACGTGCGGCAGATCCTCTGCGCCAGTCCCGATTACCTGGCGGCGCACGGCGAACCCCGACACCCGGACGACCTCAAGCAGCATCGCCTGATCGCGAATGCCAACCCGGTGCATTGGGAATTCCAGGGTTGCCAGCTCAAGGCCCGCGCGCGGCTGAGTTGCGCCACGGTGCAAGGCGCGATCAATGCGGCGCTGCACGGCGCGGGGCTGGTTCGTTGCTTCAGCTACCCGGTGCATGAGCATCTGCTCGGCGGCCAGTTATGCCGCCTCCTGCCGAGCTACGAGCCAGCGCCCTTGCCGGTGCACGTGGTGTACCGCGAGGGCCGGCATGCGCCGATGCGCGTGCGTAGCTTCGTCGACCACTGCGTGGCGGCGCTGCGTGAGCACCCGGCATTTCAGTTGGCGTAATAGTGGATTGCCTGGGGTGGGCATTCTGCATTTGGCTGGCAGGGCGCAGCATGGGGGCAACCAACTTGAGGTGATCGCCATGAACCCTATCGAACAGTCCCCCTGGCATGCCGGCGAACGGCAGTTACAAGCAGCAGTCGGCGTGGCCGAGCGCATGGCGGTGGTCGGGCCCAAGGTGATACGCGATCACCTGCCGGAGCAGCATCGGGACTTCTATCCCTTGTTGCCGTACCTGATGCTCGGCGTGGTGGATGAGCAGGGGATTCCCTGGGCGACGATGGTCGAAGGCGCGCCGGGGTTTGCCCATTCTCCCGATCCTTATACTTTGCAGATTGACAGCCTGCCGTCTGCCAGCGACCCGGCTCGGGCCGCTTTGCACGAGGGTGCCGCAGTGGGCCTGCTCGGCATCGACCTGAACACCCGGCGCCGCAACCGCATGAACGGCCGTGTCGGCGGGCTTGATCAGTACGGCTTGTCAATCGACGTCGTGCAGACCTTCGGGAACTGCCCCAAATACATCCAACTGCGGCCGGTCGATGGGGTTGCGCGTAAACCCGGCACGCAAGTTGAGCGTATGGGCGGCCTGGACGCTGCAGCCGAAACCATGATCCGCAACGCCGACACATTCTTCGTCGCCAGCTACGTGGATGTCGACGGTGAACGCTCGGTGGACGTTTCCCATCGCGGCGGCCACACCGGCTTCGTGCGCGTGGAGGGCGACGTGCTGACCATCCCGGATTTTGCCGGCAACCTGTTCTTCAACACCCTGGGCAACCTGGCGGCCAATCCGGTGGCGGGGTTGTTGTTTATCGACTTTGAATCGGGGGACCTGTTGCAGGTCGCCGGGCGTACCTCGTTGATTCTCGACGGGCCTGAGGTCGCCCGCTTCGAGGGCGCGCAGCGGTTATGGACAGTGACCGTGGAACACGTGGTCCGCCGCCCGGTGGCGTTGGCGTTGCGCTGGCAGTTCGCGGAGTTTTCGCCGTTCAGTTTGGGGATGGGGAGTTGGTAGCGTGGGTGCCGTCCTGGTTAAAGTGAACCGTGTGCTAATGACAATAAGTAATAAAAAGTACGTGCTTAAACCTGTCATAAATCACAGGTTACGGACCTCATTTTTTTCTATCCAATACAGGTTGGCGCGGCAACTACACACTGATACTGGAGAGGAGATGAACATGTTTGAAGGTATCGAACTTCAGAAGCCGGGTAGAGGGACAGCCACCGGGACTATGACCGGGACGGTCAAGAACCTGTACACCAATGTAGTGTCGACCTTTAAGGCTGAATGGATCTGGCGTGACAACCAGGAGGGGACGTTGCGTTTCCATGGCACCGTGGATGATCTGGAAAAACCTGGTGAGACAGCGCTCATTGGCCTTCTGCTTGATCGCGAGGACGTTTCCAGCGGCACCTATAGGATTGGCGACACGCAGGTGAAACTGACGATGAGTTACATGACTTTTATCCGAGAGACCGGTGCAGGGAAAAGACAGTTCATAGGGCTTGAAGGTTGGGTTGAGTTGAAAAACAGCTACCCTGACAAACCGATTAGCGGAACGCTGTGGTTCAAAACCAAATCAATTGTGCTTAATAATTACGAGGTCAATCTGAACTTCGACATCACAGACTTTTAACCCTTCCAGGATCGCAGAGGCTCAGCGTTAATGGCAGGTCACCGTGGGCCCGGCCGTCTGGTTAGTTTGCGCAAGTGTCAGCGTTCAGTCTGGCGATGGGCAGTTGGTAACTTCACTGCATTTATCCTGCCTGATGAAGATCCAGTGCGGGCGTTGTCGAGCTTCAGCGAGGCTTCGATAGCGGCCGGTCAGTCGACGAATTGACCGCCCGCCCCGGCCCCATCGCAGCCTCGCTGAAGCTCGACAACTCCCACAGGGGGCTTTGCTGTGCTGATTGGATTTGCGCTGTGTGATCAGGCCGCCGGGCATTCCCGATTAAGCGTCTCATCCACCAGTAACTGCGCAATCTCGATCATCTGCACCATTGCCAGCACATGCCGGCGGTTGTGACCGTCAAGACGTTCGGCGCAGCCGTATGCGCAGACCGTGGCCGATTCAAGCATCTCGCTGGCGTTGCTCAACGCCGCTTCCGTACTCAGGCCGGGACGCACGGTGAAGATGACATCGGGGGGGATTTGCGGATTGTCATCCGAGGTGGGTAGCGGGGGATTGGGTGTGACTTTCTTCATACGGTTGCTCCTGGAGTTGAAGGAGCCGCCACAATCACTTCCACATGATGGGTGGCGACTGTACGCAGGTGTGGAAGACCGGACTCCAGGACCCCGGCGCACCCGAGGGTGCCCCGCGCACAGCCGCCATAACACTTTATCGCGGACATGAAAAAAGCGCCCGCTAAGGCTATGGGCGCTTATACGCCTGGAGAGTTCGGGCTTCCACACCCGTTCGCTGAATTTGCAGCGACCCGCGAAGGTTAGCGGCGAGGTTCATCAGACGCAACCCGAAAGTCGTGTAAGAGCGGTCCGATGAAAACCCGGATTGCGCTGAGATAAGGCCGCACGGCATTGGCGTGTGGCGAGTGGGCTTGCTCCCGTTGGGACGCGAAGCGGCTCCAAAACCTGTTGTGGCGGGCGCGGGGAGCACACCCGGTACGCAGCTATCAGCGTGACGCAGGGATAAACGCCACACTCCCATCCTCACGCTTGTGAAACAGCCGCTCGCCATTGTCCGGCTGGGTCGTGATCACCTGATGATCCGCCCCCAGGAATGCCAACGGCGTCGGATCCTCCTTGGAAAACTGCGCGACGATGATCGTGCGCTGCGGGTCGAAAGCCCGGCTGCTGGTTTTTTCCAGCCAGGCCATGAACGCGGCGCTGTCGCCCTGGCGGGGGAAGTCCTGGGTTTCGGCGACGTAGTAGAAAGGCTTGCCGCCATTTTGCAGGTACATCGGTACCTTGTTGTCGACTTCCACCAGCACCATCTGCCATTGGTTCCAGGGCGCGCTTTTCACGGCCTCGGCTTGCACATCCTCGGCGAAGCGGGTCACGCCGCCGTTGCCGTTGGACCAGGGATAGGCCACGCCAAGTATCAACAGCATGAGTGCGGCAGCGACCCCAAAGCCCTTCTGCCAGCGCGGCCAACTGGCGGGCTTTTTCAACACGCGCTCACTCACCCACCACGCCGCCAGCAACTGGGCAAACGGCACCAGCGGCAGCACGTAGTAGCTGCGCCGGCTGCCGCTGGCGGTAAAGAACACAAACAGCAGGCCCAGGCCCCACACCAGCCAGCGCACGTTGGGCGGGGTGTGGCGCCAGTGCCGCACGGCCAGCCACAGGCCCAGCAGCCAGCACGGGGTCCAGGGCAACGTGTAGGCGGGCAGGTAGATCAGGTAGGTGTAGATCGGTCCCATATGGTCGAACGGGTCGAAGAAGCGCACCACGTTTTCCCGGAACACCAACGCCAGGCCGCTCTCGCCATAGGTCGGTGCGCCGTACAAGTGCGACAGCACGAACGGCACGGCATACACGGCGGCCGCGATCAGCACGGCCAGCAGCAGGCGCAGATTGAGGTGGCGCTTGTAGCGCTGTTCGCTGAGCAGGTGCGGCAGCAGCACCAGGCCGGGCAGCACAAAGCCGATCAGGCCCTTGAACAACGACGTCAGGGCCAGCAACAAGAAAAACACCGTATAGCGCCACAGCCGCGTGTCGTCGGGGCCGCGCCAATACCACGCGACTGCCGCCAGCACGCCGCACACGGTGAGCACATCCGCCGTGGCCACGCGGGCCCAGAACAGGAAGTAGAAGGTGGTGGCGAGCATCCAGCCGGCGATCAGCCCTGTGCCCTTGCGGAACAGGCGTTCGCCGATCAGGTACACCAGCCACACACTCAGCCACGCGCCGATCACCGACGGCAGGCGCAATGACCAGGGCCCGAGGCCTCCCATCAGGTGCGCCGCGCCGGTGATCAGCCAGTAGGAGGGCAGGGGTTTGTCGTAATACGGCCCGCCCTTGAGGTATGGGTCGAAATAGTCACCGCTCTGTAGCATCTGCAAGGCGATATTCGCCCAGCGGGTTTCCGGGCCCCACAGGTCGCGCGCGCCCAGGCCGGTGAGCAGCAGCAGGGCCGAGACGGCCAGCAACAGCGGCAGGGCGCCGCGTTCGGTCTTGAGATAACCCGGCATCATGGCGCCTGCGGGTAGAGGATAAGTTCCAGGTAGCCCTTGTAATAGCGTTTGCCTCCAGGCGGCAATTGCCCGGCCTCGCGCATTTCACTGGTGCTGTTGACCCGCAGCAGCACGCCGACCGAGCCGTGTTGGCGGGCGTCCTTGAGCCAGGCTTGCACCTGCTCCAGATCGACTTTGCGCGGAGCCGAATCGGCATATTGCAAGCCGTAGCGCAGCTCGCCTTCGGTGTCATACAGCGTCACGTCGGGTCGTTGCAGGCGCCAGGCCAAGGCGCTGGCGCTCTCCAGTTCATTGCTCAGCAGCGCGTGGGTGTGCTGCAACTCATCCACATGCTCCAGCACAAATTGGTCGGGCATTTCGTTATCGGCGATGTAGGCCGGCATGCTCGACGGCAGCAGCACCACCAGCAGGCCGATGCCCAGGGCTGGCATTGCCCACAACGTCAGCGGCCGAAAGCTTTGCAGCAGGTTGGTGAGGATCCAGCCCAGCAGCACGATAAAGGCCAGCGACAGGCTGAACATCTCGGCATGGCTGTTGCCGTAGAGCGGCCTCGCGATTTGCAGGTAGATCAGGCCGATCATGGCGGCCATGCCGATCACGAAGTTGAACAGGCCATTGAGGCGCAGGGTTCGGGTTCTGCCTTGGCTGACCAGCTCGCTCAAGGTATGCCCCATCAGCAACGCCAGGGGCAGCAGGCACGGCATGATGTAGGTCGGCAGCTTGCCGTTGCTCAGGCTGAACAAACCCAGCGGCAGCAGCAACCACAGGGCCAGGAAGGCGATCGCCGGTTGGCGCTTTTCTGTCCAGGCCTGGTGCAGGGTGTTGGGCAGCAGCCCGGCCCACGGCAGGCAAGCCACCGCCATGATCGGCAGGAAGAACCACCATGGCCGCACGTGTTGCGCGTTGTCGGCGCTGAAACGGCGGATGTGTTCATTCCAGAAAAAGAAGCGCCAGAAATCCGGTTCCTGGTTGTGGATCGCCAGCACCCAGGGCAAGCACACCAGCACGGCCACGCCGATTGCCAGCGGGCCATACCGCAGCAACTCGCCCAGGCGCCGCTGCCAGAGCATATAGGGCACGGCGATCAGCACTGGCAGCGCCCACGCCAGGAAACCCTTGGTCATGAAGCCCATGGCACAGGCAAATCCCAACACGCCCCAGGCCACCAGGCGGCTGCGCAGGGTGCTGCTGTCGAGGGCAAACCACAGCGCCACCAGGCTGAGGTTGACCCACCAGGTGAATGGCGGATCGAGGTTGGAGTACCCCGCTTGCCCGGCCACCAGGCCAAAGCTCAGGTAGAGCAGGGCGCAGGCGAAACTTTTGCGTGGGGCATTCCACAGGCGGCGGGCGATCAGGTAAGCAAGCAGCACGCTCAACCCACTGGTCAGGGCCGAGGCGATGCGTACACCGAACAGGTTCTGGCCAAATACGGCCTGGCCCAGGGCGATCAGCCAGTAACCGGCGGCAGGTTTTTCGAAGTAGCGGATGCCCATGAAGTGCGGCGCCACCCAGTTGCCGCTCAGGAGCATCTCCTGGCTGATCTGGGCGTAGCGCGTTTCATCCGGTATCCACAAACCGTGCAGGCCCAGTGGCAATAGATAAAACGCGACGAAGGCCAGCAAGAGTACCGGCAGGGGTTTCAGGCGGGTCATGAAAACGTCGCTCCTTGACGTCTGGTGGTTGTTTTTTCAACTAATGAAGTAATGGATAAAGTCGTCACAGCGTTCACTAAGTAACAGGAAATAGTCATAACGACCTTAATTAAAGGGCGCAACTAAACATGCCAGAACAGGGCTGTCTTTTTGCTGAACATATGCCGTAGTGGCGGGAAGGGAATGACTTAGATTTGTTTGAGTGCGGCTGGCCAATCCTGGTTTTTCATGATGCCCAGGGCCTTGAACTTGCCGTTGGCCAACACCTGTACGAACAGCGCGCTGCCGTACTCGGAAAACTTGGCGTGGGGGAAGCCCAGGGCGGTTTCGAAGTCGGCGATGCAACCGCTGTGGGTGACGAATACGAGGTTGCGTCCAGCCTGTTTGTGGCTGAGCAGTTCTTCGCCGATGGCCTTGCCGCAGATGGCTTGTTCGCTGGAGGTCGTGTCGGTTTTGCCGAACATGAAGCGCGAGGTCTGGGCGGTGCGAATGGCGGGGCTGGAGAGTACGTCGGTGCCGTCCATGCCCAGTGATTTAAAGGCTTTTCCAAGGTTTTCGGCGTGTTGGCTGCCATTGATCGTCACGCCTTCCACCGGGCCCAGGCAAGGGTTGGCCGAACGGTCGCAGCGCTCTTCATGCCGCACCAGTACGATCAGGTCGCCGTCGCGCCACAGCGGCAGCACCTGGGATGTCATCAGCCGATCGCCTACGCCCAGGTCCCGTGGCGATGTCGGCCAGAACAGGGCGCAAGTAAGCAGTACGGTGACCACGGCAAGCCCGAGCCAAAGCGGTTTGAGGCGCTTGAAAAAGGCCCGGCGCGAGCGTGGTTTAATCAGGGTAAGGTCAACCACTTCATTCACCTTGGACGCTGTTGGCAATGTTGTATTAGTTAGGCGCAACGTGTTGGCGAATAGCCGCAGTGGAGCAAAAGGCTGTCACAGGGCTGCTGTCTTTTCGCTGAACATGCTGCGGTTAAAAGTTGCCAGGCGTGGCAACTAAAAAGTTGCCGACGAGTGACGCTTGGCCGGTAATTTAAAGTGGGGTGGGTGGGCGGTCGGTGAAAACCATGTGAAAAATTTGCGTGACCGCGATCCTCAGCCGTTATTCTCGATTGCCAGCCATCAAATGAGTGTTCCCATGTTGCAGGTGCAAGGTGTCTTCAAAAGCTACGCCACCCCCCTGGGCCCATTGGCGGTGTTGGCGGGGGTCGACTTGCACCTGGGCGCGCGCAGCAGCCTGGCGTTGATGGGCGAGTCAGGCAGCGGCAAGAGCACCCTGTTGCACTTGGTTGCCGGGCTTGATCGGGTGGACGGTGGCAGTATCCAGGTGGGCGAGCAGCGCCTCGACCAGATGAGCGAGGCGCAACTGGCCCACTGGCGGCGTACCGAAATCGGCCTGGTGTTCCAGCAGTTCAACCTGATCGGCAGCTTGCGCGTCGACGACAACCTGGCGTTCCAGGCCCGCTTGGCGGGGCGTTTTGATCCGCAGTGGCAGGCGCAATTGGTCGAGCGCCTGGGCCTGGGGGATTTGCTCAAGCGTTACCCGGAACAACTCTCGGGCGGCCAGCAGCAACGGGTGGCCGTGGGGCGTGCCCTGGCGTCGCGCCCGGGGTTGCTGTTGGCCGACGAGCCCACCGGCAACCTCGACGAAGCCACCAGCGATGAGGTGCTGCAACTGCTGCTGGACCTGTTGCGCGACAGCCCCACCAGCCTGTTGATGGTCACCCACAGCCCACGCATCGCCGCGCGGCTTGACCGGCAGGTGGTGCTGCATCACGCAAAGGTCGTGCCGACGTGAGCGTGTTTTACTGGACCTTGCGCGCCTTGCTCAGCCATTGGCGACGTCATCCGGTGCAGTTCTTCAGCGTGCTCACCGGCCTGTGGCTGGCCACCGCGCTGCTGACCGGGGTGC
The DNA here is from genome assembly GCF_007858185.1 of Pseudomonas grimontii. Taxonomy (GTDB): domain Bacteria; phylum Pseudomonadota; class Gammaproteobacteria; order Pseudomonadales; family Pseudomonadaceae; genus Aquipseudomonas; species Aquipseudomonas grimontii. Next base: position 15,229 of record NZ_VFES01000030.1, read on the forward strand.
AGGCCCTCAACAGCCAGGCCCGCGACAGTTACGCGCGCGCCAGCCAATTGATCGGCGGCGAACCCCAGGCCAGCCTCAGTGCGCCGGACGCTGCCAGTTTCCCGCAAACGCTGTTTGCCCAACTGCGCCGCGCCGGGTGGCCGGTGTCGCCGGTGGTACAGGGGCGGCTGCAACTCAAGGGGCATGAGGACGTGCGCCTGCAATTGATGGGCATTGAACCGCTGTCGTTGCCCGGCAGCGGCGCGGTGGCGGGGCAGCACTTGAGCCAGGCGCAGATGCTGGCCTTCTTTGAACCGCCGGGGCGGACCTGGATCGCGCCGCAAACCTTGCAGGCCCTGGGCCTGCGCGCAGGCCAGCAACCGCTCACGCTGAAGGGGCAGCGCCTGCCACCGTTGCAGGTCCAGCCGGATATGGCGCCCGGCCTGTTGCTCACCGATATCGGGTTTGCCCAGCCGCTGCTGGACATGCCCGGCCAGCTCTCGCGCCTGCTGGTGGACAAGGCTTTCGCCGCTCGCCATCCCACAGCGCCCGCCGGGCTGCAACTCAAGCAGGGCGAGGAAAATAACCTCGCGCGGCTGACCGAGAGCTTTCACCTGAACCTTGATGCACTTGGCTTCCTGTCGTTTGTGGTGGGGCTGTTTATCGTGCACGCGGCCATCGGCCTGGCCCTGGAGCAGCGGCGCGGACTGTTGCGCACCTTGCGCGCCTGTGGGGTGAGTGCACGGATGTTGATCCTCGGCCTGGGGGTGGAGCTGGGTGCCTTGTCGGTACTGGGGGGCGTGCTCGGCGTCGCCAGCGGTTACCTGCTGGCCAGCCTGTTGCTGCCGGATGTGGCCGCCAGCCTGCGTGGCTTGTATGGCGCCGAAGTGCCGGGCCAATTGAGCTTGAGTCCCTGGTGGTGGGCGGCGGGGTTGGGCTTGAGTCTGCTCGGCGCCGTGCTTGCCGGCGCCAGCAGCCTGTGGCGCGCGGCGCGTTTGCCGTTGCTGGCGCTGGCCAACGCCCAGGCCTGGCACGAGGCCCATGGGCGCTGGTTGCGGCGCCAGGGCTGGGTCGCGGCTACGGCCTTGTTGATCGCGTTGTTGGCGTTATGGCGGGGCGACAGCCTGGCTGCCGGTTTTGTGCTGATGGCGGGGTTGTTGCTCGGCGCGGCCCTGGGCTTGCCGGTCGTGCTCAATGGGTTGTTGAAAGCTGTATTGGGGCGCAGCCGTTCGGTGCTTGGCCAGTGGTTTCTGGCCGACTGCCGCCAACAATTGCCGGTCTTGAGCCTGGCATTGATGGCGCTGCTGTTGGCCCTGGCCGCGAATATCGGCGCGGGCTCCATGACCTCGGGCTTTCGCCACACCTTCAATAACTGGCTGGAGCAACGCCTCACCGCCGAGCTGTACCTCAACCCGCAAAACCCGGCCCAGGCAGAGCAACTCAGCGCCTGGCTGGCGCAGCAACCGCTGGTGCAAACGGTGCTGCCCACGTGGCAGGTCGCGGTGCAATTGCAGGGCTGGCCGGCGGATCTGTTTGGCGTGGTCGACGACCCGACCTATCGTCAGCACTGGCCGTTGCTGGAAGCGGCGAACGCGCCGTGGGACCAGTTGCAGCAAGGCGAGACCCTGATGCTCAGCGAACAACTGGCGCGGCGGCTCGGTGTGAAGCTGGGTGACACGGTGAGCATTCCCACGCCGCGCGGTGTGTGGTCGCCCACCGTGGTGGCGGTGTACGCCGATTACGGCAACCCCAAGGGCCACGTGCTGGTCAACGCCCGGCACCTGCTGGCCCACTGGCCGACACTGACGCCGGCGCGTTTCAACCTACGGGTATTGCCGGAAAACGTGGCGCCGCTGGTGGGTGAAGTGCAGCGCGCCTTTGCCCTGGAAGACAGCCGTATCGTCGATCAACAGCAACTCAAGGGCTGGTCGAGCCAGGTGTTCGAGCGCACCTTCGCCGCCACCGCCGCGCTCAACAGCCTGACCCTGGGCGTGGCCGGGGTGGCGCTGTTCATCAGCCTGTTGACCCAGAGCCAGAGCCGCCTCGGCCAACTCGCCCCGCTGTGGGCATTGGGGGTGACGCGGCGGCAATTGATGTTGCTGAACCTGGGGCAAACCTGGCTGCTGGCGGTGCTCACGCTGCTGCTGGCATTGCCGCTGGGCCTGTTGCTGGCGTGGTGCCTGGATGCGGTGATCAACGTGCAGGCCTTTGGCTGGCGCCTGCCATTGCAAGTGTTCCCGTGGCAGCTCGCACAATTGCTGGGGTTGGCGCTGCTGGCCACGTTGTTGGCGTCGGCCTGGCCGCTATGGCAGCTGTATCGCAGCCGTCCGGCGGATTTGTTGAGGACGTTTGCCCATGAAGATTAGGTCGCTGATGTGTGCATTATTACTGCTGGCGGCCTGCGACAAAGTCCCCGCGCCGCAGGAAAGCTTCGCCGGCCTGGGCAGCGACGCGGCCGACTTTGCCCAGGTGTTGCCCGGCAAGGTCTTCAGCTTTCCCGAGGACCACGGCCCCCACGATGGCTTTCGTATCGAGTGGTGGTACGTCACCGCCAACCTCAAGGACGCCCAGGGCAATGTGTTCGGCGTGCAATGGACGCTGTTTCGCAATGCCCTCAAGGCCGGGCCGACGCAAGCGAGCTGGCACGACTCGACCGTATGGCTCGGCCACGCCGCCGTCACCTCCGCCACCCATCACTACGCCGCCGAACGCTTCGCCCGCGGCGGCGTCGGCCAGGCCGGGGCACAGGCAGTGCCGTTCAACGCCTGGATCGACGACTGGAATTTCGCCAGCCAGCCCGGTGCCGCGAGCGCGTTGGCGGACATGCAACTCAAGGCCAGCGGTGCGCAATTTGCCTACGACCTGCGCCTGACCTCCAGCCGGCCATTGGTGTTGCAGGGCGACAACGGCTACAGCCGTAAATCCGACCAGGGCCAGGCGTCGTACTACTACAGCCAGCCCTTCTTTACCGCCGATGGCAGCGTCAGCATCGACGGCAAGACGTATCAAGTCAGCGGCCCGGCCTGGCTCGACCGCGAATGGAGCAGCCAACCGTTGACCGCCAGCCAGACCGGTTGGGACTGGTTCTCCCTGCACCTGGACCGTGGCGAACAGTTGATGCTGTTTCGTGTGCGGCAAACCGACGGCGCCTCCTACCTGACCGGCACCTGGATCGACCGCGAAGGCCACACCCAGACCCTGCACAACGCCGACATCCAACTGGCACCGCTGGACACTACGGTGATCGACGGACGCCACATTCCCACACGCTGGTCGCTGAAGATTCCCAGCAAGCAGCTGGATATCACCACCCAGGCCGTCAACCCGAACGCCTGGATGAACCTGAGTATTCCGTACTGGGAAGGACCGGTGCGCTTTGACGGTGGGGTGGGTTACCTGGAAATGACCGGTTATTAGGGTTGTTTCTGTAGGCGCTGTTTCTTCGTGAGGTAGGCAACTTCCCAAATGCAATTCAGCCCCCCTGCGCTTGTGTCCGGGGCGTAGGTGCTTGCTTATATTTCGACGCCATCTTCTTTGCATCTCGGATGTAGGGCATGGCGCAGAGCTATATCAACGACCGCACAACGAACTACACCCGTTTGAAATCCCGCCTCATGGGCGGCGCCCCGAGCCAGCAGCGCGCCGATCATTTTGATGTGCTCAATCGGCACCTGCGGCCAGGCCTGGTCGCGCCGGGGCAACTGGTGATTATTCCCGATCCCTACAGTGTGAGCTGTTCGGGCGAGGAAGCCTGGTTGATGCGCCATGCCGAAGAGGTTCGGCGCAACCTGGAAATGAATACCGAGGCGGGCAGGGAGTTGCTCGGCAACTATGACTTGCTGCAGAGCTTCATGACGTACGGCTCGATGGGTATCGGCAGTGCGACATCGGCCTGGGCGCGGCATCTGAATGAGGTGGCGCAGACCCTGGAGGACATCGAGGGGTTGCATCAGCGCTTGAAGGACGGTGCGTTGGACCGGGATGGCTTTATCAAACAGCGCCAGGCGTTGTTCCGGCGCCTGGATCTGCAACTGCAAGGCGCGGCACGGTTCGGCACGGGGTTGCAGGGTAATGAGTCGTTGAAGAAGGTGCTGGGGATTTCGACCAAAAGCTATCTGCATAGAGGCGAGATTGCGGGGTATGCACAGCGCATGCGCGAGATTGCGCAGATGTCCAAGTGGCTGGGTAAAGGGACTTTCATTGGGATCGCGCTGGATGCGGGCGCAACCGGGCTGGAGATCAAGGAGGCGTGTGTGACGGGGCGGTTGGTGGGGGGAGTGGCTGGGGCTGCTGTCGGGGGAAAGTATGGTGCAGCCTTCGCTCTTCGTGCTTGTCACCTATTTTTGGGTATTTCGATGAAGGGACAAGGTGCGCTTGCGTGCGCAGTCATCGGCGGCGCTGCGGGTGGGCAGGCGGTAGGCTCTGGTCTAGGTGATGAAGGTGCGTTATTGGGTGGAAAGATCCTGGAGGTCAACGGTGATTTGATCTTCGAGCCAGAGGGGGCTTAATCGTGTCGTTTTTTCTTGCCTTCACCATTGTGCATTTTGTGGGGGCGTTTGTCGTTTTGGGGCTGGCGCTGTTTGCCGAATATACAAAACTCGACGAGGTAGAAGGTTATTTCAGTCATAACGAAAGGGTCCGCGCCAATAAGCGATTTTGGAGACGAAACCGATGGCTCGACAGGCAATACCGCATGCTGTTGATGTTTGATTTCCTGTCTGACTCAGCACGCTATGTGAAAGCAGGTGTTGTGACCGAGGCCGAGCTGGCGTCTGTTCCATTAGGGCTGAAGCGTTGGGTGTTGTGGCCCTATTACGTCGGCTTTATTTGGGTTGTCGCAACAGTGGTTTGGACCGTTTGGCGTAGATGGGCCGACATCCCCATTTGAATGGGGCTGCATTTTTTCATAAAAAATACTGTACATACATACAGTCTTGTCCTACATTCCATCCCAGGTGACCGGATGTCACCTGACCTTCAGTTTTTAACTATGGATGGATAAAAAATGAAATCGAAAAAAGCCTTTATGCTGGGCGCGGCCATGGCGGCCACCTGCTTTGTCTCGGCCTTTGCCCTCGCTGAGCAATACCCTCACCTGGCTGCGCAAGCGGCGCCTCCCGCGGTCAAGCAAGGGTTGAAAAACGCTGCGAAGATCAAGGCCAACAAGGCGACGGCTGCCCTCAAGCAGCAGCTGCAAGCGGGTGCCCAACTGAAGAAACCGCTGTTTGCCGCCAAGGCGAAAGCCGATTCGGTCGTGGAAGACAACACCGCGCCGGCCAGGGTGACCAAGGTACAAAAAGCCACGGCCCAGTCGGCGCCCGCCGTGCAGGCTGCGCTGGTCCAGGGGTGTGAACAGACGCTGGACGTCAACTCGCTCTACACGATCGATGGTGTGCAAACCGGCGACCTGCTGTGCTACCACTTCAACCTGCCGCAGAAAGCGCGGATCAACGTCTTGTTGGTCAACCAAACGGCAGGCACCGACATGTCGTTGTCGCTGTTCCAGGATGACGGCCAGGGCAATCCGCTGCCGCTGGGCACCTCCAATAACCCCGGCACTGGCGATGAAAGCCTTGGCGGCGTGGTGCCAGCCGGCGATTACTACTGGTTCATGGAAGCCAACGCGGCGGTTCAGGGTTCGAGCTTTCAGTTCGGTGTTGCGGTCGATACCAACCTCGACGCCTTTGAACCCAATGACACCCCCGACACAGCCTTCCAACTGCCGGATACCCTCAACTACATCAACGGCAATGCCGACAGCCTGGATGACGTCGATTACTTCGATTTCACCGCTGTCCGTGGCCAGAGTGTGGGTATTGCGCTGACGGCCGATGCAGCCAGTGGCAGCACGCGTAACAAGTGGATTCTTGAGCGTTTCGATGGCGCCCAGTGGGTCACCGCGGGTGCCAACGTCCTGTCGACATCGATCCCGAGCCCGGGTGTCGGCGGCGTGGTCAAGGTACGTGTGCGGCCGAACCAGCACCCGAATGAGCCGTGGAGCGCGACCGGCAAGTACAACCTGTCGTTTGGTTCCAACCCTCGGGTGAACAGCCCGGATGTGAAGGGCGAGGCGAGCGTGTTGCGCATCCCGTATTCGGCTTCCGACGTGGGCTATGGCTACATGACAACGCAAGCTTATCGCGACCTGACCTGGACCATGGGCCTGTCGGACAGCACCGGTGCACCACTGGTGGGCCTGCACCCGATCGTCTATCTCGACCAGCGGATTGACCCGGCCAACGGCGACATCGTCTACAAGGCGTATTCGGCGCCGACCGACAGCTCGGGGCAAGCGTCTGGCACGATCAATGTGGGCACTTGCTTCGGTGATTTCCAGACCACCTTTGTCGATTACGCCCAGGGCTACAACAACACCTGGCGTACCGACTTCAACTACGGCGTGTGGCGCATGGAAGTGTTGGAGTACCCAGGCATTGGTGTCGGTGGCGATAACACCGAGTTCGTCAGCTTCGGCCATCTGTGCAAGCAGACCTTGCTGAGCAGCACCAAGAGCTAAACGCGGTTAACCCGTCGTACCGAGGGCATACAGGCCGACGCCTGTATGCCCTTTTTGCTTTACTGCGCCAACGCCAGCTTCAATGGCAACCGCGCCATGCTCGTATTCTTCAAAGAGCCCAGGTACAACCAGTCGCCATACTCCCGCGCGGTGGTGATCGGCGAGTAGTTGCCCGCGCTGCCATCCTGCAAATTGGCGATGACCTTGCCCTCGGTATCCAGCCCCAGCACGAAGGCTTTGCGCTCGATGGGCTTGGGCACCACCATCAGTGCGCGCACCATTACTTTGCGCAACAGCGGGTAGCCGGCAAAGCTGTCGAGCAATGGGTTGCGCGGTGAATACAGCGCCACCCAGAAACGGTCCCTGCCGTTGAAACTGAGGTTGTCCGGCAGGCCGGGCAGGTTGTCGATAAACAGGTCGTGCTGGCCCGCGCGCTCGCCCTTGAGCCAGTAACGGCTGATGCGATACGCGCCGGTTTCATTGACCAGCACGTAGTGCTCATCCGGGCCGAGGGCCACGCCGTTGGCGAATTGCAGTTGGTCCAGCAATACCTCGGTGGTGCCGTTGCTGAAGTCATAGCGCAGCAGGCGTCCATCGCCGCCATGCTCGATCACCGCCTCGCCATCCTGGCCATAGCCCCAGCGGCTTGAAGCATCGCTGAAGTACGCATAGTGCCCGCTGGCATCCACTGTCACGTCATCGGTAAAGCCAAATGGCACGCCGTTGGCGCTGGTGCTCAGGGTGGTGAGCTGGCGCTGGGAGTCCAGCGCGAGCAAGCCCTTGACCCCATCGGCAATGATCAGGCGCCCGTCCGGGTGCAGCGCCAAGCCCAGTGGTCGCCCACCGGTGTTGGCCAGCACTTCCAGGGTGGGGCTGTCGGGCGACGTGCGGACGATGCGCCCGTCATGCAGCCCGCTGATCAGAAAACCCTGGGCATCCAGCAGCAACGCCTCGGGCCCGGCAATGTCCTGGGCACCGATTTTCTGCACGGCCTTGAGGCGTTGGTTGTCGGCATAGGCCCCTTCCTTCGTCGATGGCGCCCTGGGCGGGGCCCAGTTCACCGGTTGCACTTTGGTCGGCATCAGCAGCAGGAAAGCGATCACCGCCAGCAGCAGTACAAACAGCAGGTGACGGATTTTTTTTCGGCGGATACTCATGACGACTCCTGGTGGTCGTTGGGGTTCGGTTCCCAGTGCAGGGTGCCGAACAGGTAATCCATCAGCGGGAGGACGATATTGAAATTGCGCCCCTGCATCAGTTCGCGGTGGTGATGCAGGGCATGCAGTTGGTGCATCTGGCGAATCCACGGCAGGCGCGCCACCCTGTGGTCGGCGGGTAAGTGCTCGCAGGCGTGGAACACTTCGTAGAGCAGGTAGCCGAGGATCATGCACCCGGCGAACAGCCCGGCGACATTGGTGTTCAGGTGCTGGAGCAACCACCAGGCGGGGAGGGTGATGACCACGCTGTGCAGCACGATCAACCACGCCGGGAAGAGAATGACGCGCCAGTCCCGTGGGCTGTCGTAGGTCATGTGGCCTGGGGTGAAGAAGCTGTGGTGATCGCCGGTGTGGCGTGCATAGAACAAGCGCGCCAGGGCGTGCTTGTGATGGCCGAGGTGACGGTGCACCAGGTAGATACAGAGGTTGAAGAACACCAGGGTCAGCGGCACGGTCAGCCACTCGATCGGCGTAATCCGGTGGGTGGAGGACCACGCCAGGGCGATGCAGGACACGCCATAGCCGAGCACAAAGGCAGCGTGCAGCCAGGGCTTGTAATGCGGGCTGACCTCGGCGCGGTAGCGGCGGCGAAACGTCTCGGTGGGGTGGACCATGGCGGGCTGCTCAGTTTTTTTTGTTGGAGACTGAGCTTAGTTGGTACACGGGAATCTGCGAGTTTTGCGCGCTGCACCGCTCAAGCGATTCAGATCAACGGGTCCCAGCGTTGCGACCAGTCACTCTCGGCCTTGACCACTTCACGCAGCAGCCCCAGCGCCTGCTGCAACACCGCCGAATCCCGCGCCCGCGAGTACACCAGGAACGTCGGGAAGCTGAACTCAGGGGCCTTGGGCACGCGCTGCATCACGCCGCTGTCCAGGTAGCTCTGTACCACCCGCGTGCGGAAATACCCGGCGCCGCCATTCTCGAGGATGTACTGCAACGCCAACGGCCCGAGGTTGAAACTCAGCGCAGCGCGGGCCCTGTCGGGCAGGGCGGCGTCGTGCTGCTGGCGAAAACCCGGGCCCCAATCGATGTAGACGTACGGGTCCGGCTTACTCACCAACTGCACCAGGATCAGCTTTTCTTCGAGCACCTGCTCCACCTGCAACCCCGGCCAGTACTGCGGCTGGAACACCAGCGCCGCATCGAGTACGCCGAGTTCCAGTTGCCGCAGCAGGTATTCACCTTCACGCACTTCGGTACGCAGCGCATGCCCGGGAATCTGTTCGCGCAAGGCCCGGGCCCAACCGAGCATCAGCGGGTTGCACAGGCTGACTTCACCGCCGATATGCAGCACATTGCGATAGCCATCCGGCAACGGCAGGTCACGCCGCGCGGCTTCCCAGGTTTGCAGCAACTGATTGGCATACACCACAAACGCCTCGCCGTCGGCGGTCAGGCGCGCGCCGGCGCGGTTGCGCACGAACAGCGTACTGCCCAGTTGGCTTTCGAGGTTTTTAACGCGTGCGGTGATGGCGGTCTGGGTGACGTGCAGTTTCTCGGCGGCGGCGGCCAGGCTGCCGCAGCGGGAGATTTCGAGGAAGGTGCGTGCCAGTTCGATGTCCATGAAGCCCCCAGGGATGAATGGGGGACATTGTAGAGGCAGCGCGTTGGAATACGATCAGAAAATGTGGGAGGGCGCTTGCCCCCGATTGCGATGGGTCAGCTACAAATAAACTGGCTGTCCACCGCCATCGGGGGCAAGCCCGCTTGCCACAGGTTACTGTTTGCCCGTTCTATCTCTTAACTGACTGGCATTAGGGCAAGCCCCCTCCCACATTCTGATCTACGCTGTTCCGGTGATCGGCGTCCGCAAATGCTGGGTCGGGAACGCCTTGGCATACGCCCGGCACACCCTCAACACCTGCTCATCGGCAAACCGCGCGCCCACCACATGCAAGCCCACCGGCAAGCCATTCGCGGCCAGCCCGCACGGCACCGACGCCGCCGGTTGTTGGGTGAGGTTGAAGGGGTAGGTGAACGGCGTCCACTCGGTCCAATCCTGCAGGCCTGAACCGGGCGGGACGTTGTGCCCGGCCTCGAACGCGGTGATCGGCATCATCGGCGAGACCAGCACGTCGTAATGCTCATGGAACGCCGCCATGCGGGCCACCAGCGCCGCCCGTGCTTCCAGGGCCGCGTTGAAGTCATCCAGGCTCAACTGCTCGCCACGCTGGGCAATGCGCAACAGCCCAGGGTCCAGCAGTTGTTTTTGCGCGTCGCTCATGGACCCGGTCAGGCGTGCCGCTCCCGCCGCCCACAAGGTGCTGAACACCTCCAGCGGGTCGCTGAAACCTGGGTCGATCTGCTCGACATGGGCGCCCAATTGCACCAGGCCTTCGACCGCCTGGGCGACCACCTTGGCCACCTGCGGGTCGACATCCACGTAGCCAAACGTTGGGCTGTAGGCCACGCGCAGGCCTTTCAAATCCGTCTCCGGCGTGAGCCATGGCGTGGTCCTCGGCGCACCGATCAAGCCATCCCGCGCATCCGGCTGTGCAACGGCCTGCAACATCAACACGCTGTCTTCCACGGTGCGGGTCATCGGCCCCAGGTGCGAGAGGATGGTCATCGAACTGGCCGGCCACTGCGGCACATAGCCGAACGTCGGCTTGATCCCGAAGGTGCCGGTAAACGCGCAAGGGATGCGGATCGAGCCGCCGGCATCGCTGCCCTGGTGCAGCACGCCCAGGTTCAATGCGGCTGCCGCGCCCGCGCCGCCGGATGAGCCGCCCGCGGTGGTGCGGGTGTCCCACGGGTTGCGCGTGATGCCGTACAGCGGGTTGTCGGTGACGCCTTTCCAGCCGAATTCCGGGGTGGTGGTCTTGCCCAGCAGCACCGCGCCGGCCTTGCGCATAAAGGCCGGGAAGGGCGCGTCGACGTCCCACGGGCCCTCGGCCGATGAGGTGCGCGAGCCCTTGCGGGTGGGCATGCCGATCGTCAGCGTGAGGTCCTTGATCGACGCTGGTACGCCGTCCAGCGCGCCGCAGGGCGCGCCCTTGAACCAGCGTGCTTCCGACGCCCGCGCCGCGTGCAGCGCACCCTCGGGGTCGACATGGCAGTAGGCGTTGACCGCCGGGTTGCAGCGCTCGATGCGCAGCAGCGCATCTTCGGTGACGTCCACCGGCGACAAGGTCTTGTTGCGAAAATGCTCCAGCAGTTGCACCGCCGTCAATTGGCCCATTTCACTCATGCTCGGTCCCCCTGTGCCGCGTTGACCATGGCGCGTAGTAACACTGCGCAACCGGCCGCCAGGTCATCCGGCGCGGCGTTTTCGATTTCGTTATGGCTGATGCCACCTTCGCACGGCACAAAGATCATCCCCGCCGGGCCCAGCTCGGCGACGAAAATCGCGTCATGCCCGGCGCCGCTGACGATGTCCATATGGCTCAGGCCCAAGGCAGCCGCCGCATCGCGCACGGCGTTGACGCAGGCCGGGTGGAAGTCCAGCGGCGGGAAGTCGGCGGTGGGTGTCAGCTCGACACTCAGGCCGTGGCGCAGGGCAGTGGCGTCGATCACGCCGCGCACTTCATCGACCATGGCTTGCAGCTTGTCGGCATGCAGGTGGCGCAGGTCGATGGTCATGTGTACCTGGCCGGGAATCACATTGCGCGAGCCCGGGTGCAGGCTCAGGCAGCCGACGGTGCCGCAGGCGTGAGGTTGTTGCTGATGAGCGATACGGTTGACCGCGCTGACCACCTCGGCGGCGCCGACCAGGGCGTCCTTGCGCAGGTGCATAGGCGTCGGGCCGGCGTGGGCTTCGACGCCGGTGAGGGTCAGGTCGAACCACTTCTGGCCGAGGCAACCCATCACCACGCCAATAGTGGTGGCCTGGTCTTCCAGCACCGGGCCTTGCTCGATATGCGCTTCGAAATACGCACCGACCGGATGGCCCAGCACCGCGCGGGAACCGGCATAGCCGATGCGCTGCAATTCGGCGCCCACCGACAAGCCTTGCTCGTCCTGCTTGTCGAGGGTGTCCTGCAAGTCGAACTTACCGGCAAATACCCCGGAGCCCATCATGCACGGCGGGAAGCGCGAGCCTTCTTCGTTGGTCCACACCACCACTTCGAGCGGCGCTTCGGTTTCGATCTTCAAGTCATTGAGGGTGCGGATCACTTCCAGCCCGGCCATCACCCCATAACAACCATCGAACTTGCCACCGGTGGGCTGGGTGTCGATATGGCTGCCGGTCATCACCGGGGGCAGGGCCGGATTGCGCCCAGGGCGGCGCGCGAAAATATTGCCGATGGCGTCGACACTCACGCTGCACCCGGCGGCTTCGCACCACTGTACAAACAGGTCACGGGCCTGGCGGTCCAGGTCGGTGAGGGCCAGGCGGCACACGCCGCCTTTGACCGTGGCGCCGAGTTGGGCCAGGTCCATCAGCGATTGCCACAGGCGGTCGCGGTTGATCAGCGGGGCGTTGCCCTGGAGCGGTTGCGCAAAACTATTCATCTGCAATCTCCCGTCAGGCGCTCAGCGCCAGGTAGCGGTTCTTGATCGTCGGGTCGGCGCGGAAGGCGGCGGCGCTGCCCTCGTAGACCACGCGGCCCTGTTCGAGGACGTAATGGCGGTCGGCGAGCTTGTCGCAGACCATCAGGTTTTGTTCCACCAGCAGCACCGGCAGGCCGTCGTCCTTGATCTTGCGCAGGATCTTCACCAGTTCGTCGACGATCACCGGGGCCAGGCCTTCGGTGGGTTCGTCGAGGATCAGCAGCTTCGGATCGTTGAGCAGGGCGCGGGCGATGGCGAGCATCTGTTGCTCGCCGCCGGAGAGCGCATGGCCGGCGTTCCTGCGCCGCTCCTTGAGGCGCGGGAACATGCCGTACACGTCTTCGAGCTGCCAGCGGCTGGTCTTGCGGACGGCGATGCGCAGGTTTTCCTCGACGGTCAGCAGGCGGAAGATCCCGCGATTTTCCGGCACCAGTGCCAGTCCCTGGCGTGCGATTTCAAAGATTTTCTGCCCCACCAGCGCCTGGCCGTTGAAGTGGATCTGGCCCTGGCGCGGGCAGATGATGCCGAGGATGCTGCGCAGGGTGGTGGTCTTGCCGGCACCGTTGCGCCCGAGCAGCGTCACCAGTTCGCCGGGGTTGACGCTCAGCGACACGCCTTCGAGCACGTGGCTCTTGTCATAGTAGGAATGAATATTCTCGACGATCAGCATCAGGCGGCCTCCCCAAGATAAGCACTGCGCACACGTTCATCGGCGCGCACGAACTCCGGCGTGCCTTCCACCAGGATCTGCCCGTGGCTCATCACCGTGATGCGTTGGCTGATGGACATGACGATGCTCATGTTGTGTTCGATCAACAGCACCGTATGGTCGCGGCCAAGGTCGCTGATCAACTGGGTCATGATCGGGATGTCATCGATGCCCATGCCCGAGGTGGGCTCGTCGAGCATCAGCAGTTTGGGCTTGGAGCAGATCGACATGCCCACCTCCAGCACCCGTTGCTGGCCGTGGGACAACTCGCCGGCCAGGGTCTCGGCGCGGGCGCTGAGTTGCAGGCGCTCAAGCACCTGGTCGGCCATTTCCAGGTGCTCGCGTTTGCTGTCCACGCGGCGCCAGAAATTCAGCGCGCGCGCACCGTCGCGGCCTTGGGCGGCCAGGCGCAGGTTCTCGCGCACGCTGAGGTTCTGGAACAGGCTGGTGAGCTGGAACGAGCGCGCCATGCCGAGGCCGACGCGTGCGTGGGCGGGCTTGCGCATCAGGTTCCTGCCGTCGAAATGAATCGCGCCGGCCGTGGCCTGGCGCTCGCCGGTCAGGCAGTGGAACAGGCTGGTCTTGCCCGCGCCGTTGGGGCCGATGATGGTATGGATGGTGCCGGCTTCGACCTTGAGGTTGACGCCGTTCACCGCACGGAACGCGCCATAGGCCAGTTCCAGGTCTTTGGTTTCCAGCAGGATGCTCATAGCCCTTCCTCCTTGGCGACGACGGCTGCCTTGCGACTGCCACGCACGCGCTCGAACAACGCGGCCAGGCCGCCCCACAAACCGCCGCGCATGAAGATCACCACCAGGATCAGGATCACCCCCAGCAGCATCAGCCAGCGCGGCCACAGGTCGGAGAGAAAATCTCCCAGCAGCACGATGGAGCCGGCGCCCAGCAACGAGCCGAACAGCGAGCCGGTGCCGCCGACAATGGTCATGATCAGGATGTTCTCGGACATCGCCAGGTCGATATTCGACAGCGGCACAAAGTGCAGCAGCATGGCGTACAACGCCCCGGCAATCCCGGTGACCGCGCCGGACAGCACGAACACCAGGATCTTGAAGTGCCGCGTGTCGTAGCCGATGGCCGAGGCGCGGGTTTCGTTTTCGCGGATCGCCATCAGCGTGCTGCCGAACGGCGAGGCGATCACCCGGCGCGCGCCGATGAAGATCAACAGGAACAGCACCGCGACAAAGCCATAGAACGCACGGGCGTCGGCCAGGGACAGCAGCACGGTGTCACCGAGGCGAATCTCCGGGCGCGGCACGCTGAGCAGGCCGTTGTCGCCGCCGGTCCAGTCGCTCAAGGTGTAGGCGACGAAGTAGGCCATCTGGCTGAACGCCAACGTGAGCATCACGAAGTAGATGCCGGTGCGGCGGATCGCCAGGGCCCCCACCAGCAAGGCCAGGAAGCCACCGGCGATGGCGGCACCGAGCAATGCGGTGAACAACCCCAATTGCAGATGGATCATCAGCAGCGCCGCGCAGTAGGCGCCGGCACCAAAGAAGATGCCTTGGCCAAACGACAGCAGCCCGGTGTAGCCCAGCAACAGGTTGCAGGCCAGGGCGGCCATGGCAAAGATCAGGATCTCGGTGGCCAGGGTCGCCGAGGGCAATAGCAAGGGCAGGCCGATCAGCACCGCCACGACCCACAACAACATGGCGCGCGATTGCGTTTTGGCAAACGGCAGGGGATTTTTCTCGCTCATGTCAGGCTCTCCCAAACAGGCCGTAAGGACGCACCAGAATCACCGCGGCCATGGCGCCGTAGATCATCAGGCTCGCGCCTTGGGGCCAGAGTGTGGTCATCAGGCTTTGCACCACGCCCACCAGCAAACCGCCGACCAGTGCACCGCTGAACGAGCCCATGCCGCCGATCACCACCACCACGAAGGCGATGCCGAGAATTTCCGGGCCAACGAACGGCTGGGCGCCGCGCAAGGGCGCGAACAGCACACCCGCCATGCCGGCCAGGCCAACGCCGAGGGCGAAGGTCATGGAGAACAGGCGGAAGATATTCGTGCCGAGCAGCGACACGGTCTCGGTGCTTTCACTGCCGGCGCGCACCAGGGCGCCGAAACGCGTGCGTTCCAGCAGCAGCCACAGACCCAGGCCGACCAACCCGGAAAACACAATCAGGAACAGGCGGTAGTAGGGGTAGACGAAATCACCCACCACCAGCACGCCGCGCAGCAGTTCCGGCACGGCGACGCTTTTGCCCACCGGGCCCCAGATCATCACGCTGGCTTCCTGGATGATCAGCGCGATGCCCAGCGTGACCAGGATCTGGAACATGTGTGGCAAGTGATAGATCCGTTGGATCAACACGCGCTCGATCACCCAGGCCAGCGCGGCCACCACCAGCGGCGCGATCAACAGCGCCAGCCAGAAGTTGCCGGTGAGGCTCACGGCGGTGTAGCAGATGTAGGCGCCCAGCAGGAAGAACGCACCGTGGGCGAAATTGACGAAGTTGAGCAGGCCGAAAATAATCGTCAGCCCGACCGCGATCAGGAAGTAGATCATCCCCAATCCAAGGCCGTTGAGTATCTGGAACAGGTAAAGATTAAGCATGCAGAAACCCTCGAACAGGTGGCCGCGCGGGCGGCCCTGCCGTGTACAACCGGTGATGTTTTAACGGATCAGGCGAGCGTGCAGCCCGTGGCTTCCACCGGCGGGAATGACTGGCCGGCACTGAGCACCTTGGCCAGGTCATCCTTGTCGGCCATGTCGGCGGCGGCCTTGCCGACCAGCAGGTAGTAGTCCTTGATCACCTGGTGGTCGCCGGCGCGGATCGACTCCTTGCCGGTGGGGCCTTCGAAACTCAGGCCCTGCATGGCCTTGGCCACGGTCGGCCCGTCGAAGCTGCCGGTGGCGATGATGGTGTCGAGCATGACCTTGGTGCTGATGTAATCGGCGGCCAGCGGGTAGGTGGGGTTGATGCCGTACTTGGCCTGGGTCAGCTTGACCAGCTCGCGGTTGAGCGGGGTGTCGACCTGATGCCAGTACTGCGCGCCGAGGTACACGCCTTCGAGGATGTCGCTGCCCAGTTCCTGGAACTGGTCGAGGCCGGCGGACCACACCAGCAGCACTTTCATGCGTTCCTTGATGCCGAAGTTCACCGCCTGGCGCAGGGTGTTGGACGACTGGCTGCCAAAGTTGAGCAACACCAGCACGTCGGGCCTGGTGGAAATGGCATTGGTCAGGTAGCCGGAGAACTCCTGTTCCTGCAGCGAGTGGTAGCTGTTGCCGACGTGTTCCAGGCCGTGTTCCTTGAGCACGTTTTTGGCGCCTTCGAGCAGCGCTTCGCCGAACACATATTGTGGCGTGATGGTGTACCAGCGCTTGGCGTCCGGCAGCAGTTTGATCAGCGGCACCATGGTTTCGCGGATGGCGCCGTAGGTGGGCACCGACCAGCGGAACGTGGCGTGGTTGCAGTCTTTGCCGGTGACTTCATCGGCACCGACCGGGGTCATGAATACACCGCCGACCTTGTCGACTTCCTTGGCCACCGCCAATGCCGATGACGACAGCGTGCAGCCCTGGAAGAACCGCGCTCCGTCCTGCTGGATCGCCTCCTGCACCTTGCGCACAGCCTTGCCGGCGTTGCCCTCGGTGTCGATGACCTTGTAGTTCAACGGGCGGCCCAGTAGCTCGGTATGTTGGGCCACCGCCAGGCGCGAACCCATGTCGGCAAACTTGCCATAGCTGGCAAAGGCGCCGGACATGGACTTGAGGCCGTAAAAGGTAAAGGGCTCGGCGGCGAATGCGGACCGTACGCTCAGCGGGAGGCTGAGGGCGGCGGCTGCGGTAAGACTGGCTTTCAATAACGTACGACGCTGCATGGGGTGACTCCCTGGTTTAATTATTGGCAGGAGTAGCAAGGGCGATACGGTGGAGCAGGGCCTGTGGGCAGGCCTGTTATTGGGGTGAAGCGGTCGCTTGGTTGGAGCCGGGTCAAACTGTGGGAGGGGGCTGGTGTTTTCAGTGGTTGTGGTCGAACTCCAACAGAAAATGCGGGCTGACCTGGCCTTCCAGTGCCGTCATGTGGTGTTCGGCGTCGCACATATGTTCATGCATCAGGCTGCGTACGGCGTGTTCATCGCCGGCGCGAAAGGCGCTCAGCAGCTGTTTGTGATAGTCGAGGTTGGCCGCGTCGAACTGCTTGCGCTTGGGCTTGTAGGCTTTTTTCAGCACCACCAGGTCGCGCAGCAGGTCATTGAGAAACTGCGCCATAAAGCTCAGCAACGGGTTGGGGCAGGCCTTGGCCAGCAGGTTGTGGAACTCCAGTTCCGCCAGGCGCTGTTCGCGCTGGCCGGCTTCGCTGTCTTCGGGGGCGCTGCAGAAATCCACGTTGTCCTGCAATGCCCGGTAGTCGTCTTCACTCAGGCGCCCGAGCACCGACACCGCCAGTTCCACTTCGATGACCTTGCGCAACTGGTACACCTGCTCCCCATCCAAGTGCTGGAAGTGCAGGTAGTTGCGCAGCGCGCGGCTGGCGGGTTCAGTGCCGGC
Source organism: Pseudomonas grimontii (assembly GCF_007858185.1). Taxonomy (GTDB): domain Bacteria; phylum Pseudomonadota; class Gammaproteobacteria; order Pseudomonadales; family Pseudomonadaceae; genus Aquipseudomonas; species Aquipseudomonas grimontii. Next base: position 32,668 of record NZ_VFES01000030.1, read on the forward strand.
CTGGTTCAGGTAGGCGCCGCCGCTGGGGCCGGTGCGCGTACTCACCAGCCCCTCGACCTCCAGGGCCTTGAGCGCTTCACGGGCCGAGCCCTTGGAGCACTGGAAGCTTTCCATCAGCTCACGCTCGGTGGGCAGGCGGTCGCCGGGCTTCAAGGCGTCGGTGACGATGGAGCGCTTGACCGACTCGACAATCACGTCGGACAGCTTCTGGCGTTTGCGGCGTAGCGGGCGAGTCAGCATGGGTTCGATTTATCGTATTAATGCGGATAAATAGCACTTAATAACGATTGAGGGAGAGCGTCAACGCAGGGTGTCGTTTTCGGCAGCAACAGGTCGTAAACGACGCGTTACTGCGTGCCATCCGCGTCCAGGCAGCGTGTCGACGGTGGTGGCTTTTTGCCGAAGGCCAGGAAGTCGCCCACCCAGCGGTTGATACAACCACCGGCGTCCGGTTTGGCGGGTTCCTTGAGGCGCAACTGTTCGACCTTAAGCGTGCCGGCCATGTCGTGTTCGGCGTTGACCAACACCATGCGTGCGACGCGATCTGGAAACCGCGCGGCATAGCGGCTGCCCAGGCGCGTGGCGCTGGTGTCACCCAGGTAATGCAGCTGTGCGTCGCCCAGTTGGGCGCGTACATACTCCATGTCCCGTACGGCCTGTTCGACGTCATGCTCCTGAGTGAGGTCGCGGGGGCCGAGTTCGATAACGTCGTAGCGGTTGAGCAGCGTGCGATAGGCTTGCGTGGAATAGCGGTGCCAGCGGCTGGCGAGGTGAATGGCGAAGGTACTTACGTGGTCTTTTGGTGGCGTGTCGCCGGCCTGGGCGAATACCAGGCCCTCGCGGTTCAGCGGATCGCGGGCGCCGACACGGGTCAGGTAGAGGCGCTGTTTGCCCTGCCGGGGGACGGCGTAGTTGAGGGGGACGGTGACGATGCCGCACTGGGTACGCGACAGCACCTCGGGGTCCAGCCGTTCGACGCTGGGGAGGGGGCAGTCGAGCAGCCAATCGATGGCAGTGGGTTTGATCAGTGGCTCTGCCTGGCCAAGGTTTGCCATCAACCAGAGACAGCCACACGCGAGGTGTTTTGTAACATTCATCAAGAGATCCCGGGCAGCCGTGTAATGGCGGCTTTTTTACCAAGGATCCTTAGGCGAAGAATGTAGGGGTGGTAGACGACTGGTGTACGAAACTGGAGTTTCGTTTATCAGATGCTGGTTTTCCAACCGCCGCCCAATGCCTTGTACAGCGCGATGCTGGCCTGCAGGCGTGACAGTCGCAATTGCACGTTCAAGTCCTGGGCGGCATACAGGGTGCGCTGGGTTTCCAGTACCGTCAGCAAGTCTTCGGCACCCGCCTGGTAGCGGCTTTCGGCGATCTGGAAGGCCGTCCGGGCCTGTTGCAGTTCTTCCGTTTGCCATTGGCGCTGCTGGTCCAGGCGCGTGATGCTGCTGAGGGCTTTTTCCACATCGGCAAACCCGTTGATGATCGCGCCTCGGTAGGTGTACAGCAGCTCATCCTGGCGCGCGCGGGCCTTGTCCCGTTCGGCGCTTAAACGGCCGTTGTTGAAGATCGGCCCGACCAGGCCGGCGGTCAGCGTGTAGTAGGGGCTGCGCAGGACGTCCAGGGCCTTGTAGGCGTCGGAGCCGAGTGTGGCGCCGAGGGTCAGGGCTGGCAGCATGGCGGCGCGGGCCACGGTGACATCCGCTTGCGCTGCCGCCAGTTGGGCCTCGGCCTTGGCGATGTCCGGCCGGCGACTGAGCAACTGGCTGGGCATGCCGGCGCCGATGGTGGGCCAGGCCAGGTCCTGGAAGGGTTCGGTGCCCAGGTCCAGGGCCTGGACCGGCTGGCCGAGGAGGGCGGCGAGGGTGATCTGGGATTCTTCGACCAGTTGTTGAATCAACGGCAGTTGGCGTTGCTGGCTGGCCACCAGGCTTTTCTGCTGGGCCAGTTCGAGGGCCGTGGCGGAGCCCGCGTCGTAGCGGGTTTGCACCAGAGCGAGCACGTTACGTGCGTTGGCCAGGTTCAACTCGGCGATCTGTTGGCGCTGGCGCGCGGCCAGGGTTTGCGCGTAGCGGTCGGCCACGTTGCTGAGCAGGGTCAGTTCCACGGTGGCCTGGTCGAACTCGCTGGCACGCAGGCTGTGCAGGGCGCTGTCACGGGCAGCGGCGCGGCCTCCCCAGAAGTCCACCTCATAGCTGGCGGTAAGGTTGGCACCGAAATTGTCCACGGCGTCATCGCTTTGCGAGGCGTCCAGCTCCGGCCCGCCGGGGCCGTGCAGCAGTTTCTGGTGACTGGTGGCGAGGTTGAACTTCACCTCGGGCAACAGCGGTGCCCCGGCGATCACCGCACTGGCCTGGGCCTGGCGCACGCGGGCCATGGCGGCGGCGACGTCGACACTGTCATGGCGGGCCTGCTCGACCAGGCGGTTCAACTGCGGGCTGCCGAACTGCGTCCACCAGCGCTGGTTGGTGGCCTGGGCCGCGTCGCGCTCGGCGAACTGCCAGGCGGCTGGCGCTGCAATGCCGCTGTCCACGGCGGGCGGTTCACCGGCGCAGGCAGTGAGCAGCAGGCACAGGCTAAATGCAGACAGGTGCGAGGGGATGGATCGTTTATTCACTGGTCAACGCCTTAACCGGATCGAGCCGGGCAGCTTTACGGGCCGGCATGAAGCCGAATACGACGCCGGTGACCAGTGCGCAACCAAATGCGCCAAGCACCGCCACCAGGGAAAACTGCACCGCCACCTGGGCCAGTACCAGCATGCCGCCAACCAGCAGTGCCAGGGCGATACCGCACAGGCCGCCGACCACCGAAAGCATCACCGCCTCGGTCAGGAACTGGCGCAGGATGTCGCGCTGGCGCGCGCCGGTGGCCATGCGGATGCCGATCTCGCGCGTCCGTTCACGCACGGTCATCAGCATGATGTTCATCACGCCAATACCGCCTACCAGCAGGGAAATCGCAGCAATCGAGCCGAGCATCAGCGACAGGGTGTTCTGGGTGTGCGCCTCGGCCTGGATCATCGCCGCGTTGTTGGTCAGCTCGTAGTCGCGCTTGCCGTTGTGCAGCTTTTGCATCAACTGATCGATGGCCACCTCGGCCTCGCGGACCTTGCGCGCATCGGCGGCGGCAATCACCACGTATTCGGGGTTGTAGCTGCCGAACAGCCGCACGCTGGCGGCGGTGTAGGGGATGGCGATACGGTCATCGCTGTCCTTGTTACCGGAGCTGGCGCCTTTTTCCGCCAGCACGCCGATCACTTGGAACGGTACGTTTTCAATCAGGATGTACTGGCCGATGGGGTCGACTTCACCCTTGAACAGCTTTTCACGCACGCGATGACCGATCACGGCCACGGTGGCGGCCGCACGCTCGTCGGCCGCCGTGAAGTAACTGCCCTCGACCACCGGCCAATTGAAAATATCCGGGAAGTTGGTGTCATTGCCGCCCACATAGGCCATGTAGTCGACGTTGCCGAAGCGCACCCCGGCTTCGCTGCCGTTGACCGGCATGATGCGTTGGACCTGGGGTAATGCCGCGAGTGCGTGGACGTCATCGATGGTGACGATACCCGGCGGCGTGCGCGGGTTGGGCGACGATCCGCTGAGGTAGATAATGTTGGAGCCGAACGCCCCCATCTGCGCCATGACCTGGCGCTTGCTGCCCTCACCGACGGCCAGCATCACCACCACCGAGGCCACGCCGATGATGATCCCCAGCAGGGTCAGTGCGGTGCGGAACCGATTGATCCACATCACCCGCCAGGCGGCTTGCACCGCGTCGAGCAATTCGGCTTTCCACGCGCCATTGTGTTCGGCGCCGTCGGCCAGGCGCTGGCGCAGGTCCACGGCTTGCAACGCGCCGCGGGTGGCCGGTGGCGGGGCTGCGCCGTCATCGGCCGAGTCACTGATGATCAGGCCATCGCGAATTTCAATCATGCGGTTGGCGCGCGCCGCCACTTCACGGTCGTGGGTGATCAGGATCACCACGTGGCCCTGGCTGGCCAGTTCGTCCAGCAGGGTCATCACCTCGGCGCCGCTGTGGCTGTCGAGGGCGCCGGTGGGTTCATCGGCGAGGATGATGTGGCCGCCGTTCATCAGCGCCCGAGCGATAGAGACGCGCTGTTGTTGCCCGCCGGACAGCTGGTGCGGCCGGTTGCCGGTGCGCTCGGCCAGGCCCAGGCGGGTGAGCAGCGCATGGGCGCGGGCATGGCGCTCGGCGGCGCTGATACCGGCGTAGATCGCCGGCATCTCGACGTTCTCCTGGGCCGAGCCCGAGGGGATCAAGTGGTAGCCCTGAAACACAAAGCCAAAGGCCTCGCGGCGCAGCCAGGCGAGTTCGTCGCTGTCCAGGTGGGCGACGTTTTCCCCGGCGAACAGGTACTCGCCTGTGCTTGGGCGGTCGAGGCAACCGAGGATATTCATCAGCGTGGACTTGCCGGAACCGGAAGCCCCGACGATGGCGACGAATTCCCCGGCATGGATCGACAGGTCGATGCCGCGCAACACATCGACCTGCGGGCTGTCGCCGCCGCCGTAGGATTTGCGGATGTTCTTGAGTTCGATCAGCGGCGTGGTCACCTCAACCCCCGTTGCCGTCGGCCGGGCCGATCAGCAGGTGATCGCCTTCGTGCAGGCCGTCGAGTACTTCGACCCGCAGGCGATCACTGATGCCCAGGCGCACTTCACGTTCTTCGATGCGGCCGTTGGTGGCGACCACGCGGGCGATCTGCTTGTCGGCACTTGAGGTGCCCAGCAGCGCGGCGACCGGCGCGGTGAGGACGTCCTTGGCCTGGCTGGCGACGAAAAACACCTGGGTGGTCATTTCGGCCATCAAGGCGTTGTCGCCGTTGTCCACATCCAGCAGCACGGTGTACAGCACCACGCGGCCGGTACCGCTTTTGCCGGAGCTGTTGGGGCTGCCGCTGCCTTGGGTTTCATTCAGTGGCTTGGGTGGGATCGGCAGGATCTGGCGCACGGTGCTGGTCCAGCGCCGGTTGCCGCCGCTGAGGGTGGTGAAATAGGCGGTCATGCCGGGTTTGACGTGGCCGATGTCGGCTTCCGAGACTTCGGCCCACACGGTCATCGGCGACAATTTGGCGATGCGCAGGATCAGCGGCGTCTGCTGCTGGGCATTGAGGGTCTGGCCGACCCGCGCGTCTACCGCGACTACGGTGCCGGTCATCGGTGCGTAGATGCGCGTGTAGCCCAGTTCCGCTTCATCGCTGCGCAGGCTGGCCTGGGCCTGGAGAATCTGGGCCTGGAACATGTCCATCCGGGCCTGGGTGGCGCTCAGTTCGGCCTTGGCGGTTTGCACGTCTTCCTCGCGCGTGGCGTTGCCTGCGGCCAGGCGCTGCTGGCGTTGGTACTTCTGGCGCGCCAGTGCGTGCTGGGCCTTTTGCTCCTGCAACTGCGCCTTGAGGTTTTCGATGGCATAACGGCTGGCGTCGAGCTTGGCTTTTTGCGTGGAAGGGTCGATCTCCACCAGCAATTGGCCTTCCTGCACCTGATCGCCGGCTTCAACGTGGATCTTGCGGATCTGCCCGGACGCCTGGGCGCCCACGTCGACATAACGGCGCGGTTGCAGGGTGCCCAGGGCCGTGACGCTGTTTTCGATATTGCCGCGGGTGACGGTGACGGTGGTCAGGGTCTCACGCCCCGGCGGCAACACCTGCCAGGCGGCGACGGCGATGATGGGAATCAGGCACGCGATAGCTAGCAAGGCGCGTCGGGCAGGGCGAGGGCGTTTCATGCTTAGGTTCCAGCCAGGAAAGTTCGGAGCGCAGTTGCGCAGAGCTGACAGTTAAACGAGAGAATTGGCCGAGGATTTAGGCCGTTACATAAGCGGTTACAGGTCTTGTGCGAAAAAAAATCGGCCTGTGGATGCAAGTCTTGTTTAAAAGTAGATGAGAATTACTATAAATTGCACCTACCCAAACTGCCATTACTGAATACGCTGTCTTTTTTGCACCCAAGGACCTAATGCCGCGGCCTGGAGGCCAGGAGTCATGTTGGAAAACTACTATCGCGAGCTGGTGTGCTTCCTCAACGCCAAGCTGGGCAACCGTCAGGTGGCCGAGGATGTGGTGCATGACGCTTACGTCCGGGTGCTGGAACGATCCAGCGGTACCCCCATCGAACAGCCGCGCGCCTTTTTGTATCGCACCGCGCTGAACCTGGTGATCGACGGCCACCGGCGTAACGCCTTGCGCCAGGTCGAACCCCTGGATGTACTCGACAGCGAGGAGCGCTTCGCCGCCTGTTCGCCCCATGCCACCCATGCCTACGCCCAACGCCTGGCCATGCTCGAACGCGCCCTGGCCGAGCTGCCGGCGGCCTGTCGCGACAGCTTCCTGCTGCGCAAGCTTGAGGGCCTGAGCCACCTGCAAATCGCCGAGCGCCTGGGTATTTCCCGCACCCTGGTGGAAAAACACATCGTTAACGCCATGAAGCATTGCCGGGTGCGGATGCGCGAGTGGGACGCGCACTGATCGCTGATCAGTTAAATTTTAATTCACTGTCCTCGTTTCCTATCAACACATGACCTGTTGTGCAGGTCTCGAAGGTATTCCCGCCCCACCGCCAAGGGGCTTATCCAGAGGACACTGGAATGACACAGGCAATTGCTTCGCCCGCGGTTCACGACCTGATCGGTATCGGTTTTGGCCCTTCGAACCTGGCGCTGGCCATCGCCCTGCAGGAGCGCGAAAAGGCGCAGGGCAAACTGGACGTACTGTTTCTCGACAAACAGGCCGATTACCGCTGGCACGGCAATACCCTGGTGACCCAGAGCGAGCTGCAGATTTCGTTCCTCAAGGACCTGGTGACCCTGCGCAACCCCACCAGCCCGTACTCCTTCGTCAATTACCTGAAAGCCCACGACCGCCTGGTGGACTTCATCAACCTGGGCACCTTTTACCCGTGCCGCATGGAGTACAACGACTACCTGCGCTGGGTCGCCGGGCAGTTCCAGGCCCAGGCCCGCTACGGCGAGGAAGTGCTGGCCATCGAGCCGATCCTGCACCAGCAGCAGGTGGAGGCGCTGCGCGTGATCTCCCGCGATGCGGTGGGCGAGCAGCATGTGCGCACTACGCGTTCGGTGGTGGTCAGCGCCGGCGGCACGCCGCGCATTCCCGAAACATTCAAGGCCCTCAAGGGCGACAGCCGGGTGTTCCACCATTCCCAGTACCTGGAGCGCATGGCCACCCAGCCTTGCGTGGACGGCAAGGCGATGCGCATCGCAATCATCGGTGGTGGCCAGAGCGCGGCCGAAGCCTTTATCGACCTGAATGACAGCTTCCCCTCGGTGCAGGTCGACATGATCCTGCGCGGTTCGGCGCTCAAGCCGGCCGATGACAGCCCGTTCGTCAACGAAGTGTTCTCGCCGGCCTTCACCGACCTGGTGTTCCAGCAAGTCGGTGCCGAGCGCGAGCGCCTGGTCGCCGAGTACCAGAACACCAACTATTCGGTGGTCGACCTCGACCTGATCGAGCGCATCTACGGGATTTTCTACCGCCAGAAAGTCTCCGGCATCGCCCGCCAGGCCTTCCGCACCATGACCGTGGTCGAGAAGGCGACCCCCGGCCCCCTGGGCATCGAACTGGCCCTGCGCAACAACGCCAATGGCGAAACCAGCGTCAACCATTACGACGCGGTGATCCTTGCCACCGGCTACGAGCGCGAGACGCATCGCGCACTGCTGGCGCCGCTGGAGGAATATCTGGGCGATTTTGAAGTCGCGCGCGACTACCGCATCGTCACCGATGAGCGCTGCAACGCCGGCATCTACATCCAGGGCTTCAGCCAGGCCAGCCATGGCTTGAGCGATACGTTGCTGTCGGTGCTACCGATTCGTGCGGATGAGATTGCGGCGTCGCTGTTCGAAAACGACCGTAGCCGTGGCAAGGGCCGGTCGGTGCAGGATCTGCTCCTGGCCACCGCCAGTTGACGAAAGCTGCAAGCTACAAGCTACAAGCTACAAGCTGCAGGCTCCAAGCTTGTAGCTTGTAGCTTGTAGCTTGTAGCTATGCTCTGATACTGTACAAAAAACCAGTATCGGTAGCCCTCCATGCAGTTGATCGAAAAACTCAGCATCCTTGCCGACGCCGCCAAGTACGACGCCTCCTGCGCCAGCAGTGGTGCGCCCAAGCGCAGTTCGGAGGGCAAGGCGGGGCTGGGTTCCACCGATGGCATGGGGATCTGCCACAGCTACACGCCGGACGGTCGCTGCGTGTCGCTGCTCAAGGTGCTGCTCACCAACTTCTGCCTCTACGACTGCCAATACTGCGTCAACCGCCGCTCCAGCGACGTGCCCCGCGCACGCTTCAGCCCGGAGGAGGTGGTCACCCTGACCCTGGATTTCTACAAGCGCAACTGCGTCAGCGGCCTGTTTCTCAGCTCCGGCATCATTCGTTCGGCCGACTACACCATGGAGCAGTTGGTGCGCGTGGCCAAACTGCTGCGCGAAGAGCATGACTTTCGCGGTTACATCCACCTCAAGACCATCCCCGAAGCCGACCCGGCGCTGATTGCCGAGGCCGGGCGCTACGCCGATCGCCTCAGCGTGAATATCGAACTGCCCACCGATGCCAGCCTGCAAACCCTGGCGCCGGAAAAACAGATCGTCTCGATCAAGCAGGCCATGCAGACCATCTACACCGGCGAGCAGACGGTCCTGAACGAACCCCGCGCGCCGCGTTTCGCCCCGGCCGGGCAGAGCACGCAGATGATCGTCGGCGCCGACGAGACCGACGACAGCACCATCCTTCACAGTGCCGAGGCGCTGTATGGCAACTTCAAGCTGCGCCGCGTGTATTACTCGGCCTTCAGCCCCATCCCCAACAGCCCGAAAAGCGTACCCCTGGCCGCGCCACCGTTGATGCGCGAGCATCGCTTGTATCAGGCGGATTTTTTGCTGCGCAGCTACGGCTTCAGTGCCAACGAACTGTTCGAAGGCCCCGGCCACCTGGCCCTGGACATCGACCCCAAGCTGGCCTGGGCCCTGGAGCACCGCGAGGTGTTCCCCCTGGACCTGAATCGCGCCGAGCCGACCTTGATCGCACGTATTCCGGGGATCGGCCTGCGCACCACCCAGCGCCTGGTGGACCTGCGTCGCGAACGCAAGATCCGCTTCGAAGACCTGGCACGCATGCGCTGTGTGCTGGCCAAGGCCAAGCCGTTTTTCATCACCAGTGACTACCACCCGCAACAGGCGGACAGCACCAGCGTGCTGCTGCGCGAACAGCTGCGCGACCGTCCGCAACCGCAACAGATGGGGTTGTGGGGATGATCAGCCTGGAATGCGATGACCTCTTCAGCACCTGGCGCGAACAGGCACGCTGGCTGCTCAGCCATCAGGTCGACCCGAGCCAGGTGAGTTGGGGCGAGGTGCAGGCGGCGGACCTGTTTGCGACCGATGAGCCGATCCCCGAAGGCTTGGGGCCGTTCCAGGCGCGAATTCCCAAGGCGCTGCTGGAGCTGTTGGAATCGGCCGCCTGTTACCACGGCGACCAGCGTTGGAGTGTGTTGTACGAAGTGCTGTGGCGCGTCAGCCATGGCGACCGCACCGCGATGCTGGCAGGGGATAAACTCGGCAGTGAGCTGCAGCGGCGCATCAAGCAGGTGAGTCGCGAGGCCCATCACCTGCATGCGTTCGTGCGCTTTATCGCCCTGCCGGCAGGGGCGGGGCCTGAGTTACCGGAGTACGTGGCCTGGCATGAACCGGCCCATGACATCCTCAAATCGGCCAGCCAGCATTTTGTCGGGCGCATGGGGCGCCATCGCTGGATGATCGCCACGCCGCTGGACGGGGTGTATTACGACGGTGAGCAGTTGATCCACCAGCGAAAGTGCCCCGAGGCATGGCAGCAGCTGGCGCAGAATGTCGAGGATCCCCACAGCGCGATGTGGCTGACCTACTACAGCCATATCTTCAACCCGGCGCGGTTGAACCCCAAGGTGATGGAGGGGCACTTGCCGAGTCGGTTCTGGAAGAACTTGCCGGAGGGCAAGCTGATCCCGGGGCTGATCAGCGAGGCGCGTACGGGGAAGCAGAAGGATGGGCAGGCGAAGCTGGTGGGGGCACGCCAAGGTAAGAAAATCTTAAGCGGGCATGGTTAAAAATGTGGGAGGGGCGGTGCGACGATTCGACTTGCTCCTGATAGCAGTGTGTCAGTCAGCTCATCTTTCACTGACCCACCGCTATCGGGAGCAAGCCCCCTCCCACATTCGATCCTCATTGGCTTGGCGAGTGGGGCTCAGGCCAGTTCGATGGCGGTATTTTTCACCACCGCCAACTCCGGATGCGCAACCAACTTATCGATGTGCAGCTCATCATTGTTCAGCCAGATCTCCGATACCACCCGGTAGTGCTCCATATCCCGGCAGCGCATGCGCAGGCTGTAGTCGAACGGCCCGCTGATCAGTTGGCATTCGAACACCTGGGGGCAAGCCTTCATACACGCTTCGAAGGCCTTCTGCGCCGAGCGCCCGCTCTGGTTGGACAAGGCCACCAGCACCAGCAGCGACAGTCCTGGCGAGACCATCTGCACATCGATGATCGCGCCGTACCCACGGATCACTCCGCGTCGCTCCAGCTTGCGCACCCGCTCCAGGCAGGGTCTGGGGGTGAGGTGTACCAGCGACGAGAGCTTTTCGTAGGTGATACGCCCCTGATGGCGCAGTACTTCGATGATCGCCTCATCGATGCGATCCAGCGCAGGGGCGGAGTGGGGTCCGTTGGCCTTGGTATCCATGGGTTCACTTCAAGCGGTTGGGAAGAAGGGGAGCAAGCGTTCGTCGATTGCGTGACGAGTATGGTACGGCCTTCCCTGGCCAACGTCTGCACGACTTTGCCACTGGGCCTGCACGTGTCAGGCGCGTTTCTTCTGTTGCGCGGCAGGTTGGCGGGCCAAACGGGCAAACAGGTCCTTGGGGTCGGCCAACACGGGCACCAGTTCCAAGTCGCTGCCCAGGTCCAGTGCCTTGGCGGCATCCAACACATATCGAAGGGCTGAATAGTCCTCGATGGCAAACCCGACTGAGTCGAACAGCGTGATCTGTTGCACATGTTCGCGGCCAGGGAGCTGGCCGTTGATCACCTGCCACAGTTCGGTCACTGGCGAGTCGTGCGGCATGTGCTGGATCTCACCTTCGATGCGGCTTTGGGGTTCGTACTCGACGATCACACGGGCGCGCTCGACGATGCGTCGGTCCAGTTCGGTCTTGCCCGGGCAGTCGCCGCCCACGGCGTTGAGGTGCATGCCCGGCTCAATCATCTCGTCGGTCAGAATGGTGGCGTAGGCTTTGTCGGCGGTAACGGTGGTGACGATATCCGCGCCTTTCACAGCGTCTGCCACGCTGGCGGCGAGGATCACCTTGATCGCCGGGAACGCTTTGAGGTTGGCTGCGAGCTTGGCGGTGGCCTTGGTGTCGATATCGAACAGGCGAATCTCGTCGATGCCGAGCATCGCGTGGAAGGCCAGGGCCTGGAACTCACTCTGGGAGCCGTTGCCGATCAACGCCATGCTGCGGCTGTTGTCACGTGCCAGATAGCGCGCCACCAGTGCCGAGGTGGCGGCAGTGCGGATGGCGGTGGTCAGGGTCATTTCGGCCAGCAGCAACGGTTTGCCGGTGTCCACATCGCCCAGAGCGCCGAATGCCATGACCGTGAGCATGCCCGCCAGCGTGTTTTTCGGGTGACCATTGACGTACTTGAAGGCATACAGCGAGGCGTCGGACACCGGCATCAGTTCGATCACACCCTCCGGGGAGTGATTGGCCAGACGTGCGCACTTCTCGAAATCCTGCCAGCGCAGGTAGTCGGCGCGAATGTACTCGGCCATTTCGATGAGGCAGGTTTGCAGGCCTTTTTGCGCGACCAGATAGCTGAGGTCGTTGACGTCGATGTAGCGGGTCATGGAGAGGCTCCTTGTTGTTCGAGAGGGGCTGCGGTGAACGCGGCGAGCGTTTTCTGCTGTGCGTAGCTCGGCGCAGCGAGCGTGGGCAGTCGGGCTATTGTCTGCGTTCGGGCCGATGAATCCCGGCTGAAACAAGGAGCGCGCCCAGCGGGTAAAGCTGAAAAGGTGGGTGATACAGCCGAATCGGCTGTTGGGTCTGTAATGGGATCAAAAGGCGGGAGAGGGTATTGTGGTATTTGCCATAGCTGTCTCAGCCAGGAGGAATCATGTCTACCGTCGTACGTCTTGCCCAATCCGACGATGCCGAAGGGATCAGCCAGGTCATCCTCGCGGCCTTGCACAGCAGCAATGCGCGGGATTATCCGGCGGATGTGATTGCCCGGGTGGCAAGCAACTTCACGCCGGACGCGGTGCTGGAGCTGCTCAAGCACCGTGTGGTGCTGGTGGCGGTCCAGGACCAGGTGATCGTCGCCACGGCTGCGTTGGATGCCAATGTGGTGCGCTCGGTGTTCGTCAACCCGGCGCTGCAAGGGCAGGGCATTGGCCGGTTGCTGATGCTTGAAATCGAACTGCGCGCGCGGGACGCGGGGGTGACGACGCTGAGTGTGCCGTCTTCGCTGACCGCCGAGCCGTTCTACACCAAGCTGGGTTTTCACACGGTACGCGATGTCTACCACGGCAATGAGCGCACGTTGGTGATGGAAAAGGCGCTGCTGTCGCGCCATCCCATCGGGCCGTACCGCGACCGCCAGCATCGGGCGCAGGTGGTGGCGTTATGGCAGGAGGCGTTTGGTTATGACACGGCGCATAACCTGCCGACCTTGGCGATCGATAAGAAACTGGCGGTCAATGACGGGCTGTTTTTCGTGGCGACCGACAAAAAAACCGTGATCGGGACGATTCTTGCCGGCTACGACGGCCATCGCGGCTGGTTGTATTCCGTGGCTGTGCACGCCGACTATCGGCGTCATGGCCTGGGGGCCTCGCTGGTGCGGCATGCGGAACAGGCACTGACGGCCTTGGGCTGCATGAAGATCAACCTGCAGATCACCGGTGGCAATGATGCGGTGGCGGGGTTTTACGAGGCGCTGGGGTATGGGGTGGAGGCGAGGATCAGCATGGGCAAGAAGATTGCCGAGAACATTCCGAAAGAATCTTGAATACGCCGGAGAGCAAATGTGGGAGGGGGCTTGCCCCCGATGGCCATGGGTATCTACACAACGTTGTAGCCGCCAAAGGTAACCACGATGCGAAGCGAGTCGCCCTTGATCTTGCTGTTGATCTTGATCTTAGGCGGCCACCCAAATCACTGTCGGATTACGGGCACACCGAGCCTGGGCGAGGTGCCGAGTGGTGGGGCGAAGCGTTTTGCTTACTTTTGCGCTTTTCAAAAGTGAGCCGCCGTAAGGGCGGAACCCATAGCCGGCGTTACCGCAGCAAAGGATATGTACTCATTCCAACCCCAGCAAATGGTCGGCCCAGAGGCCGCCATCGGGGGCAAGTCGAATCGTCGCACCGCCCCTTCCCACATGGGTTATGCGTTGAAGCTGTTAGACCTTCACGATCCAACCCGCTGGCGCTTCTACGTCGCCGGTCTGCACGCCGGTCAGCTCTTTGTAGAGCTTCTGGGTGATCGGGCCGACTTCGGTCTCGCTGTGGAACACATGCAGCTGGCCGTTGTACTGGATACCGCCGATCGGCGAGATTACCGCAGCAGTACCGCAGGCGCCGGCTTCCTTGAACTGGTCCAGTTTGTCGATGAACACTTCGCCCTCGACCACTTCCAGGCCCAGGCGGGTCTGGGCCAGTTCGATCAGCGACAGGCGGGTGATGCCTGGCAGCACCGAAGGCGACTTCGGTGTGATGAACTTGTTGTCGTGGGTGATCCCGAAGAAGTTGGCCGAGCCGACTTCTTCGATTTTCGAGTGGGTCATCGGGTCCAGGTAGATCGCATCGGCGAAACCGGATTTTTTCGCTTCCGAGCCCGGCATCAGGCTGGCGGCGTAGTTGCCACCGACCTTGGCGGCACCGGTGCCTTGTGGCGCGGCGCGGTCGAAGGTGGATATCTGGAAGTTGTGTGGCACCAGGCCGCCCTTGAAGTAGGCGCCGACCGGGATGCAGAACACCGAGAAGATGAACTCCGGCGCGGTACGCACGCCAATGTTGTCACCGGTACCGATCACGAACGGGCGCAGGTACAGCGCGCCGCCGCTACCGTACGGCGGGATGAACCGCTCGTTGGCCTTGACCACTTGTTTGCAAGCGTCGATGAATGCGTCGGTCGGGACGTGCGGCATCAGCAGGCGGGCGCAGCTGCGCTGCATGCGCGCGGCGTTCTGGTCCGGACGGAACAGGTTGATCGAGCCGTCCTTGCAGCGGTAGGCCTTGAGGCCTTCGAAGCACTGCTGGCCGTAGTGCAGGGCGGTAGAGCCCTCGCTGATGTGCAGCACGTTGTCGTCGGTCAGGGTGCCGGTTTGCCATTCGCCGTTTTTCCAGGTCTGGAGAAACCGCTTGTCGGTCTTGATGTAGTCAAAACCCAGCTTGTCCCAATTGATGCTTTCGTTACCCATGACACCCTCTATCTTTGGTCAAGTCGGTTTTTTTCTGAATGGGCGCAACAATACTTCATTCGCCGGTGCCTTAGCACCCCCTTCAAAGGTGCAAGGCATGCCCCAGCGCTCTTAACGCAGCTTCCTGCACCGCTTCACCCAGGGTCGGGTGAGCATGGATGGTGCCGGCCACATCCTCCAGGCGCGAACCCATTTCCAGGCTCAGGCCGAAGGCGGTGGACAGCTCGGACACGCCGGCGCCAACCGCTTGCCAGCCCACGATCAGATGATTGTCACGTCGTGCCACCACCCGTACGAAGCCGGTTTTCGACTCCAGGGTCATCGCGCGGCCGTTGGCGGCAAACGGGAAACTCGACACGATGCAGTCCAGGCCGGCGGCCTTGGCTTCATCGGGCGTCTTGCCGACCACCACCAGTTCCGGGTCGGTAAAGCACACCGCCGGGATCGCCGCCGGGTTGAATTCGCGGTGTTGACCGCTGATCAGTTCGGCAACCATTTCGCCCTGGGCCATGGCCCGGTGCGCCAGCATCGGCTCGCCGCTCAGGTCGCCGATGGCATACACATTGCGCATGCTGGTCTGGCAGCGGCTGTCGATCCTGATCGCCGCGCCGTTCATCTCCAGGCTCAGCGCTTCGAGGTTCCAGCCCTGGGTAGTGGGTTTACGACCCACGGCCACCAACACCTGGTCCGTCGCCAGCGATAACGTGTCGCCATTCGGATCGCGCACTTGCAGGCTGTTGTGCTCGAAACCGGTGACGCTGTGCTTGAGGTACAGCTTCACGCCCAACTGCTTGAGCGATTCGTGCACCGGTTGCGTGAGTTCGGCGTCGTAAGCCGGCAGGATGCGGTCCTGCGCCTCGACCACACTGACCTCGGCGCCAAGCTTGCGATAGGCAATCCCCAGCTCCAGGCCGATGTAGCCACCGCCCACCACAATCAAGCGCTTGGGCACGCGGGTCGGCGCCAGGGCTTCGGTGGAGGAGATGATCGGCCCGCCAATCGGCAGCATCGGCAGGTTGACGCTTTTCGAGCCGGTGGCCAGCAGCAGGTGTTCGCACTGGATGCGCTGGTCGCCGACGTCGACGGTCTTACCGTCCACCACCGTGGCCCAACCGTGGATCACCTGCACTTTGTGCTTTTTAAGCAGTGCGGCGACGCCCGTGGTCAGGCGATCGACGATGCCGTCTTTCCATTCCACGCTTTTGCGGATGTCCAGGGTCGGCACATCCACCTCGATTCCCAGTTGGGACCCCTGGCTGTGGTGCACGGTTTGCTGGAACTGCTCGGCCACGTGAATCAAGGCCTTGGACGGAATGCAGCCGATGTTCAGGCAGGTGCCGCCCAACGCCCGGCCTTCCACCAGGATCGTCGGGATGCCCAGCTGGCCGGCGCGAATGGCGGCCACATAACCGCCAGGGCCGCCGCCGATAATCAGCAGCGTGGTATGCAATGTCTGGGTCATGCCCTTACTCCAGGAACAGGCTGGCGGGTTGTTCGAGCAGGCCGCGAATGGCCTGGATGAATTGCGCCGCGTCCATGCCATCGACCACGCGGTGATCGAAGGAGCTGGAGAGGTTCATCATCTTGCGGATCACGATCTGGCCCTTGATCACCATCGGCCGCTCAACGATACGGTTGACGCCGACGATGGCCACCTCTGGCAGGTTCAGCACCGGGGTGCTGACGATCCCGCCCAAGGCGCCCAGGCTGGTCAGGGTAATGGTCGACCCCGACAGTTCATCGCGACTGGCCTTGCCAGTGCGCGCGGCGCTGGCCAACCGCGCAATTTCCTCGGCATTGCCCCACAGGCTGCGCGCTTCGGCGTGACGCACCACCGGCACCATCAGGCCCACATCGCTCTGGGTGGCGACGCCCACATGCACCGCGCCGAGGCGGGTGATGACCTGGGCTTCGTCATCGTAACGTGCATTGATCTGCGGGAAGTCCCGCAACGCCACGACCATGGCGCGCACGATAAACGGCAGCAACGTCAGCTTGCCGCGCGTGGCGCCGTGCTTCTCGTTGAGGTGCACGCGCAGCTCGTCGAGGGCGGTGACGTCGATCTCTTCCACATAGCTGAAGTGCGCGGCACGCCGGGTGGCGTCCTGCATGCGCTGGGCGATCTTGCGGCGCATGCCGATCACCGGGATCTGTTCTTCGTCGTTGCGTTCGGCGTAGGGGTTGGCTGGCGTCGAAGCTTTTGGCGCCCCTTGTTGCAGGTAGGCGTCAAGGTCTTCGTGCAGGATCCGCCCGGCGGGGCCGGAGCCCTGTACCAGACGCAGTTGAATCCCGGCATCCAGCGCGTGCTTGCGCACGGCGGGGGAGGCCAGGGGGCGTTCGTCGGCATCGCGGGCCACGGGGGCCTGTGCGGTCACGACGGGCGCGGGCCTGCTTTCAACCACCGGTGCAGGTTTGGCCTCGACAGTGGGCGCAGCCTTGGGCGCTTCTTTCGCCACCGGCACATCTTTGGCGTTGGCGTTGCCCGCACCTTCCACTTCAATGCTGATCAGAATACTGCCCACCGCCATGACTTCACCCGGCTCGCCGCCGAGGGCAATCACCTTGCCGTGGACCGGCGAGGGAATGTCCACCATCGCCTTGTCGGTCATCACATCCGCCAGCACCTGGTCTTCGACGACCATGTCACCGACCTTCACATGCCAGACCGACAGTTCAACTTCCGCGATGCCTTCGCCAATGTCCGGCATCTTGATAACGTGCGTGCCCATTCAGACCTCCATGACCCGTTTCAACGCCGCGCCCACTCGGGACGGGCCTGGGAAATACGCCCACTCCTGCGCGTGCGGGTAGGGGGTGTCCCAACCGGTGACGCGTTCGATCGGCGCTTCCAGGTGGTGGAAGCAATGCTCTTGCACCAGCGCCACCAGCTCGGCACCAAAGCCGCAGGTGCGGGTGGCTTCGTGCACCACCACGCAACGGCCGGTTTTCTTCACGGATTTGACGATGGTTTCCAGGTCCAGCGGCCACAGGCTGCGCAGGTCGATGACTTCGGCGTCGATGCCGGTTTCTTCGGCGGCGACTTGCGACACATACACGGTGGTGCCGTAGGTCAGCACGGTCACGGCCGAACCCGGACGCACGATGGCGGCCACGTCCAGCGGCACGGTGTAGTAGCCGTCCGGCACTTGCGCTTGCGGGTGTTTCGACCACGGTGTTACCGGGCGGTCGTGGTGGCCGTCGAACGGGCCGTTGTACAGGCGTTTAGGCTCGAGGAAGATCACCGGGTCATCGTTTTCGATCGAGGCGATCAGCAGGCCCTTGGCGTCATACGGGTTGGACGGCATCACCGTGCGCAGGCCGCAGACCTGGGTGAACACCGCTTCGATGCTCTGGCTGTGGGTCTGGCCGCCGTAGATGCCGCCGCCGCAGGGCATGCGCATGGTCAGCGGCGCGGTGAACTGGCCGGCCGAGCGATAACGCAGGCGCGCCGCTTCGGAGATGATCTGGTCGGTGGCGGGGTAGACGTAGTCGGCGAACTGGATTTCGGCCACCGGGCGCAGGCCATAGGCACCCATGCCCACGGCCACGCCGATAATGCCGCTTTCCGAGATCGGTGCGTCGAACACCCGCGAGCTGCCGTATTTGGTCTGCAAGCCTTCGGTGCAGCGGAACACGCCGCCGAAGTAACCCACGTCCTGGCCGAACACCACCACGTTATCGTCACGCTCAAGCATCACATCCATGGCAGAGCGCAGGGCCTGGATCATGGTCATGGTGGTGGTGGTCATGGCGGTTTCCAATTCGATGCTGTTGTTGTGATCGTTCATGTCAGATCCCCAACTCTTGACGCTGGCGCTTCAAGTGCTCCGGCATCTCTTTATAGACGTCTTCGAACATGGTCGCGGCGCTTGGAATCTGGCCACCGGCCAGGGTGCCGTACTGTTCGGCTTGTTTCTGCGCGGCGATCACCTCGGCTTCCAGTTCGGCACTGACCGCCGCGTGTTCCTCGTCGGACCACTGGCCACTCTTGATCAGGTGCTGCTTGAGACGGGCAATCGGATCGCCCAACGGGAAGTGGCTCCAGTCATCGGCGGGGCGGTATTTGGATGGATCGTCCGAGGTGGAGTGCGGGCCGGCGCGGTAGGTGACCCATTCGATCAGGGTTGGCCCGAGGTTGCGGCGCGCACGCTCGGCAGCCCAGGCGGAGGCGGCGTACACCGCGATAAAGTCGTTGCCGTCCACGCGCAGGGAGGCGATGCCGCAACCGACGCCGCGTCCGGCGAAGGTGGTGGCTTCACCACCGGCGATGGCCTGGAAGGTGGAAATCGCCCATTGGTTGTTGACCACGTTGAGAATCACCGGCGCGCGGTACACGTGGGCAAAGGTGAGGGCGGTGTGGAAGTCGGATTCGGCGGTGGCGCCGTCGCCGATCCAGGCCGAGGCGATCTTGGTGTCGCCCTTGATTGCCGAGGCCATGCCCCAGCCCACACCCTGTACGAATTGGGTGGCGAGGTTGCCGGAAATGGTGAAGAAACCCGCGTCTTTTACCGAGTACATGATCGGCAGCTGGCGGCCCTTGAGCGGGTCGCGTTCGTTGGACAGCAGTTGGCAGATCAGGTCCACCAGCGGCACGTCGCGGGCCATCAGGATGCTTTGCTGGCGGTAGGTGGGGAAGCACATGTCGTCGATGTTCAAGGCCAGGGCCTGGGCGCTGCCGATGGCCTCTTCGCCGAGGCTTTGCATGTAGAACGACATTTTCTTCTGACGCTGGGCGACCACCATGCGGTTGTCGAAGATCCGCGTCTTGAGCATGGCGCGCATGCCTTTGCGCATGATTTCCGTGGAGACCCCTTCGGCCCACGGCCCCAGGGCCTGGCCCTGGTCGTCGAGCACGCGGATCAGGCCCTTGGCCAAGTCGGCGGTGTCGGCGGGTTCTACGTCGATGGCGGGTTTGCGCACCAGGCCGGCGTCGGTCAGGCGCAGGTAGGTAAAGTCGGTCTTGCAGCCTGGGCGGCCCGAGGGTTCGGGAACGTGCAGGCGCAGTGGGGCATACGGCTGATTCATGGCTTTCTACGCTCGATCTTGTGAATTTCTTGTAGTGGGCGCGCTAGCTGACAGTCAGTCTTCGGGTAGAAGAAATTTTGTCCTACAACAATCATAGGCGTGGCGTAGAAGAATATTTATCTATGTTTCATTGCGTCCGCGATCATTTGCGGATAAAAAAACTGCATAAACATAATAAACAGGTGATTTTGTCTCATGCGCAAACTGGACCGTACCGATATCGGCATTCTCAACGCCCTGCAGGAGAATGCGCGGATCACCAACGCCGACCTGGCCCGCTCGGTCAACCTGTCGCCCACACCGTGTTTCAACCGGGTCAAGGCGATGGAAGAACTAGGCCTGATTCGCGAGCAGGTCACGCTGCTCGACGCCGATTTGCTGGGGCTGCACGTCAACGTGTTTATCCATGTGAGCCTGGAAAAGCAGAACGAGCTGGCGTTGCAGCAGTTCGAAGGCGCGATTTCCGACCGGCCCGAGGTGATGGAGTGCTATTTGATGGCCGGCGATCCGGACTATCTGATCCGGGTGTTGGTGCCGACGATCCAGTCGCTGGAGCGGTTCATGATGGACTTTCTGACCAAGGTGCCGGGCGTAGCCAACATCCGCTCCAGCTTTGCTCTCAAGCAAGTGCGCTATAAGACGGCGCTGCCGTTGCCGCCGGGTGGGTTAATGGTTTGATCTCAACCTGGGTTACACACTAATCCTAATAGTTAGCTACGTAATAATCAGTGTGGATTTTTTATTTTTAGTTAATGAAAAATTGCATAAGCGGTCACGTATTTTTCACACTCCTTTCAACACATTAGCCCCATCAGGCCGTGAAGTTCGCGGCCCAGGAAAGGGGTGAGCCGTGATGTCCATGAGAGCCTTGAAGTTGAACTTTCGTACCACACTTTGTTTTGGTGTGGTGTGCCTTCTACTGTTGATACAAGGAGCAATGACGCTGATAAAAGTCGATAAAGTCTATTCATCGACAGTTGAAATCGAAAGTAACTGGCTTCCCAGTATTCGTTTGGCAGGTGAGATAGATTCGGCTTTTTACAAACTTCGCCTTGATTTGCGTCGTTATGCGATGGATATCGGCCGCCAGGATCCGGCCTCCCTGGAAAAACTCAAAGCCACACGCACGGAAGCCCTTGATCTTGCCGAGCGTTATGGACCGTTAGTCTCGAGCCCCGAAGAACGGGCCAAGTACAACGACGCCTTGACCGGCATAAAGAACTACAGCCAGAAGATGGATGAGTTTCTTGTGCAAGCCTCCACCCTGTCCGCTGAACAGATGTCGACCTATTTGCGTGACGTCAACGGGCCAATTGCCGTTGCTGTGCAGCGTTCGATCAGCGAGTTGATCGCGCTGAATGAACAGGGCTCCAAGGCGGCGGTGCAGGTGGCTTCCAGCGAATATGACGCGGCGCGCCTGTTCACCTGGATATTGATGGGCGCCTCCTTGCTGATCACCGTCGTGGTTGCAAGCCTGTTTACCCGCAGCATCATTACTCCGGTGCGTGAATTGTTGGTATCGACCGGCAAGATTGCCGACGGCGATCTGCGCGTGGCGATTGCCATCAATGGCAATGACGAGCTGACCGCGTTGCAACGGTCCACGGCGTCCATGCAGATGAACCTGAAAAGTACCTTGCAGCATATCTCGGAGGCGTCCGGGCAATTGGCTGCGGCGGCCGAGGAGATGAGCGCCATCACCCGCGAGTCCAGTGCCGGTATTGAACGTCAAAGCATGGAAACCGATCAGGCCGCCACGGCGGTTAACGAAATGACCGCGGCCGTGGAAGAAGTAGCGCGCAATGCGGTATCGGCTTCCCAGTCCACGCAGGACTCCCAGCGCTCGGCCAAAATCGGCCAGGAGCGTGTGACGCAAACCATCGCCTCAATCGAGAAGCTCAGCGCCACGGTGCAGCAGACCGGCGTCGAAGTCGAAGGGTTGGCCAAGCAGGCACAGGATATTGCCCGAGTGGTTGAAGTGATCCGCTCGATTGCCGAGCAAACCAACCTGCTGGCCTTGAACGCCGCCATTGAAGCAGCCAGGGCAGGGGAGCAGGGCCGCGGCTTTGCGGTGGTGGCCGACGAAGTGCGGGCACTGGCCCATAGAACACAGAGCTCGACCCAGGAAATCGAGCAGATGATCGCGAAGATCCAGACGTGCTCCAGTGAGGCGGTGTCTTCCATGGCCGTCAACCGCAACGAAGCGGTGGATTCCTTGAAGATTGCCCATGAAGCGGGCCTGGCGATTACTCAGATCACCGAAGCCATTACCGACATCAATGAGCGCAACCTGTTGATCGCCACGGCCTCCGAGGAACAGGCCCATGTGGCCCGCTCGGTGGACCAGAACCTGATCAGCATCCGTGATCTTTCCATCCAGAGTTCTTCGGCGGCCGGCCAGACGTCGATCGCCAGCCAGGAGCTGTCGAGGCTGGCGGTGGATCTCAAGCAGGTCGTGTCGAAATTTGCGGTAGCCTGATCGCACCTGCGCAACGCCCCGGAGCATGGAACGGCATGGACGCCATGCAGGACGGCTTTAGAGCTGGTTCAACGGAATCTTCAAGTACACCACCCCGTTCTCCTCCGCTGGCGGCATATGGCCGGCCCGCACATTCACCTGGATCGCCGGCAACAACAGCGTGGGCATCCCCAGCCCGGCATCGCGTTGGGTGCGCATCGCCACGAACGCCGCTTCATCCACCCCGTCATGCACATGAATATTGCCCGCGCGTTGTTCCGCCACGGTGGTCAGGCATTTGGCCTCGCGACCTTCGGGCGGGTAGTCATGGCACACGTACAGTTGGGTGTCGGGGGCAAAGGCCAATAGCTTGCGCATCGACGCATACAACTGGCGCGCATCGCCGCCGGGGAAGTCGCAGCGGGCGGTGCCGACATCGGGCATGAACAGGGTGTCGCCGACCAGGATCAAGCGGTCGTCGATCAAGTAGGCCATGTCTGCCGGGGTATGCCCGGGCACGTGCAGGGCCTGGGCCTTGATGTTGCCGATGTGGAAGATTTCATCCGGCGCAAACAGGTGATCGAACTGCGAGCCATCGACGCGAAATGCCGGCTCCAGGTTAAACAGGTGCTTGAACACGTCCTGCACCTTGCTGATGCATTGGCCGATGGCGATCTTGCCGCCCAGGGTGCGGCGCAGGTACGGCGCGGCCGACAGGTGGTCGGCGTGGGCGTGGGTTTCCAGCAGCCATTGCACCTGCAAGCGGTGCTCACGCACAAAGGCAATGACCTTGTCGGCCTGGGCGGTGTCGGTGCGTCCGGAGGCCGGGTCGTAGTTGAGCACCGAATCGACGATGGCGCAGGGGCCGCCGTCCGTTTCATAGACGACGTAGGTGTAGGTCGACGACGCCTCGTCCAGAAAGGAATGAATCAACGCTGACATGACGGCTGCCCCTGATGTTGAAAAAAGTGATTACAATCACTTTACATTTACACATAATGTTTTGAGCTTAAGTGACGCAAAGGACCCGAGGCAAATGGAATCTACTCTGAGTGAAGGTGAAGTCGCGCAGTTGCGCGCGTCGGCATCCAAGGCCTGTGCCTTGCTCAAGGCCCTGGCCAATGAGGATCGTTTGTTGATTCTGTGCCAACTGACCCAGGGCGAACGCAACGTCGGCGAGCTGGAAACCATGACCGGCGTACGCCAGCCCACACTGTCACAGCAGTTGGGCATCCTGCGTGACGAAGGGCTGGTCGCCACCCGTCGCGAGGGCAAGTACATCTTCTACGGGCTGGCCAGCCACGAAGTGATCCAAGTGATGAAAACCCTGTCCGGTCTTTACTGCGGCGCGGTGATAAAAAGCTGGGCGTGACGCCATACGGCAGCGACCCTTGTGTGCATTGACGATAAAAGGCAATAGACCATGACCGACCAACACTGGGGGCCAACCATCAGTGGCGATATCGTCGTCATCGGCGGCGGTTCGGCAGGCATCGGCCTGCTGGCCAGCCTGCTCAAGCGCGACCCCGACCTGAACATCACCCTTATCGAACCCAGCGACCATCACTGCTACCAGCCGGCCTGGACCCTGGTCGGCGGCGGTGCCTACGACCTGAAAAAGACCCGACGGCCCCTGGCCGACGTGCTGCCCAATGGCGTCACCTGGGTGCAGGCCGCCGTCACCGAACTGCTGCCGGACGAGCACACCCTGGTGCTCGACAGCGGCCAGCGCGTCAGCTGGAACAACCTGATCGTCTGCCCCGGCCTGCGCCTGGCCTGGGAGAAGGTCGAAGGCCTGGAAGAGACCCTGGGCCAGCACGGCGTCACCTCCAATTACAGCTACGAAAGCGCAGCCTACACCTGGCAACTGGTGCAGCAACTCAAGGGCGGCAAGGCGATTTTTACCCAGCCGGCCATGCCGATCAAATGCGCGGGTGCGCCGCAGAAGGCCATGTACCTGTCCTGCGATCACTGGCTCAGGCAGGGCGACCTCAAACACATCGACGTCGAATTCAACCTGGCCGGCGCGGCGCTGTTCGGCGTGGCGACTTTTGTGCCGCCGTTGATGAAGTACGTGGAAAAATACAACGCGCGCCTGGCGTTCAACGCCAACCTGGTCAAGGTCGACGGCCCGGCGCGCATGGCCTGGTTCGAGGTGAAGGATGCCGAGGGCAACGTCACGCGCGAGCAAAAATCCTTCGACCTGCTGCACGTGGTGCCGCCGCAAGTTGCCCCGGACTTTATCCGCCAAAGCCCGCTGGCCGACGCTGCCGGCTGGTGCGAGGTGAACCCCCACAGCCTGCAACACCTGCGCTACCCGCAGATCTTCGGCCTGGGCGATGTGTGCGGCACCAGCAATGCCAAGACCGCCGCCGCGGTGCGCAAGCAAATCGTTGTGGTCGCCGAAAACCTGCTGGCCCTGCGCAGGCAGGCGCCGCTGCCGCTCAAGTACGACGGCTATGGTTCGTGCCCGCTGACGGTGGAAAAGGGCAAGGTGGTACTGGCCGAGTTCGGCTACGGCGGCAAGTTGCTGCCGACCTTTCCCCTCGACCCGACCCGGGCACGCCGTTCGATGTGGTTTCTCAAGGCGACCTGGCTGCCGTGGTTCTACTGGAACGGCATGCTCAAGGGCCGCGAGTGGCTGACCCGTCTGAGCAAGGTGGACTGAATGTTGCTGGCCAGTGTGTTGGGCATGTTGATGGGCCTGGTCATGGGCCTGACCGGCGCGGGCGGCGGCATCCTCGGGGTGCCGGCGTTGGTGCTGGGGTTGGGCTTGACGATGACCCAGGCTGCGCCGGTGTCGTTGCTTGCGGTGGGGGCGGCAGCGGCCGTCGGTGCGATTGACGGCTTGCGCCACGGCCTGGTGCGTTACCGCGCCGCGCTGTTGATCGCGTTGCTCGGTGCGTTGTTTTCGCCGCTGGGGGTGTTTCTCGCCCACCAACTGCCGGAGCCGGTGCTGATGGGCCTGTTCAGTGCGCTGATGGTGCTGGTGGCCTGGCGCATGTTGCAGCGCGAGAAGCTCGAGGCCGGGCCGAGTGACCATGGCGCGGCGTCCTGGGGCCAGAAGAACTGCATGCTCAATCAACAGACCGGGCGCCTGGCCTGGACCGCCAAATGCAGCGCCACCCTGGCCGCACTGGGCGCGGTGACGGGGGCGGTCTCGGGCTTGCTCGGGGTCGGCGGCGGTTTTTTGATCGTACCGGCGTTCAAGCAACTCACCGACGTGCAGATGCGCGGCATCGTCGCCACGTCGCTGATGGTGATCAGCCTGATTTCGCTGATCGGCGTGGCCGGCGCGTTCCATGCCGGGGTGCGTATCGAACCCGTGGGCTGGGTGTTCATCGCGGCGAGTATCGTCGGCATGCTGATTGGCCGGCGCCTGTGCTCGGTGATTGCCGCACGCACCTTGCAGGTGGGGTTTGCCAGCCTGTGTGTGCTGGTGGCGGTCGGCATGCTGGTCAACGCCGTGCTCTGAACCTGAAATGCAATCCAAATGTGGGAGGGGCGGTGCGACGATTCGACTTGCCCCCTCCCACATTTGAATCTCCATTGTTTTGAGCAATTCATCCCATCGCATCCCCCCACCCAGTACCCAAGTAGCATAGGTCCCACCCTCCACCCTTCGTACACTCATGCCTCAGAGGGGGAGGTAACGATGCATAACAGTGAAGGCGTAGTCAGTGCCATGTCCCAGGCCACCGATGCCGGGCAAGCCGCCGAGGAGTTGGCGCGGCAACTGTTGCATCCGTACCTGGGTTTCGTGCTGTTTTTCTGCTCGGCGTCCTACGACCTGCAGGCCCTGGGCCACGCTCTGCAAGAATGTTTCGGCAACGTACGCGTGGTGGGCTGCACCAGCGCCGGCGAGATCACGCCCCAAGGCTACGGCCGCAATTGCGTGACGGCGATGGGCTTCAACCACGCGCACTTTTCCATCGCCACGGAGCTGATCGACCAGGTGGAACACTTCAGCCTGATCGACGCCCAGCAGATGGTCGAACGTCTGGTCGGCGGTTGCCGCAGCAACACCCTGGCGCCGATCAAGGGCAACACCTTCGCCCTGACCCTGCTCGATGGCCTGTCCAGCCGCGAAGAGGTGGTGCTCGCCGCCCTCAGCGCGGCGCTTGGCGACATTCCGCATTTTGGCGGTTCGGCCGGCGACGACAACTTCCTCACCCACACCCACGTGTACTTCAACGGCGCCTTCCACAGCGGCGCGGCGGTGGTGGTGCTGGTCAATACCTGGCTGGATTTCGAGGTGTTCACCACCCACCACATCCTGCCGCGCAGCGAAAAACTGGTGGTGACCGGCGCCGACAGCCCGTCACGCCGGGTCTTCGAGCTCAACGCCGAACCCGCCGCCGAAGAGTACGCGCGGCATATCGGCGTGGCCGTGGCCGACCTCGATCACCGCGTCTTCGCGGCGCACCCGTTGGCGGTGCGCATCCACGACCAGTATTACGTGCGCGCGATCCAGCAAGTGCACGACGACCTGAGCCTGAGTTTCTACTGTGCGGTGGAAAACGGCATCGTTCTCACCGTGATGAAACCCGGGCCGATCCTGCCGAACCTGCGAACCCTGTTCGACGGCCTTCAATCACGCCTTGGCGACCTGCTGTTGACCATCGGCTGCGACTGCTTCCTGCGCCGCCTGGAGCTGGAAGACAGTGACAATCTGGAACAGATCGGCGGCTTCCTGCGCGACCAGCGGGTGATGGGCTTCAACACCTACGGAGAACAGTTCAATGGCATGCATATCAACCAGACCTTCACCGGGGTCGCCATTGCCCGAGGCCGGCGCTGAACTGCTCGCCCAGGTTGCCCAGCTGCAACAGGACAACCACAAGCTGGCACGGATCAACGCGGCGCTGATCGAGCGCATCGAGTCCGGCATGGCCCAGGGCAACAATCCTTACACCACCTTTCAGCATTCGGTGGTGCTGGCCGAGCAAGTGCGCGAACGCACCGACGCGCTGAACCAGGCGATGGCCGAACTCAAGGCCAGCAACCACTTGCTGATCAACGCCCGGCTGCGCGCCGAAACCCTGCGCGGCGAACAGGCGGCGGCGCAAAAGGCCCAGGAAAGCGAGCGCTGGATTCGCCTGATCACCGATAACGTCCCGGCCCTGATCGGCTACCTGAATGCCGACCTGGTCTACGAGTTCACCAATAAAGTCTATGAAGAATGGTATTGCTGGCCGCGCGGCATGATGCTCGGCCAGAGCCTGCGTGAAGTCCACAGCGAGCAGCATTGCCAGCGCCTGGATGCCTACGTCTCCCGTGCCCTGGCCGGGGAAAGCGTGACCTTTGAATTCGCCGAGACCAACATCAATAACCAGGAGCGCTACATGCTGCGCTCCTATGTGCCGAACATGCTGGCCAGCGGCGAAGTGGTGGGGATCTTCGTACTGATCCGCGACATCACCGAACGCCGCCGTACCGCCGAAGCCCTGCACCAGGCCTATCAGCATTTGGAGCAGCGCGTGGCCCAGCGCACCTCGGAACTCACCGCGCTCAACGACCAGTTATTGCAGGAGATCGACGAGCGCCGCCGCATGGAAGCGCGCCTGCGTGAAGCCAAGCTCGAGGCCGAGCAGGCCAACCTGTCGAAAACCAAATTCCTCGCCGCCGTCAGCCATGACTTGCTGCAACCTTTGAATGCGGCGCGTCTGTTTACCAGCGCACTGCTGGAGCGTCCCAGCGAAACGTTGGTGCGCAACGTGAGCAACTCCCTGGAAGACGTGGAAAACCTGTTGGGCACCCTGGTGGATATCTCCAAGCTGGATGCCGGGGTGATCAAGGCCGACATCGCGCCGTTTGCCCTGAGTGAATTGCTCGACAACCTGGCCGCCGAGTACACCGAATTGGCCCGCAGCGAAGGCCTGGCGCTGCATTTTGTCGGCTGCTCGGCGCTGGTGCGCAGCGATATTCAGTTGCTGGCGCGGATTCTGCGCAACCTGCTGAGCAATGCGATTCGCTACACCTACAAAGGGCGCGTGGTGCTGGGCTGTCGCCGCCAGCATCAGCGTTTGTTGATCCAGGTGTGGGACAGCGGCATGGGCATCGCCGAGGAGCGTCTGGAAGAGATTTTCCAGGAGTTCAAGCGCGGCGATGTGCAGCGGCCCGACCAGGACCGTGGGCTGGGCCTGGGCCTGGCGATTGTGGAAAAGATCGCCGGGATTCTTGGGCATCGCATCAGCGTCAAATCCTGGCCGGGCAAGGGGTCGATGTTCTCGGTGGAGGTGCCGTTGAGCGCCACTGCGCCCAAGTCGTTGCCGATGCTGGCCATGAGCGAACCGATGCTCGAACGCCTGCAAGGCGCGCGGGTGTGGGTGCTGGATAACGACGCGGCGATCTGCGCAGGGATGCGCACCTTACTGGAAGGCTGGGGCTGCCAGGTGATCACGGCATTGTCCGAGCAAGACCTGGCACGCCAGGTGGACAACTACCATGCCGAAGCGGACTTGCTGATCGCCGACTACCACCTCGACAATGACCAGAACGGCGTCGACGCCGTCGCCCGCATCAATGGACGCCGCGGCCGCGCTATCCCGGCACTGATGATCACCGCCAACTACAGCAACGAGTTGAAGCTGCAGATCCGTGAGTTGGGGCACACCTTGATGCACAAACCGGTACGCCCGATGAAACTCAAGACCGCCATGAGCCACCTGCTCGGTCGACCCTGACAAAACGGAGATCCAGTGTGGGAGGGGGCTTGCCCCCGATGGCGGTGTTTCAGTCAAGAAGGTGTTGACTGGTCCACAGCTATCGGGAGCAAGCCCCCTCCCACCTTTGGCCGGTGTTGTGTCAGGAAAATGGGTGGCACTGATGCGCCCGATGAAACTCAAGACCGCCATGAGCCACCTGCTCGGTCGACCCTGACAAAACGGAGATCCAGTGTGGGAGGGGGCTTGCTCCCGATGGCGGTGTTTCAGTCAAGAAGGTGTTGACTGGTCCACAGCTATCGGGAGCAAGCCCCCTCCCACCTTTGGCCGGTGTTGAGTCAGGAAAATGGGTGGCGCAGATGGGCCCGATGAAACTCAAGACCGCCATGAGCCACCTGCTCGGTCGACCCTGACAAAACGGAGATCCAGTGTGGGAGGGGGCTTGCCCCCGATGGCGGTGGTTCAGCCAAGTAGATGCCGACTGGTCCACAGCTATCGGGGGCAAGCCCCCTCCCACCTTTGACCGGTGTTGTGTCAGGAAAATGGGTGGCGCAGATGCGCCCGATGAAACTCAAGACCGCCATGAGCCACCTGCTCGGTCGACCCTGACAAAACGGAGATCCAGTGTGGGAGGGGGCTTGCTCCCGATGGCGGTGGTTCAGCCAAGTAGATGCCGACTGGTCCACAGCTATCGGGAGCAAGCCCCCTCCCACCTTTGGCCGGTGTTGAGTCAGGAAAATGGGTGGCGCAGATGGGCCCGATGAAACTCAAGACCGCCATGAGCCACCTGCTCGGTCGGCCCTGACAAAACGGAGATCCAGTGTGGGAGGGGGCTTGCTCCCGATGGCGGTGTTTCAGTCAAGAAGGTGTTGACTGGTCCACAGCTATCGGGAGCAAGCCCCCTCCCACCTTTGGCCGGTGTTGAGTCAGGAAAATGGGTGGCGCAGATGGGCCCGATGAAACTCAA
>NZ_VFES01000031.1 GCF_007858185.1 Pseudomonas grimontii
CAATAGAATAGTGCGTAGCAGCTGTCGAGCCTTGGCGAGGCTGCGTCAGGCGCGCTGCCGATTCAGGCTCGAGGCGCGGCCGACGCAGCCTCGCTTGCGCTCGGCAGCTGCTACGGATTTGCGCGGTTGGATAAGACGGTATCTATGCAGAAGACGCTCAAGTTGTGTAGATACCCATGGACACCGGAAGCAAGTCGAATCGTCGCACCGCCCCTCCCACATTTAGATCACACCAGCCTTCAAGGCCTCCACGTCTGCACATCCTTGGCATCCACCGCCTTCGGCAATAACCCCGCCTTGAAGAACGCATCGGCAATCTTCTGCTGCTCACCCAGCTGATCCACCGCCACTGGCTGCACCTGATAACTGCGGTGCGCGTTCGCCGCTTCCACCGTGGCCACATCCAGGTTGCCCCACAGCGGGCCGAGCACTTTCGCCGCGTCCTGCGGGTTGGTTTTTATCCAGTGGCCGGCTTTTTCCAGCTGCGCATACACCACTTTCAATACCTGCGGATGCGCCTTGGCGTAAGGCGTGCCGGTCAGGTAGTAGCGCTTGTAGCTGGCCAGCCCGGCGCCGTCCGCCAGGGTGCGCGTCGGCAGTTGGCGCTGCACGCTGGTGAGGAAGGGTTCCCAGGTGACCCAGGCATCCACCTTGTTGTTCTCGAACGCCGCACGGCCATCGGCAGGCGACAGGTACGCCGGCTCGATATCCGAGAACGCCAGCCCGGCCTTGGCCAACGCGGCGATCAACAGGTAGTGGGTGCCGGCGGCCTTGGTCACCGCGATCTTCTTGCCCTTCAAGTCCGCCAACTGTTGGATCGGCGAGTCCTTGCGCACCACGATGGCCTGGGCCGAAGGCGAGGGCGCTTCCTGGGCGAAGTAGGTGAGTTTGGCCTGGGCGGCCTGGGCGAAGATCGGCACGGTGTCGGCCACGTCGGCGCTGATGTCGACGTTGCCGACGTTCAGCGCTTCCAGCAGCGGCAGGCCGCTGGGGAATTCGTGCCAGCTCACCTCGATGTTGTCGGCCTTGAGGGCTTTCTCCAGGGTGCCCTGGGTCTTCAGCAGGGTGATCAGCGTGGAGGATTTCTGGTAACCGATGCGCACGGTTTCCTGGGCTTGCGCACTGACGGCAACGGAAAAGGCCAGCAATCCTAATACAGCGGCGAGGGGACGACGAAGGGACATGGTGGGCTCGATCTTCAACGAAATAGACCCAAGCTTAATGATCTAAAAATCATTCGATAAATACTCTTTCGATCTGAGCTTAGGGCGCTTTTATCCGGTCCCTGCCCATCGGGCATAACCATAGAATTATATGGTTCTTTCATAAAAGTCAGTCGTTAATATAATCAAAATGGCATTTTTGACGCTTTCGGCCTTTCTCTGGAGCGAGCTGATCAATTAAATAGGGATACTTCGCATGGCTACTTTTGATCACCTGACCCGTCGTCGCCTCCTGGGCCTGGCCGGCCTTACCCTGGCCAGCCTGTCGCTGCCGCGCCTGGGTTTTTCCGCCGACGCCCACGCCGGCCATAACACCGCCCAGGAGCCTGCTGGCACCGGTGAGTTCATCCGCCTCGACGCGCCGCGCAAACTCAAGCTGGCGGTCAACCTCAACGCCGTGTGCCTGGCGCCGGTGGTGATCGCCCATGGGCAGGGCTTTTTCACCAAGCACAACCTGGACGTGGAGTTGGTCAACTTCGGCAACTCCACCGAGGTCCTGCTGGAAGCCATCGCCACCGGCAAGGCCGACGCGGGCGTGGGCATGGCCTTGCGCTGGCTCAAGGCTCTGGAGCAGGGCTTTGACGTGAAGCTCACCGCCGGCACCCATGGCGGTTGCCTGCGTTTGCTCAGTGCTGCAAACGGCGGCGTGAGCAAGCTGGAGGATCTCAAGGGCAAGGCCATCGGCGTCACCGACATGGCCAGCCCGGACCGCAATTTCTTCTCGATCCTGCTGAAAAAACACGGCGTCGACCCGGTGCGCGATGTGGAGTGGCGCCTGTACCCGGCCGACCTGCTCTGCACGGCGCTGGAGCGTGGTGAAGTGCAGGCGGTGAGCGGCAGTGACCCGTTCATGTACCGCCTGATCAAGTCCGGCGTGGCGCGGGAATTGTCCACCAACCTGGTGGAGGAATACGCCAATCTCAGTTGCTGCGTGGTCGGCGTCACCGGCAAATTGGTACGTGAAGACAAGCGCGTGGTCGCGGCGCTGACCCAGGCGATCCTCGAAGCCCATGACTATTCCGTGCAGCACCCGGAGGAAGTCGCCAAAGGCTTCCAGGCCTACGCACTGAACACCTCCACCGAAGAAGTCCAGGCGATCCTCCACGACCACACCCACGGCCACCACGCGGTAGGCGCGGCGCTGACCCAGGAGATCACCACCTACGTCACCGACCTGAAAACCGTGGAAGTGATCAGCAAAGGCACCGACCCGATAGCGTTTGCCAAGGAGATCACCGCCGATGTCTTCAGCTGACGCAACCACCCTCAACCCGCCCGTGGCGCTCAAGGTCGGATGGCAGGGCGCCGCGGTGGTGGCGGCCTGGGTGGCCGTCGCGCTGCTGATCAGTTATTGGCCCAACGCGGTGCGCAACTGGCCGATGACCCAAGGCTTGGCCAATCTCTGTGTGGGCGTGGCGGCGTTGTTCATCGTGCTGAGCCTGCTGGGCCGCAGGCTGTCGAAACTCGGGCTGCGCTTGCGTACGGCCGCACCCTGGCTGATCGCCTTGCCGGTATTGCTGGGCATCTGGGAATTGCTCACCGCCAAGCTTGCGCTGTTGCCAGTGCCGTTCTTCGCACCACCCCAAGCCTTGCTCGCGGTGTATATCGAAGACTACGCACGCCTGGCCGACAGCCTGCTGCATTCGGCGCTGCTGCTGGGCTCGGGGGTGGCGCTGGGCGCGGCCACCGGGTTTGTCGCCGGCGTCGCCATTGGCTGGTCCACGCGTATCGGCTACTGGCTGCACCCGGTGCTGCGCATCCTCGGCCCGGTGCCGTCGACGGCGTTGTTGCCGCTGTGCTTTTTCCTGTTTCCCAGCAGTTGGAGTGCGAGTGTATTTTTGATCGCCCTGGCCACCTGGTTTCCGGTCACGGTGCTCACCTGGTCCGGCGTGGCCAGCGTCGATAAAGCCTATTACGACGTGGCGCGCACCCTCGGCGCCCGGCAGGGTTTTCTGATTTTCAAAGTGGCGATTCCCGCCGCGTTGCCCCACGTATTCGTCGGCCTGTTCATGGGCCTGGGCGCGTCGTTTTCCACTTTGGTGGTGGCGGAAATGATGGGGGTCAAATCCGGCATCGGCTGGTACCTGCAATGGGCCCAGGGCTGGGCCGCCTACGCGAACATGTACGCCGCACTGCTGATCATGGCGCTGGCCTGTTCGGGGTTGATCACCGGGTTATTCCTGGTGCGTGATCGGCTGCTGGCCTGGCAGAAAGGAGCGATGAAATGGTAGCCCTGGCACACGCGGTATCAGCTTCGGAAGGATTGGCGCTGCGCATAGAAAACCTCAGCCATGGTTTTGCTCTGGACGGCCAGCATTTGCCGGTGTTGGAGCGGGTGTCCCTGGACGTGGCGCCGGGAGAGTTTGTTGCTTTGCTCGGGCCTTCGGGTTGCGGCAAGTCCACCTTGCTGCGTCTGGTGGCGGGGCTGGAACCGGCGGACGCCGGCCGACTGCTGGCCGATGGCGTGCCTATCACCGGGCCGGACCCGAGCCGCGTGGTGGTGTTCCAGGACCCGACCCTGTACCCATGGCGCCGCGTGTGGGACAACGTTGCCCTCGGCCTCGAAGCCCAGGGCCTGCTCAAGCGCCATTCGGCGAAGGTCGATGAGGCCCTGGACAAGGTCGGCCTCGGTCAGTTCGCCCGCGCCTATCCCCGGCAGTTGTCCGGCGGCATGGCCCAGCGTGTGGCGTTGGCCCGTGCACTGGTCAATCAGCCGCGATTGCTGATCCTCGACGAACCCTTGGGCAAACTCGACTCCCTGACCCGCATCACCATGCAAAAGGAACTGATCGACCTGTGGCAGCGCCAGGGCTACACGGCGCTGCTGGTGACCCACGATGTGGAAGAAGCCTTGCTGCTGGCCAACCGGGTGATTGTGTTCAGCGACCGCCCGGCGAAGATCCAGGCGCAGTTGAGCATCGACAGGCCCTATCCACGGCACCGGGATGATCCTTACTTGGTGGACCTGCGGCGGCAGATACTGGGGCTGCTGGGGTTGGGCGAAAACTGGTAGTCAGTGGGCGTCTTTCAGCGCGATGGTTTGTGTGGTCGCGCTGAGCACCCCCGCACGGTCCGCCAGGTAACGCGCCGGCGGCTGGCCCACCGCCTTGCGGAACATGGTGATGAAGCCGCTGGCGTTTTCATAACCCAGGTCCAGCGCCACCCGCTGCACACTTTCCCCCTTGGCCAGTCGTTGCAGGGACAGGATCACATGCAACTGCCGGCGCCAGCGGCCGAAACTCAGGCCCAGTTCCTCCAGTAGCAGGCGGGTCATGCTGCGTTCGCTCATGCCGATGCGCACTGCCCATTGGCCGAGGGTGGCTTTGTCGGTCGGGTCGGCCAGCAGGCTATTGGCCAGGCGTCGCAAGCGTGCGTCCTGGGGCATGGGCAGGTGCAGGGCTTCGACCGGCGCAGCGGCCAGTTCATCCAGCAACGTGTTGATCAAGCGGCCTTGGGCGCCGGCCTCGTCATAGAGTTGCGGGAAGCTTACTGCCTTGCTGATCAGTTCATGCAGCAACCCGGACACGGCCAGGGTGCAGCATTTTGGGGGCAGGGCGTGGGCGGCGTCGGGCTCGATCAACAGGCAATACACCTCCGCTTCGCCTGACCCGCGTGCCGAATGTGGCGTGCCGCCAGGAATCCACAGTGCACACTGGGGCGGCACGATCCAGATCCCCGCTTCGATTTCACAGTGGATGACCCCGCGCAGGGTGTACATCAACTGGCCCTTGCGGTGGGCGTGCTGGGCATGTTCCCAGGTGTCCGACGTACTGGTGGCGCCCACGGCCACCACGGCGCGGAGGAACAGATCGGCGTCCTTGGCCATCAGCGGGTCGAGCAGGTCAAGACGGTGGTGCTTCATGGCGGGGATCGCAGGTTGGCCGGATTGCGAAACAGTCTGGCTATTCTGTGCAATGCCGTCCAGTGGTTCGAGCTTTATATTGAGATTCACTCTCATTAAGGAGCTTTGCCGTGCGACTCGACAGTACAACGTTCCCTGTGGTGAAAATCGTCTTCGATGCGCCGAACCAAGACGGGCCGGAGAATGCCTTCCGGGTCTTTGAAGACCTGTTGGCACGGCAGCAATCCTTCCTGCTGCTGCACGAAAAAGCCGCGGACGAAAACAACCACGAACATTCCCATGAACAGCGCAAGCAAGCCTCGATCTGGATGAAGAAGCACCGACAGGCGTTGCACACGTTCGTCAAAGGCATGATCCAGGTCGAGCCCAGCGCGGCCAAACGCCTGGCACTCAAACCGTTTGCGCTGATGTTCAGCAAGGCCTGGGGCTACCCGTTGCTGGTGGTGGAATCCAAGGAGCAGGCATGGGCGCTGGCGCGGGATGTGCTGGATGAGCGGGTGTCGGATGTGGCGCATTTCTAGCAATAAAACAATGCTCTTGGCATTAAGTTTATTCACTCTTGATATAAAAAACTGTCAGTTTCCACAGGTGCCGGTCCGTTTGGCCCGCGAAAGAATACAGCGTCGATGGGGCAGACAGTTTGTTGCCAGGGAGGAACATTCAGGAGTCCTGAAAGTGATTACATCCACTGTCTTGAGTGCGTTTGAGCGACAGGTCGCTGCCAACCCCTCGCGGCTGGCTGTGGTGGAGGGGACTCAGCACCTCACTTGCGCTCAACTCGATGAATACAGCACTCACGTGGCAGCGTACATGCAATCCGTGGGGCTGGGGCGTGGCGATCTGGTGCTGGTACAGACCGAGCGTAGCGCGCGATTGCTCATTGCCTTGCTGGCGGTGGTCAAGACGGGCGCTGCCTTCGTGCCGCTGGACCGCAATCTTCCGCACAATCGCAAGGACTATATTGCCCGCCAGTGCCAGGCGCGCCTGGTACTGTCGACCCATGATCAGGACACCGCGCCCCTATTGGCGTGTGACGTGCGGACCATCAATGGCTTGCTCGGGGCCCCTCGTGCCGCCACGTTCGAGGCCGTCGAGGTGCGGGGAGATGACGCGATGTATGTGATCTTCACCTCGGGCACCACCGGCGATCCTAAAGGGGTGATCATCGAGCATCATTCGGTCATCGAGTTGATGCTGCAGCACAATAAACACCTGCAATTGGATGCCTCCAGCCGCTCGACCTTGATGGCGGCCGTGGGATTCGACCTCTGCCAGGCGGAGATCTGGTCCAACCTGGTGGCGGGCGCGTGCCTGTATGTGTTGGACCAGCAGGCGCTGCTCGACGGCGACGCGTTCCTGGACTTCTGTGCAACGCATGGGATTACCCATGGGTTTGTTCCCACCCTGAAAATCTATGACGTGGTCAACGCCAGGCAACCCGCTGGCCTGCAACTCAAGTATCTCTACGCCTGTGGCGAGAAACTGCATCCGGTGGCGGTGGACCATTTGTCCTACTGTTTGATGGACTGCTATGGCCCTACCGAAACCACCATTTTTGTCACGTCCCGCGTGGTGCCTGACAAACGCTTGCGGCGACCGGCGTCCATTGGCTGGCCCATTGGCGACTGCACGATCTACGTCCTCAATGAGTATCTGCTTCCTGTTTCTGCGGGAGAGGTGGGGGAGTTGTGTATTGCTGGACCGTGCCTGGCCCGGGGTTACCTGAATGCTCCCGAACTCACCGCACAGCGTTTTATCCAGTGCGAGGCCCTCGGCTGTCGGGTGTACCGCAGCGGCGATCAGGGGCGATTGTTGGAAGATGGCAGTCTCGAGTTCCTCGGCCGCATGGACGGACAGGTGAAGATTCGCGGCTACCGGGTGGAGGTGGGTGAAATTGAGGCACGCCTGCTTAAGGAGCCGCAGGTCAACAACGCAGCCGTGGTGGTGGACGACTGCGGCACCCAAGCCGACAAACGGCTGGTGGCGTTTGTGGTGCGGCGCGACCCGCACACTCATCCGCAACAGCTGATTGCCAGCCTGCGCCGTAGCCTGGAGGCGGATCTGCCCGAGTATATGTTGCCCGAGCGCTATCAGTGTCTGGACGCGCTGCCAAGCAATGCCAACGGCAAGACCGACAAACCAGCCTTGCAGCATTTGCTGCACCACCAGCCGCCCGACACACTGGTGCTTGAGCGCTTTGCCCCAGGTGCCGAACAAGACCTGGCGCAGTCCTGGTTCGAGTTGCTGGGGCACGGCAATTTCACTGTGCATGACAGCTTTATGGCGGTGGGTGGGCATTCGCTGCGCGTTGCATTGCTCGCCAAAATGCTTTCCCAGCGGGTAGGACTGAGGGTATCGGTGCGTGACATCTACGAGCACATCCGTTTCAAGGACCTGGCCGCTGAGTTGTGCCGCCGCACGGCTGAGCCCGATAACGAAACAGGTGAGATGAGCAATGCATTCGAGCGCGATGTGTTCCTTGATCCTGGCACACAGTTTCGCAGGGACTTCGACGCCGCCCAACTTACCGATCCCGCGCATATGCTGCTGACCGGCGCCACCGGGTTTGTCGGCATTCATTTGCTGGAGCGGTTGCTGGCCACCAGTACTGCTGCGATTCATTGCCCACTACGCTGTGAACAGCCGGCGGATGGGCTGGCGCGGTTGCAGCAGATCAGCGAGCGCTACGAAGTGCCGATTGCCGCGTGGGACTGGGCGCGGGTTACGGTCTACCGCTGTGACTTGCCCCAGGCCAAACTGGGGCTGGACCCCACCGTTTATGAGTGGCTGTGTGCAACGGTTGACGTGGTGGTGCATTCGGCCAGCGCGGTTAACTTCATCATGCCTTACTCCTACCTGCGTACCGATAACGTCGAGGGGCTAAGGCGCGTTCTCAGCTTTTGCAGTGCAGGCAAAACCAAGGCATTGATGCTGATGTCGACCATCTCCATCTACAGCTGGGGGCATCGTTTTACTCAAAAGCGCCGCGTGTATGAGGCTGATGATATCGACGAAAACTTGCCGGCGATCCGCCGTGACCTGGGTTACGTGCAAAGCAAATGGGTAATGGAAAAACTCGCTGACCTGGCCTGCGCGCAAGGCTTGCCACTGATGACCTTTCGCCTGGGCTACGCCACCTGTCACAGTCGCACCGGCCTGTGTGCCCATTACCAATGGTGGGGCCGGTTCATTCAAACCTGCCTCCAATACGGCGCTATGCCGGACCTGCGTGAAATGCGCGAAGGCTTGACCACCGTCGACTACATGGCTGGCGCTGTTGCCCACATCGCCCGTCAGCCCGACGCCTTGGGCAAAAAGTTCAACCTGTGCCAACCGTTGCATACCGACCCCGACTTGAAGCAGTTCTGTGCGCGGGTGGCGCATTTTTATGCGCGCAAGCTGGAAGTCATACCGTTCAAGCGCTGGGTGGCGCTGTGGGAAAACGATGGGGACGCGTTGCTGTATCCCTTGCTGGGAATGTTCAAGGATGACATGTGCCAAGGCGAAACCATTCTGGAACTGTATCAGCACAACTATGCCTGGGATCGCAGCAATACCCGGGCATTTCTTAGAGACAGCAGCCTTCGTCCGGTGCCATTTACCGACGATATGCTGGCTCGTTATTTGCGGCGTTTACGGCGTTAGTCCATTCACACTGTGCCGTCGGTTTGACCTTTTTTTGCCGTCGCCGCGCGGTGCAAGGGCAATTGAACTACTTTGATTGACGAGCGATCCCCACCCGGTAATGACTCATGCGCACGTTATGGAAGCGGTATGTGGCCCTGCTGGAAAACGACCTGAGCACGCAGATCTTCGACAACGTCAAAAACCTGCTGGTGTGCGCGCTGCTGTTTGCGGCGGGCACCAATACCCTCGTGGGGCAGCAGGACCTGTTTATTGGGGTGTTTGCCTCCAGCGTGGCAGGGTGGGGGCTGATCATTCTCTCGACGGTGCTGATGCTGTTGAACGTCAGCGATGGCATTCGCCGGCTGGCCAAGCTGCGTTATCACCTGGCATTGCAACTGTTGCTGATCCTGGTTTATCTGGTGGTGGCCGAGCGGGTGGTGGAGATTGTGTGGGGCTTCCGCGCCCATTGAAGTATCCTCCGCACCCCGCTTTCCACTGATTCAAAGACAGATGACAGGACAAGATATGCAGGCGCTGCTGGAGTCGATCCTCGACGAAGTGCGCCCACTGATCGGCCTCGGCAAAGTCGCCGACTACATTCCCGCGCTGGCTGATGTACCGGCCAACCAACTGGGCATCGCGGTGTACGGCAATGACGGCTCGGCCTATCGCGCCGGTGACGCCGATACGCTGTTCTCGGTGCAAAGTATTTCCAAGGTGTTCAGCCTGGTGCAGGCCATCGACCACGGTGGTGAAACCATCTGGGAACGCCTGGGGCACGAGCCTTCGGGGCAGCCGTTCAACTCGTTGGTGCAACTGGAATTCGAACGTGGCCGCCCGCGCAACCCCTTCATCAATGCCGGCGCGCTGGTGATCTGCGACATCAACCAATCACGCTTTGCCGTGCCGATCCTGTCGATGCGCGACTTCGTGCGGCGCCTGTCGGGCAACCCGCAGATCCTGGTCAACAGCGTCGTCGCCGACTCCGAAGCCCAGCACGGCGCGCGCAATGCGGCCATGGCCTACCTGATGAAATCCTTCGGTAACTTCCACAACGACGTGGATGCGGTGCTGCACAGCTACTTCAACTACTGCGCCTTGCAGATGAGCTGCCTGGACTTGGCCAAGGCGTTCAGCTTCCTCGCCAACGAGGGCACCAGCGCCCACAGCGGCGAGCAGATCCTGAGCGCGCGGCAGACCAAGCAAGTCAACTCGATCATGGCCACCAGCGGGCTGTATGACGAGGCGGGCAATTTTGCCTACCGCGTGGGCTTGCCGGGCAAGAGCGGTGTGGGCGGCGGCATTGTCGCGGTGGTGCCGGGGCAATTTACGGTGTGCGTGTGGTCGCCGGAGTTGAACGCGGCGGGCAACTCGCTGGCGGGGATCAAGGCGTTGGAGTTGTTGAGTGAGCGGATTGGGTGGTCGGTGTTTTGAGCTCGTTTCCACGCGCGTGGGAACGATGATCTGGGTGTCATGCCGCTGGATGGGCGTCATCCAATGCTTTGTCTACCAACAGTTGCACACCTTCCAGCATTCGGCAGATGCCCAACGCCACATTGCGTTGCGCTCCGTCGATTTCAAAGGCCAGGTGAGTGGCGATGTCGGTGATGGAGGATAGATCCTGGGATGCGTTGACCAGCAGGGTTTCGGTGCCCAGGTTGGGGTTTACGGTGAAGAGTTTTTCTGGGGGATTGGGGCTGTCTTTGATCATGGTGAAGCTCCGTCGACAAGTGGAGCCGCCAGCGTTCGCGGTCAAACGAAGAGGGTGGCAGCTGTACGCGGGTTGACCGACCGGTTGTCAACGAACCCGGCATACCCGAAGGTATCCCGCGCACAACTGCCGCGACACGATACCTCAGGCACAAAAAAAACGCCTGGGATAGGTGCAGGGCGTAGCAGTTCGTTAACAAGGCCGGACGGTCAAATCCGGTCGCTGAATTGGCAGCGACGGCGGAGAGGTTAGTCAGCCGCGTTCCGAGCGACAACCTGAAACAGTCGTGGGAAAACTCTGAGAGTTCGGGGCGAAGTGCTATCCCTGTGGGAGGGGGCTTGCTCCCGATAGCGATGGGTCAGTGACAAATGTATTGACTGCCACACCGCCATCGGGAGCAAGCCCCCTCCCACATTTGGCTCTTCATTGGTTTTGGGATTTATGTGAGCCCAAACAAAAAATGCGCCCCTGAGGGCGCATTTTTTGTTCGGTCAGCTATCGCCTATCAGGCCATTGCATCCCAGGCTCGATCACCGTGCTCGTCCTTGATCCGAGTCGGCAAGCCCATCACGTCCAGCGCCTTGAGGAACGGTTCAGCTGGCAGTTCCTCGACGTTGGCCATGTGTTTCACATCCCACTCGCCACGGGCTACCAGCAGCGCTGCGGCTACCGGTGGAACGCCTGCGGTGTAGGAGATGCCCTGGCTGTCCGTCTCGGCAAAGGCTTCTTCGTGGCACGCCACGTTGTA
Organism: Pseudomonas grimontii; assembly: GCF_007858185.1. GTDB lineage: Bacteria > Pseudomonadota > Gammaproteobacteria > Pseudomonadales > Pseudomonadaceae > Aquipseudomonas > Aquipseudomonas grimontii. The sequence goes on from NZ_VFES01000031.1 coordinate 11,172, forward strand.
GATAAACATCTCGCGTGGCTGGCCATCCTTGGTGCCTTTGACCAGGTCGCCGATGCAGGTCTTGCCGGTGTAGCCCGGGGCGAGCGAAGACGGGTCGGGCAGCACGGCCTTGACCACTTTCAACGGCACCACTTCCAGGCCTTCGGCGGTGGTGACCGGCTTCTCGGAGAGCAGGCCGAGGTTTTTCAGCACGGTGAACACGTTGATGTAGTGTTCGCCGAAGCTCATCCAGAACCGCACGTTGGGCACGTCGAGGTTTTTCGACAGCGAGTGCACTTCATCGTGGCCGGTGAGGTAGAGGTTCTGCGAACCCACGACCGGCAGGTCGTCGGTGCGTTTGACTTCGAACATGGTGTTGCTGGTCCACTGGCTGTTCTGCCAGCTCCACACCTGTCCGGTGAATTCGCGGAAGTTGATTTCCGGATCGAAATTGGTGGCGAAGTATTTGCCATGGGAGCCGGCATTGACGTCGAGGATGTCGATCGAATCAATGCGGTCGAAATGCTGTTGCTGCGCCAGCGCGGCATACGCGTTGACGACACCCGGGTCGAAGCCCACGCCAAGGATGGCGGTGATGTTCTTCTGTTTGCACTCTTCCAGGTGGTTCCATTCGTAGTTGCCGTACCACGGCGGGGTCTCGCAGACCTTGCCCGGCTCTTCGTGGATGGCGGTGTCGAGGTACGCAACGCCCGTGTCGATGCAGGCACGCAGTACCGACATGTTGAGGAACGCGGAACCCACGTTGATGACGATCTGCGATTCGGTCTCGCGGATCAGGGCCTTGGTCGCTTCCACGTCCAGGGCGTTCAGCGCGAAGGCCTGGATGTCGGCGGGAACCTTGAGGCTACCCTTGGCCTTGACGCTGTCGATGATGGCCTGGCATTTGGAGATGTTGCGCGACGCGATAGCAATACGACCGAGTTCGTCGTTGTGCTGCGCGCACTTGTGGGCCACCACCTTGGCGACACCTCCTGCACCAATGATAAGAACGTTCTTTTTCAATTGCTTTATTTCTCCTATATCCGCCAGCTTACGAAAGGCTGGACAGGTAGTCGTCGTAACCAAATTCACGAACCACTTCGACTGTACCGTCGAGTTGTTTCACTACGATGGACGGCATTTTCAGGCCGTTGAACCAATTTTTCTTGACCATGGTGTAGCCCGCGGTGTCGATGAACGACAGCCGATCGCCGATGGCCAGCGGACGATCAAATTGATACTCGCCGAAGATGTCCCCGGCCAGGCAGGATTTGCCGCACACCATGTAGGTGTGTTCGCCTTCGCTCGGCGCCAGCTTGGCGTTGAGGCGGTAGATCAGCAGGTCCAGCAGGTGGGCTTCGATGGAGCTGTCCACGACGGCGAGGTTTTTGCCGTTGTAGAGGGTGTCGAGCACGGTGACTTCCAGGGAGGCGCTGTTGGTGATCGCCGCTTCGCCGGGTTCCAGGTAGACCTGCACGTCGTACTTCTGCGAGAACGCCTTGAGGCGCTGGCAGAAGGCGTCGATGGCATAGCCTTCACCGGTGAAGTGGATGCCGCCGCCGAGGCTGACCCAGTTGACCTTGTGCAGCAGCGCGCCGAAGCGTTCTTCGATGGTGTTGAGCATCTGGTCGAACAGGTTGAAATCGCCGTTCTCGCAGTTGTTGTGGAACATGAAGCCGGAGATCTGTTCGATCACGCCTTCGATCTTCACCGGGTCCCATTCGCCGAGGCGGCTGAACGGGCGTGCCGGGTCGGCCAGCAGGTAGTCGGAGCTGCTCACCTGCGGGTTGACGCGCAGGCCGCGGGTCTTGCCTTCGCTGCGTTCGGCAAAACGCTGCAGCTGGCTGATGGAGTTGAAGATGATCTTGTCGCAGTTAGCGAGCATCTCTTCGATTTCATCGTCGGCCCAGGCCACGCTGTAGGCGTGCGCCTCGCCTTCGAACTTCTGGCGACCGAGCTTCAACTCATACAGCGACGACGAGGTGGTGCCGTCCATGTATTCCTGCATCAGGTCGAACACCGACCAGGTGGCAAAGCACTTGAGCGCCAGCAGGGCCTTGGCGCCGGACTGCTCGCGCACGTAAGCAATCTTCTGCATGTTGACCAGAAGCTTCTGTTTATCGATGAGGTAGTACGGCGTTTTGATCATTTTTGAGAGCCTGCGGCGGTGCCTGCCAAAAAAGGACACGCATTGTGCCCGCACTTGGATCGAATCGAAAGGTTAGCCGGCGGATTTTGCTGCGCCAGCTTTACGATCCTAACCACTGAGTATGACTATCTATGCATGGACACCGCTCTCATGTGGGAGGGGGCTTGCCCCCGATGGCGGTGTGTCAGCCAGCCTATTCTTTATTGATCCACCACTATCGGGAGCAAGCCCCCTCCCACATTTTGGCCTAGGTGACTTTGCTTCGCTGCCATCAAACCGTCATCTCCCCACCACCTTCCTGCCACATTCCCCCGTTACTGTCCTCGCCAATGAGATCGATCTCAAGCGAGTAAACATGACTGACCTGAAAGACGTTGCGCGGCTGGCGGGCGTATCCCGCGCTACCGCCGCCCGCACTTTTGCCTCCCCCGACCAGGTGCGCCCGGCGACCCGTGAGCAGGTGTTCGCCGCTGCCCGTGAGTTGGGGTTTCGGCCCAACCTGCTCGGCCGCCAACTGCGCCTGCAAACCACCCAGTTGATCGGCGTGGTGGTGCCCAACCTGCTCAACCCGGTGTTTGCCGAACAGTTCCAAGCCATGGAGCGTGCCGCGCGGTTGCGTGGCTACAGCCTGGTGCTGGCGACCACCGACTACAGCAGCGAGCGCGAGTGCATTGTGGTGGAGGAACTGCTGCGCCAGCGCGTCGATGGCCTGGTGCTGACGGTCACCGATGCCGAAAGCAACAGCGTGCTCAGTAGCCTGAATACCGAAAAGACCCCGTTCGTGCTGGCCTATCACCAACCGAGCAACCCCAACTACAGCGCCGTGTCGGTGGACAACCGCGCGGGCATGGCTCTGGCCACGCGTTACCTGCTGGAGGCCGGCCATCGACGCATCAGCATGGTCGCCGGCCCCGCCTTGCAGTCCGACCGCGCACGCCTGCGCTATGCCGGTTACTGCGATGCGGTGAAGGAATACGGCCTCAAAAGCCGCGCGGTGATCGAAATGCCCGCGCATACCCAGGCCGAATTCGCCGCCATCCAGCCGTACCTCAACGGCCCCGACGCCCCCAGCGCCCTGGTGTGTTCCAACGATTTCCTGGCTATCAGCCTGATCGCCGAGCTGCGCCGCAATGCCTGGAATGTACCCGGGCAGTTGTCGGTGATGGGCTTTGACGGCATCGCCCTCGGCACCCAGATGCACCCGACCCTGTGCAGCGTGGTACAGCCCATCGCGCTGCTGGCCAGCACGGTAATTGACCAACTGCTGGCGCAGATCGCCGGGAATGACCCGGTTTCCCATTGCCTGCCTTGCCATATCCGGCCGGGCGAAAGTACCCAACCGTTTGAGGAGTCCCTTGATGCGCGCATTCAGTAAAACCCTGGCAGCCGTGCTGCTCTGCGGTGTGGCCAGCCTGGCCCAGGCCGCCGACACCGCGATTTGCTACAACTGCCCGCCGGACTGGGCCGACTGGGGCACCCAGCTCAAGGCCATCGCCGCCAGTACCGGTGTGCAGGTGCCGCTGGACAACAAGAACTCTGGCCAGTCCCTGGCGCAACTGGTGGCCGAAAAGGCCGCGCCGGTCGCGGACGTGGTGTATTACGGCGTGACTTTCGGCTTGCAGGCGCAAAAGGCCGGCGTGGTCGAGGGCTATAAACCCAAGGGCTGGGAGCAGATCCCCGCCGGCTTGAAAGACCCCGCCGGCCAATGGTTTGCGATCCACTCCGGGACCTTGGGCATCATGGTCAACGTCGATGCATTGGGTGGCCTGCCGGTGCCGCAAAGCTGGGCCGACCTGCTCAAGCCTGAATACAAAGGCATGGTCGGCTACCTGGACCCGTCCAGCGCTTTCGTCGGTTACGTCTCTGCCGTGGCGATCAACCGCGCAATGGGCGGCGACCTGGACAACTTCGGCCCGGCCATCGACTACTTCCAGAAACTGGCGAAAAATGCCCCCATCGTGCCCAAGCAAACCGCCTATGCACGGGTGCTGTCCGGCGAGTTGCCGATCCTGGTGGACTACGACTTCAACGCCTACCGCGCCCGCTATAAGGACAACGCCAATGTCGCTTTCGTGATCCCCAAGGAAGGCAGCATCAGCGTGCCCTATGTGATGAGCCTGGTGGCCAACGCGCCGCACCGCGCCAATGGCGAGAAGGTGCTGGACTTTGTGCTGTCCGACGCCGGCCAGGCGCTGTGGGCCAAGGCCTACCTGCGCCCGGTGCGTCCCGTGCAGATGCCGGCTGAAGTGGCCGCGCAGTTCCTGCCCGACAGCGATTACGCCCGCGCCGGTGTGGTGGACTATCAGAAAATGGCCGCTGTGCAGGAAGCCTTCGCCGCCCGTTATCTGAACGAGGTCAAGTAAGTGGCTGCATCGGCAAAACAGGCGGCCTGGGCGCTGGCCCCGGCCTTTGCGGTGCTGTTCGCGTTCTGGCTGCTGCCGCTGGCGCACTTGATGATGCTCGGCGCCGAAAGCCGCGACAGCCACGGCAGCGGCTATTGGCAGGTGCTCAGTAGCGCGCAGTACCTGGGCAGCCTGGCGCAGACCTGCGTGCTGGCCATCGTCGTGACGTTCACCGCGTTGTTGATCGGTGGCATCAGCGGCGTGTTCCTCGCGCGCCAGCAGTTTTTCGGGCGTTCGGCGTTGGTGGCGTTGCTCACGTTTCCGTTGGCGTTTCCCGGGGTAGTGGTGGGCTTCCTGGTGATCCTGTTGGCCGGGCGCCAGGGGCTGCTGGCGGCCCTGGGCCTGCAATTGGCCGGTGAGCGCTGGATCTTTGCCTACTCGCTGGCCGGGCTGTTTGTCGGCTACCTGTACTTCTCGATTCCCCGGGTGATCCTCACGGTGATGGCCGCGTGCGAAAGCCTCGACCGCAGCCTGGAAGAAGCCGCGCATTCGCTGGGAGCAGGACACTGGCGGGTGGTCTGCGACGTGATCGTGCCGGGCCTGGCGCCGGCGTTGGCGTCCTGCGGCGCGATCTGCTTCGCCACGTCCATGGGCGCCTTCGGCACCGCGTTCACCTTGGGCACGCGCCTGAATGTAACCCCGGTGGCGATCTACAATGTATTCACCAACTACGCCAACTTTGCCGTCGCCGCCGCGTTGTCGGTGGTGCTCGGCGCGGTGACCTGGGCGGTGCTGTTGCTCACGCGGCGCCTGGTGAAAAATGCGGGGACTGTCTTGTGAAACGCTCATCGCTGTTTGTGATGCAACTGCTGTTCACCTTGCTGGTGTGCGCCTTCATGCTGGTGCCGGTGCTGATGTCGTTGCTGGCCGGGTTGACGCGCAATTTCTTCGTCGGCCTGTCCAGCGGCCTGACCTTCGACTGGCTGATCCAGGTATGGCAGGCCTATTCGCCCACCGTATGGCTGTCGTTGCAATTGGCGCTGGCGTGCGCGGTGTGCGTCTGCGTGATTGGTGTGCCGGCGGCGTATGCGTTGGTGCGCATGAACAACCGCTTCAGCCGTGCCTTCGAAGAACTGATGGTGCTGCCGGTGGCGATGCCGGGGTTGGCCAGTGCGCTGGCGTTGCTGCTCACCTACGGCCAGTTCGGCACGTTTCGCAGCAGTTGGCTGTTCATCCTGGTGGGCCATGTGCTGTTCACCTTGCCGTTCCTGGTACGCCCGGTGATGGCGGTGATGCAACGCCAGCAACTGCCGGTGCTGGAAGAGGCGGCGGCCAGTCTGGGCGCCGGGCCGATCAAGCGCTTTTTCAGCGTGGTGGTGCCCAACTGCCGGGCGGGGATTCTCGCTGGCGTGCTGATGGTGGTGACCTTGTCGCTGGGCGAATTCAACCTGACCTGGATGCTCCACACACCGATGACCAAGACATTGCCCGTGGGCCTGGCGGACAGCTACGCCTCGGCGCGCCTGGAAATCGCCAGCGCCTACACCCTTATCTTTTTGCTGATGATCGTGCCGCTGCTGATTGCGTTGCAGGCCATCAGCGCTCGTTTGTCCCGTGGAGAGCGTCGATGACCGCTATCACTATCCGCCTGCAAGGCTGTCGCAAGGCGTTCGCCGATGGCACCGTGGCTGTGCATGACCTGAACCTGACCGTCGAAGGCGGTGAAACTTTGGCGATCCTCGGCCCGTCCGGCTGCGGCAAGACCACCACCTTGCGCCTGATTGCCGGCCTGGAACGCCCGGACGTGGGCCAGGTTTTTTTCGGCACCGACGACGTCACCCGCCTGCCCATCGAGCGCCGCGACGTGGGCATGGTGTTCCAGAACTACGCGCTGTTTCCCAACCTGGATGTGGCCGGCAATATCGTCTACGGCTTGAAGATTCGCGGCATGGCGCCGCTTGCGCGGAACAAGCGCTGCGAGGAATTGCTGGAGCTGGTGGGCCTGCAAAACCATGGCAAGCGCAGCATCCACGAATTGTCCGGTGGCCAGCGTCAGCGCGTGGCCTTGGCCCGTGCCTTGGCGCCACGCCCCAAAGTGCTGTTGCTGGATGAACCGCTGGCGGCCCTCGATGCGCAATTGCGCGAACGCCTGCGCAGCGAGCTGAATGAACTGCTGCGCGGCCTTGGTATTACCTCGGTATTTGTCACCCACGATCAGGGCGAAGCCATGGCCCTGGGCGATCGTATCCTGGTGATGGAGCACGGCCGCGTCGCGCAACTGGCCAGCCCACGGGAGATCTACCAGCAACCGGCCAATGCGTTCGTCGCCGGTTTTGTCGGCAACCTCAATGCCTTTGCCGTCACCTCGCGAACTGCCCATGGCCTGAAAGTCTGCGGCGGCGAGTTGCCGTGGCAGGCCGCCGACGTGCCCAGCACGGTGTACTGCCGCCCCGAACACCTGCGGGTGATGGAGAGCGAGGGGCACTTGCACGGGCATCTATTGGCGCAGTTTTTCCAGGGCGCGCAAAGCCGCCTGCTGGTGGACGTGGGCGGCCCGCAGCCGCTGTTGGTGGACAGCAGCGACAACCAGCTCTACGCCGTCGGCACACCGATGGCCCTGGCTATCGCGCCGCACATGTTGTTCACCCTGAATGCGTGAGAGTTTGCTTGTGAATCGTCCGTTTCTTGTTGCACAGATCAGCGACCTGCACCTTAAAGCCGGCCAGCGCCTGACGTATGGGGTGGTCGATACCCTGGGGGCGTTGCGCCGTGCCGTTGACCATTTGAACGCCAGCACCCCACGCCCCGATATCGTGGTGATCAGCGGTGACTTGGTGGACTTCGGCCGCGCCGATGAATACGCCGTGCTGCACCCCGAACTCGCGCGCCTGCACATGCCGTGCTACCTGGTACCGGGCAACCACGACACACGCGGGCCGTTGCTCGAGGCATTCCGTGATCATGCCTATTTGCCGTTGTCGGCAGAGGGGCCGTTGGACTGGGTGGTGGACGAGCATCCACTGCGCCTGATCGGCCTGGACTCGACTATCCCGGGTGGGCACGGCGGCCAGCTAGTGGACAGCCAATTGCAGTGGCTGGACGCACAACTGACGCGACGTCCTGACACGCCGACGTTGCTGATCCTGCACCACCCGCCGTTTATCAGCGGCATCGGCCATATGGACCGAGAACCTTTTATCAACGCCGCCGCACTGGAGCGCGTCGTGGCGCGCCATCCGCAAGTGGAACGCCTGCTGTGCGGGCACCTGCACCGGCCGATGCAGCGACGCTTTGGCGGCAGCTTGAGTTGTGTGTGCCCCGGCACCTCCCATCAGATTGTGCTGGACCTGCAAGACGCCGCGCCCGCGCATTTCAACCTGGAGCCGGCGGGTTATCTGTTGCATCGCTGGGATGCGCAACACGGCTTGATCAGCCACAACGGCGTGTTCGGGGATTACCCGGGGCCGTATCCGTTTTATGACGCTCATGGATTGATTGACTGAGGTTTTACGGAGGTTTCACTTCACTCAACTAGCTAATACGCACCTGAATAACCGTTAACGCCCCGGCCAACGTCACGTTTGGCCGACGGCATCCTGCTGCCCATTTTTTGCGCTCGGAACTTGGATTCCGCGCCGGAGTTCGTCCTGATGAAAGCCACGTTGAATGTATTAAGTGTATTGACCGGCGGCCTGGGCATTGCCCTGAGCCCCTTGGCGTCTGCTGACTTTTTGAGCGACAGCAAAGCCAACTTGAGCATGCGTAACTTCTACTTCAATAACGACAACCGCGACGGCACGGCGGCACCGTCGAAGACCGAAGAGTGGGGCCAGGCCTTTATCCTCAACTACCAGTCGGGCTTCACCGACGGCACCGTCGGCTTTGGCCTGGACGCCATCGGCATGCTCGGCGTGACCCTTGACAGCAGCGCCGCGCGCCATGTCGGCAGCTCGATGATCCCCACCGAAGACGGCAAGGCCACGGACAACTGGGCCCGTGGCGGTGCCACCGCCAAGGCACGCTTTGCCAAGACCGAAGCGCGCTACGGCTACCTGCGCCCGAACCTGCCGATCCTGGTGAGCAACGACGGCCGCCTGTTGCCGCAGTCGTTCGAAGGCGGGCAAGTCACCAGCAAGGACATCGACAACCTGACCCTGGTCGGCGGCCAGCTTGAGCACACCACCGGTCGCGGCTCCAGCGACCGCAGTGGCCTGGCAGCGGCGGGCGGTACCCAGGAAAGCAATAAATTCACCTACGCCGGTGCGGACTATCAACTGACCAAGGACCTGATGGTCCAGTACTACTACGCCAACCTCGAAGACTATTACCAACAACATTTCGCCGGGTTGATCCACGTATTGCCGCTGGGCGAATACGGCTCATTGAAAACCGACCTGCGCTACTTCAAGACCAGTTCCGACGGCAAAAACAGCAGCGCCGCCGGACGTGCCGAAGGCTACAAATTGGGCGGCTTCACCAAGAACGGCAACGGTGAAATCGACAACAACACCTGGAGCGCCGCGTTCATCTACTCCCTGGGCCCGCACGCGATCACCGCCGGCTACCAGCAAGTCTCGGACGACAGCAACTTCGCCCAACTCAACCAGGGCGGCCTGGTGAACAAAGGCGAGGGCGGTGCCAGCCTGTACCTCTACACCGACCGTACCGTGCAGACCTTCATCCAGGCCGGCGAACGCACCGCCTTTGCCCAGTACGCCTACGACTTCGCGTCGCTGGGTGTACCCGGCCTGAAGGCCTCGGTGATGTACCTCAAGGGCGAGCACATCCTCACCACCAGCGGCAACGACGCCAGTGAGTGGGAGCGGGACATCTCCTTGGATTACGTGGTGCAGAGCGGCACATTCAAGAACGTCGGGTTCGGCTGGCGTAACGGCGTGTCGCGCAGTGAAGTGGCGCGGGACCAGGACCAGAACCGGGTGTTTGTGAGTTATTCGATTCCGTTGATGTAGTACCGCTAAGGACGTTCATCCCTGTAGGCGCGAGCGTGCTCGCTCCTATAGGGCGGGGCGAAGTCTGTGCCCGAGTAGTGGGGCTGGGCCAGTGATGGGTCGATCTTTTGAATACCTTCAACGTGAGGAAATCTTGTGATGGTCTGGAATAAAATGAGTTTGTCTCACGATGAGAGGGTGTCGACAATGGCTGCCATACCTACCGACATTGGAGTTGTAAGTCATGGCAGTCGCTCATTCCCTTGGATTTCCGCGCATTGGACGCGATCGTGAACTGAAAAAGGCGCAGGAAGCGTTCTGGAAGGGCGAACTCGACGAAGCCGGCCTGCGGGCCGTTGGCCGTGACTTGCGCAAGACCCACTGGGATTTGCAAAAACAGGCCGGTATCGAGCTTCTGCCTGTCGGTGATTTCGCCTGGTACGACCAGGTGCTGAGCCACTCGCTGATGTTCGGCGTGATCCCCGAGCGTTTCCGTCCAGCCGACGGCAACGCCACCCTGCATACCTTGTTCGGCATGGCCCGGGGTGTCAGCGACAGCTGCTGCGGCGGCGCCCACGCCCAGGAAATGACCAAGTGGTTCGATACCAACTACCACTACCTGGTGCCTGAGTTCAGCGCCGACCAGCAATTCCAGCTGGGTTGGGAGCAGTTGTTCGAAGAGGTGCAGGAAGCCCGTGACCTGGGTCACACCGTCAAGCCGGTGGTGATCGGCCCGCTGACCTATCTGTGGCTGGGCAAGGCCAAGGGCGGTGACTTCGACAAGCTCGACCTGCTTGAGCGCCTGCTGCCGTTGTACGGCCAGATCTTCCAGCGCCTGGCCGACCTCGGCGTGGAGTGGGTGCAGATCGACGAGCCGATCCTGGTGCTCGACCTGCCGCAGGACTGGAAAAACGCCTTTGAGCGTGCCTACAACCTGATCCAGCGTGACCCGCTGAAAAAGCTCGTGGCGACCTACTTCGGCGGCCTGGAAGAGAACCTCGGCCTGGCCGCGAACCTGCCGGTGGATGGCCTGCACATCGACCTGGTGCGTGCGCCGGAGCAGTACCCGACCATCCTTGACCGCCTGCCGGCGTACAAGGTGCTGTCCCTGGGCGTGGTCAACGGTCGTAACGTGTGGCGTTGCGACCTGGAAAACGCCCTGGCCACCTTGCAGCATGCCCATGAAAAACTGGGTGATCGCCTGTGGGTGGCGCCGTCCTGCTCCTTGCTGCACAGCCCGGTGGACCTGGGCCGTGAAGACCAGTTGGATGCCGAGCTGAAAAGCTGGCTGGCGTTCGCCGTGCAGAAGTGCGCCGAAGTGGCGGTGCTGACGCAAGCGGTTAACCAGCCGCAAGCGCCCAACGTCCTCGCCGCCCTGGCTGAAAGCCGCGCCGTGCAGGCATCCCGCGCTGCCTCGCCGCGTATCCACAAGCCGGCGGTACAAGCGCGTGTAGCGGCGATTACCGGCCAGGACAGCCAGCGCCAGTCGCCGTTTACCCAGCGCATCGAGAAACAACGTGCGGGCCTGAACCTGCCGCTGTTCCCGACCACCACCATTGGTTCGTTCCCGCAGACCGCGTCGATCCGCCTGGCGCGTCAGTCGTACAAGCAAGGCAAGTTGAGCCAGGCCGAATACGTCGAAGCCATGCACAGCGAGATTCGTCACGCCGTCGAGGTGCAGGAAAACCTCGGCCTGGACGTGCTGGTGCACGGTGAAGCCGAGCGTAACGACATGGTCGAGTACTTCGCCGAGCAGTTGGACGGCTACGTGTTCACCCGCTTCGGTTGGGTGCAGAGCTACGGTTCGCGTTGCGTGAAACCAGCGGTGATCGTCGGCGACCTGAACCGCCCGAAGGCGATGACGGTGGAGTGGATCCGCTACGCCCAAGGCCTGACCCGCAAGGTCATGAAGGGCATGCTGACGGGCCCTGTGACCATGCTGATGTGGTCGTTCCCCCGCGAGGACGTGAGCCGCGAAGTGCAGGCCCGCCAACTGGCCCTGGCGATTCGCGACGAAGTGGTCGACCTCGAAGCCGCCGGCATCCGGATCGTGCAGATCGACGAAGCCGCGTTCCGCGAAGGCTTGCCGTTGCGCCAGGCGCAGTGGCAGGGGTACCTGGATTGGGCCACCGAAGTGTTCCGCCTGTGCGCCTCGGGCGTGCGGGATGAAACCCAGATCCACACGCACATGTGCTACAGCGAGTTCAACGATGTGATCGAGTCCATCGCGGCCATGGACGCCGACGTGATCACCATCGAGACGTCACGCTCGGACATGGAGTTGCTGGACGCGTTCGAAGCCTTCGCCTACCCCAACGACATCGGCCCGGGCGTCTACGACATCCACTCGCCACGGGTGCCGGATGCGTCGGAAATGGCCAACCTGCTGCGCAAGGCCGCCCAGCGGATTCCCGCCGAGCGTTTGTGGGTGAACCCGGATTGCGGGTTGAAGACGCGGGGGTGGCCGGAGACGGAAGCGGCGTTGATTCATATGGTCACCGCAGCTCGCCAGCTACGGGCTGAGTTGGCTTGATATCGTAAAAATGTGGGAGGGGGCTTGCCCCCGATAGCCATGGGTATCTACACAACTTTTCAGCCTCTGACAAATCTCCCTGTGGTGAGCGGGCTAGTCCCGCGTTGGGCTGCGCAGCAGCCCCAGTAAAGCAGCATGCGGTGTATCAGAAACTCCATAGCGGCTGTTTTGGCGCCGCTACGCGGCCCAACGCGGGACAAGCCCGCTCGCCACAGGGGAACTCGCCAGTCTCTGAAAATTGTGTAGATACCTATGCCACGATGAGTATGGGTATCTACACAACGTTGTATTAGCCAACGGTACCCACGATGCGAAGCGAGCCGCCCTTGATCTTGCTTTAGATCTTGATCTTGATCTCAGGCGCCCCCCCAAATCACTGTCGGATTACGGGCACACCGAGCCTGGGCGAGGTGCCGAGTGGTGGGGCAAGAGCCCTTTGCTTACTTTGGGGCTTTTCCAAAGTGAGCCGCCGTCAGGGCGGAACCCTAAGCCGCCGTTACCGCAGCAACGGATATGTACCCGGTCCAATCCAAAAAAATGGTCGGCCCAGAGGCCGCCATCGGGGGCAAGTCCCGCTCCCACATTTAAGTCGCGATGCATCAGTTAGATAGTCGTCGGCTCCCGAGCCGTCACGGGAGCAAGCTCCCTCGCCACAGGCTCAGGGCGACGCCAAAGTTGTCTAGATACCCATGCCCCGATAGCAGAGTGTCAGTCAGCAGATTTGTTGGCTGACCCACCGCTATCGGGAGCAATCGTCGCACCGCCCCTCCCACATATGGATCTGTGTCAGATTAGAGGTATTTGAGCCACGCCAGGTCGCGGCGGCGGGCCTTGAGCGCGGCGAACCAGCGCACCGGCGGGTAGAGCGCCAGGGGCAATGCCAGCGCCATCAGCCACACCGCACCCATACTGTCGAAGCCAAAGTAGTTGCCATGGTTCAGGCCAAACAGCGCAACACACAGGACATACAGCACTTTCAGCACATAAAGATGCAGCAGGTAAAAGAACATCGGCACGGAACCAAACACCGCCAACACGCCGATCCAGCGTCGATGCCCCACGCGTTCAAACGCCAGCAACAGCAACAGCCCAATCCCCAGCGTCAATGCCAGGAACAACAGCGAAGGCGGGTACTTGGTGACGTTGAAAAAACTCATCAGCGTCTGCACGCCGCTGTCATACGCCTGCCACGGTTTCTCGCCGTAGCCATTGAGCACACGCAACAGCACAAACCCCAGCACCGCGCCCAAGCCGCCGAGCAGCAAATAGCGCTGGCGCACGGCAGGCAGCGTGGCCTTGGCAAACCACGGTCCCAGGCCGTAACCGAGGGCAATCACGCCGATCCACGGCAGCACCGGGTAAGTCGTGCGCAGACGCAGGCTGTCGGACACGTCAATCCAACTGCGGTCATGCAGGATCGTCCACGGAATATGCAGCGCCGAGCCTGGATCGAAGTGCAACCCATCCAGCAGGTTGTGCCCGCCGATGATCACCAGCGCCAGCCCAATCAACAGCGGGCGCGGCAGCCACACCAAGGCGGCGAGGGCGAGCATGCTGATGCCAATCGCCCAGATCACCTGCAGATAGATCACGCTGGGCGGCAACTGGAACGTCCAGGCGAAGTTGACCAGGGTGAATTCCAGCACCACCAGGAACAGCCCGCGCTTGAACAGGAATGCCGACACATCGCGGCGGCCCTGGTATTTCTGGCCGTATAAAAACGCGGATAAGCCCGTGAGCAACACAAACACCGGCGCACACAGGTGGGCGAGGGTGCGGCTGATAAACAGCGCGGGTTCGGTGCTGTCGATGCTCATCGGGTCGCTGACTTGTCGATGCAGCAGGAAGGTTTCGCGCACATGGTCGAGCAGCATGAACAGGATCACCAGCCCGCGCAGGGCGTCGATGGAGAGCAGGCGTTGGCGCAGGGGAACGGCATCGGTCATGGGCGGAATCACAGGGCAGGGCGGAAAATTGTCGTTATCTTATAACAATAATCAGCAGCTTGCCGTGACTCTCTAAAGCCCGACGCAGATCGTGGATTCTGATACCGTCAGTGAAATCGTTTTCGTAGGCCCTGAGCATGAGCACCCCCCAAGCCGTCATCGACTTCTGGCAGCAAGCCGGCCCCAAACGCTGGTTCGCCAAGGACGATGCCTTCGACGCCACCTTCCGCGACACTTTCCACGCCACCCACCTGCAAGCCGCCCGGCGTGAATTGGAAAGCTGGCTGGACTCAGCCGAAGGCACCCTGGCCTTGCTGATCCTGCTCGACCAATACCCACGCAACGCCTTTCGCGGCACCGCGCATATGTTCGCCACCGACCCGCTCGCGCGCCTGTATGCCCAGCGCATGGTGGACGCCGGGCTCGACCGGCAGGTTGAGCCGGCATTGCGTGCGTTCTGTTATTTGCCGTTCGAACACTCGGAAGACCCAAAGGACCAGCAACGCTCCCTGACCCTCAACCAGCAGTTGGACGCCAACACCTACCGCTGGGCCAAGCAGCACGCGCAGATCATCGAGCGCTTCGGGCGTTTTCCCCATCGTAATGCGGTGCTGGCCAGGGACACCACGGATGAAGAACGCGCCTTTCTGGACAAGGGCGGTTTTGCCGGTTAACCCGCTATTCCGTCCAGGAATGCCCCCATAAAAACAGCGCATTGTCTTTCCCGCCGCACATCTCGTAGCGTAGGGCTTCACCCAAGGAGCCCCGCCATGAACCAGCCCCCGTTACGCCTCTACGTTGATTCGCTCTACACCAGCCCGTACGCGATGTCGGTGTTCGTGACCCTGCGGGAAAAAGGCCTGGCCTTCGACCTGGTCACCATGGACCTGGAGGCCGCGCAAAACCAGACTGCCGATTTTGCCCAGCTGTCCGTGACCCAGCGGGTGCCGACCCTGGTGGAAGGCGATTTTGCCTTGTCGGAATCCTCCGCGATTACCGAATACCTGGACCAGGTCTACCCCGAGACCAGTGTGTACCCGGCCGATCCAAAACAGCGGGCGAGGGCGCGACAGGTACAGGCGTGGTTGCGCAGTGACTTGCTGCCGATTCGCCAGGAGCGTTCGACCCTGGTGGTGTTTTATGGGCAGAAAATGCCGCCGTTGTCAGCGCACGCCCAAGCGGCAGCACGCCGCTTGATCAGTGCGGCGCAGGCGCTGCTGGCGGGTGACCCGTCGTACTTGTTCGGTGAGTGGTGCATTGCTGACCTGGACCTGGCCGTGATGCTCAATCGCCTGATCCTCAACGGCGACAGCGTGCCCGCCGAGCTGGTGGACTACGCGCAACGCCAGTGGAGCCGGCCATCGGTACAGGAATGGCTCAACCAGCCACGTCCTGCGCTGTAGCGTTTGCGGTCATTTGCGCCACGCGCCGGTCCAGGTCTTCCCAGTCCGCCATGCCCAGCACCCGCGTGGTGTTCAAACCACGCAGGTAGCCGCGCAATTGTTGGGCGCTGGCGCAGACTTGGTCTGGGTCGGCGTTCGGGGCCTGCAGCACGTGTTCATAGTCGGCCAGGTAATCGGCGACTCGCTCGCGAAACTCCGGCAAGACCGCTTCGCGAATACGGTCGAAGGTTTTCTGGTGGGGCTTCATGGCGGCTCCTTATAAGATTTATCGCGACACTATCGCTTCAGATAATAGTCACCATCACGCATCGCAAGTTCTGTTTTTACAGGGAAAGCGCAAAATTGCCCCATCGAGACGCTGTTCAAGGAAATGCGCGATGAGGACGATTATTCAGCTGGGTTTAATGATTCTGATGCTCGGCACTGTGGTGGTGAGCAATGCTGCCATCGCCGATGAACTACGTACAGGCCATTTGCTACCTATCGTCGGTAGCGTAAACTCCCTGCTGCATGCGCAATCGGTGGGCGTGTTGTTAAGCGATAACACCCGCGACAACCTCAGCTACCTTGAACGCTACCACGACATGGCCTTGAATGGCGCCAAGGATGCCCTTGACGGGCGTATCCGCGAGGCGTTCGTCAACAGCTCCGACCCGGAACTGGCCATTGATTGGTTGATGAGCTCGCTGCAGGGAACCTTTCTGTCGGTGACGGTCTACGACAACCTGGATGCCCTGGTGCAGGCTCACCCCGATGTGGTGGTGATGCTCGATACCCATAACCAACTGCTGACCCAGCGTAACGATCAGGTCGAGGCGCGCTTTACTGCGCGGTTCTATGACGCAGATCTGCAATACATCGCCAAGGCCGAAGGCTCGGTGCACAGGCAGGTGCCTTCGGTGTGGGTGCACGACAAGGCCGCACCGGAGATTGCCGCGCGGATCGAGCAGCAGCGGGATGTACAACTCGACGCCCTGAAGCAGTTCGATGCCTCGCTCAAGGCGCTGGTTCGCGCGGGTTGATGTGAACCTTTATTTTTATACTCGGGATTTTTTCATGCGCTCTTTTTTCGTACCGGCCGCGGCCCTGTTGCTGGCCGGTTGTGTTTCCGCCCCCAACAGTCCGACCTTGACCCTGCAAACCAGCAAAAGCCCGGAAGCCTATGTGCTCTGCGTACTGCCCAAGCTGGAAAAACACGGCATCACCTCCACCGTGACGCAGAACTCACGCCACGCCAAGGTGGTGTTGACCAGCAAGATTGCCGCCGATGATGTGCTGGAGGTCTACAAGGCCGGGGACGGCGGCAAGGTGTTTTTGTATGAGCGCAAGCCGCTGGCGTCGACCATCACGCCGTCGCGGCTTGAACAGGTTGCGCAGGACTGCAGATAACCAATGTGGGAGGGGGGTTGCCCCCGGTCGCGGTGGAACAGCCAGTTTATCTGTAGCTGACCCACCGCGATCGGGAGCAAGCCCCCTCCCACATTTAGAACTGCATAAGGCCTAAGGTCTGACTTCGCTGCTGAAGCTGTTAACCGTTTTCACCAGCCCTTGAGCGGCCAGCGCCACCAACTCCCCACCTTTCTCCACCGTCGCCAGCGCCGGGTCCGAGCCCATGCGCCCGTCGGGGAAGCGGGCGCGGAAGTCCAGGGCTTCACGGATCGGCCCGGTGTTGGCGATTTGCGGGGAGTAGTTGGCCGACTTGATCGCGTCCGGGTACGCCCACTGCGTCACCGCGATCTCCGAGGGTGTGGCATGGCTGCCATGGCCCACCGGAAATTGGCGGTGCGCCAGGTCGGTGACGCCTTCCAGGTCCCACCAGTTCACCAGCTTCAGCGCAAACCCGGCAGGGCGACGGCTAAAGCTCGCCTCGGCGTACAACTCGGAGAACGCCGCTTCAATCGTGGCGATATTGCCGCCGTGGCCGTTCAAAAACAGGATCTTGTCGAAACCATGCCCGGCCAGCGAGCGCACCCAGTCGCCAATCGCCGCGATAAAGGTGGAAGGGCGCAGGGAAATGGTGCCGGGGAAGCCCAGGTGGTGCTGGGCCATGCCGATATTGAAGGTCGGGCCGATGAGGATGTCGGCGTTCTTTTGCGCCTCATGGGCGATGATTTCCGGGCACATCCAGTCGGTGCCCAGCAGGCCGGTGGGGCCGTGTTGTTCGTTGGAGCCGATGGGGATCACCACCGTGCGGCTGCGTTCCAGGAACTGCCCGATCTCGATCCAGGTCGATTGATGTAGAAGCATGCGAAGCTCTCTTTTATCTGTGGGGACAGGCTAACCGCCACGGATTGTACGACTACTCGCCACCTGTTGGGGTTTGCAATTGAGGTACGTCGAGGACTTCAACCAACGCTGGTCGGGGTACCACGAAAACATGAACTGCCCATCCTTGAGCTTATCCACCACCTGGCGCGCCACCTGCGGGCGCACGGCCGGGCAACCCTGGCTGCGGCCAATGCGGCCTTCGCGCTTGCTCCACAAGGGGCTGACGTAGTCGGCGGCGTGAATCACGATGGCGCGGTCGCGGGCCTGGTCGTTGAACCCCGGCTCCAGGCCGTCCATGCGCAGCGAGTAGCCATGGGTGCCGAGGTAGCTTTCCTGGGTGCGGAACAGGCCCAGGCTGGATTGGTGGCTGCCTTCCAGGTTGGAGAACTGGGTGGCGAAGTTTTCCCCGGACTTGGCGCCGTGGGCCACCAGGTCACGCAACACCAGGGTTTTCTTGCGCAGGTCGAAGATCCACAGCCGACGGGCGGTTGAAGGCTGGGAATAGTCAATCACGGCCAGGCGCTCGGAGCGTTCCTCGCCATTATTGACCGCGCATTGCACGGCGCTCAGGGCGCTTTTCAGTACAGTGGGATTGAGTTCTGGAGCCGAGCGCGCCAGGCTGCTATACAAGGAAGGAGGGTTGCCATTGGCGGCGAGCGCAACATTGCTCAGTAAAGCCAGGCCTACGGTGACCAAACCGAGGCGGCATATAAAAGTCAGCATCTACAGTACATCCCCCACTGTGGATTGGAGCAAAGCTATTGTTCAAAAAACACGCATGTTACTTGAGCATTTGCCTGCTCGTTGCACCATTGGTCGCCACAGCCGACGTGCTGCCGGTCGAGCCGTTGCCGGTCACGACGCCAGCGCCGGTCGAGCTGGCCCCGGTGCAACAGGCGCTGGCGCAACTGCCCAGCGTCTGCCCCGGCCTTGCCGCGCAGATAGACGCCGCCGCCCAACTGCGCCTGCAAGCGTTCTACCAGCAGCAGGGTAATGGGCCGCTGTGGTCCGCCAAGGATCGCCGCGAGGCACTGCACGCCCAATTGCAGATGCTCGCCGATGACGGGTTGGACCCCACCCACTATAGTCTGCCTGCGGCGGATGCCATGGCCAATGTGCTGTGCAGCGACATCGACCTCAGCCGGCACTACCTGCAAGCCCTGCAGGACCTGCATTACGGACGCCTGCAGCAATCGCGCTTCGAGCCGCTGTGGCATTCGCAGCCGCCCACCCGCGACCCCGACACCGAAGTGCTGGCCCTCGCTGCTGTCGGCCTGCACGACATGGCCCAAGCCTTTGACCAGGCGCGCCCCAGCGCCGATCTGTACCGCAGCCTGCGTAACGCTTATTCCACGGTGCGCCTGCAACCCTTGCCCCATTGGGACCCGGTCGGCAGCGGGCCGTTATTGCGTCCCGGCATGGACGACCCGCGCGTCCCCGAACTGGCCCGTCGGCTCCACAGCGGTGGCTACCTGCCCGACGAACCCAAGGGCGCGGGCAAACAATACGGTCCGGAACTGGTCACGGCGGTGAAGGCCTTCCAGCTCAGTCACTCCTTGCAATCGGACGGCGTGATCGGCGCCGGCACCGTGGCCGAACTCAATATCAGCCCGGCCATGCGCCGCGAACAACTGCGCATCAACCTCGAGCGTTTCCGCTGGCTGGCCCAGGACCTGGAACCCGAAGGCGTGCTGGTCAACGTCGCCGCCGCGCAACTGAGCGTGTACCAGAGTGGCATCCCGGTGTGGCAAACGCGCCTGCAAGTAGGCCGTGCCGAACGCCAGACGCCGCTGCTCAAGTCCCGCATCACCCGGCTGACCCTCAACCCCACCTGGACCATCCCGCCCACCATCATGCGTGAGGACAAACTCCCTGCCATCCGCCTCAACCCCGAATACCTGCGCCAGCAGAACCTGCAAGTGCTCGACGCCGAAGGCCACCCGCTGGCGCCGGAAAATATCGACTGGGCGCGCCCCGGCAACATCCTCCTGCGCCAGGAAGCCGGCCCGCGCAACCCGCTGGGCAAGATCGTGATGCGCTTCCCCAACCCGTACTCGGTGTACCTGCACGACACCCCCAGCCAACCGCTGTTCACCAAAGGGCCACGGGCATTCAGCTCCGGCTGCGTCAGGGTCGAACAACCGTTGTTGCTGCGCGACCTGCTGGTAAGCCCGGCCGAACGTGCACGCACCGATGAACTGCTGGCCACCGGCGTGACCCACGAATTCAGGCTGGCCACCCCGGTGCCGGTGCTGTTGGGCTACTGGACGGTGCAGGTCGATGGCCAGGGTGACCTGGTGTATGCGCCGGATATTTATGGGCGCGACCTGGTGTTGATGAAGGCGATGGGGAGCGTGCTCTAGGGCATTGCCGTGTGGGCGACGATTAACGCGACGGCCTCGGTGGCTGTCACGGAGGCCGTGTCGAGGGTCAGCACGGGCTGGCCCCAGCGCTCGTACTCATGCGCCGATACCGACTGCCAAGTCGGCGGAGTCAACCCAGGAATGTCGCCCGTACGGGTTTCCACACGGCGCCGGTGTTCCTGCGCGTCTGTACATACCACCTGAACATTGATCAGCGCCGCGTCTGCCATCGCGGCCGTCGCTGTCCAGGCTGCCCGGCTTTCCTGCACCGGGTTCACGCAATCGGCGACGACCCTATGGCCCAACTGCAAGTTACTCAGCGCCAGCGCATTCGCCACGCCGTAACCGCTGGCACCGACATCGCCCGCCAATACGCCCGCGTCGCGAATGGCCTGTTCGATCACATCGATGCGCAGGTAAACCGCACCGGTCTGGTGTGCCAGTTCGCGGGCAATTGTGGTTTTGCCAGTGCCTGGCAATCCGCTGAAGACGATAAGCATGCTTGACGCTCGATAAGGTCGGGGCGGTTCAGGGTATCCTCCAGTTCCCCCACCGGTCGACCCCAGGACAGCCCATGACCTTGCCGTTCACAAAGATGCACGCCCATGGCGACGATTTCATCATCATCGATCGCCGTGGCCTGGACGACCCCGTCACCCCGGAAGTCGCACGCCGCCTGGGCAATCGCCACACCGGCATCGGTTTCAATCAGCTGGCCGTGGTGCTCGACTGCGAAGACGCCGCCGCGCGCGTCAAATTCTGGAACCCCAACGGCACGCCGCTGGCAACCTGCGGCAGCGCCACGCGTGGGGTGGCCGACCGCTTGATGCATGAAACCCGCAGCGATTCGGTGGTGCTGCGCACCGACCGTGGCCTGCTGACCTGCGTGCGCGAGGCGGGGCGGCGGGTGTCGGTGGACATGGGCGCGCCGTCGCTGGACTGGGCGGCCGTGCCGCTGGCCGAGGCCATGGATACATGTACGTTACCGCTAGCGGGCAACCCGGCGGCGTGCAGCATGGGCAACCCCCATTGCACGTTTTTCGTGGCCGATATCTACGCCATCGACCCGGCCGCCGTGGGCCCGACGCTGGAAGTTCACCCGCTGTTCCCGGCCAGGACCAATGTGCATTTCGTAGAGGTGCTCGACCGTGGGCATATCCGCCTGCGCATCTGGGAGCGTGGCGGCGGCGTGCCGTTGGGGTCCGGTTCGTGTTGCTGCGGCGCGGTGGTCAATGGCATCCGCCGTGGCTTGCTGGATGCCACGGTGCAGGTGCAGTGCGACGGCGGTACGGTTACGGTGCATTGGGACGGGCAGGGCGGTGTGGTGTTGACGGGCAGTGTGGAGCCGATCATGCAAGGCAGTGCCTACCTGTTCTGAAACGTCACCGTGAAGGTGGTGCCGGCCGTGGCACAGGAACGCACGGCCACATCGCCGCCATGCACCCTGGCCAATTCCCGCACGATATACAGGCCCAGGCCCACGCTGCGCACGTCGCTGCCTTGGTCGGTGCCACGGGTCATGGGCTCGAACAACCCGGCCAGCAAGGCTTCGGGAATCGCCGTGCCGTGGTTGTGCACCGCCACTTCGCAAGCGCCGTCATCCAGGCGCGAGGTGATGGTGATCGGCCGTTGCGGGTCGCCATAGGCCACGCTGTTGGCCACCAGGTTGCCGATGATCTGCTGCACGCGATCGGCATCCAGGCAGGCGTCGCCACGGCCTTGTGCCTGGTGCTCCAGCGTTGCCTTGGGGAACGCCACACGCAGTTCGTCCACCGCGCGATGGATCACCTCGTGCAGGTCCAGCGGCGCCGCCTTGATGGTGATGCCGTGACCAACCCGTGCCTGGGTAAAGTCCAGCAGGTCGGCAATCATGCGTTGCGCGCGCTCGGACGACTGGCCGATATGCCCCAGCAACTGGCGTTCCTTGGCGGTGCGTTCGCCACGGTTGAGAAAGTCCGACGCCATGCGAATCGCCGTGAGTGGGTTTTTCAGGTCATGGCTGACAATCGCGACCATTTGCTCGGCAAACAGCGCGCGACGCTGAGCGATAGCGTAGGCCTCCTTCAGCTCGGCCTGGGCTTGCTGCAACGCGACTTCGGTGGCGGTTTTTTCCTGCAACAGTGCTTCGGCCAGGTTGCGTGCGTTGAGCAACTCGCGTTCGTACTTGTCGCGGTCGGTGGTGCCGAACAGCGCCAGGTCGTACACCACGGCGCCGGCCTGTTCGCGTTTGTTGCCGTTGAGCAGCACGGTCACCTTGTGGCCGTCGCGGTGCAGCATGTCCAGCTTCACCTCGGTGACGCTGCCGTGCATGCGCAGCATCGGCGCCAGGTGGGTCTGGTGGAAGATCCGCCCGCCCATGCTCAGCAGGTCCTGGAAGTGCCGGCCATGCAGCTCGGCGATGCTGAACCCCAGCCAGTCGCTGAAGCGCGCGTTGGCCTGCAGGATCGTGCCATCTTCCGTGGTGACGGCCAGGGCGCAGGCGGCGCTGTCGAACAGCTCAGCCGGCACGTGCGGGCATCCACGGCACCAGGAAAGCGTCCATGGCCGCCGCGCAGGCCTGCGGCGCGCTCATGTGCGGGCAATGGCCGACATTGTCCACCAGGCAATAGGTGCTGTTGGGCAGCACGCTGTGCAGGTATTCGCCCACGGCCACGGGCGCGATCAGGTCGTTGCTCGATTGCAGGATCAACACCGGCGTGGGCAGGCCGATCACGTCCTGGCGGTTGTCCGACATAAAGGTCACTCGCGCGAACTGCTTGGCGATGTCCGGCTCGGTGCGACAGAAACTCTCGGTCAGCTCGTCGCTCAGCGCCGGTTGGCCGGGTGCACCCATGATCACCGGGGCCATGGCACTGGACCAGCCGAGGTAGTTGCTGTCGAGGGTGTCGAGCAGGTCGTCGATGTCGGCGCGTTTGAAACCGCCTACGTAACCGTCGGCATCGATATAGCGTGGCGACGGGCCGATCATCACGTGGGCGGCGACACGGCCGGGGGCCAGGCGGTCGGCGAGGGTGCCGATCATCGCACTGACCGAGTGCCCCACCAGAATCACCGGGCCCTCGGCAAAGGCGTCGATGATCTCGTTCAAGTCGCGGGCATAGCCGTCCAGTGCGCTGTACTTGGCCTTGTCAAAGGCGTTGAGGTCGGAGAGACCGGCGCCCACCAAGTCATACATCACCACGCGAAAACGGTCTTTGAACTGCGGCGCGAGGTAATTCCACATGGCCTGGTTGCAGCCAAAACCATGGGAAAACACCAGGGTCGAGTGCCCGTCACCCATCACGTTGACGTTGTTGCGCTGGAGTAGGCCCATGGGGAATCTCGAAGTTATGGCGTATTGCTATGTGTGCTGCAGTTTAGATAGTCGATGGCTTTGGGTCACGCGTTATAGCGCTGATAAGGTAAAGTCAGCGCCTTCAGGAAGAAACTTCAGGTAACAAACATGATGCGGTGGTTGCGGCAATCCGTCTTGAGTCTGCTGGTATTGATCTCCGCCAGCCTGTTTATCACCGCCCAAGCCGAGACTTCGCCCATCGGCGTGGCCCTCGACCAGCGGGTGATCGACCTCACCAACACCCTCGACGCCGACACCACCACTCGCCTGAAAGACCAACTCGCCGCCCTTGAACAGCGCAAAGGCGCGCAGGTTGGCGTATTGCTGGTGCCGACCACCGGTGGCGCCAGCATCGAGGACTACGCCAATCAACTGTTCCGCGCCTGGAAACTGGGGCGCAAGGACGTCAACGACGGCATCCTGCTGGTCGTGGCCAAGGACGACCGTAAGGTGCGCATCGAGGTGGGCTATGGCCTGGAAGGCACGGTGACCGACCTGCTGGCCCACCGCATCATTGAAGAACACATCACCCCGGCGTTTCGCCAGGGCGACTATGCCGGCGGTGTGGTCCAGGGGGTGAACGATCTGGTGCTGCTGGTGGACGGCGGTGACCTGCCGCAGGTGACAGGGCCGGGGGTTGCTCCCGAGGCCATCGCGGTGTTGCTGGCGTTTATCCTTGGCGCCATCGGCGGCGTGTTGATCGCCGCGCGCAAGCTGGGCTGGCGTGGAGCACTGATCGCCACGGCGGCCGTCACCGTGTTGCTGGTGGTGTTCGCCGGGGGCCGGGAATGGCCGATGTACCTGCTGGTATTGCCGCTGACCCTCCTGATTGGCGGCGCCACCTTCGGCGCATTGTGGCTGGCGCGCACCGCGTTCTACTGCGTGATAGGGCTGTTGGCCTACATCGTCGGGGTGGTGATAGCCAATCGGTTTGTGGAGGTCAGTTATATCCATTGGCTGGTGTGGCCGTTTGGCGGGGCGTTGGTGCTGGGCTTGTACCTCGGGTTGTTCTTCGTCATCAAAGCCTCCTGGAAAAAGAGCCCGCGCTTTTTCCTCCTGCGTGCGCTGGCGGTCATGGCCATCTACGTCGCTGCGGGGACACTGTTTGGGCACGGGTATCAGGGCTGGATCGTGGCGATTCCAGTGGCCTCCTTTGTGGCGTTTATCGTGTTTGTGCAGAGCATCGCCAGTGGAGGCTCGGGGTCGGGCGGTGGCTCCGGTTCGAGTTCCAGCGGGTCCAGTTCCAGCAGCAGTTCCGACAGCAGCTCCTCGGGGGGTGGTGGCTCCAGTGGTGGCGGCGGGGCGTCGGGGAGTTGGTAAACAGGATGCGGTCCTTGCAGCAATGGGTCCTGAGTCTGCTGGTGCTGGTGTGCGCCGGCCTGTTTGTCACTGCGCAGGCCGACACTTCGCCTATCGGCGTTGCCCTTGACCAGCGGGTGATCGACCTCACCCACACCCTCGACGGCGCCACCATCACCCGCCTCACCGACCAACTCGCCGCCCTTGAGCAGCGCACAGGCTCGCAGGTCGCCGTATTGCTGGTGCCCACTACCGGCGACGCCAGCCTCGAGGACTACACCAACCAACTGTTCCGCGCCTGGAAACTGGGGCGTAAGGGCGTCAACGACGGCATCCTGCTGCTGGTGGCCAAGGAGGACCGCAAGGTGCGCATCGAAGTGGGCTACGGGCTGGAAGGCACCGTGACCGATTTGCTGGCCCACCTCATCATTGAAGAGCACATTCTCCCGGCGTTTCGAGAGGGCAACTATGTGGGCGGTGTTGCCCGGGGGGTGAATGATCTGATCACTCTGGTGGATGGCGGTGATCCGCTCAAGATCGCTGATCCGGGGCTGCCCCTTGGCGCCATTGCCGTGTTGCTGGCGTTTGTGATCGGCGCCGGCGGCGGCGTACTGATGGTTACCCGTAAGCTGCACTGGCGCCGCGCCTTGATTGCCACGGCGGTGCTCACGGGACTGGTCGTCGCTTTTGTCGGGGGTGGTGATTGGCCGGTCTATCTCCTGGTATTTCCGGCGAACATGCTGATCGGTGGCGCCGTTTTTGCTGCGCTGTGGCGTGTGCGCAGGGTGTTCTACTGCGCGTTGGTGCTGTTGATCTACATCGTCGCGGTGGCGATCGCGTACCTGTGCGTGGGTATCCATTTCATGGAATGGACGGAGTGGATGGAGTGGTCGCTGGGCGCCCTGGTGACGTTGCTGATTTACTGGGCAGTATTCGACGCGATCAAGGAGTCCCGCAGAGATAGCCCGGAGTCGTTCTCCTTGCGTTTGTCGGTGTTGTTGGTGGTTTACCTGGCAGGGGCTGTGTTCACAGTGTTTGAGTACGTTGCCGGTGATTGGCCGTACGTGATTTTCCTGATCCCGTTTCCTGCAGTCCTTATCTTTGACAAGCCCCGCGGCGGTCGTCGTTCGAGGTCACTCCGCGGGTCCGGTTCGAGCTCCGGCAGCTCTTCCGGCAGCCGTTCTTCCGGGGGCGGTGGCTCCAGTGGCGGTGGCGGGGCGTCGGGGAGTTGGTAACCAATGGCTGACATTATTCCCACCAGGGCGAGACCCATGGCAATCGGCTATTTGGCAACCCCCTGAACGTTACAGCCGCTTGGACAGAAACACGCGACTGCTGCCTGCCGGTTCACAAGGGACCTCCCCAAACCGCACCCATCCATGCTTTTCATAAAACCTCGGGGCCTGAAAACTGAGGGTATAGAGCACCGCGTTCGTGCAGCCGCGACGCCGGGCTTCGTGCTCAAAGGCTTGCAGCAACCGGCTGCCGAGGCCTGTACCGCGCAGAGTCTCGGGTAGGTGGAACAGGTCGAGAAAGGCCGTGCCCAGGGTGGTTTTGCCGGTGATGCCGCCGAGGACTTGCCGCGTGGTGGGATCCTTGATCAACACCGACAGTGGCTGACGATCGTTGAAGCCCGTGATGGCTTCATTGAACGCGGCAAGACCGCTGCCGAGAAGGTGTTCGGCGTCGGAGGCGGCTTGGGCGCTGATTTCAATGAGGGGTGCAGTCATCACGGCTTCCAGGTGGTATTAGTTGCGTGGCCATCCGCCCATGTTATCGGGCCTGGCTTCGAAGTCTATCGCCTCGCGATACGAATCACCGAGGTTGGCGTATCGACCGTTACCGGCGGCCTGGGTGGGTTGCCAGCTTTGGGTGTTGGGATCGAATACTTCGGCATCATCCCCGGCTGTTTGATCCAGGGGATTGTGCCTTGGCTTGTCGTTATCAAAACCGCCTATTTCCCCCGCCGGGGACATCGCTGCGTAGGGGTTAAAACTATTGATTGGAGACATCACTGAACCTCTCTGAGTGCGTAAGAAAAAGACCAACAGAACCCGCCTTGGCGAGTTGCATCGCAGGCTACAGAAGCCGGAATGGCCGTTCAATCAGGCGGTTTTAGACGGGTGTAACGGTTTAAAACTGTGGTGGCAGAGATTCAGCGACTGGCGGTTTTGGCTATCGGCAGTGTCTTGAAAAACGGTGCGTAGTGCGAGGTCTGGCGTCAGATATTGGCGCCGGTCCCCAGGTTTTTAAACCTTGTCATTCATTTATGTGCGTAATGACTCTTTGCGCCTACACAACGCGATACAACAGGCGTGTTGTTAATGTGCCGCGTTAAAGAGCCATCACCATCTCATGCCAGGCCATGCCGCCATGATCCGAGGGTGAAGGACGCACATAGGTGTAGCCCATGCGCGCGTACAACGGCACATGCTGTTCCTTGCACATCAGGTGAATCGTGCGCTTGCCCATCGCGCGCATGCGCTGCACGAACTCGATCATCAGCACCTTGGAATACCCCTTGCCCTGATGCGCCGGGTCGACCACCACCGACATGATCACCACATTCGGCGCCTCGGCCGAATGCCCCACCAGTTCCTTGAACGCCTCGTCCGACATCACCACTTCATGGGCGCAGCCACCATTGATAAACCCCACCACCTCGCCCTCGGCTTCCAGGATCAGGAAGCCTTGCGGGTATAGCGCAATGCGTGTGGCGATCTTTTCCAGGGTCGCGGCTTCGTCGCCTTCATAGGCAGTGATTTCTATCTCGAAGCAACGAGCGGCGTCGGCGGGGAGGGCGTTGCGCAGGGTGAGGGCGGGCATGCGGGTTCCTGGAGCTGTGAACGAAAGAACGCATGATAGATACAAAACCACCCTGTGGCACGGTCTACAGGCATGCCCTGGTTATCTACGGGGTGGTAGAGGCGACGAGCTTGAAAAACGGCTCGTTCGTCAAGGCCTCGGTCTGGGCGGCCGAACCCTCGTGGGAGCCGTCGAGCTTTCGCGCGGCGATGGCGGCGGTACAGACGCTATCAAGTCCTTGTCTTGCTCAAATGACAGATCCCTGAAACCAGAAAACCCGCCAAGGCGGGTTTCTTTACAGTTAAATCGACGGCCCGAATCAGTGGGGCATCCACCCCATCATTCTGTCGGGCTTACATCGACAATCCGGGCTTTACGCAGTGCTTCGTCGATCTGTTTACCGAAATTGTTCACGTTTTCGAGCCTTACAGGGCTGAATGTGTCATCGGGACAGTCTGGGTGAAACTTGATGCTGACCGGCCACACCCTTTGTGGCGGGGTGGTGTAGTCAGCAACATGAGGCGAACCAACGCTCACACTGGCGTCGGATATTCCGTTCTGCTTGGCCAGTTCATGAAAGAGCTCCGTCGTTGCAGACATATTGTCATCGGTGACAATGACTCGGATGACGTCTCGGTCCGGCATGCCTGGCGCAGGGGGCATACGCAACGCTTCAGGCGCTTCCGGCCGTGTCGGCGGGGTGTGGAAGGAAGGAGGGGGTTGAATACCTTGCATGGTAATTACCTGTAAGTTTGAGGGTTGGATGGATCGCTTCACTGAGTGGCCGATTCAACGTGCAAGGTTCCTGGCATCCAGGGCGCTGAGTGAATGGAAATGTTGCCGGTATTACCCCCGTTTGGGTGTAGGCCTCAAAAACCAGAAAACCCGCCAAGGCGGGGTTTCCTCACCGCTCAAATCACATCAACTCACCGCAGGCGCACCAAGGCCTCGACGCTCGATCACCGTAAACACATCCGCCACATCCTGGACCATGATCCGGGCGGTATTGGCGACGGTGTTGATGTCGTGCTCGGCATAGTCGGACACGTTGGAACAGGCCATCAGGTGCAGGTAGGCGAGGGCGGCGTTGAGACGCTCACTGGCGCAGGCATGCAGCTCGCTGAGTGGGGCGTCGCTGTCGATCAGCAGCACGGGGTAGTCGGTTGCGGTTTGGGACATGGGGGTGAAGCGGCGGGGCGGGTGTTGAGTTGTCATAAGGTTCGATTCTATTTTGGCTAAAAAGAACTGCCACCTTGCTGCTGCGAAACAGATTGGGTGGCAACTGTGCGCGGGTTCGCAGACCAGGAAGAATCACACCCGGCAGACCCGAAGGTCTCCCACGCACAGCCGCCATAAAGCGAGACGCAGGCGTACTCCGCCTGAGGGTCTGATGACTGTGCAGGTTGATTCTATTTTGTAGGGCTGCGAAACCCTGCCGCCGACCAAAGCCGGCGACGGGGCGAACTATAAAGTGCCGCCAGCCGAGGTGCAACCGACTAGCCGAACGACGGCATCGGCCTAAGGGCTTGATAAGATTAAACTGCCAAAGCGGGAGCAAGCTCCCTCACCTCCGTTATTCATTCACCCGAGCGGGCCATGAAAACGCATGAAGGAACGACCCCATGCTGGAAATAAAACGCGCCACCCCCACCGACGCCAACGCCGCTTTTGACATCCGCCGCGAAGCCATCCGCAGCCAATGCATCGGCGCCTACACCGTCGAACAAATGGCGCTCTGGACCCGCGGCAAGGCCGAGGACGGCTACAGCGCGCTGATGGAAAAATCGTTCTACCTGGGTTGCTTGAACGGTGAACCGGTGGCCACCGGCATGCTCGACCCGGCCAACAACGAAGTCGGCGCGCTGTTCGTGTTGCCCGCATTCACCGGGCGCGGGTATGGCAAGGCGATGCTGGAGCACCTAGAGCATGTCGCACGGGAACTGGCGATTGAAGAGGTGGTGCTGGACGCGACGTTGAATGCTGCGAGTTTTTATCGCGCGTGTGGCTACGTGGGCGATGAGCAGGCGATTTACCACTCGCCGTCGGGGTTGCAGTTGGCGTGTATTCCGATGAAAAAACACCTGCATCAGTGACGCAAATGCGCGCGCAAGTTCCCGATAACCTGCGCTACTGAAGGCCCGTGGATCACCGGCGGCATCAGGCTCTCGCCAAACTCCCGCCACACAAACAGGGTCAGTTCCGCGCCATCGGTGAGCGTTTTTGCCAGGTCCTGCGAACCCAAACCCTGCAACCGCCGATAACGCTCATCCCGCCAGAATGCATCCTCCACCCAGTCATACACCGGGATGAAATGAAAGTGCAGCGGGAACCCCGGCATATGCCCATAGCGGCTGATATACAACCACTTGGGCTTGAGGTGTGCTTCCATGACCCGCTGGGTTTTCGCCAGCAGTCCACCCAATTCGGCCAACGCCGCCTCCGGCATATCGGCGAGGGAATCAATTGGCGCCTTGGCGCCCAGCATCAGGTAACCCGGCAGCTTCGAAGCCAGGTGATGGTTGAGCAGCCAGTGCTCGGTCTCAAAGAGGATGTAGGCGGGGTCGATCTGCATCAGCACGCGTCCTTGGGAGCAAGGTCGGCAGGATAACAAGCGCGCTCGCCTGTATCCCACAAAACCACGCGATCTGTGTCTATCGTGCGCGCCGTCAGGTGGATAGCCTCCAGCCACGTTAACTGACAACCGAGCACACCATGGAACTCACCGCTGTCCCGTTTGGCATCACCGACTGGTCCACCGTCGAACCCGAGCTTCACCCCGGCGTGACCGGCAGTGCCTCATGGCGCACCTGCCACTTCGGCACCACCCGCGTGCGCAGGGTCGATTACAGTCCCGGCTACCTGGCCGATCACTGGTGCACGCGCGGGCATGTGCTGCTGTGCCTGGAAGGCGAGCTGCACACGGAGCTGGAAGACGGCCGCCAGTTCACGCTGACGGCCGGGATGAGTTACCAGGTGGGCAATGACATGGAGGCGCATCGTTCCTCGACGAGTGTCGGGGCGAAGCTGTTTATCGTGGATTGAAGAGTGATCTTTGTGGCGAGCCCGCTCGCCACAAAAACAGAAACAGGAACAGCCACAGAAACAGGCACAACCACACAAATCCTGTGCATCAATGCATCTTGCTATGGTCCATGCCATCCAGCCCACGCGCCTTGGCCTGAACCTCAACGGTCTGCTTCTCGCCCTTGGCGTCCTGCACCGTCAGGGTCAGCGGCACCTGGTCACCTTCCTTGATCTGGCCGGTCAGGCCCATCAGCATCACGTGGTAACCGCCGGGGTCGAGCTTGACCGCCTTGCCCGCCGGCAGGGCCACCGAGTCCACCGGGCCCATGCGCATCACGTCGTCCTTCATGCTCATCTCATGGATCTGCACGTCTTTGGCCACCGGCGAGGCCACGCTGAGCAGCTTGCTGTCGCTGTCGGCGGTCACGGTCATGAACGCGCCGCTGGACGGTTGGCCCGGCACCGAGGCGCGTACCCAGGCGTCGGTCACTTGCACCTGGGCGCTGGCGTGGGCGGCGAGGCCCAGCAGGGACAGGCCGATCAGGGTGCGTTTGAGGTGTTGAACGGCAGTCATTAGCAGACCTCCATGACGGTGAGCAGGTCTTCTGCGCACTCTTTAGCGGTAAGGGATGCCTGCAAGCCCAGGCGCAGGTTGCCACGGGTGTCGAAGACAAAACTGGTGGCCGTATGGGACAGGGTGTAGGTGTCGCCGGCGGGGATCTTTTCATAAAAGATCCCGAACTCCTTGGCGGCCACGGCGATTTCTTCCGGGGTGCCGTACAGCGCTTCGAAGCTGGGGTCGAAGGCCTTGACGTACTTGTCGAGAATCTCCGGCGTGTCGCGTTCCGGGTCCAGGGTGATAAAGATCACCTGCATGATCTCGCCGTCACGGCCCATCAGCTTCTTGGCCTGGGCGGCGCGGGCCAGCGTGGTCGGGCACACGGCCGGGCACTGGGTGAAACCGAAGAACACCACCGGCATCAGGCCACGGTAGGAACTGAGGGTGACGGTGTCGCCCTCGGTGTTCTTGAGCTTGAAGGTGCGGCCCATGATCTTGTCGCTCAAGTCCTTGCCGTACCTGAAGTTCAATCGGGGGCTGTTGTCACAACCGGCCAGCAGGCCCAGACCCAACAGGCCCATGCCGGTCAGAACCTTGCGGCGGGTGAATAACGTACTCATCAACGGTGCATCCTGTGAAACGCCCGCATTGCGCGAAATCAACTCGGCAGGCTTTGAATAGGAGTAAACGAGGAGGGCGCCAAGTCTACCAACCCTGGCCAGCCCGCGTAATCTGCGACGTTCTGCCACAGGGGCACGCCGCGCTTCATCCTTTTGCGGCTCTGGTGGTAGAGTCGCCGCCATGAAATTGAGCCACCCCGACCGTTCCCTGATTGTCTGGACCCTGTACTTCTGCGTGCTGATGAACCTGTTCGTGTGCGGTTTGGGCCATGGCCAGATGATGGGCCAGCAGCTCAATGGGATCGGTGGCGCGTTCTGCGCGGTGGACGGCAAACAGGCGCCACTTTCCGACAAAGGGCTGGGCGCGCCGTCGTCCAGTAACATCTCGAACTACTTTGCCTGCCCGGTGTGCAATGCCGTGAGCGTCGCGCTGGTGTTCCTGATCGGCCTGGCCTGGCTGCTGGGCCTGGGGCAAACCCCACGCCCGGCCCATGAGCGGCGCAACAAGGCGCCGCCGCGTTATTCCTGGCCCTCGGCCAACCCACGCGCATCCCCCGCCTTCTGACGTGTGCCTTGGGCCTCCTGTGACCAGGGGGCGTTCTATCGTCACGACAGTGAGTGCGCTTTATGAACCATCACTTGCCTGCAGGCGCCAGTCGCCTGGTCAGCCAGGCGTCCCGTCGCCCGCGCGTGGAAACGGCACGGCCGGACTACCCGAGCAATGCCCGCTGCTTTGTACACCTGGATGCACGCCTGTTGCCGTATTGGCACACCGTGTTCGACATCTGCCCGACGCTGCTCAAGCTCGACCCGCCCGAGGGCCTGAACCTGTTTCGCAGCTTCATGACCTGGGCCTATCGCAACCAGCCGGCCCAGGACTGGACCTGGCACCTGAACGTCTGCCGTTGGCTGCTGGCCTCGCCGTATCGCGGGCAGATTGATGAAGAACCCATCGAAACCTTCATGGCAGCGGCGGCGGCGCGTTGGATCAGTACGGATGACAGCCAGGCCCAGGGGGTGGTGCTGGCCTGGCAGGGCTCGACAGTGTTCGATTGGAAGGCCGCGCGCATTCCCGGCGCCGAGCAACAGGTACTCCCTGCCACGGAATGGGATTTTGCCTGGTGTCCGCTCGCCTCCCCGGGGGGATTCCAGGGCTGGTTACCGGTGCCTTAAACGCCGCACAGGCGACCGGGATTGTTACGTAAACCGCAAAAGTGATTGACGGTTTTAGCGGCTGTTTCCCCACGGCCCAACGCTATACCGTGCGCGCACCCGTTGAATGCAGCACCACCCGACCGACAAAGAACAGGCTTGGGCTGTAACGGGGTCGCCTCAATCACTTCACGGAGCCTTCATGAAACACACCACGTGCCTGGCGCTCGCCGTCTCCCTCGGCGCCGCGCAGCAGGCGGCTGCATCGGGTTTTATCGATGACAGCAAAGCCACCCTCGACCTGCGCAATTTCTATTACAACCAGGACACCCGCAACACCAAGGCACCTTCGGACAAGGAGTGGGGCCAGGCCTTCATGTTCAACTACCAGTCCGGTTTTACCGATGGCCTGGTGGGCTTCGGCCTGGACCTGCAAGCGATGTACGGCCTGCGCCTGGACGCCTCGGGGCGTGCCGGCAAGGCCGGTGAAGACAACACCCCTGGCAGCGTCTTCCCGTTATCCGATGGCAAGGCTGCCAATGACTTCAGCAAGACCGGCGCCACCGGCAAAGTGCGCCTCTCCCAGACCCAACTCAAAGTCGGTACCTTGGTGCCGAAGATGCCGGTGCTGATGTCCGAAGACGGCCGCTTGCTCCCGCAGACCTTCCGTGGCTACCAGGTCGACTCCAAGGACCTCAAGGACTTCAACCTGATCGCCGGTAAAATGGAGCAGGTACTGGACCGCAACTCCAGCAACGGCCAGGGCATGTCGATCGCCGGTGCCAACGACCCGGCCAAGGGCAAGTTCAGCAACCAGTTCTACTACGGCGGGGTGGATTACGCCGTCAGCAAGCAACTGCAAGTGCAGTACTACTACGCGACCCTGGAGAATTTCTACCAACAGCATTTTGTCGGCCTGGTGCACAACTGGCAGTTGCCGGTGGGGCAGCTCAAGACCGATCTGCGTTACTTCTACAGCACCGCCGACGGCAAGAACGGCAGCGCCGCCGGGCGCGGTGAAGGCTATGTCAGCTCCGGGTATTACGCGCCGGGCGTCAACTCCGGCAAGGTCGACAACCGCCTGTGGAGCGCGATGTTGACCTATGGCGTGTACGGGCATTCCGTGGGCCTGGGGTATCAGAAAACCACCGGCGAAAGTGACTTCCCCCACATCAACCAGGGCCAGGGCCGTTCGCTGTACCTGATCACCAACGCGCAGTCGCTGAAGTTCGTCAACGCCGGGGAGCAGGCCACGGTGGGTAACTACACCTATGACTTTACCGGCCTGGGCATTCCGGGCCTGAAGTCGAGCGTGACCTATATCCACGGCAGCAACATCCGTGCGGCGCGTCGCGACAACAGCGAGTGGGAGCGCGATTTGCGCGTCGACTACGTGATCCCCACGGGCACGTTCAAGGGCCTGGGCCTGACCTGGCGCAGCGCGGTGCTGCGCGGCAATGACACCGCCGACAAGGATGAGACGCGGCTGATCGTCAGCTACAGCCTCCCGTTGCTGTAGGCCGAGCAGGAGCAACGCTTGACCGGCATCAAGGCCGCCCCGCGCGCCAGCCCGCACACTGGACCTCCCACGGCCGGTTCCTCTGCGAGGCTCCCATGCTCTACCTCCTGTTGCTATTGGCCCACCTGTTCGCCGCGCTGATTTTTATCGGCACGGTGTTTTTCGAGGTGCTGATCCTGGGGCACCTGCACCAGCACTTGCCGATTCGGGTGATGGTACTGGTGGAGCAGGGCGTCGCCCGGCGTGCCCGGGCGTTGATGCCGTGGGTGTTGCTGGTGCTGTTCGGCGCCGGGCTCGGCATGGTCTGGCTGCGTTACCTGCCCGCGTTGTCGGCACCGTTGGCGTCCTCGTTCGGCACGTTGCTGAGCCTCAAGTTGATCCTGGCCGCCAGCGTGCTGCTGCACTTTCTGGTGACCATGGCGCGTATGCGCTGGGGCAAGGTCAGTGCGCGCTATAGCCGCTTCATTCACCTGAGCCTGTTCGCGCACATGGTCGCCATTGTGCTGCTGGCCAAGGGCATGTTTTACCTGAGCTGGTAACGACCTTGATGCACATCAAGGTGCCCGGCGCGGTCACACCGGACAATGCAGCACCGCCGCCCGCTCCGGAGTCCGTCATGCGCACCCATCTTCATCCCACCCGCTTTCGTCAGGATCACGGCGTGTTGGACCTGGCGTGCCAGATGGACACGCGCCGCTTCCATGCCGGCGTTGGTTCCCTCGACCTGTTGCGGGCCCTGCGCGACAGCCGCCAGCGCCAACGGCCCCTGGCGTTGAACCTGCATTGGCCGGCGCCAGACGCCGGCACCGACTACCTGCGCAGCCTCGTCGAGGAAATCCAGTTGATCGGCTGCCAGCTCGGCCCGCGCCAACCGGTCGAACACTTTCACCTGCGCGGTACCACGCCGACGATCGAGCAGGTGCGCACATTGCTGGAACACCTGCACAGCCGCTTCAACTTTCTCGACCGCGACCGCGGCGACTACCGTATCGACCTCGACCCCTGGCACATGGACTGGGCGACCCTGGGCCTGTTGCGCGAGCAGGGTTTCAACCACGCCAGCATCGGCGTGCCGGACGCCAGCCGCGACGACCCGCTGTGCCAGGCGCGGTACCAGGACCCGGCGCCCATCGAGTCGCTGGTGGATGCGGCGCGCACCTTCGGGTTTCGCTCGGTGAACATCGACCTCGGCTACGGTCATGCCTGGCAGACGCCGGCCAGTTTCGAGCTGAAACTGGCCAGCCTGATTGCCCTGGAGCCCGACCGCCTGCAGCTGTTCGATTACGCCCAGCCTCCGGTGCGCTACCAGGGCCGCCGAGCCCAGGCGTTTTGCAGCGCGGCGGATAAAAGCGCGATGCGCCGCAGCGGCTTTGAACACCTGGCCGCCGCTGGGTATCACTACATCGGCCTGGGGCAGTTCGCCCGCGCCGACGATGACCTCAAACAGGCCCAGGAACGCGGTCGCCTCAGCCGTAACTGCGAAGGCTTTACCCTGCACGGTTACTGTGACCACATCGGCTTCGGCCTGGGCGCCATCAGCCAGATCAACACGTTGTGCGCACAGAACACGGAGGTCCTGCGCCACTACCGTGAGCAGCTGGCCAGTGGTCAACCAGCCACGTGCCGAGGCTGGTTTCGCGAGGCCGCCGACCCGGTGCGCCTGCATGTCGCCGAACGCCTGGCCTGTGACCTGGAACTGAATATCCAGGCCGTGGAGCGCCGTTACGGCCTGGTATTCCGGCGTTATTTCGCCAACCTCTGGCCGCTGCTGGAGGCCTTGCACCGCGACGGTCTGCTCGAGTTGTCGCCAACGTTTATCTGGCTGCTGCCTGCGGGCCTGCCCCAGGTGGATGCCATCTGCGCATTGTTCGAACGGGCGGCGCTCGCCACCCCCGTCAGCGCCAACGACGAGGTGATCGACCATGACGGCGTTTGAATTCGACCGTGCCCTGGTGCACAAATACGACCGCCCGGGGCCACGCTACACCTCGTACCCGACCGCGCCGCAGTTCAACAGCGCGTTTGCCCTGGACGACTATCACCAGGCCGTGCGCGCCAGTCACCAGATGGCAGCGCCCAAGGCGTTGTCGGTGTACATCCATATTCCGTTCTGCCAAAGCCTTTGCTACTACTGCGGCTGCCACAAGATCATCACCCGCAAGACCCACCGTGCCGTCGAGTATGTGGCATACCTCAAGCGCGAGATCCAGATGCAAGGCGCGCTGTTCGAGCGCTCGCGACGCCTGACTCAATTGCACCTGGGCGGCGGCACCCCGACGTATCTGGATGACACGCAACTGGCCGAACTGATGGCCTGCCTGGCGGACAACTTCAGCCTGGATGACAGCGACGCCCATGAGTTCTCCATCGAGGTCGACCCGCGCACCATCAGCGTCGAGCGCATCAACACCCTGCGCCACTTGGGCTTCAATCGCCTGAGCTTCGGCGTGCAGGACTTCGACCCCGATGTGCAGGCTGCGGTCAATCGCGTGCAAAGCGAAGCGCAGATCCTGCAACTGGTGGCAGCGGCCCGCGAGGCACGCTTCAAGTCGGTGAGTGTCGACCTGATCTACGGCCTGCCGCTGCAAACCGTGGCCAGTTTCGATGTAACCCTGGGCAAACTGATCGCCCTGCGCCCCGACCGCGTGGCCGCCTACAGCTACGCGCATCTGCCGAGCCAGATCCGCGCCCAGCGCCTGATCCGCCCCGAAGACATGCCACCGCCGGCGCGCAAGCTGGAGCTGCTGGAACTGACCATTCGCCGCCTCACCGAGGCGGGTTATGTCTACATCGGCATGGACCATTTCGCCTTGCCCGAGGACGAGCTGGCACTGGCCCGCGTCAATGGCAGCCTGCAACGTAACTTCCAGGGCTACTCCACCCATGCCGATTGCGACCTGATTGGCCTGGGCGTGTCGGCCATCGGTAAGGTCGGCGACAGCTACAGCCAAAGCGTCAAGGAGCTGTCCCAGTACTACGCGCGCATCGATGCGGGCCTGTTGCCGGTGCAACGCGGTTACCGGCTCAACCCCGATGACGTCCTGCGTCGAGAGGTGATCAATGGCCTCATGTGCGACGGACGCGTCGATTTCGCCCAGGTTGAAGCGGCCCATGGCATTCGTTTCAACGACTATTTTGCCGAAGCGTTGACGCAGTTGGACGAGCAAGTGGCGGACGGGTTATTGCTGGTTCAAGACGACGCACTGCAACTGCTGCCCAAGGGCCAACTGATGGTGCGCAGCGTGGCCATGGCTTTTGATGCCTACCTGGGCGGCGCACACAAAGGCCAATTCTCCCGCACGGTCTGACGCACCCCGATAGCGGTGTTTCAGCCAACACATCTACCCACCCCGCGGCCGCCATCGAAGCCTCGCTAAAGCTCGACATCTCCCACAGGGATCAGCGGTGCCCATCAGACCTACGGCCGGACGTTTTCTACCTGTCAACAACATTCAAATGTGGGAGGGGGCTTGCTCCCGATAGCGGTGGGTCAGCCAGCACCTCTATCAACTGTGCCGCCGCCATCGAAGCCTCGCTAAAGCTCGACATCTCCCACAGGGGATCAGCGGTGCCCATGCGCTCTACGACCTGGCT
Source organism: Pseudomonas grimontii (assembly GCF_007858185.1). GTDB lineage: Bacteria > Pseudomonadota > Gammaproteobacteria > Pseudomonadales > Pseudomonadaceae > Aquipseudomonas > Aquipseudomonas grimontii. The sequence goes on from NZ_VFES01000031.1 coordinate 49,010, forward strand.
GCTTCCAGCCTGTCACCCGTGTTCAATGCGACGTCCCTTCCGCAAACTCAACCTTATTGCCCACGTTGTACTTGCCCGACGGCTTATTCATGGGAATACGCTTCACCTCCTTGAGCGTCTGGCTGTCATACACAATCAACGCCCCGTCCGTGGCCCAGATGCTCAGCAACACATACCGCCCATCCCGGGTGAATTCCACGTGGGCCGCCGTCTTGCCCGGCATCGGCCGCAAGGTGTGGGCGATCTCCAATGTCTGCTTGTCGATCAAGTGAATCGCATCATTGTCCGGCCCAAAAAACACGTCGCTCCACACATAGCGCGAGTTCACGTGGCTGCGCATGAAAAAGCCCGGTCCAAGGGTGGGGATCTGTTTGAGCAGGGTCCAGGTCTTGAGGTCGATCACCGAGATTTGCCCCTTGCTGATATTCGGCGTGGCAAACACCCATTGCCCGTTGCGTTGCCAGTACGTCCCCGAGCCCAGGTGCGGCATGCCGGAGAGTGGGATGTCGGTGACCACGCGGCCGCTGTCCAGGTCGATCACCTGGCCGCCGCCGGCCTTGCGTGAGGTGGCGATCAGTTGCCGGTAATCGGGCGAGAACGAGAAGTCATCGAGCACGTCCTGGGCCTGGATGCGCCGGGGTTTGAAGCTGGGTTGGGCATCGGCATAGGACAATTCCCAGACCTCGTTCACGTCCTTGAGTGCGACGATAAAACTGTTGCGCGGTGGCGCGGTGTACACCGCACTGACCCGTGAGCCGGTGTCCAGGGTCTTGACCAGCGACAGGTCGCGCGCATCCAGCAGCACCAGGTTGCCCGGCAGGTAATTGCCCGCCAGCACCCAGCGCCCATCCTTGCTCACCGCCAGGTTGCGGGTGTTGAGACCCACGCGGATTTCGGCGATCAGCTTGAGGTTGTGCAGGTCGTATTGGCTGATCCAGCCATCCCGCGAGGCGAAGTACACAAAGCGTCCGTCCGGGGAGAATTTCGGCCCGCCGTGCACCGCGAAGTGAGTGGGGAAACGGTCCAGCACGGCAAAGGTGTCGCCGTCGAGAATATCCATGTGATGGTCGCCGGATTCCACCACCACAAACAGGTTGAGCGGGTCGGCGTGATGCTGTGGCGTGCTCGGCAATTGGCGCAGGTCCGCCAGCACGCTGTGGCTGTTGCGGATGTCATGCTCGTTCCACGTCGCTGGTGAGTCAGGCGGCTGTTGCAGAAACTCAGCCAGCCCATCCATTTGCGCGGCGCTCAGTTGCGGCGCGAACGCGACCATTTGGCTGGCGGGCCGGCCTTGTTCGATGACCTTGCGCACTTCTTCCGGCTTGATCCGCCCCAGGCTTTCCGGGAGCAGTGCCGGGCCGGTGGCACCGATGCGATTGAGTCCATGGCAGCTTTCGCAATACTGGCGGTAATCCTGCGCTGGCGTACCGTGCGCGGCCGTCGCCCAGAGCAGCGGCACCAGCAGCAGGCGTTTCATACCGCCACCGCTTCACGGGCCGGTGCCAGGCTGGCCGGAAAGTGCAGGGCGGCGCCGGCAAACAGGCTGACGACGTGGCCGATCACCGTGAGGGTGGGCACGCCCGGTTCACAGTCGGCGGCCAGGGTGGGTAATTGGCGCAGGGTGCCACGGGCGACGTGCTGGTCGGCGCGCGCGCCATTGCTGATCAGGGCGGCCGGTGTATCCCCCGGCAAACCGGCCGCCACCAGATGTTCGGCGATCAGTGCCAGGTTCGACAGGCCCATGTAGAACACCAGCGTCTGGCTCGGCTCGGCCAGGCTCGCCCACGGCAGTTTCAAAGCACCGTCGCGCTGCAGGTGGCCGGTGACGAAGCGGCACGAATTGACCAGGTCGCGATGGGTCAACGGAATACCGGCATAGGCGCTGCACCCGGAGGCGGCGGTAATGCCCGGTACCACCTGGCAGGGGATCCCACGCGCAAGCAGGTACTCCAGTTCCTCGGCGCCGCGCCCGAAGATAAACGGGTCGCCGCCCTTGAGGCGCACCACCCGTTGGCCCTCGTCGGCCAGCTCGGCGAGCAGTTCGTTGAGCTGATCCTGGGGCAGGCTGTGACAGCCGCTGGCCTTGCCCACGTAGTGGCGGGCGCAGGTCAGTGGGATCAGCGCCAGCAATTCAGCGCTGATCAGCCGGTCGAACACCACCGCATCGGCCTGCATCAACAGGCTCCAGGCGCGCAGGGTCAGCAGGCGCGGATCACCGGGGCCGGCGCCCACCAACGCGACTTCGCCGGGGTGGAAGGGGCTGTGCAAACTGGCCGGCAGGCCAATTGAAGGTTGGGCAGTTGAAGTGTGCATGCGACGTCCTTGGTTCATCATCAGGTAGGCGGCCCCCGGTTGTGTCACCGGGTGGTCGAGCAAGGGATCAGGGTCGGCGCCTGGCAGGCGATCTCGGCGTCGCTGAAGTAGCAACCGGGGTCCGGGCCCCACAGGTCGCCATCGGCCCAGGCGCGGGTGCGCGTATTGCCGTTGCAGATCGGCAGCCAGCGGCATTCGGCACAGCGCCCGCCAAGGCTGCGCGGGTGTTCGCGCAGGCGCAGCAGCAACGGGTCGGGCTGTTCCAGCCAGAGCTGGCGGAAGGTGGTGTTGCGCACATTGCCCACCGACTGCTGCCACCAGTAGGTGTCCGGGTGCACCTCGCCGGTGTTGTCGATATTGGCGATGCCGCTGCCCGAGGCATTGCCGCCCCAGGCATGCAGCAGGTGCTCAAGCTGCGGGTAATGTTCGGGCAGGTGCTGGTGCACCCATTGCAGCAACAGCACGGCGTCGGCGTCGTTGTTGCCGCTGACGAAATCGCTGTCCACGCCGTTCTGAATATCGCTCCAGGCCTGCTGGAAAATCAGCGCCATGGCCTCGCGGCTCATCTGCCGGTGCGCATCCAGTTGGCGGCTGCGCTTGCCGCGCCCACTGTAGTTGAGGTGTGACAGGTAGAACTTCTGTACATCATAGGTGCGCATCAGCGTCAGCAGTTGCGGTAACTGCCCATGGTTGTCCTGGGTCAGGGTGGTGCGCAGGCCCACGCGAATCCCGGCCTCGCGGCACAGGCGAATGGCGTGCATGGAGCGCTGGAAACTGCCGTGCAGTTGGCGAAAGGCATCGTGGGTCGCTTCCAGGCCGTCGATGCTGATGCCCACGTAGTCGAAGCGCGCGTCGGCAATCTGCTGGATGTTGTGCTCATCGATCAGCGTGCCGTTAGTCGACAGCGCGACGAAAAAACCTTTGTCACGGGCATAGGCGCTGAGTTCGAAGAGGTCGTCGCGCAGCAGCGGCTCGCCCCCGGACAGGATCAACACGCGCACCCCGGCGTCGTGCAAATCGTCGATCACCCGCAACGCAGCCGAGGTGTCGAGCTCATCGCGAAACACGCTGTCGGCACTGGTGGCGTAGCAATGTTTGCAGGTGAGATTGCAGCGCCGCAGCAGGTTCCAGATCACCACCGGCGGCCGCTCACTGCCAGGGGGCGAGGTGCGCGGCGGCGGGCAATGGCCGGCGAGGGTGCGCAGGTACTGACTGATTCGCAGCATGGGCTATTCCTTTGAGTGCGCCGGCGTCAGGCGCAGGCCGGTTTTTTTCAGGATGCGGCTGCTCACCAGCATTTCGTCGCTGCGGCAGGCGTCCCCCAGCAGGAAACGCAGGTGCTCGCGGTAGCTGTCGATTTCTTTGCGGCTGCGGCCATGCACCATGGCGAACAGGTTGTAGGGCCAATCCGGGCGCCGGGGGCGACGGTAGCAATGGCTGACAAACGGCTGGGCGCCGATCAGTTCACCCAGGCGCGGTATGTGCACATCGGCCACGTCCCACACGGTCATGCCGTTATGCCGATAGCCCAGGCGGTAGTGGTTGGGCACGGCGGCGATACGCCGGATCGCGCCTTCGGCTTGCAGGCGCTTGAGCAGGTCGAGGGTCGATTCGACGCTGATACCCAACTGCTCGGCGAGCCAGGCCCAAGGGTCTTCCACCAGCGGCAGGCCGCTTTGGGTCAGGGCGACCAGGTGCAGGGCCAGGGTGTTGTCAGACCGGGAAATACAGACCGACATGGTAGGTTTGCTCCTTCGGCAGATTGAGCACCGCCAACCCGGTCAGGGCCTCGATGCGGGACAGGGTGGCGGCCAACTCCCGCTCGGTGGCGCAGGCCAACACGAACCACATGTTCCAACGGTGTTCGCGGCGGTAGTTGTGGGCCACCTGGGGCAGGGCGTTGAGCTGTTCGGCGACCGCGTCAAACTGCGCCTCGGGTACGGCCAGCGCGGCCAGGGTGAAGGCGCCGCCGAGACGCTCGATGTCGAACATTGGGCCAAAGCGCGTGAGTACGCCGTCTTCGAGCAGGGCATACAAGCGGTCGAGCAGTTCACTCGGATGGCTGTGCAGTTCCTCGGCCACCTGTTGCCATGGCTGGCGCACCAGCGGCAGGCCATGTTGCAGGCGTTTGATCAATTGCCGATCCAGCTCATCCATGGGCCCATACCTGCGACGGTGGTGGTGCAAAACGCCCGCCGCATTGCTTGAAGGCGCGGGTGCTGAACAGCAGCTGGTGGGGCAGGTCGCTGAGCAGATGCTGCTCCAGCAACCCTTGGATCTGCGCCTCGACCACCGCGCGCTCGCGGCCGTGGACCATGCAGAACAGGTTATAGCGCCACTGCGGCAGGCGCCGCGGACGCTGGTAGCACAGGTTCACGCCGGGCGCGCCGCCCAGGCGCGCGCCGACTTCATCGACCAGCGCATCCGGCACATCCAGCACCAGCATGGCGTTGGCCACGAAGCCCAGCGCGCGATGGTTGAGCACCAGGCCCACACGGCGGAACAGGCCCTGGTCACGCCATTGCTGCATCTGTTGCAGCACCTGATCGTGATGGGCGCCGATCTGCTCGGCGAGTTCGTCGTAGGGCCGCGCGACGATGGGCAAACCGCGCTCCAGGCACTGGCGCAGGTCGAGCATCTGCTCGTGGTTCAGTGGCGTGATCACGGCTGCTCTCCCAGGCTACCCACTTCAAAAAAATCCCCCGCAGCTGTCGAGCCTTGGCGAGGCTGCGTTTGCGGTGTATCTGAGCCACCGCTGACGCAGCCTCGCCAAGGCTCGACAGCTGCTACGCGCGGGGCTTCTCCCGCTTCGAGGGGGAAACCGAGGTCGATGCGATAGGCCGTGAGCATCGGCAGGTCCAGGGGGGTGAGGCCGGTGTCTTTCTCCAGCTCGTCAAGGATTTGCTGCAGGTGCTGGCGATGGGGCCCGGTGAGCACGAACCACAGGTTGTAATGATGCTCGCGGGCGTAGTTGTGATTGACCTCCGGGTACTGGCTGACCCGCGCGGCCACTTGTTCCAGGCGCTCGATCGGCACCGCCAGGGCGGCCAGGGTGCTGGCGCCCGCGCGGGTGTGTTCGAACACCGGGCCGATGCGCGACAACGCCCCGGCCAGTTCCAGGCGTTGCAGGCAGGCCATCACCTCGGCCTCGTTGCAGCCCAGCACCTGGGCCATTTCGCGGTAGGGTTCGGCGCACAGCGGCATGCCGTGCTGGAAGCGTTCAATCAATTGCTGGCTGAGCGAATCAAGGTCCATTTCAATACCCCATTTTTTGCGCGCGCAGGCTGAAGAAAATTCCGCTGGGACTCTGGGCCGGCAGGCTTTTCAGCAGGGTCAGGCGGTACGGGTCCCACACTTGCAACTGTTCGCCATCGCGCACCGACAGCCACAGTTGCTCGCCGCGCCCGGTGAATTCCATATGCAACACACCGGGGCCAGGACGCAGGTCGGCGACCACCTGGTGGGTTTCGGTGTCGAGCACCTGTACCCGGTCGTTATCCGGGTAGGCGAAGTTGACCCACAGCTGGCGCCCGTCGGGGCGTGCAGTGACGAAAATCGGCTGCCCAGCCACCGGGATCGTCGCGGTCTGCCGCCAGGTGCGTGCGTCCATCACCAGTACCTGGTGGCGCCCCACGGCCGGCACGAACGCCTGGTCATCGGCGACGGCCCACCCCTCCAGATGCGGCATCTTGTACACGGGCAGCTTGGCCTGGCCGCGCCCATAGTCCTTGAGCACGCGCACCACGCCGCGCTCCGGGTGCCACAGGTCGAGCTGGGCCATGCCGTCTTCACCGAACAGCCCGGCCATGTAGTAGCGGCCATCAGCAGTGATCAGCGCGTCATAGGGTTGCTCGCCGATGTCCTTGAAGCGGGTGATGCGCGGCGGGTTACCGTGGCTGAAGTCGGCGCTCCAGATCTCGCCGGTGTCGAACAGGCTGAACACGAAGCGCTGCCCAGGTGCGTCCACCAGGCCGACCACCCGCGAGCGTTTGCCATCGGCCATTGCGGTCGCGGGGATGTCGGCGATGAGGGTCAGGTTCTCGGCATCGAACACCTTGACCCCGCCAGGCACGTAGTTGGACACGGCGATCAAACGCCCATCCTGGCTGATGGCGCCGCCGATGCTGTTGCCGCCCTGGACGATGCGCCGCTCGATGCGTTGGCGCAGCAGGTCGATCTTGGTCAGCCCGCCATCGCGGGCAAATACATAGGCGTAACGCTGGTCGCGGGAGAACACCGCCGAGGCGTGGGATAGGTCGCCCAGCCCCTCGATACGGGCCAGTTCGGTCATGCCGGTGCTCTCGATAATCTGCACGCTGCCACTGGCGCGTTCGATCACCAGGCCCAGGTCGCCGCTGCCGCGTAACACGGGTTGGGCACAGGCGCCAAGCAACAGGCACAGGGAGAACAGGGTGGGTCGCATCATGGTGGGGGGCTTCCTTGCAAAAGGCGGTCGACCAGCCAGGCAATATCGCCGGCACTGAGCAGCGGGCCCCAACCGGGCATGGCGCGGGCAGGGCGGCCGTAGGTCACGGTGGCGATCAGGCTGTCGCGGCTGTGCTGGGCGAGGGCTTGCGGTGTGAGCGCCGGGCCGAGGCCGCCGGTGAGGTGCAGGCCATGACAGGCGCCACAGTCCTGGGTCAACAGGTGTTCAAGGCGGGCAGCGTCCTGGGTGGCCGCTGCCCGTGCGGGAATCAGCAGGAGCAGCGCCATGGCCGTACCGATGATCGATGCTTGCATGGCGTGCTCCTTGTGCTTATTTCAAGGTCAGGACCCAATCGGCCAATACCTTGGCTTCATCATCGGTGACTTGGTTCGGCGGCATCGGGACCGGCCCCCAGTTGCCCTGGGTACCGTTCTTGATGTGGCTGGCCAGGGTGGTGGCGGCGTCTTTCACACCGGCATTCTTGGCGGCGACTTCCTTCAACGCCGGCCCCACCAGTTTGCTGTCGATCATGTGGCAACCCACACAGGGTTTGCTGTTGAACAACCCAGGGCCGTCTTGTGCCAACGCCGGTTGCAGGCTGAGCGCAGCGGCGGATGCCAGCAGTGCGAGGAGCATATTTTTCATTGGGTGACCTCGTGTTGATGGGGCTCAATAAATGTCGTGTTGGGTGTTGTAGACGTTGAACTTTCCGGTCGGCGTGATCAGGCGCTTGTCGCGGATCACTTGCTTGAGCTTCAAGGTCTTGTCATCGATCACCACCAGCGCCGACTCTTCGGTCTGGCCGTTCCACACCGAGAACCACACCTCGTCACCCGCCTTGTTGTATTCCGGTTGCACCACCCGCAGCGCGCCTTGCTTGATGCCCGAATACTCGGCAATCGGCAGCACGGTGTAGCCCTTGTCCAACTGCTTGATATCGAACACCGCCACCGACTGGCTGAGCTTGGCGTCGGGGTTGAGGGTGGTGTCGACGTACAGGTGATGGGAGTTGGGGTGGGTCTTGATAAACAGCGAACCGCCGCCCTGGCCCTTGAGGGATTCCACCTGTTTCCAGGCGTATTGCGGGTGCTTGACCGGGTCGGTGCCTATCACCGAAATACCGCCGTCGCCCAAGTGGCTGGTGGCCCATACAGGACCGTATTGCGGGTGGGTAAAGTTGGCGCCGCGACCTGGGTGCGGGGTTTTGCCGACGTCGACCAACGCGGTGAGCTTGCGCTCCTTGGAGTCGATCACTGCGACCTTGTTGGAGTTGTTCGCGGCGGTCATGAAGTAGCGGTGGGTGCTGTCCCAGCCGCCGTCATGCAGGAACGGCGCGGCGTCGATGGTGGTGATGGTGAGGTTCTTGATGTCCTGGTAATTGACCAGCATCACCTTGCCGGTTTCCTTGATATTGACGATGAACTCCGGCCACTCGTGGGAGGCGATGATCGCCGCCACGCGGGGTTCGGGGTGGTATTCCTGCTTATCGACGGTCATGCCGCGAGTGGACACGATCTGCTTGGGCTCCAGGGTCTCGCCATCCATGATGGTGAACTGCGGCGGCCAGTAGGAACCGGCAATCGCGTACTTGTCTTCATAGCCCTTGAACTTGGAGGTCTCCACCGAGCGCGCCTCGATGCCGACCTTGATCTCGGCGACTTTGGTCGGCTCCAGGGGCCACAGGTCGATCATGTCGATCTTGGCGTCGCGGCCGATTACCAGCAGGTAGCGGCCCGACGCGGAGATACGCGAGATATGCACGGCGTAGCCGGTGTCGATCAGCTTGATGATCTGCTTGGTGTCGCCGTCCACCAGGGCGATCTTGCCGTCGTCGCGCAGGGTGACCGAGAACAGGTTTTGCAGGTTGAGCGTGTTCAGCTGTTTTTTCGGCCGGTCTTCGGGCTTGACCAGTACTTTCCAGGTCTTGAGGGTTTCGGCCATGCCCCATTCCGGCGGGGTGGGTGCGGTGTGCTGGATGAAGGTGGCCATGCTGGTGATCTGCGCCTTGGTCAGCGCGTTGGACGTACCCCAGTTCGGCATGCCGGCCGGGGAGCCATAAGTGATCAGCGCTTCCAGATAGGCCTGGCCACGGGCCTGGGTGATGTCCGGGGTCAGCGGCTTGCCGGTGGCGCCTTTGCGCAACACACCGTGGCAGCCGGCGCAGCGTTCGAAGTAAATCTGTTTGGAGGCGTCGAAGTCCGCTTGGCTGATGTCGGGCGCGCCGTGGCTTTTCACCTTCTCGGCATGCGAGTCGCCGTGGGCGTTGATGGGCAGTGCCAGGGCTAAGGCGCAGCTCAGGCCGGCGAGGCCAAGGCCCCAGGGTTTTCTGTTGCGAGTCAGCATTCCATTTCTCCTCAGGCAAGACCTTTGCGATGCCCGGCGAAGGCTGGGTAGAGCGCAGGTTCTTAGTGCCAGGCAAGACTATGTTGCAGCGGCGCAATGCTCGCTTGACGGCGATCAAGTTTGCCGTTGTGCGTGCTTGCCAGGTTGTCGCAGGGGCCCTTAGCGTGGGGGCCGAACCCGTTGCGAGTACGTGTGATGACCGAGCCCTTCTATCAACCGCAGGACAACGAACAGCAGCTGTTCGAACACGCCTGGCACCACCACCTGCCGGTGCTGATCAAAGGTCCCACCGGCTGTGGCAAGACGCGCTTCGTGCAGCACATGGCGCACCGCCTGAACCTGCCGCTGTACACCGTGGCCTGCCACGACGACCTCAGCGCCGCCGACTTGCTCGGCCGCCATCTGATCGGCACTGACGGCACCTGGTGGCAGGACGGCCCGCTGACCCGCGCCGTGCGCGAAGGCGGGATCTGCTACCTCGACGAAGTCGTCGAAGCGCGCCAGGACACCGCCGTGGTGCTGCACCCGATTGCCGATGAACGCCGCGAACTGTTCCTGGAGCGCACCGGCGAAGTGCTCAAGGCGCCGTCGTCGTTCATGCTGGTGGTGTCGTATAACCCCGGCTACCAGAACCTGCTCAAGGGCATGAAACCCAGCACACGCCAGCGCTTCGTGGCGATGCGTTTTGCTTACCCGCCGGTGGCCGACGAGGAACGCATCGTTGCCCGCGAGGCCGGTGTGGATGTGGCGCTGGCCGCCCAGGTCGTGCGCCTGGGCCAGGCGTTGCGTCGGCTTGATCAGCATGACCTGGAGGAGGTGGCCTCCACTCGGCTGCTGATCTTCACCGCGCGCCTGATCGGCGCCGGCATGAGCCCGCGCGAAGCCTGCCTGGCGTGCCTGGCCGAACCGTTGAGCGACGACCCGCAGACCGTCGCCGCGCTGATGGACGTTGTGGATGTGCACTTTGCCTGAACCGCGCCGCCTGCCAGGCGACTTGGCGATGTGGTTCTTCATCCTCGCCGAACTGTCGGTGTTTGCGATCCTGATCCTGGCATTTGCCGTGACTCAGGTGCTCAAGCCCGAGTTGTTTGCCGCCGGGCGAGCACAGCTGGACACCTCGACCGGGTTGGCGATGACCTTGAGCCTGCTGACCGCAGGGTTGTTGGCAGCGTTGGCTGTGCAGCAGGTGCGTTTGCGACGTCCGCGTCGGGGCGCTTGCTTGTTGTTGGGGGCGCTGTTGGTGGCGCTGGTGTATGTGGCGATCAAGCTTGGCGAATACTCGCACCTGATGAGCCTCGGGCTCGGACTTGAGCGCAACACGTTTTTTACCTTGTACTGGATGCTTACCGGGTTTCACTTTTTGCATGTGCTGCTGGGGATGGTGATTCTCGGGTGGCTGGCGTTGCGCTGTTGGCAGCGGGCTTACCGGGTGCCGGGCTTGAGCGGTTTGGAATCCGGGGTGCTGTATTGGCACATGGTGGATGTGGTGTGGGTGGTGTTGTTTCCGCTGGTCTATGTGATTCGCTGAGGTGTGTATGACGGATTCCCAGACGCTGATCCTGTATTGGGTGGTGTTGGTGGTGCTGAGCGTTGGCACTGTGCTGACGGGGGCGTCTGGGTTGTGGTGGGGGGTGTTGTTGCTGGCGGTGGTCAAGGGGTGGGTGATCGTGGATGGGTTTATGGAGTTGCGGCGTGGGCCAGTGTTGTGGAGATTTTTGATGCTGGGGTGGGGGGTGGTTGTGGTCGCTTTACTGAGTACATATCCGTTATTTGCGTAGCGGCTGTTTACGGGCTCGGCGTGCCCTCACTCCAGATCAAAAGCCAAGCCGCGGCGGCCTTGGAACCGACCGGTGTTGTGTCTGGTGTACTCGGTTAAAAATGTGGGAGGGGGCTTGCCCCCATATGCGCTAACCAAATCTCCCACTCCATAGCTCATCTTGCTGGTATCCCCGTTTTCGCGGGGATTCACGCAGTTTCCGACTTATCGTTCCCCACTCTTCAAGG
>NZ_VFES01000032.1 GCF_007858185.1 Pseudomonas grimontii
AACACAGCCCCGGACCTGCCTGGCACACTGCAGCGCTCTTATTGGGGCTGCTGCGCAGCCCAACGCGGGGCAAGCCCGCTCGCCACAGGTTACTGTTTGCCCGTTCTATCTCTTAACTGACTGGCATCAGGGCTTGCCCCCGATGGCCATGGGTATCTACACAACGTCGTAGCCGCCAAAGGTAACCACGATGCGAAGCGAGCCGCCCTTGATCTTGCTGTTGATCTTGATCTCAGGCGCCCCGTTAACCACGCTGGCCGGAATTCGATAGTGATTTGGGGGGTAAACCGGCAGGGATGCCGGTTTAGCCGCCCCGCGCCATGGATGGCGCGTGGCGGCGGCCCCCCAAATCACTGTCGGATTACGGGCACACCGAGCCTGGGCGAGGGGCCGAGTGGTGGGGCAAGAGCCCTTTGCTTACTTTGGGGCTTTTCCAAAGTGAGCCGCCGTAAGGGCGGAACCCATAGCCGCCGTGACCACAGCAACGGATATGTACTCATTCCAACCCCAGCAAATGGTCGGCCCAGAGGCCGCCATCGGGTGCAAGTCGAATCATCGCACCGCCCCTCCCACATTGGACCTTCAGCGTGCCAGGGAGGCTGGCGGTGCAACCACATCACCCGCAATCACCACCGCCTCATCATCCAGATACACATCGCAGTTGCGCAGCGGAATATCCATATGACACGGCGTCTTGCGCGTGCCGCCCACTTCGGTATTCGGCCCGGTGGAGAACAGGAAATTACCGTAGAACGCCCGCGCATCCATGCACATGCCGTCGTTCTTGTCGTGCAGGCCCATGGCCGTCCACTGCGCCCGTGGCTGCAGGCCCCAGCCGATATGGGAAATGCCGTACACCTCGGGATCATTGAAGTACTTCATGTAGTCACGCAGGTACTCGGCCTCGAAGCCGCCGTGGATCCCGGTGATAAAGCCCTTCTCGATCTCCAGGGTGATCTTCTCGCGGGTATAGGTCTTGAACGGCAGCAGGATGTCGCCGATATCCAGCACCAGCACGCCCTCGGCGGTTTCTTCATTGGGCCAGGAGAACAGGAAACCGCTCGGCCAATGGTCCCAGCGCCCCGGCTCATCGGCAAAGCCGTACTCGGTCACCGACGGGTATTGCCCCAAGGCGGCGCGGAAGTCGCTGCCGGCGCGGGACTTCACCTGGATCGAACGCGCCTTCTTCAGTAGCTGTTCGGCGGCCAGCACACGCACTTTGTCTGCCTCGGTGGGCAGCATGCGCGCCAGCACTTCCGGCGGCTCCACCGCCAACAGGATGCGCGTGCCGGTCTTGAGGATCTGCTCCTGCTCCGGCGAGTGCAGCAGCATCATCGTGTCGACGATCAGGTCGGCCGCCTCCAGGGCGCGCTGGGCGGCGATATTGCCGGTGAGCGCGGTGTCGCCGCAGTAGGCGGTCATGTCATTGCCCATCGCCCGTGGATGGTTGAATGACGGCAGCTCCACCGCATACACCTTGGCCCCCAGGCGCTGCGCCGCATCCATCGCGGCGCGCACGGTGCGCGGGTCGGAGTAATGGCTCTTGAGCACGGCAACGCTCTGGGTCGGGTCGACCTTCGACAGTGTCAGCACGTGTTCAAACATCTGGGTCAGTTCGCAATCGCTTACCGGCATTTTCCTGTCTCCTGTGGGGCTGCACCACGTTCAGGCATCGCGCTTCACGCTGGTGCATTTATATAGCGTATACGCCAATTAATATCGATAAGACCTGAATTAAAGACGGACTGCAAGCATCGCACCAAAACGTTACATTTCCACACATACCCAACAGATACTGGGCAAAATACAGTACAGATGACAAAACAAGCCAAAAAATAAATTTATGAGCACAGACTTCCCATTTGAAAATATGAGCGTATACACTTTAAAAACCTTGCGGACAGACGCCGCCGAAAATCAACAGGACAGAGGACAACGCCCCATGGGAAGCACACAAAAAATCGCCATCGTCGGTGCCGGACTGGGCGGCGCGGCGGCGGCCACCCTGTTGCAGCAAGCCGGCTTCGACGTGGACATCTACGAGCAGGCGCCGGAGTTCTCCCGGCTGGGCGCGGGGATCCACATGGGTCCCAACATCATGAAAATATTCCGGCGCATGGGCATCGAAAAGCAGCTGGACCTGATGGGCTCGCACCCCGAGCACTGGTTCAGCCGTTGCGGCGAAAGCGGTGAATACCTCGCGCGCATCCCGCTCACCGGCTACGGCGCGTCCTACATCACCGTGCACCGTGGCGACCTGCATGCCCTGCAGATGTCCACCCTCAAGCCCGGCACCCTGCACTTCAACAAGCGCCTGGAAACCCTCGAGGAAACCGACACCCAGGTGCGCCTGACCTTCGCCGACGGCGAAGTGACCTACGCCGACATCGTGATCGGCGCCGACGGCATCAATTCGAAGATCCGCGAGGAACTGCTCGGCGTGGAGAAACCGCTGTACAGCGGCTGGGTCGCGCACCGCGCGCTGATCCGTGGCGACCAACTGGCCAAGTACGATTTGAAGTTCGAGGACTGCATCAAGTGGTGGACCGAGGACCGCCACATGATGGTCTACTACACCACCGGCAAGCGCGACGAGTACTACTACGTGACCGGCGTGCCCCATGCCGAATGGGACTTCCAGGGTGCGTTCGTCGACAGTAGCCGTGAAGAGATGTTCGACGCCTTCAAGGGCTACCACCCCACCGTGCAGGCGCTGATCGAATCCACCGAAAGCGTGACCAAGTGGCCGTTGCGCAACCGCAACCCGTTGCCGCTGTGGAGCCGTGGCCGCCTGGTGCTGCTGGGCGATGCCTGCCACCCGATGAAGCCGCACATGGCCCAGGGCGCCGGCATGGCCATCGAAGACGCCGCCATGCTCACCCGCTGTCTGCAGGAAACCGGCATCAGCGACTACCGCACCGCCTTTGAACTCTACGAAGCCAACCGCAAGGAGCGCGCGTCCCGCGTGCAGGCGGTGTCCAACGCCAATACCTGGCTGCGCACCCAGGAAGACCCGGCCTGGGTGTATGGCTATGACCTCTACGCCCAGGCATTGAAATCGGGGGTGGCCGCGTGAGCACTTTTCTCTACGGCGGCAACGTGCAGGCCAATGGCATTCGCCAGCATTACCTGCGCTACGGCGGCAAAGGCCCGGCGCTGATCCTGATCCCGGGCATCACCAGCCCGGCAATCACCTGGGGCTTCGTGGCCGAACGCTTGGGCACGCAGTTCGATACCTACGTGCTGGATGTGCGCGGGCGCGGGCTTTCATCCACGGGTCCGGAGCTGGATTACAGCGCGGACACCTGCGCCGAGGACATTGGCGCGTTCGCCGACGCACTCAACCTGAGCAGCTACCACCTGGTCGGGCATTCCATGGGCGCGCGTTTTGCCGTGCGCAGCGCGGTCAAGCATCCCAACGGCGTCAATCGCGTGGTGTTGATCGACCCACCCGTGTCCGGCCCAGGCCGTCGCGAGTACCCGAGCAAGCTGCCGTGGTACGTCGACTCGATCCGCCAGTCGCTGGTCGGCATGGATGCACAGGCGATGCGCGCCTTCTGCGCCACCTGGACCGAAGAGCAACTGCAACTGCGCGCCGAATGGCTGCACACCTGCTTTGAGCCCGCCATCGTGCGCGCCTTCGATGACTTCCACACGGTGAACTTCCACCACGACCTGCCCCACCTCAAGGCCCCTGCCCTGTTGATGGTGGCCGGACGTGGCGGCGTGATCCTCGACGAGGACATCGCCGAGATCCAGGACCTGCAACCGCGCATCCAGGTCGCACGCGTACCGAATGCCGGGCACATGATTCCATGGGATGACCTTGAAGGCTTCTTCGATGCCCTCGGCGACTTTCTCACCCAACAATAAGGACACTCCCATGCACAAGCCCTACCGCATCGGCCAGATCGTGCCGAGCTCCAACACCACCATGGAGACCGAGATCCCGGCGATGCTCACCGCACGCCAGGCGATCCGTCCCGAGCGCTTTACCTTCCATTCCAGCCGCATGCGCATGAAGCAGGTGCGCCAGGAAGAACTGGCGGCCATGGACGGCGAATCCGACCGTTGCGCCGTCGAGCTGTCCGACGCCAAGGTCGACGTGCTGGGTTATGCGTGCCTGGTGGCGATCATGGCCATGGGCTTGGGTTACCACCGCACGTCCGAACAACGCCTGCGCAAGGCCACCGCCGATAACGACGCCAACGCCCCGGTGATCACCAGCGCCGGTGCGCTGATCGAAGGCCTGAAGGTGATGGGCGCCAAACGCATCGCGATTGTCGCGCCGTACATGAAGCCGCTGACCGAACTGGTGGTGAACTACATCCGCGAAGAAGGCTTCGAGGTGGTGGACTGGCGCGCGCTGGAGATCCCCGACAACCTCGAAGTGGCCCGTCACGACCCGGCCAACCTGCCGGCCATCGTCGCCGGCATGAACCTGCAAGGCGTCGACGTGATCGTGTTATCGGCGTGCGTGCAGATGCAGTCGCTGCCGGTGGTCGCCAAGGTCGAGGCACAAACCGGCAAACCGGTGCTCACCGCCGCCATCGCCACCACCTACGCCATGCTCAAGGCCCTGGACCTGGAACCCATCGTTCCCGGTGCGGGCGCCCTGCTCTCCGGTGCCTACTAAGGGAATTGAACAGATGAGCGAACAATCCGCCGACGCCAACTACCAAGGCGTGTGGGGCAACCGCATCGGCTTCGGCAAGAAACCCGCGCTGCTGATGATCGACTTCATGCAGGGCTACACCACCGAAGGCGCGCCGCTATATGCCCCCGAAGTGGTGATCGCCGTGGCTGAAAGCGTCGAACTGTTGGCCACGGCACGCCAGCACGGGATTGCGGTGGTGCACACCAATATCCGCTACCATCCCGGCCATTTCGCCGATGGCGGTATCTGGGTGAAAAAAGCCCCGGTGATGAAGGACATGGTCGAAGGCAACCCGCTGGCGGCGTTCTGCGCAGAGGTGCTGCCCCGGGCCGATGAAGTGGTGATCAGCAAACAGTACGCCAGCGCGTTTTTCGGCAGCAGCCTGGCCTCGATGCTGCATGCCCAGGGCATCGACACCGTGGTACTCGCTGGCTGCTCCACCAGCGGCTGCATTCGTGCGACGGCGGTGGACGCGGTGCAACACGGGTTTCGTACCATCGTCGTGCGCGAGTGCGTCGGTGATCGACACCCGGCGCCCCATGAAGCCAACCTGTTCGACATCGACAGCAAGTACGGCGACGTGGTGAGCAAACAGGAGGCGATGAGCAAGTTCAGGGAGCAATAAGGTTTAAGAAGAACCGCGCCATAGAGCGTGGCCCGCGCCTACAACAACTGCCGGCTGTATAAAAACCATAAGTCACCGCCAGGAGACACCCAATGCCCATTGCGAATGCAGCGCCCGCGACCACGGTCGCCGACCCGGTCAACACGCTTTACCACAAGATCACCTGGAAGCTGATTCCCTTCCTGTGCTTCTGCTATCTGGCCGCTTACCTCGACCGGATCAACATCGGCTTCGCCAAGCTGCAGATGCTCGACCAGTTGCAGTTCAGCGAAACCGCGTTCGGCCTCGGCGCCGGGCTGTTCTTTGTCGGCTATATCCTCTTTGAAGTCCCCAGCAACCTGGTCCTGGAACGGGTCGGCGCGAAGATCTGGATCGCGCGCATCATGATCACCTGGGGCCTGCTGTCGGCCTGCACCATGCTGGTCACCTCCACGACCCAGTTCTACATCCTGCGCTTTTTGCTCGGCGCCGCCGAAGCCGGATTCCTGCCGGGCGTGCTGTACTACCTGACCACCTGGTTTCCCACCCATCGGCGCGGGCGCATCATTGCGCTGTTCATGATCGGCCTGCCGCTGTCCAGCGTGATCGGCGGCCCGTTGTCCGGCTGGATCATGGGCCACTTCGACCACATCGGCGGCCTGCGCGGCTGGCAATGGCTGTTCCTGATCGAAGCGGTGCCCAGCGTATTGCTCGGCGTGCTGACTTTCTGGGCGCTGCCCAACACCTACCAGCAAGCCAAATGGTTGTCGGACGAAGAAAAGGCCTTGCTCGAAACCGAACTGCGCAAAGACGACGCCGATGGCGCCGGCAGCAAGCACAGCTTCCGCGACGGCTTCTTCAACCTCAAGGTGTGGATGCTCGGCGGTATCGACTTCTCGATCCTGCTCAGCGCCTACGCCATGGGCTTCTGGATGCCGACGTTCATCCGCAACGCCGGGGTCACCGACACCTTCCATATCGGCATCCTCACCGCCTTGCCGAGCGTCGCCGCCCTGCTGGGCATGCTGTTGATCGGCGCCAGCTCCGACAAACACCGCGAACGCCGCTGGCACATCATCGTGCCGTTTTTCATCGGCGCGGCGGCGATGGCCACCAGCACCTTCTTCACCCATAACGTCGCGGCCACGGTGGCGCTGTTCGCGATTGCCTCGGCGGCGATCATCGGTGCCGTGCCGGTGTTCTTCAGCCTGCCGGCGACCTTTCTCAAAGGCACCGCCGCCGCCACCGGCTTTGCCCTCGCCTGCTCACTGGCGAATATCGCCGGCCTGGTGAGCAACTCGTTGATGGGGGTGGCAATCGACGTCACCGGCAGCAGCGCCGGAGCGTTGTGGTTCTTTGCCGGCTGCCTGATCCTCAGCAGCTTCCTGGTCATCGCCCTGCCGGCGAAACTGGTGAATCGCTGACAACCAGCACCGGATCGCTTCCGTCTTGCGCGGGAGCGGTTAGCCCTTAGCCGGCGATGGCGCACGCCGATAGACAGGTCGGTGGACCACTCCCCCAACCTGCTGCTCCAGCCGCTTGGACAACCCCAATGTGGTGGTGCTGACGCCTGGGCGTTTCAACAGCACGTTATGCGTTCCTGGCCCGGGAAATGGACGTGGCGCGCATCACCGCCGACATGTGCATAGGTATCTACACATCTTGAGCCGAGCCCCCTGCGTAGCAGCTGTCGAGCCTTGGCGAGGCTGCGTTTGCGGCGCGTCTGACACACCGCCGACGCAGCCTCGCCAAGGCTCGACAGCTGCTACGCGTTATCCTACTGAAGTTGTGTAGATACTTATGCCGACATGTGGGAAACCTCAACGCCACCTGGCTGGAAATGCGCAGCATCGCCGCCGCCGGCACGGCACGGCACGGCGAGGCATATACCGAGCTGTACCCGAATGCGCTGAATGCGCGGTCGGTGTCTGAGTTGCTGTTGCTACGCAGTGATGTGCCGCGTTCGTTGCATGCGTGTATCGAAGAGTTGAGCCATATCCTTGCGGACTTGCCGGGCAGTTATGGGCGCACGGCGTAGCGGTTGGCGGCGGAGTTTGAAGCGCGGCTAAGGTATACGGGGATTGATGAGATTCTGGAGGATGGGTTGCATAGTCGGTTGACGGAGTTTATTGAGACGGTGAGGGAGTTGGCGGGGGCGATTCATAGTTCTTATTTGGAGGCGGTGTGACACGCTAAGTTATTTATATATTTACAGGTTCACTCAAGAAAGCGGTATGCCGGATCTAAAAAACTGGATAGAGCCTGCGCACGCCGGCTTTCTCTTACCAAGAACGACCAGCAGATTCTCGGCTACAGCGTGGCCGGCCCGCACTGACTGCTTCTGCACATAAGAAAGCCCTGAGCACTCACGCAGGAACGCTCTCGCCCCGGACGCCACTCAGCGCTACCCACCTGAAGTCAGTATTGGTAAAAGCGAGAAGTCCGGCATGAGAAGCGTCAACACACACAACACAAATATTGCACCACACCCTACCGCAACACACCTGAACGTACCGGCCACTGAACCGATGGTTTCAAACGTGCTGAAAGCACTGGCGGTCAAAATGCACGCCGATCTTGGCGGCGCCAGCGCTCATTTCAGCCCGCCTGAGGCATCCACCGAACAACCTGTCCTGAGTGTCCTGGAACAACCCTCGCCGGCGAACCAGCCCAACCTTGCCGATCAAATCCTCTACCTGATGCATGCATCGAGCAGCCCCCTGGAAGACGCAGGGCTGGCCCAAGCAGTCGCTCATTTACTGGATCAGCCCAGCTATCAAGATGTACGCAAAACCTATGCCCAACTGATCAGCGACAGCCTGCAAGGCGCGGCGACAGTGGCGCATGGCGCCGCACACGCATTGTCGCGCAACCGGCGTGATCTTGCCCCAGACCCAGCGCAACCCACGGCCACCGAGGCGAATTCCTCGTCCCGTACATTAGTGACCCAAGGCGACAGTGAACTGGCCTTGCTGTCGGCCAATGCACTGCTCGAACGCTATATCGCCATCGAGGAAAAACGCGCGCTCCCCGCGCAAGAAACCGTGTCCAATATCCCGCCCTTCTCAACCTTCGGCCTGGCATGGTCGAAGCTGTCCGCATTGCTCACCGGCGAACCCTTCAAAACCTTTGCAGCCAGCAAAGGGATCGACGTCACAACCGTGCGGATTTCCTTGCCATCGGGCACATTGAACTGCCTCAGCAATGGTGAGCCCGCGGTCTTTACGCTGACCGACAGGTCCGGCTGGGGCGCAATTGCTCCGCGAGTGCTGACGGCGGCAAAACAACTGACGCCACTCAAAGTCGCGACGATTGACTTTCCTGGCGCTAACAGTGCCCCTCTCGAACTCATCAGCCGTTTCTACCACGCAGACTTCGGCGAGAGCTCAAAGTCTCCACGCTTCTTTATCAACTTTCTGAATAAATATCGGACGTTTCACTCGCTCCTTCCGGGCCGCGCCCCAGACAGTTTCAACTACAAAAAACAGACCGAGGCAATCCGCGCTGTCGGCGCAATGACCCCAGAGGAAATAACGGCCCTCACCGCGTCGCGCCCTTCGGATTATTCGGAGCAACTCAAACGCGGCGACAGTGCCTTGGCAAGGCTTTGCAGCCAGGCTCTGATCAACAACGTCGACAGGCTCAACCGCGACCAGGGTGAAATTTATGCTTCGATGGTTCACGACATCCCTGAGGACTCCACATTCTCAAAGGCCCAACAGCATTTTAAACACACGCTGAACACGGAGCCTTTTTCGCGATTTGCAGCGGACCAGTCCATCAACCTGGGGAGCATCTCAATTGATCCCATCAGTGGCGATCTGCATTGCATGGCCAAGGGGGATGACAAGGTTTTTAAATTAAACGACGCCTCAGGCTGGAAGCTGGCTTCAACCCAGGTCCTCAAAGCTGTCAGAGCGTTGGCCGCCGGATTGGATAGGCGCTGGAGCTACCCGGAACCCAACAGGGCATATCTGTTTGATGTGCTGGCCTTCTACGGTGAAAGCCCGGTTGTGGGCTCAACATTGGCCACGTTCAATCAATGTGCCCGAATCAATCGCAACAATACGTTCACCGCGTTTGTAGACGGCGCAGCCGACCCTCGCGGCGACTATCGTCAGGCTCGTGAACGGCAACAATCCGTCCTGAAGTCGCTGACTCCTGAGCCTCAACCACCTGCCGCAAAAAACATCGACGAGCGACGGTTGGTCGAGGCCTACGCCACAGAGCTTCTCAAGACTGCAGATGGCGGCGATACGGCCTGGGTACGTGCGCCAGAGGGCTCAACGCTGGGCAAATGGCTGGAAATGTATCGCAGCCTCCTCGACCACCCGCTGGTAGCGGACTGGATGCGCGAACAAAAAATCGACCCGGCGCTCATCGAACTCACGCCGTCTACGGGGGAGTTGTTGATCCGCGACAAGGGCTCAGTAAGGGGCTTTTCATTGAACGATGGTTCCGACTGGAAAGACATTGCCCCTGTCCTCTTGAGCGTTGCCAACGTTATTGCCCCCGTCCCCGGTCAAAGCCTGCGCATCGCCCCTGGCAATGGTTTCATTGCCACGCCGTTTGAGGTGGTCGCCAACTTTTATGGCGAGCAGACGCCTTCCACGGCGGCCGACATTCGTATCAGGGTCGATCAGTTGCGGCACAAAGGCACCTTTGATCCGCCTGCGCCAAACGATACGCTGCGGCCCGCCACGGCAAGAACGGCGGATGCGCTGGATAATCTGCACCGCCAGGCACACGTTTACAGCGGCGCCATCAACCGCTCGAGACGGGACAAGGCCGACTACAAAAACCTGATGACAACAGTCGCACAAGACTTGCCGAACCTGCGCGCGCAAGCAAAAAAATGGGCCGAGGCCCTGGTTCTCAAACTCACCGGTAAAACCGTCGATGCCGATACGATCTACCTCAATCGATTCCAAGGTTCCCAGAGCGCGAACACCATCACCGGCTGGGAGCATATGAACGAAGAGCCGACCTCTTCGCTGCGCCTGCCTGACGCGCTGTTACACAACTTTTCCGAGAACGACGGGGTCCCCGGCAACCTTGATTCCGAAGCCGGCTTGTATACAGACGGCCCGGGTAAAAGCAAAAACGGCGGGTATGGCACTCATAACGAATTTAAGCTGTCACCTTCACAACTGATGCATGAAAGCTGGAAAACCGACTTTCAAGAACAGATCACCCAAAAACTCGACAATTTCTGGACCGAGCACGCTGATGACTATCGGGCGGCGGTCAAAGGCCAGTTTATTTTCAAGGCGCGAGAACAGTTGAAGGCCGCTGAACACGCCACACCGGCCGACCGGGCAGCGCTACCGGCGGAACAACGCTTTACTCGCCAGGACTATGAACTGGTCATGAAAGCCGCTGCCAATGTCCCATTGGATGCACAGCAACAACTATCCCTTGAACAGATAAGGGCCCTCAGCCCGGCAAAACATGTCGTACGCGCACATACCTTCGACATCAACGGCCTCAAGGCCAACGACATCCTGCGCTTCACCGAGCTGGACGATGGCCAATACCGCTACCTCAAAGGGCGCCGGGACGGCCGCCAGATACTCTATATCCCTGGAAATAACCCGGATTTTTTACGCTTTGACTCGTTAGAGAGCATGGATAACTGGATCGTCGATCAAGCCAAAAACCCTGACAGACGCAAGGCTCTGGCGTCTCATTTCGCCCAGTCCGATCGTCAGGACAGAGCGTCCGGCCCCGTGTCGAAAACGATGCTGGAGCTGTTTGTTCCGTTGTATGGGCTGCTTGCGCCTGAAGATCGTTCGAAAGAAGGCATCGACACCTTGCTCGAGAAGCTCGCGACGGGCGCCGCAGACAACCTGGAAGGTATTCATATCGATCAGGGCAACTTCGTGATTCACGAGGACGTTTTCAGCACAGTGACGAAAGCCACCAGCCAGCGCATGCGTGCTGACGCGGACACCACCATCAAATCCAACAGTGAAGTCACCCGCGATACCTGGCTCAACGATCTGTCTGTTGCCGCCGGGTTACTGGCCAAACTGGCTCCGATTGCCGCTCCCGTAGCCGCAGCCGCCGTTATTACCAGCCTCGCGGAGGCGGCATTGGGGGCGGAAAAGTCCGATACGGGCGACACCGAAGCCGAACGAAGCGACGGCTCAAGCAAAATGCTGGATGGTGTGGTCAACGCGCTGTTCTCTTACAACGCTGCTGACGTTCCCGAAGACCCGTTTGCGCAGCCAACCGTCAGGCCCCTCGCGCGCCACGCTGTCCGCGAAACAGCCGGCGTGCTGGCGAACAGGGCGATCATCACCGAGGCTCACCTGCCCCTGCAACGCGAGCGCTTTTCCGACGGCACCACGGCTCTCGTGCTTGAACAACCAATGCCGCCCGATGCGTACACCGTGGCCCGCTCCGACGGGTTCGATCTGGTCGCTGGTGAAAAAGTCTATCGCTACGAATCCAGCGAACCGGGCCGGTTGACCGATCTGGCCAGCACGGAGCGTCCTGGCAGCCTGGACCGTTTCGAAGAGTTCTGCCCGGCCCCCACGTCCGTCTCCGCAAGAGCGCGACGAGACACAAGTAGCCTGTGTTTCGTCAAATCCCTGGCTGACGTAACCGGGGATCAAGCCAAAGAACTACAGTCTCTGGAACATGTACGCCTGTACCCAGCAGCGCGAAAATCATTGTTCGACAGTAAGCGATTCGTGGTTGCAGAAAGACGCTTGAACCAAGTGGTCGAGACGGAGACGGGCAGTAAACTGGTGCCTGTTCCAGGCAAATCCTTCATCGAATACAAGTCAATCGTCACCGGCACTATCACCAAGGATGCCCGATTCGGCATGGTCGGAAGAACCGAAAGTGAATTCCTGCGTGACCAGACCTATGTCGTAAAACTGGGGAATATCAGCCGCATCTGTAAAGACTCCCGCGAACTCAGAGGCGTCGTCGTCACCAGTTCGGTAGCGGGTGATACGGCTCAATACCTGGTGATTGAGGCAGACACTGCGCAATTCTATAAGGCAAAAATCACTCCAGGGCAGACCGGCGAAGTGCGCTTCATCAAGTGTGACCTGAACGACTTCGATCTTGATCTGGTCAAGCAATACCGAGCCGAACGCTCTGCGCGCCAAAGCACCGCCGCCATGCCGATCGACGCCGATTTTGTCGCATTGCCACCACTCGATAAAGCCCTCACTGACTTGAAAAAGTCAGGCTACACAGCCCCGCAGATCAATGAACTGAAAACCAAGCTGGCAAAAATGAGCAGCAGCCAAAAACGTGAGGCCGTGTACGAACTACAGGCCAGGGGGGCCATTGAGAAACAGGACATCGCACTGAAAACCGCCAAGGTTCGACCGCTGACCAAACCCCACAACTTCAATAAACTGTCGGTTTCGCAAAAAAACGAATTTTTTGCGACCCGTGCAAAGGAGTCGGTAACCCGAGCACTCAAGGCCACGGGGCTTGGCCCAAGCAACCTGGTGCGCTCCGCCGATGACCTGGCACGAGCACAGGCTGCGAGTGAGACCCTGGGATGGCTGCGACTTACCCTCCCTCCCAGAGTGCCCGAGCGTGCGACGATGGTACTCAAGGCCGGCGTTGGAAACTGCAGCGAGATGAGCCTGTTGGCCAAAGACATGATCAACAGCAGCGGCGGCAGAGCCTATGAATGGGCGGCCGGGACTGAACATGCATTTACGGTGGTGGGTGGCCCCGCAGAGCTCCCCGGCGCGACTGTCGACTTTTCCGGCCCCGAATGGCGTGACGCATGGATTGTCGATCCCTGGGCCGATATCGCATGCCCTGCCAGCCAGTACACCAGCAAACTGGACGAAGTCATGCGCCAATGGGAGGCCCAAGGAATGCAGATCGTGGGCAGCGGTGGCCCCACCGCACGGGAAAGCCCAACGAACCAAGCATGGCTGGATACCCTGATCAAAAAACCGAAAACCCCTTTCCCGCACGGCTACGAATCACCCACACCGGCCCTACGGGTTCGCTAGCCCGTTGCGCGCGTCACGCCACCGACCGTTTAGTTTCCGCGGGAGCCGGCGAAGCCCTGGAGGGTTCTATTGATTAAGGGGCTCAGCACTTGCCCGTCGACGCAACCAGAGGTCGGTGACGACCTCAGGTTGCCTGGCGTGCCGGGTGCGATAAACCCGGCACGCGGTTAGAATCGGCGCTCTGTCACAGGCCCTTTCAACCGCGAGCCCCCCATGAGCTTTGATTTCGACACGATCCACCCCCGCCTCGGCACCGGCAGCACCAAGTGGAACCGCTACCCGGCCGATGTGTTGCCGATGTGGATCGCCGACATGGACATCGCCGCGCCGCCGGCCGTGCTGCAGGCCCTGCACGCGCGCCTCGACCAGCAGATTCTCGGCTACAGTGTGGCCGGCCCGGATGTACGCGAGGCCATCGTGGCCGACCTGTGGGCCAAGTACGCCTGGCGCGTGCAGCCCGACGACCTGCTGTTCCTGCCCGGCGTCGAACCGGGTTTCAACATGGCGCTCCACGCCTTCGTGCAGCCCGGCCAGCCGGTGGTGCTGCAAACCCCCAACTACCGCCCGATTCGCCTGGCGCCCGGCCACTGGAACCTGCCGCGTATCGAAGTGCCGTTCGAGTTGAGCAACGCTGAATACATCACGCCAATGCCCGCCCTGCGCAAGGCCCTGAGCGGTGCCGGCGCATTGCTGCTGAGCAACCCGCACAACCCCATGGGCAAGGTCTTCCCCCGCGAGGAACTGCTGGCCGTGGCCAATGCCTGCGTGGAACAGGGCGCGTTGATCATCAGCGACGAAATCCACGCCGAGCTGTGCTTCGACGGCCGTCGCCACATCCCCACCGCCAGCCTCAGCCCTGAGATTGCCCAGCGCACCATCACGCTGATGTCGGCGAGCAAGGCCTACAACGTGGCCGGTTTGAAGACCTGCTTTGCCGTGATCCAGAACGCCGAGATTCGCGAGCGCTTCAACAACGCACGCTGCGGCATGGTCGACAGCGTCAGCCCCCTGGGCCTGGAAGCCACCCGCGCGGCCTACAGCCAGTGCGGCGCATGGCTCGACGCGCTGAAGCAGTACCTGCAAGCCAACCGCGACTACCTGCTCGACGCCGTGCAAACCCGCTTGCCCGGTGTGGTGATGCATGCGCCGCAAGGCACGTTCCTGGCCTGGCTCGATTGCAGCGCCCTGGGCCTGGACGACCCGCAGCAGTTCTTCCTGGAGCAGGCCAAGGTCGGTTTAAGCGCGGGTATCGAATTCGGTGATGACAGCCAGCAGTTCGTGCGCCTGAACTTCGGCTGCCCACGGGCGCTGCTGGAAGAAGGCGTGCAACGCATGGAGCGCAGCTTACAAAACAGATGAGCATGGCGGGAACCGCAGGACCAGGTTTCTACACCCAGGCTTGATGCATGCCCTTGATGGGGCAGTCGAGTTGTAGAACCTTTTGCAGAGCCCGTTATTCCATGATGCAATCAATCCGTAACATCGCCTCCGAGTATTCCTCAGGGACCTACGACGGGGAGGCTGGCCGGGGTCAACCGAGCGACCGATCTACCCCCCTCGATCACCCAGCGCCGGGCCCCGGTTCACTATTCAACATACCGGCGCACTCCACCCTCGGGCGGTGGTTGAAGCAACTGGACAATGCCCTGCGCACTCCCGACTTCAAGCAATGGATGAGGGCAAACGACATTTCACCGTCCAACGTCCAGTTTCATCCGGACACCCAGGCCCTGGACGTGATCATCAATGGCCAGCCCCAAACCTTCACCTTGGACGATCACTCCGGCTTTGCCGCAGTCGCCGGGCCGCTGATACAAGCGGTACAGGCCCTCGGGTTCTGGCCACCGGCCAGCGGCACGCTGCTCAATTACCCGTTCAAACCGTACAACGTGGCCAGTGTCGAAGAGGTGTCGCAGTTCTATGGCGTGAGCCAATCCGACGCGCAGGCCGTCAGCGAAATGCTCCGAAGCCAGACGTTCCCCACGCTCCCCGGCACTGACCCTCGGCGAGGCGACGCAGCCCTGGCGGCACAACAGCGCATCGTCGGTGATATGCATGACCGGCATCAGCTCATGGAAGGCCTGGCCCGGGTGTTGATCGGCTTGCCTCCACCACCTGCCGCCATCCAGGCCATGGCCCGCGACTTGAGCAGCAACAGCATCAACGTGTCCGCAGGTTCCTCCTACAGCCAGGCCTATCATCACGGCGAACCCGCTCGCGCCACCCTTGCGCAACTCCTGCAGACATCAGGCAAGCAACTGCCGAAAACCACCAATGAACTCAAGCGCCTGCTGCGCGAGCTCACCGCGCTCGGGCCGCCCAACCCTAACGTGGTGCACGACAAAGCCCGGTATGAGGCCTTGATACTGGGCACATACGCGGCGCTGCCGAACGTGCGCGACGAGGCCAAAAAATGGGCGGAAGCAATCATCCTCAACCTGACCGGGTTCACGGTGGATGCCAATACGGTGTTCTTGAACCGCTTTGGAAACGCGCAATCCACGACCTCGGCCACCGGTTGGGAGCACAGGGGCGAAGAGCCGATACGCTCGCAAGCCTTGCCGGATGCACTGCTCAGCAATTTCAATGAACAGGACGCGCTGCCGGGTGTACTTGACCAGGATGCGGGGTTGTACAAAGTCGGCGCCGGGTACAGTCAAAAAGGCGGTTACGGCGCCCATAACCAGTTCCCGCTCGCCCCTTCGGCGCTGATGCACGAAAGCTGGAAAACCAACTTTCAACTACACATCACCGACAAACTGGAGCGTTTCTGGCAAGACCATGGTGCTGATTACCGTACCGCCCTGAAGGGTGAGTTTGTCGCCCAGGCACGCGCACAACTCAAGCACCATGAGCTGGCCTCAGCCGACGAACGTCAGCAACTGCCGGCGGAGCAACGCTTTACGGCGGATGACTATCGCCTCGTCATGGGCGCCGCCTCCAATCTGCCACTGGATAAACACAAACCCCTGACCGTCAAGCAGTTGCAGGCAACGGCGCCGGTAAAGGGCGCAGTGATAACCCATGTGTTTGACCTCAACGGTTTTCAATCAACTGACATCCTGCGTTTTAGCGGAAACGGTGGCGTACAGGTGCTCTATATCCCCGGCCACCAACCTGCGTTTCTTCGATTCGAGTCCCTTGAAAAAATGGACCAATGGGTCGCCGACCAGGGCAAGGATGCCGATAAAAGCCAGGCACTGGCGTCACATTTTTCGCTGCGGGACCGACAAGACAACGACAGCGGTTTCTGGACCGATGTGAAAATGTTCTTCACCGCCGACGACACGCCGAACAAAGGTGTCGATACCGCCTTGAAATACCTGGGCAACGGGTATTGGGACAATATCGAAGGGACGATTATCGACAGCGCCAATGTGCGTATCCTGGGCGACGTCTTCAGCGCCATGAGGGACGCTACCCGGCAGCGCATGACCAGCGACGCGGACGTGATGATCAAATCCGACAGCGAGGTCACCCGCGACACCTGGCTGAACGACTTGACCGCCGCAGCGGGACTCGCGGCCAAATTTGCAGTGATTGCCGAGCCGATTGTCATCGGCGCAGCCTTGGCCAGCGCGATTGCAGAGACCGTAGTGGGTCTCGAAAAAACCAAGTCAGGTGATACCCAGGCAGAACGTCAGCAAGGTGCCTCCACCCTTCTGGACGGTATGCTCAACACGTTGTTTTCGGTGCTGGGTGGGGTCGGAAGCACGGAACATGAGGCCCTCGAGCGACCGTCCACGCTGTCGCTGCGCGACGAACTATTTGCCGACGGCCAACGCGCTCAGGTCATTGACCACCCCTTAAGCGAAAGCGCCTACACACTGCCCCGCGCCAAGGGTTACGACCTGGTGGACGGTGACGGCGTGTATCGCTACCTGAACGACAAACCCGGCGAGTTGAGCGACCTGGAATCGCTCAAGGGCAACGAGCCCCTGGACACCTTCGAAGCGGTCTGCAGCGCCTCTTCGATCGGTCAGCGCGTGCGGCGTGCGGTCAGCGAGGATTGCTTCGCCAAGATCATCGCCAACCTTCCCAAGCCGGAGCAGCAGCTTCAGGCCATGGAGCATGTACGCCTATTCCCGTCCAAAGCCGGTGTCTTCAGCAAAAGCCGGCAGGTGATCTACGAAAAACGCGTGTACACCATGGCCGAAACGCAAGCGGGTTCACAGTTGATCCCGGTCGCCAATGCCAAGCGCA
This sequence comes from Pseudomonas grimontii, assembly GCF_007858185.1. Classification (GTDB taxonomy): domain Bacteria; phylum Pseudomonadota; class Gammaproteobacteria; order Pseudomonadales; family Pseudomonadaceae; genus Aquipseudomonas; species Aquipseudomonas grimontii. Next base: position 17,462 of record NZ_VFES01000032.1, read on the forward strand.
TCATCTATAAAAACCGGGTGAGCGGCAAAATCATTGCCGACCCGGGTTTTGGCTTCTACTCAGGCGCCGCCTCGGGGAAGCTTGCGCAGCAGACACGGGTGGTCAGGCTCAATAAGATCAGCAATAGCGTCGATGATCAGCGCCAACTCAGGGCGGTTGTAGTCAATCGCGGCGCAGAGCACTACCTGGTCGTAGAGGCGGACACCGCAGAGTTCTATTACGCCCCCATGGGCAAGGCACGCACGGGCGATATCACCTTCAAAAAGTGCAGCCCCTTCGAACTGGACCTCGTACAGGACTACCGCAAGTTCTTGAGCCGCAATCACAGCATGCAGGCGCTGGATGCCGATTTGGTCGCACTGCCCAAGCTCAAGGGCGCTTACGAACTGCTGCGTGCATCAGGCTACACAGAGGCCGATATTGACGCGCTGAAAAAACTCTGCAAACCGCTCACCGATGAACAACAACGGGAAGTGGTCTACCAACTGCAGCGGGCCCGCGCCATTACCCCGCCCGATGTGGCGCTGCGCCCCCAGCGTGTGACAGCCCTTGAAAAACCCTCGGACTTCTCAAGCTGGCCTGCCAGGCAGCAGAACCAGTTTTACGCCGAGAACGCCAAGCACAATGTAAAACTGGCACTCAAGGCCACTGGGCTCGGGCCGGGCAACATGGTGCGCTCGGCGGGCGACCTGGCCAGGGGGGACGCGGCTTCGATGACGCTCGGCTGGCTCCGTCGCACCGCCGACTTACGCGCGCCGAATGCCGCCAACCTAGTCATGAAATCCGGCGCCGGCAATTGCGGTGAAATGGCCCTGCTGTCCAGGGACATCGTGCGCAGGAGTGGCGGCCTGGCGCACGAATGGGGCGCCGGCACCCAGCATTCATTCACGGTGATTGGTGGGCCTTCAGGCCTGGCCGAAACGAGCATCGATTTCTCCGGACCTGCCTGGGCAGACGCCTGGATCGTCGACCCCTGGGCTGATATCGCTTGCCCCGCATCGGACTACATACGGCAGTTGAAAGCCACGATGAGCAAATGGGAGGCCGCCGGCTGGAAAATCCGCGAGGGCAACCAAGCCGATATGAGCCCCTTGGACCCCGACTGGATGGACACCCTCATCAAAGAGCCTAAGCGCCGTTACCTATCCGACACTGAAACTACTCCCGCCGAACGGGTCGTGCCCCGCCTGCCCAGGAGGCCCGCCGAGGCCACTGTCCATGTCGCCATGGGCGAATCGACAACACTCGCCAAAAGCAACGAGGCGCTGTCGACACGGAACCTGTCCGACTGTTCGGCGCTGGCGGTACTCACCGACTGGAACGGCAGCACCTACCAGACCCGCACGCTGATGCACCTGACCGGCAGTAACCTGGAGCTGGGCTTGCGAGGCAATACCCAGGAACTGCTGGAGACCTTACGAACCTCATTGGAAAAAGGTGGACGCGTGATCTGGGTGGGAGGTGTCAACAGCCAATCCATCCAAGGGATGGCGACTGTCATTGGACAAGAGTTCCAAGGGCAACAGCCCCTGAGAAACCTACTCAAGGAGCGGCCCGGTGTGACTGTGACGATTGCCGGCTCGGCAGGTGTGACGGTCAAAGCCGACGGCAGCTTCGAGCTGATCCCGGAGACGGGCAAGGGCGTGTTCAGTACCGAAACGATCCGGCAGATCTTCGACCGTATCGACTGAGCCGGGCAGCCGCCCCCGAACGCTGTTCGGGGGCACTCATTTACAGCTTGGCGATGGACACTTCGGTGGACTTCACGAAGGCAATCACTTCGCTGCCGACTTTCAATTCCAAGTCACGCACCGAGCGGGTGGTGATCACCGAGGTGACGATGCCTGAAGCAGTTTGCACGTCGATTTCCGACACCACTTCTCCTAGCAGAATGTCCTTGATCACGCCCTTGAACTGGTTGCGCACGTTGATCGCTTTAATGGTCATGTCGGCTTTCCTTTTGGCTGTTGGGTCAATCCGCACGAATGCGCAGGCCCTCAAAGTGCGCTCTGCGCAAAAAAATTAAAAGGAATATATAACTCTTTATTTATTCCATAAAAACATATGCAAACTGTTGCCTGACGAACAGCCTATCAACAATTTGCTCCCCCCGTAGCAGCTGCCGAGCGCAAGCGAGGCTGCGTTGGCCGCAACTCGAGCCTGAATCTGCAGCGCGCCTGACGCAGCCTCGCTTGCGCTCCGCAGCTGCTACGGATTGGGATACGGCGATATCTACGCGGGGTAGCGGTGGCCTTGGCATAGAGACTGCATATTCCTGTAAAGCATGATGGAGCATGCTGAATCAGTTTTATGAATATAAGAAAAGCCTTCTCCCCATGCCTTGCCCGGAGCTGTTCCATGAAACCCTTCACCCAGCGTTTACTCGGCGCCTGCGCCCTCGTCCTGTGCCTGCAATCGCAGGCATATGCCGCCGAAACCGATCCCGCCAACGTCAACCTTGACTACGCCTACTACTCGCCGGTCAGCCTGGTGCTCAAGCACTTCGGCTGGCTGGAGCAGGCCCTGCCCAACAGCAAGGTCGGCTGGGTACTGAGCCAGGGCAGCAATCGGTCTCTGGAATATCTCAACAGCGGCGGCGTGGATTTCGCTTCGTCCGCCAGCTTGTCCGCCGTGTTGAGCCGGGCCAACGGCAGCCCGATCAAATCGGTGTACGTCTACAGCCGCGCCGAATGGACGGCCCTGATGGTGCGCAAGGACTCACCACTCAACAGCGTCAACGACCTGAAGGGCAAGAAAATCGCTGCCACCAAAGGCACCGACCCGTACCTGTTCACCCTGCGCAGCCTGCAACAGGCCGGGCTGAAAAAAGACGATGTGGAACTGGTGCACCTGCAACACCCCGACGGCCGCACCGCCCTGGAAAAAGGTGACGTGGACGCCTGGGCCGGTCTCGATCCGCACATGGCCGCCAGTCAAATCCAGGCCGGTTCGCGCCTGCTGTACCGCAACAAAGACTTCAACAGCTATGGCGTGGTGAGCGTCACCGAGACGTTCGCCAAGGCGCACCCGCAAACCATCACCAAGGTGTTGGGCGCTTATGAAAAAGCGCGTGACTGGGCAGTGAAGCACCCGGATGAATTCGCCAAGTTGCTGGCCGACGAATCCGGCCTGCCGCTGGAAGTCGCCAAGCTGCAATTGTCGCGCACCGACCTGAGCACGCCGTGGTTGAGCGCCAAGGATGTGCAGTCGTCCAAGGCCGCGGCGCCGATCCTGGTGTCCGAGGAATTGGTACGCCGTGGGGTGAATGTGGACCAGGTGATCGATCAACTGATCGACCCTTCGTTTGGCCAAACCCTGCCGCAGCAGTAAGGGGCATGTAATGACCAGCAAAAGCCAAGCGTTGCCCCTTCCGGTTCCCGTGGTCAGCCAGCGCAACGCCTGGCCACGGCGGTTCAAAGGCCTGGTCTTGCCGGTGCTGATCCTGTTGATCCTGGAAGTGGTCGTGCGGGTCGGCTGGCTACCGTCCTACCAGATGCCGGCGCCCAGCGAGATCGCCGTGACCCTCACCGACCTGGCCGAAGGCGCGTTGTGGAAACACATCAGCGCCAGTCTCGCGCGGGTGCTGCTGGGCTTTGCCATCGGCGCCAGCCTGGCCCTGGTGTTCGCCGCCTGGGTCGGTTTGAGCCGTGAGGCCGAAGCCTACCTGGAACCGACCTTCGCCGGCCTGCGGTCGATCCCGAGCCTGGCCTGGGTGCCCCTGCTGCTGTTGTGGCTGGGCATCGATGAAACCTCGAAGATTGTGCTGATCGCCATTGGCGCGTTTTTCCCGGTGTACCTCAATGGCGTCGCGGCGATTCGCGATATTGATCGCAAGCTGGTGGAAGTCGGGCAAATGTACGCTTTCAGTCGCCGTCGCCTGGTGCGGCGCGTGCTGCTGCCCGCCGCCCTGCCCGGCCTGTTTACCGGGCTGCGCAGTGGCTTGAGCCTGGCGTGGATGTTCCTTGTGGCGGCCGAACTGATCGCGGCCACCAAGGGCCTGGGTTACCTGCTCAGCGATGGGCGGGAAACCTCACGGCCCGACATTGTGCTGGCCGCCATAATCGTGTTGGCGCTGCTGGGCAAGGTCAGCGACGGCCTGCTTGCGGCGCTGGAGAAACGCTGCCTGGCCTGGCGCGACACCTTCACTGGTCAAGGAGCGGAACAATGAGTACGCAGCCGCTATTGGATATTCGGGTGGAGCGTAAAAGCTTTGCCAGCACCACCGTATTGAAAGACGTGCGCCTGGCCTTGCAGCCTCGCGAAGCGGTCAGCCTGCTGGGCCCCAGTGGCTGCGGCAAAAGTACTTTGCTACGGATCGTCGCCGGGCTGGAAAAGGACTTCCAGGGCGCACTGCGCAGCCCCGACGGCCACGTGGCGTTTGTGTTCCAGGAACCGCGCCTGATGCCTTGGCTCACGGTGGAGCAGAACATCGGTTTCAGCGATGACAACCACTACGACAGGGCCTGGGTCACGCAATTGATCGAGGAAGTCGGCCTCAAGGGCTTCACCCAGGCACTGCCCAAAGCGTTGTCCGGTGGCATGGCGCAGCGGGTGGCGATCGCACGCGGCCTGTATTCACGCCCGCAGGTGTTGTTGCTGGATGAGCCGTTCAGCGCGGTGGATGCCTTCACCCGCATGAAGCTGCAGGACTTGCTGCTGCAACTGGCGGCGCATCACGCCATCGCCTTGTTGCTGGTGACCCATGATGTGGATGAGGCGCTGTACCTGAGTGACCGGGTGCTGGTGATGGACAACCGGCCGAGCAGTATTCGCCAGGAGCTGGCGGTCGACCTGCCACACCCGAGGGATCGGCGTGATCCGTTGCTGGCGCAGCTTAAGGCGCGAGCCTTGACCGAGTTGCAGCGGGCCCATGTGATCTGAGGGCTGTTAGCAACCTGTGGTGAGCGGGCTTGTTGTGGTGAGCGGGCTTGCCCCGCGTTGGGCTGCGAAGCGGCCCTAAAACCAGCCACCGCGATCAGGCAGGATAGTGGCGGTGACCCTATGAGGGGCCGCTACGCGCCCCAACGCGGGGCAAGCCCGCTCGCCACAGTTACAGTGTTCCTCCTTAACTGACTGGCATTAGGGCAAGCCTGCTCACCGCAACAAGCAGGCTTGCCACAAACCGCATCACGCCGCCTTGCGCAGGCTCACCCAATAACGCGTTCGAGATTGCACCTCCAACCCCAGGGTCGAGGCCAGCAGGTTGAGGATGCGGTCGGTGTCATCCAAGCGAAAACTGCCGGTGACCCGCAGCGTTTCCAGGCGGGGATCCCAGCGCAACACGCCCGGTCGATAACGCTCCAGCTCGCGCAAAAAATCCCCGAGCAACTGGTTCTGCGCGGTCAACACGCCGTCGCGCCAGCCCAGTTGCAGCACATCGAACGGCACCCAGGCGCCAAGTCCGCCAGCTTTCAACGGCGCTTGCTGGCCACCCTGCAATGTGGCCAGGTTGCCGCTCAACTCACGCACCTGCACCGCGCCCTTGAGCACCGACACCAGGCATCCGGAAGACAGTTGCCGCACGCACACTTCAGCCTGGCTGACGAGCAATTGGCCGTAGCGGGTTTGCACCGTCATCGCCGCCGTGCCCGGAATGTTCAGCGCCAGTTCACCGTCGACCAGGGTGATGCGCCGTTGTGCCAGGTCCACGTCCACGGCTGTCGCCGTATTCAGTTGCAGGCTGCCACCTTCGGCCAACGGCATGCGTTTACGTTCGCCGGTGGCGGTGTGCAAGTCGGCGCGCCACGCTTCGATGGGCAACTGACGGCTGATCAACCACGCCGCCGGCACCAGCGCCGCCACCCCCAGGGTGCGCTTGAGCACGGCACGCCGCCCCGGTTGCGGGCGGTCGAGGCTGGCCATGGCGAGCGCCTGGGGCAAGTCGCTGAAACGCTGGCGCAAGGTCTGGGCTTTCTGCCAGGTCTGTTCGTGCTGGGGATGGCTGTCGCGCCAGTGCTGCAACGCGGCGTGATCGCGCTCCGTGGCGGCGCCGGACTCGAGCAGCGCCAGCCACTCGGCAGCGGCGCGCGCGACGTCGCGGCTCACAGCTCCACCAGCAGGCAATGCTCATAGGCCTGGGCCATGTAGCGCTTCACCGTACGTTCGGACACGTCAAGGCGCTCGGCAATCTCGCGATAACCCAGGCCTTCCAGCTGGCTCCACAGAAACGCGCGGCGCACCAGTACCGGCAAGCCGTCGAGCAATTCATCCAGGGCTTGCAGGGTTTCCAGCACCAGCCAGCGCTGTTCGGGCGACGGTACACAGGTGTCGGGCAAGGTGGCCAGGGCATTCAGGTAAGCCTGTTCCAGACTGCGGCGCTGATGGAAATTCACCAGCAGGCGCTTGCCCACCGTCACCAGGTACGCCCGGGGTTCCTGCATCTGCGCAATCGGCTGGGCGCTGGCGAGCACGCGCAAGAACGTATCCTGGCTGAGGTCGGCCGCATCCCAGGCATTGCCCAGGCGCCGCCGCAGCCAGCTTTCCAGCCAGCTGCGATGGTCGCGGTACAAACTCGATAGCGTCAGTTCGGGGGCGTGCGTGGGGACAACAGCATCATTCATGGCAACAACCTGCACGGCGCGATTGAGTCTCAAATGAGATTCATTCTATTTAATATCGTGCCGGGACACCATGATCTTTTCAACCTCGCGTTTACAGCATCGCCGCCTTCTGCCGCAGCAGGTCAATAAACAAGCCCAATTCGCGGCTCACCCCCTCGCCCTTGCGCAACAGCATGCCAAACGGCGCCAGCCGCACGTCCAGGGCCACCGGCAGCGCCACCACCAGGCCCATCTTCAGATAATCACGCAGGGCACTTTCCGACAGCACCATCACCGCGTCGGTCAATTGGATCAACTGCTGCATGGAGTACACCGAGCTGCATTCGATGATGTCCGCCGGACTCGGCAGCGCCAGGTCTTGCAGGGCCTGGTCAAAACCGATACGCGCCGGGCTGGTTTGCGGTTGCAGGATCCACGGCCAGTCGCGTACCAGCTCCGTCAACGATAGCCGACCGCGCCGGGCCAACGGGTGGCCGGCGTGCACCACCACCAGCAGGCGCTCGTTGCCCAGGGGTTCGAAGCTGTAGTGCTCGCTGTCGGTGGCGGCAGTGCGCCGGGAGATGGCCATGTCGATGCGCCCCTGCTCCAGCAACTGGATCACCTGGTCGCTGGTGTCGCCCATGATGCGGATACGCAGTTGCGGGTTGAGCGCCTTGATCTGCGCAATGCAGTCCATCACCAAGTCCGGCGCGGCGCCCATGATGGTGCCGATGGACAAGTAGCCATAGCCGCCCTGCTGGCGCGCCATCAGGTCTTCGGCGCAACGGTCGAGGCCACTCAGCGCCGATTCGGCAAAGTTGATCAGCTGCTGGCCGAGCGCTGTAGGACGCATCCCACGTGGCAAACGCTCGAACAGGTCACAGCCGAACATGTCCTCGATTTCGCGCAGCATGCGCGTGGCCGCCGGTTGCGACATGTTCAGCGCCTGCGAGGCGCGGTGCAGGTTCTGGCTGGAACTCAGCGCCACCAGCATATGCAGGTGCTTGTAGCGCAGGCGGTTGAACAGGCTGGGAGAGATCGTGGGACTACGCATTTTTTCCTTATTATCGATACCCTGAGGTTATCGGTTGTAAGCGAGATTCGATTTGTAGCGCATTGCTCGGCCGCCGTACAGTCCGGTCCATAAGAACAAAACAACGGACTTCCTCATGAAAACCCTGCCCGCGCCCTTGCTCGCCAAGATTTCCTGGCGGCTGCTGCCCTTCCTGCTGCTGATGTACATCATGGCGTTTCTCGACCGCGCCAACGTCGGGTTCGCCAAGCAAGCCTTCCAGGCCGACACCGGCTTGAGCGATGCCGCCTTCGCCTTTGGCGCCGGTGTGTTCTTCGTCGGCTACGCGCTGCTGGAAGTGCCGAGCAACCTGATCCTGCACCGCGTCGGCGCCCGCCTGTGGATGTGCCGGATCATGGTCAGCTGGGGCCTGATTTCGGCGGCGATGGTGTTCGCCCATGACGAAACCAGCTTCTACGTGCTGCGTTTTTTGCTGGGCGTGGCCGAAGCCGGATTCTTCCCCGGCGTGATCCTCTACCTCACCTACTGGTTCCCCCAGGCCGTGCGCGGCAAGGCCATGGGCTTCTTCTACTTTGGCGCGCCCCTGGCCTTTATCTTCGGCAGCCCGTTGTCCGGCTTGCTGTTGGAGATGGATGGCTTCGGGGGGATTCACGGCTGGCAATGGCTGTTCGCCGTGGAAGGCTTGATGGCCAGCGCGGTAGGCATCTGGGCCTACTGGTACCTGGACAATCGGCCGGCCGACGCCACGTGGCTGAGCGTGGACGAGCGCGAGCAAATCCAGAAGCTGCTCGACCAGGAAGACCAACACAAAACCTCCCATGGCCGCAGCCTGCTGACCGTGTTGTGCCAACCCTCGGTGCTGTACTTGTGCCTGGTGTACCTGCTGATCCAGGCCAGCGTGTACGGCGTGGTGTTTTACCTGCCCACCCAAGTGGGCGGCCTGCTCGGCACCAAGGTCGGCTTGATGGTCGGGCTGGTCTCGGCGATTCCCTGGGTCTGCGCGCTGTTCGCCGCCTGGTGGATCCCCGGTTATTCCGACCGCACCGGCGAACGCCGCCGCACCGCCTGCCTGACGTTATTGATGGCCGCCGCCGGCATCGCCTGCTCGGTGACCTTCGCCAATCCGCTGCTGGGCATGCTCGCGCTGTGCTTTGCCGCGTCGGGCTTTATCGCGGTGCAGCCGGTGTTCTGGACCTTCCCATCCAGCTACCTGGCCGGCAGCGCCGCCGCAGCCGGCATTGCGCTGATCAATTCGTTCGGTGCCCTCGGCGGCTTTATCGCCCCGGTGATCAAGCACTGGGCCGAAGGCGCCTTCGATTCCCCGGCGGCCGGTTTGTACCTGCTGTCCGCCACCACGGTACTGGCTGCACTGCTGGTACTGGGCATCCATTCACCCGGCCGCACCGCGTCGAACACGCCGGCCACGGTTTAATTCCAGGAGTCATACCATGGGTCATCTCACCATCAAACACGTGCGCGCCTTTGTCCTGCGAGGCGGCGGCGCCGATTATCACGACCAGGGCGACGGCCATTGGATCGACGACCATATTTCCACGCCCATGAGCAAATACCCGGAGTACCGCCAGAGCCGCCGCAGCTTCGGCATCAACGTGCTCGGCACCCTGGTCGTGGAGATCGAAGCCAGCGACGGCACCGTCGGTTTCGCGGTGACCACCGGCGGTGAACCGGCGGCGTATATCGTCGAGAAACACCTGGCGCGTTTTATCGAAGGCGCACGTGTGACGGACATCGAGAAGATCTGGGACCAGATGTACCAGTCCACCCTCTACTACGGTCGCAAGGGCCTGGTGATCAACACCATTTCCGGGGTGGACCTGGCGCTGTGGGATCTGCTCGGCAAGATCCGCCAGGAGCCGGTGCACCAGTTGCTCGGCGGCGCGGTGCGCGACGAGTTGCAGTTCTACGCCACCGGTGCGCGCCCGGACCTGGCGCAGAAGATGGGCTTTATCGGCGGCAAGATGCCCCTGCACCACGGCCCCAGCGAAGGCGAAGAAGGCCTGCGCAAAAACCTCGAAGCCCTGGCAACCATGCGTGAACGGGTCGGTCCGGACTTCTGGCTGATGCTCGACTGCTGGATGAGCCTGGATGTGAACTACGCCACCAAACTGGCGATTGGTGCCCACGAACACGGTCTCAAGTGGATCGAGGAAGCGCTGTCCCCCGACGACTACTGGGGCTACGCCGCCCTGCGCAACAACGTGCCAAAAGGCATGTTGGTGACCACCGGCGAACATGAAGCCACGCGCTGGGGCTTCCGCATGCTCCTGGAAATGGGCTGCTGCGACATCATCCAGCCGGATGTCGGTTGGTGCGGCGGCCTCACCGAACTGGTGAAAATCTCCGCCCTGGCCGATGCCCACAACGCAATGGTCGTGCCCCACGGCTCGTCGGTGTACAGCTACCACTTTGTTGCCACCCGTCATAACAGCCCGTTCGCCGAGTTCCTGATGATGGCGCCGAAGGCCGATGAAGTGGTGCCGATGTTCCACCCGCAACTGCTCGGCGAGCCGGTACCGATGAATGGCCGCATGCGCTTGTCGGTACTCGACAAGCCCGGTTTCGGCGTAGACCTGAACCCGGATTGCCAGCTGCATCGCCCGTACAATCGCTGAGGAAAACGCCATGAATATGCCCCGTAACGGCTTCAAGGCCGCCCTGGCCAAGGACGCCACCCAATATGGCATCTGGGCCGGTTTTGCCACCGGCTACGCCGCCGAAATCGTCGCCGGCCTCGGCTACGACTGGATGCTGATCGACGGCGAACACGCGCCTAACACCGTGCCGAGCGTGCTCAACCAATTGCAAACCGTTGCGCCCTACTCCACCGCGCCGGTGGTGCGTGCGGTCAATGGTGACGCGAGCCTGATCAAGCAACTGCTCGACGTCGGCGCCCAGACCCTGATGATTCCCATGGTGGAAACCGCCGAACAGGCCCAGGCCCTGGTGCGTGCCATGCGTTATCCGCCCCACGGCATTCGTGGCGTCGGCGGCGGCCTGACCCGCGCCACCCGTTGGGACGGGGTAGCGAACTACCTGCAAACCGCCCATGAGGAGCTGTGCCTGATCGTGCAGGTGGAGTCGCGCCTGGGCGTGGAAAACGTCGCGGCGATTGCTGCCGTTGAGGGCGTGGATGCGGTGTTTATCGGCCCCGCCGACCTGTCCATCGGCCTCGGTCACGCCGGCAACCCCGGCCACCCTGACGTGCAGGAGCGCATCCAGCATGCGGTGGAGGCCACCCTCGCCGCCGGCAAGGCCAGCGGCATCCTGGCGCCCAACGAAGACGACGCACGCCGCTACCAGGCCTGGGGTTGCCGCTTTATCGCGGTGGCCATCGACATCAGCCTGCTGCGCCAGAGCGCCCTGGCCACCCTGGCCCGCTACCGCCCCGCGGCTGAAACGAACGCGCCATCGCGCACTTACTGAGGAGCTGCCCATGTCATCCGTTCCCGTGTACCAGAACTTTATCAACGGCCGCTTTACCCCAAGCCAGGCGCACATCGATGTGCTCAACCCGGCGACCGGGGCCTTGTTGTCCAAGGTCCCGGCGTCCACCGCCGACGACGTCGACCAGGCCCTCGCCGCGGCCCGCGCTGCGCAAAAGGACTGGGCACGCAAACCCGCGATCGAACGCGCCGGGCACCTGCGCCGCATCGCCGCCAAGCTGCGCGAGAACGTCGCCCACCTGGCCCGCACCATCACCCTGGAACAAGGCAAGGTCAGCGGCCTGGCCGAGGTCGAAGTGAACTTCACCGCCGACTACCTCGACTACATGGCCGAATGGGCGCGGCGCATCGAAGGCGAGATCATCACCAGCGACCGCCCCAACGAAAACATCTTCCTGTTTCGCAAACCGTTGGGCGTGGTGGCCGGGATCCTGCCGTGGAACTTCCCGTTCTTCCTGATCGCCCGCAAGCTGGCCCCGGCGCTGCTCACCGGCAACACCATCGTGATCAAGCCCAGCGAAGAAACCCCGAACAACTGCTTTGAATTCGCCAAACTGGTGGCCCAGACCGACCTGCCCGCCGGCGTGTTCAACGTGGTGTGCGGCGATGGCCAGGTCGGCGCTGCACTGACTGCCCACAAGGGCGTGGACATGATCAGCTTCACCGGCAGCGTCGCCACCGGTTCACGCATCATGGCCGCCGCCGCGCCGAACATCACCAAGCTCAACCTGGAGCTGGGTGGCAAGGCGCCGGCCATCGTGCTGGCGGATGCCGACCTCGACCTGGCGGTCAAAGCCATCCGCGATTCGCGCATCATCAACACCGGCCAGGTGTGCAACTGCGCCGAGCGCGTGTACGTGGAGCGCAAGGTTGCCGAACAATTCATCGAGCGTATCAGCACGGCCATGTCCGCGACCCGCTACGGCGATCCGCTGGCCCTGGCCGATGCGGAAATGGGCCCGCTGATCAACCGCCAGGGCCTGGACAACGTCAACCGCAAAGTGCGCACCGCCCTGAGCCAGGGCGCCACGCTGGTCAGCGGCGGGCAGATCGCCGACCTGGGTGCCGGCTTTCACTTCCAGCCGACGGTATTGGCCGGGTGCCGGGCCGATATGGAGATCATGCGCGAAGAGATCTTCGGCCCGGTGCTGCCGATCCAGATTGTCGACGACCTCGACGAAGCCATCGCCCTGGCCAATGACTGCGACTACGGCCTGACCTCGTCGATCTACACCCGTGACCTCGGCAAGGCCATGCACGCGGTGCGCGAGATCGACTTCGGCGAAACCTACGTCAACCGCGAGAACTTCGAAGCCATGCAAGGCTTCCATGCCGGCGTGCGCAAATCCGGAATCGGCGGCGCCGATGGCAAGCACGGCCTCTACGAGTACACCCATACCCATGTGGTGTACCTGCAGAGCTGAGGTGGTGAAACGGGCTGGTGCGCGGTAGCGTGCGGGCCCTTCCTGACAAAATCCCACAAGGATTGCGCGATGCCCCTGACGCCTTATAGCGGCCCCATCATCGACAGCCACTTGCACCTGTTCGACCCACGTCGCCCCCAAGGCATCCCGTGGCCCGAGCCAGGCAATCGGCTGTACGCCGCCCATTTACCCGCCGACTACTGGGCCCTGGCCGGCCCACACAATGTGATCGGCGCAATTGCCGTGGAAGCCAGCCCGTGGCGCGACGACAACCGCTGGCTGCTGCACACCCTGCGCAGCGATCCGCGCATGCTCGGTTTTGTCGGCAACCTGGACCCGCTGCACGCCGACTTCGCCGCCGACCTCGAGGTCCTGGCGGATGAGCCGCGGTTCCTCGGCCTGCGCTACGGCAACCTGTGGGACCGCGACCTGCTGCACGACCAGGCCCGCCCGGGGTTTATCGACGGCCTGCGCCAACTCGCCGCCACCGGCCGCAGCCTGGACAGCGCCAACCCGAACCCGCGCCTGCTCAAGGGCCTGCTGCACCTGAGCGATGCCTTGCCGCAGCTGCGCATCATCGTCGACCACCTGCCCAATGCCCAGGTACCGGCGGGTGAAGAGGCCGCGTACCACGCTGACCTGCTGCGCCTGGCCGAACGCCCGAATGTGTTCGCCAAGCTGGCGGAAATCCCCCAGCTCGGGCCTCACGGTTTGCTCACTGATACAGCGTTCTACCACGACCGCCTGGCTGTGCTGTGGGAGGCCTTTGGCGAAGAGCGCTGCTTCTTCGGCAGCGACTGGCCCAACAGCGATCACCTGGCGGATTTCGCCACCACCCTGGGGCTCGTCAAACGCTGCATGGCCGACAAACCCGAAACCGTGCAGGCCAAGTTTTTCCTGCATAACGCCGTGCGTATCTACTCGCCCACGCCACCCCATGGAGCGCTGTGATGCAGACCCGCGCTTTTCGCATGCACCTCAATCCGGGCCAGGCCGATGAATATCGTCGGCGTCACGACGAGATCTGGCCGGAACTGGCCCAGGCCCTGCTCGACGCGGGCGTGGTGGATTACCGGATTTTCCTCGATGAGTCGACCAATGCGCTGTTCGCCGTACTCACCCACGAAGACGCGCACCGCTTGGATGAACTGCCCGGTACCGCACTGATGCAACGCTGGTGGCGCCACATGCAGGACATCATGCCCAGCCACGCGGACGGCGCGCCGGTCAGTGTCGACCTGCTGCCGATGTTCCACCTGAACCACCCCTGAATTAACCGACGCACAACAACAATAAAAAGGATTCAACGACGTGGAAATCATTCTCCTTGGTGTGATTCTGCACTTTATCGGCGGCTTCGCTTCCGGCAGTTTCTACATCCCCTACAAGAAGGTGCGCGGCTGGGCCTGGGAAAGCTATTGGATCACCGGCGGCCTGGTGTCCTGGCTGATCGTGCCGCTGATTGCCGCCCAACTGACGGTGCCAGGCTGGGTGGAAATCCTGCGCAATGCCGACACCGGCACCCTGCTCTGGACCTACCTGTTCGGCGTGTTGTGGGGCATTGGTGGGCTGACCTTCGGCCTGACCATGCGCTACCTGGGCCTGTCCTTGGGCATGTCGCTGATCATGGGCCTCACCTCGGCGCTCGGCGCCTTGATGCCGGCGCTGTACCGCGACCTGTTCACCCAGGACACCGAAGGCACCCTGACCTCGATGCTGGCCTCGCAAGGCGGGCATTGGGTGCTGTGGGGCGTGGCGGTGTCGCTGATCGGTATCGCGGTGTGCGGCAAGGCCGGGCTGATCAAGGAACGGGAAGTGTCCGCAGCGGTGAAGTTCGCCAGCGTCAGCGAATTCGCCCTGGGCAAGGGCATGCTGGTGGCGGTGATTTCCGGCGTGCTGAGTGCCTGTTTCAGCTATGGCATTTCCGCCGGTCGCCCACTGGCGGCGGCAGCGGTGGAACATGGCGCCAACAGCCTGTTCCAGAACAACGTGACCTTCATGGTGATCATGTGGGGCGGCCTGACCACCAACGGCATCTGGTGCCTGTGGCTGAACTGGCGCAACCGCACTTTCCATAACTACACCGACCGCAGCACCCCGCTGCTGGGCAACTACTTGCTGGTGGCCATTGCCGGCACGCTGTGGTTCCTGCAGTTCTTTTTCTACGGCATGGGCGAAAGCCGCCTGCAGAACGACGCCAGTTCCTGGGTGCTGCACATGTCATTCATCATCATCGTGTCCAACTGCTGGGGCCTGTATTTCCGCGAATGGCACGGCACCAGCGCGGCCAACAAGGGCGTGCTGGTGGCGGGCATCGCGGTGATCCTCGGCGCTATCGCCATGGTCGGCTACGGCAATTACCTCGGCTGAAGCCGCTTGATTCTTTAGGAGTGTTTTTATGTTGCTTGCAGACAAAACCGTGATCATCACCGGCGCCTCCCGTGGCATCGGCCGCGCCGCCGCCCGTGAATGTGCGCGCCAGGGTGCCCGCGTGGTGATCGGCCACAGCGGCAGCGGCCAAGGCACCGCGGCTGCGCATGCGTTGATCGAAGAGATCAAGGCCTTCGGCGGCCAGGCCATCGAAGTGGGCGGCGATGCGGCCGACCCGGACACCGGCGACACGCTGGTGGCCGGCGCAGTCAAGGCCTTCGGCAGTGTCGACGTGTTCGTCAACAATGCCGGCATCTGCCCGTTCCACTCGTTCCTCGACATGCCCCGCGAGGTCTATCTGAAAACCGTCAACACCAACCTCAACGGCGCCTACTTCGCCGTGCAGGCGGCGGCCAACCAGATGAAAAACCAGGGCCGTGGCGGCGCAATCATTGCCGTCAGTTCCATCAGTGCACTGGTGGGCGGCGGTATGCAAACCCACTACACGCCGACCAAGGCCGGCCTGCATTCGTTGATGCAATCCTGCGCGATCGCCTTGGGCCCGTATGGGATCCGCTGCAACTCGGTGCTGCCGGGCACCATCGCCACCGACATCAACAAGGAAGACCTGGCCGACGAAGAAAAACTCGCCTACATGACCTCGCGCACGCCCCTGGGCCGCCTGGGCGAGCCGGACGATGTGGCCGGGCCGATCGTGTTCCTCGCCTCGGACATGGCGCGCTATGTGACCGGCGCGTCGTTGCTCGTCGATGGCGGCCTCTACGTAAACCTGCAGTAACCCCCGCTCGCCCTCAATCACCACCGTTCCAATGTGGGAGGGGCTTGCCCCCGATAGCAGAGTGTCAGTCGGTACATTCGTGGCTGATACACCGCCATCGGGGGCAAGCCCCCTCCCACAAGGGATCTCTGTGTGCCTGAAATTTGTGTTGTACCTGATAAAAACAACAATCCAAGGAGCATCCCATGCGTACCACCCTCCCCCTGGCCCTGTTTTGCAGCGCCATGTCCACCTGCGCCTTCAGCGCCGGCCTGCTCGACTCCAACTCCACGGCCATGCTCGGCGATTGGAACGGCCTGCGCCCGCAGTTGGCTGAACAAGGCTACGACTTCACCCTCAAGTACGTCGGCGAAGTCGGCTCCAACCTCGGCGGCGGCTACAACTCGCACACCACCGCGCGCTGGAGCGACCAGTTGATCCTGGGCGTGAACATGGACCTGCAAAAACTCCTCGGCTGGCAGGATGCGAGCTTTCGCATCGGCATCGGCGAGCGCCATGGCAAGGACATCACCAACGACCGCGTGCACCAGCCCAATGCCACCGGCCTGACCTCCACCATGGAAGTCTTCGGCGGCGGCAATGCCTGGCGACTCTCGCAGTTCTGGTACGAGCAAAAGTTCTTCGAGCGTAAGTTCGCCCTGAAACTGGGGCGCTTTGGCCATGGAGAGGACTTCGACCAGTTCCCCTGCGAGTTCCAGAACGTCACCCTGTGCGGTTCCCAGGAAGGCAACTGGAACGGCGTATGGAACAGCTTCCCGATCAGCCAGTGGGCGGTGCGGGCCAAGTACCAGTTCACCGATGAGTTCGCCGTGCAGGTCGGTGCCTACGACAAGAACCCCGGCAACGCCGAAGCCAGCAACGGTTTCAAACCCTTTATCAGCGGCTCCCAGGGCACCAGCTTTCCCATCGAAGCAATCTGGAAAGGCCAGCTCGCCGGGCTGAATTCGGAGTACCACGCCGGTTACTACTACGCCAACGCCGATACCAAGGACAGGCTCAAGGACGCCGACGGCAACTACGCCGCCAGCTCGCAAAAGCCTTATCGGATGTACTCCAGCAACGACGGCTGGTGGCTGTCGGGCCAGCAGCAATTGACCACGGTGGACGGCAATAGCAAGCGCGGGCTCAATGTGTTTGCCAACCTGACCATGAATGACCCGGACAAAAGCGTGATCAAAAACCTGATCCAGGTCGGCCTGATCTACCGTGGCCCCTTCGACTCACGCCCCGACGACACCTTCGGCCTCGGCGCGTCGAAATTGCAGGTCAGCGACCGCTATACGCGCAACACGCAGATGCTCAACGCGGCCAATGGCGTGACCAACATCGATGACCCGCTGTACGTGCCCGAGCAGCGCCGCGAGTACAGCTACGAGATCAACTATGGCGTGCAGGCGACGAAATGGCTGATGGTGCGGCCCAACCTGCAATACGTGAAATACCCCGGCGGGCTGACGCAAACCACGGGGGCAGTGGTTGGCGGGGTGCAATTTATCGCCGATTTCTAGTCGTTCTCTGCATCAAACACCTGTCCGCGTGCCACGACGCTGGCAGGTACCAGGACCGTCCCCGGCGCCAATGATCAGCGGCGGCTTGAGCAAGGCACCGGGTTCGACGGTAGCGGTGCGGTGGATGGCGACTTCGTCCTTCACGCTGTACTCGTCGGCCGGCAGTCCGGCGAGCATCTGGCGAACAACGGCCGGCGCCTGGGCGACCAGGGCCCAAGGCGCCAAACCGGCCCAAGGAGCCAGGGGGGACTGAGCAATGTTGGCGATGTAGTCGGTGAGTCGAATCAAGGTCGAGCCCTCACGTGGTCAGAGACGTTCAAGAAAACCAGCATTGCGATCATTCGACATCGAGTACAGCACTTTCAGACCCTCGCCCCTCACAAACCGCGCTTGCGCAACCACTGCAAAAAGCCCTTCTTGACCGGCACCACCGGCGCCTCCTGGGTCAGGACCTGGGCGGCGTGCAGGCGGAAATCCAACAGCGCCTTCATTGCCTCGCCGATGTCGTGACGTGCGTCCAGGCAGGGTTTCAGGTATTCATTCTCGATGCGATACAGCGTGCAAAACGTCTTGGCGGAAAAGTCCGCGAGCGCCGCCTGATCGGACAAGATCCCGGCCTCGCCAATCACTTCTCCCGGCCCCATGCGCCCTGCTTCGAATACATGGCCGCCCTTGGTCAACATCACCGAGACCACACCCGACTCGACGATAAACAAATGATCGCTGACCTCCCCCGCCGGTAGGATCATCGCGCCGGCGCGGTAGGTGTGCAGGGTCATGTTCTGGCTGAAGGTGTCTTTCTCTTCCTGGCGCAAGGTGGAGAAAATCGACGAACGCTCCAGCAACGCCCGCGCGGCGGACATGGCCGGTGGCGCGCTGCTTTCGGTCGCGGACAGCACGCCCACGCCCGCCGCTTGCAGGTGCCGGAACGCCAGGTCATAGAGCTGGTTGCGCACCTCGCGTTTGAGGGCCATGGCCGGCACGAACCCGCTGATTTCATACTCCACGCCGCCACTGGCGGAGGTCTTGAATGCCACGCTTGGCGCAGGTTTGGCCAATAACGGCCGGCAACCCTGCATCGCGCGCTCCAACGCTTCGATCACGGTTTGCGGGCGTGCATGGGGGCTGACCTGCAGGCTGACCGCCAGGCCGAACATATCCGCCGGGCGCGAGAAGTTGATGATCTTGGCCTTGGCCGCCAGGGAGTTGGGGATCACCGCCAGGCTGCCCTGGGAGGTTTGCAGGCGCGTGGCGCGCCAGTCGATGTCGGTGACCCGCCCTTCGGTGCCATCGATGGAGATCCAGTCATCGATCTGATAAGGCTTGGTGGTGTTGAGGACGATCCCGGAAAACACATCGCTCAGGGTACTTTGCAACGCCAGGCCGACGATGATCGCCACTGCGCCGGAGGTGGCCAGCACGCCCTTGACCGGCAGGTCGAGCACGTAGGCCATGGCGGCGATGATCGCGATCAGGAAAATCACCGCGCCCATCAAGTCCTGCAACAACCGCCCGGTGTGGCCAACCCGCTGCATCATCACCGCACCCAGCAACACCGTCAGCGTGCGCGCGGCAAACAACCACCAGCCGATCTGCAAGGCCGTGGCGGCCAGGTGCAACGCGGTGTTGTCAGTGTAAGGCGCGAGTTGCATGGGGTTCATGCCGTCGTTGAACAGCACGGCACTGAACACCGCGAAGATCGCCAACCGCGCGGCCAGCTTCCAATTGGCCAGGTTGGCAGAGATCAGGCGCCACACGGCGATGTCGATAAAAATCAGCGCCACGGCGCACAGCATCGGGTGATCAGCGATAAATGAGGGCATCCAGGCGACTCCAGGGCGAATGACGGGAAGATCGCATGAAATAGAGATTGCGCAAACAAAATGTCGTGCTGCGCAATGGTAGTGAACAGGCTTGTTGTGGTGAACGGGCTTGTTGTGGCGAGCGGGCTTGCCCCGCGTTGGGGCGCGAAGCGGCCCTGAAACCATCCGCTTCGGAATGTCTGGAAAACCGCGTCGAGCTTATTGGGGCTGCTGCGCAGCCCAACGCGGGGCAAGCCCGCTCGCCACAGCAAGCCCGCTCGTCACAAAAAGTCGGCTGCCATAACAACTCAGCTCATCACATAAAACCTGCCCCCACAGGTTTTTAGGGTGAACCGTCAAGCGTCCATCCGCCCAAACTTACCCGATTGGAAATCCGCAAACGCCTGGTGAATCTCCTGCTCGGTATTCATCACAAACGGTCCATGCCCAACGATAGGTTCGTCAATCGGTTCGCCACTGAGCAGCAGCACCTTGGCGTCGTCGTTGGACTCCAGGGTGAGTTGGCGGCCATCGCGTTCGAACAACGCCAGTTGGCCTTGGCGTGCGACTTCTTCGCCGTTGACCAGCACCGTGCCGCGCAGGATCACCAGGGCGGTGTTGCGTCCGGCGTGCAGGTCCAGGGTGACGGGCTTGCCGGCGTTGAGGCGCAGGTCCCACACGTCAATCGGGGTGAACGTACGGGCCGGGCCCTGGGTGCCGGCGAATTCACCGGCGATCAGGCGCAGGTGGCCGGCGTCGTTGGCCAAGGGCAACACGGGAATATCGCCGTCGACGATGGTCTGGTAACCCGCGTCGGCCATTTTGTCCTTGGCGGGCAGGTTAACCCACAGTTGCACCATCTCCATCACGCCGCCGCTGCGGGCGAAGGCTTCGGAGTGGAATTCCTCGTGGAGGATGCCCTTGGCGGCGGTCATCCATTGCACGTCACCCGGGCCGATGGTACCGCCGGCGCCGGTGGAGTCGCGGTGTTCGACTTCGCCGTCGTAGACGATGGTCACGGTTTCAAAACCGCGATGGGGGTGCTGGCCAACACCGCGACGTTGGTCTGTCGGGGTAAAATCGGCCGGGCCGGCGTGGTCCAGGAGCAGGAATGGGCTGATGTGCTTGCCCATCGAGTCGTAGGAAAACAGCGTACGCACGGGGAAGCCGTCGCCGACCCAATGGGCGCGAGGGCTGGTGTAGATGCCGATGAGTTTTTTCATGGTAGTCCTCCAAAGTGCATACACCTTAAAACTCGCAGCAATTTGGCGCTAGACGGTAAAAACAACCTGGATCGTCCTACTGACAGGACGGTATACCGCCGCATCCGCACAAAAACAGCGTTAATGATAATGACTCGTAGTAATATCCGCCCTCTCCCGCTCAACCCTCGAGGGCTGCAATGCCGTTTGCCCCTGCGCCTGTCGCACCGCGCGTACTGGTGGTGGATGACCACCGCAAGATTCGCGAACCCTTGGCCACGTACCTGCGGCGCCACACCTTTGAGGTGCGCACCGCTGAAGACGCGGCCGGCATGTGGCAATTGCTCAAGACCCAGGCGTTCGATGTGGTGGTGCTCGACGTGCTGTTGCCGGATGGCGATGGCTTTGAGTTATGCAACCAGTTGCATCGGCGCAGCAACACCCCGGTGATCCTGCTGACCGCCCGCGACACCGCCGCCGACCGCGTGCGCGGCCTGGACCTGGGTGCCGACGATTACGTCACCAAGCCGTTCGAACCCCGGGAGCTGGTGGCGCGTATCAACAGCGTGCTGCGCCGTCAGGGCCGCGCGACCGGCCCCACCGCGCCTAGCACTGGCGCACGGGCCTATCAGTTTGCCGGCTGGCACTTCAGCGTGACCAGCGCCACCTTGCGCCGCGAGGGCAGCCCGGCCATCCAGCTCAGCACTGCCGAAAGCCGGCTGTTGCAGGTGTTCCTCGTCCACCCCAACACCCTACTGCCTCGCGAACGCCTGATCGACCTCACCGCCGCCACCGACAGCGATGTCAGCGACCGCGCCATCGACCGGCAAGTCAGCCGCCTGCGCCGCAAGCTGGCCCAGGGCGATGCCTCCCCGGAACTGTTGCGCACCATCTGGGGCGGCGGCTATCTATTGGCGGCCGAGGTCAGCGAATGCACCCCTTGAGCCGGCTGTGGCCGCGCACCTTGGCACGGCAGTTGAGCCTGTTGTTGCTGCTGGCCTTGCTGGCGTCGAACGCGATTGCGATGTTGTTTTTGCAACGCACCGGCAGCCTGATCCACCCGCTGTCGCGCAGTTTCAGCCTGGAACGCCTGGGGATTGCGCATCACACGGCAATCGACCTGACCCCGAGTGAAACCGCGCACCTGCTGGCCGGCATGAGCACCGAAGACACGCGCTTCTGGATCGGCCCCACGCCGGAGGTGGCGCCGTTTGCACAGCGCCCGGAAGAACAGCGCCTGACCAACGAGCTGCGCGACCAATTACAGCTGGATAACACTGCCGCCATTGGCATGCAGTTGGAACGCATCAGCGGCGCCGACGCCCGCACCCATGTGTTCAGCCCCGCCGGCTGGGCGCCGTTGCGCCTGCGCAGCAGCGTGCCGCTGCCCAACGGTAGCTACCTGAATGCCGTGCAATACCCCGCCGGCGCCTATGAATGGGGCCGCGTCCTGGCCTACAGCCTGCCTGTAACCACCCTGCCGGTGCTGCTGATCGTGATGTTTTTCATTGCCCGCGTGGTGCGCCCGATCAAGACCCTGGCCCAGGCCACCGAGCGCGTCAGCCGGGGTGAATGGATCGCGCCGCTGCCGGAAACCGGCCCACAGGAAGCCCGCGACCTCACTGCCGCCTTCAACACCATGCAGGCCAATCTTGCCCGGCATGTCGAAGGCCGCACGCGGATGCTCGCAGCGGTCAGTCATGACTTGAACACGCCGATCACCGAACTGCGCCTGCAGGTGGAATTGCTGGAGTCCGGCGCAGCCCGCGATGACATGCTCGAAAGCCTCGCCGAACTGAGCGCGATGGTGCGTGAAACCCTGAATTTCGTGCGCGACGACGCGGTGCAGGAAGCGACTGCCACGCTGTCGTTGAGCGATCTGCTGGATGACCTGGCCAAGCGTTACCAACGCCTGCGACAGCCCGTCACCTGGGCCGGCGCACCACCGTTGCTGCTGACCTGCCGCCCGCTGGCGCTCAAGCGTGCACTGACCAACCTGATCGACAACGCCCTGCGCCACGCCGGTGATGCCGACCTGCGCCTGGTCCGCGAGGACAACGGCTGGCTGCGCATCGAGATTCTCGACCACGGCCAGGGCTTGCCCGAAGCGTGGTTGAGCAAAGTCTTCGAGCCCTTCGTGCAACGGGGTGTCAGTGACGGCGGCGTGGGGTTGGGCCTGGCGATCGCACGGTCGTGCATCCAGGCCCATGGCGGTGAGCTGGTGCTGGAAAATCGCCCACCGGCCGGCTTGTGCGCGGTGGTGCGATTGCCCGCAGCGCTTCAGAAGTTGAGCGTGGCGCCCATCCACAGGGTGCGGCCGTAGTTCACCGTGCCGTAGGTTTCATCGTCCAGGCGCTTGTCGGTGAGGTTGTTGAGGGAGGCGTTGAGGGTCAACGAATCGTTCACGTCGTAGGAGCCGCCCAGGTCGGCGGTGGTGTAGCCCGGCGCCGGTTCGTCGGTGGTAAGGGTGTTGCCGGTTTCCTCGCCGTAGTAGCTCAGCGAGGCCCAGGCCTGGGTGCGATCGTTGAGGGTCCATTCGGTGCGCAGATTGGCTTTTTGCTCAGGGGTGAGGGCCAGGGGCGCGCCTTTGTTGGCGCCGCTTTTCTGTTCGGAGTCGGTGTAGGTGTAGTTGGCCTTGAGCAGCACGCTGGGGTTGATGTCCCACTGGCCGTTGAGCTCAACGCCCTGGATGATCGCCTTGTCGACGTTGACCCGCTCCATGACGGTGTAGCCGTTCCAGCGCCGGTCGGTGGTGACGGTAGAGAGCTTGTCCTGGAAGTCGTTGTAGAACAGCGTCACGCCGCCGGACAGGTTGTCGCGGTTGCTCCACAGCGCCGAGACTTCATAGTTGGTGCTGGTCTCGGGCTTGAGGTCCGGGTTACCGAACATCACGAAGCGGTTGCGGCGCAGGTAGGCATAATCCTCAACCACCGCACGCAACTCAGGGGCCTTAAAGCCACGTGCAACACCACCCTTGAACGTCCACTGCTCAGTGGCGCGCCACACGCCGTAGACCCGCGGGCTGACGTGGGCGCCGTACTCTTCGTGTTCATCCAGGCGCAGGCCGGTGGTCAGCGCGAAGCTGTCGGTCATCGACCATTCGTTTTCCGCGAACAGGGCTTTTTGCACGACCGAGAATTTATAGTCGACGCGGTCACCGAGGCCCTGGTTCCAGTCGGTCAGCTCGCTTTTATTCCATTGCACGCCCACGGTGCTGACGTTGCGGGTGGTGGGCACCACCAGCTTGGCGTCGAACACGGTGTTCTTGATCTCGGGTTTGCGCCCGTAGATGTCGGTTTGCGCCGGCGTCGCCTTGCCTTCGCGGGTAGAGGTTTCCTGGGACAGGGCGATGTCCGAGGTGGCCCAGCCCCAGCGGCCCTGATACGACAGCGACCAGTGATCGCGGTTGTTTTCCTGCTCGCGGCTGGCCCAGTTGGCGCTCATGCCGTCGCCATTTTTCAAGCGCGTGGCGCCGGCTTCCAACAGGATGTCGTGGTCGAGGGTCGGGGTGAAGGCGAGGCGCGCGGTGAGGTCGCGGTGGTCGGCCTTGCTGAAGCCATTGGTCTGCTCGATGTCGTCATCGGCTTGGCGGTCCAGGTAGCGGCCCCACACCTGCAAACCGAGGAAATCTTCCTTGAGCGGGCCGCTGAGGTAGAACTGGGTCTGGCGTGCATTGCCCTGGTCGCTGTGCTGACGCGCCGAGTAGTCATACCCGATGGAGCCGCCCCAAGTCGGTGAGACCTTGCGTGTGATCACGTTGATCACCCCGCCGATAGCATCCGAGCCGTACAGCGACGACATCGGCCCGCGCACCACTTCGATACGCTCGATGGCCGCGGCGGGTGGCACAAAGCTCTGTTCGTAGCCACTGTTGCCGTTGACCCGCGATTCCCGCGCGCTCTGGCGTTTTCCGTCGACCATGATCAGGGTGTAGTCGGCCGGCATGCCACGGATGGAGATGTCGGTTTCATTCGCGCCGCCGTTGACCGTCACGCCTTCCACGTCTTTAACCGCGTCACCGAGGTCACGGTAGGACTTGCGGCGCAATTGCTCGCCATCGATCACGGTGACCGAGGCCGGCGCGTCTTCCACGCTTTGTGCAAAACCGGATGCGGTCACCACTACATCATTGAGTTCCAGTGCAACAGGCTCATCCGCGTGGGCATGAAGACTGGCGGCAACCAGCAGGGCCAGGGGCGAGAAACGAAAAGCAGGCAGCATGGGCGAAGACCTTCGGATTAGACTCAAAAGAGAATCGTAATCATCCAGCCCCGAATAACTTGGACAAAGTGTGACAACTCAAGCCGCCGCGACCTCGGCAGTACGGCGCTCACGCAGCAGATGGAAGGCCACGAAGGCCGTCACGGCAAAACACGCCTGGATGATGATCATCGGCGTGGCACTGCCGTCGCGCAGATGGCTCAGCAACAGGCCACTGCAAGTCGCGCCGAACATCTGCGCAAAGCCCATCAAGCCCGCCGCCAAACCGGCGCGGTGAGCGTTGGGCATTACCCCGCCGGTCACAGACCCGGGCAATACCAGGCCACCGCCGAGGGTCGCCAGCGCAATCGGAATATCCAGGCCCAGTACCGACAGGCCAAACAGCGCATAAATCACCAGCGCGGCAATCCCGCCAATGGCCACCAGCGTCACGCCCATCGCCACAATCCGTTGCGGCCCCAGGCGCAGGATGTTGCGCCGGGCGTAGGTGGAACCAATGATCAGCATTGACACGATCACGCCAAAATTGATGCCGTACTCCAGGCTGCTCAGGCCCAACAGGTGGATGAACACCGCCGAGGAACCGGCGATCACCGCGAACATGGCGCCATAGGTGCACGCCAGCGCCACGGCGAACGCGCGGTACTGGCGGCCCTTGAGCAAATCCAGGTATTGCCCGCCGAGGGTGCGCCAGTGGCCCGCCTTGGGGTCGAGGGCGTGGTTGCTCTCGCGAAAGAACAGCAGCGCCAGCAGCAACACCACACTGCCAATCACCAGTGCCAGCAGGATCGGCGCCTGCCAGCCCAGCAGCTTGATCAGCAGGCCGCCGACCATCGGGGCAACGACGATGGCATAGAGCATGCCGATCATGGTCAGCGCCAGCGCCGGCCCCGCTTCGGCCTTCCACACGTCACGCACCACAGTCCGCGCCAATACCAATGCGGCGCAGGCACCGAGGCCTTGCAGCACGCGGGCGGCGATGAATTGGTGGATGTCGTGGACCAGCAACATCGACAGCGTCGCCAGCACATACAACAGCAACCCGCCGATCAGCACCGGGCGGCGGCCGATACGGTCCGACAGCGGGCCGAACGCCAGTTGCCCCAGGCCAAAGGCGGCGACAAACGCCGACAGTGCCATCAGCGCCGAACCCGGCGGAGCCAGCAATGCATGCTCGATCACACCCAAGCCTGGGATGATCAATTGGGTCGAGACTTCACCCAGTGCCGTCAGAGCCACGAGTAAAAACAATAAGCGTCGCGATGGGGCCGGGGCGTTCGACATGGGGATTTTCCGGGGCTGGATTTATTTATATTTCGACCATAATATGCGTAAAAAATTATGTCCATAATTTTTGGCCCAATGGTTACCCCCGGAGCCCGACATGCACCCTCTCCCCTCGCGTCTTCTCACGCCCCTGGCCCTGTTGATCATCCTCAGTGGCTGCAACAGCCAGGCCGACACCGCCGCCCAAGTGCCCCAACCACGTCCGGTACTCGCGACCAAAGTCGAGGCCGCCGGCACTCAGCAAAGCGCCTACACCGGCGTGGTGGCAGCGCGTACGGAAAGCGACCTGGGCTTCCGGGTCAGCGGCAAGGTCATCGAACGCAAGGTCGACCCCGGCCAGCATGTCTCCCGTGGCGACACCCTGTTGGTGCTGGATATAGGCGACTTCGAGCTGGCCCTGCGCTCGGCGAAAAACCGCGTCAACGCCGCCCAGGCACAACTGCGCCAACGCCGCGACGATGAAAACCGCTACCAGCGCCTGGCCAATACCGGTGCCGTGTCACGGCAGATTTTCGATCAGTCGGCGACCAACTTGCGCGTGGCCGAGGCCGAGCTGGCCGCGGCGCAATCCGACGCCAGCCAGATCGAGAACCGCCGCACCTACTCCGTGCTCAAGGCCGACGGCGACGGCATCGTCACCGACGTGCGGGTGGATCGCGGCCAAGTGGTCGCCGAAGGGCAAATCGTCGCCCGCCTGGCCCATGACGGCGCCCGCGAAGCCATCGTCAACCTGCCGGAAAACCAGCGCGACCAGGCCGCACAAAAAGCCCTGGCCTTCTCCTTCGGCGCCCCCGACCAGGCGGTAACGGCCACCTTGCGCGAACTCTCTGCCAGTGCCGACCCCACCACCCGCACCTACCGCGCCCGGTATGTGCTGCACGGCGGTGTCGAGCGTTTCGCCCTCGGTTCGACCATCACCGTGCGCCTGCAAGGCAACGGCCAGGCGCAACAAACCCGCGTGCCCATCGGTGCGTTGCACGATGCCGGACAAGGCACCGGCGTGTGGTTGATCGGCGCGGATGACAAGGTCAGCTTCGCCCAGGTGTCAGTTGCCAGCCTCGGCCAGGAGGACGCCCTGCTCGACAGTGGCGTCAATCCCGGCCAGGTCGTCGTGGCCCTCGGCGCGCACCTGTTGCACAGCGGCGATGCGGTGCGCCTGTTGCCCGCCCAGGTACTGGCCCTCAACCGCAAACAGGACCAATGAGCATGCGCGGCATCAACCTCTCGGAACTGGCGGTCAAGCACCGCGCAGTCACGCTTTTTTTGATCATTGCGATCCTAGCCGCCGGGATCTTCTCGTTCGGCAAGCTGGGGCGCGCCGAAGACCCGTCGTTTACCGTCAAGGTCATGACCATTACCGCCGCCTGGCCCGGCGCTACCGCCCAGGAAATGCAGGAGCAAGTGGCCGACCGCCTGGAGAAGCGCTTGCAGGAACTGGACTACTACGACCGCGTCGAGACCATCGCCCAGCCGGGCTTTGTGTCGATGCGCATGACCTACAAGGAGTCCACTCGCCCCAGTGAAATCCAGGACCTGTTCTACCAGACGCGCAAAAAACTCAGCGATGAAGCGGCGAAACTGCCCAAGGGTGTGATCGGGCCGTTGTTCAACGATGAATATTCCGATGTGTACTTCGCCCTGTACGCCCTGGAAGCCGAGCACTTGCCCCATCGGCAACAGGTGCAGATGGCCGAGGAGTTGCGCCAGGGCCTGCTCAACCTACCGGGGGTGAAGAAGGTCAATATCCTCGGCGAGCAGGCACAGCGGATTTTTGTCGAATTCTCCTATGAGCGCCTGGCGACCCTGGGAATCAAGCCGGACCAGATCTTCGCCGCCCTCGCCGCACAGAACGCCGTGGCCCCGTCAGGTTTTGTCGAAACCGCAGGGGCTCGCGCTTATATCCGTGTGGACGGTGCCTTCGACAGCCTCGCGCTGATCGAAAACGTGCCGCTGGAAGTCAACGGTCGCGTGCTGCGCATTGCCGATGTGGCCAGCGTCAGCCGCGGTTATGAAGACCCGCCGAGCTACCGTATCCGCCACCAGGGCGACCCGGCGCTGATGCTCGGCGTGATCATGGAAAAGCACTGGAACGGTCTGGAACTGGACAAAAGCCTCAAGGCCCAGGAAGCCCGGATCCAGGCGGACCTGCCCTTGGGCGTGAACTTCGCCAAAGTCTCCGACCAGGCGAAAAACATCAGCCTGGCGGTGAATGAATTCATGCTGAAATTCTTCGTCGCCCTGGCGGTGGTCATGCTCATCAGCCTGTTGGCATTGGGCTTTCGCGTCGGCCTGGTGGTGGCGGCTGCGGTGCCGCTGACCTTGTCGGTGGTGTTTGTGATCATGCTGCTCACCGGGCGTGAGTTCGACCGCATCACCCTGGGTGCACTGATCATTTCCCTGGGCCTGCTGGTGGATGACGCAATCATCGCGATTGAAATGATGGTGGTGAAACTGGAGGAAGGGTTCGACCGGATTCATGCCGCCACCTTCGCCTGGAGCTCCACGGCGGCGCCGATGCTCACCGGTACGCTGGTGACGATCATCGGCTTTCTGCCGGTGGGATTTGCGCGGTCCGGTGCAGGGGAATACGCCGGCAATATCTTCTGGATCGTCGGCTTTGCACTGATCTCGTCCTGGCTGGTGGCGGTGGTGTTCACGCCGTACCTGGGTGTGAAGTTGCTGCCGCAGATCAAACCGGTGCCCGGCGGTCACGACGCGATTTATGCCGGGCGCTATTACCAGAAGCTGCGCAGCCTGGTTGAAGCCTGCGTGCGCAGGCGTTGGCTGGTGACCGGATTGGTTATCGCGGCCTTTGTACTGTGCGTATTGGGCATGGCCGTGGTGAAGAAACAGTTCTTCCCCAACTCCGACCGCTCCGAGCTGATTCTTGAGGTGTATATGCCTCCCGGCAGTGCCTTCAAGAGCACCGAGGCGGTAGCAGCGCAGTTGGAAAAGGCGCTGCTGCAAGAACCACAGACGAGCATGGTCGACACCTATGTGGGCGGCGGCGCGCCTCGGTTTTTCCTGTCGCTGAACCCCGAAATGCCGGACCCGGCGTTTGCCAAGCTGATCGTCCAAACCCCGGACTCCCATGCGCGCGATGCGTTGAAGCTGCGCATGCGTGAACGAATTGCGGCCGGTGAGTTTCCAGCGGCGCGGGTACGGGTGACACAACTGCTGTTCGGCCCGCCTGTGCCCTTCCCCGTGGTGTTCCGCGTATCCGGCCCGAATGTGGAGGTGTTGCGCGGTGTCTCCGAGGACGTGCGTAAGGTCGTCGCCGCCAACACGCTGACCAAGGACGCCTTTCTCGATTGGGGCGAGCGCACCAGCGGTTATCGCCTGGTGCTGGATCAAGACCGCCTGCGCCTGCTGGGTTTTACCCCCAACGAGGTCAAATCCCAGCTCAACGCCTTGCTCAGCGGCAACCCGATCACCGAAGTGCGTGAGGGCAACCGCACCGTGTCCGTGGTTGCCCGCTCCCAGGGCAGCCAGCGCGAGAACCTCGGTAATCTCAACAATATGACCCTGACCAACAGCGCCGGCACGTCGGTGCCGCTGGCCCAGGTCGGGCAGTTCCAGGCGGTGATGGAAGAACCGATCCTCAAGCGCCGCAACCGCGCAAGCACCGTGGAAGTGCGCGCCGACATCATCGACGGCGTGCAACCGCCCGACGTGGAAATGGCCGTGTACAAAGACCTGCAACCGCTGATCGCCAAGCTACCGGCCGGTTACCGGATAGAGATCGGCGGCCCGGTGGAAGAAAGCGCCAAGGCCAACGTGGCGCTGGCGGCGCTGTTCCCGATCATGATCCTGCTGACCCTCACGGTGATCATGTTCCAGGTGCGCTCCTTCGGCGTGATGTTCATGGTCTTCGCCACCGCGCCGCTGGGCTTGATTGGCGCGGTGCCGACCTTGCTGCTGTTCAACCAGCCGTTCGGGCTCAACGCGATCCTGGGCCTGATCGGGATCGGCGGGATCCTGATGCGCAACACGCTGATCTTTACCGACCAGATCCGCCAGAACCAGGAGCATGGCATGGCGATCCACGCGGCGATCGTCGAAGCCACGGTGCGGCGCGCGCGGCCGGTGATATTGACCGCACTGGCG
Organism: Pseudomonas grimontii; assembly: GCF_007858185.1. Taxonomy (GTDB): domain Bacteria; phylum Pseudomonadota; class Gammaproteobacteria; order Pseudomonadales; family Pseudomonadaceae; genus Aquipseudomonas; species Aquipseudomonas grimontii. The sequence goes on from NZ_VFES01000032.1 coordinate 47,218, forward strand.
GCGGCGCTGGCGTTTATTCCGCTGACGTTGTCGGTGTTCTGGTCGTCCCTGGCGTTTGTGCTGATTGGCGGCGTGCTGGTGGGCACGGTGTTGACGCTGTTGTTCTTGCCCGCGCTGTGCAGCCTTGTGTTGGGCCGGGAGAAGACAAAGGCTGTCGAAACATCCCACGTAACGGCCGGATAAGCGCTACTCCCCTGTCCTGAAAACCTCTGCAAAGTCCCTCGCCTGAATACACAGTGCGAGGGATTGCAGATGGTTGTTTTCGTTAAAGCCCCGGCTGAAGGGGCGGTTTTATGATCGAGGTGAGCAGCCAGGCCATTGGCTACCTGGTGCTGGCCGCCATGGATTCAAAGACGCGAGACGTCGAATCCGTCCTCAGCGACTTCAAGCGCTGCCTCAATACCTACGACGCCTGGGCGGAGAGCTTTTTCAGCTTCTCGGCGCTGGATATCGAACAGGTCTTCAAAGTCGGGGATGAAGTGGCGCTTGTCGCGCCGATCAACCGCTCCCTCATTCCCAGCAGCACGACCGCAACGTGCCAGGCAAACGGCACGTTGACCCTGGTGCACATGTTCCAGAGCGCGCGGTTCGTGCCCATTGGCAATACGCCCGTGATGGTGCAACGCATCGATTCAAACGGCGGTCCCCTGGGCGAGCCCCTCCATAAAACCATCGGACCCAGCGGCATTCTTGAAATCAAGGAATGTGATCGCAACCAGCAGTACCGAGTCAGCTTCTACCCCAACGTCTCCAAAGACCATTTCAAAGCGCTGTACGCCTCTTATCAGTCGGTTATTGCCCCGCTGGACGGTTGGTTGCGCAGTGAATGGGAGACCACCTTCGAACCGTTATGGAAGGGTTACTCCGAAGCCCGCTTCCCCAAGCGCTACCTCTCCCTGCATCAAGCCTACGCGCGCGGCTTCGGCGAAGCGCTTTACTCGCTCTGGGACAACATCAAGCAGCTGTTTCAGTGGCTTGGCGACCCGTTGGCTTATGCCGAACAACTGCTGCATTACCTGTCTCGGGACGAACTTGAAAAGCTGCTGAGCCTCGGCGCCGACACCCTCGCCAAGGGCTTGTTGGTGCTCAGCGACGAGCCGCTGCTGTTCATCTATCTGTCGGCAATGGTCAGCTGGATGCGCCTGTTGCCATCGCCGTATATGAACGAATTGCTCGGGGAAATCAGCGCCGAAGTATTGATCAATTTGTTGCTGTGTCTTGCCACTGCCGGGATGGGCATAGCGGTGCGAATGAGTACGAAAGTGCTGGGCAGCATCAAGTCTCAACGTGCGCGCCGATGGTTGGAGCACATGGCTGGACAGTTCGGAAAATCTCGCCTGGATGAGCATGCCGAGCTTGCCAAACCGGTTCTGCTAGGTAGCCCGGCGACGTCGATCAAGACCATCCCGGATGTGCCGTTGAAGGCTGGTGAGCATGTGGTTTCGAACCCGGTGCCGGCGGTTCGCAGGAAGACCCAGCAGACGGTGTTGGTCAGGCAGGAGCTTGTCGATGATGTTCCGGTTTCGGGCAGGAACCCGAATGGGGATGCGGCGGCTTCTTCGGATAAGACCGTCACCAACGGCTGCCCGGTGTCGATGGTTACTGGGGAGGAATTGCTGACCCTGACCGATGGCACGTTGGATGGGATCTTGCCGTTCGAGTGGACGCGGTTATATCGCACCAGTGCGGTGGAAGTGGATGGCGGGTTGGGGTTTGGTTGGAGTCATTCGCTGGCGCATCGGCTTACGGTGTCGGGCGATTCGGTGGTGTGGACGGACCATGAGAATCGCATGACTTCGTTCCCGATGCCGACTGTTGCTCGACCTGCAATCACCAATAGTTTGGCCGAAGCGGCGATCTATTTGGGTTCTTTGCCGGACGAGTTGGTGCTGGCCCAGGCGTCGCGGTTTTATCACTTTCGCGACGGTGTGCTGGTCTCGATCAGTGATGCGTACGACAACCGGCTGCGAATTTCTCGGGATTTTCTGGGGCGCATTGAGCGGCTGGATAACGGGGCGGGTTGTGCGCTGTTCCTGCGCTATGCGTCGGCCCGCATCGTGGCGGTGGACTACCAGGTTCAGCGGGCTAAGGGACGTGAACCCTACGTTTGGGTCACTGAGCAGAACGTCGTTTCCTACGCCTACGACGACGCTGGCCGGCTGGTCTCGGCGACCAATGTGATAGGCGAAAGCGAGGTTTATCGCTACGACGATCAGCACGTGATTCTTGAGCGTGGGCTGGCCGGTGGGGCGAGTTTCTTTTGGGCGTGGGAACGGTCCGGCAAAGCGGCGCGATGTGTCCGGCATTGGGCCAGTTTTTCCCAGATGGATACGCGGTATGCCTGGGGGGACGACGGCCGTGTCACGGTGCACAACGCCGATGGCAGCCAGGAAGTGTATGTCCATGACGACCGGGCGCGGCTGGTGCAGCGGATTGATCCGGACGGTGCTTCGCATTTCAAATCCTATGACGACAAGGGGCGGCTGACGGTCGAGCAGGATCCGCTGGGGGCGGTGACGGCGTATCAGTACGACGACGCCGGACGCTTGGTGACGTTGTTTCCCGGGGATGATGAGCCAACAACCTACGAGCATGACAATGGCTTCGTACGGGTTGTAAGGCGGGGCCTGGCGGTCTGGAAATATGAGCGCAATGACCAGGGCGATGTCATCCGCAAGACCGATCCCGATGGTCATGTCACCGACTACAGCTACGACAAATACGGGCAACTGGTTGGGGTTTGGTACCCCGATCACAGTTGTCAGCGGCTGGTGTGGAATGATCGTGGGCAGCTCATAGAGGAACAACTACCCAATGGCGGGATCAAGCGTTACCGCTATGACGATCTTGGCCGGCAGATTGCCCGTGAGGATGAACATGGGGCGCTGACCCAGTATCAGTGGGACAGCGTGGGTCGGTTGGTTCGCGTGGTGCTGCCCGGTGGGGCGTGTCGGGAATACAGCTACAACCCCTACGGAAAAATCACCGCCGAACGCGACGAACTGGGGCATGTCACCCGTTACGAATATGCCGACGGTTTGCACCTGATCAGCCGGCGCATTAATGCAGATGGCACTCAGGTCAACTACCGCTACGACAACGTTCGGTTATTGCTGACCGAGATCGAAAACGAGGTCGGCGAGTCCTACCGACTTGATTACCACACCAACGGCCTGATACAGCAGGAGGTTGGGTTTGACGGGCAGCGTACGGCTTATGCCTACGACCTCAACGGCAATCTGCTGGAAAAGACCGAATACGGCGACGATGGCAGTCAGCTCGTTACTCGTTATGAGCGAGACCACGCCGGCCGCCTCGTACGAAAAACGCTGCCCGACGCCAGCGTTGTTGAATATGCCTACGACCGTCAGGGCAACCTCCTCAGCGTCGACAACGGCCACTGGGCGCTGGCCTACGAATACGACCCACAAAACCGCCTCACCGCCGAGCACCAGGGCTGGGGCAGCTTGCGCTACGGCTACGACGCCTGCGGCCAGCTTCAAACCCTGCGCCTACCCGACAACAACCGCGTCATCTTCAACCACGCCAAAGGCGGCCACCTCGCCAGCGTCGAGTTAAACGGCGCACCACTGACCTCCCATCTGTTCAAAGCCGGTCAAGAACACCAACGCCAACAAGGCCACCTCCTCAGCCACTACCATTACGACGACCAGCACCGCCTGCACGCCCACGCGATCACCCAGCAACAAGACCATCTCTACCAACGTCAATACAACTACGACAAAACCGGCAACCTCACCCGCCTGCTCGACACCCGCAAAGGCGAACACCACTACCACTACGACCCACTAGGCCGCCTCACCCGCGTCGACCACTCCCAAGACCTGCAGGAACACTTCGGCCACACCCCCGCCGGCAACCTGCTCATGCACGACCGCCCCGGCCCCGACATCGTCGCCGGCAACCGCCTGATGATCCAGGGCGACCGTCACTACGACTATGACGCCTTCGGCAACCTGATCCGCGAACGACGGGGCAAACGCCATCAACTCATTACCGAATACCGCTACGACTGCCAACACCGTCTGATCGGCATTACGCAGCCCAATGGCCAAACCGCCAGCTATCGCTACGACCCGTTTGGGCGGCGCATCAGCAAAACCGTGGACGGCATAACGACGGAGTTTTTCTGGCAAGGCGACAAGCTGATTGCAGAGCACCATGCGGATAGCCATCGCAGCTATCTCTACGAACCGGATAGCTTTCGCCCGCTGGTTCTGTTGGAAGGCTTTGGGCCACAAGACACCAAAGCTTTCCACTACCAACTCGACCACCTCGGCACACCGCAGGAACTGACCGACCCCGAGGGCGAAATCGTCTGGTCCGCTCACTACCGCGCCTACGGCCAGATCAGCCGACTCGACAAAGGCAAAATCGACAACCCGCTACGGTTTCAGGGTCAGTACTTCGATCAGGAAAGCGGGCTGCACTACAACCGCCATCGCTACTACAATCCGGATATTGGTCGCTACCTGACGCCGGACCCGGTGAAGTTGGCGGGTGGGATCAATGCGTACCAGTACGTGCCCAATCCTACGGGGTGGATAGATCCTCTAGGATTGAACGCCAACTGTCCGCCAAAAGGAAGAAAACAGCTCGCTTGTAAAATACCGTATGAACCGGACGCCCCTGATATTTCTCGCAAAGGTGCGTTCAGAGAGGCCAAAAGAGATGCCAATATACCCATGGTACAGAGCCCTGATATCGTCGTAGATCCAGAAACTGGAAAGGCTAAACAATACACGACTGAAAAAATGACGGACAGAAACGAGAGAACAGTTTTAGATGACACCGGCAGAGCGATTAATACAAGAGTTTATCAATTTACACGATCAGACGGTTCAAAAATTCTTATCCAAGATCACTCGGCCGGCCACAAATTCGGCAGTATAGATGGCGTCGGAGACCATTCATCACACTTCAACTTGCGCCCCATCGAGAAGCCTCGAAAAGGGTATCTTCCAGAGACAAAGAAACACTACCCATTTAGGAAATAAAAATGAAAAACTGGAACGAATTAGAGGGAAGCATATTTTTTAGTAAGATTTTTAGTGTTCCTGTAAAAATTGGTAAAATTGCTCTTTTTTCTGTAAGGATAGAAAATGACCAGCCCTGTATTGGGTTGGGATTCGACATACCCGAATTTCCAGATAATCTTCCTGAAAAATGGAAAAACAAAGGCTACAACACCTGCAGAATAGGTATAACCTGTAATGAAATCGAAGATCTAAAAATACAAAATATCCCTATTCGTGAAGAATTTTTTGTAACAATAGAAAAACAAAATAACCATTTAAAATTCAAAGCAACCAGCGACAGTGCATCGATAGAATTCAGAGCTAAATTCATTTCACTTAGCACCCCTAACGTTTACATAAACGGGCCAGACGATTATTATTTCAAATAAATAGTACAACTTTCGCCAATCAACTCAGGCACTTCAAACCCACGAGACATTAGCCATGAAAGCACATAAATTGTAGGGCTACACAGATAAACCCCATTGAGGATCAAATAGACGAAGCTTTCAAAGCGCTGCCGCCCGGCGGGTACATCCTCTGGGCCGGAGTTCTAAAAAGACAAACCGCCCTGAAGGACCGTATAGTTTACTCAATTCAAAAACCATGTTCGTTTTCAGCTTGAAAAAATCGCACTATTAAAATCCATGAGCATTTACTAGGACATACAGAAGGCAATCATGGCCCACATTTCAATACCAAAAATACCGCGTATGACATCAAACTCCCTTTCGATAATTGGCGATGACTCACCCACTTATTTCAAAAGAAAAAAATGGCAACTGTATACATAAATGAGCTGGGAGTAAGGCCATGGGAAAGCGTACACCTAACAAATGATGGGAGATTCACCACTACGACACTGTTAAGTCATGATTTCAACAATGTTTGGAAATCATGGTGTGAGGTGATGGAGCAGCTATCAGACAAATGGTCAATTAAAAGAGAGTGGCACTCAGCACTTACGGCCGACTTCAACTCAAAAACCGAAGAGTACTTATTTAAAAAAATGCAGCAAAAAACGCTTCGTAACGGAGATTTATTTAAAAAAAATGAAAAAAGCAATATTTACTCGACAATCAAAAACCTCCCTGGCAATCCGAAAGAAATAAAGAACCAGAGTTTTGAAGGCTCGCACGACGTCATCTTAATAATCCAAAAAACAGAAAGTGATATAGCCGAACTCTGGTCCAAAATGACAATATTTGAAAATAGTATTACGCCCGAAAAAATCAGCACATTCTTGGAGTCTCAATCAGATATATTGTTATGTAGGTTTTACGAATCCGATACACACGCCGCAGCTCAATTCATCTATCACACCAATACCGAGAGTAAAAACATTTTAGAAACAATCAAAAACCGATTCGACAAGACAAGCATTGAAGACATCCATCTCTATATAAACAACAAACAAAGAATATAATTTCGACCTATATACCTCCCCACAATAAAACCACGGCCCCCGTCAGGGCGATGCGATTATTCAGGTAGATCGGTGGGTTTAGGTTTGGGCCTGCTGCGCAGTCCAACGCAGGGCAAGCCTGCTCGCCACAAGGAATGAAGGCTCAGCCAAGTTGAATGGGTGAGCCTCACAGGCGGATCAGCGTTTACTCAGTTCCATAATCATCCGACTCAGCAGGTAGATCCGCGGCGCGACGCTCTCCACCTCCGCATACTCCTCCGGCGTATGAATATTCCCCCCCACTATCCCAAACCCATCCAACGTCGGCGTGCCCACACCGGCTGACAAACTGGCATCCGCCGCCCCGCCGCTGCCTTCAATGGTCAATTTTTTACCCAGCTCCCCATAAATCCCTTGGGCAATCGCCACCAGTTTGTCCGACTCCGGCGTCTGCGGCATGGGCGGCAGACCGCGTTTCAAGGTGGTGGTCACTTCGGCTTCCGGGATCAGCTTGTTGGCGGAGACCCGCACCAAGTCTTTCTCGATCCGATCAAACTCTTCCGGCAACGCCGCGCGCACGTCGGCCTTGGCGGTGGCTTGGTCGGGGATGACGTTGGTGCGGTCGCCCGCCTTGATCACGGTGAAGTTAATCGTGGTTTTCTTTTCTTCATCACCGAGTTTGCCCAGTTGCAGAATCTGGTGCGCGGCTTCCATGGCGGCGTTGCGCCCCAGCTCCGGGGCGACGCCGGCGTGGGCGGCTTTGCCTTTGACTTCGACCACCGCGGTGGCACTGCCTTTGCGCCACACCACCAGGCCGTCGGCCGGGCGGCCGGGTTCGAGGTTCAGCGTGACGTCGTGGGCCTTGGCGGTGTTGCGGATCAGTTCAGAGGCGATGTCGGAACCGGTTTCTTCGCTGGCATCGAGCAGGAAGGTAATCTGTGCGTAGTCCTTGAAGCCCTGGTTTTTCAGGACTTTGAGCGCGTAGATGCCGGCGACGATGCCACCTTTGTCATCCATCACGCCGGGACCATAGGCGCGGCCGTCCTTGATGTGAAACGGTCGTTCGGCCGCCGAGCCTTCCTTGAACACGGTGTCCATGTGGGCCATCAGCAGGATTTTGGCCTTGCCGCTGCCCTTGAGGGCGGCGATCACATGGCTGCTGTTGGCGGCGGCATCCGGCACCCGTTCAATGGTGAAGCCCAGCTGTTTGAGTTCATCGACGGCGATATCACTGACCTGGGTCAGGCCTGGCCCGTAGCCGGAACCCGAGTCGATATTCACCAGGCGCTCCAGCAGTTTCAGGGCCGGGGCCTTGTACTGCTCGGCGTCCGCCTGGATCTGCTTGTGGGGTTCGGCGCTGTAGGCCGGGAGTGCGAAGGACAAGGCCAGCGTGGCGGCCAGGAGGGTACGCGGGAAGGTGAAGGGCATGAACCGATCCTTGTTGTTTGTTGGGGTGCCGCCTCACCCTACCCCACTAGACCGACCGCAACCAAGTGCCTTGCACCGAACTGACCCGGTTGCGCCCGCTGCTCTTGGCTTCATACAGCGCCAGGTCTGCATCGTTGAGCCACGTGGTGGAATCGGCGTGCTCCGGTTGATACGGCGCCAGGCCGATACTCAAGCTGGCGCGCAATGAAGCGTCCTGGGCGTACGCCAACGCGTTGAAGCGATCGCGCAACGCATCCATCACTTCGGTCGCGCGGTTGAGCGACATGCCCGGCAGGATCACGCAGAATTCATCACCGCCATAGCGTCCGGCCAGGTCGGTGGCCCGCAGGTTCTGGCGCAGCACTTTGCTGAGCTGACGCAGCACGATGTCGCCGGTGACGTGGCCATAGGTGTCATTGATGAGCTTGAAATGGTCGATGTCGATCAACGCAATCGCGGCCCCTTGCTGTTCGCGGCGGCAGCGTTGGAACTCGATCTCCAGGTGGTCTTTCCAGGCGCCATGGTTGAGCAAGTCGGTCAAGCTGTCGGTGCGGCTCAGCGCCAGTAATTCGCGTTTATGCCGGGCCAGGGTCACCGCCTGGCGGTAACAGATCCAGCCCAGCGCCAGCGGATACAGCGTCAGAATCGGCAGGCAGGCATAGAGCTGGATCGGGGTGGTCGTGGCGATAAAGGCTGGGGTGAATATCAACAGCGAGGTGCCGATGCCGACCGCCTGCGCCACCCAACCCGCCAGCATGAAACGCGGACCGCCGATGGCCACGTTGTTCATGGTCATCATCGACAGCGTCGTCACACCGGGCAGCGGGTTGAAGTGCATGGCAGCGACCCAGAAACCGCCGCAAAACGAATCGAACAGCAGGTTGCGGCGCTCGCTGCGCAACGCATTGGCGGTACGCAACGAGAGCTGAAAGGCCACGACCGGCCAGACGAACGCGTTGATGACCATCCAGGCCCACACCCACGGGGGTGGATCCAGCGGGTACATGCCAAACACCACGCACACAAAACCGAGCGTCAGCCCTAAGGTGCGGGATTTATACAAACGGGTAGCGAGCGGAAGTCCTTTTCCTCCGGCGGCTGGCATGGACGGCTGTAATCCTGGATGAATGCCTGGAGTCTATCAGGGCGCCAGCAATTAGCCACCACCACTCATAAGCTCACCTCCCAGGCAAAAAACCATCCAAAACGCTTAGTGGGAAAAGCCCCGGGCCAGCATCCACGCCACACCCAGCAACAGCACCGCCGTGATCCGCTGCAACAGCACACGGCGCTCGGGGTTTTCCAGCACGAGCCTGATGCGCTGGCCGAAGTAGCAATACAGGCAACCGCTGGCAAATTGCAGCACCAAGAAGGTCGCCCCGAGGATGGCGATATCCGCCGCCGAACTGTGCTCCCCTGCCCCGGCGAACTGTGGGAACACGGCGCTGAACATGATGAGGGTCTTGGGGTTGGAGAACCCGGTCAGCAAACCCTTGCCGAACAAGCGGCGTGCGCCCTCTACGCCAGCAGCCTGGTCTATGGCAACGCCGTTGCTGGTCCACTGCTTGTAGGCCAGGTAGAGGATGTAGGCCACGCCGACAATCTGGATGCCCTGAGTGATGGCGAGGTTGCCCTTGATCAGTTCCGAAAAGCCCACGGCAAAGACCAGGATCGAAATCAGGTACGACACACTGGCGCCGATCTGCGCCGGGATCGAACTGCGCAAGCCATCCTTCAGGCCCAGGCTCAACAGCAGCAGGGTCATGGGGCCGGGGCTGAAGGTCATGGTGGCGCAAAACAGCAGGAAGTAGATAAACGAAGAGAGCGTCAATGCGCTGGTCATGGCCTTGGACCTAGGGTGAGAAGGCCTGCAGTCTAGGCAAGCGACGTTGCACAAGGCAGGTAAAGTCAGGCCTAATCCGGCCGAACTTCACCGGTAAAAGCACCGGCAAACACAAGGACGGTTTATGTTTGTATCCGCCATCGCGTTCGTGGACGGCACACCCAAGGTGCAGCAGATCGTCGAGACGTTCAGCCAGCGCATCGAGAGCGGCGAATGGGCACCCGGCAGCAAGTTGCCGTCGGTGCGAGAGTTGACCCAGACCCTGGGCGTCAGCAAGTTCACCCTCAACGAAGCCCTCGACCGCCTGCGCGGGCGCAACCTGCTGACCTCCAGCCAGGGGCGTGGCTACTTTGTGGCGATGGACAGCGCGCGCCCGGCCTCGGTGGCGTGGGTCGACCTGCTGCCCCAGGATCTGCTCAGCGTCCTGCGTCGCCCGCTGGTCACCGCCGGTGGCGAGTTGCGCCCCGGCAGCGGCCACCTGCCGGAAGCATGGCTGAACACCGAGACCATCCGCCAGGCCATGCGCGGCGTGGTGCGCGCGCCGTCGTTGCGCATCGCCGGGCTGGGCACTCCGGCCGGGTTATTGCCACTGCGCCAGGCACTGCAACACAAGCTGCACGGCGAAGGCCTGTCGGTGCCGGTGGAACAGATCATCACCACCCCCAACACCGTGCAAGGCCTGGACATGCTGATGCGCCTGCTCGCACGTCCCGGCGACACGGTGCTGCTCGACGCACCGTGCTATTTCAACTTCCACGCCAACCTGGCCCTGCACGGCGTCAAGGTGGTGACCCTCCAACGCCGCCCCGACGGTTTCGATTTCAGCGCCCTCGAACAGCTGCTGGCCGAACACCGCCCCAGCCTGTACCTGACCACCAGCGTGCTGCACAACCCGACCGGCCATTCCTTCAGTCCCAGCCAAGCGTTTCGCCTGTTGCAACTGACCCAGCAGTACCACTGCCATATCGTCGAGGACGATCTTTACGGCGACCTGCACCCCAACCCGCCGCCGCGCCTGGCCACCGTTGCCGGGCTGGACCAGGTCACCTACCTGTCGGGTTTCTCGAAGATCCTCAGCGCCAACACCCGGGTCAGCTTCGTGGTGGCCGCGCCGCAACTGGCTGCCAACCTGACCAATATGAAGTTGATGAGCGGCGGCGTGACCTCGGAGCTGTTCGAGCAGATCGTCTACCGCATGCTCAGCGAAGGCAGCTACGCCAAGCACCGCAAGCGCATGGTCCAACGCCTGATGGAGGCCGGCGGGCGTGTGGAGCAATGGCTGCGGCGCTGCGAGTGTGAGTTGCCGATGGCCTATGAAGGCGGGATGTTCATCTGGGCACGCCTGCCACCGGGTGTGAACGGCGAGCTGTTGGCCCAGGAAGCGTTGAAACACAGCATGGTACTGGCACCGGGCGCGCTCTTCGGCTACGACCCAGCCCATCGCGATTCGATGCGTTTCAACGTGGCCCACAGTGATGAGCTGCGGGTGCAGCGGGTGTTTGAAGCGCTGTTACTGAAGGTCGTGGGCGGGTCCTGAACCGCAGCGGCGGTTCTGCCGTCCCTGCGACGTTCGATCCCTTCTTGTGCGTTGACCGGTTCTGTTACACACCATATAGTGTGCCCACAAACAGAACAGACCACTACATAGTGTGCAGTATCGGTATTGACCGACCACACTCTGCGCAGTATTTCAATGCCTGGCAGCCTGCAAATCAGATTTTTTTGGACGGGTTCACACGCCGTCAGAACAGAACAGAAGGGAGTATTTCAATGCTGAGTTGGGATGAAGTCGACAACGAGGACACCGGTGCAGCAGTGATCAAGGGCGCCAACGCCGGCCACGCCAGCGAAGCCAACATGGACCGCCTCGACGGTGCCGGCGCCGCTGCCGCCATCGAAGCCCGCGCCGTCACCGCCAGTGACTCCGCCGCTATCGTGCGCGCCAAGGCTGCCCTCGACAAACTCGACGTCGCCGAAGGCCTCGCCGAACTCGAAGGCGCCTCCGCCCGCGTCGCCGTTGACGAAAAGCGCATGATCAACTGCCGCGCCGACCTCAACC
>NZ_VFES01000033.1 GCF_007858185.1 Pseudomonas grimontii
GCCAGGAGTTTTGGCCAGTCTTCATTCAGTTTTTGCGTGGCGTCTGTCACTGCTAGTCACTTCCTATAGCGAGGCAGTTTTTACTATAGCTTTTGAGATATGGTTAGCGCATATGGGGCTTGCCCCCTCCCACACTTGATCACTTTTTGGCCGCAACCATCGCCATGAACGCCGGCATTGCGGCCTCCCTGTCCGCCACCACCTTCTGCGCATTGGGCATGGCATGCAGTCGCTCCAGCAACGCTTTGGCCGCCGGCAATTCAGCCAACAGGTCCAGGCCAAACAGCTTCTCGCCCACGGCACAGGCGAGGTTCACGCTGTACATGAAATACAGATCCGCAATCGTAAAGCTCTCCCCCGCCACATAAGGCGCGAACTTGCCGTGCCGACCTAAAGAACCGACCCCCAGCAGCAACTCAGTCCTGGATTTCTCCTTGATCGCCTCCGGCACCCGCATACCGAAAAACGCCTCGGCAAAACACGCGCGGGCGGGCAATTCGATGTACAGCTCGATTTCCCTGCACAACGCCAGCACTTGGGCACGCTGGAACGGGTCGGCAGGCAACAGCGACGGGCCTTCCTGGGTGTGCTCGATGTATTCGAGGATCACACTGGTTTCGTTGATAAAACCCTGCTTCACGGCCAACACCGGCACCTTGCCGCGCGGACTGACCGCCAGGGCCTCCGGGGTTTGCCCGGCATAAAAAGGCACCTCCTCAAAAGGCAGGCCTTTCTCCAGCAGCGCCAGTTTCACCATGTTGTAGTAGTTGCTGACCGAAAATCCGTAAAGCTTGAGCATCGCAAAGCCTCCAGGCCGTGTGCGGGGTTGGCTGCAAGAGGTATAGATCCCCAGGCCCGGCCTGACCAGCAGCATCACCCGCCTGAATGGGGGTAGACTGGCGCCCTTTCCTTGAGGAGCCTGCCATGAGCGAGCCGACCGATATCGACAACGACGAAGAAGAGTTCACCGAAAACACCTTGATCGAAGCGATCGAAAACCAGATCGAAAGCGACAACCCACCTGCCGCCAAGGCCACTTTCAACAAACTGACTCTGGTGGGCTATGAACGTGAAGAGATCCTGAATCTCATGGCTCATGTGCTGGCTTTCGAGATCGACGCGATGCTGGATGAAGACCGCGCATTCAATACCGAATGGTATGAAACAGCGCTGCGGGCACTGCCTGAGCTGCCGCCCGAAAAGGAATAATCCCGGTACACCGCAACACGCTGGACAGTTCGGCAAAGTGCGTTCACCTTATGGCCTGCTAGCCTCTAATAAATTTTAGAAAGTCTGGAGTCCTTATGTCGTATACCCCTGAGTTGGTTGCCGAACTGGAAATCCTTGCACTCTTCAACCTGGGCAGCTCCCAGGAAGGCCTGAAAGTCCACCAGACCGCCGCTCCCACTGCCATCGCCGCTGCCCGGCGCCTGTATGACAAAGACCTGATCGACCAGCCAGATGGCGGTTATCTGACGAGCCTTGGCCGGGATGCTGCCGAGCACGCACAAAGCCTGCTGACTATTCTGACTACCGCCACGACCAAAGAAGCCGCCTGATACCGGATACCGCCCATGGAGTCCGCCCAGCGGATTCCGAGGGCGTTGCCGTCGAAGCGAGAAAATTCTGACGTCAAAAACCATTTCCCTCTAAACCTCCTACGCGACTGGCTGTAAACTCCTACATGGCCGCCCGCGTCGGGCCCTGCGAGCCACCGAGTTCGACATGACCCGCACCCATGAAATCCGCCCCGACCTGGACGAAGGCATCGACCGCAAGGTGCTGGCCCAATTACGCGCGCGCTTCATGGCCCTCAATGATGGCCGCATGGCTCGTGCCGTCGAGGGGCTGACACCGCGCCAGCAAAGCGTGCTGACCCTGCTGCCGCTGTTTTTTCACGTCAATCATCCGCTGTTGCCGGGTTATGTATCGGGCAGCACGCCGGCCGGGCTATCGAACTTCGAGCCCGACGCCCAGGCACTCACAGAAGCCCAGCGCCTGACCCGCTCGTTCTCTTACAAGCCGCGTCCGGTCAATCAACCCAAACCGATCCACGGCCTGTTCCTGATGGGCAGCCTCGGCACCCTAGCCCAGGCCGACCAGAGCGACATGGATGTGTGGGTGTGCCACGCACCCGACCTGGGCGAAAACGAGCTCGCCGAGCTGCGCAAAAAATGCCAACTGCTGGAAGCCTGGGCCCTGAGCATGGGCGCAGAAGCGCACTTCTTCCTGATCGAGCCGACGCGCTTTGTACTCGGCGAGCGCGACACCCAACTCAGCTCCGACGACTGCGGCACGACCCAGCATTATCTGTTGCTGGACGAGTTCTACCGCACCGCGATTTGGCTGGCCGGGCGTACGCCGATCTGGTGGCTGGTACCGGTGTATGAAGAGACCCGCTATGCGGAATTCACCCACACGCTGATCTCCAAGCGCTTTATCCGCGCCGATGAAACCCTCGACCTTGGCCACCTGGCACGTATCCCCCCCGGTGAATTCATTGGTGCCGGGCTGTGGCAACTGTTCAAGGGCATCGAGTCGCCCTACAAGTCGGTACTCAAGCTGCTATTGACCGAGGTCTACGCCAGCGAGCACCCGAACGTGCACTGCCTGAGCCTGCGCTTCAAGCGCGCGGTGTTCGCCAACCACATGGACCTGGATGAGCTGGACCCGTACATCGTGGTGTACCGCCGTATCGAGGAATACCTCAAGGCACGCAACGAGCCGGAGCGCCTGGAACTGGTGCGTCGCGCCCTGTACCTGAAGGTCAACCGCAAGCTCAGCGCCGGCCAGCGCAGCACCAGTTGGCAACACTTATTGCTGGAGCGTCTGGCCCATGAGTGGGGCTGGGACCAACGCCAACTGGCGCTGCTGGACAGCCGCAGCCAGTGGAAGGTGCGCCAGGTGGCTTCCGAGCGCCGTGCCCTGGTCAGCGAGCTGAACTACAGCTACCGCTTCCTGACCCAGTTCGCCCGGACCGAACAGACCGTCAGCCTGATCAACAAGCGCGACCTCAATGTGCTGGGACGGCGCCTGTATGCCGCCTTCGAACGCAAGGCCGGCAAGGTTGAATTCATCAACCCCGGCATCGCCCCGGACTTGGCCGAAGACACCCTGACCCTGGTGCAATCGCCCAACCGCAAGGAGCCCGGCCAGCACCACTGGGGCCTGTACAACGGTAACCTCACGGCCCTGGAATGGGAGCACTTCGCGCCGATCAAGCGCAGCCGCGACCTGCTGGAAATGCTCACCTGGTGCCACCGAAACGGCGTGATCGACAGCAGCACGCGCCTGGCGCTGCATCCCGGCACCAGCGACATGACCGAATTCGAGCTGTTCAACCTGCTGGGCAGCCTGCAACAAACCATCGCCCTGCCCCTGGCCAGCGTCGATGAAGCACGCCTGCTGCGCTCGGCAGTGCCCGAGGAGGTGTTGCTGCTGATCAACGTCGGCGTCGATCCGCTCAAGCATCATCGCGACCTGAATATCCTGATGACCACCGAGCGCACCGACTCCCTGAGTTATGCCGGTGTGCGCGACAACCTGGTACTGACCTTGGACCAGGTCACGCTCAACAGCTGGAACGAGGTGATGGTCAGCCGCTACGACGGCCCCCATGCCCTACTCGACTGCCTGCGCGACTACCTCAACCAACTGCCGCCGGATCATCTGCCTCGGCTGCGGGTGCGCTGCTTCTGTCACAACCGCGCGCAGTTCATTGCCCAGCGCGTGGAAGAAATCTTCGACACCGCGCAGAACCTGCTGCTGGGTCAGGGCAATCACCGCTACTTGCTCCAGGTGCAGCAGCACTATCACGTGATGGAGTTGATGCCGGGCCAAGCCACCCACGTATCACTGGCGACCCAGGACGCGCTGGTCGCCTACCTCAGCGAAGAATTGGCCAGCTACAGCCCGCTGCATCTGGATGCCATGGCCCTGGAAGACCACGACCTGGCACTGTTGCTACCCATGGGCATGGCCGATTGCGTGCAGGTGTTCTACCGGGTCAACGAAGGCTTCGCCGAGCTCTATGTCCTGGATGAATTCAACGCACTCTGGCAGCAACGCTTACCGTTTCATGATGAACAGAGCCTGTTGGCGCCGCTGCAGCGCTTTTTGCAGTCGATCATCTACCGCCGGGAAGCGCTATCGCCCCTGGACACGCAACAAACGTTGGGTGAGGTGCAAACCTTGTACTACCAACTGTTGCCGTCGGGCAGCACGCGCGCGCGCGGCGTAGAGGCGCGGCCGGCCCCGCAGAATCCGGCCAACAAACCGTTTTATGACGTGCAGGCGATTATCGGCAAGGCGGCGCCGGGCCAGGTGGGCATTACCCTGTACTGCAATCAGCGGGAGTTTTCCGAACTGGAGTTCGGCGACCAACTGTTTGCGGTGGTCGCCCAGGAAATCGTCGGGCAACGCCGGGAAACCGAACGCTACCGCTGCTACATCACCGACCTCGACCTGTCGGGGCTGCTCGGTGATGTGCAAAGCCCGAGCAACCTGTACCTGCGCTACAAAACCGAGCTGGAAGAGTCACTCAATGCGGCGTTGAATCAGGTTTAGAGCGCGAAGGCACCGCCGTCGGTGGGCTGACCTTCAACGCTGAGCAGTTCAAGCTTGAGGGTCTTGCCGCCGGGTGCTGGCCAATCAATGTGTTGACCCACCTGCAAGCCGAGCAAAGCACTGCCGACTGGTGCCAGGATCGAGATCTTGCCTGCGTCGGCGTTCGCGTCTTTCGGGTAGACGAGGGTCAGGTGGTAGTCCTTGCCACTGCCTTGCTCCCGGCAATGCACGCTGGAGTTCATGGTTACGACCGTTGCAGGCACTTCATCGTGACCAACCACTTCTTCGGCGCGGTCGAGTTCGTGTTGAAGGGCTTCGACACCCGGCGAGTCCTCGCCTACACGGTCAATCAGTTGCTCAAGACGCTGCACGTCGAGACGGGTAAGAATGATGGAAGGTGCGGTCATGATTCAGGCAGACTCCTTTTTTCTGCACAAAAAAGCAAAACCCCGCCAGGAAAAGGCGGGGTTCTCACGGACCTCGATGAGTTGAGGTGTACCCGGACACTACCACAGCACGGCAAATAAACAAGACGGGGTCAAGGCGCGGCTTTACGTTGCTCGGCCTGGGCCACGATCACTCGACGCCGCTGATCATCGGCGGAGCGCCATTCACGGATGTCTTCCACATGGCGGAAGCAGCCGAGGCAGACTTTTTGCTCGTCCAGGCGACACAAACTGATACAAGGTGACGGCACCGCCGGGCTGACATTACTGAACAGCGGCTTGGGCGGGCGTGCGGGTGCAGGCTGGGTCACGGTCAAATCTCGTCGAAATCCAGCTCGGCGCCGGTATATTCGTGGACCAGGCGCGTGAGCATCTCGCCCAACAACTCTTCACTCTTGTCGCACTGCCATTTGCCGCTTTCTTCGTCGTAGTCGAAGTGAACGCCGCCGGAGCGCGCTGCCAGCCACAGCTGACGCAGCGGTTCCTGGCGACTGAAGATCAGTTGCGGGCCGCTCTCGAACTTGACGGTCAGCACGCCGGCCGAGTTTTCCAGGTCCACGTCCAGGCCGCTGTCGTCAAAAATATCTTCCAGCGCCTGCTGGGTCGCATCCACCAGGTCGTGAAAACGGGCTTCGGTCAAACTCATTGTGGCAACCTCAAAAGTGTCTGGTTTTGCTCAAGCGCCGCACGATACGGGCGAGCCCCGCCGATTGCAAAGGATACCGATTTCAACACGATTGACGGCGTGAAATATCCTCAACCAGCGTAGTCCGCTTCCCAGCCATCTCGGCAAACCCCCGCCGGACGGGTATTTCAGCGCATAGGCAAGCTGGCGGGTGGTCGGTATACTCGGGCGCAATTAATGCATATTCAAGGATTTCGCCATGAAGCGCCTGATCTCTTCCCTTGCTGCGCTCGTCGCGGTCGCTTGCCTCGTTAGTGCCTGTGGTCAAAAAGGCCCGCTGTACCTGCCCGATGACAGCAAAGACCCGAATGAACAGGCGCAATCGTCGCAAAAGCCATCCAAAGCGCATAAGCACGACACCTACGAATAAGGGAGCTCCATGGACGCTTTTAACTACCGGGACGGCGAGCTGTTCGCGGAAGGCGTGGCGTTGTCCGCGATTGCCCAGCGCTTTGGTACCCCGACCTACGTGTACTCCCGTGCGCATATCGAAGCCCAATACCGCTCGTTCACCGACCCTCTCGATGGCGTACCGCACCTGGTGTGCTACGCAGTCAAGGCCAACTCCAACCTGGGTGTACTGAATGTCCTGGCGCGTCTGGGCGCCGGTTTCGACATCGTCTCCCGTGGCGAGCTGGAACGGGTACTGGCCGCCGGTGGCCAGGCTGACAAGATCGTGTTCTCCGGCGTCGGCAAGAGCCGCGAAGACATGCGCCGCGCCCTGGAAGTCGGCGTACATTGCTTCAACGTCGAATCCACCGACGAGCTGGAGCGCCTGCAAGTCGTCGCGGCCGAGATGGGTGTTCGTGCGCCGATCTCCCTGCGCGTCAACCCGGACGTCGATGCCGGCACCCACCCGTACATTTCCACCGGTCTCAAAGAGAACAAGTTCGGCATCGCCATTGCCGACGCCGAAGACGTGTACATCCGCGCCGCCCAACTGCCGAACCTGGAAGTACTGGGTGTCGACTGCCATATCGGCTCGCAACTGACCACACTGCCTCCGTTCCTGGATGCCCTCGACCGCCTGCTGGCATTGATCGACCGCCTGGGCGAATGTGGCATCTACCTGCACCACATCGACCTCGGTGGTGGCGTGGGCGTGCGTTATCGCGATGAAGAGCCACCGGCGATCGCCGACTATATCCAGGCCGTGCGCGAACGTATCGAAGGCCGCGACCTGACGCTGATGTTCGAGCCGGGCCGCTATATCGTCGCCAACGCCGGCGTGCTGCTGACCCAGGTCGAGTACCTCAAGCACACCGAACACAAGGATTTCGCCATCGTCGATGCGGCGATGAACGACCTGATCCGCCCGGCGCTCTACCAGGCCTGGATGAATGTCACCGCCGTGACGCCTCGCAACAGCGAAGCGCGCACCTATGACATCGTCGGCCCGATCTGCGAGACCGGCGACTTCCTGGCCAAGGATCGTCAGCTGGCCCTGGAAGAAGGCGACCTGCTGGCCGTGCATTCGGCCGGTGCCTATGGGTTTGTCATGAGTTCCAACTACAACACCCGCGGACGTACCGCCGAGGTATTGGTGGACGGTGATCAAGCGTTTGAAGTGCGTCGCCGCGAGACGGTAGCCGAGTTGTATGCTGGCGAAAGCCTGCTGCCGGAGTAAGCCATGCTGCTGCGTTTTACCAAGATGCACGGGCTGGGCAATGATTTCATGGTCCTCGACCTGGTCAGCCAGCACGCGCACATCCTGCCCAAGCACGCTAAACAGTGGGGCGACCGGCATACCGGGATTGGTTTCGACCAATTGCTGATCGTCGAGGCGCCAAGCAACCCGGAGGTGGATTTCCGTTATCGGATCTTCAACTCCGACGGTTCCGAAGTGGAACAGTGCGGCAACGGTGCGCGCTGCTTTGCACGCTTTGTGCTGGACAAGCGCCTGACCGCCAAGCGGCAGATTCGCGTCGAGACCAAGAGCGGCGTGATCGAGCTGGATATTCGCAGCGACGGCCAGATCAGCGTCAACATGGGCGCGCCACGCCTGGTGCCGGCGGATATTCCGTTCCAGGCGAGCGAGCAGGCCACCAGCTATGCAGTGGATGTCGACGGCAAGATCGTCGACCTGGCGGCCGTCTCCATGGGCAACCCCCATGCCGTGCTGCGGGTCAACGACATCAACGCTGCACCCGTGCATGAACTGGGGCCGAAGATCGAACACCACCCGCGCTTTCCGGCGCGGGTCAATGTGGGCTTCCTGCAGGTGATCGACCGTTCCCGCGCGCAATTGCGTGTGTGGGAACGCGGCGCCGGCGAAACCCAGGCCTGCGGTACCGGTGCTTGCGCCGCTGCCGTGGCCGCGATCAGCCAGGGGTGGATGGATTCGCCGCTGTTGATCGACCTGCCCGGTGGACGCTTGTCCATCGAATGGGCAGGCCCTGGCCACCCGGTGATGATGACCGGGCCGGCCTCGCGCGTATACGAAGGACAGGTCCGTCTATGAGTGAGCCAAGCTAATGACCGATAAGCCTCAAGTGCCCGCACAAGCTACCCCGAGCGAAAGTCTGGAGGCCGCTGCTGTCGCGGCGTACCTTGAGGCTAATCCGGATTTCTTCGTCGAACACGAAGAACTGCTACCGGCCCTGCGCATTCCCCACCAGCGCGGCGATACCGTGTCGCTGGTGGAGCGACAGATGAAGATCCTGCGCGAACGCAACATTGAAATGCGCCATCGGCTTTCGCAGTTGATGGACGTCGCCCGCGACAACGACCGCCTGTTCGACAAGACCCGCCGCCTGATTCTTACACTGATGGACGCCACCAGCCTGGAAGAAACGGTCATCGCCGTGGAAGACAGCCTGCGCCAGGACTTCCAGGTGCCGTTTGTCAGCCTGATCCTGTTCAGCGACAACCCGATGCCGGTGGGTCGCTGGGTCAGCGGCGGCGACGCGCAAACCGCGATCGGCGGCCTGCTTTCCGAAGGCAAGACCATCAGCGGCACCCTGCGCGAGCACGAGCTGGACTTCCTGTTCGGCGCCGAACAGCGCAAGCAGATCGGCTCTACCGCCGTAGTCGCCCTCAGCCATCAAGGCCTGCACGGCGTACTGGCCATTGCCAGCCGCGATCCCGCGCACTACAAGAGCTCGGTGGGCACCTTGTTCCTGACCTATATTGCCGAAGTGCTGGGCCGCGTCTTGCCGCGCTTCACCACCGCCCTGCGCGCGGTGCGCTAGCCATGGAACGGCAACTGGACGCTTACTGCGCTCACCTGCGTAACGAGCGCCAGGTGTCACCCCATACCCTGGAGGCTTACCGACGGGACTTGAACAAGGTCCTGGCGTACTGCGAGAAACAGCAGGTCACCAGCTGGAAGGCCCTGGACATCCAGAACCTGCGCAGCCTGGTCGCACGACTGCATCAGCAAGGCCAGTCCTCGCGCAGCCTGTCACGCCTGCTGTCGGCGGTGCGCGGTCTCTATCACTACCTCAATCGCGAAGGCCTCTGCGACCACGACCCGGCCAATGGCCTGTCCCCGCCGAAAGGCGAACGACGCCTGCCCAAGACCCTGGACACCGACCGTGCCCTGCAATTGCTCGATGGCGCCGTGGAGGACGATTTCCTCGCCCACCGCGACCAGGCGATCCTCGAGCTGTTCTACTCTTCGGGCCTGCGCCTGTCGGAGCTGACGGGCCTGAACCTCGATCAACTCGACCTGGCCGATGGCCTGGTGCAAGTGCTCGGCAAGGGCAGCAAGACCCGGGTGCTGCCGGTAGGCAGGAAAGCCCGCGAAGCCCTGCAACTGTGGCTGCCGCTGCGCGCCCTGGCCAACCCGGTGGACGACGCG
The DNA here is from genome assembly GCF_007858185.1 of Pseudomonas grimontii. Classification (GTDB taxonomy): domain Bacteria; phylum Pseudomonadota; class Gammaproteobacteria; order Pseudomonadales; family Pseudomonadaceae; genus Aquipseudomonas; species Aquipseudomonas grimontii. The sequence continues at coordinate 9,500 of NZ_VFES01000033.1, forward strand.
GTGTTTATCAGCCAGCAAGGCCGGCGCCTGGGGCCACGGGCCATCCAGTTACGGGTCAAGGCCGCGGGCGAGCGCGAGCTGGGGCAGAACCTGCATCCGCATATGCTGCGGCACTCCTTTGCCAGCCATATGCTGGAATCGTCCCAGGACCTGCGCGCCGTGCAGGAACTGCTAGGCCACTCCGACATCAAGACCACGCAGATCTATACCCATCTGGACTTCCAACACCTGGCAACGGTCTACGACAGCGCCCATCCACGGGCCAAACGCATCAAGGACGGCGACTCATGAGCATCAAGCTGATCACTTTCGACCTGGACGACACGCTCTGGGACAACGTACCCGTCATCATCAGCGCCGAAGCGTCGATGCGCGAATGGCTGGCGGTTAACGCCTCCAAGGTGGGCGACCTGCCGCTGGAACACTTCGCCAGCCTGCGTCAGCAGGTGCTGCAACGTCATCCCGAACTCAAACACCGCATCAGTATCCTGCGCCATCGGGTGCTGATACATGCGTTTGAAGAGGCCGGGTATCCACAGCCTGAGGCCACGGAAATGGCTGATGTGTGTTTCGAAGCATTCATTCACGCCCGCCATCAACTCACTCCCTTCCCTGAAGCGGAGCCGATGCTGCAAGCGCTGCGCCAGCACTTTCTGCTGGGTGTGATTACCAATGGCAATGCCGATGTGCAGCGTGTGGGCCTGGCGGACTACTTTCACTTTGCCTTGCGCGCTGAAGATATCGGCATCGCCAAGCCGGATGCACGGTTGTTTCAGGAAGCGCTGCAGCGAGGCGGAGTGGATGCCAGCGCGGCGGTGCATGTTGGCGATCACCCTGGGGATGACATTGCCGGGGCGCAGCAAGCGGGGCTGAGGGCGGTGTGGTTTAACCCCACCGCCAAGGTGTGGGAAGCAGACAAGCGTCCCGACGCGGAGATTCGTAGCCTGACTGAGCTACCGGAGTTGCTGCGCAGTTGGCAGTAGCACCGGAGATCCAAGCCCCCTCCCACATTTGGATCACCACAAGGCTCAAATAAATCATCAGGCATGAAAAAACCCGCAGCGACGGCGGGCTTTTTCTTACAAGCAGGTGGCTGACCTTAGATAGGTCGGCTGCCGTACTTGTTATCCGGCTTCTTGGGCGGGTCTGCAACCACATTGGGCTCGACTTCGACCACTTTGCCGCCTTTGGCAAGAAACTCTTCCATCGCACGGGCCAACGCATCGCGCTCTTTGTTCTTGGCCTCAACGCTCGGCAATTCGTCTACCGACACAGCAGCCTTGGCCTTGCCTTTGGCAGCTGGAACAGGAGCGTCATCACCACCGTCGTCTTCAGCGACGTCTTCCGCCGCCGCTTCAAGACCTTCTTCGGTGTCGTCTTCGTCACCTACTTCGAGTTCGTCGTTTTCCAGATCATCGTCGCTCATGTTCTACCTCATGACTTGCGAAAAGCAGATTAGTTATAGCCCAGCTTCGCCCTCTGTCGAGGTTGCCGGAAAAAAATCAACATCCACTGGATAACCAGTGGCTTATGCCCCATCACCGTGCAAGGTGGCGAGGACTTTACGAGCACCGCCATGATCACGGTGCTCGCCCAGATAAACACCTTGCCAGGTCCCCATCGCCAAGCGGCCGGCCTTGACCGGCAAACTCAGCTGGCAGCCCAGGAGACTGGCCTTGAAGTGCGCCGGCAGATCATCCGGACCTTCGTCGTTGTGTTCGAACCCGGCACGGCCTTGCGGCACCAGCGAGTTGAAAAACCGCTCGAAGTCACGGCGAACCGCCGGGTCGGCATTCTCGTTGACGGTCAACGAGGCCGAAGTGTGCTGCAACCACAGGTGTAACAGGCCGACGCGACACGCCTTCAATTCAGGCAAGCCGGCAAGCAACTCATCGGTCACCAAGTGAAAGCCCCGGGGCTTGGCCCGCAGGGTAATCAGGGTCTGTTGCCACATACAGTTCTCCGCCCATCGGCGCGCATTCTAGCGCGCTCTGGGAAAAAACAAAGTGCCGAATACGCCTACATGCCTGTAAGACATTCGCACGGTGGAAAGTGCCGCGTGCGCCCCATCACAAACTCGACGCAAAAACCGGTACAGCTTGTTATCACTGACAAACGCCAGGCAAAAAAATGCCCGGCAAGCCGGGCATCTTTTTTTCGCGTACTTACAGGTTGTAGCCGCGTTCGTTGTGTTGCGCCAGGTCGAGGCCGACAGCCTCTTCCTCTTCGGTAACCCGCAGCCCCATGACCGCGTCCAGCACCTTGAGGATGATGAAGGTCACGATAGCCGTGTAGATCACGGTGAAACCGACACCTTTGCACTGGATCCAGACTTGAGCTGCGATGTCAGTCACGGTGCCGAAGCCGCCCAATGCAGGGGCTGCAAACACACCGGTGAGGATCGCGCCGACGATACCGCCGATACCGTGCACACCGAATGCGTCCAGGGAGTCGTCGTAGCCCAGCTTGCGCTTGAGGCTGGTGGCGCAGAAGAAGCAGACCACACCGGCCACCAGGCCGATCACCAGGGCGCCCATCGGGCCAACAGTGCCGGCGGCCGGTGTAACGGCTACCAGACCAGCCACGACACCCGAGGCGATGCCCAGTGCGCTTGGCTTACCGTGAGTGATCCACTCGGCGAACATCCAGCCCAGTGCTGCAGCAGCGGTCGCAATCTGAGTCACCAGCATCGCCATACCGGCGGTGCCGTTGGCCGCAGCCGCAGAGCCGGCGTTGAAGCCGAACCAGCCGACCCACAGCATGGCCGCACCCACCAGGGTGTAACCCAGGTTATGAGGCGCCATCGGGGTGGTCGGGAAGCCTTTACGCTTGCCGAGCACGATACACGCCACCAGGCCAGCTACACCGGCGTTGATGTGCACCACGGTGCCGCCAGCGAAGTCCAGCACGCCCCAGTCCCAGAGCAGGCCACCGTTGCCGCTCCACACCATGTGAGCGATTGGCGCATAGACCAGGGTGAACCAGATAGCCATGAAGATCAGCATGGCGGAGAACTTCATGCGTTCGGCGAACGCACCTACGATCAGCGCCGGGGTGATGATGGCGAAGGTCATCTGGAAGGTGATGAACACTGCTTCCGGGAACAGCGCAGCCGGCCCGGTGATGCTGGCCGGGGTCACACCCGCCAGGAACGCCTTGCCCATGCCGCCGAAGAAGGAGTTGAAGTTGACCACACCCTGTTCCATACCGGTGGTATCGAACGCGATGCTATAGCCGTAGACGACCCACAGGATGCTGATCAGGCCCGTGATGGCGAAGCACTGCATCATCACCGACAGAATGTTCTTGGAGCGCACCATGCCGCCGTAGAACAGCGCCAGGCCTGGAATGGTCATGAACAGCACCAGCGCGGTGGATGTGAGCATCCAGGCGGTGTCGCCGGAATTGAGGACTGGAGCAGCCACTTCGTCTGCCGCCATGGCCAGGCTTGGCATTACGATGGACAACAGGGCTCCGAGCCCTGCGAATTTACGCAGAGTCATATTGTTTTCTCCTGGGGCGTTGGGGTTTGGCGGCTTAGATTGCGTCGGTATCGGTTTCGCCGGTACGGATGCGAATAGCCTGTTCCAGATTGACCACGAAGATCTTGCCGTCACCAATTTTGCCGGTGTTGGCGGCCTTGGTTATCGCCTCGATAACCCGGTCAAGATCCTTGTCGTCAATGGCGACATCAATCTTCACCTTCGGCAGGAAATCGACTACATATTCCGCGCCGCGATACAGCTCGGTGTGACCCTTCTGCCGACCGAAGCCCTTGACCTCAGTAACGGTAATGCCCTGCACGCCGATCTCGGACAACGACTCGCGTACATCGTCCAACTTGAACGGCTTGATGATGGCAGTGACTAGCTTCATGAAAACTCTCTCCCGAATTGGTGGACTTGCCCCAGGAAAACAAACCCGTCTCAAGTCTAAGCGCAGTGCCTGGCTTTGTAACGCATCGTCGCAAGGGCAATTGCCATTGCGACGCCAGCGAACCACTGGTGACGAAACCTGTACCCCTGATCCGTCGGCGCACTGCATTCGTCACAGCGACTGCATCAGTGCATGGGTCATGATCGTCTAAGCAGAAACCTTGCCAGCTCCGTAAAAATCACTGAAATCAGTCCTTTGCCCACTCAGGCCCACCAGCGGGGCTATCTGGCGACGGCAATGCGCACGAAAACGGTGCATAGCCGCCCAGCCTGATGCGCGAAAAGCGTGCGACTCAGGCCGTGAAAAAGACTATAGACGCTGCGTGATACACTGCCCGCCAACAGTTTTCCGGAATATTCCCATGCTCGCGCCCAAAGACCTCCTCGACGCCCTGAGCGGCCATGCCTCTCGCCTGTTCAGCGGCGACACCCCGCTGCCCCGCAATGAAATCGAAAGCCAGTTCAAGGCCTTGCTGCAAAGTGGCTTCAGCAAGCTCGACCTGGTGAGCCGGGAAGAGTTTGATAGCCAGATGGTGGTTCTCGCCCGCACCCGTGCGCGGTTGGAGAGCCTGGAGGCTAAGGTCGCAGAGCTGGAAGCGCGGTTGAGCCCTCCTGCTGAATAAACGCGATCAATGTGGGAGGGGGGTTGCTCCCTCCCACATTTGCTCTGGATACGTTCTGTAAAACCTCCCCGCCTCGCGTCCCCCCACCTCGTCTACCCTTGAAAAACCGCAGGAAGCGGCCTCCCATTCAAGGAACGAGCATGTCCCTCGCCATCGTCCACAGCCGCGCCCAGATCGGCGTCGAAGCCCCTGCCGTCACCGTCGAAGTGCATATGGCCAATGGTCTGCCGTCCCTGACGCTGGTGGGGCTGCCCGAAACCGCGGTCAAGGAAAGCAAGGACCGCGTGCGCAGTGCCATTCTCAACTCCGCGCTGCAATACCCCGCCCGCCGGATCACCCTCAACCTCGCGCCCGCCGACCTGCCCAAGGACGGCGGGTACAGATTAGTCAGCGCTGTGGACATAAACTGAATATGTTCCATCCATGGACATGAAATAACATCCCGACATGCGCCGCCTAAATCGAAATTTGAACCTAGTATTTTGGACAGGTAAGTCGGGCTGACAGATATTTCTTTCCGAAGAAATCAATTCTGCCTCAAGGCGAACAACAGCTTCAAATTTAGGTACCGCATTTTGGTTAGTGGATTCCAAAAAAAAGCTCATAGGGCTATGCACAAATAAAGGCTGACATCCAAATGAAAGCCGTTGTAACGCCGAGGTGCACGCCTAAACCCAAGCCGTTATTTGGGCAATAAATAATCTCTAACTAAGAATTTGGAACTGGTCTTTTGGGTAGTCAATTAAAAAACCAAGTGGACTAGCCCATGATAGGCCCTGAAAACTTATAAGTATCGAGGCATGGACAACCGATAAAAATCTTGCTATTGATAAAAAATCGCCACCAACAACGATCAAATTAAAAATGGCTAGATTGGAAAGTATTCAATACCGTACGAGCTACGCACGTATTGAACTCGACAGTATCCATTGGGTGACCTCTAAAGAGGTTTCCATTTCTGATCTGCCCGCATTATTCTGGATCACTTGCATGCCATGGAGGGAAGCAAATTCCTGGTTTCGCGAACAGGTATTAATTAACGGAAAGGATAGTAAAACAGCGCTATCAAATGCTAATGCCCTCCAACATTATGCGACCTGGCTAGAGAGCGAAAAACTTGACTGGAAGTATTTTCCGTTAAGAAAGGATGATCGCTGCCTACTAAAATATAGAGGCCATTTAATTAAAGAGAGAGACGCCGGAAACATAGCACCTTCTACTGCAACAGCTAGAATGAATCATGTTATAAGATTCTACCGCTGGGTAAAAAAAACCGGATTAATCTCACCCAACCTAGAGCTCTGGACGGACATAACTGTCGCAATTAGAACACACACAAGCGTAGGATTTGAACGTACACTCCAAATTCAGTCATGTGACTTAAGCATCCCAAACGCGGGGAAACGCGGAACAACATTGGAAGACGGCGTGTTTCCGGTTTCTGCAGTGGATAGAGAACTAATCCTAGACATTGCTGAGATGCATTGCCCACCCGAGCTGTACTATATGCTCCTACTAGGGTTCCATACCGGCATGAGAGTTCAAACAATCTGTGACCTAAAAATTAAAAATATAACAATGGCCACCAGGCACCCGGTACGAGACAAAACATTTTTGATTGCTGTGGGTCCCACCGCATCCCCACCAGTACGTACAAAATACCAAATCTCAGGACTTATAGAAATCCCAGAACAGCTGTTAAACACTCTAACTACATATGCCAATTGCATCCGACGAGCAAAGAGAGAAATCTTCGCAAAGCAAGAACACAAAGACTTATTGTTTTTAACAAGTCGTGGAAATTCATATGCGAGAAGAGGAACGGAAACCTCACCTGCAATCAATGTCGCAATGAACGATCTGCGGAAGCAAGGACTATCCCGCGGAGTCGCAGTGATGCAGGGTTTTTCGTTCCATCGATCGAGAGCCACTTTTGCCACAGAATACACCAAAGTAGCGTTATCGATAAATCCGAAGCACGCGCTCAGCATGGTGAAAAATGCCATGCTGCACAAAAATGAAAGCACAACGCTGGCCTACATAAAGTTTGTAGAGAACACCCCAATTAAAGAAGCCGCCAGTAACAAATTCACCCAAGAATTTTTAGGCAGGTACTATGGCAACGCGGCCTGAAATTGACGGCATTCCGCTACTAATTTTTCCAGGCGTGAATTATGGCCCTAGAGAAACACACCATGATTTGCGCTGCTTGGTGTACGAAAGAGGCACAAGGGGAAATGTAAGAGATAGCCAAGAACTCTTGGCATCGAAACATAAGACCTTGGTTCCCGAACGAATTCAATTGGCGTTGAAAATACATGAAACCCTGAATTCAATAATAGTCGGAGGCGGAAGTGCATTAACTCTAAGGGGGAAGATCGGAGCCGTTAGGGGTTTTTTCCAGTGGGCGGAAGATAGACACTCTCCTATAACGCTTACTACTGTAGAAGCTTTATACCTATCATGGTCTGATTACCTATGGGAGCGTGTTCGTAACAGAGGCATCGAGGAAAATTATGCGGCTAACTTATCATCCAAGCTAGGCTCATTACTGAGCGGAGTACTGGAATTATCATCTGGCCTGCATTCGCGTACGCCATTCTTTAACGCCAAGGTTCGAAGCCGAAATCGGACGAGAATTAAAACCGCATCTGACAAAGTGGATCTGCCCGAAGCATTCAAGTTTGGTAGATTCTTGCATGACATTACACGGAACCTGACTCTCGAGAGAATACAATCAGCGCTGCCCTTATTGATCACGTTCAGTGACGGTCAAGAGATCAGCGAGCGCTCGGGTTACTCGCCCAACACGAAAAGTATAAGGGCGCTAGCAATCGCCGACTATGCAGACGAAGAAGAACTTATTGCGGAAACATTCAGAGCAAGGTACGCCCTAATCAACCTGAGGGTGATGGCTGAGCTACTTATTTTCATATCACAAACCGCCATGAATCTTAACGAGGCCAGAAAGCTAAAAATCGGAAAGTTTTCCTATAAAAGCTTAAGTCGCGGATACGAGGTAAGACGAATATACAAAAACCGGAAGAAAGGCGTTGTAGAGTTTGAAATCTTCAGCGAATACAGGATTATATTTGAAGACTACTTAGAATGGCGCAACACGCTTTATTCAACTAGCACTAACGACCTGCTTTTCCCTTTTTTTTCGTATCAATGCAATGGAAATTCAGACTTCGCGCCTAGTTTTCTTCCTATAAAATCAAGATGTAAAATTTTAGGCATCACACCTGTATTGCCTAGAAATCTAAGAAAGCTGAAATTAAATTGGTTTGCGCGCGAGACTAAAAACTTAGAACTCACACTCGAACTAGGGCAGCACACCAAGGAGACTTACCTCAGACATTATCATCAGCCTAACTTTCAGATAGCACTGATTGAGATCAGCTCTTTCTTTAACACCCATGATCCTACATTGCAAGCAGCAGGGACAGGAGGCTGTAGCATCGCCAATCCCCTGGCCATTGAGAATATTCCTAAACAGGCAACAACACCTGACTGTGTAAGCGCTGCCGGTTGCCTCTTTTGTGTGAATCACCGTGACATTGATTCTCAAGATCATGTCTGGTCTTTAGTCTCTTACCGCCACTACAAAATTTTGGAACTTGCCACTTATACCGCTAAGCTTATTCCACACGATACAAACCCTTGCGCTTTGGCCATAGATGCCTTGAATTCAAAAATTCAGTATTTTTCCGCTTCCGAGGGGTTGCGCCCTGAATGGGTGGCAGAAGCACTTGAGCGGATTGCTGAAAGCCATTACCACCCTAAGTGGGATGGGTTCATTAAAATACTGGAATTAACAAGTGAAAATGCCGCGCAATATTAATATTAGGGTGGAGTCCACCTTAGAGTATATACCTAATCTACCATTGGATGTTTGGCCTCCGGATGCCAAATTTCCCATTATCCGTGACAAGTATGGAAAAACAATTAGTATATACAGCGCTACCATATGGGACTTAACGGCTTGGTCAGCCACATCATCCATCATAAACTTCAACGATCCTTCGCAACCGGGATTTAAGGTGAAAAACTGCGAGTTCAATGGCGGAAAGCTACGAGAAATTTGCGCTTGGTGGCTCTATGGATATCACCCGGTTGGAACAGCAGCAACTTTGAAAGCGAGATTTGGTAAAATCTACAAACTCGTTGAAGCCTGCAGCAGCTACGGGTTAAAAATAACCGAGCTAAATTCCAACCTTACAATTTTGGACAAGATCTCGAAGCAGCTGGCTCCCTCCTCCATACCATCGGTTATTTCGCTATTGCATGGCCTTTATGAAAATAGGTCATTCCTTGGATTTGTGATCTTAGAGCCCAAACAAATTGCACGACTTTCATCGATCTCTAATGATCACGCAGTACGGCAGACTCCTTACATCCCACCACGAATCTGGGAATATCAAGTCCGTCGCCTTAGGCTTTTTCTTGAAGAATTCGTTGACAATAGCGGGAACATTGAAAATTGCTTCCACCACTGCTTAGAAGTATATCAAAGATTTTACGGATTAGATGCATGCTACGGAAATCGTAAGGGCCTGGGCACTGCTTTCGGGTCGAGAATGTACAAAGATCACAGGAAATATTTACTAGGCGGGAAATTTTCGGACGTTCTGAAACTATACGGACTAACAACCCTGTTCCGAAACTGGCTAATTGATGACGATGCCGAATTAGACAGTGGGGGTAAAGGGGTGACATTGCTAACATCGCTCTTCACGATGGCACAACAGATTGGACTAGCATACCTGTTAAATTTTTCGATGATGCGGTATCGCGAGGCATCTGAGCTACGATCTGATTGTCTCAGCTATGTGGACGATAATCAATTCGGACGACTTTGGTTAGTATCTGGAGAAACTACCAAAATCTATCACGACTCAGACGCTCGCTGGGTAGTTTCTCCTTCTGTAAAAATTGTTATTACTGCAATGTCACTGATTGCGAAATTACGTATGCACTGTGCATGCCAAGATAGAAAAGTACCTTTCAATCTAGCACTTGGGGTAAATCCATATATCATAAACAGGTCTTATGAACCTTGGTCTAAACGCGTCGGAGTAGAGATGGACATGGATAAACGCCCATGCTATTTCTCTTACATGGAGGTGATAAGTTCACACCCCAAGCTTTTTGACCCACGCGAAATCACTATTCAAGAAAATGATTTTGAACTGGCTCGACTTGTTACCCCGTCGATTAACCAAGAGAGATTTTCCGTTGGAAAGATCTGGGAGTTCACATGGCACCAACTGCGCCGAACTGGTGCCGTGAACATGCACGCTTCCAATATGGTAACTGATGAGTCTGCCCAACAACAATTAAAGCACCTTTCACGAAATCAATCCTTGTACTATCGACAAGGTTATTCAAATGTTGCACTTAATGAAGACGCCAAGGCGGAGTATGTCAAAGCGATGTATGACGTCCAGGTCTCCGGAGCCTTAAACTTTTTGCATGATCGCTACATCTCACCATATGGAGTAAAGCGTAAACTGGAAATGCTTTCTCCTATATCCGAGCGAGACTATAAAAGCTTAATGATTGCTGCCAGATCTGGCGAACTCTCTTGGAGAGATGTCTTGCTCGGCGTTTGCACTCATCGCGGTACCTGCCAATACGGCGGCGTAGAAAACATTATTAAATGCGGCGGAGGTGTCGACAACACTCCATGCGCCCATCTATTAGTGGATACTGAGAAAAAGAGCATTATGAAAAAACTGGAGTCGGTAATTCAATCAAGGAAATTAAGCGCAACTGAAGGTTCTCCATATGCACAGTCTCTAGAAGCGCAACACTCAGCCATACAAAATATGTTGCGCATAATTAAAACTGTGGAGATGTGAAATGCTACCGTCCAATTGCTCAGCAGAAGATAGATTCCGGGCTGCTTTTGAAAGGCTGAAAATTGGTGCGTCGTCTATTGTTCCTTCTGGTACACCAATCACACAAAACAATGTTGCAAGGGAAGCAGGCCTGGATCCGTCAGCGCTTAAGAAAAGCCGTTTCCCAATATTAATCAATGAGATCAAGAACTGGATTGCGTCATTTTCCGTGGACACTCCACCTTCCAAGCATAAACAATTGGTTGGCCAGAGGGATAAAAATCGAACGTTGCGTACGCAAATTAAAGAAATAAAAACCCAAAGAGATTATCTTCAATCCCTTTTGCTTGAGGCGGACGCTAAGATTATGGAGCTTTCAACAGAGCTAGTAGAAATTAAAAAATTAGTAGAAAGCCAGAAATAAATAAACAGAAATCGATCGACATTAACGGATACAGGCTTCGGGATGCGCCTGAATAAGCAGATGCAAACTTGTTCCACAGGCGCATAAATACCGCCCTATATATTAAACTTATACTCAGAATCCAGACAGCAGTTTCCGGTAGACCAGTAGATGGATACATCAGGAAGTGGTCTCGACAGTTCAATATACCGGTCGATGGGCGGGCGTTATAAGCAGTTCGGAAACATCGTCATGACGGTGCTCGAGCTGATTTGAAACAGCGATATTCGGCGCTCAAGCATCCAATCCCTGTCGATTGCGCTTGCCCCAGCATTTGCAAGCTGACGGCCTGGTGCGCTCCCACTGTGCCGGATATGGACTGAAGCTTGGGCACAGTGGCCGCAGCCGGTGGGGCAACGGGCTTAGGCGTATCGCGTTCCGTTGAATCGTAAAAAAATGGTTCGAGAAGAGACCAGGTCGCCAATGCTGGATGCATAGTTTGAGGACTGATAGGAAGCTTCGAAATTTCATACTGCCTGATCGCCTCGCATCGTCCAGCCAGTCTCACGGCTTGTGGAGTAGGGTAGTGGCGGAGGAGTTGTTTGGCTTGATCCCGGACGTTGTCGGGTAATGATCTATCTCGCCAAAGCATCGCCAAAAAACTGCCCGTTTCAATCACGCTAAGTGTCCGCTCGTAGGGTGTGGTCATTGTGGTTGCTCCGCACGAGTGACTAGGGCAAAAAGCTTCAGCAGGACCTCGGTAGCTTTCCCGATGAGCATTAGCTCATTCGGCTCGGCGGTACTGACATCCTCCGTGTTGACATGAATGACTGTCGCGCCGGATGACAGCGCAAGCCAAGGAATGTCCGCCGCAGGGGTGACGATCCCGGATGTGCCTACGGATATCAGGACGTCGCAGCTTTTTACCGATGCGATCGCCGACTTCCAAACGTCTGACGGTAAATCCTCGCCGTACCAGACCACGTTCGGCCTTAGTCTTCCACTGCACCTTTCACAGCGCGGCGGCTCGACCAATGCTCCACCCGCTGGCAGGGGCATCTGATGCTGAGGCAATGTTCCGGGGCGATGGCACGCAAAGCACTTTGGCGTAGACAGACTGCCGTGCAGATGCAGTACATCGCCAGAGCCTGCTCGCTCATGCAAGTCATCGACGTTTTGAGTGATGACAGAGACTTTTCGACCTGTGGCTGCTAACTGAGCGACAGCAAAATGGGCAGCGTTTGGTTGGGCGTTTGTAACCTGCTGCCGTCGCCACAGATACCATCCCCACACAAGCTGCGGATTTCTACGAAAGACGCTCGCCGTTTCTAACGTCCGCGGATCGTGCTCAGCCCATATGCCGGTCAGCGGGTCACGGTATGTGGCAATACCACTTTCGGCCGAAATACCAGCTCCAGTGAAGCAAACGATATGTCTGGCATTAGACACCACCTCTCTCGCCCGCTCTAAAGCAGCCCATGACGCCCCGAAATCTTCGTGCTTAGGCTTCATAAAACTCCCCGCATTAGGGAACGGCGGCATATAGGTACGGCTCGTTCAGATCGAGAGCACGATCGGATGCTTGAGGAATGTGAGAACGAAGACGCTGCTGCGAATACCACACTTGCCGCGTCTTCCTCTTCCGCAGATCGAGATCTCCTAGCTTATAGGTGCCCATCGACGTCCTATAAACAACGGCCCCTGCATCCGTCCCAATTCCCCGGTAGCAAACGATCTGAATCAGTTCTTCTAGGCTCCAATCCTCCCCGCCCGTAAGGCTTGGTGGGCATACCATTTGCACTGCTTCAATGGCCACATCCTTCGCGAGTGAGAGGTAGTGCTGGAGCTCGTAGGCGCAGCGAATTAATGCAGCTCTGTCGCGCTTACCAGTATGAATTGAAGTAATCGTTGCGAGGAAGCAAATGCCTTCGACTTCGCAATGTAGTCCTACATGTACATCGCGGCTCTTGGGATCAAGCACGTAAATCACTAGTGACACCATTGCGAGTGAGCCGGCTCGCGTGAAACGGCTTAAGGGTTGAAAATCGCCAGCGCTTGCCACGAGGCCCCACGCTGAAGGCCCGTGATACTAGAATGGAATTGGCGTACTGATGCAGCTACTGAGGCGGAAACCCCACCTATACATGTTATAGCTCCGCGATGTGGGGTGTCAAAGCATGGCCTGATAATCTCTTTTGTGGCTGCACGGAAGAGAGATGGAATATCTGGAAGCCCTTGGACAAGTCCTTAGGGAGATCCGAGTCGACGCCGGACTGAGACGCGAGGATTGCCTGCGCGCATTGAGTCGCGAGTATTTGGGGGCCGTCGAGAGAGGTCGGCAATCGATATCCATAGCGAAGCTCAGGTCGCTATGTGAATGCTTAGGGGTTATGCCAAGTCTTGTGCTATTTGCGGCAGAAGCCCGATTGGGTGCCTTAAAGCTAGATGAGTATCAAGCTACCCAAGAACGTATGATCACCGAGTACATCGCAGACAAAAAGCTACGCAACGAAGAGGGTGCCGCGGCCAATCAGGGTGTAAGAGGACGCCAGGCGGAGAAAAATCGTAAGGCAGTCCAGTCTCTGAAGCTTGAAGGGCTGACCAAAATCGAAATAGCTCGGAAGCTGGGCATCGGTACCACAACCGTTGATCGGCATTGGCATCAGGCAAAGGACAACGGATAAGCCCTTAACTGCTTGCCCCCTTACAAGCTCCCACGCGCGTACGCCACTCTAGGGCAATGCTATCGTTGGAGGAAGAATGCCTAAGGATTTCGAACTCGCTTAATCGGTACGCTAACCTTAGGTCGACAATTGCGCCATCCAGAGCCAGTCGCTCAACGACGATCCTTTGGAGTGAGCAGGTTACCAAAGCCAATGCGGGTAAACCGTCCCACTCGTACCGGGGGAAATACCAACTCGTGGAGTGAGGGGGCTGGCATCACATTCCGCCGCCTGTAGAACGGATAGGGTCTTACCTAACCTCGTTCGAAAAAGCTCACCGGCTGAGCCGACTACATAGACTAGCGCCGTTTCTCGCTGCTGGCTGCATAGCCCTAGCGTCAAATCGACCCTTGCTTACCACAGATCAGTACCGCCGCAGGCCATAGCTTGCGGACGTTAGGAGCTTTTATGAAAACCGCTTCGGCCTCATTCGCTGTTCTCACAGCCTTGGCCGCCCCGACCTTCCGGCTTCACAACCTGGGAACTCGACCATAACCCTAGGTGAATTGAGCGCTTCAGGTCAGGCCGGCGTAGCACTTCACACCGAGAATGTACTGACATCCGTCGATGTGCTGGGTGGGGATCAGGTTGAGGGAAAAAACGTGATGAATCGCTGGCAATTGCTGGGCCAGATGCCTGGTATCCAACTGGCGGAGACAGGCCAGGGGGCCGAGTCGGGTACCTCCAAGCCCGCGAGCAATGCCTTGCTTAGCTCAGCAACAAAGCAAGGCTTGCCAAAAATACTGGATGGGCATACAGTAAATACCCATGGCGTGGGTGACCCGCGAGAGGGCCCGGCAGCCCACTTCCGCAAACCTGGAGGAAAGCGTAAAACCGCTGGATGGCATTTTGATTCCATCCGTGGAGCTGTATAATTTTCATCACCGCCACAGCATCACCGGTGATCGAGAAGGTCAAATTATTTCAAATAATCTGAACCTCAAGGAAATTATATAACTGCTTTAATATTTAAGTGATACCTCCAATGCCGATGCGGAAAAGGATTGCCCAGCTACTCAAAGGAAACCCAGGGCTGAAAGCTCGCGATATTGCGAAAGCTCTGGAGTGCGACCGGAAAGAGGTAACTAAATGCTTATACGACCATCTAGATGTTTTTGTCCAGGATGATAATTTCGTATGGCAGCTAAAGAAGGATGCAAGTTTTGTTTTAGAGTTTACCTCTACAGGGACATGGATAACCCAAGAACATTTTGAGAAGTCACTCTTAAAGTCCGGATCACCGCTAGATGCTATTCATGGGCATGTAGTATTAAAAATTCAGAAGGAACGAAAAGTCCTTCTTTGTGCTGCGGCGCGAATCCTAGCGCTTGCCAATCAACTGATTTTTGCAAAAAAAACAGTTGAGATTGATTTCACAGAGAACAAATCGACGCTCTCTTACTTGAATCGATCGGGCTTTATCGATCGGCTGGATCGGGCGGTTAAAGTTCTTCCTCGCCGACCGCCTACCTCCGCAGCCCAACAGTACAAAGCCAATAATGCTGGATTGGTAGAGCTGCTAGAGATCAAGCCTAGCAGCAGCGAAAACCCAGCGAATGAGAGCGTACCTGAGAGCATCAAGCACAGCTTCGTCGAGGCGTTTGGCGAGCAACATGCCAATAAGCTGTTTACCCTCGTCAGCGAGTTTGTGGGCAATGTAGAGGAACACTCAGACACCCAAATACCTGGGTTTGCTGGGCTACAAAGCTATAGGCGTTACGGTTCAACGTGCCTGGTGGCGGTGATTTCGGATTCAGGCAAAGGTATCTGCGCGACACTACGCCCTGCGCTTGATGTGCATTTTCCTGAGATAGCCAACCAGTTCCCAGGCTCGCAAAAAATCTCAGACCCTATGTTGATTATTCATGCGATGAGATATAGAGGGCTGAGCAGACTGGGCAAAGGCAGAGGTGCCGGCTTGAATGCTAGCCAATATCAAGCGGAGAAGTTGAATGCTACGATTAAAATTAGGCAGCAAAATTTTTCTGTAGCGCTTACTTTCAAAAATCAGAGCCTTTATGGTCATGAGTGGTCCTTAGACTTACCGAAACTTTCGGGAACACATGTTGTCTTTGAATTTACTCTTGACATTTAAATTCACTCTTGACATTTAAGATGTTTCTGGTTAAACTGAAGATATGAACGAGAATATTAGCATTATAGACCTTCGGGATTTCACGGATGGAAGCAACCCCTACGGCACAGCTAGGGGTAGGAAGGCTCATGCTCAATTAATTGATTTTATTGACTCAAAAATAAAATCAAAAACAATTGGTATATCCCTCAAGAGAATTGAAGGCGCTGATGTTTCCTTTCTCCGTGAATGTTTAATCTACACTTTTAAACGATACGCTAAACAGATAGCGTTTTTCGTTAGAGATATTGCGGATGAAGACATAATCGATAATCTAAATGGTGCAGCTTTATCAGGTGACTACATAGTTACGTGCTGGACCAGCAACAAATGCTTCTTCGTCGGCCCTAAGCCATCCGAGTCCAGCAGAGCCCTTCTGGACGCCGTTACCCAAAAGCGATCAGCGACCACTGTCCAAATCGCCCAAGCTCTAGATATGAGCGTTCAGAACGCTAGCACCCGCCTCAAGCGCCTATCCGAGGACGGCTTCTTGGTGAGAGCTGAGATGACCGCTGAGAGCGGCGGGAAAGAGTTCATCTACCACGTGATTGGCAATTCTGCTTAAAGGGGTTGCTTTATCGAGAAAAGGAGGTATGCTCTTGGCATGTCTCCTTTTTTTGGGCTCAGCTTAAACGGGATCATTGATCGAGACGGGTAAGATGACCAGGAGACCCCCGTATGAAAGCGCGCTACGAGATTCACGAGTCGAAAAATGGCGAAATGCGCTTTCAGCTCAAAGATCTCAAAGGAATGGTGATCCTCTCGAGCGCCGTGTACACCAGTCGGGCCAACTGCGGTAAGGGAATTGAGTCCTGTCGTGAGCACTCTCCATTCGACCGGTTCTACAGCAGGAGCGAGACAGGGGAGCATTCATTTAGCTTGAGGTCGTCCAACAACAGGATCATCGGCCACGGAGGCAAGCAAGCCACCGCTAATACTCGGGACGCAATGATTTCAGCAGTTAAGAAATATGCGCCGACAGCACAAATCGTCAACTACAGCGAAGAAGGAGAGCAAGAATGTAAAGCCACCTGACCGAAGAAAAACTTCGTAGATGAGATACCGGAAAGCGAGTGCAATCGCCGTACGGTGTAGTGGAATGCTTCAAACGAAAAACAGTATTCCCGTGTTCCGCACATCAGTCAAGCATCGACTGCAGAACTTCTCAGCTACGGCAATGACCTGGATCGCCCCTCGGCGACCCGAAGCCGCTATGCGCGGAATTCAAAGGAAATACTGAAAAATGAACACTGAAAATCAGCATCACCAACACAATATCACCGTTCAAATTGCTGGCGATGACCTGCAGTTCCGATCGGTTCATCTGGAAGATCGCACTCCCACTGGAGCGCAAATTGCAGCGGCGGCAGGCTTCACGCCTGATCAATTGCCGGTCATCCTCCAACTGCTGCCCTCGGGGGCTCTCGAAGACATTCGCCCGGACGAGATCGCCAAAATCACTGATGGCCTGAACCGTTTCATCGTGGTCGAGTCGGATCGGAAATACCTTCTGACCGTGGATGGCGCCCGATTTGAATGGCCATGTCACCATATCTCCGGTCAAACCATCCGCATCCTGGCAGACATCGCAGACAACAAGCGGCTGCTGCTCGAACGTGAAGACGAAGCTGACAAAGATATCGAGAACAACGAGTTCGTTGACTTGGACGAGCCGGGGGTCGAGCGCTTCATCACCCGTAAAGCCATCTGGAAGCTGAATGTCCAGGGTGTAGTTTACGAGTTCGAGACGCACACTGTGAGCGTTCGTGAGGCCATGATCAAAGCCAAACTCGACACGAACCAAGCCTGGCAGATCTTCCTCATGGTCAGTGACCAGCCGAAAAAGGAACTCACCATCAATGACGTGATCGATCTGCGCGCCCCAGGTATCGAGAAGCTTCGGTTGACTCAAAAGGACGTGAATAACGGCGAGGTCCCGCAGGTACCACGCCGAGAGTTCAGTCTGCTGCCACAGGACGAGCAGTATCTGAACGCGGCGGGCCATCAATGGGAAACCCGCTTGAACGCAGATAGCGGTCGCTGGCTGGTGATCAACGACTACCAACTTCCTCCTGGTTACTCCCACGCAGTGGTTCAGCTGGCACTCAACGTGCCGGCTGGCTATCCAGCCGCCATGCTCGACATGTTCTACGTCCATCCAGCAGTGCGACTGGCGAACGGGGCAGAGATCGCGCAGACCCAAGTGGTGGGCCACATCGATGGCGTCACGTTCCAAGGCTGGTCGCGTCACCGGGCTTGGAATCCGGCAACGGACAACATCACCACCCAACTCGCGATGGCCGACGGTTGCATCATGAAGGAGGTAGGCCTGTGAAAGCCCATTCTCGTCTGGTGCTGACGGACGAGATCCATACCTCGCTTCGGGAACACCTGTTCCCGGGCGACGGTAAGGAAGCCGCAGCCATCCTCATTTGCACTCGCTCGCCTGGCAGCAATCTGAAACTTCTCAGCCAAGAGCTGATTCTGGTACCGCACAAGGAGTGCTCAGTCCGTACTCCTGACTCACTCACCTGGCCAGGCAAGTACCTAGAAGACGCCATCGATAGAGCGCTCGTGGGGGCGCGCTCTATCATTTTGGTCCACTCACATCCTGGCGGTTTGTACGAGTTTTCTTGGGTCGACGATGCGAGCGATGCCGGCACTATGGTTTCGCTAGCTCAGGGAGTGGAGTCCATTCACGGCTCGGCAATCATGGTGCCGTGCGGAGCTATGCGCGCGCGCATTTATCATCCTGACCAAACGTGCGAAGGCATTGAGCTGGTCACGGTCCCTGGAGACACGATCCGTTTCTGGTCGATCGACGCGGAAGAGCACCTGACGCCTCCTATGGCATTTACTTCGCAGATGACCCACGCACTCCAGCGACTGACGGTCGCGGTGATTGGGGTCTCAGGTACCGGCTCGATCGTCGCGGAGCAAGTGACCCGCTTGGGGTTTGGCAAAGTCATCCTGGTTGATCATGACCATGTTGAAGAGAAAAACCTCAATCGTATCCTCAACTCGACTATCGCCGATGCCCAGTCAAAACGCCCTAAAGTTGAGATGTTTGCAGAGGTCATCGAGCGGATCCGTGGCCCCTACGTCGCCGAGCCAATTAACAACTCGGTGCTCTCGCGCGAAGCTGTTTTAGCGGTTGCTAACGCTGATGTCATTTTCTGCTGCGTCGATACGCACCAAGGCAGGATGATCTGTGATCTGATGGCTTCAAGCTTCCTAACGCCATTGTTCGACGTAGGGGTAAAAATTCCTACCCGTCCCACCGAGTCAGATGGAAGAGCAATTCACGATGTTCAGGGGCGAATTGACTACGCCAAGCCAGGCGGCGCCACACTGGCCGACCGTAAAATCTACACCCCAGACTCGCTCTACGCTGAGGCACTGCGGAGCACTAACCCCGATGCACATCGTGATCAAGTGGAGCATGGCTACATCTCCGGTGTTCAGGAGGAAGCCCCTTCTGTGATCACGCTGAACATGCGAGCAGCCAGTGCTTGCGTGAACGAATTCATTGCCCGGGCGTTCCCGTTTCGCGAAGAACACAACTCCAAATATGCCCAAACAAATTTCACGCTGTCCGGGTGCCTGGAGGACTTCGAACACGAGGACTCATTCAGAAAAGCGCCTAACCCTAAACTAGCGCAAGGAGGGAAAGAACCACTTCTGGGGCTGCCTGACCTCGGAGTACGGCCATGACCTTCTTCCGAAATCTGCTAGCCAACACACTGCTCTGGCTTGAGCCATACCTCCCTCCTCGAAGACTGATCGTCGTCAAGGGAGATTCTCTTCCGGCCAAGATGCCAATTCGCTCGCTCGTACTTGCCAGGGACGGCAGAGAAGACTGGTGCATGGGTTTTCGATGTCCATGTGGCTGCGGCCGAACCATTGAACTGCTTGTGATTGAGGAGGCCAATCCTCGCTGGAGTTATACGTTGAATCCAGCTGGCCAGCCGTCCCTTCATCCGTCCGTATGGTTGAACAATGGTTGCCGGTCTCATTTCTGGGTCAAAGACGGCCGCATCAAATGGGTGTGATCGCCCTCACGAGTAAAAACTTACGAATGGACGAGGTTAGACCATGAGCATACACATGAGCGGCTTGGAAAAACTGGGTAAAAGCATGCAAGCCCAGAACCTGGACATCCAAAAATTCAGGTTCAAAACCGGGGCAGTGGAGTTTGACTGCTTATTTTCCATGCGAGGAGACTACGAGCTTTCACTGACGACACGTGGCGCGAATCCGAGTTTTTTCCTGTTCCCCATCACGAAAACATTTCAGATGGCGACCTATCTCAAAGGAGCAAATTCGAAATTGGTAAATGTGCTGCGCACACATGGCCTTTCAATGAAGGGCTTCAGCAGCACACAGTTTTTCAAGGACTTGGACAAAATCGTCCCAAGCGTCGCCCATACGAACAATGTACCGACGACATCCGAAATCCTTCAGTTACGACATGACATGGAGGAGCGGGATCGGCCTTTCTTTGACACGTGGATACCTTGGACAACTGGAGGCCCATCCGCTAAGAACAAGAAAAAAACGTTACTGCTGCTGGGTCCTTCAGCCCTCATCTATAGCGAGAAAAACAACGCATCGTCGAGATGGAGCTCCGTCGAGCCTGATCGGTAGTGCCAATAGACAACGCTATACATACGAAGGCTGCCGACAAGATCATTTTCAGCGGAGACGCTCTGTGAAAAGCCACACTGCGGGCCCTCATGAAGCACTGTCATAGTTACGGCGACGACTCTGACGGTCATCAAAAAGCCCCTTTTGCTTGGGGCTTTCAGCAGCATGCAACGTTTTGGTTGACGACATAACATTTAAACGTCGCGATTCCTGTTTCCAGTGCGCAATGGCTCTCCTTAGGAACACCTACTCAAAAACAAGCCAGCTCGACTCTCATCCTCCGACAGGCAGCGATTGGCCGATCTCTGCCTGTCGCGAGGGCCGTAATCGACCCAGAGCGGGTGCCCAGACATTCAAACCAAACGAGTACATAATCGACTGCTATTCCAGCCATTTTCAGTGCGTATGAACGACGAATCTTCCCAACGCGAATCTACAGGCAGTGCAGCATATAACCTTGCGCAGGCCCACGGTGCCCGGCCCCTGTCCGTTGATGGATATCATCAAACGGTAGAACTGTGTGGTCGCGTGGCCTGCGGCTGGCTGTTCCGCTACAGGATCATTTGCAGCTTGGACATCCCAGCGCATGACCAAGAGTCATTCGCTGGCGCTGTAGGTTGCTTGGTTGCTGACGACGGAGAGATACGTGATCTCTCAGGTCCGATGTTCATGGACATGCTTCATATGCTGGCATAGCTCTCGGGACCACCTTGACCGAACTCTGCCGTTCACTATGGGCGGGAGCCGACCCTTAGCTGCCGATCAGCACCGGCAGAATTCAGCCAGTCTCTGCTGCTCACGACAGGTGGGAGCCGGCCAGAAGCTGGCACTGACCAATCCCCGATTGATACCTGCCTCGATCACGATTCAGGGTCGCGCAGAGTGTTAGCGGATTCGAGGTCGTGTTGAGCATCCACCTTGAGGTGTGCCTGATATGTGTCGGGGGCGGGCTGCCAGCGTTCAGCTGTTTCAGCTCGGATGAGTTTTGCTCGCTTTAAATGTCGGAACCGTGTTGCATGCGAATCCGTCAGCACCGCAGCCAAGAAAAGCTCTACGTCGAATGGCTTACCGCGCACAGCTGGCCTACGCTCTGCGATGGTTAATGCCGAGCTATACAACTGGAGAAGTGGAATGACGAAGGACGCCGAACACCCCCTCACTGAACTGATCTCCATCGCAGCCAAGGCTGGAATTGGAATGCTCCCCGGAGGAGGTTTGCTGACAGCGAGCTATGAAGGGTTGCAGCTGCTTAGTAAACAAGCGGCTGCGCAGATGGAGCGCCGGTCTGAAAAACGTTACGAAGAATTCATCCAAAGCGTCTTTTCTGGGGAGGTTACTCCAGAGGTCACGGAGCACCTGACAGCGGATGATTACACCGCTTTGCTGTCAGGTTGCATGGCAGATATGGAAAACGAGAAGGCCAAGTACTATGGTCGCCTGGCTGCGGCCATTGGTCGTGGCGAGGTGCAAGGGAAGAGCAGACGTTTCCTCATCATTACGCTCAGTCAGGTTTCAGATGAGCAACTGCAGATGCTCCGCAGATCCTATGTCGCGACCCGCTTTGACCTGAAACCGAGCCAAGGTAACGGTCATGTTGATCCTGTTGAGATACTGCAACTGAGTCACCCGGTACAAAAGCATGAATACGATGAGCTAGTTTCAAGGTTGATGTATGTTGATAAAAAACTGACTAAGCTAGCTGAGGAATTGGTTCGGGCATGTTTTACAACTGAAGAGCTAAAACCATCCGCCATCGGCTATGTTGCCTGGTTCCCAAAGCTTGTGGATATTATCTTCGACACGAACCAATACACTTTGGTTGAATCGTTAATAGACGGTTTTTGGTTTGAAGCAATTCGCACGTCAAACCGTTCAGTTGCCGTAATTGACCGTCCCGCAATTGCGAATTTTGCTTCTCCGCGTGTCATGGTGGTGGGATCGGAGGCTGCACCTGAATATTTGATAGCACTCAAGGCTCGCCTAAAAAATAATGATGTGTTGTTTGTATGTCTGCATGACCATGTGTTGCACATACAAGCCCATTATCCAGATAGCACCATTATTAATGCCGAAGGGTGGAGTATCCCTCAAATCACTGAAGCAGTGGTGAATCATGTGAAAGCGACTAATGGTCTATTAGAGGTCGCTTAGCGAGGGCGCGGGCGCTGAATCACGTGCGTTGAGAAATAGATAATGCGAGGCGGGGAGGCATGCGGCTGTTGAGGGATTGCAGCTGGAATCCACCACCCTATCCAATATCGACCAAAAGCAGCTCTTAATGTAACGTCTGCTTTTGGCCGAGGCTGTGTAAAAACGTTTTTGAGCACGTCAGGTGCTCAAAACTGGACTGGAAATCGCGTTTCTACGCGAAATCCACATCTGCAGAAGTGCCGATAAATTTCAGATTTAACGTAGACGCGGACACTTCAATTTTGGCGAAGCGTTTTTACACACTTTGGGCCGGCTGCTGCCGGTCACCAGAGGCAGCTTTGGGTCGTTTTCTGCCTCTCGCGATGGGCAGAAAACGGCCAGAAGCAGTCATTCGATGGGCCTTCAACAGTGCATCTCCGGCTCCCCTTACTCCCAAAATGAGTTTATGTAATCACAATCTTCTCTTCGCAGTTTGTTCACAACAAGACCAAACTTGCGATACAAAAAACCACCCGAACGGTGAAGGATCGAGCGGTTTTTTGGGGGGGAGCGGTAAGGCTTAGCCCAGTATCTCGCTGGCCACGTGATCGACCGCACTTTTGGTGATGTCGACAATCAGGTCGGCCTCCTCCTCGGTCAAGATCAACGGTGGTGCAAAACCGAGAATGTCGCCATGGGGCATCGCTCGGGCAATCATTCCGCGTTCAAGACAGGCTGCCGATACTTTCGGACCGACCTTCAACGCAGCATCGAATGGTGTGCGTTGCTCACGATCGGCCATGAACTCGACCGCGGCAAGCATGCCGTCGCCGCGCACTTCGCCCACCAGTGGATGACCTTCCAATACTTCCCGCAATCGACGATTCAGATAGCTGCCAACATTCTCTGCGTTGGCCGTCAGGTTTTCCCGCTCCAGGATGTCGAGGTTGGCCAGGGCCGCCGCCGCGCAGATCGGATGCCCGGAGTACGTCCAGCCATGTCCCATGGCACCTTGAGATTCGGAGGCTTTTTCGATCACGTCCCAGACTTTTTCACCGACAATCACTGCTGACAAAGGCGCATAGGCACTGGTCAGGCCTTTGGCCGTGGTGATCAGGTCAGGACGCATGCCATAGCGCCGACTGCCCATCTTCGAACCCAGGCGACCGAAGGCGCAGACCACTTCGTCGGCGATCAACAACACGTCGTATTTGTTCAACACCGCTTGTATGGCGGCCCAATAGCCGGCCGGCGGAACGATGATGCCGCCGGTGCCCATCAGCGGTTCGCCGATGAACGCGGCGACGGTGTCCGGCCCTTCGGCCAGGATCATTTTCTCCAGCTCGTCGGCGCAATAGCGCACGAAAGTGGCTTCATCCATACCTGCCGGTGCCTTGCGGTACCAGTGCGGACAAATGGTATGTTTAACGCCTTCGGCCGGGAGGTCGAAATGCTGGTGGAAAGTCGGTAGGCCGGTCAGGCTGCCGGTCATGATGCCTGAACCGTGATAACCGCGATCACGGGAGATGATTTTCTTCTTCTGCGGGCGACCCAATACGTTGTTGTAGTAACGCACTAGTTTGATCTGGGTTTCGTTGGCGTCGGAACCGGACAGGCCGTAGTAGACCTTCTTCATGCCCTCCGGCGCCCAGTCGATGATGCGGCTCGACAGCTCGATGATCGCTTCGGTTGAGTGCCCGACATAGGTGTGGTAATAGGCCAGCTCCTTTGCCTGCTTGTAGATCGCATCGGCGACTTCGGTGCGCCCGTAGCCGATGTTCACGCAGTACAGCCCGGCAAAGGCGTCGATGAAGTCGCGGCCTTCGTGGTCGCGGATACGAATGCCTGACGCGCTCTTGATGATGCGTCCCTTGAGCGTGCCGCTGGCGTGGTCATGGGCATGGGTTGACGGGCGCATGAAGTGCGCACGGTCTTGTTCGAACAACGAATCGAGTTTTTGGCTCATGGCGGATCTCCTTAGAACTGGCCTTGATGGTGCAGGCAAAAGTATTTGGTTTCGACAAAGGCTTCGAAGCCCTCGGTACCGCCCTCGCGGCCCAGCCCCGAGGCTTTCATGCCACCGAACGGGATCGGATGGCCGGTGAACTTGACGCCATTGACCGCGACCATGGCGTGGTCGAGGCGGCGAATCAGGGGGTAGATTAGGTCCAAGCGGTTGGAACAAATGTAGGCAGCCAGACCGTATTCGGTGTCGTTGGCCATTTCGATGGCTTGCTCGAGGGTGGCGAAAGGCATGACGCCAGCAATCGGCGCGAAATTTTCTTCGCGGTAGATACGCATCTGCGGCGTAACGTCGGCCAGCACCGTCGGCTGATAGAACAATCCGCCGAGGGCATGCGCTTCGCCGCCCACCAGACGTTGCGCGCCCAGCTTCAGCGCATCAGCCACACGCTCGACGGTCACATCGAAGGCGGCCTGATGCATCAGCGGGCCGATGTCGACGCTTTGCTCTTGATCACCCACCAGCGCGGGGCCGACCCGCAGTTCGCGCACCGCAGAGGCAAAGCGGCTGAGGAACGCCGGATAAATCGAGCGTTCGACCATAATCCGATTGGCCGCGCAGCAATCCTGGCCGGAGGTCTGGAACTTGGCCTCTACCGCGACTTTCACCGCCAGCTCCAGATCGGCATCGGCGCAGACAATGAACGGCGCATTGCCGCCCAATTCCAGCGATACCTTCTTCACATCCTGGGCTGCCGCTTGCAGGACCAACTTGCCGACCCGGGTCGAGCCGGTGAAGCTGACCGAACGCACGCGAGCGTCCTGCACCAGGGTTTGCATGGTCATTTGCGGTTCGCCCAGCACCACGTTGAACACGCCGGCGGGGAAGCCTGCTTCTTCCGCCAATTGCGCCAACGCGAACGCCGAGTAAGGCGTTTCGTGGGCCGGTTTGATGACCACAGTGCAACCGGCGGCCAATGCGGCGGCGGCTTTGCGGGTGATCATCGCCGAAGGAAAATTCCACGGCGTCAGCAGTGCACAGACGCCAACCGGTTCCTTGATCGTGCCCAGATGCGCGCCGGGGATATGGCTGGGGATGTTCTGCCCGTAAAGGCGCCGCGCCTCTTCGGCAAACCATGGAATGAAACTGGCGGCGTAGGCGATTTCGCCGCGGGACTCGGCCAGGGGCTTGCCTTGTTCCTGGCTGAGAATCCGCGCCAGGTCTTCCTGATGCTCAAGGATCAACGCCGCCCAGCGCCGCAGAATCGTTCCGCGGTCATCGAGGCTTTGTTCACGCCAGGCTGAAAACGCCCGGTGTGCGGCATCTACGGCGGCGATGATCTGAGGCTGATCGAGCATCGGCACATGACCGATTAACTTCTGATCGGCCGGATTGTGCACGGCGACGCTATGGCCGCTGTCACTGTGGACCCAATGGCCGTCTACGTAGCAAAGTGCTTTGAACAACAGCGGATGTTTGTATGTCATGGCGTTCACTCCAAACCGTGTGCGTGAATCCATGCTAGGGCAGCGCAGCCAAGATGATTTGGCGTTTGGCGGGGTGTAACCATAGGTTTTTTCTGATTGAACGCCGGTAAACAGGGACTTTTTGCGGTGAAGGTTTTGCCCCGATTTATGGTTCTTGCGCCACCTCGGCCGGCAAGGCACCCGCGGTCTTGATGGTTTTAGTGACGATGTAGGTGAAGTAGCGCTCAATGCCCAGGTCATCGAGCAACAACTGGTCGATAAACCGCTGGTAATGGTCAATGTCCGGCGCCTGGATCATCGCCATGTAATCAACACCGCCACCGGTGGCGTAACAGAATGCCACTTCGGCGGCCTCGTTCATGCGTTGCTCGAACCGCCGCATGTCCTGGGCGGTGTGTCGGGCCAGGGTGATTTCCACCAGCACCTGCTGGCCTTTGAACACCGCGTTCCAGTCGATCTGTGCCCGGTAGCCCTTGATAAGCCCTAGCGACTCCAACTTGCGAACCCGCTCCCACGCCGGGGTCACCGAGAGATTGATCGCCTCGGCCAGGCTCGACTTGGTGATCCGACCATCTTCGGCGAGGATTCGCAGGATTTTCAGGTCATAGCGATCGAGCTTGTGCATGGTCCGAGGACCTCCGGGCATTGAAAATTGTGGCAGAACCTGTGGGAGCGGGCTTGCCCGCGAATGCGGTATGTCAGTCACATCGATGCTGGATGTGCCGCCGCCATCGCGGGCAAGCTCACTTTCACAGGGGTTGGGGTCAGGTCAATACATCGGCGATGACTGCAATGATATCGCCGCACTGCACCATTCCTGGAAAGTGGCGCGCCGCCAGCAGCCCGCTGCGGGCCGCGCGATATTCCACCGGAGCGACGCCGCTACGGGTAGCGTCGTAAACGCGGGCAATCACTTCTCCCTTGCTCACGTTGTCGCCCAGATCGCGGCACATTTCCAGCAAGCCATCGTGTTCGCTATCGATGAAGCAAGTGGCATCGGGCATGCCTAACATGATTGACTCCGCGGGCTGGATCTCACCTTCAAGAATCCCTGCATGCACTAGCAGATTGCGCACCCCGCGCTCGGCAATCGCCACACTGCGCGCCGTGGACGAACCACCGCCACCCAGTTCGGTCGTGACAAAGACTTTGCCCTGACGCTCGGCGGCGGTGTCGTACATCGACCCTGCATCGAGCTCCAGCATGCGCATGCTGTAAGGCGCATTGAAAGCGCGCATGCCGGCTTCGCATTGAGCCTGCTGTTTTTTGTCGGGCAGCACATGACAGGCTGCAAAAGGCAGGAAATCCAGGGTGCGGCCACCGGAATGGATGTCCAGCACGATATCGGCCAAGGGCAACAGAGTCCGATTGAAGTAATCGGCAATTTTCTCGGTCACGGTGCCGTCCGGCTTACCGGGGAAACTGCGATTGAGATTGCCCTTGTCGATCGGCGACGTGCGCCGACCAGCATGGAACGCCGGGGTGTTCATGAACGGGACGATAATCACCCGCCCCGTTACCTCGGCGGCCGTCAGGCCCTGCGCCAGCTTGCTCAGCGCCACCGGGCCTTCGTATTCGTCACCGTGGTTACCGCCGGTAAGCAGCGCAGTCGGACCCTGGCCGCGCTGAATCACCGTTACCGGAATCATCACCGCGCCCCAGGCCGAATCGTCCCGGGAATACGGCAATTTGAGGAATCCGTGCTGCACGCCTTCGCGGGCAAAGTCCACCGTGGCATTGATCGGATTGTCAGGTAAATCGCTCATGGCTCAATCCTTCACGAACAGTTGGCGTGGCACATTGCACAGTGTCTCGACACCGGTCTCAGTGATCAAAATGCTTTCGGTGATCTCCAGTCCCCAATCGTCCATCCACAGGCCCGGCATGAAGTGGAACGTCATGCCCGGTTGCAACACACTGGTGTCGCCGGGACGCAGGCTCATGGTGCGTTCGCCCCAGTCTGGCGGATAGCTGATCCCGATCGGGTAGCCGCAACGGCTGTCCTTGTGGATGCCGAATTTCTCCAACACTTTGAAAAACGCCACAGCGATGTCGCCGGTGGTGTTGCCCGGTTTGGCTGCTTCCAGTCCCGCGGCGATGCCTTCGACCACCGCTTTTTCGCCGTCGAGGAAGTGCTGTGGAGGTTTGCCCAAATAGATCGTGCGCGACAGCGGACAGTGATAACGCTTGTAGCAACCGGCGATTTCAAAGAAGGTCCCGGCGCCTTTTTCGAACGGCGAATCGTCCCAGGTCAGGTGCGGCGCGCTGGCGTCGGCACCCGTGGGCAATAGCGGCACGATGGCCGGGTAATCGCCGCCATGACCGTCAGCGCCGAGGATCCCGCTGCTGTAGATTTCAGCCACCAGTTCATTTTTGCGCATGCCCGGCTCGATTCGTTCGAGGATCCGCCCGTGCATGTTTTCGACGATGCGCGCAGCGATGCGCATGTAAGCGATTTCCTGGGGCGACTTGATCGCCCGCTGCCAGTTCACCAACCCGACCGCGTCGATCAGCTTGGCCTGCGGCAGGTTTTTCTGCAGCGACAAATACGCGGCGGCGCTGAAATAATAGTTATCCATTTCCACGCCGATGGTCAGCGCGTCCCAACCCCGGGCACTGATGACTTCCCGCGACAGGTAATCCATCGGATGGCGTTCCCGGGACTGCACGTAGATGTCCGGGTAACCGACGATGTTCTCGTGCTGCATGAACACCGTGCGCTTGGCGCCGTTGGCGTCTTGCCCGCGACCGAACCAGACTGGCTCGCCGTCGAGCGCCAACAACACGCATTGGTGAACGTAAAACGACCAACCGTCATAGCCGGTCAGCCAGGCCATGTTCGACGGATCGGTGACCAGCAACAGCTCGATGCCCTGAATCTGCATGGCCGCTCGAACCTTGGCCAGACGCTGGGCGTATTCCTCCCGTTCGAACGGGAGATTGATGACTATCTGAGACATGCACATGCCCTCTGATAAATGACGCACGGATGAAAAAAGTGGATTAGCTGCCGAACTGAAAACCCTTGCCGGCCGAGCGCGCGCGCTCGAAGGCCAGATTGGCCATGGCGGTGTCCTGGGCGCCGGTGCCGGTGAGGTCGCACAAGGTGACTTGCGCCTCGCTGGTCCGACCTGGGCGCTGGCCTGCGAGCACTTGCCCCAATTCGGCCAAGCCCGATTCGTCGGTAATAGCGCCGGCCGCCAGAGCGTGATGCAACTCGCCGAGGATTCGCGTCTGGCTCAAGCGATCCGCCACGTAGCGGTCGACCTGCGCCAGCGCCTGGGGGGAAATTTCGTTTTTGTGTTCGGCGTCCGAGCCCATGGCTGTGATATGCAAGCCGGGGTGCAGATGGCGCGCTTCGATCAAGGGTTCGCGGCTCGGGGTGCAGGTGATCGCAATGTCCACGCCGGTCATGGCCTCGTCGATGCTCGCGCAAGGCGTGACCGTCAGGCCGCTGTCGCGCGCCAGTTCAGCGCTGAAGTCTTGAGCCTTGGCGCTATCACGTGCCCAGACTTGAACGGATTCAATCGGTCGCACCAGGCGCAATGCCTGAAGCTGTAACGCGGCCTGCTCGCCGGCACCGATCAGCGCCACGCTGCGACTGTCGACCCGCGACAGGGCGCGAGCCGCCACGGCGCCCGCCGCGGCTGTGCGTACGGCGGTCAGATAACCGTTGTCCAGCAGCAAGGCGTCGAGCAAACCGGTGCGCGCCGACAGCAACATCATCATGCCGTTGAGGCTCGGTAGGCCGAGTTTCGGATTGTCGAAAAAACCCGGACTGACCTTGATCGCAAAACGCTCCAGGCCCGGCAGGTACGCAGTCTTCACGTCCACTTCGCCATTGTGCTCGGGGATGTCCAGACGCAGGATCGGCGGCATTGCCACCGCTGCTGTGGCCAGCAGCACAAAGGCTTGTTCGATGGCTTCGATGCTCGGCAGGTCTAGTGCTACGCAGGCACGCAGATCCGCTTCGCTCAATAAGGTGATGTCACTCATCAATGCGGCACTCCATTCAGTCGTTATTGTTGGGGTTCACGCATCTGCGCCCGCGAGGACGCGCAGGTGCTGATCGATGTCGACGTTACGGCCGCTGACCACCACCACGATCGGCCCGCGCGGCTCAATCAATCCATCAAGCAACGCGGCAATCCCGACCACGGCCGCGCCTTCCAGCACCAGACGCTCTTCGCGATAGGCATGGCGTAGGGCATTGGCGATGGAAGTCTCGCTGAGCAAATGCAGGTGGTCACACAGATCGCGAGTCATGTTGAAGGTGTAACGGTTGTTCAGGCCGATGCCACCGCCGAGCGAGTCGGCCAGGGTCGGCAGCTCTTCGACTTCCACCGGATGCCC
Source organism: Pseudomonas grimontii (assembly GCF_007858185.1). Lineage (GTDB taxonomy): Bacteria > Pseudomonadota > Gammaproteobacteria > Pseudomonadales > Pseudomonadaceae > Aquipseudomonas > Aquipseudomonas grimontii. Next base: position 39,741 of record NZ_VFES01000033.1, read on the forward strand.
GGCTGCGAGGCTGGCGTGCATGGCTGCACCGCGTTGCATGCTGATGCCGTGGGTGATGATGTTCGCGCTGACGCTTTTGATCGCCAGCGCAACCCCGGCAAACAAACCGCCGCCGGACAACGGCACGAGAATTTGCACCACGTCCGGTTGCTGTTCGAGGATTTCCAGCCCCAGCGTGCCCTGCCCGGCGATGATGGTCGGGTGATCGAACGGCGGCAGCAATGTCGCGCCTTGCTCGTTGGCGATCCGTTCGGCTTCACGCTGGGCGTCGTCCTGAGACTGGCCGACGATGCATACCTCGGCGCCCAGATCACGAATGGCTTGAACCTTGTTCGCCGGCACCAGATGCGACAGGCAAATCGTCGCCTTCACGCCTTGCCGGGAAGCGGCATACGCCAGAGCACGACCGTGATTACCGGTCGACGCCGCCACCACGCCACGCGCTTTCTCCTCGGCGCTGAGCTGCGCCACGGCATTGCTCGCGCCGCGCAATTTGAAACTGCCGGTGATTTGCTGGGATTCGAGTTTGAGGTACACCGCCACGCCCAATCGTTGCGAAAGGCTGGGCGAGTATTCCAAGGGGGTACGCCGGACAAGCGATTCGATGCGCTGGCGAGCGAGGTAAACATCATGTAGCTGCAACGTTGACATGACCGCGTCCCGACTGTGGTGTTGGGCGCAGTCTAAGAGGACTGGATTGTCGTAATGAATGTACTAGGGCAATTTATCCGACAAACTTTTTTGCGGACTTTTTCCCGGTCAAAAATCATGGATTTGCGGGTACTGCCCGAATATCTCGCGCATGCTTATCAATGCATCACGCATTTCTTCGTCGCTGCATTCGGCGCCGACACACACCCTCACCGCTCGAGCTCGCGGCGTTCCACGCACGGTGAACGGATCAGGCGATGCGACAGCGATGTGCCGGTGACGCAAGGCCCGCACCAGGCTGTCGACCTCCCAGTGTATTGGAATGCCAACCCACGCGTTCAGTGCATGAGGATGCTGGCCGAGCAGGTGCTCGCCCAGGTATTTGCTGACTATCGCCTGCCTGCCGGCCAACAGTTTGCGCTGCAATCGCACGAGCGTGTCGGCGCGACCGTCACGAATCCAGCGCGCAGCGATTTCGGAGACCATGGGCGTGGCCATCCAGCTGTTGACCCGCAAGATACTTTCGGTGCGCAACGCCAGTCGCTTGGGCACTACCAAATAGCCGATGCGCAAACCGGTCAGCACTGACTTGGTCATGCTAGTGCAATAGAACGATAACTCCGGCAGGTAATGGCTGATTGGCGGCGCGCGATGCTCATCCAGCAACGGCCCGTATACATCGTCTTCAATGATGTGCACACCGAAACGCCGGGCGATATCGGCAATCTCCCGCCGACGACTGTCGGGCATCAGGCTGGTGGTCGGGTTGTTCAGGTTGGGCGTGCACACCAGCGCGGTGATGCGCTCATTGCTGCACATGTCTTCGAAGTGTTCCGGGTCTATGCCATAGCGGTCCATTTCCAGGCCTTTGAGGGTGAATCCCAATACCTGAGAGTTGCCGATTACCCCGTGATCGGTGATCCCTTCGCAGAGCACGACATCATCGGGACCGGCCAGAGACGCCAGCGCAAGGAAGATGCCGTGAGCGGCGCCGTTGGTAATCAGGATGTCATCACGCTCGACCCGCAGTCCTTGCCGTCCGATCCAGTGCGTGGCCTCTTCGCGGTGCGACTCGAAACCCGCAATCGGACGAAATGCGTGTATCCACGGCTGATCCTCTTCCGTGCTGAGTTCGAGACAGGTGTCACGCCAGAACTGGTCGTGCTCGCGGGTGTGCAGGATCCGCGCGATGGAAAAATCCACCAGGGCCCGTTCGGGGCTATCGAGAATATAGGTAGCCACTCGATCGCTCATGCGCCGCGACACAAAACTGCCGCGCCCGACTTCGCAACGCACCAGCCCCTGACGCTCCAGCTCTTTATAGGCGTTGGTGACCGTCTGCACGCTGATGCCCATGGTATCGGCAACATGCCGCTGCGGTGGCAGGCGCTGATCATTGGCCAAGACACCCTGCTCGATATCATCGGCAATCGCCTGCACCAGAATCTTGTACTTTGACTCGCCACTGCGGGCGATATCCAGTGCCGCTTTCCATTTGTCCATCAGCGCTAAAACTCGGGTCTGTGCTCGTCGGGACAGCATCGCGCTAGTATCCATGCAATGCAATTGTCCTAGTGCAATACAATGATGCTCAGCGCTTTTGTATGCTCGGCTCAAGGTCGACAGCGGGCACCTTAAAGCCCACAACAAAATCAATCGACCTGTACCGGACTGCGCCCAGCTCCATGAGATCAGTCCTTGTACGCTTTGCTCTTGTAACACTGCCTCCTACCACAGAGCCGTCACCGACGGGTCAACAAGAAACAGGAGATTTTATCGATGAGCAATTTCCCTTCCCGCAGCACCCATGCATTGCGTCACCTGTTCATAGCTTGCGCGATGTTCGGCCTAGCCGCCGGCGCCCAAGCCGCTACGACACTGGAAACCGTCAAACAGAACAGCAGCATCCGTATCGGTTATGCCAACGAAACCCCATTCGCCTTTACCGAAACCGACGGCAGGGTCACCGGTGAATCACCGGAAATCGCCAAAGCCATCTTTGCCAAAATGGGCATCAAACAGGTTGACGGCGTGTTGACCGAATGGGGCTCGTTGATCCCGGGTCTGCGCGCCGGGCGCTTCGACGTGATTGCCGCCGGCATGTACATCACGCCGGCTCGCTGCAAGCAGGTGCTGTTTACCGATCCGCAGTATCAACTGCCAGACGCGCTGCTTACGGCCAAAGGCAACCCGAAGGGGCTGCACAGTTACGAAGACATCGCCAAGAATCCCGAGGTGAAGCTGGCAATCATGGCCGGCACGGTGAACCTGGGCTATGCCCGCGACTCGGGTGTAAAGGATGAGCAAATCCTCCAAGTACCGGACACCACCGCCCAGTTGCAAGCCGTGCGCGCCGGTCGTGCCGATGCGGCAGTGGGTACTCAACTGACCATGAAAGGTTTGGCCGCCAAGGGTGGTGAAAAAGTTGAAGCAGTCACCGAGTTCAAGGATGACCCGTCACACATTGGATACGGTGCTCTCGCCTTCCGTCCGGAAGACAAAGACCTGCGCGATGCGGTCAACGCCGAGTTGAAAAAATGGTTGGGTTCCGAAGAGCACCTCAAGGCAGTTGCCCCTTTCGGGTTTGACAAATCCAACGTGACAAGCAAAACGGCTGCCGAGCTCTGCGCTCAATAGTCGAAACAGGCATGGCGCCACGGCGCGATGCCTATTTCCCTGCTTAACCCGGATGGACAGGTTTAAACCATGGGTGAATTACTTCCGCTATTGATACAAGGCGCTTGGGTGACGCTCCAGGTGACGATCTTCGGTTCGCTGCTGGCGATTGTCGCGGCGATTCTCGCGGCCCTGGGGCGCATGTCGCCCTGGCGGCCATTGCGCTGGTTTTCCATTGCTTACATTGAAGTGTTTCGCGGCACGTCGTTACTGGTGCAATTGTTCTGGCTGTTTTTTGTGCTGCCGCTGCCGCCCTTCAACCTTGAACTGAGCCCCTACAGCGTGGCCATCGTCGGCCTAGGCTTGCACATTGGTGCTTACGGCGCCGAGGTGATGCGCGGTGCGATCAGCTCCGTCGCCAAGGGTCAATACGAAGCGTCCACGGCACTCAACTTCAGCGGCTACAAACGCTTTCGCCGCATCATTCTTCCGCAGGCGTTGCTGGCCGCTATACCGCCGGGTACCAACCTGCTGATCGAATTGCTTAAAAATACTTCGCTGGTGTCGTTGATCACCCTGTCAGACCTGAGCTTCAGGGCTCGTCAACTGGATCAGGCCACTTTCCAGACCCTGGAAATCTTCAGTCTGGCGCTGGTGATGTATTTCATCCTGGCGCAAGCCATCAACATCGGCATGCGCCGCATTGAGCAGCATCTGGCTCGCGGGCGGTTGCGTGGAGGTCTGTCATGACACTGTTCGACTGGACCTATGCCTGGCATATCCTTCCCGATTTGCTGCGCGCCTCGCTCAACACCGTGGGCATTACCCTGATCGGTTTCCTGATCGCCATTGTGCTGGGACTGTTCCTGGCTATCGGCCGACGGAGCCGCAGAGTCTGGCTGTCGTGGCCGACCACCGCTGTGATCGAGTTCATTCGCAGTACGCCACTGCTGATCCAGGTGTATTTCCTTTACTACGTGCTGCCCAATTACGGCGTCAGCATGACCGCCATGCAAGTGGGCATTCTGGGTATCGGCCTGCATTACGCCTGTTACATCGCCGAGGTGTATCGCGGCGGCCTCGATGCGGTGCCGCGCGCACAATGGGAAGCAGTCACGGCGCTGAACATCGCCCCGTACAGCGCATATCGCAACATAATCCTGCCGCAGGCCCTGCGGCCGATCCTGCCGCCATTGGGTAACTATCTGGTGGCAATGCTCAAGGATACGCCGGTGCTGTCGGCGATTACCGTGGTGGAAATCATGCAACAGGCCAAGAACATCGGCTCCGAGAACTTCCGCTATCTGGAGCCGATCACCATGGTCGGTCTGTTTTTCCTCGCCCTAAGCATCGCTTTGGCTTATCTGGTACGGCGCCTTGAAGTGCGCCTGGAGCTACGCTAATGACTACCCCACTGTCGACACCCGGTGACCTTTCAAGGCACAGCAACCCGACCCCGCTGCATCCGCAAGAGGCCACGGCCATGCAGAAAACCAAACCGGTAAAGCCGATCGTCAGCTTCCAGGACGTTACCAAGAGCTACGGCAACTTTACCGTGCTCGATCATTTGAACCTAGACGTCACGCCGGGTGAAAAAGTCGCGATCATCGGCCCCAGCGGCTCCGGAAAATCCACACTGCTGCGGGTACTGATGACACTCGAAGGCATCGATGACGGACTGATTCGCATTGAGGATGACTTGCTGACCCACATGCCCAATCGCAACGGTGTATTGGTGCCCGCCAATGACCGGCACATCCGCCGAGTGCGTGGCAAGATCGGCATGGTGTTCCAGAGTTTTAACCTGTTCCCTCACATGACAGCGTTGCAAAACGTTATCGAGGCGCCGGTGCAGGTGCTCGGCATGAAACCGACCGAGGCCCGTGAACGTGCAGCAGACTTGCTGGAACTGGTGGGTCTGGGCAGCAAGCTCGGGCATTACCCATCGCAGTTGTCCGGTGGTCAACAACAACGGGTGGCGATCGCCCGGGCACTCGCCATGCGCCCGAAAGTCATGCTGTTCGACGAAGTGACCTCCGCCCTCGACCCGGAACTGTGCGGTGAAGTGCTCAACGTGATCCGCAAGCTCGGCACCGAACACAACCTGACCATGCTGATGGTGACGCATCAAATGGGTTTCGCCCGTGAGTTCGCTGATCGTGTGTGCTTTTTCTACAAAGGGCAGATTCACGAGCAGGGCACCCCGGCGCAAATCTTCGAACACCCGCAGCAGGAACGCACGTGCGCGTTTCTCAGTGCGGTGAAAGAAGCAAACTAGGCAAGCTCACCAGCCCTGGCCGCCACTCGGGTCGATTACGCGTTGGGATTGCAGTTCATCGTCCCGCTGGGGGATTTGGTAAAGCCAAAAGGAGTAGTTCATGACTTGCTTGATTTGTGGTGAAACTGCGGCGGTCGTTGAAACTGATGGTGAATACGAGGAAGGAATCTGTCCGAGCTGTGGGCATTGTCGAATTACGGGTGCGGCGCTTGTGCTGATGAAAACCCACGGCCGGTATTTCGATATAGAGCTGACTCGGAAGTGGATCACAGAGCACCAAGGCATCGGATTTATTCCAACAATTGATTCGCGCCAGGCAGTTCGCCTGATTGACGTTTAATCGGCGACTCAATTCAGATCCGTCACTGTCCCGCTGAGGCAAATACGCTTTTCTGTGGGCATAGGGGCCCAATCCAGGGGCATGTCCTGGCGGTGACGTGATTCGGATTTATGGGCTATTGGTTGATGGCCCGGTATATGGTCTGATTCAGGAGCTTTGTAATGACAGATACCCCCTTACAGAGATGCCGACGTGGTGTTGGCGTGCCCAAAATGTGGAAGCAACCACTTTGAACGTCCGCTTCCGCGAAAGTCGTAAGACCGCTTAGGGTCGATTTTTGCCTGTCGCCACCCTCAGATATGTGGCTTGGGGTTGGCGACCATTTAAACATTGAGAGTGGGATCGGGTGATGGTTTTAAATCCAATCCGGGATACGACTAACGCCCCTAATATTTGAGGCTTCAATCGACACGAATCTGTTGGGTGGCCCGCGGTAAAGTGAATGCGGCATGATGCCCAGCGGGCGAAAAGTGAGAGTACCCACTTACATCGGTTTGACCGAGACTACTTCCACAAACCTGAATTTTTTTCTGGCCGTCTTTGTAGCTTCTTGTTCTGCAACTAGGGAGCTCAGCGTATCGGCCTCATGCACCATCTCGTACATCTCGCCTTCAAATTCGTTTCCCACACGGAGCGTAACTCTCAACCTAGGAGTGAAGCCTTTTGAGACTGCCTTTTTCTTCGCTGCCTTCACCGGTTGTACGATCACAACATCCGGGACTGTGTCCTGCACGTCTGAGTTAATTGCCGGCGCAGAGGGCTCAGAATCACCGAATAGCGCCCGGCGCATCTCATCTTCCATCAATTCCGTATTCATACCATTTCTCAGAAGGGTGTTATCTATAACCTGATCGATTCTATCAGGATGGCCGGACTCTGTAGTAAAGCGTCGTTGGGTCTGACCTGAGGTGACAAAGGCCAACAGAGCAGATACCGGCGAGCGTCAGCATCTGTCCATCTGCCGCCTATCATGGCGGGCAGCTGTCGGCCAGTCTCAGCCAAAGACGAGATGAGCTAGGCTTCCGGCATCATTCCTCAAGGACGACCGCCATGCCAGATAACTCAGACTGCAAGATCGCCACGGCGGACGCTCTGACATTGCTCCTCCACAACCAGCACGCCTTAAGTGCAGCTATAGAAGAAATAACCAAGTGGCTCTCAGAAAATGGGGTAGGAAGCGTCGCCGCTAATGCGATGTCGGCTATGGAAACGCTGGACACTAATGCTCAAGCCATCACAGATTCCATTTTGAGGATACGCCAGTCATAAATTACTCAGCGCAAGACTGCCCTCTGATTTGAATGCCCCCCGATTTTGTAGACACAATTGACTGGCGGCTATGGGACGGATAGCGACGGTCTAGCATCGACCGTCGCAGTGAATGGTCAGACTTCCGTCTGCTCGGCCATTTCCAAGGCATCATCGACCTCGATTCCCAGGTATCTGACAGTGCTTTCAAGCTTCGTATGACCAAGCAGGAGTTGGACGGCTCTCAGGTTCTTCGTCCTGCGATAGATCAACGAAGCCTTGGTTCTCCTTAGCGTGTGGGTTCCGTACATGGTTGGATCAAGGCCAATAGCTGTCACCCAAGCTTTGACTATTCGAGCGTATTGCCTGGTGGAAAGATGGTCTGAGGCGTGCAACCGGCTCGGGAACAAGAAGTCCTCGCTGCGGAGACGCGCCTCGCGCATCCAAGCCTCCAGAACCGTTCGGGTTTGCTCAGTGATTTCAAACTGCACTGGGTGCTGAGTTTTTTGCTGCATCACGATGGCCCGTGACGACACATGCTCCCCATGGGCGATGTCTCGGACTCGCAACTTGGTTAAGTCACAGGCACGCAGCTTGCTATCGATGGCCAAGTTGAATAGCGCCAAATCACGCGCCTTCTCAGCAAGCTGAAGTCTTACTCGGATAGCCCAGATATCTCTGACTCGGAGCGGGGCTTTCTGACCGACAAGCTTTCCCTTGTTCCAAGGCTGATGGCTGTATGTAGCAATGGTGTTCATGGCTCGTCCTCCACGTTGAGGGAGGACAAGAGTGGATCAGTCACAATGGCTGGTGGTCGCTATCCGACCCATAGCTGTCGTTCACCAGCGGAAAACTGCTCCGCAACGGACTGTCGAAAATAGCTCGGCGGAGAAATCAAAAACCTTCATCAGATTGTCGAGGTTTCAAGCGTATCGGCTTCATTGAACAGTTCGCGCATCACCACCACGAACGCTTCAGCCGGGCGGGATGGGTTCTGGGTTTGCGACGAGGCGATCACGACTCGTTGCGGTGGGATGCTAGCGTCAAATGGGCGACACACGATGGGTCGCCCGTCGTAGCTCAAGTCTCCAGCGGGTCGAGTGACGAGAATCGACACTCCGTGCCCATGTGCCACGAGTGAGCGCACCATTTCCACCGAGCGCAACTCCATAATGACATTGGGCTCTACACCGCCCGAGCGGAACAGTGACAGGAAATAGTCGCGACTGTGAGGTAGGTCTAGAAGGATAAAGGGCTCGGTTTGCAAATCCTGAATACACAAGCTGGCTTTTGCTGCCAGATGATGCCCTTCGGGCAGCAGCACATAAGGTGATTGCAGTCCCACCGCCTGTAGCTTGACCTTACGAGCCAGGTTCATGTCATAGATCAGCGCTAAATCAAGGGTGCCGCGCTCCACCCGTTCAATCAGTTCCTCGGTGTCACCTTCGACAATGGCGACTCGTACCTCAGGAAAGCGCTGCTTGAAGCGCTCGACCATGGTGGGGACATGTCGCGCGCCCAACGTTGCAAAGCAACCCACCGAAAGGTCCCCCACCACGCTATCAGTCTCCTTGGCAGAGAGCTGCGCGGCACTTTGCAGTAGCTGCCTTGCTTGCTGGTAACGGCGGGTTCCGGCGGAGCTGAGTTCGATCCCTTTGCCTGGAATCCTCACGAACAAGCGCTCATCCCATAAGGCTTCCAACTCCGCAATCGCGTTTGATATCGAGGGTTGGGACACACTCAGCGACTTCGCCGCATTGACGGTACTTCGACATTGGGCCGCTGCTACAAAATATTCGATTTGCCGAAGGCTGAAGTGAATCATTATTTTTAATTCGCTGTATCAACAGTGCATATTTTTAATTATATACCCCGCCGCTTAACCTCAGTCCATCCACAGCCTGTGTCCTTCCAAAAAACGCGCTGATCTGGCGCAGATGCTGCACTAACAATATCGAGGATTCGCCCATGGCTAGTTCAACTGCGCCTGTTGCACCGAGGTCGGTAATTGAAACCCGCTCCATCGATTACATACCGGAAAACGAGCGCCATGGCAGCGCCTTCGGTCAGTTCACACTGTGGCTGGGTGTGAACCTGAACATCACGGCCATCGTCACCGGGGCTTTGGCGGTGGTGCTGGGAGGCGATGTATTCTGGTCGTTGATTGGCCTTCTGATAGGCCAAGTACTTGGCAGCATCGTCATGGGCCTGCAAGCTGCCCAGGGGCCGGCGATTGGCCTGCCACAGATGATCCGCAGTCGCGTGCAGTTCGGTGTCTATGGTGCGGTCATTCCGCTTGTACTGGTGAGTTTGTTGTACGTGGGGTTCTCGGCGGGCGGCACGTTGCTGGCCGGTCAATCGGTGGCGAAAGTGCTATCGATCGCGGACTGGCAGGGCATCATTCTGTTCGGCCTGGTAACCCTGTTGTTGGCGACCCTTGGGTATCGCACCATCCACTCCATCGCCAAAGTAGCCAGCGTGGTGGGCGTCATTGCCTTTATCTACATGTTCGGTGCGTTGCTGGCCCGGCACGATATCCATGCGCTGCTCGACAATCGTCACTTCGTCGCTGCCAACTTCGTGTTTTCGATCTCGTTGGCAGCCGCCTGGCAGATTTCGTATGGGCCATATGTAGCGGACTACTCCCGATATTTGCCCAGTCAGACGTCCAAGTTGAAGATCTTTCTGGCTGCATCGCTGGGCACAGTACTGGGATCACAGGCCGCCATGACCTTCGGTGTGTTTGCCGCAGCCCTCGCCGGAACCGCCTTCTCGGGCCATGAGGTAGAGTTTGTCGTCAGCCTGGGCTCGACGGGTGTGTTGGCCATGATCCTGTATCTGGTGGTCGGCTTCGGCAAGATCACCATGATGACCCTCAACGCTTACAGCAGCTACATGTCCAGCGCGACCATTGTCAGCGCGTTCTGCGGCGTCAGCAGAGTGTCTCTGGCCCATCGCTTCATCTATGTGCTGGGAATGGTGTCCGTTGCAGTGCTGATTGCCCTGGCCGGTTCCCACAGCTTTATCAGTGCGTTTTCTTCCTTCCTCATTTTTCTCCTGGCGTTCATCACCCCCTGGAGCGCGATCAGCCTGGCCGACGTGTTCTTCGTCAACGGCACGCGCTATGACCTGGCAGCTCTCAATGATCCCGCTGGCCGCTATGGCCGTTGGAACTGGCCGGTTATTGCCACCTACTGCTGTGGGGTACTGATGGAGTTGCCGTTCATTTCCAGCGGTTTCTACACCGGACCGGTCGCCCGTGCGCTGAACTATGCAGATGTTTCCTGGGTGGTCGGCCTGCTGGGTACCGGAATGCTTTATTGCCTGGTCAGTCGGCGAATGGCCGCCAGGGTGCCACCGTCCCTGACGCCTGCTCTCGACAGCAAAGCCTAACTGGATTTCCAATCCAATCAGCCTTCACTCCACTCTCAGGTAGTCTTTTCATGACATCGGATAAATCCCGCTTCGCACGCGAAAACTTGCCCGGCGACCCATACGCAATGCTGTTGCACTGCGCGAACCGCTGGCCGGACAAGGAGGCGCTCGTATTTGACTCCACACCTCAGCGGCTGACCTTCAGCCAATGGTTGCTTGCTTCCCAGACACTGGCCTGTGCCTTGCGGCGGCGCGGGATTCAACCCGGCAGCTCGGTGGCATTGTGGGCGGAAAACAGAATCGAATGGCCAATCGCGCAGGTCGCCATCGCTGCCATTGGTGCGGTGCTGGTGCCGGTTAATACGCACTTTCGCGAGGACGACCTCCTGCATGTGCTGGACCACAGTCAGTCGGTGGCGATCTTGCTTTCCGCGCGCTTTCGCTCCAGTGACTATCTGTCCATGACACTGGACACTCGTAACCGGTTACCCCTTCTGCGCGACGTGATTTGTTTCGACGGACCTGGGCTTCACGCTGAGAATTGCTGGAGTTACGCAGCACTGATGAGCGAAGGACCGCAGCTGCCATTTCAGGCGTGGCCCTGGTCGCCTCGCGAGCTGGCCAGCATCCAGTACACCTCCGGCACCACAGGGCGGCCAAAGGGCGCTGAACTGTGCTTCGAAGGCATGTTGATGAATGCACGAGGAACCGTCGCGCGTCTGGCGGTTACCGCCGAGGATCGCTGGACTTCCATCATTCCGCTATTCCACTGCGCGGGCTGCATTATGAATGTGCTCTCAGCGCTGGCCGCAGGGGCTACGTATGTGGGGGTCAGTGCCTTCGAAGCCGAGCGAATGTTGCACCTCGTGGAGGCCGAGCGCTGTACGCTGCTGACGGGCGTTCCCACCTCTTATCTGGCCATGCTGGAGCACCCGCGACGAACACAGTACGACCTTGGCTCGTTGCGGGCGGGCACTTGCGGTGGCGCCGATTGCGACCCGGCTTTGCTCGAACGCTGCGCGTCTGCGTTCCCGATTCCAGGCCTGGTGCAGGTGTACGGCCAGACTGAAGCCAGCACCCTTATCGCTTTGGACAGTTGCGAGAGTGCGCAGCGATTCACCACCGCCGGCATGCCATTGCCAGGCATGCAGGTGCGCGTGTGTGATCCGGACAACGGCCAGGTGCTGGCCTGCGGTGAGACCGGGCAGGTTCAGGTGCGCGGGCCCATGGTGATGCTCGGTTATCATCGTGACCCGCTGGAGACTACTCGTTGTATCGACCTCGATGGCTGGATGCAGACGGGGGATCTCGGACGCGTTACCGCCGATGGCCGAGTGGAACTTGTGGGAGGACGGTTACGCGACATGATCATCCGCGGTGGCGAGAACATCTACCCGGTGGAGGTGGAGAACCTGCTACGCGGCCACCCGGCGATCACCGAAATCGCTGTATTTGCCATGCCGGATCCTTTCTACGGCGAAGTGGTCGCCGCGGCGGTCGAGTTGGGTGGGGCGCTCTCCGCTGCGCAGGTGAAGCAAGCGTGTGCCGGAAAAATCGCTGGGTTCAAGCATCCATCCAGGGTGTTCAAGGTCAGCCAATGGCCCATGACGTCCAGTGGAAAAATACTCAAGCGCGAGCTGAAAGCCCAAGCCATGGCGATGCAGTTGGAGGAATTGCCATGAGCACACCGATCATCGGCCACCGGCATCACTGCGCATTCGTACCAGGGCTTCAACAGACGGCTGCCGCCATCGGTAATGCCGGGGTGCAGGTGGTATCTACGCCGGCACTTATTGCTCTGCTGGAGGAAACGGCGGGCAGTGGCGTTCAGGCTTTCTGCGTTCCGGGATGGGGCACGGTTGGCACTAAAGTGGATATTGCGCATTTGAGCCCGGCCTGGCCGGGCATTGAGGTCCAGTGCGAAGCCGTGTTGGAGTCGACCAAGGGCCGCACGTTGAGTTTCGCGGTGAGCGCGAGCCAACAAGGGCGGTTAGTGATGCGCGGCCATCACGAACGAGTGAGGGTCGACCTCAGCCGCTTCTCTCTACCGCAACCGATCAGTGCGGGCGAGCCAATTGAGTTTTTTTTCGATTTTCACAGTCCATGGTGCTACCTGGCTATGCCGCGCTTGCGAGAAATCGCCGCTGCCCATGGTCGAGCGATTCATTGGCGGCCTATGCACTTGGCCAACCTGATCGATCACATCGGGGGGCGGCGACCACTGGAAGCATCGCCAGCATTTGTGCGGTGGTTTCAGCAGGATTTGCAGGATTGGGCTCGACTGAGACGCTTGACGCTAAGCTACCACCCTCAGTTTCCATTACGGCCTTCCCGAGCTTTGCGTTGCAGCTTGTATGCAATCGAGAAGGGAAAGGGCGTGGAGTTCATCTTCAACGTGATGCGAGCTTACTGGAGTGAAAACCGGGATATCAGCGACCTGGAGATCCTCGGCGATCTGGCGATTGCAGCAGGCCTGGACCGAAGTGCAACTATTCAAGCTGCTTCCGATGAGCGATTCAAACTGGCACTGGAGGCTAACAACGATCAAGCCGTGCAGGTAGGCGTTTTCGGTGCTCCGACCTTCATCGCCGATTCGAAGCTGTTCTGGGGCAATGATCGGCTGGAAATGATGGGAGATTATCTAGCCCAGAGTAACGGTCAGAACAATTAGTCCCTGGCGATGGAGGAGCGTTGAATCAGGCTTAAAGAGTGGGAAGGTTTCTGTATTGCTTCATTTGACGAACCGCTCCTCAATTCATACCCGGGAGCAAGTCGACTGACTGCTTATGGCCGTTCTCTGCCGATCTTCACAACGGCGTGTGCTGGTCAAATCGAAAGCAAGCGGTTGGTCAGCACGGATGCAAATGGCTGGTCAGTGGCAATGCAAATGAGTGGTCAAGTCCATGCAATGACCCAACAAGGCCTTTGCATCTGAACAATCAGCTTTGGCTCGTTTCTTACCCTGCCACCTTCTCGGCTTAACAAGTTGGCAACGTCATCTCGTATTTGCACAAAACCTGCGTGAGAAGCAGCACCTAAGCTGCGACTCCATGGACATCGATGAAAGCTCCTGCGCTCCTTGAATGGCGCGGTCTCCAGCATTATGTCCACGCATCGCTACTAATCTGTATACGAGCGTTTTGATCTGGCGATTGCCCTGGGGATCCTGGCGGCCAGTATGCAGGTGCCGGCGTTGATGCTCGATGACGTGGAATGCCTGGGGGAGCTGGCGCTGTCCGGTGAAGTGCGAGCGGTAAAAGGCGTGTTGCCGGCAGCGCTGGCAGCGCGCAAGGCCGGGCGCACCGTGATAGTGCCGCGGGCAAATGCCGAGGAAGCATGCCTGGCTTCCGGGTTGAAGGTGATTGCGGTGGACCACCTGCTGCAGGTGGTGGCGCATCTGAATGGACATGTGCCGATCGAGCCTTACAAGTCCGATGGCTTGCTGTACTTGAACAAGCCCTATCCGGACCTGAGTGAAGTCCAGGGCCAGTTCGCGGCCAAACGAGCGTTGCTGATTGCGGCGGCGGGCGCGCATAACCTGTTGCTCAGTGGGCCGCCCGGCACCGGCAAGACCTTGCTCGCCAGCCGCCTGCCAGGTTTGTTACCCCCGTTGAGCGAACAGGAGGCGCTGGAGGTTGCCGCGATTCAATCGGTTGTAAGCCTGGCACCGCTGAGCCATTGGCCCCATCGACCGTTCCGCCAACCGCATCACTCGGCATCAGGCCCGGCACTGGTGGGCGGCGGCTGTGACATCTGGATATAGATGCAAATATCGAGCAATAGATGCAAATACCATGTTGTAATTTTGACGACTGATTTTTGCTCAGGGCTTTGGAAATAAGGGTTCCGCAGGTCCAAGCGGCCATAGCAAGAATTCGATTGGCAAAAACACTCGCAGAATCCAGTAGGTAGCTTCGGCTGTCCTCGTGATCTCGAATATCCTATTTTAGAAAATGATTTTCGCCCTCCGGTAGTATTAACATGGCATTACACAGCGTTAGCGTCGTACGCCATTTTCGACTGCCTAGCCAGAGTACCATCGGAGTAAGTTCATTGAGCAAGGCCATCAGGCGTAAGTCGCGTCGTCAATACCTGTGCGGCACAGATACAGACATAGGCAATGAAATCCGGCATATCAAGGATAGGTTGGTGGTTGTATGGTGGTACGCTCGCTGCCACAAAAATGATGACGCTCAAAGCATGCCTTACGTGGACGTTGTTTTCCGCTATCTGGGCAAGCACGATGTCCCCGCTGGTTTTACTGTCGCGAAAATTGCGCTCAGTCATCTCGGCAGTTTTCGGGTGGGCACGATGTGGCTAAATGGCGAATGTGTTGGAGAAACTAATTTCGGGAAAAAGAAAAAACTCTCCGTTGATTTCAGCGATGGCTCTTGGAAATACGTCTATTTGACAGATCATCCGTCAACTGAGTATGAGCTCGCGAAATTCCAACATGATGCTCCAGTTGATAGGAGCTATACCCCCAAAGCTTTATCTCACCTGATGAGCTTCAAGCTGTCAGATACAAAAAACCTGCTCATTCCATGTGCAGAATTTTTGGCCCGGTGTTACGGCAGTACGTCCGACATGGCGAGGATACTAGCTACGTATGCCTGGGATGATGTGATGACCAAGCTTTACGCGGCCAAACCCAAACCCAAACCCCAATCCGAACCCGAATCCGAAACAGGCATCTGGGTAGTCAGACCGCATCCGTCAGTCCCTGACGACGACGCGCTGTTTCTGGCTTCGTTGCAGCACGATCCTTATGCAGCGGCGTCGGCCAGGTCAATTTATTCACAGCTGGATGTTGCACGAGAAAAGAACATTAAACGCGTGAGTTTGAAGGTCAGACCCTGGTTTCAGGGCCCTGCAGAAGTTGAATGCATTGGCCGATGGATAAACAATAACACGACATTTCTATGTCTTGAAGTCACCGGCATGAGCGAACCACGCGATCATATTTATGAAATCATTCGTCAAAAGTACACGGAGAAAGATGAAGAGAACGGCGTACCGCTCACAATCCCGGTACAGCCAGTTCACCAGATATCTGAAGAACAGAACTCCCTTGTGGTTACTTCGGAGGAGGAGCCTGACGAAGATGCAACTGTTCGGAGAAAACGCAACCCTGGATTCCGGATTCTAGGCGATCGATGTCCGTTCATCCAGACTACTGATGAGTTGTCATTTAGCGATAAGAAAATCGTCACTGTTCGTCGTCGCGAACATGGTAAGTATGCTACGGGCGACGGACATGGCAGCGGAAAAGACATTGGGGGGCTCAGATTTACATCAGAACGCTTTAGTGGCAGTGGAGGCATCCTTCAGCAAGTTTGGGATGAGCTAACCCTAATAAAAAATGTGCGGACGGATTTCTCGGACCTTGCTTGGTATGGAGAGTCCACTGGTTTCAAAAGTGATGATTGCGAATTCCAGCTTCAATCGTTGAAGCCTTTCGACCCAAATAGCTCTCCTTCCGACCGAGCCCGCCGTTGGCTTAGATTTCCTGATAACAAACCCGCTGTACGTGCGGTTCTCATACTGCGAATAGTCGTAGCCAAGCGAAGCTTTTATCTCTTAGAACTCCAGCGCAAATTAATCCGCAAAGGTGCAGTCAGTCAGGAAGAGCAGGTTTCAGGGCTACTGATAGAAATCAGTAGCCCTGAACAGGTCGTGCCGGCAATCGAAGCAATCTGCGACAAAATCCGGTTTCGTAAGGGGAAATTTAGTGGGTTAGAAACCTTAGCCCCCTACTCTCACTACATTTTCAGGCATTACAGAAAGGGGAATATATTTTTGGCAAATACAACACTCACCGCCGCTTTCCGCGAGCTCAACCTGACGTTGTAATGATGAGTCCAGTCACCTTCGTTGCGCACCCCTATAGAGATTTGGTGACCAGACACTGCGCAGCGGAGTTTACCCAGACCATTGCGCTTTCAGATGAGGCAGAGAGGGTGCTTATGGCCTTTGAGGCGTGCTTGGCTCATTTTGCCACGCGGGCAGAGCGCATACTGCAGCCCTAGTCCATTGATGCGAAGCTCTGGGGCAAAGTCGGCTAAATCGCGAGCAATTATCAACATCGTTCGATGAAGCGAAGCGCAGAGTACGCTGGTTGGACCGAAATGACGGGTCGAATCAAGCCGGTACTCTAAGAGCAAGAAGGTCAATCCCTTCTCCTTCCTGGCTCGGGTCAGGTTGAACCCCCACAGCTGAGGACTCCGTCGGAGCTTAGCCGGGCATGATGGAATCGACTTGTTCATGAGCCGCTGCCACCACCTTGTCGAATTCTTGATGTAGGGTATCTTCAGGCCGTTTGCCCCCAAGAAAATTGTTAGGGGATCTAAACCAAAAAGCCATTCCCCAATCATCGTTCGCTGGGGAAAGGATTTCGATTATCTCTACCAGTCCAGGGAGCAGATTACCCTCCTGATTATCCGAGAACGCATAGTCCGGATAGAGTACTTGGCCTTGATGCACTATCGAAAAGATCTCCCGCTTTACCTCTGCTTGCTCAAGCGACCGGATGAGCCCGTCGAGTTCCCTATCAAGAAGCAATGCTAGGTACTCCGGGGTACGGAAATGCTCTCCTGCTAGGACTTCAGCTTTAGCACGGACCAGCATGTCCTTAAGCCTTTGCTCCTTCCTAGCCATGCTGTGTAGCCTCTGAAATGGGTCGGTGATGTTTAGGATAGACCGTAATGCGTGAAAAGCATTCGAATTCCTGGGCACGTCCTACTGATTTGCCGCGACCGGGATGATCTCTTCTGGCCAATTCAGCAGCTGCCCCGGCTATCTGGGGCGAACTCTGGTCAATCTGCAGCTTTAAAATCACCAGAGTTCACAGATGTCTACACATTCACGCCCGTCTTCGACCATTGCGATGATGCTTCGCAGGTGCCCGTCCGCACGCTTCAGGCGTTTGATAATCGCTTCGTGGGTCTGATGCGTGTGGGGATGTGGGTATTCGTGATCACTCATTGCTTGAGCCTATGATCTAAATGATTAAGGCCTGCAATTTATCCCCCCTGGGGGGATATGGCCAAACGTCTTTAATGACGTTTCGTCGACGATTATTTTTGTGACCAGGAACCGATGGCGCAGAGAGTTCGTTCAATCAGTGTCGTATGTGCGTTGCTTCTCGCGATGAAGACCGTGTGGACGACTCACATCTCGACTTCAGTGGTAATGATCGGAACGCTAGGAGGCAAGCCTTGGATTCGACATTTAAGTCCACGCGTTGTGCAAAATAATATCCGTACCAATCTGATTGCCCTGTGACCGAAGCTCTGCTCATCTAGGGAAACTCTGAAAAAGACTTTCTGATTTGGCAAAATACCGCGACCCCACCCACCGAGTTTCCCGATGAAGCAGATGACCTTCGCCGACGCCGAGTACGCTGGCAAGCGCAAGCAAACCCGCAAG
>NZ_VFES01000034.1 GCF_007858185.1 Pseudomonas grimontii
TGCCAACCCCATCAAGGCCTCCCCCCGTAGCAGCTGCCGAGCGCAAGCGAGGCTGCGTCAGGCGCGCTGCCGATTCAAGCTCGAGTCGCGGCCGACGCAGCCTCGCCGGGGCTCGGCAGCTGCTACGGGGTTTTACGCGGTGCTGGATAAGACCGTATCTACGCAAGGGAATCGAGTCGGGTGCTCAGCAGGTTTCCCGATACTGCCTCGGCGTAAACCCGGTCGACGCCTTGAACTGCCGCGTAAACGCGCTGTGGTCGGTATAGCCGCATTGCAGCGCCACTTCGGTAATCGGCATGTCGCTGTGCAACAGACGATGGGCGTGTTCCAGGCGCACTTTCTGGATCATCTGCCGGGGTGTCAGGTGGAACACGCGCTTGCAGTAGCGCTCCAGTTGCGCCACGGAAATCCCGGCGATGCGCGTCAGCTCGCCAAGGGTGACGCGACGGTTGAAGTGCGTGCGGATGTGCTCGTCCACGGCGGCCAGGCGTTGGTAGGCCGGGTGGGTTTCGCTGGCCGATTGCAGGTCGACCGAGATCCCGGCCAGGCCGATGATGCGGCGCTCGTGGTTGTACAGCGGCCATTTGTGGGTGAGGCACCAGCCGGGTTCGCGGCTGCCGTAGAGGTGCAGTTCGAGTTGGTCTTCCAGCACAAAGCCCTGCTCCAGCACGCGCCGGTCCTGCTCGGTGTAGCCCGGCCCCAATTGCGCGGGAAAGACTTCGGCGCTGGTCTTGCCCAGCAACGGCTGCAACTGCTTGAGGCCGCAACGTTGCACCAGGGTGCGGTTGGCGAGGACGTAACGGGCGTCCAGGTCCTTGATGAAGATGGCGGCATTGGGGATCACGTCCAGCATCGGCAGCAGTTGCACCACACCGGCCAATAGCTGCTCGATGCTGTGGGGAGGGCTAGCCCCGTGCCCTTGGCAAAGGCTCGCAAACGCGCTTTGAAGCATGAGTGTCACTCCCCGCCTTTCACCTCGATGGCAAGCAGATTGCCCCATGCCCGGGGTGCTGTCGAGCGTGGCGAACTGTGCTGAATTCGTCATCGTTGCCGGCAAAAAACATCAATCGCCGCCGCGCTTGCGCGTTCACGATAGGGCCGCTGCATGCCTATCCATACACTCACAAGAAGGCCTCCCACAGCTTTCATAGAGGGCGCGCGTTATGAAGCGACTGCATGTGATCGACTCCCACACCGGCGGCGAACCCACGCGCCTGGTGATGACCGGCTTCCCCGCGCTCAAGGGTGCGAGCATCGCCGACCAGTTGGAAAACCTGCGCACCGAGCACGACCCATGGCGCCGCGCCTGCCTGCTGGAACCGCGTGGCAATGACGTCCTGGTCGGCGCGCTGTACTGCGCGCCCGTCACCCCAGGCGCCACCTGCGGGGTGATCTTCTTCAACAACGCTGGTTACCTGGGCATGTGCGGCCACGGCACCATCGGCCTGGTGGCGTCCCTGCACCACTTGGGGCGCATCCAGCCGGGCGTGCACACCCTCGACACCCCGGTGGGGCCGGTGGTCGCCACGTTGCACGACGACGGCGCCGTGACCCTGCGTAACGTGCCTGCCTATCGCTATCGCCAGCAGGTAACGGTGGATGTGCCGGGCCATGGCGCAGTCCAGGGCGATATTGCCTGGGGCGGTAACTGGTTCTTCCTGGTTTCCGAGCACGGCATGGCGCTGGAGATGAACAACGTCGACGCCCTCACCGACTACACCTGGACGATGCTCAAGGCCCTCGAGGCCCAGGGCATCCATGGCGCAGACGGCGCCCTGATCGACCATATCGAACTGTTCTCCGACGACGCCGACGCCAACAGCCGCAAATTCGTCATGTGCCCCGGCAAAGCCTACGACCGCTCACCCTGCGGCACCGGCACCAGCGCCAAGCTGGCGTGCCTGGCCGCCGACGCCAAACTCGCCCCCGGTGCAACCTGGGTACAAGCCAGCATTACCGGCAGCCGCTTTGAAGGCCGTTATGAATGGGACGGCACACGTGTGATCCCCTTCATCACCGGCCGCGCCTACATGACCGCCGACAGCACCTTGCTGATCGACGAGCAAGACCCGTTTGCCTGGGGCATCTGAGCCCCTCCCTTTTGATTGAACGCTGTAAGGAGCTAGCACCATGAGCGACAACATCTTCACCGGCTGCATCCCCGCGCTGATGACCCCGTGCACCGCCGCGCGCAAGCCGGACTTCGACGCGCTGGTCGCCAAGGGCCGCGAGCTGATCGATACCGGCATGAGCGCCGTGGTGTACTGCGGATCCATGGGCGACTGGCCGTTACTCACCGAAGCCGAACGCCAGGAAGGCGTGGCGCGCCTGGTGGCGGCCGGCGTGCCGACCATTGTCGGTACCGGCGCGGTGAACAGCCGCGAGGCAGTGGCCCACGCCGCCCACGCGGCCAAGGTCGGTGCCCATGGCTTGATGGTGATTCCGCGCGTGCTGTCCCGTGGCGCTTCGGCCACCGCGCAAAAGGCGCATTTCTCGGCGATCCTCAAGGCCGCGCCCAACCTGCCGGCGGTGATCTACAACAGCCCCTACTACGGCTTCGCCACCCGCGCGGAGTTGTTCTTCGAACTGCGCCGCGAACACCCGAACCTGATCGGCTTCAAGGAGTTCGGTGGCGGCGCCGACCTGCGCTACGCCGCCGAACACATCACGTCCCAGGACGACAGCGTGACCCTGATGGTCGGCGTCGATACCCAGGTGGTGCACGGTTTCGTCAACTGCAACGCCACCGGCGCGATCACCGGTATCGGCAATGCCTTGCCCCGCGAAGTACTGCAATTGGTGGCCCTGAGCAAGCAAGCGGCCAAGGGCGATGCCAAGGCCCGGCGTCTGGCCCGTGAGCTGGAAGACGCGCTGGCGGTGCTGTCGTCCTTCGACGAAGGCTGCGACCTGGTGCTGTATTACAAGCACCTGATGGTACTCAACGGCGACCAGGGCTACGCCCTGCACTTCAACGAGACCGATGTGCTCAGCGATGCCCAACGGCGTTACGCCGAGCATCAGTACGCGCTGTTCCGCCAGTGGTATGCCAACTGGTCGAGAGAGGCGTAGCTGATGCACGACCCTGACCCTGCAGATATCGCCGTAATCGGAGCCGGCATCATTGGCGTTGCCTGCGCCCTGCAGCTGGCGCGCCAGGGGCGCAAAGTGCTGGTGATCGACCAGCAGGCACCCGGCATGGGCGCCTCCTATGGCAACGCCGGGCACCTGGCGACCGAACAGGTGTTCCCGATCGCCGACCTGTCGATCCTCAAGCGCTTGCCCGCCATGCTCATGGACCCCATGGGCCCGCTGCGCCTGGACTGGAAATACCTGCCGCGCGCCCTACCCTGGTTTATCCGCTTGCTGCTGAACCTGCGCCCGGCGAATTACCAGCGCACGGTGACGGGGATTCGCGCGCTCAATGAAGCAAGCCTCGGCGCCTGGCAGCGTTTGCTGGCAAGCCTCCAGCGCACGCAATTGTTGCGCGAAGACGGCTCGCTGCTGGTATTCGAACGTTCGGACTCGCGCGCAGCCATCGATGGGTTGCAACGCCGCATGCAGGCACAAAACGTGCCGGTTGATTTCTGGTCGGGGGATGCCATACGCGAGGTGGCCCCGCAATTGAGCACGCAGATCCAGGGCGGCCTGTTTTTCCCAGGGACAGGGCACTTCCTCGATCCTTACCAACTGGTCTGCGAACTGGTGGAGGCGGCCAAGGCCAGTGGCGTGCAGTTCCTCAAACGCCAGGTGCTGGATGCGCGGGTTGAAGCCGACGGCGTCACCGTGAGCACCGATCAAGGCACCTTTGCCGCCCGCCAGGTACTGATCGCCTGCGGCGCCCACTCGGCCAAGCTCACCGCCGCCCTGACCGGCAAGAAAGTCCCGCTGGACACCGAACGGGGCTATCACCTGATGCTGCCCCATGAACAACAACGCCTGCCGTTTGCCGTCACGTCCCTGGAACGCAAGTTCATCATGACCCCAATGGCAGGCGGCCTGCGCCTGGCCGGCACGGTGGAATTCGCCGGCCTCGACCGCCCGCCGAACATGGCCCGCGCGTGGCAGTTGCATCGGTTGAGCCGGGGGCTGTTTCTTGAGGACCTGAGCGTCGAGGATGCGACGCCGTGGATGGGCTTCAGACCGTCGCTGCCGGATTCGCTGCCGATTATTGATCGGGTGTGTGACGGGAAGGTGCTGCTTGCGTTTGGGCATCAGCATTTGGGGCTGACCCAGGCGGCGGTGACGGCGGAGATGGTGGGGCAATTGGCCTCAGTGGCGCCTGTGTGTTCAGGGTTGCCGGCGCTTGCGCCCTATCGACTGGAGCGGTTTTGAATCTTCGACGCAGCGCTGTCGCGCAGCAAACTGGGACCTCTGTGGCGAGCGGGCTTGTCGAATCGTCGCACCGCCCGCGTTGGGGGGCGAAGTGCCCCTGATGAAGACGAATGCGGTGTATCAGGCACTCCTCTGCGCCTGGTTTTGGGGCTGCTGCGCAGCCCAACGCGGGACAAACCCGCTCGCCACAATTCAGCTCGACAACTCCCACATTTGAGCTTCAGGGTTTTGCAGACGGTGCTCGTTTCACTGAACGAGATTTCGGGTCGCGGCCGCCAACAGGGCATCCGCCATGCCTTGGATTTCCTCGCGCATCCACAGCTTTTCCAACCAGCCGCCAGGAATCGCTTGGGCGCCATAATACGCACCGGCCAGTTGGCCAACGATGGCTGCGGTAGTGTCCGCGTCATCGCCCAAATTGGCCGCCATCAGCACTGCCGCCGCAAAGCTGTCGGTATGCTGGAAGCACCAGAGTGCCGCCTCAAGCGAGGCAACGGCGTAGCCGGTGCCGACGATGTCATCACGTGACTTCTCCCGGTAGTCCCCTTTCGCAATGCCGGCGACTTTGGCGGTCACGAGGTCCATGTGCGCCAAGTGCAATACCTGATCCTTTGAAACACCCTCAAGCGCATTGCTGATTGCCTGTGCCAGCACCAGGCAACATTCGATGGCCTCCTGAGCCGCGTGAGTGGTGCGCGAGCTTTCGGCGGCGTAATGGCGGATACGTTGAAGGTCAGGAAAGTAAAACAACACCACCGGTGCGAGGCGCATCATCGAACCATTCCCGGCGGAATACGGATCCGTAGAGCCTGAAAATGGGTTTGCACTGTCTTGATAGGCCGTCAGCGCATTGCTAACCGTCAGGCCAATATCGAAGCAGTCGCCGGTGGAGCTCAAATAGCCCCATTTCCACCAATTCAGATAGCGGCCCATCTGGTCTGCCGCGTCAAAACCCTCTTTGCGCAGCAGACTTTCAGCCAGGCACAGCGCCATTGAGGTGTCGTCGGTCCACTGGCCAGGCTTGAGGCTGAAAGGCCCGCCTCCCACCATATCGGTGAGCGGTGTAAAGGTGCCACGGGGCATGAACTCGACCGTGGTACCAACTGCATCACCACAGGCCAAGCCCAGCAGACTGCCGCGATAACGATCCAAACGTGTCAGAGACATCGGTCTTCCTTGAAAAATCATGCCGGGATGCATGAAACGGCAGCCACTTTACTTGACCAACCGCTTCTCCTTGGAGGGGCGATATCCGAAATATGAGCTGTAGCACTTGCTGAAGTGGCTCGGCGAGACAAACCCGCACGCCACCAGCACTTCCACCTGTGACAGTTCGGTGTGCTGCAACAACCGGCGTGCTTCGGTGACGCGCAGTTCCATGTAGTAGCGCTGCGGCGTGGTGCCCAGTTGTTCCTTGAACAGGCGCTCCAGTTGGCGGCGCGAGCGGCCGGCATAGACGGCGAGTTGGTCGAGCTCCAGCGGTTCTTCGAGGTTGGCGTCCATCAGCTTCACCACTTCGCGCAGGGGCGCGCTGACGCTGACGTTTTCGGTGGGTTTGATGCGCCGGTAACGCGACTCTTCGAAGGCCAGGATGTCTTCGATACCTTCGACCAGAGCCTTGTCGTGCAAGCTTTTGATCCAGTCCAGGGCCATGTGGAAGGCACCGGAGGGGCTCGACGCGGTGAGGCGGTCGCGGTCGATCACGTAGGGTTCGCTGGTGACGTGGGTGGCCTTGGACACTTCCGCCAGGGCCGGGCGGTGTTCGGGGTGGATGGCGCAGCGGTAGCCCTGCAACAGGCCGGCACGGCCGAGGAACCATGCGCCGTTCCACAACCCCGCGAGGCTCACGCCCTGCTCGGCGGCGCTGCGCAGCAGTTGGATCAAGTGGTCGTCGGCCTTGAGCTCGGTGCGAAAACCGCCGCAGATCACCAACAGATCCAGGCCGTGCAGCGCAGAGGCATCGAGACGCGCATCCGGGCGGATCACCAGGCCCAGGTCGCTGATCACTTCCCCGTCGTCACAACCGAAGGTACGCGTGGCGAACAGATCAGGCCGCAGCAGGTTGGCGGTGACCACGGTGTCGAGCGTCTGGGTGAATGCTGGCAGGGAGAAATGTTCGAGCAGCAGGAAGCCGACGCGAGTGACCGCCGCCGGCTGGGAGGTTTCGTTGAGGTAGCGCAGGTTCTTGCCTTTCATGCCACCGCTGAACTGGCGTCTTTCCATCGAGGGTTGGCCCACTTTTATTGTTGATGCAATGGGCGCCATCTTAGGGGGAAAAACGCTGGCTGTCTCAGGCACTGATCTTGAAAAAACCACAGGCCCCAAAAGCCCGTGACAGAACACTCGCAAGCGCATCTGATACGGTTTTTTCTTTGTTATCTGCGCCTGTATTGAAAACCCGACCGGGCGGACAATAGCCCACATCCCCACCCCTTCCCTTCGGAGGCCTTATGACCAAGATGGCGATTTTCCTGTTCGGTTTTTTAGTGCTGACCATCGGCATCGGCCTGCTGGCGACCATCTCGCCGGTCTGACGCCTAGCCGGCAAACAACATCGGGTACAGCGACAGCACCAACAGCCCGGCCATTGACCAATTGAACAGCCTCAACCAGCGCGGCTCGCGCAGCACATTACGCAAGCCGCTGCCACATCCGACCCACACGCACACGCTGGGCAGGTTGACCACGGCAAAGACCAACGCAATCACCAGCACGTTGGTGACATACCCCTCAGCCGGCGTATAGGTGGTGATGGCCCCCAGCGCCATGATCCACGCCTTGGGGTTCACCCACTGAAACGCCGCCGCGCCGAGGAAGGTCATGGGCTTGCCGTGTTCATCATTGCTATCGGACATGCCGCCCGCCGTGGCGATCTTCCAGGCCAGGTACAGCAAGTACGCCGCCCCCACGTAGCGCAACACCGTGTAGGCCCACGGGAATACCTTGAACACTTCGCCCAGCCCCAGGCCGACCGAAATCACCAACAGCATGAAACCGATACTGATCCCCAGCGCATGGGGCATCGAGCGGCGAAACCCGAAGTTCACCCCCGAGGCGAGCAACATGGTGTTATTCGGGCCAGGGGTGATCGAGGACACGAAGGCGAACAGCACAAAGGCTGACAACAGGCTGGTAGACATGAACATGGTGCGGCATCCGAGCGGTGTGATATGCCTGCGACAGTAGTGGGTTATGCGCCGCGGCGCCCCGTACAGCCAGGCACGGATCGAGGCATACACTTCTGGCGCAAAATGGCTCAGGCGCTTTCACAAACCTTTCACAGACGCCCCCTTATGGTGAACCCAGCTCCTAATGAACATCCCTTTTAGCCCGTGCTCCCCATCGCGGGCTTTTCTTTGCCTGGGATTTATCCCGGGCAAAAAAAGAGGTGGGTCATTGTTCATGGCCCACCTCTCGTTGACTGACCGTTAACGCGGACCGCCACCAGGGCCGCCGCCTTGACCATGACCACCACCGCCATGGCCACCCCCACCGCCACCGCCCGGCGGCATGAATATCCAGCAGCCCGACAAGGTCGACAACAGCGCGACAACAACAGCCGCCTTGGTTAGGTAATTCAACTTCATGACAACGCTCTCTGCTTTACAAGGTTGGGTGTACGTAAAGTAAGACCGCCGCCACTGAAGTCCGTCACGGGTTTCGTGTAACGTCTTGGTAGGGTTTGTGTGGGGGTAGATACACGTCAATTCATTGGGTACGCGTTAACCGGGGGGAAGAACATGCTCAACATTCGTGCAGCGACTAAGGCCGATCTCGATAGCCTGCGTGCGGTCGGCTGCGAGACCTATCAAGCGCATTTTTCGACACTCTGGTCTCCCGCAGGCATGCAGGACTTTCTCGAACAGGATTTCTCACGGGATTCGCTCAGCCGCTCACTTGACCGGCCCGCCCGTCATTCGTGGCTTATCGCCTCAGACAACGAGGGTGCACCCCTGGGCTTCGCCAAGGTCAACTGGTCAACGCCGGCACCGATCACCGGTGAACTGGGTGCAGAGCTGCAAAAAATCTACTTTCTCAAATCTGCCGCGGGGCTTGGCTATGGCAGGCAACTTTTGCAGTTTATCTGCGATCAGGCGGTGCAGCGCGCTGAACACTTGCTGTGGCTGGACGTGCTTAAGAGCAATTCAAATGCCCAGCGATTTTACGCAGGGTTTGGGTTTCGACGGATCGGTGAAATCCCCTTCAGCACGGATTTGGCAGAAATAGGGATGGTGGTCATGGGCCTTGAACTGAATCAGCACCAGGCGGAGAAGTAGATGAAAGAGTTGATACAGGGCCTCGACGGACCCAGGACTGCCCAGCAGGAATTGTTTTATGACCTGGAAGATGCAGCGGCCGTTATTGGATGGTCGGTGATGGAACTGACCACCCTGGCGGCGAGTGACAAGGCGCCGAATGACACAATGGCATTGCAGAAGATATGTGCGTTGCTGAAGGCTCAGCAGGACAAAATAGTGGCGTATGCAGGTGAAGTTAAGCGCCAGCGTATTAACAGGTCTGAGGTGATTGGCTGAAGCAACTCGGCGGGTCAGCCCGAAACACCGTGAGTACGTCGAGCGTGGTTGCAAGTGCGCCCAGAAATGTCGAGGTGTAGGCCAGTATGGCCCATAGCATCAAACTGTGAACGAGCAGCGCCCCATTGTGGTCCCCGCTTTTACCTGAAAAAACCTAAATGTGATGAGCACACAGCCGCGCAATCGAGCTTCGGATTTTTCCCACACTCTGACGAGGTTGAGCCATAGGAAGTAACTTGGCTAGGATTCGCCGCCGCAGTAAATCCTGTGGCCGGGTGTCGCAACCTGAAGTAGTCTGAGGCGCGGTAGCGTCATAGCTCTGTAGCGGGCGCTTTTTTTGTGCCTGTTTACCGCATCTATGGTGGACCGTGTGAGGCGGGCTTTTGCCCGGCCGGTACCCTCGGACACCGGTTTGCGACCCTCGCACGGTCCACCACCCACCCGTGTCGCAACGGCGGTGGTGGCCTCTTAACTTTCCGAGGGTCTAGAGGATGTTTTCTACAGATAAAAGCTATCCAGTCGATCAAGTCAAAATCACATCTGAGCAATGGCACTCAGCGGTGAATGCTCACTCAATGTTTAACGCATTGGAGCGGGCCTTATGAAAACCAATCCAAACGACGACGATCTTCTCACCAGCGTTTTTAAGGTCAGGCCTGGGCTAAGTTTCGAAGAAGCATTAGTGAATGCGAGTGAAATACTGGCGTCAGTGGCTGCTATGGCGAATGAACAGGCATTTGCTTCTAGTGGAACGCAGCGTCTTCAAATATTTGGGTTGGCGCAGCTGATTGAAAATTCGAAACTTCTAGTGGATGTTGCGCTGGAGAAATCGAGCCCAGTAAATCCCTGATTGCTGAGTGCCGCGCAGTAACCCTGGGGCAGGCCATCAACTCTCAACTCGAAAATCATGGTCTGACCCCATTTATGCTCTGGAGCAAAACCTACCTGTGCCTTATCAGTCATGCGGGCAGAGCTCTTGCCATCAGAAAACGAATAGGTCATCCACCAGGGTGCAAGCGGAAAATAGGCTAATGTAAAGAGCGGTAATAGCAAAAAGCCAACAACAAAAGAGGGGAAGTGTATGTGGCTACGTAATCAATACACAGGGCCTGGCGGAGGAGCCTATACAGGGCCAGGTGGTGGTCTGTATACAGGCCCCGGTGGAGGAGCGTATACGGGACCTGGTGGTGGATGCTATAGCGGGCCAGATGGAGGCATGTATACAGGACCTGGTGGTGGACTCTACACGGGTCCAGGCGGCGGCCTTTACACCGGACCTGGTGGCGGACTCTACACGGGCCCTGGTGGTGGTTTGTATACGGGCCCCGGCGGAGGACTCTATGCCGGCCCAGGAGGAGGAATGTACGCTGGCCCTGATGCCACCCCTTATATGAGCAATATCCCCCCATGGCTTGTTTTAATTGAGTACCTAGAAAAAAATGGTATGAGAGATGTTTCTCAGTTCATCAGGGACAGCTACGCTTCCTCATAGTTTAGTTCCACCACAGGCGCCAAGCTACTCGTACACATACAAAAATCTCGCTCGCCACGCATTACGCGGGGTTAGCGAGACTTACGAATACCCAGCTACGCACTACACAACCGAAAAACTATGAGCGTCAATATATCCACCACCATTGATAAACTCCCTTAGCACGTAATGGCGAACATGATAACTGAACTCATCATTTGTACTACGACTAACAGAGTTAAAAGCAATTACGGCAGGATGGGTTTTATAGTCATTTCTAAAAACCTCAAAATCGCGCAGTCGCAGTAAAAAGTCAGGGTGACAACCGAATTCCCGAGTCAACCAATAATATACCGGCAGCATCCCAGAAGACTTAAGCAAAGGGTTACCATGACCAAAAATTTTATACATCAAGTCAAGGTTTTCCATTACCCGGCCAGCCGTTTCAGAAAAACCACTTTCTGTAAGAATCGCCTCAGAGACAAACCTATCAAGATTAGTTTTCTTCGTTTCAACGAAAACCCCACGATGCTCAATAATTAACAACTTGGCAGCCACGTTTTCGTGCTGTTTTCTCTGATTCGTAAAGCCTACACCGCTTGTAAAAAAGACATGCCCTGCGATCTCCCTGATATATTTAGGCACCTCTCCAGCCATAGCGCTACGAACTTCCGCCCCTGTAAGCGGTTTACTTTTATTAAGCCTCACAAACAAATCATTAATTCGATCAGCTTGATTTGTTATTACCGACATAACTGACAAATTAAAGCTTTCTATCCTCCTAATAATTCTAGGATGTTCACGCTCAATATCACGAGCCGTCATACCGGCTAGACGAATAGACTTATCAGCCAAATATTTCATATCCGGATTCAAGGATATTCGACCATCCAAAAAATCAAAAATAGCTTCAAATCTTTGACGACCATCTATTACTGCATAAGGTCTGCCGGCGGTATTTAAATCACTACTCGCATAGCTAAAATCCGCAATATAAAATTTTGGAACATCATAGCCATTAATGATTGAGTCAATGAGATATGCTTTATCCTTAGGAGCCCAAACCCCAGACTTTCGCTGATAGGAAGGAGACAAATCAATCTGATCTCTCTCCGCGTACCACCAACTGATGCTTGTAGTGGAGAACGGCCGAACTACAAAAATATTATCCATTTTTAAAATCCGTACGAAGTCTTAATTTCAGCACCAAGCCCAGAAAGGTCGGGATACACTACCGAGTGGGTATATCCGATCGCGAGCAACGTCTCATACATTGCAGGCTTTAGTTCTGCCGGTATTTTAAAGCACGTCAAACATTCATCAGCATATTTTTTATCTTCCATTGGCTCAGCTGACTTACAGAACATTACAAATGTTCCACGTTGCGCCGTTATACGAGGATTAGTATGATTCCCGAATATTGCTATTGGATCACTTGGTGAAAAATCATCACCAGGATCTTTAAGAAACTGAGTGGCTTGCGACATTGTAGGATCAGGGATACGATCTAACTGCGCATTATTTAACGCGAGCTTATTCCACTTGATAGGATCAAGCATCCAAACACAAGCATCATCTTCTTTCGCGCTACTCGACAACGCAAAATACAGCGCAATGAAAGGATTTTCAGTCCAATCTAGCAGGCGCGTTGGTACCCCGTAGTGCTGCTGCAGAAATAACCAATCAAAATCTGTAGCAGGCGTAGCAGATAGAAATGGGGCGCTGGTTTGAAGAAAGCGCATCTTGAGCTGCTGCTCTAACTTCAATGGATCCTTCCTAGCCGCCAAAACTTCCTTGTGTCTAAGTAAGGTTGGCTCAAGCCTGTATAAAGGGTATTTTCCGCTCCCTCGGAACCAGCGTGGGCTCTTTGACTCATCTAATGACAATTCTATGTATTGCATTATTTCATGCAGCTTGCCGACTTCAACCGGATCCTTCATGTGTAGTCGTCCACCCACCGTTAAGATTTTTACGAATGCAATTTGCCATCATGAGAATTTAACGATGAGTCTGTCAAGTCAACCGAATACCTTTTATGGGCGAGCCTATCCCAACTAAAATAATCCACCCAAAGCTGCAGGCACCCAGTTCATGATCACCATTTCGCTGCTAACCGCGACCTTTGTCTGCCGCTGACTCGCCATACTGTACCGAATTTCCACCATCTCGACGTGCAACCCTTCAAATACGCGGCGAATGTCAGGGAACGGATCCTAAATCGCAGGCAATAAAAAACCCCGCAGACCATTGATCTACGGGGTTTTCAAGAGTGGAGGCCGAGGTCGGAATCGAACCGGCGTAGGCGGATTTGCAATCCGCTGCATAACCATTTTGCTACTCGGCCTCAAACGATCAACGCCCTTGCTGCTGACATTCACCGCATAAAAACTTGAGTGGGCTATAAAACCCTGCCTCTACTCTAACTCATTGAATACATTGAAGTTTTTAATGCTTCGTTGCGTTCGATGGGCGCCATTATGTACTCATTTGCTTTTGCCTGCAACCCCTTGATTTCAAAAATATTTCGCATTGGCATCAAGGGGTTGCGTGCCTGCCCTACTCCTTGATGAGCTGCTGCTGGTACTGCGGGTCGGCCTTGATCTGGGCGTCGGTGAACGGCAGCGGGCGCAGCTTTTTTTCGGAGAACGCTTGGGTCTGGTCCTTCGAGTATGTCGAGGCCGGGTTGCTGGACAGGGAAAACGCGAGCACGCCTTGGGCGTGTGGGCCCTGGTCGTCGAAGGTGACGATCTGCAGGTAGCTGCTGCCGCTGACCACTTCGCGCTTGCCGTCGGCCCGGGGCACGGTTTGCATGGCGTTGTAGATCCCCAGCGCCTGCGGGCCGCCGTGGATTGGGGTCTGGCCGCTGACCTGGATATCTCCCCATTTAGTGTCGGCGCCAAGGCCGAGTTTGGCGACGGTTGCGGTGGAGGCCAGCATGGCTTCGCGCAGGGCCTTGGCCACGGGCGCACGGTCGATGGCCAGGCCGCGTGGGGTGGTCAGGGGCTGGGCCGGGTCGAACGCAACGCGCCAGGCATCGGGGATCTGTTGCAGGTGTTCGATCAGGTTGATGAAGTGCACCAGGCCCAGGCCGCTGTCGAGGTTGGCGTGCCGGTCCCAGTCGTTGAGGCTGGTGCACAGCGGCGTCAGGGCAGCCGTGTCGGTGCCGAGGTGTTTGGCACAGAACGCCAGCAGGTCGGGCATGACTTGGCCGGCAAGGTAGACCTCATTGTCCATGACCATGTTTTGCAGGTCGGCGACGCTGATCGGTCGGCCCTCCAGGGATTGCAGGCGTTGCACGGCGAAGCGTGCGCGTGGGCCGAGGCCGATGTGGTCCTGGCTGATCACCGGGGAGAAGCCGGTCAACGGCGCCTTGGGGTTGGCCATCCACGCCGAATCGTTGGAGTGCTGCACGTAGTCGCTACGCTCCAGCTGCGGCAGCTGGTCGGCGGGGAAGATGCCGGCCTGGGCGGCGCGCGGGTCGACGTCCCAGGCGCAGGCGCTGTGGGCACCGTCGAGCATGATCATCTGCAGGCCGGCACGCGGGTCGCTGCATTGCGCCAGTTTGGCCGCGCTGACGTTGGGCACCACCGACAGGTTCATGTACAGGCTCTGGCCCTGGTCATCGGCGGCCAGGGTGTTGACCCACGGGATGCCTTGCAGGGTGTGCACCGAGGTTTGCAGGTCCTTGAGGCTGGTGGCGCGGTTCATGGCGTACCACTGTTGCAGCACGCGGTCGTTGCCCAGGTTGGCATCGCGCAGGCTGAAGGCGTAGTGATTGTCCCAATCCAGCTTACCAGGCCATTGCACCACGGGGCCGAACTGCGAGCTATAGACCGGATGGGTCACCGGTTTAATGCTGCCGTCCGCTTGCTTGACCTGCACCGTCACCGAGGTTTTTTCCAGGGGGATGGATTTTCCATCCAGCAGATAGCGCGTGGAGTCCTTGGGATCCAACGTCAGGCGATACAGGGTGAAGTGCTTGGACGTATCAACGGTGTGCGTCCACGCCACATGCTGGTTGAAGCCGATATTGATCACCGGCAGGCCCGGCAACGCGGCGCCCATCACATCCAGCTGGCCGGGGATGGTCAGGTGCATTTCATAAAAACGCATGCCGCCCACCCACGGAAAATGCGGGTTGGCCAACAACATGCCACGCCCGTTGAACGAACGGTCACGCCCCACCGCCACGGCATTGCTGCCGCGATCGAGGCTGAAGCGCTGTTGATTGGCGGCGGCCAGTTCAAACGCCTTGGCGCTGGGCTGCACACTCGCCGTT
This sequence comes from Pseudomonas grimontii, assembly GCF_007858185.1. GTDB lineage: Bacteria > Pseudomonadota > Gammaproteobacteria > Pseudomonadales > Pseudomonadaceae > Aquipseudomonas > Aquipseudomonas grimontii. The sequence continues at coordinate 14,618 of NZ_VFES01000034.1, forward strand.
GCCTGAGGCGGCTTGGCGCCGACCAGGGCCTCGGCGAATTGGCCGACCCCGCCTTCCACCAACAGCCTGCGGGTCAATTTCACCAGGTCTTCAACCACCAGCGGCCGCACCCAGGCGGCCTGGCACTGGGCCGGCGCGCCCTGCTCTTTGAGGTAGCGGTTGTAACCGGCCACGTAGCCTTCCATGCGCTGCTGGATCTGCGGGCTTTGCGCCTTCCAGAAGGCCGCCACGGCACCCGGCGTATTCAGCCAGGTAAAAAACACATCGCTGGCCAGGTTGTTGCGTTCTTCCAGGGTCGACTGCTCGGGGCCGAAGAACCTGGCCCGTTCGCCGTTCACCGTGACCACTTCATTGGCCAGCAGGCACAGGTTGTCCTGGGCATAGGCGTAACCGATGCCCAGGCCCAGGCCGCGCTCATCGTTGGCGCGAATATGCGGCACGCCGAAACTGGTACGCCGGATGTCCGCCGACGCTTGCGTCACCTGTTCCCGCGCCGATGCAGCCAGGCTCAACCCCAGCAACAGCCCCGTCACGCACACCCTGGACAACCCGTTGGAAATAATCACACAGACTCCGCAGTCAAATTGAACACCCTCACCCGGGATTACTACCCCACCGTAAGGACGCAAAAAACCGCGAAGAATTTAACCAGGCCAGACGTTTATTTAAGGCGCTACAGATGTGACAAAACCGATACCGACAAAATTTCTACATCGCTCACTTCATGATTTCGCTCGCTCGTTCGTCTTATTGGATAAGAGCGCCATCATTTTCCTGATCAGGCTCTGATAAGGAGTTTTTTGCATGTACAACCCGCAAGTGCCCACGGACGGACATTCATCGGTCGCCGAAGCCAATTTTGGCAACGGCGCGCAAGCATTCGGCAAATCGCCCGAACAGCAAGGCAACCAACGTATTCGGCATTTACTCAAGTGTTTTGGTTTACGCACCAGCCTGATTCGGCTGAAGGTCATCGACGCCCTGCTCACCGCCGCCGACAACCAGCGCGCCCTGGGGGTACGCGGCGTGCACAGCCACCTGCTGGCGCTGGGCATCCCGTTGTCGTTCCTGAGTGTGCGCGAGGTGCTCAAGCGCCTGTGCAGCGAGGGGGTGATCACCCTCAATGCGGATAAAAGCTACAGCCTCCATGAAGAGGCTGCGAAGGTACTCGAAGGTCGGGCTTAGAGCTTGACCTTGCGGCGCATGATGCCGTTGATCACCACCACGACCACGGCGACGGCAATGGCGATGGTCTGGAACGTCTTCTCACTGATAAACCCGATGTTCTGCAGATAGGACAGGCCAAACATCGTCGCCAGTACCGCCAGGGCGATCAGAATCGAGTATTTCAAGCGTTGCTTTTGTGTCATGACGGGTTCCTGAACCGGAAGAATTATCCACTGTGTAACGCCGAACAGGCCGGGGCATACCCGGGCGACGGGATACACCGAGGTCGACAGGGGCTTATGTTACAGGTGATGAAAAGCTTTGGCTCGTCCGACCTGCCGCTCACTACGACAGCAATGGGGCCCCTGGCTCAGGCTATGTCTTCACAGGCTCCCCCCATGCACCCACCGCTGATGCAACCCGCGTGCAAGCGCATCCAAGGCAAACCCCAGCAGCCCGATCAACAACACCATCGCCATCAGTTCCGAATAGGCCAGACGATCACGCGTATCCAGGATGTAATAGCCAAGCCCTGCACTGACCCCGAGCATCTCGCACGGCACCAGCACGATCCACAGGATCCCGATGGCCAGCCGCACGCCGGTCAGCACGTGACCCACCACACCGGGGATGATCACTCGGCGCAAGGTTTCCCAGCGCGTGGCGCTCAGGCTGCTGCTCAACTGCAACCAGCGCGGGTCGAGCTGGCGCACGCCGGCCGCGGTGTTGAGCATGATCGGCCACACTGCGGCAAACGCCAGCAGGAAGTAGATCGGTTGGTCCCCTACCCCCATCAGCATCACCACGATGGGCATCCAGGACAGCGGCGAGATCATCCGCAGAAACTGGAAGGCTGGCGTGGTCGCCGCTTCCAGGTTGCGCGAACTGCCCACCAGCAGCCCAAGTGGCACCCCCACCAGCAAGGCCAGGAACAGCCCGACGAAGATACGCTTGAGGCTCACGGCGATATGCAGATACAGCTCACCGCGCCCCAGCAATTCCCACAGGCTGCTGCAGGTGGCCGCCAGCGAAAAACGCGCCGACAGGCCACCCGCATCCCCCCACACCTTCACCCCCAGCCACCACAGCAGTAACAAACCGCCCAGGCCACTCAGCCCGAGCAACCAACCCGGGATTCTGCGGTTGTTCAAACGCCAATCTCCTCGGTCCGCTCAAAACCGTCGGGCAAGCCGAAGGTGCGCATGCCGCCGACCGCTTCGATGGCGTTGCGCACAAAGCGGTCATCCACCAGATCCTTCGCGACAAACGCCGGGTCCAGGTCGGCGAGGAATGTCTTGTTGCCCTCGATCAGCGTGTCTTTCAAGCGCCGCACCAGTTCCTCGGTGTAGCTGGGGAATGGATAAGGTTGGAAGTCGATGCGGTGCTCGTCCCAGTTGGCGTGCTGGATCGCGCCATCGGCCAGGTAGGCAGCGCGGTCGGCAGCGGTCGGCGCCAGGACTTTGCTCAACACCGGCTCGGCATGTGGTGTGTAGCGGTTCGGACCGTGCTTGGACAGCAGCTTCACCGCCTCTGCGCGGTTATCACGGGTCCAGACCTGTGCCTTGACGATGGCGTTCACCACTTTCTGCGACCACTCCGGGCGATTGGTCAGGTCGTGTTCGTGCATGAACACCACGCAACAGGCATGGTTGCGCCAGACATCCCCGGTAAACCGCTGCACACGCCCGACCTTGAGGTTCTCCGCCAGGGCGTTGAACGGCTCGGCGACGATATAACCGTCGATGCGCTTGCTGGCCAGGGCCGGCGGCATGTCCGAAGGCGGCAGCACGATCAGGTTGACTTCGTTGGCGCCAATCGCACTGCCGGCGGCACGCGCCACCGGGGTCAGGCCGTTGTCGCGGAACAGTTGCTGCACCACCACGTTATGAATCGAATACCAGAACGGGATCGCCACCGACTTGCCGCCCAGTTGTTTCACTTCGGTAATGCCCGGTGCCACGGTGAGGCCGGAACCGCCCACATGGTTCCACGCCACCACCTTGGCCGGCACCTGGCTGCCATAACGCGCCCACACGGTCATCGGCGACAGCAGGTGGATCACGTTGACTTGCCCGGAGATAAACGCCTCGATCACCTGCGCCCAACTGCGCAGTAACACCGGGCGCTCGGCCTTGATGCCTTCGGCTTCGAACAGGCCGTTGTTATGTGCCACCAGCAAGGGCGTCGCGTCAGTGATCGGCAGGTAGCCGATGCGCACCGGCGCATCCGGCTCGCTGGCGGCACGGGCCTGCAGGCTGCTCAGCAGCGGTAAGGCACCGGCGGCACTGAGGACTGCGGAAAGTTTGAGAAAGTCACGCCGCGAGTGGGTCAGGTCATCCAGGCACATGGCTGGGCTCCAGCAGATCAAGGGATTGGGGTTGAGGGCGGCTCGCCTGCCGTAGGGTTTTAAGAATCTCGATGCGCAGAGCGCCGATGGCTTCTACCTGTTCTTCGCGCGGTTGCGGCAGGTCGATGCGCCATTCGCCCAGCGTCCGCGCCGGGCGGTTGCCCAGTAGCAGGATGCGGTCGGACAACAACAGTGCTTCGTCGATGTCATGGGTGATCAACACCGCCGCCGAACCCTGCTCACGGTTGACCTTAAGCAACAGGTGCTGCATATCGGCACGGGTCACTTCATCCAGCGCACCGAAGGGCTCATCCAGCAACAGCACCTGGGGCTGGCGCGCCAGGCAACGAGCCAACGCGGTGCGCTGGGCCATGCCGCCGGACAACTGTGACGGAAATTGCTGGCGTGCGCGCTCCAGGCCGACCGCTGCGATGGCATGGTCGACGCGCTGGCGGCGCTCGTCAGCGCTCAGGTGCGGCTGGCGGGCGAAATCCAGGCCGAACGCAACGTTCTTTTCCAGGCTCAACCAGGGCAACAGACTCGGGTCCTGGAACGCTACGGCGACACGTGGATGGGGTCCGTTCAACGGCTCGCCCAACACCTGCACCTTGCCATCCTGGGGCGCCTGCAATCCGGCGAGCACACGCAACAGGCTGGACTTGCCGACCCCGCTGGGACCCAGGATCGACACCACTTCACCTCGCTGCAATTGCAGGTCGAAGCCTTGCAACACCGGGCCGCTGGCATACCCCAGGCAAATCCCCCGGGCACTCAATACCGCCCGGCTCACAGGTTGGCCTGGCGCTGCAACTCGGTGCGCAATTGCACCAGGCTGGGCGTGACGATCGGTACAAACGCCGACTCACGCCAGCGCCGCGCAAACCCACTGCCATGGGCTGTGAGGTAGGCCTTGCCACCGCTGGCCTGCAATTCCAGCTGTACGGCGCTGGCGGCGGTTTCGGCCAGGCCGATGCGCAACTTGAACAACGGCACCGGCTCAGCGGCGAAGCGCCCGGCGAGCAGGCCATTCTTCAGTTCGTTCACCCAGTGATCCAAGGTCACGCGCAACCCGTCAAGCTCTTCGCGCAACACCGTGCGTGCAGCGCCTAAGTGGTTGGCGACTTCCGCCAACGAGCGACGCGCCAGGCCGATCGACATACCGCACTGCAAACCGAGGAACGCTGGACGCACGGCCGGCAGGAACCTGCGTGCATCCTCGTGCAGCAACCAGTCGCGACTCAGCTCGACGCCTTCGAGGCCCAGTGCTGCGGTGTTGCTCGATTGCAGGCCGAGCAGTTCCAGGTCGCCGGAACGTTGCAGGCCCGCCACCGAATCCGGGATCGCCAGGATAAACGGCGCGCCGCCGCCGGTATGCTCGATCGCCGCCGCTGCCACAAAGCCGTTCTTGCGCAGGTTGGTCACCCAGTGCAGGCGACCGTTGAGGGTCCAGCCGTGATCGTTCGGCTCGGCGCTGATCTGCAGCGTCTCGATGCCCGACAGGAACTTCATCGCATTCGACAAACCGGTGGCCCCCGCCAGCCTGCCGCTGAGCAGGTCCGGCAACAATTGCTCGCGCAGCCGCTCATTCGGGCTCTGCAACAGATACTCGATAAACGAACGCTGGCCCCAGCACACAAAGGCCGCCGCCAACGAATGGCTGGCGACATTGGCGATGGCCTCGACCGCGCCCGCCACATCGCCGCCCAGTCCACCGAAGGCTTTAGGCACGCCGATACGCAGCACATTGGCTTGCGCCAGCCGTGGCAGCACTTCCTGGGGATCGCAACTGCCCACATCCAGGGCCTGCGCTTGAACATCGAGCCAACGGCTCAAGATTGGGTCAAGCATTCATGTTTCTCCTTGTCAAAGCAGCGGGACCACCAGCCATTCAGCTGGCCGGTTTTTCCCAACGGTATTGCGCCAACTCCGGGTTCAGCGGGGTACGGGCAAACACGTTAGCGAAGTTGCACAGGGTTGCCAGGCTCACCCCCAAAATAACTTCCAGGGCCTGGCCTTCGGTGAAACCGGCGGCGCGGAACGCGTCAAACCCTGCATCGCTGACATCGCCACGGGTAGCAATGACTTCCCGCGTGAAGGCGGCGAGTGTCTCATAACGGGCGTTGGGCAATTCGCCACGCTGGCGCAAGGCGTCGATGACGTCTTCCGGCAGCTTGGCCTTGTTGCGCGCCACGGCGGTGTGGCCGGCGACGCAGAAATCGCAGCCGTGGGTGGTGGCGGCAATCAATTGCACCACTTCGCGATCGGCCAGGCTCAGCTCGGCCTTGGCGTTCAGGCCCGAAACGGTGATGTAGGTTTCCAGCGCCGCCGGGGCATTGGCCAACACGGCCAGCAGGTTGGGGATGAAACCCGAGGCTTTCAGCGCGTTTTCCAACAACGGCTTGGCGGCGGGTGGCGCGGTTTGCGGGGTGAGCAGCGGTACACGGGACATGGAGCGGTCTCCTGAGGGTTCGTGTATCCAGTCTGTTGGTTATAAGAAATCCTCTCAATAGGCTAAAGTAGCGATTACTTGCTCTTGAGTCTTTCCATTAGATGAATTCTTCCAGTGCACTTGTCGATTGGTTATTAGATAGCCTCGAACTCAACACCAGCCTGTTTCATGTGGGGCGCTACTGCGGTGACTGGCATGCCAGCACCCACGGCCTGGCGCGAGCGAGTTTCCACCTGGTCGTGCAGGGCGAGTGCTGGCTGCATATCGACGGCGAACCCACGCCCGTCGAGTTGAACAACGGCGACGCGGTGTTCCTGCTCCGTGACCTTGAGTATCAGTTGTCCGGGGAAGCCACGGCGGCCGGCGCGCGGGAATGTCCGCGACGCCCGATGCTGCCGCTGGACAGCGGCGCCAGCGACGGCGTGGGGCTGGTGTGCGGGTTCTTTCACTTCCAGTCCGGTTTGTCGGCGATGATCGTCGATACCCTGCCCGCGTGGATCGTCCTGCGGGCCGGTGACCCGTCGCTGACGGCGGCACGCAACCTGTTCGAACTGATCCTGCAAGAGTGTAAACGCACCCCGGCACCTTCTAGCGCCTTGCTGGAGCGCCTGTGCCACCTGCTGTTCCTGTATGTACTGCGCCAGCAAGTGCTCGATAACAACCAACTCGGTGGTCTGGCCGCACTGGGTCGTCAGCCGGCGTTCGCGAACCTGCTGGAGCGTTTGATCGCCCGTCCGGCGGACGCCTGGACGCTGGAAAGCATGGCGACCTGCACCGGCTTGTCGCGCTCGGCGTTTTTCAAGCGCTTCACTGAATTGTGCGGGCAGTCGCCCGGCCAGGTGCTGCTGATGATGCGCATGCGCCACGCCTGCCAATTGTTCAAACAGGACCAGACGGTGGCAGATGTGGCCCTGGCGGTGGGTTATCAGTCCGTGGCAGCGTTTACCCGAGCCTTCCACAAAGTGACCGGGCAGCAGCCCGGCGCTTATCGCAAGGCCCAGGCCTAGCGTTGCAAACCGGTGCCAGGCCGGCCGCACAGCTCAACCAGCCAATCCACAAACACCCTCACCCGCTGTGACAGTTGACGATGGGGCGGATACAGCGCCGTCAGTGCCATTTTCGGCACTGGCAACTGCGCCAGCACGGGTACCAGGCTGCCCTGGGCCAGTTGCCGCATCGCGTGATAGTGCGGCGCCTGAATCAGGCCGTAGCCCGCTTCGCACGCGGCGAAATAGCCGTCGGAGCTGTTGACCGCCACGCGCTTGGACAAATGGATCGGGTGCACGGCGTTGCCAATCAGAAACTCCAGGCCGAACCGCTTGCCGCTGGCCGTGGAGACATACTCGACCATCTGGTGATTGGCCAGGTCCTCGAGGGTCGCGGGTATGCCCATGCGTTCCAGATACCCCGGGCTCGCCAAGGTCAACTGGTCCATCATTGCCAAAGGCCTGGCCACCAGCGACTCATCCAGCGCCAACCCGCCACGCAGCACACAATCCACACCTTCACGGATCAGGTCCACCGGGCGGTCGTTCAGGCCTATGTCCAATTCGATCTGCGGATAGCGCGCGGTGAACGCCGGCAACGCGGGAATCACAATCAAGCGCCCGATGCCCGAAGGCATGTCCACACTCAAGACGCCGCGCGGGTTCTGCCGTTGGGTGGAGAACACCGCCTCGGTTTCTTCCAGGTCCGTGAGTAACTGCACGCAACGCTGGTAATACGCCGCGCCGTCGAGGGTCGGGCTGACCTGGCGCGTGGTGCGCTGCAACAGCTGTACGCCGAGGTGCGCTTCCAGTTGCTTGATCAGGACGGTCACCGAGGCGCGAGGCAATTGCAGGCTGTCGGCGGCCTTGGCGAACCCGCCCAGCTCGACGATCCGAGTGAATACGCGCATCGCGTTAAAACGGTCCAAGGGCCACTCCCGCCTTCAATTATTTAGATATTACGAATAGTGATAGTGGTTTTAGCCTGTTTATCCCGATTTTGTCGAGAGCAACAATGGACGCCTTCATATAAAGGAGCTGAACCCCATGCACACTCGTCAACTCGGTAAAAACGGCCCACGTGTTTCCGCCATCGGCCTCGGTTGCATGGGCATGACTGATTTCTACACCCCCGGCAGCGACACCACGGAGGCCACCGCCACCCTGCACCGCGCCTTGGAACTGGGCGTCAACTTTCTCGACACCGCCGACATGTACGGCCCGCATACCAACGAACAATTGATCGGCAAAGCCATCGCCGGCAAACGTGACCAGGTGTTCCTGGCGAGCAAGTTCGGCATCGTGCGTGACCCGGCGAACCCGGCGCTGCGCGGCGTCAATGGCCGTCCCGAGTACATCCGCGACGCCATCAACGGCACCTTGCAGCGCCTCGGCGTGGAAACCCTGGACCTGTACTACCAGCACCGCATCGACCCGGACGTGGCCATCGAAGAAACCGTCGGCGCCATGGCCGAGCTGGTCAAACAGGGCAAGGTGCGTTACCTGGGACTGAGCGAAGCCTCGGCGGCAACACTGGAGCGGGCGCACAACGTGCATCCCATCAGTGCGCTGCAAAGCGAATATTCGCTGTGGAGCCGCGACCAGGAAGACAACGGCTGCCTCGCCGCCTGCCAACGCCTGGGCATCGCGTTTGTGCCTTACAGCCCCCTGGGCCGGGGATTCCTCACGGGTGCGCTGAAAAGCCCGGATGACTTCGGCGCCGATGACTACCGCCGCACCAACCCGCGCTTCCAAGGGGAAAACTTTGCCAAAAACCTGCAACTGGTTCAGCAGGTGCAAACCCTGGCGGCGGACAAAGGCGTTACCGCCGGGCAACTGGCGCTGGCCTGGGTATTGGCGCAAGGCGACTACATCATCCCGATCCCCGGCACCAAGCAGCGCAAGTACCTGGAAGAAAACGTAGCCGCCGTGTCGATTGACCTCAGCCCGGCCGAGCTGGCGGCACTCGATGCACTCTTTCCCGCCAATGCAACTGCCGGCCTGCGCTATCCCGAAGCCGTGATGGCGATGCTGGACATCTGATCAGACTGCACAGGAGCACCGTTAAGCGGCGCTCCTGCTTTCTTGTACCACTGCGCCTAAAGCTCTTCCTCGCCAAGCCGATAGCCCTACGAAGCTCCAAAAAAGCCGCGTCGATAATAAACGCTTCGTAAGGACGACCCCCATGCCCCCACTGCGCTCCATTCAAGCTCGCTATACCCTGTTTCTGGTGCTGTTCGTCCTGGTGCTATTCGTGTTGACCGTCGTCGGTATCGGCCAGTTGGTCGCGCCCACGCTGCGCCATACCGAAGAACAGGTGGTGCTCAACCGCATCAGCGAGGTGGCCGAACAGATCCAGGGCGAACTGAACAAGGTTCAGTCCCAGCAACGCACCATCACCCAAACCATTCCCCTGCTCGACAGCGATGCCATCGACAAGGTCCTGCCCGGCCTGGTCGACCAATACGGTGAGCTGAAGGTGTTCGGCGGCGGTATCTGGCCGCTGCCCAACCAGCGCACGCCGGGGCGCAACAAGCACAGTACGTTCTGGCACCGTGATGCCTCGGGCAAGCTAGCGGTGAACACGTTCTGGAACAGCGACCCCGCCCCCAATTATTACGACCAGAGCTGGTACAAGGGCGGCCTCGCTTCGCCACGCGGCCAATGTGCCTGGGCCGCGGCCTACAAGGACGACGCCAGCCAGGAGCCGCGCACCAACTGCGCCATGGCAATCCAGCGTGACGGCGCGGCGTACGGCGTGGCCACCATCGACGTGACCCTCGGCTTCTTCAACGACTTGGTTGCCAGCAAGGAAAAGGACATCGGCGGGCAGATGCTGATCGTCGAAGGCGACGGCAAGATCATCAGCAACAGCACACGCCTGAACAGCCCGGTGGTCCTGAAGAACATCAGTGAATTGACCGCCACCTCGGCCTTTGCCACCCAGGTCAGCAAAGCCCTCGCCCATCGCGACCAGGCCTTGCAGCGCAGCGAGTTCGACAACCAGGGCGTGGCCAGCACCTTCTACATGCGCCCTATCGAAGGCACACCGTGGTTCCTCGCCACCGCCCTGCCCACCTCACTGATCACCGCCCAGCGCGATGACGTGCTCGGCAGCCTGGCCTTGCTGCAAATTCCCATGGTGTTGCTGCTGGTGCTGCTGGCGGTGTATGCGATCCGCCAATTGGTGCAGCGCATGAAAACCCTGAAGACCAACATCGACGCGCTGTCCACCGGTGATGCCGACCTGACGCGGCGTATCACCATCCGCGCCGAAGACGAACTGGGCGCCATCGGCCATTCGGTGAACCGCTTTATCGTCTACCTGCAAGACATGATCGGCGAAGTGACCCAAGCTACCGGGGCCATGTCATCGGGCCTTGAGCAATTGCAGCACACCTCGGCGCACACCAACAGCATCCTGGTGCGCCACGCCTCGGAGACCGACCAGACCGTCACCGCCATCACCGAAATGAGTTCCACCGCCGATACCGTGGCGCAAAACGCGGCGGAAACCGCCTCGTTCACCCAGCGCGCCAACGAACACGCCGACCGCTCCCGCGTGGTGGTGGGTGAAGCGTCCACCAGCGTCAGTGCGCTGATCGGCGAAGTCGCCAGTGCCACCCACACCGTCGAGAACATGCGCCAGGACGCCGCGCGCATCACCGAAACCCTCGGCGTGATCGGCGCGATTGCCGGCCAGACCAACCTGTTGGCCCTCAACGCCGCGATTGAAGCCGCACGCGCCGGCGAGCAAGGTCGTGGTTTTGCGGTGGTGGCAGACGAAGTCCGTGCACTGGCGGCGCGTACCCAGGCCAGCACCTCGCAGATCAATGAAATGCTCGCGCGCCTGACCACCGGGGTCAGTTCGTCGGTGGCGGCCATGGAAAACACCCAAGCCAGTTGCCAGTCGGCGGCGGATGCCACGGCACGGGTGAACACCGGCCTCGACGAAATGGCCGGCTCGGTCAGCCATATCAATAACCTCAGCACCCAGATCGCCACCGCTGCCGAGCAGCAAAGTGCGGTGACCGAGGAGATCAACCGCAGCATGGTGCATATCCGACATATGGTCGAAGAGCTGGTGCAGAGCGGCCATGCCACCGAAACCAACACGCAGAGCCTGCTGGACGCCAATGGCCGGGTGATTGCGTTGATGAGCCGTTTCAAGGTGCGCTGATACATGGCTGAAACACTCCCGTGCAATGTGCGGGAGTGGGACTATTCTGACAGTTCACAGCCACACAGGAGGTGTGCCATGCGTGCTGTCAAGCAGTCGGTCCGCGTGGAGCGGATCAGTCAGGAACGTTTTATCCAGGCGCCTATCGATGCCATTTACGACTATGTGACCCAACCGGATCGCTGGCACGAATGGCACCCCACCTCCCTCGGTGCCGACACCGGCACCACCGGTTCCCTCCCCGCCGGGGCGCGTTTTACCGAAATGATCGACTTACTGGGAGTGCGCGTGCCCATGAGCTACCGCGTGCAGATCGCCCGGCGTCCCGACGAGTTCAAGACAGTGTTCACCTCACTGGCCGTCGATGGCTCGATTCACTACTTCTTGCAGCCCTTTCGCGACGGCACACTGTTCAAGCGCGTGCTGACCTATGAAACCGAATTGCAGTTGGCCAGCCTCCATGAACGCATGATCGAGCTGTCGGCGATTGCATTGGACCGGCTCAAGCAGCGGATGGAAAACGCGCTCTCCGTATAATTTTGAAACATTAACCCAACGTCCCACGGATAAAAGCAGGGAGAATGCCCGGCTTACTGCCCGGTATTGGACGAGACCTCAATGAAAACCCCGTTGCGATTGGCCCTGCTTTCAGCGTTGTTCACCACCACCCTGGCCCAGGCCGCCGACCTGATCCCCATCGACGTGCACCGCGACGCCAATTGCGGCTGCTGCAAAAAGTGGATCAGCCATTTGGAAAGCAACGGCTTCAAGGTCAATGACCATGTCGAAGCCGACATGAGCACGGTCAAACAACGGCTGGGCGTGGCCCCGCGCCTGGGCTCGTGCCATACCGCCGTGATCGACGGCAAGTTCGTCGAAGGCCATGTGCCCGCCGAGCAGGTGCTGGCGTTGCGCAAGCGCGACGACCTGCTGGGAATCGCCGCACCGGGCATGCCCATGGGTTCGCCGGGCATGGAAGTGGATGGGCGCGGTGAGGCGTATCAAGTCATCGGCCTGACCCACGACGGGCAGGACGTGGTGGTGGCAGACTACCCGGCGCACTGATCGGTGCTGATGGGTTACCTGGGGCTGTTTCTCGCCGCGTTTGGCGCGGCGACCCTATTGCCATTGCAATCGGAGGCGGTGCTGGTTGGCCTGCTGGTCAGCGGGCATTACAGCCTGTGGTTGCTGCTGGGGATTGCCACCTTGGGCAATGTCCTCGGCTCGCTGGTCAATTGGTGGCTGGGACGCTGGGTGGAGCACTTCAAGCAGCGTCGCTGGTTTCCAGTCAGCGACAAGCAGTTGCAAAAAGCCCGCCACCATTACCAACGCTGGGGCCATTGGACGCTGCTGCTCAGTTGGGTGCCCGTCATTGGCGACCCGCTGACGTTGGTGGCCGGGGTGATGCGTGAACCGTTGTGGCGATTCCTGCTGCTGGTGACCCTGGCCAAGGGCCTGCGTTACGCGGTGCTCGCCGCCGTGACCTTGCAGTGGGTGTTAATCCCCCGTTAATCCCCCGCCAACAGCATCCGGGCACCCTACTCGGAGCCCCGCCCATGCCTCTATCCCGCGTCTTTTGCATCGCCGGCCTGCTGACGGCCAGCATCTCCCCCGCGTTCGCCGCCAGCTATGGCCCTGAGCTGCAAGGCTTCCAATACCCCTATCCCCTGGAACATTTCCACTTCCAATCCCAAGGCAAAGCCCTTCAAATGGGCTACATGGACGTACCGGCCAAAGGTCAGCCCAACGGGCGCAGCGTGGTACTGATGCATGGCAAGAACTTTTGCGGCGCCACCTGGGAAGGCACCATCAAGGCCCTGAGCGACGCCGGTTATCGGGTGGTCGCACCGGACCAGATCGGTTTCTGCAGCTCCAGCAAGCCCGACCACTACCAGTACAGCTTCCAGCAGTTGGCCCTCAACACCCATCAACTGCTGGAAAAACTTGGCATTCAAAAGGCCACGCTGCTCGGCCATTCCACCGGTGGCATGCTCGCCACCCGTTACGCGCTGATGTACCCCGAGCAGACCGAGCAGCTCGGGCTGGTGAATCCCATCGGCCTGGAAGACTGGAAAGCCTTGGGCGTGCCCACCCTCAGCGTCGACCAGTGGTATGCGCGGGAGCAGAAAGTCAGCGCCGAGGGGATTCGCAAGTACCAGCTCAACACCTATTACGTCGGACGCTGGAAGCCCGAGTACGAGCGTTGGGTCGACATGTATGCGGGCCTGAGCAATGGCCCCGGACACACGCTGGTCGCATGGAACTCGGCGTTGATTTACGACATGATCTTCACCCAACCGGTGTACTACGAGTTCAAGAATCTGCAGATGCCCACCCTGTTGCTCATCGGTACCGCCGACACCACCGCCATCGGCAAAGACATTGCGCCGCCGGCGGTCAAGGCCAGGATCGGCAACTACGCGGTATTGGGCAAGCAAGTGGCCGAGCTGATTCCCCGCGCGACCCTGGTGGAGTTCCCAGGCCTGGGCCATGCACCGCAGATGGAAGAGCCCGCGAAGTTTCACCAGGCGCTGTTGCAGGGCTTGAACGCCCTTTAATCCAACTTTTTCGAGGCACGCGTGAATGTCGGTACAGATCGCAGTCATTGATGATTGGCAGAATGTGGCCAGTGACCTGGTGGATTGGTCGGTACTCGAGGCCGTGGGACGGGTGCACTTCCTGCACGACTACCCGGCCGATACCGCCACGATGATTGAGCGTTTGAAGGGGTTCGCGGTTATTTGCGTCATGCGCGAACGCTCGACCTTCGACAAAGCCCTGCTGCAAGGTTTGCCCAGCCTCAAGTTGCTGGTGACCGGCGGCATGCGCAATGCCGCCATCGACATTGCCGCCGCCAAGGCCCTGGGCATCCAGGTGTGCGGCACCGACAGCTATAAGCAGGCGGCGCCGGAGCTGACCTGGGCGCTGATCATGGCGTCTACGCGCAATCTGCTGGCCGAAGCCAACTCACTGCGCGCCGGTGGCTGGCAGGTCGGCCTGGGCGGCGACCTGTATGGCAAGACGTTGGGGGTTCTCGGGCTGGGCAGCATTGGCCAGAAGGTCGCGCAGTTCGCCCAGGTATTCGGCATGCGGGTGATTGCCTGGAGTGAAAACCTCACGCCGGAGCGCGCCGCGCAAGCCGGGGTGACCTGGGTCAGCAAGCGCGAGCTGTTTGAGCAGGCCGACATACTCAGCGTTCATTTGGTGCTCAGCGACCGCAGCCGTGGCCTGGTCGACGCCGAGGCCTTGAGCTGGATGAAGCCGACCGCCCGCTTGGTGAATACCGCGCGCGGGCCGATTGTGGATGAGCAGGCGCTGGTGCAGGCCCTGACCGCTGGTCGCCTGGCGGGCGCGGCACTGGACGTATTCGCCGAGGAACCGCTGCCGGTCGATCACCCGTTCCGCCACTTGCCCAACGTCCTCGCCACGCCTCATGTGGGGTACGTGAGCGAACAGAACTACCGGCAGTTCTATCAGCAGATGATTGAAGACGTCCAAGCCTGGGCCAAGGGCGCGCCCATTCGCGTGCTCGGCTGACGCACCAATACAGGGCAGCCGCACTACTGTGGCGAGCGGGCTTGTCCCGCGTTGGGCTGCGCAGCAGCCCCAAAACCAGGCGCAGAAGGAGTACCTGATACACCGCATTCGTCTTCATCAGGGGCGCTTCGCACCCCAACGCGGGACAAGGCCGCTCGCCACAGGACGCCCTGCAGCCCACAAAAATCTCGTCGCGTACAACTTCGCATATCGTTACAAGTTTTTTGTCCTACAAAATTCCCACATAAACCCTACAGGCTCTAGGATCTGTCCTAGACTGATGACCGATGGGTCCGTTCCAAAACAAAAACCCCGCAAAAAATCGAAACTTTCGAACTCTGCCGTAGGTCCAGTTTTAAGGTAAGGCGAGCGCACACGGTTCAGACCCGATGCCCGTCTATCCAATCTATTTAAGCCGACCGTGCAACTGGCATAAGCCTTGCCAGTTTGTATAGCGCTTGTGCGCCTGGCCGCAGGATGCGGTCTTCGGAGCTAGTGGCAGCGGGCCATTAGCCAACCAACATTGGGAGAGAACTATGATCAGTGCCGCTGTAGATACTCAGGGAGAGCGTTTTAGTAAGGCGGCAGAGGGGCCAACGTCACTGGCCGACCTGCCCAACACTGTGCGGCCGATCGTGAGTAATAATCCCAATCGAAAGAAGGTATTGTTCGTCACCTCCGAGTTTGCCGACCTGGTGAAAACCGGTGGCCTGGGCGACGTGTCCGCGGCCCTGCCCCGCGCCATGGCCCACTTGCACGATGTGCGCGTCCTGATCCCCGGTTACCCGCAGGTGATGGAAAGCGACAACCCGATCCATATCATCGGTGAACTGGGTGGCCACGCCGCGCTGCCGCCGTGCAAGATCGGGCGCATGGACCTCAAGGACGGCCTGGTCATCTATGTGTTGATCTGCCCCGAGCTCTACGAGCGCGAAGGCACGCCGTACGGCGCCAACAACGGCCGCGACTGGCCGGACAACCATATTCGCTTCGCCCGCCTGGGCCTGGCCGCTGCCGACATGGCCGCCAACCTCGCGCAGATCCACTGGTGCCCGGACCTGGTGCACGCCCACGACTGGCCCGCCGGCCTGGCACCCGCCTATATGCACTGGCGTGGGTCACGCACACCGACCCTGTTCACCATTCATAACCTCGCCTATCAGGGCGTGGTCAGCCTGGCCTCGACGCCGGAGTTGGGGATTCCGCCCCACGCGCTGCAGCAGGAAGGCATGGAGTTCTACGGCAAGATGTCGTTCCTCAAGGCCGGCATGGCGTATTCCAGCCATATCACCACCGTGAGCGCGACTTACGCCCAGGAAATCACCACCCCGGAATTCGGCTGCGGCCTCGACGGTTTCCTCGCCGCCAAGACCCAGCAAGGCCTGCTCAGTGGTATCCCCAACGGCATCGATGAAAGTTGGGAAACCTCCACCGACACGCACCTGACCCACAACTTCAATATCGGCGACTGGGAAGGCAAGGCCATCAACGCCGACCACGTGCGCGAACTGTTCGGCCTGCATGACTCCAGCGGCCCGCTGTTCGCCGTGGTCTCGCGCCTGGTTTACCAAAAAGGCCTGGACCTCACCGAAGCGGTGGCCAGCTTTATCGTCGAGAACGGTGGCCAGATCGCCATCATTGGTCGCGGCGAGCCGGAAGAAGAACAGGCCATGCGCGAACTGGCGTTGCGCTTCCCCGGCCAGGTCGGTGTACGCATCGGCTTTAACGAGACCGACGCGCGCCGCATGTTCGCCGGCAGTGACTTCCTGCTGATGCCTTCGCGTTACGAGCCTTGCGGCCTGAGCCAGATGTATGCCCAACGCTTCGGTTCGCTGCCGGTGGCACGCAATACCGGCGGGCTGGCGGACACCATCGAGAATGGCGTCACCGGCTTCCTGTTCAATGAGTCCACGGTAGAAAGCTACGAAGAAGCCCTGAGCCGCGCGTTCCGGGTATTCGCCAATAAAGGCCTGCTCAACGCCATGCGCAGCCGCGCCATGACCCAACCCTTCAACTGGTGCCAGGCGGTGGAACCCTACGCCGAGCTGTATGAACAACTGGTCGCCAAGGCCTTGGGGAATTCGACTAAATAATCAAGGGAGGTCTTCATAGATGCCGTTACGGACTTTGGAAACCTGGCCCCACGGCGCAATCATGCTGGACGCGCAACACACGCGTTTTGCCTTGTGGGCGCCAGACGCGTTTTATGTCAGCGTTGAATTGGAAAACGGTAAATCCATCGCCATGCTGCCCCAGGCAGATGGCTGGTTCGAGACCGAAGTGAAGTGCCCGGCGGGCACGCGCTACCGCTACAACATCGATGGGGAAATGGAGGTTCCCGACCCCGCGTCCAGGGCCCAGGCCTCGGATGTGCATGGCTGGAGCCTGGTAGTCGACCCGCTCGCCTACTCCTGGCGCCACGCCAATTGGCAAGGCCGCCCCTGGCACGAAGCCGTGATCTACGAACTGCACGTAGGCGCGATGGGCGGCTACGCCGAAGTCGAAAAACACCTGCCACGCCTGGCTGAGCTGGGCTTTACCGCGATCGAATTGATGCCGCTGGCGCAATTTCCCGGTGAGCGCAATTGGGGGTATGACGGCGTGCTGCCCTACGCACCGCAATCCTCCTACGGCTCCCCCGAGCAACTCAAACACCTGATTGACAGTGCCCATGAGCACGGCCTCGCCGTGATCCTCGACGTGGTCTACAACCACTTCGGCCCTGACGGCAATTACCTGGGCCAATACGCCAAGGGCTTCTTCCAGGAAGACGTGCACACGCCGTGGGGCGCCGGTATCGACTTCGAGCGGCGTGAAGTACGGAATTTCTTCCTCGATAACGCGCTGATGTGGCTGCTCGAGTACCGCTTCGACGGCCTGCGCCTGGACGCGGTGCACGCCATCGACAACCCCGGTTTCCTCCAGGAACTCGCGCATCGCGTACGCCAGCAGTCGGACATCGGGCGGCATGTGTGGCTGGTGCTGGAAAACGAGCTGAACCAGGCCAGCCTGCTCAAGGAGGATTTCGACGCGCAATGGAATGATGACTTCCATAACGTGCTGCACGTGTTGCTGACCGGCGAAACCGATGCCTATTACAGCGACTTTGCCCAAGACCCCACGGCCAAACTCGCCCGTTGCCTGGGCGAAGGGTTTATCTACCAGGGCCACACTACCCGTCATGGTCATGAACGTGGCGAGCCGAGCGGTGAACTGCCGCCCACGGCGTTTGTTTCCTTCCTGCAGAACCACGACCAGATCGGCAACCGCGCCCTGGGCGAACGCCTGCACCAGCTCTGCTCGCCACAAGCGCTCGAGGCCGCGACCGCCCTGCTGCTGCTGTCGCCGATGATTCCGCTGATGTTCATGGGCGATGAAGTGAACGCGCGCGAGCCGTTCCTGTTTTTCACCGATCACCACGGCGAACTGGCCGAAGCGGTACGTGAGGGCCGGCGCAACGAGTTTGCCGACTTCGCCGCGTTCCACGATCCCGAGCGACGTGAACGCATCCCGGATCCCAACGCGCTGTCGACATTCGAGCAGTCGGCCCCGGTGATCGCCGACCACCCACACGCCCAGCTCTATCGCCAACTGCTCAGCCTGCGCCACCGGCATATCGTGCCGCACCTGCCTGGCGCTCGGGCATTGGGTGCGCAGGTGCTGGCCGACAGCGCCGTCAGTGCGCGCTGGCGCCTGGGCAATGGCAGCCTGTTGCAGATCGACCTGAACCTGAGCGCCACGCCGCTGGATCACCCGGCGAACGCGCCGGTCCTGTTTCAAACGCCGGCCCTGCAAGGTACGCAACTGCCGCCCTTCAGCGCCCGCGTCACCCTATCCCCTGTTGGAGAGCAGCCTTGAGCGAAGCGAACCTGGAAATCCTCGCCAGCCGCGCGGGCCTGGCCGTCGATTGGATCGACGCAAACGGCCGCCCGCAACGAGTGACACCCGACGCCTTGCGCGCGGTTCTCAAAGGCCTGGGCCACCCGGCCGGCAACGATGCCGACATCAACGCCAGCCTGCTTGAACTGGAGCGCGTACAACAAGACAAACACCTGCCGCCCCTGATGACCGTCGACAGCGGTGAAGGCCTCGACCTCGCACGCTACTTCGAGCCCGACACCCTGTGCCGAGTCAACCTCGAAGACGGCGAGGCCCTGGAGCTGCGCCTCGACGGCGACTCGGTGTTGCCCGGCGTTATCGCCCTGGGCTACCACCAGGTGCATATCAACGACCAAAGCTTCACCCTCGCGGTCGCACCCAGCCATTGCTACAGCGTGGCCGAAGCGGTGGACAACCGGCCCGCCCGCGCCTGGGGCCTGAGCGCCCAGCTGTACTCCCTGCGCCGTTTGGGCGATGGCGGTTTCGGCGACACCCTGGCCCTGGAACACCTGGCCCGTTCCGCCGCCGAACGCGGCGCCGATGCCCTGGCGATCAGCCCGACGCACGCGATGTTCAGCGCCGACACCGAGCGCTACAGCCCGTACTCGCCGTCCAGCCGACTGTTCCTCAACAGCCTGTATGCCTCGCCCGCCTGTATTTTGGGTGAACGTGAGGTGCGCAATGCGATTGAAGCCATTGGCCTGGAAGAAGAGTTGCACGCGCTGGAACAGCACACCCTGATCGACTGGCCCGTCGCCGCCCAGGCCAAACAGCGCCTGTTGCGCGCGCTGTATGAAGACTTCCGCCACGGCCATCACCCGCAGCACGCGGACTTTCTGAGTTTCCGCCAGGCCGGCGGCGAAGCCTTGGAAAACCATTGCCGCTTCGAAGCCATACAGGCTGTGCGCGCCGCTGCGGGCGAGGACCTGGACTGGCGCCACTGGCCTGAAGAGTGGCGTTCGCCGCAGAGCCCTGCTCTGGCTTCGTTCGCCGAAGAGCACCACGCCGAGATCGGCTTCTACGCCTTCGGCCAATGGCTGATCGCCCGTTGCCTGGAGCGCGCCCAACAAGCCGCCAAAGGCAGTGGCATGGGCGTTGGCTTGATCGCTGACCTGGCCGTCGGCGCCGACGGCGGTGGCAGCCAGGCCTGGAGCCGCCAGGATGAGTTGCTGGCCGACCTAACCGTGGGCGCGCCGCCCGACATCCTTAATCGCGCCGGCCAAGGCTGGGGCATTTCTGCATTCTCGCCCGAAGGCCTCAAGCGCAACGGCTTCCGCGCCTTTATCGAGATGCTGCGGGCCAACTTCGCCCATGCCGGCGGCTTGCGCATCGACCATGTGATGGGCCTGCAACGCCTGTGGGTGATCCCCATGGACGCCTCGCCACGCGAGGGCGCTTACCTGTATTACCCGGTGGACGACCTGTTGCGCCTGCTGGCGTTGGAATCTCACCGCCACCAGGCCATCGTGCTCGGTGAAGACCTGGGCACGGTCCCCGATGGGCTGCGCGAAAAACTCATCGCCCGCTCGATCCTCGGCATGCGCGTGCTGCTCTTCGAACAAGGCCACGACGGCCAGTTCAAGCCGATCCTCGACTGGCCGGACAACGCCCTGGCCACCACCAGCACCCACGACTTGCCGACCCTCAACGGTTGGTGGCACAGCCGCGATATCGACTGGAACGTCCAGTTGGGCCTGATCGATGCGCCCACCGTGGAGCAATGGAGCGAACACCGCTTGCGTGAACGCCAGGCGCTGCGCCAGGCATTGAGCCAGGACCCGCAGAACTTCGTCGATGAGATCCGCAACGAAACCGACCACATGATCGACGCCAGCGTGCGCTACCTCGGCCACACCCGTGCGCCGCTGGTGCTGTTGCCGCTGGAAGACGCGCTGGGCCTCGAAGAACAAGCCAACCTGCCCGGCACTACCGATACCCACCCTAATTGGCGCCGCCGTTTACCGGGCGAGGCCTCCAGCCTGCTCGACAACGCCGGTGCCGGGCGCCGCCTCGAACTGCTGGCAGTCGCGCGCAACCAAGCCTATGAGCGTGACCGATGAAAGCCCTGCCCCTGCGCGCTACCCAGCGCCTGCAATTCCACAAAGGTTTCACCCTGGATGACGCGGTCCCCCTGGTACCGTATTTCGCGCAATTGGGCATCAGCCACCTGTATGCCTCGCCCTTGTTGAGCGCCCGCGCCGGTTCCATGCACGGCTACGATGTGGTCGACCCCACCAGCGTCAACCCCGAGTTGGGCGGCGAACCGGCCTTGCGCCGTCTGGTCGCGGCCCTGCGTGAACACGATATGGGGCTGATCCTCGATATCGTCTCCAACCATATGGCTGTGGGCGGCGCCGACAACCCTTGGTGGCTGGACCTGTTGGAATGGGGGCGCCTGAGCCCCTACAGCGAGTTCTTCGACATCCAGTGGCATTCGCCCGACCCGCTGCTCAAGGGCCAATTGCTCATGCCCTTCCTCGGCAGCGACTACGGCGAAGCCTTGCAGAGCGGCACGCTGACGCTGCATTTCGATGCAACCCACGGTGCGTTTTACGTTGAGCATTACGAACACCGCTTCCCGATCTGCCCACGGGATTACGCGGCGATCCTCGGCTCCGATGAACGACTCAAACCCCTGGCCGACCGCTTCAGCGCCCTCGCCTATCAGGATGACGCCTATGCCGAAGCCGCCTGGCTCAAGCAGGTATTGGCCGAGCGCGCCACCGAAGTCCTGGAGGTCATCGAACAGCGGCTGACCGAGTTCGACGCACGCACACCCGAGGGTTTCCAACGCCTGCATCACCTGCTGGAGCAACAGGCCTACCGCCTGGCCAGCTGGCGCACGGCGGCGGACGACATCAACTGGCGGCGCTTCTTCGACGTCAACGAACTGGGCGGGCTGCGGGTCGAACGCACGGCGGTGTTCGAAGCCACCCACGGCAAGATCTTCGAACTGATCAGCGAAGGCCTGGTGGATGGCCTGCGCATCGACCACATCGACGGCCTGGCCGACCCACGCGGTTATTGCCGCAAGCTGCGCCGTCGGGTGGACGCGTTGTCGCCCGAACGGCACTTGCCGATCTTCGTCGAAAAGATCCTCGGTGAGGGCGAAACCCTGCGGCGCGACTGGCAGGTGGACGGCACCACCGGCTACGAATTCATGAACCAACTGTCGCTGCTGCAACACCATCCCGAGGGCTTTGCGCCACTGGCGGACTTATGGACGCGCCATAGCGAACGGCCTTCAGCGTTTATCGAAGAGGCGCGGCTGGCCCGCCAGCAAATCCTCAACGGTTCCTTGGGCGGCGACTTTGAAAGCGTGGCCCAGGCCCTGTTACAAGTAGCCCGCGACGACGTGATGACCCGCGACCTGACCCTCGGCGCGATCCGCCGCGCGTTGCAGGAACTGATCGTGCATTTCCCGGTGTACCGCACTTACATCAGCGCCCGGGGCCGTAGCGCCGATGACGACACGGTGTTCCAGCAGGCCATGGACGGTGCCCGCACGACCCTCGGCGAGGGCGACTGGCCGGTGCTCGAACATCTGGAAAAATGGCTCGGCGGCCAACCCTGGCGCAATCGCCCGGTGGGCCGTGAGCGCAAGATCCTCAAGCATGCCTGCGTGCGCTTCCAGCAACTGACCTCGCCGGCTGCGGCCAAGGCCGTGGAAGACACCGCGTTCTACCGCTCGGCCGTGCTGCTGTCGCGCAACGACGTGGGCTTCAGCACCGAGCAGTTCTGCGCGCCGCTGGCCGAGTTTCATGCCGTCAACCAACAGCGTTTGCAGCGTTTCCCCGACAACTTGCTGGCTACCGCCACCCATGACCACAAGCGCGGCGAAGACACCCGTGCGCGCCTGGCCGTGCTCAGCGAGTGCGCGCCGTGGTACGTCGAGCAAGTGGAGCATTGGCGCACCCTGGCAGCGCCGTTGCGCGACGACGCGACCACACCGTCGGCCGGCGATGAGCTGATTCTGTATCAGGTGTTGCTGGGCAGTTGGCCGCTGGACCAGGCCGAGGACGTCGAGGGGTATCACCAGCGTCTGTGGCAGTGGCAACAAAAAGCCCTGCGCGAAGCCAAGTTGCAGAGCAGCTGGAGCGCGCCCAACGAGGCCTATGAACAAGGCGTCGAGGCGTTTCTTACACGCCTGCTGCTGACTGAGGAAGGTCGGCCGCTGCGCAGCGCAATCGGCAGCGCCGCCCAGGCCATCGCCCCCGCCGGCGCGGTAAACGGGCTGGCGCAAACCTTGCTTCGCATTACCGTGCCGGGTGTGCCGGACCTGTACCAGGGCGATGAGTTCTGGGACTTCAGCCTGGTGGACCCGGACAACCGTCGCCCGGTGGATTTCACCGCGCGGCAACACGCACTCAACACCCCGCCGGACATCGGCGAACTGTTGTTCAACTGGCGTGACGGGCGTATCAAACAGGCATTGATCGCCCAAGTACTGGCCTTGCGCAAGGCCCATCCGGACGTGTTCCGCAGCGGCCGCTATACACCGCTGGAAGTCGTCGGCGAACACGCCGAGCGGGTGGTCGCGTTCTGCCGTGAACACCAGGGCAAACGCCTGCTGGTGGTGGTGCCACGTTGGCCTTATCACCTGCTTGAAAACGGTGTGCATCCCCAGATCAATGCGCGGGTTTGGGGCGATACACGGGTGAAATTACCGTTCGCCGCGCCAACGCAAAACTGGAAGGGACTTTTTCATACAGGCGCAGTCACACCAGACAAGGAGCTGTTGATCAGCACTGCCCTGGGGGATTTCCCGGTCAATGTCTTTATCAATCCTGATGATCAAGAAAGCTGAAAATTTTCTGTGAGGAGCATTGTGATGAGTACTGAAGACAAACGCATACGCGAACTGGCGCATCAGATCTGGGAGTCTGAAGGTAAACCCCACGGGGAAGACGCGCGCCACTGGGAGATGGCGCGCAAGCTGGCCGAAGCCGAAGCGCTGACGCCGAGCAAACCCAAGCCCGCCGCCAAGCCCAAGACCGCACCCAAGCCTGCGGCGAAGGCCAAGCCACCGGCGCCCGCCGCAAGCAAACCGGCGCCCCCGGCGGCCAAGAAGCCGCCAGCGCCGAAAAAGCCCAAGGCTTAACGCGCACGGGGCCACGAACCTTTTGCCGGCGCTGTCGGCAAAAGGCGATTTCACTCTTCTTCTCATCCGCTGAAAACTCGTCAGCAGGGCCGCGTTCGGCCCGAAAAAAAATAGCCTTGCAGGAGCAACAAAATGAGCAAACCCCATAAGACCCCATCGACGCCGGGTAACGAGCCGTCGCGGATTCGTGAAGGTTTGCCCTTCCCCCTCGGCGCGACCTGGGATGGCCTGGGTGTCAACTTTGCGCTGTTCTCGGCCAACGCCGAGAAAGTCGAACTGTGCCTGTTCGACGACAGCGGCGAAGTGGAACTCGAGCGCATCGAATTGCCCGAATACACCGACGAAATTTTCCACGGTTACTTGCCCGACGCCCACCCTGGGCTGATCTACGGCTACCGTGTATACGGGCCCTATGACCCGGCCAATGGTCATCGTTTCAACCACCACAAATTGCTGATCGACCCCTACGCCAAACAGTTGGTGGGCGAACTCAAATGGTCCGAAGCGCTGTTCGGCTACACCATCGGCCACCCGGATGACGACCTCAGTTTCGACGAACGTGACAGCGCGCCATTCGTGCCCAAATGCAAGGTCATCGACCCGGCGCACACCTGGGGCAACGACCAGCCGGTGCGGGTGCCGTGGGACCGTACGATCATCTACGAAACCCACTTGCGCGGCATCAGCATGCGCCACCCCTCGGTGGGTGAATCGGTGCGCGGCACCTGTGCCGGGTTGATGGAAGATGACGTGCTCAAGCACATCCGCCAGTTGGGCATTTCGTCCGTGGAACTGCTGCCGGTGCACGCCTTTGTCAACGACCAGCACTTGCTGGAAAAAGGCATGACCAACTACTGGGGCTACAACAGCATTGCGTTCTTCGCCCCTGACCCGCGCTACCTGGCCAGCGGCAAGATCGCCGAGTTCAAAGAGATGGTCGCGCACCTGCACGAGCAGAAGCTGGAAGTGATCCTCGACGTGGTCTACAACCACACCGCCGAAGGCAACGAGCGCGGCCCGACCCTGTCCATGCGCGGCATCGACAACGCCTCCTACTACCGGCTGATGCCCGACGACAAGCGCTTCTACATCAACGATTCCGGCACCGGCAATACCCTCGACCTGAGCCACCCGTGCGTGCTGCAGATGGTCACCGACTCCCTGCGTTACTGGGCCACCGAGATGCACGTCGACGGTTTCCGCTTCGACCTGGCGACCATTCTCGGCCGCTACCGCGACGGTTTTGACGAGCGCCACAGCTTCCTCGTGGCCTGCCGCCAGGACCCGGTGCTGCGCCAGCTGAAAATGATCGCCGAGCCTTGGGACTGCGGCCCCGGTGGCTACCAGGTGGGCAACTTCCCACCGGGCTGGGTTGAATGGAATGACCGTTTCCGCGACACCGTGCGCGCCTTCTGGAAAGGCGATGACGGCCAGTTGGCAGACTTCGCCGGGCGCATGACCGCCTCGGGCGAGATGTTCAACCATCGCGGTCGCCGCCCGTACAGCTCGGTGAACTTCATCACTGCCCACGACGGTTTCACCCTGCATGATCTGGTGTCGTACAACGACAAGCACAACGAAGACAACGACGAGAACAACCAGGACGGCAGCAACAACAACCTGTCCTGGAACCATGGCGTCGAAGGCCCTACCGACGACCCGGAAATCAACGCACTGCGCCTGCGTCAGATGCGCAACTTCTTTGCCACGCTGCTGTTGGCCCAGGGTACGCCGATGATCGTGGCCGGTGATGAATTCGCCCGCACCCAGCACGGCAACAACAACGCCTACTGCCAGGACAGCGAGATCGGCTGGGTCAATTGGGAACTGGACGACGACGGCAAGGCGCTGCTCAAGTTCGTCAAGCGCCTGATCAAGCTGCGCCTGGCCTATCCGATCCTGCGTCGTGGGCGCTTCCTGGTGGGCGACTACAACGAAGATATCGGCGTGAAGGACGTCACCTGGTTGTCGCCGGACGGCAATGAGATGACCACCGAACAGTGGGAAGACAGCCACGGCCGTTGCCTGGGCATGCTGATGGATGGCCGCGCCCAGGAAACCGGGATCCGCCGTGCCGGCGCCGACGCTACCCTGCTGCTGGTGGTGAATGCGCACCACGACATGGTCAATTTCCGCCTGCCACCGGTGCCGGAGGGAGAGTTCTGGACCTGCATGCTCGACACCAACGAACCGGCAGTACGTGGCCAGGAACGCTTTGAGTTCGAGCACGAGTACGGCGTGACCGGCCGCTCGCTGCTGCTGTTCGAACTGCAGCGTGACGACGAGGTGTGACATGGCGTTGCATGCATTACTTCAAGACTACGAGGGCTACGCGGACACGCAGGCCCTCGGCGAGGTCCTGAAGGCGCTCCAGAGGGAGGGGCTGGACCAACTGCCCCTGCCCGGCAGCGGCCAGACGTTGGTGCGGCTCAGTCAGCTGGCGCAGGTGGCCAGCCATGACCTGCGCCTGTGCAAGTTGTTCGAAGGCCACACCGATGCGTTGGCAATCATGGCCGAACTCAACTGCTCGTTGCCGCCGCTGGGCAGCATCTGGGGCATGTGGGCCGCGGAACCGCCGAACGCCAAAGTCCAGGTGCGCCAGGACGGTCGACGCTTGCGCCTGGAAGGGCGTAAAGCCTGGTGCTCCGGCGCAGCCGTGGTCACCCATGGGTTGTTGACGGCCTGGGATGATCTGGGGCGCCAGCAACTGGTCGCGGTGCAAATGGACCAACCCGGCGTCAGCGTTACAGACGAGGGTTGGGACGCAGTGGGTATGGCGGCCACCGGCAGCGTCGAGGTCATATTCGACGGCGCCAGTGGGATTGCGGTCGGTGGCCCCGGCGACTACCTCGCTCGCGCTGGGTTCTGGCACGGCGGAATCGGTATCGCGGCCTGCTGGTACGGTGCTGCACAACGCCTGGCTGAAGCCTTGCGCGATCATTGCCGCAAGCGCCCGGAGCCCCATGCCCTCGCCCACCTTGGCGCGGTCGACAGTGCGCTGCACAGCGCCGCGTGTGTGCTGCGGGCCAGCGCCAAACAGGTGGATCGCACGCCCAAGGCCGATGCCCGACAACTGGCCCAGCAGGCCCGGGCCTGTGTCGAAGACAGCGTTGAACAGGTGATCCGCCATGTTGGCCGGGCTGTGGGCGCGGGGCCGTATTGCAAGGACCGGCATTTTGCCCAGTTGATGGCGGACCTGCCGGTGTATGTACGCCAAAGCCATGCCGAGCGTGACCTCGCGGCCCTCGGTGAACGGGTTGCCGGCGAATCCTCAGGGAGGTGGCAGCTATGAAACCCAACCCCATCGTTGGCCAGGGCACACCGTTGCATCGCTGGCAGGACTCGCCGCTGATGGCCGACCTGCCGACGATCAGCGTCGAACAGTTGGTGCCCGAGGGCCAGCGCGCCGTAATCATCGCCCCGCACCCGGACGACGAAGTGTTGGGCTGCGGCGGCCTGCTGCAAGGCTTGGCGGCGCTGGACCGGCCCATTCAATTGATTTCGGTGACCGATGGCAGCGCCAGCCATCCGGGCTCCACCCACTGGTCGGTGGAGCGCTTGAGCGTGGTACGCCCGCAGGAATCGGCGCAGGCCCTGCATCGCCTCGGTGTACCGTTGCACAGCCTGAAATGGTTGCGGGCCGGTTTCACCGACAGCCAGGTGGCGGCGCGGGAAGAACAGCTCAGTGCTTTTATCCAGCGCCACCTCAAGCCCACGGATGTAGTGTTCACCACCTGGCGGGAAGACGGCCATTGCGACCATGAAGCGGTTGGCCGTGCCAGCGCCAAGGCGGCGCAGGCGGTGGGTGCAACGCTGTACGAACTGCCGGTGTGGACCTGGCACTGGGCGTCCCCCGAAAACAGCCTGGTGCCGTGGCACCGCGCGCGCAAAATCCCGCTGACCTGCGAAGCCGTCGCGCGCAAGCGCCACGCCATCCATGCGTTTGCCAGCCAACTGGAGGGTGACCCGCACATCGGCCTGCCGCCGGTGCTCGCGCCCTATGTGGTGGAGCGCCTGCTACAACCTTTTGAAGTGGTATTTGTATGAGTGTGGCGACGCCCTATTTCGATCAACTGTTTGCCGGTAACGACGACCCTTGGGCCTTTCGCCAACGCTGGTATGAGCGACGCAAACGCGCGCTGACCCTGGCGCTGTTGACCCGGCCGCGCTATGCCTCGGTGTTCGAACCCGGTT
Organism: Pseudomonas grimontii; assembly: GCF_007858185.1. Classification (GTDB taxonomy): domain Bacteria; phylum Pseudomonadota; class Gammaproteobacteria; order Pseudomonadales; family Pseudomonadaceae; genus Aquipseudomonas; species Aquipseudomonas grimontii. The sequence continues at coordinate 42,458 of NZ_VFES01000034.1, forward strand.
GTGCCAATGGCGAATTGAGCTTTGAGCTGGCGCCACGCTGTGATCGCCTGTTGTGTTGCGACACCGCCTCGGCTGCCGTCGCCCTGGCGCGCAGCCGCCTGCTGGGCTTTGCCCACGCCCAGGTGCAACAGGGCCGCTTGCCCGAGCAATGGCCGACAGGCGAGTTCGAGCTGATTGTATTGAGCGAGCTGTGCTACTACCTCGACGCCGATGACCTGCGCCACTTGATCGACCGCGCCCTCAACAGCCTGACCGCCAACGGCCAGGTGTTGGCCTGCCATTGGCGCCCGGCTATCGAAGGTTGCCCGCAGACCGCCGAACAGGTACACGGCCTGCTCCATGAACGGCTGGCAATGCCCTTGGTCGCGACGCACCACGAACCCGATTTCCTGCTCGACCTGTGGAGCCGCGACGGCACTTCGGTCGCCACCCTCGAGGGCTTGCGATGATCGGCATTCTGATCCCGGTGCATAACGAAGAGACGTTGCTCGGCGACTGCCTGGAGGCAGCATTGGTCGCCGCCAGCCACCCAGGCTTGCAGGGTGAAGCGGTGCAGATCCTGGTACTGCTCGACAGTTGCAGCGATGCCAGTGCCGCGATTGCCGAAGGTTTCCCGGTGCAGCGTCTGGAGGTGCAGGCCCGCAATGTGGGCCACGTGCGCGGGGTGGGCGCGCGGCATCTGCTCAACCAGGGTGTACGCTGGATTTCGTGCACCGACGCCGACAGCCGCGTGGCCCCCGATTGGCTGGTGGCGCAATTGGCACTCGGCGCCGACGCGGTGTGCGGTACGGTGACCGTGGACGCCTGGAGCGACGACTTCGACCCGGCGGCGCAGATCCGTTACCAGCAGGCATACCAGGCCCGCGACGATCACCGGCATATCCATGGCGCCAACCTGGGCATCAGTGCCGGTGCTTATGTTCGCGCCGGTGGGTTCGAACCGCTGCCGTGTCATGAAGATGTGCAACTGGTGCGCGACCTCGAACGCTGCGGCGCTTCCATCGCCTGGAGCCACGCGCCGCAAGTCATCACCAGCGCGCGCCTGGAGGCCCGCGCCCAAGGCGGATTCGGCGATTATTTGAAGAGCCTGATGATCCCTTCTTGAAAAAACGACATTACAGAATGTAAAAATGACCAATCCTTGTCTATGCTGAGGGTGCCTTGCTGGTCATTCAGGATTGGATTGCCACGCACACACCGCGGCGGAGTCTGTGGTGAATAAATAGAGTCGTCCCGTCAACGGGCCACGACCCAGCATCAATTGACAAGGATGTGTCACCCATGAAGCTTGCCTCCTTAAGCGACGGCCGCCGCGGCCCCGCGCAAATCTGGAACAGCGCACCACAGCTGGCACAAATTCCCCCGATCACGCCGACCTCACTGGTGCCGCCTGGCGCCCGCGTAGTGGTGATTGCGCCCCACCCCGGCGACGAAGTGTTGGCCTGCGGCGGGTTACTGCAATTGCTCAGCACCCTGGAATATCCCCTGCAACTGATCTCCATCACGGACGGCAGCGCCAGCCACCCCGGCTCGCACGTCTGGCCGGCCAGCCGCCTGAGTGTCGTGCGGCCCCAGGAAAGCGCCGAAGCACTGCGCCGCCTGGGCATGCCCCTGCACAGCCTGAAGTGGATTCGCGGCGGTTTTTGCGACAACGCGCTGGCAACCCGTGAACCGCAGCTGAGCCAATTTATCGCGCGTTACCTGCAACCGGGCGATGTGGTGTTTACCACCTGGCGCAACGACGGCAACACCGACCACGATGCCGTCGGCCGTGCCAGTGCCAAGGCCTGCACCCTGGTGGGTGCGCAGTTGTATGAACTGCCGATCCGGGCCTGGCACTGGCCCGCACGCGAAGGCGCGATGATCCCCTGGCAGCGCGCACGCAAGGTGCGCCTGGACATCTGGAGCGTGGCGCGCAAGCTCCACGCCGTCCATGCGTATGCCAGCCAATTGGCGGGCGACCCGCAGATCGGCCTGGCACCGATCCTGGCCCAGGAGCTGCTTGAACGTATGCGCGAGCCTTACGAGATTGTGTTTGCGTAAACGCCCACTCGTCTGTACCTGTTATTTCTGACAGTAGCGCTCGCCATGATGTGCGTCTAAGGTGCAAAAAGTGCTGCACAGGTTGAGGTGCAGTCGAGAAAGCCATGCCAACCCTTTGCATTGGCCGGTGTTTTCAGATCCAGGTATCCCGCCGTTCCTGATCCGTATCGCGTTTATCGTTGCCATGGTCTTAACCGTGCCTGTCACCAGGCACCGTCGAGATAGGTCGAGTTGAGCGAGGATGGATCATGAGCAAACGACTTCCCCCCCTGGCTTGCCTGAGCGTAGCGATTGCCGCGACATCATGGCTGTCTATCGGTTCTGACAGGGCGAATGCCTGCGCCTTTACAATCACCGCAGGCGATGACGTGATTAACTGCACCAGTGGTGCCGGCGGCAATCTCGTAGATACGCAGGGCAACAACAGCCTGATCTTTTCGTCAGGCAACGGCAGCGTACTGGGCGTGGGTTACGGCCCTGGCAATGACTTGATCGAGATGAATGCACTGAACGGAGTAATCACCACCAGCGGGGTCAACATGGGGGATGGCGCAAATATCTTTCGGCTGTTTCAAGGGCGGGTCAACAGCGCGATTTTGCAAGGCGCAGGTAACGACATCGTCCAAATAAGCGGTGGGCAAGCCGCCAGCATCAGCCAGGGTGCCGGAGCCGACACGTTCTCAATGAGCGGCGGCACGATCAGCGCACTCCTCCAAGGGGACGGCATCGACCACTTCACTATGAGCGCCGGCACCATCACCGGAGCCTTTGAAGATGGCGACGTGGCGCTGATGACCGGCGGCAGCATCGGCCGTGTCGACATGAAGCTCGACGACAACGTGTTTGATATGCGCGGAGGCACCATCGTGGGCAACCTGGTGACAGGGTTCGGCGACGACTCCGTCCTGATCTCGGGCAACAGTTCCATTGGCGGCAATATCAGCACCAGTGGCGGCGTCGATAACGTTACCATCACCGGTGGTACGGTGAATGGGCAAGTTCTTACCAGCTTTGGCAACGACATCCTCGAGTGGCGCGACGGCGGCCAGATCAATTCGGCGGTGCTGATGGGCGGCGATAACGATACCGCCCTGCTACAGAACCTGACTGAAGCCATCGTGTCCCCTACCCCGGTGGTGGACGGTGGCCTGGGCCTGGATACCCTGACGTTCGATAACACCCAGGTCGGCACGCCGACGCGGTACCAGAACTGGGAAACGGTGAACCTGGATAACCGCTCGCAACTGACCCTTGGCGGCACATTCACCCTTGGCGATACCGCCACCGGTACCGGCACCCTGAACATTCATGGCGGCAGTGCGCTGCTGGTCAGCACAGGGGTCATCAGCTCCTTCACCGTGGGCCAGTTGGCGACGTTGAACAACAACCAGGGCCGGATCGACATGACTACCGGCAGCTCCATCGCCACCGACACCCTGACGGTCAATGGTCACTACAGCGGCAGCGGTGGTCAACTCGCGCTGCAAAGTGTCTTGGGCGGCGATGGCTCGCCCAGCGACAAACTGATCGTCAACCAAGGCACCCTCAGCGGCGACACGGCTATCATCGTCACTAACCTGGGCGGTGCCGGCGCGGCGACCCTGCAAGACGGTATCCAGGTGGTGCAGGCCCTCAACGGTGCAACCAACAGTGGCAGCGCCTTTACCCTCGGCCGCCCGGTGTCTGCCGGCGCGTTCGACTACTACCTGTTCAAGGGCGGCGTGACGGCCGGCACGGCCGACAACTACTACCTGCGTTCAACGATACCGGTGGTGCCGCCTGACCCGGTGATCGTCGTGCCGTTACCCATCCCCGTTCCCGGTGACCCGCCACTGCCGCCCAACCCCGGCACGACACCCATCCCCATTTACCGTCCGGAAGTGCCGATCTACGCCGCGCTGTTTCCGGCCGCCCAGCAAATCGTGCAGGGTATGCTCGGCACTTTTCACCAGCGCATGGGTGACCAGAGCCAGCAGCAGCAAACCGGTGCATTTCCAGCAGGTTGGGGTCGGGTTTATGGCACCAGCAGCCGCCAGGGTTTCTCTGGGACGGTCAGCCCTACGCTGGACAGCTCGGTGACGGGTTTCCAGGTGGGCAGCGACGTATACGCCAGCACCAACGCCGATGGCCTGACCCAACGCAGCGGATTCTTTGTTGGCCACAGCACCCTCAAAGGCAACATCAAGGGTTTCAACGGTGGCTGGCAAGACAAGGACGCCGGCAAGACCACCCTGCGCGGGGATAGCCTTGGGGTGTACTGGACGCTGATCGGGGCCAACCAGGCCTACCTCGACCTGGTGTTGATGGGCACCCGCTTCAACGGCAGCAACGAGTCGGATCACGGTGTGAAGATGGACACCCATGGGCACAACGTCACGGCGTCCGCTGAAGTCGGCTGGCCGTTTGCGTGGGTGGACAACTGGGTGGTGGAACCCCAGGCGCAACTGATCGTCGGCAAGACCAGGCTGGATAAGCAAAACGACGGTATCGCCAACGTCTCCTATGACGCCGACACCAACGTCACCACCCGCCTGGGGGTACGCCTGCGCGGCGACTACCAAGTGCGCGGCATGCCGCTGCAACCCTACGTACGGACCAATGTCTGGCACACCAGCGCCGGGCAGAACACCGTGACGTTCAACGATGTGACAGCCATCGATACCGAGCAGAAATCCACCACGTTGGACCTGAGTGTCGGCGCCACGCTGAAGGTGGCCACGGCCATCAGCCTTTACGGTGAGGTGGGCTACAACCGCAACCTCGACAGCAACACCTTCAACGGCCGTCAAGGCACGGTTGGGCTGAAAATGGACTTCTGAGGACCGTGTGAATCACCGTTGACCGGCGTTGACCGCGCCGGAGGCCTTGAAGCGTGAAAACTGAAAGGCCACCGCTAGCCAGATAAACCAGGCCGGCATCAGGCACAGCGCCAAGCGTGTATCCGGCCGCAATGCCAGCAGGCACAGCACGAAGGCCAGGAACCCCAGGGAAAACCAGGCCATCGGCACCCCACCGGGCATCTTGTAGAGGGATTTAGCATGCAGGTCCGGGCGCTTTTTGCGGTAGGCGATGTAGGACGCGAGGATGGTCGACCAGGTGAAAATCACCAGGATCGCCGAGACCGTCGACACGATCGTGAAGGCGGTCATGACCTCCGGTACCACAAACAGCAACACCAGGCCGAGCAGCATCAACAAGGTGGTAAACGCCAGGCTGATAAACGGCACGCTGCTGGTCGACAGCCGCCGGAAAATGCCCGGTGCGTCCCCCAGGTCGGCCAGGCCGAACAGCATGCGGCTGGCGGAAAACACGCCACTGTTGGCGGACGACGCCGCCGATGTCAGCACTACGAAGTTCACGATGCCCGCCGCCGCCGGAAAGCCAGCGACCAGGAACAATTCAACGAACGGGCTCTTGCTCGGCGACACCTGCTGCCACGACGTCACCGCGATGATGCACGCCAGGGCCAGCACGTAAAACAGGATGATCCGTAGCGGAATCGAGTTGATCGCCTTGGGCAAGGTCTTCTCCGGCGCGCGGGTTTCAGCCGCTGCGGTGCCGATAAGCTCGGTGCCGGCAAAGGAAAAGATCGCCATCTGGAACCCGGCAAAAAAACCGAACAGGCCGTTGGGAAACGCCGCCTGTTTATCCAGCAAGTGGCTCAAGGACGCCGTGACCCCGGTGGGCGAGACAAACGAGCTGGCAATCAGCACCACACTCACGCCGATCAGGGTCACCACGGCGATGATCTTGATGATTGCGAACCAGAACTCCACTTCGCCAAACAGCTTCACCGTCAGCACGTTTAGCGCGAACAGCGTCAGCAACATGCCCACGGCAGGCATCCACGCCGGCACATCAGGGAACCAGTACTGGAAGAAGCCACCGACCACCACCGCATCCCCCACCACGGCCACGCTCCAGCTCAGCCAGTACGACCAACCGAGAAAGAACGCCGCGCGCGGCCCCAGGTACGCGCCGGCAAAATCGGCGAAGCTCTTGAAGTTAAGGTTGGACAGCAGCAGCTCGCCCATGGCGCGCATCACGAAATACACGAACAGCCCGATGATCATGTAGATCAGGATGATCGAGGTACCGGACAGCGCGATGATCTTGCCGGAGCCCATGAACAGGCCGGTGCCGATCGCACCGCCCATGGCCATCAGCTGGATATGGCGGTTGCTCAGGGTGCGTTGCAACGCAGGCTTTTCACACAGCCCGGACGTGGTTGTTTTCATCACAAAACCTCTTGTTATGTTTTTGAGTTTTGGCAGAAAAAAAGAATCGAGCGTTTGTTGTTATGGGGGTCAGGCGGTCTTGCTTTCGAAGCCGTGCAGGACGTTGACGGCATTGATGCCGATCTCGTCGACCATGTAGCCGCCTTCCATCACGAACAGCGTCGGTACGCCCACGCCGGCGATGAGCTCACCCATGCTGAGGAAGTCCTGGCTGTCGAGCAGGAAGTGGCTGATGGGGTCGTCCTTGAAGGTGTCGACGCCGAGGGAGATCACCAGCACCTCGGGGGCGAAGTGTTTGAGTTGCTGGCAGGCGTGGGTCAGCGCGGTTGTGTAGTGATCCCAGGTCGTATTTTTGGGCAAGGGGTAATTTAGGTTAAAGCCCTCCCCCGCACCTGTGCCGCGCTCGCTGCGGGCACCGGAAAAATACGGATAGGACACCGACGGCTCGCCGTGCAGGGAGATAAACAGCACATCCGAACGGTCGTAGAAAATATTCTGCGTGCCGTTACCGTGGTGGAAATCCACATCCAGTACCGCGACGCGCTTGGCGCCTTGGGTGATGGCCTGTTGCGCGGCAATCGCGGCGTTGTTGAGGTAGCAATAGCCGCCCATGTATTCGCGGGCCGCATGGTGCCCCGGTGGGCGGCACAGGGCGAAGGCGCTGTTATGGCCTTCGTCGATCAGCGCCAACCCCGTGAGCGCGATATCGGCGCTGGTCTTGACCGCCTGCCAGGTAGTGGCAGTGATCGGCGAGCCGGCGTCCATGGCGAAAAAGCCCAGCTTGCCGTCGATAAAGTCCGGCACCTGTTGATTGGCCAGGTCGCGCACCGGCCATACCAGCGGCAGCGCGTCATGGCTGCGGCCGATGGCGGTCCATTCGGCCCAGGCGGTTTCGAGGAAGCTGACGTAGCGTTCGCTGTGGGCGTTGACGTAGCAGGCACGATCAAAGCTGCGCGGCACGATAATATCGCCCAGCCCAACGTGCCGGACGCGGTCACGCACGGTGTCGGCGCGGCTGGGTTGTTCGAATGAGGGTTTGAGCACGCCATCCTTGAGTTCGGTGCCGTGGTGCAAACGGTGGTCATCACTAAAAACAGTCAGCATTTGGATACATCCGCCAGTAAAAGACAGGGTCTATTTTGTTCTGGCAGCGCAGGGCTTTCTTTGCTTTTACTTCTGGCACTGATAGCTTTATCGGGTGTTTTTACCCCAGTGATAGCCAAATATGAAAAATAAAACCAAGCAGGTCGTTCTTGACGACACCGATCTCTCCATCCTCGCCCTGCTGCAGGAAGACGCGAGTATTTCCAACGCCCAACTGAGCGAGCGTCTGTCCCTGAGCCTCACCCCCTGCTGGCGTCGGCGCAAACGCCTGGAAGAAGAAGGCGTGATCAAGGACTACCAGGCCAACCTCGATCGCAAGCTGCTGGGCCTGGACATCATGGCGTTTGTGCATGTGCGTTTTGCGATCCACACCGACCATGCGCCGGATGCGTTTGAAGCGGTAGTCAAAGAGCTGCCTCAGGTGCTGTCGTGCCACAAGATCACCGGCGATGCCGACTATCTGTTGCAGGTATTGGCAGAGGACCTGGACAGCTACAGCGAGTTTGTGGAGAGCGTGCTGCGGCGGCAGTTGGGGATTGCGTCGATCCAGTCGAGCCTGGCGTTGCGGGAGGTGAAGGCGACGAGTCGGGTGGCGATTCCAAAACGCGATTGAGCGCGCTAAAGAAGAAATGGCGCACGGCAGGTGATGGCTAAAAGCCTGCCCTCAAGATGTGAAAAATTCGTTAACTAATTATCCCCAAAGGCTTTTTCCTGCGGGTTTAATCTGCCAAACTAATGCGAATAATTATCAACAGATTTATTATTCGCCAAGGACGGTACTTAAGGGAGAGTCCGTTCCATGTCTGTGCAACAACACAGCGGTAAAGGTTTTACACCCAGTCTGATCGCGTTGGCGGTCTGTCTCGCCACCTCGCACGCGGCCTTCGCTGCCGACGCGCAGACGCCGACAACCACCCTGGAACTGGGTGCTACCCAGATCTCCGGCGAGCAGCAGTTGGGCGAAACCACCGAGGGCACACAGTCCTACACCACCGGCGCAATGAAGACCGCGACCAAACTGCCCCTCACCCTGCGTGAAACCCCGCAGGCGGTCACCGTCATTACCCGTCAGCGCATGGATGACCAGGCGATGACCAGCATCAACGACGTGGTCAACGCCACGCCGGGGCTGTTCCTTAATTACTCCAGCGGACCTGGCCGGCAGTCCTACACCGCGCGCGGCTTCGACATCGACAACCTGATGTATGACGGCATCCCCAGCGGCTATAACGGGGTTTCGGTCGGCGCCCAGCCGAACCTGGCGATGTTCGACCGTGTCGAGGTCGTGCGCGGCGCTACCGGCCTGGTGACCGGTGCGGGTAATCCTTCGGCGGCCATCAACCTGATCCGCAAACGGCCGCTGGACGAGCAAAAAGTCACCCTCACCGGCGCTGCCGGCAGCTGGGATGACTACCGTGGCGAACTCGACGCCTCCAGCCCGCTCAACGACAGCGGCACCTGGCGCGGCCGAGTGGTCATCTCCTACCGTGACGCCAACAGCTTCATCGACCACGCCGAGGACTATCACGGCCTGTTCTACGCCGTCACCGAAGCCGACCTGAGCGAAGACACCAGCCTGACCCTCGGCTTCTCGAACCAGAAGGACAAGACCAACTACTTCTGGGGCTCGTCAATGATCGGCCAGGACGGCCATCACCTGGACCTGCCGCGCTCCTACAACCCCGGCACCGACTGGGAGAACAAAGACCAGGAAATCAACACGGTCTTCGCCGAACTGCGCCAGCGCCTGGCCAATGACTGGAAGCTTCAGGTTAACGCCAACTACGCCGAACAGAACGCGTTGTTCTCCGGCTCCTACCAGTCGCGCTGGGTCAACAACACCCTGGCGCGCACTGTCTACCAGGCCGCCTACGACGAAAACCAGGCCGGCGTCGACGCCTTTGCCAGCGGCCCGTTCCAGGCATTCGGGCGTACCCATGAACTGGTGGTGGGTGCCAGCCGGCGCATCTACGACATGACCACCCACGACTACAGCCCCTACAACATGAACTGGCCGCTCACTGCGGGCAAACCGGACTTCGTCCACACCTCCGATACCCGCGAAGTCACCACCCAGGATGGTTTCTACCTGACTTCGCGCCTGAGCCTGGCCGACCCGCTGAAACTGATCCTCGGCGCACGCCTGGACTGGTATGACTACGATGCCCATGGCGACAACACCGGCGACTACAAGGTCACCCGCAACCTCACGCGCTACGCGGGGCTGATCTACGAGCTGGACGACCAGCACTCGGTCTATGTCAGCTACAGCGACATCTTCACGCCGCAGAGCTCCAAGGACACGTCCGGTACCCCGGTCAAACCGATTGTCGGCAAGAACTACGAGGTCGGCATCAAGGGCGAATACCTGGGTGGCGCGCTGAATGCGAGCGTGGCGCTGTTCCGTGTCGACCAGGAAAACCGCGCCACGCAAGTGACCGTGCAAAACTGCCCGCAGACCGAGTGCTATGAAGCCTCCGGCGAGATTCGCAGCCAAGGTATCGACTTCGAACTGCAAGGCGCGCTGACCGAAAACTGGCAGGTCGGCGGTGGCTACACCTACGCCCGCACCCACACCATCAAGGACGACGCCAACCCGCAGAAGGTCAACAAGCAGTACGACACCGACACCCCGGAGCACCTGTTCAAGCTGACCACCCGCTACAACTTCCAGGGCCCGCTGGAGAAACTGCGCGTGGGTGGCAACATCTCCTGGCAGAGCCGCATGTACAACGACGTCAAACTGACTGATGGCAGCACCTATCGCCTACAGCAGGGCGCCTACGCCGTCACCGACCTGATGGCCGGCTACAGGGTCAACGACCACCTGGACCTGCAGCTCAACGCCAACAACATCTTCGACCGCCGCTATTACTCCACCATCGCCAACTCCGTGAGCTACGGTGGCGACGCCTACGGCACTCCACGCAATATGATGCTGACTGCCAAGTACAGCTTCTGATCCACCTGGCGAACGGGGGTCCTAATGTGGGAGGGGGCTTGCTCCCGATAGCGTTGGGTCAGTCAATGATGCTGTGACTGTGCTACCGCTATCGGGAGCAAGCCCCCTCCCACATTCCCCCCCCGCTTGCCACCAGGAATGTCGTCTGCCCCCTCTGAACGCGTTCGCACTTAAAGTCCCCTCCCCCCATGCCGATAAGCTTTTTGGTTTCCCTGCACCTGCAAAGTGCCTGATACCTGCTTTGCTCTGTACCAGCGGGCCGTAGTGGCACGCCGCATGCTTTGATCCTTGCCAGACCACATGGAGTAAGAGTGAATGCCCGCACGCGCACGTTTCCTGGAGCACTACCGCAAGGCCGACCGCATCATGCTGGCGTTGATATGGCTGATGTTCCTGTTCTCCGTCGGCCTGGCGTTCTGGCACGACACCCTGATCCAGGCGATTGTCGTGGGGGCAGGCACAAGCGCCGTGCTCACCGCGCTCTACCGCGTCATCGGCGGCACTCGGGTGATGCGTTGCGCACTGGGCGCAGGCTTGATGGTCATGGCGGCGCTGCACATCAACCAGGCCCAGGGCGTGATCGAAGCGCACTTCGGGATTTTCGCGCTGCTGGCGGTACTGACGTTCTATCGAGACTGGCTGCCGATCCTGGTGGCCGCACTGACGATTGCAGTACACCACGTGGTGTTCCATGCATTGCAGCATCAAGGCTTCCCGGTGTTTGTGATGGCGCATCACGGCGGTTGGACCATGGTGTTCGTCCACGCCTTCTACGTGGTGATGGAAACCATCGCCCTGCTCTACCTCGCGGTAAACAGCCAGGCCGAAGCGGTGGAGAGCGAGGAAATGCTGGAAAAAATGCTCGCCGTCACCACCCAATTCACCGTGGATAGCGCCAAAGGTGAAGGCAAGGTGCACGTATCCCTCGCCAAGCGCTTCGACCATTTCCTGCAACAGATCACCCACCTTATCGACGGCGTCGCCCGCGACTCCCACGGCCTCGGCCAACTCGGCCAGGAACTGGCCCACGCCAGCGGCACCCTGGAAAAAGGCGCGCGCCACCAACTGGTCGAAATCGCGCAAATGACCGACTCCATGCAGCGCATGGAAGACGCCATGGGCCACATTACGGTGCACGTCGAAGAAGCGGTTGAACACGCGGGCGTCGCCAGCCAACAAATCCTGCGCGGCCAGGAAAGCGTCGGCCGCGCCCAACACGAAATCACCCAACTGGCCACACGCCTGGAAGGCACCAACCACACCGTCCAAGGCCTGGCCGTTAAGGCCGAACAAATCGGCTCGGTACTGGAAGTCATCAGCAGCATCGCCAACCAGACCAACCTCCTCGCCCTCAACGCCGCCATCGAAGCCGCCCGCGCCGGCGAACAAGGCCGCGGCTTCGCCGTCGTCGCCGACGAAGTACGCAGCCTGGCGCAACGCACCGCCGTCTCCACCCAGGAAATCAAAACCATCATCGAGGGCCTGCAGCAAGGCAGCCGCCAGGCCGTGGAAGCCATGCACGACAGCCGCCAGGGCGTGGAACGCTGCGTGGAAGACAGCCAACTCGCGGTGGAAATGCTACGGGCGGTGGGCAATGACATCAGCCAGATCGATGCGCTGAATGGGCGGATTGTGATCACCACGCGGGAACAGACTTCAGCGAACCTGGAGATTGTCGGACGCTTGCAGTCGGTGCAGAGCATTGCGCAGAGCACGGCAGAGGATGTGGAGATGTTGGCCAGGAGCAGCGAGCAGTTGCCGCCGATTGCGGTGCGGTTGGATGCGTTGGGGAGAAGGTTTCATCAGTGATGGGGATGGAGGAGCTGCTTTCGGTGAAAGTCCGTTATTTTTGAAGGGTTGCTATCGGCCAAGAGCTGCCCATCAGTTGCGTCGACTGCTACTCTCTGCGGTCTCTGGACTCAGTGCTGCTTATAACGTGAGACTTTATGAATAACCAACTCGCCATTTTGATCAGCGACTACCAAGCAAGTGTTGGCACCGCTGTGGACATGATGCATCGGTCTGGTATTCCGCGGCCCTTGACCAATATGGATTGGGTGGGCACTGACATTCCTCAGCGCGGAGAGTTAGAAGGCGGAGTTCGTTACTTCAAGCACGGCTATGGCTGCGCGGTTAGTCTCCCCACAGGTACAGTAGACTTTGACTTTGGGGCTCATGGTGAGATCGGTGGCTTCGACGCGTGGCGACTTGCTAGTTTCGCAGGTGACAAGTTGTCGGAATACGGTTTTGCTGATGAGGATGCACTCACAGAGTGCTTCAAAGCGGAAGTTGCTGCCGGTTCTCTAGTGTATTCCGGGTACATTCTCTACTACGTAGCGGACGACACCTCACAATTTCTGTCGAAATAGTCCGTTCTATCCGTGCATTAAGTTCTCACTACAGGGCGCCTGCCTGGATCTGCCATTTTCGGCCACCTACCACCGCCAGGTTTGGCCGATTAATCCCGTTCCGACAGGCAAAAATCGACCCAATACAGCCAGTTAAAATTGGCGGTGACCGACCTGAATCGGTCGATCGTGAGGTGGAGCCGAGCCCGTTCGGCTACCCCCTAGACGCAACGCTTAAAGCGAATAAACACTTCACCTGTTTACTCGTATATTTTTCCGCAGTACAAAAAATTAGCGAATTGCCGCCAAGGATTGGAGCCTTGAATCCCCTGATCGACGCCAAAATTACTGGCCTCGGCCCATGCAATAGCTCCGTCTAGGAAGGCTTCTATCGTCCCGTTTTCCCAGTCACCATTCGATTTGTCTTCCGCCAGGGCGTGGGCAAAAGCCAGAAAGGTATTGGCGTCCTTGACCTGATCCAATTGCTCATGTAGTGGTCTAATGAAACCGGACACCCATTTAGGCGAGAATGCTCGCCAGAACGAGGTGTCAGATGACCAAACAACGCCGTACCTTTTCCCCTGAATTCAAACGCGAGGCTGCCGACCTCGTTCT
>NZ_VFES01000035.1 GCF_007858185.1 Pseudomonas grimontii
AACGAGGTCGGCAGCCTCGCGTTTGAATTCAGGGGAAAAGGTACGGCGTTGTTTGGTCATCTGACACCTCGTTCTGGCGAGCATTCTCGCCTAAATGGGTGTCCGGTTTCATTAGACCACTACATATACTTCTAAAACTGGTTCCCGTTAGCCGATCAAGAATTGGGATTCACTAATGAGTTACCTGGAAGAAGAAATAGATGATGCTTTCAGGAGCTTAGAAATAAGCTCTAGAAAACTTCAGACATACGAAACCACAGCATTAATAAATAACCTGACAAAAAAGTTCTTCACGTTCGAGAGCAGCTTCCTTGACCCCGTCGAACTAAACGAGAAAAATTCAGAGCACAACCCCAATTTCTGGAAGGAAATACAGTACCGCATTAACCAAAAAGACCTGATTTTGTTGGTACTTGATTCAACATACTCGGGCTGGGAAATCGACAATGCGCAGGATATAGCCTCTATCTTAGGTGAAACGACCGGATATCCGTTCTGGGTGACGGATAGCAAACTCACGTTTCTGGTACACATGGATGATCATGACTGCGTTATTTGGGCTTGAAGATGGTTTGCCACAACTGGCCTTCTATCACCGTCATAGCCAACCCCAATTCGCCCACCCGCCCACCCCCACCTAAACTCTCCCCATGTTATTTCAACGGACAGAGGGTTCACCATCATGGGCAAACGTCATCCCAATCTCCCCGCCTGGCAATGGCGTAACTACCCGCAAAACCATCAGCACCCGACCAACCTGGCGTTGCACCTGATTGCCGTGCCGCTGTTTATCATCGGGTTTCTGTTGATTGTGTCCGGAGTGTTCAGCCTGAGCCTGGCCAGTTTCGCCATTGGCGTAGTCGGCATCCTCGCCGGCCTGGCGTTGCAGCGTCATGGCCATAGCCTGGAAGCCGAGGCCGGTGAGCCGTTCAGTGATCGTAAAGACGCAGTACAGCGCCTGGTGGTCGAGCAGTTCCTGACATTCCCGCGCTTTGTGTTGAGCGGTGGCTGGTGGCGTGCCTGGCGGCTGCGCCACCGTCACTGACGATCAGGCGAAGACCACCACGGTCTGGCGGCTGAGGGCGATCAATGCGCCGGTTGGGCTCCACAGCGCGGCGGCGGCGTGACCGTAGCCGTCGCGCGCATGTTCAATGCTGACGTGGTACTGGCACCAGTCCAGGGTCGTCAGATTCTGCAACGGCTGGATAAATTCGATGGTCCAGGTCAGGGTGCTGCCCGGTGCGGGCTTTTTCAGGTGCGGCAGCAGCGCAGGTGGCCAGGCGTCGACCAGGGCGAGGATGTGCGCTTCGGTCAGCGGTTCCTCCTTCACATCCCCGCGCAAGCGAACCCAACCGCCCATCTCGCGGGATTTATTCCCGGTAAACGGCAAACCGCCAACGCTCCAGCGCATCGCCAAGTGGCGCATGAATTCAGGCGTGACGCCTTTGATATAGGGCAGTTCCTGGCATTCATCCCAGTGCTTGAACGTCGGCGGCGGTTCGCTCGCCACATCGATTTCCGACTCTCGGGATGCGCCAAAACTTGCCTGGACCAGCGTCGCCACTTCGCCGTTCTGCACGACGCGACCGAGCAACTGGCTGACCGCCTTGCCTTCACGCAACACTTCGACTTGATAACTGGCGGGTACATCGGGCGCGACCGGGCCAACGAAGGTGATCGCCAGCGAACGCAATGGGCGGTCCGTCGGCACCTCGGCGCGCAAGGCTTCGTATTGCAACGCAGCGACCAGGCCACCAAAGGACGCTCGGCCCTGAGCCCACTCGGCGGGAATGGTGATCTCCAGCGGGTTGCTACGGGCAGCGTCGAGTAAATCACTAAAGCGCATGGCGACCTCACATCAAAAAAAACGGATGTGCGATCTTAACCAGCGCGCAGCCAAGGTACAGCGCTTATTCCGGCCAAAAGCCGGACCGATTTAGAAACAATCCGCGCTGAGTTTGTCCAGCACGCGATCCGCCTGCCCTTCGGCGTTGGCCATGGTGCGATGCCATATCGCAACACAGGGCTGCAGATCGGCTTGATGTTCGGCCTGGGCCAACCATTGCCAGCAGTCATGCCAATCACCCAATGCCGCTTGGGCCTTTTTCAGGCGCGACATGGCCTTGGCGGGCAACTTATCCAACTGGGGGTAAGCCTCGGCGGCGTAGCGCACACGCTTGATCAGCAAGCGCAGACGGTGGCGGTCGTGGCTGGGATCCTTCAACGCCTGATCAAGTTTTTGCCATTGCTTGGCCAAGCGTTTCTCGATGCGCGTTCGCAAGCCGTGGAGCAATTTCTGGTGTTCAGAGGCACGGATAAAACGCGGGAATGCGTCAAGAATCAGCAGCAAATGCACGACTTCCGGGCTCTGCGCTACCTGGCGATAGGCTTCGGGTTGCAGGCGTAGACGCCGGTCAGCGGCCTCGTGATAACCATGCTGATGCAAATACGCCGCCAGCACCTCTCGGTCACGCAGCGGCGTCGTTAACTGGCCGACCGTGCTGGCGGCCAATTCGAGCTGTTCGACACCTGGCAGTCCGCGCAACGGGCGCAACAGGCTGCGCAGACGGCGCACAGTGGTGCGCAGGTCATGCAGGGCTTCATCGTCGGTGACGGCGGCAAGGCGAGCCTGGCAGCTCAGTAACCCTACTTCCAGGCCAATGACCTGAGCGACTAACTGATCGACCAAAGCTGACATTCCGCCCTCACTTTTCGATGAAAAATCCTACTCGACGCGAGGGATCAACGCCCGGCGCGCGACTCACGAATATAGAACCGTGCCTTCTCGGCTTTGTTGGAGCAGCCTTCAAACGCTTCAAACTGCTGCTGGGTCTTGGCGCCCGTCAATAAAGACAAAGCCTTGGAGTAGCTGACGGTGCCGGCAAAGCCTTCGGCCTTGGCCAGGTCGAGCTCTTTCCAGGCGGCATCCAATTGCGAGCCACAGCTGTCGCGGTATGCGGTTTTCCCGGCGCAACCCGCCAGGGCCAACATGATCACAGGCACACACATCCAGGCTTTCATCGATGACACCTCAAAATAAAGAAAAACAGTCGTACGGTGTAGACGTTGCCTACAAGAAAAAGTGCCTCTCCTTAGCCTGAAATCGGTAGTACCTATTGCCAGAGCATACCCGAGCCTGGGCGCTATTCTTGAAAAATATTACCAGGCACAACGAAGATTGAAGCCGCCCCTAAAATAGGTGCATTGTGGGCACCCGTTTATGAAGGACATCGACCATGAAGAAACGTGTTGCCTTGGTGTTGGGATCCGGCGGGGCCCGGGGCTACGCGCATATTGGGGTGATTGAGGAAATCGAACGGCGCGGTTACGACATCGCCTGTATCGCCGGTTGCTCCATGGGTGCCGTGGTGGGTGGGATCTACGCCGCGGGCAAACTGGACGAGTATCGAAACTGGATTGAAAGCCTCGACTACCTCGACGTGCTGCGCCTGGTGGACGTGAGTTTCCGCCTTGGGGCGATTCGCGGCGAAAAGGTCTTCGGGCAAATCCGCAAGATCGTCGGCGAGATCAATATCGAAGAGCTGCGCATCCCCTACACCGCCGTCGCCACCGACCTGACCAACCAACAGGAAATCTGGTTCCAGGAAGGCTGCCTGCACCAGGCCATGCGCGCCTCGGCGGCGATTCCCAGCCTGTTCACCCCGGTGATGCAAGGCAACCGCATGCTGGTGGACGGCGGCCTGCTCAACCCGCTGCCCATCGTGCCGGTGGTGTCGAGCCACTGTGACCTGATCATCGCGGTCAACCTCAACGCCACCAACCAGAAACACTACCATTTGCCAGTGATCCAGCGCCCGCCGGCGTTCAAGAGCCGCTTCAACAGCCTGGCGAAATCACTGGGTTCGCACCTGCCGTTTCGCCGCAAGCAGGCCGAGCAGCTAATGAAACTTGAGCAGGAAGCCTTGCAGGCCCAGGCGGCCGAGATCAATCCGTGGCTGGAGTCGGCCGAACCCGAATCCCAGCAGCCCGCCGCCGCCCCGGAAAAGCCTGGGGCACCGAAGTCGGCCACCGGCTCATTCATCATCGATAACGTCGGCCCGGCGTCATTGCTGGACCTGATCAACCAGAGCTTCGAGGTAATGCAGACCTCGCTGGCGCAGTACAAGATCGCGGGCTACCCGCCGGATGTGCTGATCAACGTGCCGAAGCGGGTGTGCCGGTTTTTCGAGTTCTATAAGGCGCCAGAGTTGATCGCGCTGGGCCGGGAAATAGCCAGCGACACACTGGATCGCTATGAGAGTGAGCAGCGCTGACAGCTGTCAGGCACTCAACAACCGATAACCCACCCCCGCCTCGGTCATGATAAAGCGTGGCTGGGTCGGATCATCCGCCAGCTTCTGGCGCAGATGCCCCACCACAATCCGCAGGTAGTGACTGTCTTCGGTGTGAGTCGGCCCCCAGATGTCCTTGAGCAGTTGCTGCTGGGTGATCACCCGTCCCGGATGCCGCGCCAGTTGTGCCAGCACCGCGTATTCCTTGCGGGTCAGCGCCACTTCGGCGCCGTCCAGCAGCACGCGGCGGTAGGCCAGGTCCACGGTCAACGAGCCAAACTGCAACGCCGCTTCCTGGGCTTCGCCCACCGGCGCCTGGCGCAACAAGGCACGCACGCGGGCCAGGAACTCCTGGATGCCGAAGGGCTTGGTGACATAATCATTGGCGCCACCGTCGAGGGCTTCGACCTTCTGCCCTTCGCTGGCCCGCACCGACAGCACCAGCACCGGCACCGTCGACCACTCACGAAACTCGCGCAATACCTGCTGGCCGTCCATGTCCGGCAGGCCGAGGTCGAGCACCAGCAAGTCGGGCTTGCTCAACGCCGCCTGGGCCAGGCCTTCGTTGCCGGTACCGGCCTCGATCACTTTGTAGCCCTGGGAGGCCAGGCTGATGCGCAGGAATTTGCGGATTTGCGGTTCGTCATCAATGACTAAAATCGTCGCGGTCTGGCTCATGGCGTCCAATCAACATCCGTAGAGAAAACAGGGTAGCTCACGCCTCGCCTTCCAGGCCAGGCTGTGTCGGCAATGGCAGGAACAAGGTGATACAGGTACCGCGCCCATCAATGCCATCGGTCACGCTGATATGCCCACCGTGGGCGCCAACCATGCCCTGGCAGATCGCCAGGCCCAGGCCGGTGCCCTGCCCGCCTCGATCACCGCGTGCGGCGGTGTAGAACATATCGAAGATCTTCGCCCGCTCATCCTCAGGAATGCCCGGCCCCTCATCCGCCACGGCGAAAAACAATTGGTTATCCGACACGCCGGCGCTCAGTTGCAATCGACCGTGGGGCGGTGAAAAGCGCGCGGCATTTTCCAGGACATTGACCAGAGCCTGTTCGATCAACGCGGCATGCACATAGAGCAACGGCAACTCCGTCGGCACGTCGGTGCTCACCTGCAGCGGCGACAGCACCGCGCGCAGACGCCCGAGCGCACTGCCGACGATGTCGCCAGGCGACACCCAGTCCCGCGCGAGCTTCAGCGCGCCATGGCCCAGTCGAGTCATGTCCAGCAGGTTCTGAATATAGCGATCCAGACGCTCGGCTTCATCGCGAGTGCCTTCGAGCAACTCGCGGCGATCCTCCAGAGGAATGGCTTCGCCGAGCGCCAGCAGGCTGTCGATACTGCCGCGCATGGAGGTCAACGGTGTGCGCAAATCGTGAGACACCGACGCAAGCAAGGCGCTGCGCAGTTGCTCGGTTTCGCCATACAAACGCGCGGACTCCAGCTCCTGGGCCAGCTGCGCGCGCGCCAGGGCCTGGGCCAGAGGCTGGCTCAAGGCGGTCAGCAGGCGACGCCGTTGGCCGCTCAATTCCAGGCCGGGTTTGGCACTGACGCCGAGCAACCCCAGCGGGCCTTCTTCACCCGACAACGGCCACCACCACCAGCGCCCAAACGGCAAGGTGCCGGTGCCCATGCCTGCCGGCTGGTCATGCTGCCAGGCCCAATCGGCCGCAGCTCGCTCGGCTTCGGTGAAGGTCAGCGGGCCGCCAGTCTCGACCTTCCAGCCGCCCTGGCCGTCGCGATTGACCAGGCACAGATCCAGGTCGCTCCAGCCTTCCAAGTGGTGGGCGGCGGCACTGATCACCGCCTGGCGGTCGGTGGCGGCGGTGAGTTTGCGCGACAGGTCGAGCAGCTCGCTGGTTTCTTCCTGGGTGTCGCGCAACGCCTGCAACTGGCGCCGCTGGCGCGCGGCAAGGTTGCCGGTCAGTGCCGCCATCAGCAGGAAGAACAACAGGGTCAGCACGTCTTCTTCACGCTGGATGGCAAAGGAAAATTTCGGCGGAATGAACAGAAAGTCATACGTCAGGAACGACAACGCCGCACACACCAGGGACGGACCCAAGCTGCTGCGCACCGCCACCAGCAACACGGCGGCGAGAAACACCAGCGAGATATTCGGCAACGGCAATACGCTGGACACGGCCCAGGCTACGCCGGCGGCGATGATGGTCGCCACCACGGCCAAGGCGTAATCGAACCACACCAACCCACGCACATCCGGCAAGCGTGGTGCCGTGGGAACGTCGTCACTGTCGAGGACATTGATTTCCAAGCCACGCGCATTACGCAACAAACGCGCCGCCAAGCCGCCACCGAACAAGCGACGCCGCCAGCCCATTCGCGACTGCCCTACCAACAGCAGGCTGGCGCGGCGTTCGGCGGCGTGCTGGATTAACGTCTTGGCCACCTCCCCCGCCCGCAGCAGCACCACTTCCCCACCCAGACGCTCGGCCAGTTGCTGGGCATTTTGCAGGCGCAGGCGTGCTTGCTCATCCCGCGCGCCGCCGTTATCGATATGCACCAGGCTCCACGGCAAGTGCCGGCGCTGGGCGACGCGACTGGCATGGCGCACCAGGCGCTCGGCTTGCGCGTCGCCACCCACGCCCACCAACAATCGACCGCGCACCGCCGGAGCCGCCTGGCCGAGCTGGCGATAGCCCTGGGCCAAATCGTCGTCAACATGGGCGGCGGCGGTCTGCATCGCCAGCTCGCGCAGGGCCATCAGGTTGGTCTGGGTAAAGAACGCATCGATGGCTGCGCGGGCCTGCTCCGGCACATACACCTTACCGTCGCGCAGGCGTTCGAGCAGTTCACGGGACGGCAGGTCGATCAGCAGCAGTTCGTCGGCTTCTTGCAGCACCCAATCCGGCAGGGTTTCGCGGACCTGCACCCCGGTGATGCCGCGGACCTGGTCATTCAGACTTTCCAGGTGCTGGACGTTGACCGTGGTAAACACGTTGATGCCGGCGGCGAGCAGTTCCTGGATGTCTTGCCAGCGCTTTTCGTGGCGGCTGCCGGGGGCGTTGCTGTGGGCCAGTTCGTCCACCAGCACCAGCTTGGGCTTGGCGGCGAGCAAGCCGTCGAGGTCCATTTCTTCGAGCATCACGCCACGGTATTCGCTGCGCAACAGCGGTTGTTGCGGCAAACCGCTGAGCAAGGCTTCGGTCTCGGCGCGGCCGTGGGTTTCGACCACCCCGGCGATCAGTTTGACGCCCTGGCGCAGTTGGGTGTGGGCAGCCTGGAGCATGGCGTAGGTCTTGCCCACACCCGGCGCGGCGCCGAGGAAAACTTTGAGCCGGCCACGGCCGTCCCGGGGTAGATCGGCTAACAGGGCATCGGCGCGGCCGGAGTCGCTCATGCAGGGGTTTCCTTCAATTGTTCAGACCCAGAGAAAATCCAATGTGGGAGGGGTCTTGCCCCCGATAGCGGTGGTTCAGTCGATACCTGTGTTGACTGACACTCTGCTATCGGGGGCAAGCCCCCTCCCACAGGGTTCAGAGTTTTTCCAGGGCCATGTTCAGCGCCAGCACATTCACCACAGGCGGCCCCACCAGCGGGCTTTCGATATGTTCATCCATCAACCGTTGCAGGGTCGACACCGGCACATTTCGCGCAGCAGCCACCCGTGCCAGTTGATAGGCAATCGCCTGGGGTGGCAAGTGTGGATCAAGACCGCTGCCGGAGGTAGTCAACGACGCCAAAGGCACCGGCCCCTGGCTGGGCACCAATTGCTTGTTCGCATCATCGAACACGCGGGTGGCCAAGGTCGGGTTGCTTGGAGCAAGGTTACTGGCGCTGCTGGAAACCGTCGCAAAGGCACCCGCCGAAGGGCGCGGATGGAACCAGCTGTCACCGGTAAAATCCTGGGCGATCAGACTGGAGCCACGCACCTTGCCGCTGGCATCGCGCACCAGGCTGCCGTTGGCCTGATCCGGGAAGGCGACTTGGGCGACACCGGTTACCACCAGTGGGTAGGCGACGCCGGTGATCAGAGTCATGAGCACCAGCAGGCTCAAGGCCGGGCGGATTATGTTGGACATTTCAAACTCCTCAATTCGGTCTTTGCAACCTGTGGGCACGGGGATGGTGCCCACAGGCATCGGGTCAAACCAGATGCAGCGCTGTCAGCAGCATGTCGATCGCCTTGATGCCCGCGAACGGCACCAGCAGCCCGCCCAGGCCATAGATCAACAGGTTGCGCCGCAGCAACGCCGCCGCACTCGCGGCCTGTA
The DNA here is from genome assembly GCF_007858185.1 of Pseudomonas grimontii. Taxonomy (GTDB): domain Bacteria; phylum Pseudomonadota; class Gammaproteobacteria; order Pseudomonadales; family Pseudomonadaceae; genus Aquipseudomonas; species Aquipseudomonas grimontii. The sequence goes on from NZ_VFES01000035.1 coordinate 8,534, forward strand.
CGCGTACACCGCGCAGCGCCAGGGGGATCAGCACGACGATGATCAGCGCGTTGAACACAATGGCCGAGAGAATCGCGCTCTGCGGGCTCTGCAAATGCATCACGTTGAGCACGCCCAACTGCGGGTAGATCGAGGCGAACAGCGCCGGCAGGATCGCGAAGTACTTGGCCACGTCGTTGGCGATGGAAAAGGTGGTCAACGCGCCGCGAGTCACCAGCAACTCCTTGCCGATCTGCACCACGTCCAGCAGCTTGGTGGGGTCGCTGTCGAGGTCGACCATGTTGGCGGCCTCGCGGGCGGCCTGGGTGCCGTCGTTCATCGCCATGCCGACGTCCGCCTGAGCCAGTGCCGGGGCGTCGTTGGCACCGTCGCCGCACATCGCCACCAAGCGGCCGTCGTTTTGCTCATGACGGATGCGCGCGAGTTTTTTCTCCGGGGTCGCTTCGGCCAGCACGTCATCCACACCGGCTTCGGCAGCAATCGCAGCGGCTGTCAGCGGGTTGTCACCGGTGACCATCACGGTGCGAATGCCCAGTTTGCGCAACTCGGCGAAACGTTCGCGGATACCGGGCTTGACCACGTCCTTCAAGTGGATTGCACCGAGCAATTTGCCGTCGGCACACACCAGTAATGGCGTGCCGCCGCTCTGGGCGATCTTGTCGATTTCCCGTGACAATGCCGGTTGCAGGTCGCCGCGTGGCTGGCCGATAAACGCCAGCAGCGAATCCACCGCGCCTTTGCGGAACACGCGGCCCTGGTAGTCGACACCGGACAAACGGGTTTCGGCACTGAATGGTACGGCGGTCAGCTCATCCAGGGATGGCTCGGCCTGCGGGTGCAGAGCCCGCAGGTATTCGACGATGGATTTGCCTTCTGCCGTGTCGTCCGCCAGGGACGCCAGCAGCGCGCCTTCGGCCAGGTCCTTGCCGCTGACACCCGGTGCCGCCACTACCGCCGAGCAGCGACGGTTACCAAAGGTGATGGTGCCGGTTTTGTCCAGCAGCAACACGTGCACGTCACCGGCCGCTTCCACGGCACGGCCGGATTTGGCGATCACATTGAGGCGCACTAGGCGGTCCATGCCGGCAATACCGATGGCCGACAACAAGCCGCCGATGGTAGTAGGAATCAGCGTCACCAGCAGTGCGACCAAAAACACCAGCGGCAAGCTGCCATTGGCGAAGTGGGCGAATGGTTGCAAGGTCACGACCACCAGCAGGAAGATCAGGGTCAGGCCGATCAGCAGAATATCCAGCGCGACTTCGTTGGGGGTTTTCTGACGCTTGGCGCCTTCGACCAGGGCAATCATGCGGTCCAGGGTGGACTCGCCGGGGTTGGCGGTGATGCGGATCATCAGCCAGTCCGACACCAGCCGCGTGTTGCCGGTGACGGCCGAGCGGTCGCCGCCGGACTCGCGGATCACCGGTGCGGATTCACCGGTGATCGCCGCTTCGTTGACCGCTGCGATGCCTTCGATGACCTCGCCGTCACCAGGGATCATTTCCCCGGCGGCGACACGTACCACATCACCTTTGCGCAGACTGGTGGCCGGCACGACCTTGAAGCTGCCATCGGCTTCCTTACGGCGCGCGCTCAGGCCTTCGCTGCCGGCCTTGAGGCTATCGGCGCGGGCCTTACCGCGCCCTTCGGCCAAGGCTTCGGCAAAGTTGGCGAACAGTACGGTGAACCACAGCCACATGGCGATTTGCACAGCCACATACGTCGGCACGGCGGTGTCGGGCACAAAACACAACACGGTGGTGAGGATGGCGGTCAGCTCGACCACCAGCATCACCGGCGAACGTTGCAGCTGGCGCGGGTCCAGCTTGACGAACGCCTGAACCAGCGCCGGGCGCCACAAGGCGGAGATGGCGGTTTTGGCGGGTTCCTGGGTTTTGACCGGGGCCGCGTTTTTTGCAGGCATATTCATTTTCATATCCCCTTTTTAGAAACCCATGCTCAAGTGTTCAGCGATAGGCCCCAGCGCCAGCGTCGGCAGGAAAGTCAGGCCGCCCACCAGCAAAATGGTCACGGTCAACAGGGTCACGAACAGCGGACCATGGGTCGGGAAGCTGTTCTGACCAATCGGTGCGGTCTTCTTCATCGCCAGGCTGCCGGCCAGGGCCAGTATCGGGAGGATGTAGCCGAAACGGCCGATCAACATGCCCAGGCCGAGCATCAGGTTATGGAACGGTGTGTTGGCACTGAGGCCCGCAAACGCCGAGCCGTTGTTGGCACCCGCCGAGGTGTAGGCATAGAGCAACTGGCTAAACCCGTGGGGGCCTGGGTTGCTGATGGCGCTGGCCGGCCCCGGCAGGCTGGCGGCGATGGCGCTGAGAACGAGCACGCCGACAGGCATCACCAACAGGGTCACGACCAGCAATTGCACTTCCTTGGCCTGTAGCTTCTTGCCCAAGTACTCCGGAGTGCGGCCGATCATCAGGCCGGCAAGGAACACCGCGATCAACACGTTGAGCAACATGCCGTACATACCGGCGCCGACACCGCCGAAGATCACTTCGCCCACCATCATGTTGACCAGCGCCACCATGCCACTAAGAGGGCTGAGGCTGTCTTGCATGCCGTTGACCGAACCGTTGGACGCCGCCGTAGTCGTGACCGACCACAACACCGTGCCGGTGGTACCGAAGCGCGCCTCCTTACCTTCCAGCGGTGCGGTTTGCTCCACGGCGGGGTTGTTCAGGGTCGGGTTGGGCTGGTATTCGGACCACAGCGAAGTCGCGCCGCCGATCAGGAACAGCGCCAGCATGCACCCCAGGATGGCGCGGCTCTGACGCAGGTCTTTCACGTAGTGGCCAAAGGTGAATACCAATGCCGCCGGGATCAGGATGATCGATGCCACTTCAAACAGGTTGGCCCAGGCCGTCGGGTCTTCGAACGGATGCGCCGAGTTGACCCCGAAGAAGCCCCCGCCGTTGGTGCCCAACTGCTTGATCGCAATCTGGCTGGCCGCCGGGCCCAGGGGGATGACTTGGTCCACACCCTGCATCGTCACGGCATCGACGTAGTGCGCGAAGGTTTGTGGCACGCCCTGCCACACCAGGAACAACGCCAGCACCAGGCACAACGGCAACAGGCCGTAGAGGGTGGCGCGGGTCATGTCGACCCAGAAGTTACCCAGCGTCTTGGTGGATTTGCGACCGATCCCACGGCACAGCGCGACCAGGACGGCCAAGCCGGTAGCCGCACTGACGAAGTTCTGCACCGTCAGGCCGGCCATCTGGCTGAGGTAGCTCAGGGACGCCTCACCGCTGTAGGACTGCCAGTTGGTGTTGGTCATGAAGCTGACCGCCGTATTGAAGGCCAACGTCCATTCCTGCCCCGGCAATTTCTGCGGGTTCAGTGGGAGATAGTCCTGGAACAGCAGGATCGCGAACAACAGCAAAAAACCCGCGAGGTTGAACGCGAGCAAGGCCAGCATGTATTTCTGCCAGCTTTGCTCCTGCTCCTGATCCACCCCGGCGACGCGATAACACACGCGCTCGACCGGGCCCAGCACCGGGCTGAGCCAGGTACGCTGGCCTTCCATTACCTTGTAATAGAACCGCCCCAGGAACGGCGCCGGTACCAGTACCACGGCAAAGAAGGCAATGATCAGCCAATAGTCATAACTGTGCATGGCCAGCTCCTAGTTCCGATCCGCGCGTAACAGCGCAACCAGCAGATAAATGAACAGCGCCACGGCCAATAGCAGTGACACCCCGTCCAGAACGCTCATGGAAGTCTCTCCGTTTAGCGGCGAGTGCCGCGTGTGGGGCAATTGTCGGCAGGAGTGGCGTAAAGGAACGAGAGCGACGGGGTGGGCGGGGCGTAAAGATGGCGTAAAGAGTGGGTTTATGCGGGGTTTACACTGCGGGTTTCCAGCGTCTGGGCGGGCGCTATCGGGAGCAAGCCCCCTCCCACACTTGACCGAGTTGTCATGCCGAGCGCCAGTCAACCTGTGGGAGGGGGCTTGCTCCCGATAGCGTCGGCACCGTCACCGCCGCACCTATCTGGTGCGACGCCGGCAAATTTCAAACGCCAAACCGTCCCCCACACGACAGTTGCGCCGCTTTACGACAATGATTCTCAGGCTGGCATGGCCGCTGCAACACCTTGAATCATTCCAAACCGTTCAGGGAGCGCAGCACGATGAACACACAACTCAAACCCACCTTGGGCACCCTGCATTTATGGGGCATTGCCGTCGGGCTGGTGATTTCCGGGGAATACTTCGGCTGGAGCTACGGCTGGGGCGTGGCCGGGACCTTGGGCTTCCTGGTGACCTCGTTGATGGTCGCCGCGATGTACACCTGCTTTATCTTCAGTTTCACCGAGCTGACTACCGCCATTCCTCACGCAGGCGGGCCGTTTGCGTACAGTCGTCGCGCCTTTGGTGAGAAAGGCGGCTTGATCGCGGGCCTCGCCACACTGATTGAGTTTGTCTTCGCTCCGCCTGCCATCGCCTTGGCTATCGGCGCCTATCTGAATGTGCAGTTCCCGGCCCTGGACCCCAAACACGCGGCCGTCGGTGCCTACATCGTCTTCATGGGCCTGAACATTCTTGGCGTGAAACTCGCCGCCACCTTCGAATTGGTGGTGTGCGTGCTCGCCGTCGCTGAATTGCTGGTGTTCATGGGGGTGGTCGCGCCCGCGTTCAGCTTCAGCAACTTTGCCTTGAATGGCTGGGCCGGTTCCGACACCTTCGGCGCCCCGGCGATTGCCGGGATGTTCGCGGCGATTCCGTTTGCCATCTGGTTCTTCCTGGCCATCGAAGGCGCGGCCATGGCGGCCGAAGAAGCGAAAGATCCGAAACGCACCATTCCAAAGGCCTACATCAGCGGCATCCTGACCCTGGTGATCCTGGCCATGGGCGTGATGTTCTTCGCCGGTGGCGTCGGCGACTGGCGCACCCTGTCGAACATCAACGATCCGCTGCCGCAGGCGATGAAAACCGTGGTGGGCGACAGCTCCGGCTGGCTGCACATGCTGGTATGGATCGGCCTGTTCGGCCTGGTGGCGAGCTTCCACGGCATTATCCTGGGCTATTCGCGCCAGTTCTTCGCCCTGGCCCGCGCTGGTTACCTGCCATCTTTCCTCGCCAAATTGTCGCGCTTTCAGACACCACACCGGGCAATCATCGCTGGCGGCGTGGTCGGCATCGCCGCCATTTACAGCGACGGCCTGATCAACCTCGGTGGGATGACCCTGACCGCGGCGATGATCACCATGGCGGTGTTCGGCGCCATCGTGATGTACATCATGAGCATGCTCAGCCTGTTCAAACTGCGTAAGACCGAACCGCTGCTGGAACGTACCTTCCGCGCGCCGGGTTATCCGATCGTGCCCGGCATTGCGTTGGTGCTGGCTGTGGTGTGCCTGGTGGCCATGGCGTGGTTCAACACGCTGATCGGGCTGATCTTCCTCGGCTTTATGGCAGTAGGTTTCATCTACTTCCAAATGACCGCGCAGGACCGTGCCGATGCACCGGCAGATGCAATGTTGACCGGGCTCTAAGGTTTCGAGGCAGAACGGGCCTACACTGAACTACTCAGAAAGCCCGTAACTCAAAGTAGTTATTACCGTGGGAAAATTCTCCCACGGCAATCTGCCTCAAGGAGAGCGTTATGCCGTGGTATGCGTGGTTGATTATGGTAGTTGCGATCGGGTCGATCGTCGGAGGGCTGATGATGCTGCGTGACAGCGCCAACAAGGTGGAGCTCACCGACGAACAACTCAAACGCGTGGCCGAGCGCAACGCCCAGGCGGACTCCAAGGACGCGCAGGACCGCTAGGACCGTTTACTCCCAATCCGCCTTGGCAATCTGCAAACCGTGCTGCCCCTTATAGGCAGCACGCTGCGGCTGGCTCCAGCCGTTCAGCAACTCATCTTCCAACCGGTAAATCTCCACTCCCAGCGGACGGCACACCGTCAGCGGGTCCTGTGCATCCGGCCCCCACATCGGCAGCGACAAATCCCCGCCCGGGCACGTCGACAGCGCGCAGAGCAAATCAATCTCGGCAAAGAACTCCAGGTAATCGCCCTTCTGCGCCGGGCAGGCTTTCATGAAGTACATGCCGTCATGATTGAGCCCGGTGCACTGGAAAATATTCAGCACGTCATGCACGTCGAATTCCGTCAGACCGTGGGGTAAAACCGCGCGGGTCAGGTTCGAGTGGCAATGGTGGTGGAAGTCCTCGCCCGTGAGCATGCGGTTCACATAAGGATCGCAGCGCGTGCCGAGCAGATCGTGCAGGCGGCCACCGTGCTCATCAATGCCGTAACTGGCCAGGCTGTCATCAGTGATGGTCACAAGAGGGCGCAGAAACGGCAGGTTCGACCACAGCCGATCATGGGTGCTCACATGGGCGCCCTGCAGTTGGCGCGTGCGCGCCGCCCACAGGCGTTCACGGGGATCGTTGGCGTTCCACACGTTAAAGTCCCCCACCTGCGGGCCCACCGGCGTGGTGACACGAAACACATGCCCGGCGGGCACCTTCCACGCCCTGCCCGTACGAATCGGCACTTCAAACTGCTCGATCAGCGTGCGTTGATCCGTGTTGTTGCGAATCCGTTCATAGAACGCTGTGTCGACCTGCAGCGCCGAGCCTTTGCTGACCTGATAAGCGGCCGGATAGTCTTTGTACATGATGCAGATCCTCGATTAGGGATGATTAAACAGGGCCAACGACAGGCGTTCCGAATCATCCAGGTACAGGCTCATCGCCTCCCCTGCCGCCGGTTTGTCCTGCTTGACCAGCAATTGATAAAGCTCACGATCACGCTCCAACCAGGGCGACTGGAACCGTTGTTCATCGGGCGCGGCACAGAACACCAGACGCAGTTGGGCGATGACCTGGGCGAAAAACTCATCGAACAAAGGGCTGCGCATCAACCCGACAATGTGCTGATGAAACAGCAAACTGTGGGTGGCCACGGCGCGCCAATCCTCGCGCTCACGGGCCAGGGTGGTGGCGTCGATAGCGTTTTGCATGCGTTCGGATTGATCGTGCGTCAAGGCGCTGCTTTGGGCGATGGCCTGCAGCTCCAGAGTGCGGCGGACTACAAACAGGTCACAGACTTCCTCCCGCTCCAACCGCCGGACCATAACGCCCTTGTTGCGCACATAACGGGTCAACCCCTCCTGCCCCAGACGGTGCAACGCTTCGCGAATCGTATTACGCGACGCACTGTAGGCCCTGACCAGATCCACCTCGACCAATGCCATGCCCGGCAATAACCGCCCGCCAATAATGTCGGCACGCAGTTCCAGGGCAATCTGATCGGCTAAAGACAAACTGAGCGTCATGACCACCTCACGATTGTTGAACAATCCTCCGTCTAGACGTAATCACATTTCATGCCAACGCCCTAAACGCCGACGAAAGTGTAAAAAAGCTCAAGTTGGTTAAAATGCCAGCCTGCAACCGAGGCTGCCCTATGCGTTATTCACAAAACCACAAAGCCCAGACCCACCAACGCATCATCAAGGAAGCGTCTGCACGCTTTCGCCGCGACGGCATCGACGCCACCGGCCTGCAGCCACTGATGAAAGCACTGAACCTGACCCACGGCGGCTTTTACGCGCATTTTAAATCCAAGGGCGAATTGGTCGAGACAGCCCTACAGGCGGCGGCTGCAGACCTGAATGCCCATTGCGACATGCTGTTCAGCCAGGAGCAGCCGCTGGGCGCGTTTATCGACAGTTACCTGTCGGAATGGCACCTGACCTCCCCGGACCAGGGCTGCCCGTTGCCAACGATGTGTTCAGAACTGGGGCTGAGAGGCCAACCCAGTGCGACAACGGACCAAGTGCTCGACGCAAGGCTCAAGCAAATAGAAACGGCATTGGGAGAGGGGCGTTGCGATGCAGACAGCCTGGTGATGATGTCGACACTGGTGGGCGCCCTGGTGCTGGCCAGGAGTGTTGAAGACCCTCAATCGGCGAGACGGATCATGGACGTCGTGCGCGAAAGCCTGAAAACGCAAAACCCGGAGGATAAAAAGGCCGATCAATGACCGGCCTCTCGGGTGGATCAGTTGATGGCCAGCCTATCGCGATTCTTCTCCAGCAACGCCTTGCCGATACCCTTCACTTCCAACAACTCATCCACCGCCGTGAACGGACCATTGCTTTCGCGATAAGCGACGATCGCCTTGGCTTTAGCGGCACCGATACCGAACAAGTCACGACGCAGGGTTTCGGCGTCGGCGGCGTTCAGGTTGACCTTGGCGGATTGCTCGGCCTGGGTCATCTGGGCGGTGATAGGGGTTGGGGCTTCAGGTTTGATGGAGGGAGCTGCGGTGGTGGTGACGGAGAGGGTGGTGAGGAAGGCGAAGATTAGGGAGGTGAGGTAGGTGTTTTGCATTGTGACGCTCCATGACATCGTTGAGAGAAAAGCAGCTTTTCCGAAGCTGCTTTTCAAACTTAGGTGATGTTGGGAGTTCGTCAAAAATGCTTGAGTAACAGAGTGTTAAATCATGGCTCCAGACGACGCTGCTGGTAGATCCAGTCGACGATTTCGCCGTCTGGGGTGTAGCCACTGACGGTGTCGCGCAGAAGTTGGCGAACGCGGGTGTAGTCGTCTTGGTCCACGGCGGCCAGCAGTTCTTTCAGCTTGGCCTTGAGAGGCTCCCAAGCGAGGTGATCTTCATTGGCACTCATGATCATCGGGTGTTGGGTGCCGACGACGTTGTCACCAATCAGTAGCTCCTCGTAAAGTTTTTCACCGGGGCGCAGGCCAGAGAACTCTATTGCGATGTCACCCTGCGGGTTACTGTCCGAACGAAGGCTCAAACCCGAGAGATGAATCATCTTTTCCGCGAGCTCGACAATCTTCACTGGCTCGCCCATGTCCAGGACGAAAACGTCCCCCCCAAGGCCCATTGAGCCAGCCTGGATGACCAACTGAGCCGCTTCCGGGATCGTCATGAAATAGCGAGTGATCTTAGGGTGTGTAACCGTCAGCGGACCGCCAGATTTGATCTGTTTGTGAAACAGAGGAATTACTGACCCGGAGGATCCCAGCACATTACCGAAGCGGACCATAGTGAAGCGTGTTTTGTTAACGTGCGAAACATTGGACCTGTCGCCAAACAGGACCGGTGCTACTTCACGACTGAGTGCCTGCAGAGTCAACTCTGCCAGGCGCTTAGTACTCCCCATAACATTGGTCGGCCGTACCGCCTTGTCGGTGGAGATCAGCACAAAGTTTGCAACACCGGATTGAAGCGCTGCCTGGGCAGTATTCAACGTGCCTAAGACATTATTCAGGACACCTTCGGCAATGTTGTGTTCGACCATGGGCACATGTTTGTAGGCCGCGGCGTGATAGAGCGTATTGACTTTCCAAGTTTTCATTACATCCAACAGCTTTCCGGGGTCACGTACCGATCCCAGGATTGGCAGCAGCTTTATTGGTAAAGACTCACGAGTAACACGTTGCTCCAGTTCCGAGAGAATACTGTAAAGGTTGAATTCACTGTGATCGAACAGGATCAGCGAGGTTGGACGCAGCAATAATATCTGCCGGCACAACTCGGACCCGATGGAGCCTCCCGCCCCCGTGACAAGAACGCTTTGGCCCTTGATACAGTGCTCCAGCAACTCATCCTGAGCCGGAACCGCGTCACGTCCAAGCAAGTCTGCAATATCGACCTCTTGAATATCGTCCACCTTGACTCGCCCGCTGGCCAAGTCCATGAACCCAGGGACGCTGCGCACATGAAGCGGAAAACCCTCCAGGAAGCTGAGGATTTCGCGCCGACGCCCACGATTGGAGGAGGGGATTGCCAGAAGTATCTCTTGGGCCCCCGTGGCCTCGATCATCCGTTGGATATTTCTGGGCTTATAGACCTGCAGTCCTGAAATAACACGATCAGTAATACTCGAATCGTCATCGATAAACGCAACCGGGCGCATGACACGGCCCATGCGCAGCGCGGCGACCAATTGATTACCTGCGGAGCCTGCTCCATAGATGGCAACACGCAGCAAACCATCTTCCCGGTTGGCAAATGGCATGTGCTGAGATGCTGAAAACCAGTCTCCCAGAAAAAATTGACGCATGGCCAAGCGCAAGCCGCCGACCATGATCATGCTGAGCCACCAGTAGTTAAAGATAATTGAACGCGGCACTACATGCTGATGATTGCTGTACCAATACACCAGGACTCCCAAAACCAGAGACGAGAGGCTGGCTGCCTTAATGATGGCTATCAATGCGTCGTTACCAAAATAACGCATTACTGCACGGTACATGCCGAAGCGGATGAACAAAGGAATGGCAACCACAGGCGCTGCCAGGAATAGCCAGAAGTGATAGATCAACGGATTGATCATGTCTTCTGTTCCCAATCTCACGATGAAAGCCAGCCAAAGCGCAGCCCAAAGAACTACGACGTCAGCAGCTACCTGAATCAGTCGTTTCTTTCGTCTAGGCAACCCCAGCAGCATTGCCCGAAACTTGTCCATCACCCCTTCGTCCACTCAAACCGCTCCTGATGTCATCATGCCAACTATCATTCTAAGTCCCTAAGTCGATCCTGGCTCAAAAATCTTCCTGGGTCGCCTTGATTTCCCTTTCAGGTTTCCCCGCACCCAGCTTGATGGCCAGCAGCACGAGTGGCGCATATGCGAGCGCTACACAAGAAAAACCGTCCAGCTGAAACAGCACGATTGACAACGCAATGGGCAGCAGCCAAAACACATTGATAGCTACTACCGCCAGTGTCACGGGAAGATGTTTGCCAAAGTGGCGGGATGCATACTGATAGGCGTGGGTTCTATGCGCCACATAGAACTTCTCGCCCAGCGAAACTCGCCGAATCAGCGTGAAGGTCGCATCGACCACAAATACACCCAACAATACCAGCCATGCCCATAACAGATTGGAGGACGCCCAACCTGCCTGAACGGAGAGAACCCCCAGCGTCATGCCAAGAAAGCCACTACCTGCGTCTCCCATGAAAATCCGGGCCGGCGGGAAATTCCAAAATAAAAACCCTGAAACAGCCATTGACAATACTAGCGGCAACCAAATCAGTTGCTCAAACCCCATTACCCAATACAGCAGAATTGCGCCAAGACAGGCGCAAATCGCTTCGACGCTCGCAATTCCATCAACACCGTCCATGAAATTGTATAAGTTGAGCATCCATACCAAATATACGGCGCCCACTACATAACCGACCCACTCACTGCCAACGGGCATGCCAAAGATATGAAGCGGTGGTAAACCACCGAGCCAGAACAATGCCCAGGCAGCGGCGGAAAAATGTCCGGCTAGGCGGCAGCGTACGGAAACCGGATGGTGGTCATCAAAAAAACCAACAATGGCCACCAGGATACCTGCCCCCCCTATTCCCATGAGGTCCGCAGTCGATATCAACTGCGCATAGGCCAAACTAGGCAAAGCCAAGAGGAAGGCAAGCACAATGGCAACACCGCCAGCCCTGGGAGTCGGAATGATGTGTGAGCTTCTGGCACCAGGCACATCAATGAGAGATCGCGAGACAGCATAGCGGCGCATTATCCCTGTAAACATGAATGAGATCACTGCAACGACGAGAGTAAGACACCAGAACATCATCTGTTTCCATATAAAAATAGAGAAGTACTACCATCGCTTGTTATCGAGCCAACTCACCAATAGTAGAAAGACACTCCAATATCACCTCCAGTTCCCCCTAATGTCCTATAGAAAGTATTGCGGTGGTGAAATAAAAAACCACCATAGAGATATTTACCCACTGCACCATCCAGAAGTTCGTGTTTCATCAGGCGTTTCGAGAAAAAATGAGCATTAAACGCAAATTTTTCATCGCATTGACCCAGTGGCGGCCATATGCATGTACTTGCGTTACTCTCAGATTTAGATGAAACGTAGGGGGGATTCGCATTATCCAACAGTTGATCCGCTTTGCAGGGGCTCAGCAAACTACGTAACCCCAAGAATACGCCCATGCCGAGCAGACCATTCAGGAAACGGACTGGTCAGCGATCTCCTGCACGCTTTTTAACAGATCAAACGCCTTGTGCCTCAAGCATGACTTCGGCCAATACCTGGCAGGTCTTGTCGATCTCCTGGGGTGTGAGCGCCGGATGCACCATGAACATCAAGCTCGTATCTCCCAACTGTCTTGCAATCGGTAGACGCTCCGAAGGGCGCCATGGCGTACCATCGAAAGCCTTTTCCAGATAGACCTCCGAACAGGAACCAGAGAAACAAGGAACGCCACGAGCAACAATCTCGTTAAGAATACGGTCACGCGACCAATCGGGCTTGAGCAATTGAGGCTCGACAAATACGTAGCATTTATAGGCCGCATGCACGTATGCCTGCGTGATATCTGGAACTCTCACCCCCCTCAACTGCTCAGCCGCAGACCAGATTCTATGAGCATTGCTTAATCGAGCCTCATGCCAGCCCGGCATCCGCCGCAATTGAATACGGCCCAGTGCGCCTTGGACTTCCAACATGCGCCAGTTTGTCCCGAAACTGTCGTGCACCCAACGAAAACCGGGGGCGTGCTGGCGTTCATAGACGGCCTCCCAGCTTTTGCCATGATCTTTGTAAGCCCACATATCCAACCACAAATTGCGATCATTGGTCGTTACCATTCCACCTTCACCCCCGGTGGTCATTATCTTGTCCTGGCAAAAGGACCATGCACCGACATGGCCAATGGAACCGACCGAACGGCCCTTGTACTGCGCACCATGGGCCTGGGCACAATCCTCGATCACCTTGAGGTCATGCTCCTGCGCCAGAGCCATGATTGGATCCATATCACAGGCCAATCCTGCAAGGTGGACACAAACAATCGCTCGGGTGCGCGGCGTCAATACTGCGGCGATCGTCTGAGCTGTAATATTCTGCGAATCGGGGTCTACGTCCGCAAACACGGGGGCAGCACCGGCATTGATAATGCTGGACACCGAGGCAAGGAACGTCCGAGGGGTCACGATGACTTCATCCCCCGCACCGATCCTCAATGCCTTGAAAGCCAGGTCCAAAGCTACGGTTCCGTTCGCCAGCGCGATAGCGTGTTGGGTGCCGATCCAGGCAGCAAACTCTTTCTCGAATTCGCGACACTCTTGCCCGGTCCAATAATTGACTTTGTTGGACAAAATGACGTCGCGTACCGCGTTGGCCTCTTCTTCGGAAAAAGAAGGCCAAGGAGAAAAAGGGGAGTTCAACACAGTCCAGACCCTACCAATTTAAAAATCTTATAAAAATAAATGTCTGCATAGATGTCACTACTTACCAGCAGCTCACCCGCGAACACGCTACAGATACAGCTAATCGCAGCTACCCCTGCGACGAGACCGACGTCAGTGCTGAAATCAATCTCTTCAGTGAATACACCCTCTGATAAAGCTCTCCTCAGCTGTTATTCCCGGTAAATTTAGACATTGTGGCCTCCCCCTCCGCGCTGATGCCCTCTTTGACGACCACTTTCTTCATCGTCATGAGAATAATCTTCAGGTCCAGACGAAAGGAACGGTTATCGACATACCAGACGTCCAGCTTGAATTTCTCATCCCAACTGAGCGCATTTCGCCCATTAACCTGCGCCCAGCCAGTCACCCCTGGGCGAGTATGATGGCGACGGTTTTGTTCTGCGCTATAAAGTGGAAGATATTCCACCAGTAAAGGCCGCGGCCCTACCAGACTCATATCCCCCTTAAGCACATTCCATAGCTCCGGAAGCTCATCCAGGCTGCTTGCCCGAAGGAAGCTGCCGAACGCTGTCATTCGCTCCGAGTCAGCCAAAGGATTACCCTCACCATCGAGCGCGTCACGCATCGTTCGAAATTTGATCATCTCAAAAGGCCTGCCGGCCAGGCCCGGGCGGATTTGTCTAAACAGAACCGGTGAGCCAAGTTTTTTCCGAATGTTCCAAGCGACTACGGCAATGACCGGGGCGAGGAGAATGAGGGCGCACAAAGAAGCCATGATATCGAAGAACCGTTTAAACATTTGCTGACCTAAATGTTGACTATAAAACGCGTGAACTCATTGCCGCTATGGGACCTGCGCCAGAGGCGACTGCTAGGGATCAAGGCCTGCGCATTAATGAACTACTGACGACTGTAGACGGCGACACCGCCAGCTAAACGCACAGAGTCCCCGAAAGACAACATCATCCCGAAGAAAAAGTCCAGCTCATGGTGCCTGCAATGATAAAATTAGATTCGATCCCAAAATTTTCATTTTACCAACGCGACCTCAAACAGAGCGCTTGCCAAGTACGGACGTAGTTATACCACCCCTTCAGGCATCGCCTCAGACAAAAGATCTGAAAATGGACTCACAAAAGAGACGAAACCTTGACAATCATAATTTTGCCAACCAAGCAATGAATGGAGTTCCCAAACATACATATTATGCCCGTAAGTATGCAATCAACTCGTTTTACTTGCCAGAAACGCTCCATCCAGTATCATTCTCCCCTCTGCGAATCAGACTGATTTAACAGCACGTCCATCCAAGTGCGCCGTAGCCTAGGCCTGCATTGGGTACGGGCAGGTAACTGAGAAAAAGATTTTTCGGTGCGCCAGAGACCAAGACACGCTTCTCGATCCAGACCATTGCCCCATGCAAACCGGTACGTTGAGAAAATTCCGTATACGGTACGGGGAGTCCGAATTGAATAGCTTGCTAAAGAAATCCCTCGCACTGTACTCAGCCAACGGCCTGAACTTTTTACTTAATATCCTGATCATTCCGATCCTTGTTCATTTTATTGGCTTTCGAGGCTACGGTTTTTATTCGGTTTACATCATCCTCTCCAGCACACTGCTGTTTCTAGATTCAGCACTCTCTAAATCCGCTGTTGCCGCTATCTATTCTGGCGGGCAAGATCAACGTGCCCAGTTCGTCAGCGCTTGCAGGGTCGGCTATATTGCGACAGGGGTCCTACTATTGCTGGCAATACCTATGATAGCCAAGGGCACCTCCATCCTGTTTCCACTGCAGACCGATCACCTCAACTTAGCGTACTGGATTGGCGTCGCGGCAGTCGCTGAATACGTATTTGCCCTGCCTGGCCAGTATTTCCAAATGCTGAATGTGTTGCAAGCCCGGCATTTTGCTTACGCACAATACCAACTGTGCATCCAACTGAGTCGTTTTGTCACAGTTGCTGCTGTCGCTGCAACCACCCAACAGATCGAGTGGGTGCTTGCCGCCGTTGTATTGAGGAAAATTCCTGACTACTTGATCCTATGGCTGTTCTGGCGCAATCAAATGTCGGAGCAGCGCACGCCAGTCGAGTGGCCCCTTGTGGCTATGCTTTATCGTCACGCGTCACCAATCATCGGAGTGGCACTTCTGCAGGTGCTCGCGACCGAGTTCATTTCTATCTATATCAGCCATGCCTATGGAGCCGAAACGCTGGGCAAGTACAGGTCCGTTTACGATGTACTGAACAAGATCTGGTTCGTTGCCACACTCTATCCCGTGTTGGTATACCCGAAAATATGCGAATGGCTGGCCGATAACGAAAAAAGAGCATGGCTCAGCAAAAAGATCTCCAGCCTGAACCTGACAAGCGCACTGATTTACGGTGCCGTCACGGCCGCTGGGCTTGCACTCTACCCGCTGCTGAGCCAGTGGTTACCGGCCTTGAGTGCGGCAGCGCCGTTTGCTGCAGGGCTGCTTGCCGGAATTTGTATGTCCGGTCATGTCCGGCTCGGTTATGAGTTTTTGCAAGCACAGAAGGATGCAGGCACGGCATTACTCATTAACCTGGTCTCACTGGGCGCTGGTGCCGCTACACTGCTCGCGTTTGACACAAATAACGCAAGAGAAATAGGGTGGGCGTGGTTCATATCTCAACTGCTAGCCGTGTTTTTTGTCGACATTCGCAACGGGATACTATTGTCGTCCCCACTTCGAAAATCACTTATCGGATTATTGCCATGGTTAGGAGTAGGCGCGGCAGTTTTAATCACCACCTCCACCGATAGAATGGCAGGCGTAACCACCTCACTGGTCCTACTGGCTATTTTCATGAGCAGCCTAGCTTTTTTGGCAAGGCGTTTGCGTGACCCGAGGCAGTAAAAATGCTCAAGTTGAATCTCATATCCGTCGGCGCAGCACTTATAGTCTTTGCCTCTGTAGCTACGGCGCTGCGCTTCGCAAACCTACCCTTTGGCGTTGGCGAGATCGCCGTAGCGCTGTTATTTTTGTGGTCGCTGCGTTACAGACAAGCACTGCAGTATCTCACGCACCCAATCATGCTCTTCTGGATTGCCTTCATCGTGATCGCTGGGTTAGCGGCATGGATTAGCCCCCTTAAAGGCGGCAGCTCCGTCCATACAGCCATAGCGTATGTGTATGCGGCTTGCTGCTCACTCGTTGCGCTGGCCTGTATCGGACAAGCTTCGCAGTCGGACCTCAACCGGTTAATCAAGGCCCTGATCATAGTACCGATCGCATTACTCGCTTTTCCGTTCTTTTGTTTTGTAACCCAAGCTAGCGGCCTCGCAGAAACCCTCGGGATCGTCTCCTACTCCGTGCCACGTCTTTCCGGATGGTCCGTAAACCCCAATCAACTCGCCATGTTTCTGCTGCCGCTTCCTATCTGGCTCATGGCGATCAACCGTGAAGCTGACTGGAGAGGCGCAAGCCTGCTTGGCAACTTCCTGCTTCTGTGGGTCATTTTTCTCTTTGGAATAAGCGTACGCAGCGACGCACTGTTAATCTCCTGGTGCGCGGGCTTGCTTACCCTCACACTCATCGCTTACGTCTGGCAGAAACCCTTCAAGTGGAAGATGTTCGCCGCGCTGGTTGCAGCTTTTTTCCTGGCATTCGGTACATTCAAATTCATGGCCGACGGACCCGGCCGGGAGTACTTGTCGGGCACCGCGAAGTCGGACTCCGTATTCGGTGTCGGCTTTGACAAAAACAAGGCCGGCGTCCGCAAGACATTGCGCAACAATGCCACTGTCGCTTGGCTCGAATCACCAATTATAGGGAATGGCCCAGGTGCCTACTCCTATCTGGATGATCCGGAAGTCAAGCAAGAAGCACACAACCTCGCTCTCGACATACTGACCCAGACCGGACTTGCAGGTGCACTACTGTTCGGCGCGCTGTATCTGTGGCTGATCATCAGGGCGTACCAAGCCAGAGACCCTTACTCGCTCGTCATACTGATTGTTTTAATGATTTTTTCGGGAGCCCACTTCATGCTCCGGCAACCGACATTCAGCCTCTACATGATCATTTGCGCGATGGCCGTCAGGAACGGCTGCTTCACGACGCCGCGCGAGAAAAATCAACCCATTTGATTACAACGAGATTGCTCCATGTGCGGCATCGCTGGGTTCTGGCACCCTAATAGCCAAGGCAGGTATGACGGCTCATCAGCCCTGACCCGCATGACCAACGCCATTCTTCGCCGCGGCCCCGATGACGCGGGAGCTTGGGACAATAACGCCGGCTTGTTCTTGGGGCATCGCCGCCTTGCAATTGTTGACCTCACATCGGCCGGGCATCAGCCAATGGAGTCTCCACAAGGGCGCTACGTTATTATTTTCAACGGCGAGATCTACAACTTCGAGGCACTGCGTCGAGAAATTGATGCCGCACGCTCGACTCCTGTGTCTTGGCGTGGCCACTCAGACACCGAAGTCATATTGGCGGCATTCGAGCAGTGGGGCATTCAGGCCTCCCTGCGCAAACTGGTTGGTATGTTCTCGATAGCAGTATGGGACCAGCCCCAAGAAACCCTCACACTGGCGCGCGATCGAATCGGTGAAAAACCTCTCTATTACGGGCTGAGCCAAGGCGCGCTGCTCTTCGGCTCAGAACTACAGGCGCTTGAAGCGCATCCGAACTTTGATGCAGTTGTTTCACGGGATAGCCTCGCGCTACTCCTTAAATATGCATACGTGCCTGCACCACACTCCATTTACGAAGGGATTTTCAAACTGCCAGCAGGGACTTATCTGGAGCTCAAGTCAATTGACCTTGAAAATGGCAGCGCCAGCACACCACAAGCTTATTGGGAGCTCCCGAGCGCACAAACCGAAAGCGGTTTCTCTCTTTCCGATACAGAAGCAGTTGACCAACTTCAAGAATTGATGGGTGCAACAATACGTGACCAGATGGTTGCCGATGTCCCGCTGGGGGCGTTCTTGTCTGGCGGCATCGACTCAACCCTGATTGTCAGCCTGATGCAGTCGCTGTCCTCCCAGCAGGTCAAGACCTACACGATCGGTTTCGATAACCCGAGATACAACGAAGCTGAGCACGCGAAAGCAGTCGCTCGCCACCTGGGCACCGACCACACCGAGCTCTACGTGTCCGGAGCGGACGCACTGGCCGTCATATCAAAGCTGCCTGAGATTTACAGCGAACCTTTTGCCGATTCGTCGCAGATTCCGACTTACCTGGTTTCTCAATTGGCACGCAACCATGTCACGGTCAGCCTGTCCGGCGATGCGGGCGACGAATTGTTCGGCGGGTACAATCGCTACCAATACTTACCTGGCGTGTGGAAAAAATTGGGCCGCGTCCCGGGCCCCGCACGCAGACTGGCAGCCCGAATGATAGAGTCCACTTCTCCGGATCGCTGGAACTCCATTGCCACCGCATTAAGCCCATTCACTCCGGCCCGCCTGCGTGTAAGGCTACCCGGAGACAAGCTCCACAAGCTGGCCAACGTCATGCAGCATGACTCGCCCAGCCAAATGTATGACCGAGTCGTATCGCAATGGCAAAATGCATCTGAAGCCGTGATAGGTGCCTCCCAGCTTCGCGGCCCGGCGTCTGTCGGAGACAGCGACTTTGCATCCTGGATGATGCGCCAGGACACGATGACTTATCTGCCAGATGACATTCTTACCAAGGTGGACCGAGCCGCGATGGCGGTGAGCCTAGAAACCCGCGTGCCCTTTCTGGATCATCGGATCGTCGAATTTGCTTCGTCGCTGCCAATGTCGCTGAAAATCCGTAATGGCAGCACCAAATGGATATTGCGCCAGTTACTTTATCGCTATGTGCCGCGAGAAATGATTGAACGCCCGAAAATGGGCTTTGGTATTCCACTGCACGAATGGCTTCGAGGCCCCTTGCGCGAATGGGCTGACGCTTTGCTGGATCCGCAAAGACTGGCCAGTGAAGGCTATTTTGTACCGGGAATGATCCAAACCGTGTGGGAAAAACACTTACGAGGCCAAGGAAACTACCAGCACCAGCTGTGGCCGGTGCTCATGTTCCAGGCGTGGCTCGATCAAAAACAAGCTATCTGAAAACAGATTTCATTTATTAAAGGAAACCCCATGTATCCGAGAAAGGTATCAGTGGTCGGACTGGGCTATGTAGGCCTACCTGTGGCCGTAGCGTTCGGCAAACACGGCCCGGTAATCGGTTTCGATATCAACGAAAGTCGGCTGGAAGAGCTTCGCGCCGGGAATGATCGTACCAATGAAGTGAGCCACAACGAATTGGGTGAGGCGCAAATCGAATTCACCAGCAAGCCAGGTGTTCTCGCCCAAGCGGATTTCCATATCGTTGCCGTACCTACACCGATAGACGACGCTCATCAACCGGACTTGACGCCGATAGTAAAAGCCTCGGAAAGCGTAGGCAAAGCACTCAAGCAGGGCGACATCGTCGTCTATGAATCTACCGTCTACCCAGGTGTGACCGAAGATATCTGCGTACCAATTCTTGAGCGCATATCAGGCTTGAAGTGCGGTACCGATTTCACCGTGGGCTACAGCCCAGAACGAATCAATCCGGGCGATAAAGAGCACACATTCACCAAGATTAAAAAAGTGGTATCCGGGCAAGACGCGGCCACCCTTGAAATTGTCGCTGACGTATACAGCTCCGTAGTGACCGCCGGCGTTTACAAAGCGGCCTCTATCAAAGTGGCCGAAGCAGCCAAAGTGATCGAAAACACTCAGCGCGACCTTAACATCGCACTGATGAACGAGCTGGCGTTGATTTTCGACCGCATGGGTATCGATACTCTGGATGTCCTGGAAGCCGCCGGTACCAAGTGGAACTTCCTGAAATTCAAGCCAGGCCTGGTCGGCGGTCACTGCATCGGCGTCGACCCTTACTACCTGACGCACAAGGCTGAAAAACTTGGCTACATCCCACAAGTTATTCTGGCGGGTCGTCGTATCAACGATAGTATGGGCGCCTTTATTGCACAACAAGCCATCAAGCAGATGATTCATGCTGGTCATCCAATTGCAGGCGCCGTCGTCACAGTACTTGGCCTGACCTTCAAAGAAAACTGCCCTGATCTACGTAACTCTCGGGTCATCGACATCATTCGTGAACTGGAAGAGTTCGACGTCAAGGTACAAGTCTTCGATCCTCAGGCCGATCCAGTAGAAGCACTGCATGAATATGGTGTCACGCTGCTTCCCCTCAACGAACTCAAGCCAGCCGCGGCCGTCGTGGTTGCTGTTGCGCATGACGCATATGCCAAATGGGCATCTGAAGACTACTTGAAGCTGATGCACAACGCGCCTGTTGTCATTGATGTGAAAGGCATTTGCGACGGCCCCGCCCTAGAAAGCGCCGGTGCACGCTTCTGGCGTCTGTAATGGAGAATGATATGAATGCGTACGAGACACTGCGCCAAGAATTGGCAGCTTCGCCACGCAGTTGGCTTATCACCGGCGTCGCGGGCTTCATCGGCTCAAACTTGCTGGAAACCCTCCTCAAACTGAATCAACGCGTAATCGGCCTGGACAACTTCGAAACGGGTCATCAACGTAATCTCGATTTGGTTCAAAATACGGTTTCCGACTCTGCATGGGCCAGGTTCCAGTTTGTAGAAGGCGATATACGCAAGCTGGAACACTGCCAGCGAGCTTTGGAACACGGTGCCGACTTCGTCCTTCACCAAGCGGCATTAGGCAGCGTGCCTCGCTCACTTGAAGACCCCATTCGAACCAATGGCACCAACATTGACGGTTTCCTGAACATGCTGGTAGCAAGCCGAGACGCCAAGGTAAAGCGTTTCGTATACGCCGCATCGAGCTCAACCTATGGCGACCACCCTGCCCTGCCCAA
This sequence comes from Pseudomonas grimontii, assembly GCF_007858185.1. GTDB lineage: Bacteria > Pseudomonadota > Gammaproteobacteria > Pseudomonadales > Pseudomonadaceae > Aquipseudomonas > Aquipseudomonas grimontii. The sequence continues at coordinate 29,588 of NZ_VFES01000035.1, forward strand.
GGTTGAGGAGCATATTGGTCGTCCACTCTCCCCTTACGCTGTCACCAAATACGTCAACGAGCTGTATGCGGATGTATTTGCACGCTGCTATGGACTGCAAACTATAGGTCTACGGTACTTCAACGTGTTTGGCCCTAGGCAGGACCCTGACGGCGCATACGCAGCCGTGATCCCGAAATGGTTTGGAGCGTTACTGCGCGGTGAGTCTATTCACATCAATGGTGACGGCGAAACCAGCCGTGACTTTTGCTACATCGCCAATACCGTCCAGGCCAATTTGCTCGCGGCTACGACGCAAAATACCGACGCCGTTAATCAGGTTTTCAACGTTGCCGTGGGCGACCGCACTACGCTGAATGACCTCTTCGTCCATATCCGGGAGCTGGCTGGCGCAATCCAACCAGCACTCAACAGTGCGATGCCTGTCTACGGTGATTTCAGGGCGGCCGATGTACGCCATTCCCAGGCAGACATCAGCAAAGCCAAAAACCTGTTAGGTTATGCGCCGACGCATCGTATTGCCGCTGGCCTACAGGACTCTGCCACCTATTACACGGCGCACGTAGGTAAGTATGTCTAAAATTGTCGTAATCGCCGGTTTTGCCGAATCACTGATCCGGTTTCGCGGTGATCTTCTGGACGCGATGCGAGCGAACGGTCATGAAGTTGCCGCCATCGCACCGGAAAACGATGACTCCGTACGCAAACGACTCGCCGAAAAAGGGGTGGAGTACTACGTGGTACCGATGTCCCGTGCGGGACTGAATCCCTTTGCCGACTTGCGCTACTTGCTGCAACTCAGCCAATGCCTGCGTAAGATAAAGCCTGATGTGGTGCTAGCCTATACAATCAAACCAGTGGTTTACGGCCTGCCTGCGGCTCGCTTGGCAGGCATAAAGCGCCGTTATGCACTGATTACAGGTCTGGGATACGCATTCACCGATGCCGAAGTAAGCCTCAGTCGCAACCTCGTCAAACGGGTCGCCTCTGGCCTGTATAAATTTGGGTTGCGCTTTGCGACAGGTTTATTCTTCCAAAATCCGGATGACCAAAAACTGTTCAAGGAGCGAGGACTATCCAGCGAAAACATTCCAACTTTGGTTGTTAATGGTTCGGGAGTGGATACTGACAGCTTTCCGGTAGCACCACTGCCGGAGCAACCAAGCTTTCTGTTTGTAGGCCGAGTACTACGGGATAAAGGGGTGGTCGAGTACGCAGAAGCAGCACGGTTGCTCAAACCCATCTATCCGCACGCTACTTTTCACTTGGTCGGGCCGATGGACTCAAATCCATCCGGTATAAGCGAAGAGATGATTTCATCTTGGGAGAAAGAGGGCCTTATTCAATACCACGGCGCTGTCAGTGACGTGAAGCCCCATATTGCCGCCTGCAGCGTGTTTGTACTGCCATCCTACCGTGAGGGGACACCACGCTCGGTATTGGAGGCTATGTCCTGTGCACGAGCGATTGTCACTACCGATGCACCTGGATGCCGTGAAACTGTAATAGATGGTGAAAACGGCTATCTCGTTAAACCTCGCGACTCGGCCGATCTTGCCAAAGCAATGGGACACCTGGCAAGCTCAAGGGAATTGCGCGAACGAATGGGCAGAACGAGCCGTGAACTTGCGGAGCAGAAGTATGATGTCCATCGCGTAAACGCAATCATGATTGCAGCAATGGAACTGCACGGTTAGACAACGTCAATTCTAGAATCAGCCTTTGCAAGTAGGCGAACTACTTGCGAGGGCGTTTATTATTACGACGAACAATCATAACGCCCCACAAAGGCCCTAACAGCAACCCCAGCAAGAAGGCCACCACAACATAAAATGATACGGGCAATGACGGCGCAGACCACCCTGTAAACGTTAAAGAAACAGACTGCTGATTCTCAAGTGAGAATAACAGGGTAACCACCAGCACTGCCAAAACGACCAGTAGCAGAGATAAGTTCTTAACTAAACGCACAAGATAACTCCTCATCCAGCTCTATTAAATCGGGTCCTCATCCTCATTGACTCGATCCCGCAGCTCCTTGCCAGGCTTGAAGTGAGGCACAAACTTGCCATCGAGACTAACGGACTGACCTGTCTTAGGATTACGCCCCACACGGGGTGCCCGATAATGCAGCGAAAAGCTACCAAACCCGCGAATCTCAATCCGATCCCCAGTAGCCAAACACTGAGACATTTGTTCAAGCATAGTCTTGATAGCCAGCTCTACATCCTTGGATGAAAGCAGCCCTTGATGGGTGACAATTCGTTCGATCAACTCCGACTTCGTCATATTTTTCCCTTCTTTTTCAAGCAGCTAGGAAAAGCGCTTTGACGGTTTTAGCATGACCCGCAGATTTTGAACAGTCCAAAAACTCACTAATCTTTCATAAGCCTGCCTTCAAGCCCCACGACACGCGAGCAGTTGAATCAAAACCTCTTCAAAGATACTTGTCGGCCTTCCGCCTTGACCTGATTTTTTTTGCCGGTACCCCATAGGCAACCACAAAAGGATCAATGTCGCTCAAAACCATCGAGTTACCGCCGACCACTGCGTGCTCACCAACAGTGACCCCATGACGCAAATTCGCACCGATGCCAATAGCTGAGTGACTTCCTATTCGGCAGTTCCCCCCTGTTGTTACGGCTGGAGCCAAGCTAGAAAAATCCTCCATCACCGAGTCGTGATCCAGTGAGGCCTTGGTGTTAACAATACAAAACCGTCCCACCTCACAGCAGGGATTCACCACCGCACCAGCCATAACGACAGTTCCAACCCCAATGGTCACGCCCTTGCCAATACTGGCGCCTGGATGAATAGCACAAACAAAGGGTAATTTCGGGCACAACTCCAAGAGAGATTTATATACCTTCTCACGAACGCTATTATCACCAATAGCAATAATGGCTCCCTCAACGGAGTGCTCAACCAGAAGCCTTGGAAGGTCTGATTCGCACCCGATAACAGGATAGCCAAGGCTCTCTTCACCCACTCCCCTGAAAGAATCAATCAGCCCCACCACCAAGTACAGTGCCTGCTTTTCAACTATGTCCAAAATGACCTTAGCATGACCCGAAGAACCTATTATCACAATCTTTTGCATACTAGCTCACCTAACACTCGACCCCATTACCAAGTACACCTTATCACTAAGTCTGGTGCTTCCCGAGAGCGATTAGTACTCCTGTCCACTCTCCAATTACCGTCATTGACCAAGCATTAAAATCTTACTCAATTACAAATCACCAACATCGTCCTAGTCACCGCACCCGCCGGATTCCAACCAAACAGGTAGCCACCATCCTCTTCCTTGGCATCACTGGACTTTGTCACTACTTTGTAGCCTTGCATCCTGCACTCACGATCCGCACGCTTCTCGCACTTCTCCCAGCTCGAGCCTAGCCCTGAGCAGTCTACTTCGACGCCACTGACGCCATGCCGTGCGTGTGTTTTGGCGCTGGCAGCACACCCTGCAAGCATCGCCAATGTGAGCATTAGAAAAAGCCTGTTCATTCAAATCCTTACTAAATCAGCAACGCGGGAACGATCTCCCAAAGACTATAGTCAGTTCTGACCTTGAGCTATACACCTTGGTTCTTAGCTGCTGACTCAACAGGCAAAAAAAAAGGGCGACCGAAGTCGCCCTTTTTTACAGCCTTACAGAACTTAGTTCTGCTTAGCCATTGCTTCGCGCAGCAGGGAGGCCATGGTGGTCTCGCCAGTTGCAGCTTCCGGAGCCGATTTCAGGCTCTGGATTGCTTCTTTCTCTTCAACTTCGTCTTTCGACTTAATGGAGAGCTGGATCACGCGGCTCTTACGATCAACGCTGATGATCTTGGCTTCTACTTCCTGGCCTTCTTTCAGAACGTTGCGCGCGTCTTCAACGCGGTCACGGCTGATTTCGGAGGCTTTCAGAGTCGCTTCGATATCGTCGGCCAGAACGATGATGGCGCCTTTGGCGTCAACTTCTTTCACAGTGCCTTTAACGATTGCGCCTTTGTCGTTCTCTTGAACGTACTCGGAGAACGGATCGCTTTCCAGTTGCTTGATACCCAGGGAGATGCGCTCGCGCTCTGGGTCAACCGACAGGATAACGGTGTCCAGCTCGTCGCCCTTCTTGAAACGACGAACAGCTTCTTCGCCAACTTCGTTCCAGGAGATGTCGGACAGGTGAACCAGGCCGTCGATGCCGCCGTCCAGACCAATGAAGATACCGAAATCGGTGATCGACTTGATGGTGCCGGAGATTTTATCGCCCTTGTTGAACTGGCCAGAGAAATCTTCCCATGGGTTAGATTTGCACTGCTTGATGCCCAGGGAGATACGACGACGCTCTTCGTCGATGTCCAGAACCATAACTTCCACTTCGTCGCCGACTTGTACGACTTTCGAAGGGTGGATGTTCTTGTTGGTCCAGTCCATTTCGGAAACGTGTACCAGGCCTTCAACGCCTTCTTCCAGCTCAGCGAAGCAGCCGTAGTCGGTCAGGTTGGTAACACGCGCGGTTACGCGAGTGCTTTCTGGGTAACGGGCCTTGATAGCGACCCATGGATCTTCACCCAGTTGCTTCAGGCCCAGGGAAACACGGTTGCGCTCGCGATCGTATTTCAGAACCTTGACATCGATCTCGTCGCCAACATTGACGATTTCGGAAGGATGCTTGATACGCTTCCAAGCCATGTCGGTAATGTGCAGCAGGCCATCGACGCCACCCAGATCGACGAATGCGCCGTAATCGGTGAGGTTCTTGACGATACCTTTGACTTGTTGGCCTTCCTGCAGGGATTCCAGCAGAGCTTCACGCTCGGCGGAGTTCTCTGCTTCCAGGACGCTGCGACGGGAAACGACAACGTTGTTGCGCTTCTGGTCGAGTTTGATGACCTTGAATTCGAGTTCTTTGCCTTCCAGGTGCGTGGTGTCGCGCACAGGACGAACGTCGACCAAAGAACCTGGCAGGAACGCACGGATGCCGTTAACGTCGACAGTGAAGCCGCCTTTAACCTTACCGTTGATAACGCCCTTGACCACTTCTTCAGCTGCGAAGGCTGCTTCGAGAACAATCCAGCATTCAGCGCGCTTGGCTTTTTCACGGGACAGCTTGGTTTCACCGAAACCGTCTTCAACCGAGTCCAGAGCAACGTGAACTTCGTCACCGACATTGATTGTCAGATCACCAGCATCGTTGTAGAACTGTTCCAGCGGGATCAGAGCTTCAGACTTCAGACCAGCGTGAACGGTTACCCAGCGAGCTTGGTAATCGATATCAACGATAACACCGGTGATGATGGAGCCTGCCTGAAGGTTCAGGGTTTTTAGGCTTTCTTCAAAGAGTTCCGCAAAGCTTTCGCTCATTTTAATTCCTGTTGATAAGGGCGAAGAATACGCCCATCTCCACACCCCAGACGGTGTGGGTCAGTTTCAGTTAAAAGAAGCCACCGCAGGACTATGACTGGTCCCCTGCGGCCTTCTTGATCACCCGGCGATATCGCGAATGGCGATTTCACTCAAGATGCGTTCCAGCACCTGCTCGATGGACAACTCCGTGGAATCCAGCTGTATAGCATCAGCCGCCGGTTTTAGCGGGGCTACTGCGCGCTGGGTATCACGCTCATCGCGTGCACGGATCTCATCTAGCAGACTCGACAGACTAACACCATCGACTTTGCCCTTCAACTGCAAGTAGCGGCGGCGAGCCCGCTCCTCGGCGCTGGCGGTCAGGAAAATCTTCAGCGGCGCCTCGGGAAACACGACCGTGCCCATGTCACGGCCATCGGCCACCAGGCCCGGCGGCTCCTGGAAAGCCCGCTGACGCTGCAACAGCGCATCACGCACAGCCGGCAGCGCGGCAACCTGGGAAGCCCAGGAACCGACCTGCTCGTTACGCAAATCATCGGTCACATCGTCCCCTTCCAGGATGATGCGCTGGGGATGACCTTCCGTCGCGCCGACGAACTGCACATCGAGGTGCGCGGCCAGCAGCTTCAGGGATTCTTCGTTGGTCAGGTCGACGCCATGGTTGCGTGCGGCAAACGCCAGCAGGCGGTACAGCGCGCCGGAATCCAGCAGGCACCAGCCCAGGCGCTTGGCCAGGATGCCGGCGATCGTGCCTTTGCCCGAGCCGCTTGGCCCGTCGATGGTAATCACCGGTGCTTTGATATTCACAATTGAGCCTCTTGGGCAACACGGATGCCGACTTGGGCACACAGTGTAAGAAAGTTCGGAAAAGACGTAGCAACATTGGCACAGTCATGGATACGAATCGGCGCAGCCGCCCGCAGGGAAGCCACACTGAAGGCCATGGCAATCCGGTGATCACCATGGGCATGGACTTCACCACCGCCCATCAGGCCACCGTCAATGATAATCCCATCGGGGGTCGGTTCACACTTCACCCCCAACGCCAGCAGACCGTCGGCCATGACCTGGATACGGTCGGACTCCTTCACACGCAACTCTTGCGCCCCCCGCAACACGGTTCGCCCTTCAGCACAGGCCGCCGCGACGAACAGCACCGGGAACTCGTCGATCGCCAACGGCACCAGCGCCTCAGGGATCTCGATCCCTTTCAACGCAGCTGCCCGCACCCGCAGGTCAGCGACAGGCTCGCCACCCACTTCGCGCGGGTTCTCCAAGGTGATATCTGCCCCCATCAATCGCAGGATATCGATCACCCCGGTGCGGGTCGGGTTGACGCCGACATGCTCCAGCAGCAACTCGGAACCCTCGGCAATCGAAGCCGCCACCAGGAAGAAGGCCGAAGAGGAGATGTCCCCCGGCACTTCAATATGGGTCGCCGTCAGTACATGACCCGACTCCACCGACGCAGTAGCACCTTCCACCGCAACCGGGTAACCAAACCCGCGCAACATACGCTCGGTATGGTCTCGGGTCGGCGCAGGCTCGGTCACCGCGGTTTTACCTTCGGCATACAACCCTGCCAGCAGCAGGCAGGATTTGACCTGGGCGCTGGCCATCGGCATTGCATAGCTCATGCCTTTCAGCGCCTGGCCACCACGAATGGTCAGCGGCGGACGCCCTTCCGGCCCGGTCTCGATCACCGCGCCCATGTCTCGCAATGGCTTGGCCACGCGGTTCATCGGGCGCTTGGACAGGGAAGCATCGCCGGTCAACACGCTGTCAAAGCGTTGCGCCGCCAACAACCCGGATAGCAGGCGCATGGACGTACCGGAATTACCCAGGTAGATCGGCCCCGGCGCCGGCTTCAAGCCGTGCAAGCCCACGCCATGAATGGTCACGCGCCCATGGTGCGGCCCCTCAATCACCACGCCCATGTCGCGAAACGCCTGCAGGGTCGCCAGGGCGTCTTCACCCTCAAGGAACCCTTCCACCTCCGTCACACCCTCGGCCAACGAGCCGAGCATGATCGAGCGATGGGAGATCGACTTGTCACCCGGCACCCGGATACGCCCGCTCAAGCGGCCGCCTGGGTTGGCGAGGAAGGTCAGGTCATCGGCGTTCACAGCGGTTTCCATATAGGCCCGGCGAGCCAGAATCTTGCTGAAATGCTCACGCGCCACCCGCGCACGGGTGAACACGCCCAATAATTGATGGCCATCCCCGGCATCGACCGCATCGCGCAAGGCGTCGAGGTCACTGCGGAAGGTGTCCAGGGTGCGCAACACCGCTTCGCGATTGGCGAGAAAGATGTCGTGCCACATCACCGGATCGCTGCCGGCAATCCGCGTGAAATCGCGGAAGCCGCCGGCGGCGTAACGGAAAATCTCGAGGTTTTCGTTGCGCTTGGCCAGGGAGTCCACCAGGCCGAATGCCAGCAGATGCGGCAAATGGCTGGTCGCCGCCAGCACTTCGTCGTGGCGTTCGACCTGCATATGCTCCACGTCCGCCCCCAGCTCACGCCAGAGACGATCCACCACGGCCAGCGCGGCCGGATCGGTTTGTTCCAGTGGCGTCAGGATCACTTTATGGCGGCGGAACAGCTGCGCATTGGACGCCTCCACCCCGCTCTGTTCGGAACCGGCAATCGGATGGCCCGGCACAAAACGCGACGGCATGCCGCCAAAGGCCTGTTGCGCCGCACGCACCACATTGCCCTTGGCACTGCCGACGTCCGTCAGGATCGCCTGGCCCAGGTGCATGCCGGCCAGTACCGCCAGCAGTTTCTCCATCGCCAGGATCGGCACAGCGAGCTGGATGACGTCAGCACCCTGACACGCCAGCGCCAGGTCCGCCTCACAGCGATCCACTACGCCCAACTCCACCGCCAGCTTGCGTGATTGCGGGTCCAGGTCCACCCCGACCACTTCCCTACATAGCCCGCTCTCGCGCAGGCCTTTGGCAAAGGAGCCGCCGATCAATCCCAGCCCCACTACCACCAGGCGACCGATCATAGGCACAGCAGGTTGCAATGCAGTGACATCAACCACGAGCCAGGACCTTGGCCAACGCCTCCAGGAAGCGGCTGTTTTCAGCCGGTAACCCGATGGTGATCCGCAGGTGGTTCGGCATGCCGTAGTTGGCCACCGGCCGCACGATCACACCTTCGCGCAGCAGCCCCTGGAATACCGGGGCAGCCACTTGGCCAAGGTCGACACAGATGAAGTTGCCCTTGGAGGGAATCCAGCCCAGGCCCAGTTCCCGGAAGCCATCCTGCAACTGCAGCATGCCGCTTGCGTTGATGCGGCGACCCTCTTCCAGGTATTCGGCATCCTTCACCGCCGCACAGGCGGCTGCCAGGGCAAGGCTGTTAACGTTGAATGGTTGGCGCACGCGGTTCAGCACATCGGCAACCACCGCCGTCGACAAGCCGTAGCCAACCCGCAACGACGCCAGCCCATAGGCCTTGGAGAAGGTTCGCGACACCAGCAGGTTCGGGTAGGCCGCCAGGAAATCCAGGCCGTCCGGCAGGTCGCTGCCTTCGGCGTACTCGATGTAGGCTTCGTCCAACACCACCAGCACATGCTCAGGCACGTCTTGCAGGAAGTCGTTGAGCGCTTGCGCATCGAACCAGGTGCCGGTCGGGTTGTTCGGGTTCGCGACAAACACGACGCGGGTCTGGGCGTCGATGGCGGCCAGCATGGCCGGCAGGTCATGGCCCCAGTCCTTGGCAGGAATCACGCGGGCGTCGGCACCGACTGCCTGGGTGACGATCGGGTAAACCGCAAACGCGTGCTCGCTGAACACGGCGTTCAGCCCCGGCGCCAGGTAGGCACGGCCGACCAGCTCGAGGATGTCGTTGGAGCCATTACCCAGGGTTACCTGGTTCAGCTCGACCCGGCATGTTTCTGCCAGCAGCGACTTGAGGGCGAAGCCATTGCCGTCCGGGTAACGGGTCAGCTCGGCCAACTCTTCGCGAATCGCCGCCAATACCTTGGGGCTTGGACCCAGTGGATTCTCGTTACTCGCCAGCTTGACGATTTTGGAAGGATCCAGGTTCAACTCACGCGCCAGCTCGTCCACAGGCTTGCCCGGAACGTAAGGCGACAGTTGTTGCACGCCCGGCTGAGCCAGGGCGAGGAAGTTGCCACTCATGTTAAAGCCTCACAAAACCGCTTTCGGGTAAGAGCCCAGCACCTTGAGCGCCACGGCTTCCTGACTGATCTTCTCCAGCACGCCCTTGACCAGCGGGTCGCGGTGGTGGCCGATGAAGTCGATAAAGAACACGTAAGTCCATTTACCGCTGCGCGAAGGACGCGTCTCGATACGCGTCAGGTCAATCCCGTTGTCGTGGAACGGCACCAGCAGCTCATGCAGCGCGCCGGGCTTGTTGCTCATGGAGACGATGATCGAGGTCTTGTCGTCGCCGGTCGGCGGCACTTCCTGGCTGCCGATCATCAGGAAGCGCGTGGAGTTGTCCGGGCGATCCTCGATTTTCTCGGCCAGGCGCGTCAGGCCATACAAGCCAGCCGCCATATCACCGGCGATCGCCGCCGAATTCCACTCACCCTTCACGCGCTTGGCCGCTTCGGCGTTGCTGGACACCGCCACGCGCTCGACATTCGGGTAATGGGCGTCCAGCCACTTGCGGCACTGGGCCAGGGACTGGGCGTGGGAATAGATGCGGCTGATGCTGTCGGTCTTGGTGCTCTCACCCACCAGCAAGTGATGGTGGATGCGCAGCTCGACTTCGCCGCAGATCACCATGTCGTGCTCGAGGAAGCTGTCCAGCGTGTGGTTGACCGCGCCTTCGGTGGAATTTTCCACCGGCACCACGCCAAAGTTCACCGCACCGGCCGCCACTTCACGAAACACTTCGTCGATGGCCGCCATTGGCTTGCTGATCACCGCGTGGCCGAAGTGCTTCATGGCCGCCGCTTGGGTGAAGGTGCCTTCCGGGCCTAGGTAAGCCACTTTCAGCGGCTGCTCGAGCGCCAGGCACGACGACATGATTTCACGGAACAACCGCGCCATCTCTTCGTTGCCCAGCGGGCCCTTGTTACGCTCCATGACGCGCTTGAGCACCTGGGCTTCACGCTCCGGTCGGTAGAACACCGGCACTTCGCCTTCAGCCAGGGACGCCATCTTCACCCGTGCCACTTCCTGGGCGCAGCGCGCACGCTCGCTGATCAGCTCCAGGACCTTTTCGTCCAGGCTGTCAATGCGTACCCGCAGGGCCTTGAGTTCTTGTTCAGACATTAGCCGTGTTCCTTTTCGAACTCTGCCATGTAGGCAACCAGCGCGTTGATCGCGTGGATGTCGACAGCGTTGTAGATGGAGGCGCGCATGCCACCTACCGAACGGTGGCCCTTGAGGTTCAGCAGGCCGCGTGCGTCGGCACCAGCCAGGAATGGCTTGTCCAGGCGGTCGTCAGCCAGGCGGAACGGCACGTTCATCCACGAGCGGTCAGTCAGGTTGATCGGGTTGCTGTACAGGCCGCTGGCGTCGATGAAGTCGTACAGGGTACGCTTCTTCTCTTCGTTGAGCTTACCCATGGCGGCGACACCGCCTTGCTCTTTCAACCACTCGAACACCAGGCCCGACAGGTACCAGGCGAAGGCCGGCGGGGTGTTGTACATCGAGCCATTGTCGGCTGCGACCTTGAAGTTGAGCATGGTCGGGCACAGCGAGCGGGCGCGACCCAGCAGGTCTTCACGGACGATGTTGACCAGGATGCCGCTCGGGCCGATGTTCTTCTGCGCGCCGGCGTAGATCATGCCGTAGCGCGACACGTCGATAGGCCGCGAGAGGATGTCCGAGGACATGTCGCACACCAGCGGGACGTCACCGACTTCCGGCACCCAGTCGAACTCCAGGCCGCCAATGGTTTCGTTCGCGACGTAGTGCACGTAGGCCGCATCCTTCGACAGCTTCCATTCGTTCTGACCTGGAATGGCGAAGTAGTCGTAGGGCTTGGCGGTGCCGGCGACATTGACGTGACCGTAGCGCGAGGCCTCTTCAATAGCCTTCTGCCCCCAGATACCGGTGTCGATGTAGTCGGCAGTGCCGTCTTCCGGCAGCAGGTTCAGCGGGATCTGGGCGAACTGTTGGCTCGCGCCCCCCTGCAGGAACAGCACTTTGTAATTGGATGGGATGTCCAGCAAGTCGCGCAGATCCTGCTCGGCCTTGGTGGCAATGGACACGAACTCATCGCTGCGATGGCTCATTTCCATCACGGAGAGGCCTTTTCCATGCCAGTCGAGGAGTTCACCCTGCGCACGCTGCAGGACTGCTTCAGGAAGCGCCGCGGGACCGGCACAGAAGTTATAGGCTCTCTTGCTCACATCCAATCTCTCTGATCTGGTGGGACTGAAATCAAACACTGCAGGAGCGAGCTTGCTCGCGAAAAACCCGAGAGCGCAAGGGCGCATCAGGCACCTCGCGTTATCGTTGACGATTTTCGCGAGCAAGCTCGCTCCTACAGGGGGCGGCGTTGTTCTTTCAAAGGGGACAAACAACAAGGGGGCGAATCTTCATCCGCCCCCTGTGTGTCCGCTTATTCCTGCGGTTCTTCTTCGTCTGCGGCAGCATCGAGGGTTGGCTCGTCGACGTTGTCATCGCCCGTTGCGATCACCTCGCCTTCAAACTCCTCACCTTCCAGCTCTTCGCCTTCCACTTCCGACGGTTCCTGGACACGCTCCAGGCCGACCAGTTTTTCGTCCTTGGCCAGCTTGATCAGGGTCACACCCTGGGTGTTACGGCCCAGGCTCGACACTTCAGCCACACGGGTACGTACGAGGGTGCCCTGGTCGGAAATCAGCATGATTTCCTCGCCGTCGAGCACCTGGACCGCGCCGACCAGACGGCCGTTGCGGTCGTTGCTGACCATGGCGATAACGCCCTGGCCGCCACGCTTGTACTCCGGGAACTCGCTGATGGCGGTGCGTTTGCCATAACCACGCTCGGAAGCGGTGAGGATCTGGCTGCCTTCTTCCGGGATCAGCATCGAAATCAGCTTCTGCCCTTCCGGCAGGCGCATGCCGCGCACACCGCGGGCGGTACGGCCCATGGCACGGACGTCGGATTCCTTGAAGCGTGTCACTTTACCGCCGTCGGAGAACAGCATGACTTCACGCTCGCCATCGGTGATGGCCGCGCTGATCAGTACGTCGCCTTCGTCCAGCTCCAGGGCGATCAGGCCCACGCTGCGCTGGCGGCTGAAGGATTCCAGCGGGGTCTTTTTCACGGTGCCTTTGGCGGTGGCCATGAAGATGAAGTGACCTTCGGTGTATTCCTCGACCGGCAGCATGGTGGTGATGTATTCATCACTGTCCAGCGGCAGCAGGTTGACCAACGGACGACCACGGGCAGCACGGGAGGCTTCCGGGATTTCGTAGGTCTTGAGCCAGTACACCTTGCCCTTGCTGGAGAACAGCAGCAGCGTGGTGTGGCTGTTGGCGACCAGCAGGTGAGCAATGTAGTCCTCATCCTTCACGCCGGTAGCCGATTTACCTTTACCACCACGACGCTGGGCCTGGTACGCAGCCAATGGCTGGGTCTTGGCATAACCACCGTGGGAGATGGTCACCACGCGCTCTTCTTCCGGGATCATGTCACCCAGGGTCAGGTCGAGGCGAGCATCGAGGATTTCGGTGCGGCGCACGTCGCCGTATTCGGCGCGGATCACTTCCAGCTCTTCGCGGATCACTTCCATCAGGCGCACGGCGCTGTTGAGGATGCGGATCAGCTCGCCGATCTGGTTGAGGATCTCCTGGTACTCGGCCAGCAGCTTCTCGTGCTCCAGGCCGGTCAGGCGGTGCAGGCGCAGTTCCAGGATAGCCTGGGCCTGTTCCGGCGACAGGAAGTACTTGCCGTCACGCAGGCCGTATTGCGGGTCCAGTGTCTCCGGGCGGCACGAGTCGGCACCGGCACGTTCAACCATCGCCACGACGGCGCTGGATTCCCACGGCATCTTGATCAGCGCTTCCTTGGCTTCCGACGGCGTCGGCGAAGCCTTGATCAGGGCGATGACCGGGTCGATGTTCGACAGTGCTACAGCCTGGCCTTCCAGGATGTGGCCGCGCTCGCGGGCCTTACGCAGTTCGAACACGGTACGGCGGGTAACGACTTCGCGACGGTGACGTACGAAGGCTTCCAGCAGATCCTTGAGGTTCAGGATGCGCGGACGGCCGTCGATCAGTGCAACCACGTTGATACCAAACACGCTTTGCAGTTGGGTCTGGGCGTAGAGGTTGTTGAGGATCACCTCAGGCACTTCGCCACGACGCAGCTCGATCACCACGCGCATACCGTCTTTGTCGGATTCGTCGCGCAGCTCGGTGATGCCTTCGAGCTTCTTCTCTTTAACCAGCTCGGCGATCTTCTCGATCAGACGCGCCTTGTTCAACTGGTACGGGAGTTCGGTGATGACGATCTGCTGACGGCCACCGACCTTGTCGATGTCTTCGATCATCGAGCGGGCGCGCATGTAAATGCGGCCGCGACCGGTGCGGTAGGCTTCGATGATGCCGGCACGACCGTTGATGATCGCGGCGGTCGGGAAGTCTGGACCGGGAATGTATTGCATCAACTCATCGACGGTCAGCTCAGGGTTGTCGATAAGCGCCAGGCAACCGTCGATGACTTCACCGAGGTTGTGCGGCGGGATGTTGGTGGCCATGCCCACGGCGATACCGCTGGAACCGTTGACCAGCAGGTTGGGGATCCGGGTCGGCATGATCGCCGGGATCATTTCGGTGCCGTCGTAGTTCGGCACCCAGTCCACGGTTTCTTTATGCAGGTCAGCCAGCAGCTCGTGCGCCAGCTTGGTCATGCGCACTTCGGTGTATCGCATGGCTGCGGCGTTGTCGCCGTCGACCGAACCGAAGTTGCCCTGGCCGTCTACCAGCAGGTAGCGCAGGGAAAACGGCTGGGCCATCCGAACGATGGTGTCGTACACCGCAGTGTCGCCGTGAGGGTGATACTTACCGATCACGTCACCGACAACACGGGCAGATTTCTTGTACGGCTTGTTCCAGTCGTTACCCAGCTCGCTCATTGCGAACAGCACACGCCGGTGCACGGGCTTCAAGCCATCGCGCGCATCAGGCAGTGCCCGACCGACAATTACGCTCATCGCGTAGTCGAGGTAGGACTGTTTCAGCTCGTCTTCGATATTGACCGGGAGGATTTCTTTGGCCAGTTCGCCCATGAGAAGCCTGATTCCTTTTTCGGGTGAAACCTCGTCGCATCCATATGGGACGAACGAAGCTCGCCGTTGCCGGCACACTGCCTGACAACGACTTACGACAAATCAACGAGTTATGACACGGATCTGCACGTTATGGGCAACCCCTGGGGGCAGCCCTGGAAACCGCCGGATGTTATCACAATCGCCGCCACGCACCTATCCCCCTGATGCGCATGGAGACTAGTAATTTGACGGATGACAGGCTTGAGGGCGACGAGAGGGGCTCAGAGATGGGGTGGTGCTTTTTTTTGAGGGCGGATCCGTGGGTTTTATTGACTTTCAGGGCCAATCGGGGGCAAGCCCCCTCCCACATTTCGACTGTGTTCACCCTTCAAGTGTGGGAACGGGCTTGCCCCCCGACAGCCGTTTCACCCACATCACAGCCCTCAATGCAGCCGCTTACGGCACATTAACTTGGCCAATTTCGCCGTATCCGGCCGCTCAACCACGCCCTTCTCGGTCACAATCACATCAATCAAGTCGGCCGGAGTCACATCAAATACCGGATTAAACGCATTAACCTCCAAGTGCTGCCCCATAACCTCCAGCAGCTCGCCGGGATCGCGCTCTTCCAACGCAACATCCTCCCCCGTGGCCATCATCAGATCCAGGGTCGAACTCGGCGCCACCACCATGAAACGCACGCCGTGGTGCATGGCGCACACCGCCAATTGATAGGTGCCGATCTTGCCGATCACATCGCCGTTAGCGGCAATGCAATCGGCGCCGACGATCACCCAGGTGATGCCCTTGGTCTTGAGGATATGCGCGCCGGCCGAGTCGGCATTCACTGTGACCGGGATACCCTCGCCCGCCAGCTCCCAGGCGGTCAGCCGCGAGCCTTGCAACCATGGACGGGTTTCATTGACATAGACGTGCTCGATCAAACCCTCCAGGAAGGCGGCGCGAATCACCCCGAGGGCCGTGCCGACACCGCCTGTCGCCAAGGCGCCGGCGTTACCATGGGTCAAAATCGCCTGAGCGTTGCCCTGATGCTTGCGAATTCGCTCAACGCCCAACTGGGCCATGACGAAGTTGGCTTCCCGGTCGCTTTCATGGATAGCGATAGCTTCGGCTTCCAGCACCGCCAACGGATCGGCGTGCTTCCTGACGCGGTCCAGGCGATCGCGCATGCGCTTGAGCGCCCAGAACAGGTTCGAAGCGGTCGGACGGGTATCGGCCAGTAGCGCGTAGTCGTCTTCCCATGCGGCCTGCCAGTCACCGCCCTCGGCGATGCGCTCGCGAGCGGCGAGCACCAGGCCATAGGCCGCGCTGATGCCGATGGCCGGTGCACCACGCACCACCATGGCGCGAATGGCCGCAGCCACTTCATCGACCGTGGAGCAAGCCACCCAGCGCTCCTGGGATGGCAAGGCACGTTGATCGAGCAGGTGCAGCGTGCCATCACGCCAATCGATGGCCTTCACTTTCTCCGCTGCCAACAGTCGATCGCGCATCCCTCACCCCGTACTCATCAACAAAAGCCGCCGATTATAGCGATCCGCCAGCCAGGACGCTCGGGTATACTTCGCGCTTCTTTTATAGCTGCCCGGGAAGAAGCCTGCGATGACCTCCACTGCTGCCCCGCTCGACTTATTGCTACTGCCAACCTGGCTGGTACCTGTCGAACCCGCCGGCGTGGTGCTCAAGCAACACGGCGTGGGCATTCGCGATGGGCGGATTGCCTTTATCGGGCCACGGGCTGCGGCGTTGAAGCTTTCGGCCAGTGAAGTGCGCGAACTGCCGGGCATGCTGCTCAGCCCCGGCCTGATCAACGCCCACGGCCATGCGGCGATGAGCCTGTTTCGCGGCCTGGCCGATGACCTGCCCTTGATGACCTGGCTGGAAAAACACATCTGGCCCGCCGAAGCCAAGTGGGTCGACGAGGCCTTCGTGCGTGACGGCACCGACCTGGCCATTGCCGAGCAGCTCAAGGGCGGCATTACCTGCTTCTCGGACATGTACTTCTACCCCAAGGTCGCCAGCGATTGCGTGCACAACAGCGGCATGCGTGCACAGATCGCGATTCCGATCCTCGACTTCCCGATTCCCGGCGCCGGCACCGCCGATGAGGCTATCCGCCAGGGCATCGAGCTGTTCGGCGACCTCAAGCACCACCCGCGCATCAAGATCACCTTCGGCCCCCACGCGCCCTACACCGTGTGCGATGCCAACCTGGAAAAAATCCGGGTAATCGCCGAAGAGCTGGACGCCGCGATCCATATGCATGTGCATGAAACCGCTTTCGAGGTACAACAGGCAGTCGAACAAACCGGTGAACGGCCATTGGCGCGCCTGGGACGCCTCGGCCTGCTGGGCCCGCGCTTCCAGGCCGTTCATATGACCCAAATCAGCGAGGACGACCTGGCTTTGCTGGTAGAAAGCAACACCAGCGTCATCCATTGCCCGGAATCGAACCTGAAACTGGCCAGTGGCTTCTGCCCGGTGGAGCGTCTGTGGCAGGCGGGCGTCAATGTGGCCATCGGCACCGACGGCGCCGCCAGCAACAACGACCTGGACCTGCTGGGTGAAACCCGTACCGCCGCGATGCTGGCCAAGGCCGTCGCCGGCTCGGCCACCGCCTTGGACGCCCACCGTGCACTGCGCATGGCTACGCTCAACGGTGCGCGTGCCATGGGCCTGGAAAGCGAAATCGGTTCCCTGGAAGTGGGCAAGGCGGCGGATATGGTCGCTTTCGATCTGACGGGGCTGGCGCAACAACCGATCTACGATCCGGTCTCACAGCTTATATATGCCACCGGACGCGATTGCGTGAAACACCTTTGGGTCGCCGGCAAGCAGTTGCTCGACGACCGGCAACTCACCCGCATGGATGAACAACAGTTGACCGCCACGGCCATTGCCTGGGGAAAACGCATCAGCGGGCACGCCGAATAACGCTGGCTCTGAACCCGCGTGTTCAGGACCGACAAACCGATTTATCAGATTTAGAGGATTCACCATGAGCAACGTCGACCACGCCGAAATCGCCAAGTTTGAAGCCCTGGCCCACCGCTGGTGGGACCGCGAAAGCGAGTTCAAACCCCTGCACGACATCAACCCGCTGCGGGTCAACTGGATTGACGAACGCGTCAACCTGGCCGGCAAGAAGGTGCTGGACGTCGGTTGCGGCGGCGGCATCCTCAGCGAAGCCATGGCCCAGCGCGGCGCGACCGTGATGGGCATCGACATGGGCGAAGCGCCGTTGGCCGTGGCCCAACTGCACCAGCTGGAATCCGGCGTCAACGTGGAATACCGCCAGATCACCGCCGAAGCCCTGGCTGAAGAAATGCCCGAGCAGTTCGACGTGGTCACCTGCCTGGAAATGCTGGAGCACGTGCCAGACCCGTCCTCGGTGATCCGCGCCTGCTTCCGCATGGTCAAGCCGGGCGGCCAGGTGTTCTTCTCCACCATCAACCGCAACCCCAAGGCGTACCTGTTCGCGATCATCGGCGCCGAATACATCATGAAGCTGCTGCCGCGCGGCACCCACGACTTCAAGAAATTCATCCGCCCGTCCGAACTGGGCGCGTGGAGCCGCCAGGCCGGGCTGACCGTCAAGGACATCATCGGCCTGACCTACAACCCGCTGACCAAGCACTACAAACTGGCCAGCGACGTTGACGTCAACTACATGATCCAGACCCTGCGCGAGGAGTAAGCCTGTGAAGTTGCGAGCGGTTCTCTTCGACATGGACGGTACCCTGCTGGACACCGCGCCGGACTTTATCGCCATCTGCCAGGCCATGCGCGCGGACCGTGGCCTGCCACCGATGAATCCCGAGCACATCCGCGACGAAATCTCCGGTGGTGCGCGGGCGATGGTCGCCGTGACCTTCTCGATGGACCCTGAAACGCCTGGTTTTGAAGAACTGCGCGAAGAATTCCTCGAGCGTTACCTGAAAGGCTGCGCCGTCCACAGCAAATTGTTCGACGGCATGGCCGAGCTTCTGGAAGACATCGAGAAGGCCAAGCTGATCTGGGGCGTCGTCACCAACAAGCCACTGCGCTTCGCCGAGCCGATCATGCAGCAGTTGGGCCTGGCCGAGCGTTCAGCCCTGCTGATCTGCCCGGACCACGTGAAAAACAGCAAGCCGGATCCGGAGCCCATGATCCTGGCGTGCAAGATGCTCGACCTGGACCCGGCCAGCGTGCTGTTCGTGGGCGACGACCTGCGTGACATCGAGTCTGGCCGCGATGCCGGAACGCGCACGGCGGCGGTCACCTACGGCTATATCCACCCGGACGACAACCCACGCCACTGGGGCGCGGATGTGGTGGTGGATCATCCGCTGGAACTGCGCAAGGTGTTGGATAACGCACTGTGCAGTTGCTGATCGCTCACTCGCTCTACTGACTAAGGAAGATCCAATGTGGGAGGGGGCAAGTCGAATCGTCGCACCGCCCCTCCCACATTTGGATCTTCACTGCGCTCAAGATAGGTGTTTGTAACCCGCTGAATTCTGTCGAGGCTTTTTATGTTTGATTACTCTGCACGTCCAGAACTGCTCAAAGGCCGGGTCATCCTGGTGACGGGCGCCGGTCGCGGGATTGGCGCGGCGGCGGCGAAAACCTACGCAGCCCATGGCGCGACCGTGCTGTTGTTGGGCAAGACCGAAGCCAACCTGGCCCAGGTGTATGACGAGATCGAAGCGGCCGGCCATGCGCAGCCGGTGGTGATCCCCTTCAACCTGGAGACCGCCCTGCCCCATCAATACGATGAGCTGGCAGCGATGATCGAAAAAGAATTCGGCCACCTCGACGGCCTCCTGCACAACGCCTCGATCATTGGCCCACGTACTCCGATCGAGCAGCTGTCCGGTGAGAACTTCATGCGGGTGATGCACATCAACGTCAATGCGATGTTCATGCTCACCAGCACATTGTTGCCGCTGCTCAAGCTGTCCCAGGATGCGTCCGTGGTGTTCACCTCCAGCAGCGTCGGGCGTAAGGGCCGGGCGTATTGGGGTGCTTATGGTGTGTCGAAATTTGCCACTGAAGGCTTGATGCAAACCCTGGCGGATGAGCTCGACACGGTCGCACCGGTACGCGCCAACAGCATCAACCCCGGCGCCACGCGTACCAGCATGCGGGCCCAGGCGTATCCAGGGGAAAACCCGAGCGACAACCCGACGCCGGAAGAAATCATGCCGGTGTACCTGTACCTGATGGGGCCGGACAGTACCGGCATCAATGGACAGGCGTTTGACGCGCAGTAAGGCACACCGTTGAACCCAGTGTGGAAGGGGGCTTGCCCCATATGCGCTAACCAAATCTCCCACTCCATAGCTCATCTTGCTGGTATCCCCGTTTTCGCGGGGATTCACGCAGTTTCCGACTTATCGTTCCCCACTCTTCAAGGCAAGTAAAT
>NZ_VFES01000036.1 GCF_007858185.1 Pseudomonas grimontii
GAGTGGGGTCCGGGTGGCGAAAACGTAAGAAATACTCGTCGAATTGATTGTTTTTTGATCATTTGGCGAGTTTAAAAGTTGCGCTAGGTGGTATGCCGGGGAAATACATGGCTACTTCAGACCATCCCTAAGGGATACAGGCTGAGCAATGGAACGGAAATCAACTCATCAGGAATTTGTCGACCTTGCAGTGCAGCTCATGGAGGCCTAGTCCATCGGAGCAGAACCACAGATAGTCTGTGGCCACCCCCTATTGTCCTGCCCCCTCCACCAGCCCAATCTCCTTATCGGTGAGCCCATAAAGCGTGTACACCAACTGATCAATCTGCTTGTCGGTGTTGTGTATCTGGCGCTGCAGCTGGGCAGCGTCCTGCGGAAGTTTTGCGGCTACGAATAGCTTTTGCTGAGTAAGCATCTTGTCTACCAATGTTACTAGCTTGTCATGGGTAGTTTGGTCGATTTTGTTAGTTGGCTCGATGACTCGAATAGGGAATCGACGTGCATCTTTAATGAGTATTTTTTGAAACCGCATCTTGAATTCATCGAGAAATTTTTTGCTGTGATAGAAAGTCATTAACTTACTATTAATGATTCCAAGCAGATACTTCAAATTAAATCCCTGCTTTGCTAGAAGATTGAAAGCGTTTTGGGTGTTATAGAGTTCATCTTCAGTGATAGATGCCCAAATACGTTTGCTCGTCCAATCAATGATCTGCTTTACTAAAATCCGTTGTTCCGAGAAAAAGCGCTGCTGTCGAGCGGCACCAAGCCATGGCCCATAATTAATCCATTGCTCTCCATTCCACTTAACCCAATATCGCCCTACATCATTCCCAGCTAGCAGCGGCTTAAACGTACTCCCTTTCTTACTTGCCGCATGAAATACTCGACCTTTGATCTGATCTTCGGTATGCCCCTTGTATTTATCGTATGGAGTAAGACCCAAGCAAAAATCAGCGCACATTTCCAATGGTACTGTTCGGCTCTCAATTTTTTGCAAAACATTGTTTTCATTAAGCCCGGTATTAAGCGACCACATATAGTCATGAGGCATGGACCATTGTTTATGCGGAACTGAAACACAGGCATGTGAGGTCGAAGGATCAATCACAGATACCCGCTCATATCCTGCATAGTTGATTACCTGAATCGGAGGGGGGATTTTATTTTTCTCTTGGAATACAAAAATTGCGGTATCCACTTTCACATCCCCAGCTGCCACGCCAAACGACTCATTGGGCAAGCGCACTACGCTGGAAACTTGATAGTTATCAACAATCATTTTTCTTAGAGTGCGGTAAGACTCTTGAGTTAACAGCGCAGTAGGAACAATCATGGAGTGAGCGAATTTTTTCTGCTTGCAAATGCCCAATGTTTTCTCAATAAAAGCCGCAAACAGGTTAATCCTGCTATTCGAACAGGAATAGTTCTCAAATAAATACCGCACGTAAATTTCTGGGAGGCTTTTTATATCCACATAGGGCGGATTGCCAATTACCGCATCAAATCCACCAGCTTGGAAAACCTGCGGGAACGCGGCCTGCCAATCGAACACGTTGATACGCTGCACCGCCTCATCGTCGAGTTCTAATTGCATATTATTAAAATCGGGTGAAATAAGGGAGTTCCCGCACTGGATATTAAGATCCAAATCAGGTAGCACTCGATCGTGAAAGAGTTTCATCTGGCTGTTCAATGATTCGCCAGATTCGCCTTCCAGTACTTTCAACAATAATGAAAGCTTGGTAACTTCCACTGCCTGCGTATCGATGTCCACACCATAGATGTGTTCTAGAAGTAAGCGTTTTTTTTCCGCAGTGGTAAGCCTCCAGTTTCCACTAGTAGAGGGACGGATGCGCGCAGCCTTACCTTTACTGTGTTTTACCGTGCCTTCCTCAACATAACGCGCCAGATACCAATCGAGCAGGTATTGATACGCGCCGATAAGAAAAGAGCCTGAACCACAAGCGGGGTCCACGATACGGATGCCCTCGGCCTGCTTGCTAGTCTTTCCTTCCAATAATTTACCGACCGTATGTTGGACGATGTATTGAACTATGTAAGCAGGGGTATAAAACACGCCACCGGCTTTTTTGACTTCTGGTTTGTCCTCGACTACAGCACGACTGCCTGCGGTCAAACGGATTATTTTGCCAAGGAATTGTTCGTATACGCTACCCAGGATGTCCGCACCAAGTACGGAAAACTCGTAGGGACAATCCGGGTAGTAGAGGTTTTTAAAAATTTCTTTGAGCGGCTTGTCATCTATGCTCAGATGTGGCGTGAATTTGTCTGGTGCACCGGCACGTCCCTTTTCTTCAGTGAAATGAAACAGTCCCGAGTTGTAGCGATCATCCGCCTCGCGGAATAGCTTTGTGAGCCGAGCGTAAGTATCTTTACCGTTAACGAGTGCTTGCAACCGACCATAGGGCTCGATACCTCGATCCTCACAAATCCGCAGGAAAATAATGCGGTCTATGGTTTGTTGTACAGCAAAGTTTAGTTCGCGCTGATTTAGATTTGTATTGCGCAGTGCGATATTCCGCGCCAGCAGTACACGCCAGCCTTCAATTTCTTCCAGAAACGCACGGTCTACTTCAGTGGTACCACGCTTGCCTTTGGCGGTACCTGCGTACTTATCGAAAGAACCTTTGAGTACAGCATCCTTGGAAAATATTTCAGCGATCTCACCCCATCTTTCCGCATAGTCACGGAAGGTGCAATAGAACAATCGAGATTTGCTAGCTTTGTCGCTTTTGTTAGGCTTCTGGCGGCAATCATATACAGCAAACTCTTCGAAGTTAGTGACGATGGATAGTGGTAGTTTGGCCGACCAGCCATAGCGGCGCAATTGAAATGCTGGTTCAGCAGCTTCTTTGACATTAACCGAAGGTTTTTTTGCTTCGAGGAAAAACTTGCGCGCACCGCCAACGCGAAAGCTGTAATCCGGCGCGCGAGTAGAGAGACCAACCTTAATCGTGTCTTCGTGAATGACATCTCGATAGGCCTCTGCATAGCCCAAGCTGTTATCCATGTCCCAGCCGAGTGCTTTGAAAAGAGGATCAATGAAGTCGCGCCTAACCTGAGTCTCGTTGTACTGCCCATTGATGTATGCGTCGAAGTTGCGTTCGAAATTTTCTATCAAGGTTAGAATAGTCGATGGGGCGAGCATTTTTCATCCTTCTAAATACATTCATGGGGTCACAAGACCACATAAAATCATAGTACAGTACTGGGGTAGGGGCTACATACATAAAGCCGCCGAACACCGCACTCCTTTATTTACCATTTTATTAAAAAATCATGCTTAATAACTTCTAATATGCCCGATAAAACTGGACTCAGAACTAAATCAACCTGAGTTGCATCGCATGCCCCCTTTGACCAGATCCTTCCTTTACTGACAAGGCGGGTAACTTTCATGCCCCTCCCCTGCCTTCCTGGCTACAACGATAATTGTAGCGATATAGTGGCCGTTGGGAAGAGTTATACACCAACGCGCTGTTGACTTGCGTTGATCTGCTTGACACATTTTGGTCTGCCGTAGATTTTTCGCTTACGAATGGTCGTTTTTAGCCGATTAGGCCTTTCCCAAGGACATCAATGGGCCCAGGCTGTGTGAAAACGCATGCGCCGTTTTGAAGTCTGCGTTGCTACGTAAAATCTGCTCGCGATTGGTCAATCAGCAGATCAGGAATTTGCATAGGAGCGCGATTCTCGTTCCAGTCCTGACTGTCAAATCTGCTCAAAAACGTTTTTACACAGCGTGGGTAGGTTGCTGCCCTAAGCGACAGGCTGCAATCGCCAATAAGGGTCATTCGCAGTCTACGAAACCGTAGGCGATAAAAGTGATGGGTTAAGCGGTCTCTCATCGAGTTCCGCTAACCTGACTAGGACCTAGAATTGGTCTGCGCCCATGATACAATCACCATATTTCTCGCGCATCAACAGACCTAAGTCTTCAGTATCACGTAAAGCCTCAATTTCTGCGCGAGTGATTACAATTACTGCTAAACCATCTCGGTCATACACGCTTCGAAGATGGGCATGAGCTGCTGTGCGATCTTGCGCATCGCCGGTTATTCCATTTGCAGCGACCAAAATACCAAAGTCTACGCGGAATTTTCTGAGCTTTCCTGTAAAGACAGTTAACGTTGCAGAGTTTACAGGTGCCTGCCAGTTCTTACACTCAATAATTAGATGGGTTGGAAGAAAAGGCAAACCATCTCGCAGACGATGGTTGTATAAAAGTATATCGATCTCAAGCGAGCCAGCATTATCGAGAATATTTCTCTTTATCACCCCAACTCCTTCAAGTTGACATAGCGTTTCCGCGACAACTTCTTCTAAAGCGGCACCCTTCTCCGCAGTATTTCCCGCGTCGCCAGCCACAAGCTTATCAGCAATATATACATGGTCGATTAAAGCCATTATCGCACTCCATGTACGATACGATTTCGAGTTTTTCTTATATATTCGCCAAGCTGCCCAGAACTAACTAGACGCTCAAAATCTTGAATCGTTAGCCAAAGCACATTTGGTGAAAGTTGCTGTTCGGGTCGGGGCGGAATCGAAGTAGTAACAACCAAGGCTAGCTCTAGGCGTGCTGACTGTATAAAGTCCCATAGTCGCTGATTAAGTAGGAGAGCATTTTCTAAACTAACATCCCCCTTAACTTCAATCACCACCGGATCCAGCAGTTCAGGGTCTAAATTACCAAGCCACGCAAGTAAATCAGGGCGAAATTTCGCGCCTGGAGTTGACTGAGGCTGGGAAATCGCACTTCCACCCGCTGCGATCACAGCATCAAATACTCTCTTTTCAACAAGAGAATCGAAAGGGCGTACTGGCTGGCGTACCTTGGCCAGCCGAGAAGACGTGTCGTTCTTCGAGCGTTTGGTGCCAGTGCTCACTGATGGCACGGGTGGCGATGCCAAAAATAGGTCTAGATGAAATTTTAGAGCTTCATTATTGGATAGGCTGGCCTTAACAATTGTGAATCGACTGTAATCAATTGGGATTGTGCGAGCTTTGGTCTGGATAAGAAAAACTGGTTTGCCAAGTCCGGCAGCCACTCCGGCTTCAAATGCACCCCGATAATCAGCACTAGTACCGTTTAGAATAACCACTACAAAATCGGCTGCCGCAATTCTATCAGTAGCATCTCTGCCCTCATAGGACTCGTCCTTGGCCCACTCCCAAAATACATCTCGCTCTGCAAGCAGCATAGGAAGAACATCAAGTTCAAGCCCGAATGGAGCGGAGATATAGCATCGCTTAGAACTTGATTTCGAGATATCAGACATGACATTACCGTAGGTATATTGAATATGGCTCAGCGCTAGCACCGCCTAGCACAAACCATATCCTTAAGAAAATAGAAAAACAAGAGACCTTTGCCTCCTCCCCCCGACCGATTACTCGTTATTGACTAAAGTTCAGACTGTGATTCAAGTACGCCCTGTACGATCTCACATTGAGATGTGCAACCTTGCGCCTGATCCAGAATATGACTAGATAGAATAGGGCGAGGCGTTTCTTTTTCATCAGCAGCGTTTACCAAGGGCTGATCGAGAGCAGTAATTCATTGACTGTCTGCTCATGGCCGTTTTTCGCCGGTCGCGACGGGCAGAAATCGGCCAAAAGCAGACATTAACGCCGGAGATAACTGGCGGTTAAAATAAGCTGGCAAAATCGACCATTCAGACGTTCATGTCGATCAATCCGCTAGTCCCTCTCATGCTCGGCCAGCCGGCATGAATGTCCCGCAAGTGGGGCTGTCAACGCCATCGCTCGCCATTCGCATAACCCCCTCGCCGCACGTTGGGCAAACCCGCCCCGCCATCTCGCATGGAGATCCGAGAATGAACTCGCCCCCCATAACCGGGAGCCATTTCTCGCAGCAACGCGGCTCGCGATGAAACGGCAACAGCCCCTGTCGCAGCGCATGCTCACAACGAGCGCGCCCTAGCTCGCCCCCCTACAAAATACCTGTACAGAAATAGCGCTACGCATTTCTACAGCACTCACAGGATTCTATCGGCCCAAAGATGGCCTTGGGCTGTATCGCCGCCAACAGTAGTCAGCCCGATAGCCAGGCCTCTATTTCTCGCGCCTGCCAGAAACCGGTGGTTACTGACCGTTCATCGGGATTGAATAATGTCATTACGACATCACCCCAATATAGTTGTACAAGACTTGTACAGGAATAATAATTTGTACAAGTTTAAGCCAGCTAGGAAATAACGCCGCTACTCGTTGCGTCGAACAAAAGAATACCTGCGCAGGATGCGGACCAAGGGCGAATACATACCCTTGCAGGTGCCCCTAATTGCTCCTCCCATTACGCAGGTACATCATGCCATCGCACACTCCCCGGCTCTCGACACGTACCAGTCTCTATGCCGGCTATGCCAGCCTGCTCGCGTTTATGTTGCTGATCGCCGCTATCTCGCTGTACGCCCTGGCTAACAGCAATAAGGACTTTTTTCTCTACGTTAATGGCGTTGATGCACGTACCCGCCTGGCCAACACACTGAACGACGCCGCCGCCCAGCGTGCCATTGCCCTGCGTAACATCGCCTTGAATAGCAATGTCACCGCGAGAGGACAGCAGCGGGGCGCGATTGCCGTCAACGAACAAATGGTGGCCAGCAGCCTCGCCGCGCTACGCCAGGCAATTGATAACCATGGTGATGTGTCGCCCAAAGCACGTGAACTGTTCTCAACCATCGAGCAGGTCGAGAGCCGCTACAAACCGGTAGCGCACACCATTGCCGAGCACCTGTTCAAGGGTGAAAACGACGAGGCCCTGCGCATGGTCAGCGAGCAGTGCACACCATTACTGGCCGAGCTGACCCAGGCAATTGGCGAATACCTGCGCTACACCAACCAGAAGGCAGACCTGCAGGTCAGCGAAAATGACGCAAACTATCTGTCACAACGCAACCTGCTGCTCGCCATTACTGCGCTGGCCGTCTTACTAGCAGCGGTACTGGGCTACGTCATCAGCCGCAACCTGCTGCGCGCGCTGGGTGCCGAACCGAGTGAACTTAACCAGCTTGCCCAACGGGTTGCCCAGGGCGATTTGCGCGCTAGCGAGCACACGTTTGAGCCACCACAAGCCAGCATCATGGCCGCCCTGCTGAGCATGCAGGAGAACCTGCGGGACATGGCCAAGGGCATAAACCGGTCCTCACAGAGCGTGGCCGAATCCAGCCAGGAGCTTAGCCAATCGAGCCTGAGAAACGCCGAAAGCGTGGCCATGGCACAGTGCGAGGTCGAGCAGATCGTCACCGCCGTTCACCAAATGGCCGCCACCGTGCAGGATGTCGCGCGCAATGCCGAATCCGCCGCCAGTGCCGCCAGCGAGGCCGATAGTGCGGCCCTGTACAGCCAGCAGAAGGCCAAAGATGCCGTCAACATGATCGGCGAGCTGGCCGAGACAATCGAACAGTCCAACATGGCCATGGGCCGGCTGAAGAATGAAACCGGCAATATCGGCGGCGTGCTTGAAGTGATCAAGTCGGTGGCCGACCAGACCAACCTGCTGGCCCTCAATGCAGCCATCGAAGCTGCCCGTGCTGGCGAGGCCGGACGCGGCTTCGCGGTGGTAGCCGACGAGGTGCGCAGCCTGGCACAGCGTACCCAGAAGGCCACCTCAGAGATTGAGGGGCTGATCGCCAGTCTGCAGAAAATTGCCGACGAGACCTCGCAGCATATGCAACGCTGCAAGCGCTCCAGCGCGCAGTCGGTGTCCGGCGTTTCCGAGGCTGGTGACGCGGTAAGCACGATCGTAACCATGATCGAGCGGATCAACGGCATGAACCACCAAATCGCCGCTGCCGCCGAGCAGCAGAGTACCGTTGCCGAGCAGATCAGCCGGGGCATCGTGACCGTCAGCGAAAGCGCCGAGCAATCCGCTGCAGCCTTCCGCAGCGCTCAGCAGGAAAGCGAAGGATTGGCACGCACCAGCGTGACATTGCGAGAGAACATCTCGCGCTTTCAGCTCTAGGGGCTGCGTCGAACCAAGCTGTAGACCATTTCAACCGGCAAGCGCTGGCGTGCTTTGCAATAGCCGCCGGCATGCGTGCTGCACGCGTGCGGACCCAGGTTTCACCCTCAGAAGAAGCGCGGTCAAATCAGCTGAACGCGCGCTGGCCGGTTATTAACGCTTCACACACACAAACAACGCATTCCCGGTCACGCCTTCCCAAGGCGTGATCCGCTCATAGTCATGCTCAAACACCTGCACCTCGAAGTACGGTTGTAACAGCGCCTGCAATTCAGTGAAACTCAGCGCCACCATGGTGTGCTCATCCTGCCAGGCCTCAGTCACCCCCGCCGTGGTCTTCTCGATGCTCAGGCGCAGCGCCTGCTGCTGCCCTTCTCCGCTGTAATGCCAGCCGGAGCCGAAGGTGAAGTGGCTGCCTTCAAAGTCGACGCTATGGCGTACGAGCAAGCGGTTGTCGATGTGCAGTTTGTCCACCGCGTTGAAGCAGAACACGCCGTTTTCTGCGAGTGCGCCGTGCACGCTGGCGAGGCAGGCACGCAGTTGGGCCAGATCGGGGTTGTAATGGGTTGAGTACAGGAAGCAGGTGATCAGGTCTTGCGGTTCGTCCACCTGGAAACCGGCCATGTCCTGGCGGCTGAACTGTGCTTCGGGGCAGCGCAGTTGGGCGAGGTCCAGCATCGGTTGGCTGATGTCCAGGCCGGCGCTGTGGTAGCCGAAGTCGAGGAAGTGGCGCACATGGGGCCCGGTGCCGCAGGCAAGGTCGAGGTGGCGGTGCCCGCTGTTACCGAACAGTTGGTGCAGGCGGCGTACGCTGTGGCTCTGCGCGCGGTAGTCGATGTCGGCGCACATCAGGTCGTAGTAGATGGACAGGTCGGTGTACAGCGCGTTGGAGGACATAAGTGGCCAGAGAGTTCGGCGGGAATTTCGCGGCGCCATGGTAACCCAGTCCTGAGCGTAAACCGCTACACTCGCGCCTCAACCATCCGCCAAGGAGGCAACCATGAGCGTTCGCGGTCAAGACCGACAGATCGACAATATCGAGTTCAACGTAGGCGACATCGCCCGCAGCAAAGCCTTTTACGGCGCCGTTTTCGGCTGGGTATTCGTCGATTACGGCCCCACCTACACCGAGTTCAGCGATGGCAGGCTGACCGGCGGGTTCACTACCGGGGAGCCCGTTCGACCGGGTGGCCCGCTGGTGATCCTGTATGCGGATGATCTTGAAGGCACGCAGCAGCGGCTCAAATCCGTCGGCGCCGTGATCAGCCGCGAGACCTTTTCGTTCCCCGGTGGCAGCAGGTTTCACTTCATTGATCCGGACGGTTATGAACTGGCGGTGTGGACGGCGCAACCGTAGGTTGGCCACAACGCCAGGTGTGGAAGCGCAGTTGCGCTCCCACAAGCTGGCGAGCCCCGCTACTGCAACGGCACATAAATATCGGTCTGCCATTGATCCTGCGGGGTCTCAGGAGAAATGCTCAGGTATTCGAAAAACAAGGGCTGGTCTCGAAGCTCCTCGCCGCTGCCAGGCAGCCAGTCGCGGTAGATCGGATAGATCGACTCTGCGATGTGATCCGGTGAACCCACGTGACGCACCACCACACAGCGCCCGCCCGGGATGACGCGTTCAGTGATGCCGAACTTATTCGCTGCCAGCGCCTCTTGAATTTCGCCGCAAATGGCAAACCGAAACGCCTCGGCCGGGGTGGTATCAGGATTGCCGAAAGGAATACCAAAGCTGCGACTTGAAGCCACCGGCGACTGTCCGCTGTGCATGCGCCACGCGATGAATGTCTGCACGCTTTCATTCACGAGCCCTGGGTCGCCGCAGTGCTCGAATGCCGCCACCGTGACTGCGTGAAACTCCACAATTCTTACCTGCATGATGATGCTCCTGGAAAAATGAGGGACGCTGAACACCGCACGCCAGAGCTGCCAGTTCGGTCGCTTGCTGAATGCACTCGGCGCCATGCCGAACGCGCGCCTGAACGCCCTGGAAAAGGCTTCGGGGCTTTCGAAGCCGGCGCCCAACGCCGCCTCCAGCACCGAATAATCAGCGCGGGAAGACAAGCCATGCGCCGCGCGTCGTAGACGCATCAATTGCACATAGCGCGCAACAGGCATGCCCACGAACGCGGTGAATTGCCGATGGAAGTGAAACGCCGAAAAATGCGCCACTTGGCTCAGCGTCTTCACCGACAAGTCACCTTCAAGATTCGCGTCGATATAGGCGAGTACAGCGTCGAAGCGCTTTGTGTAGGCGGCGTTGCCTGGCAAGTCAGACACGGGTTGGAAGCTCCGGGGTATGCGTTGGACGATAGGATCGACTATACCGACATGCCTGCGCCTAGCCGTACTTGCTGAGGTGTATGTGCCTCGTCGCCCCCTTAAGTGATCGCTGGCCCCGGGTCTGGAAGCTTGGCAATCACCTTGATCTCAAACTGGTACCCATACAGCCACGTAACCCCTACGCCAGTCAGCGTCGGGTGTGGCGCCTCGCCCCAGAACTCCGGCACCACCTTCCAGATCGTCTCGAACCTGGACTCGGGATCAACGATAAACACCGTCACGTCAATCACATCGTCGAAGGTGCACCCGGCAGTGCTTAGGA
This sequence comes from Pseudomonas grimontii, assembly GCF_007858185.1. Classification (GTDB taxonomy): domain Bacteria; phylum Pseudomonadota; class Gammaproteobacteria; order Pseudomonadales; family Pseudomonadaceae; genus Aquipseudomonas; species Aquipseudomonas grimontii. The sequence continues at coordinate 10,626 of NZ_VFES01000036.1, forward strand.
TCGCATTCAGGTTGTTGAACGCCAGGCGCACCTGATCCTCCAGATCGGGCTCGGGCGAGCCGTCTTCATGGCTGCCGACCTGTCCTGAGACGAATAAAAAGCCATTGGACTTGATGGCCGGCGAATAGCGATTGCGCTCATACAGCGCCTGGCGGCCAGGCGGAAAAACCACATCACGCGACGTCATGGATGCCTCCAGCAAAGGGTCGAAACTGACCCGCAATTAACGATGGGCAGACTCTAAGGGCTTGTGCCAGGGCGATAAACCAGCAACCTTAGCCAGCACTGTTTGTGAAACCCAAACAATCGATCGCCGAGGCCGTCATGGACCGTTTTGATGCAATGCAGGCATTTGCTCGTGTGGTGGAAGCCGGCAGCTTCACCAAGGCCGCCGAAACCCTGCACATGAGCAAGACCACCGTGACGCAACTGGTGCAGCAGTTGGAGGCACGCCTGCGGGTCAAATTGCTTAACCGCACCACGCGCAAAGTCAACGTCACGGCCGACGGAGCCGTGTATTACGAGCGCGTGCTGCAACTGCTGGCCGACATGGACGACGCCGAGACCAGCCTGTCCGGCGCGGCCACGCTGCCCAGGGGGCGCTTGCGCGTGGATGTGCCAAGCCCGCTGGCGAGCATGATCCTGGTGCCCGCATTGCCTGCGTTTTACGCCCGGTACCCGGACATCCAGATCGACATGGGTGTCAGCGACCGTATCGTCGACATGATCGATGAGAACGTCGATTGCGTGGTGCGCGGCGGCGAACTCATCGACCAGTCGCTGATGGCCCGCCGGGTAGGCGACCTGCCGCTCGGTGTCTTCGCCGCGCCGAGCTACCTGGCACGCGTGGGCACGCCCGCGCATCCGCAGGAACTGGAAGACTCGAATCATCGTATCGTCGGCTTCCTATGGGCCCGCACCGGCAAACCCGTGCCCTATACCATGCGCAAGCAGCTTGAAAGCCTGCAGATCAAGGGCCGCTACGCCTTGGCGGTCGATGACGGCAATGCCTACCTCGCCGCCGGCCTGGCCGGTCTTGGGGTGCTGTGGCTGCCCACCTACATGTCGAAGGCCTTCGAGGCGCGGGGCGAATTAGTGCCGTTGTTCGAGGACTGGGACCTTGATCCGATGCCGCTTTACGTGGCCTTTCCGCCAAACCGGCATATCAGCCTCAAGTTGCGCGTGTTTATCGAGTGGGTGGCGGAGTTGATGGCAGTGCATGCGCCTGTCGGGGAGCCGCGCAGGAGGTAGGCACCCGATTGAGACAGCGCCCGCTTTGGCGAGCGCCACCTTCATTAACTAGCGGCTGATCAGGCCTTGCTGGCCGCCTCCTCCAAAGCCTTTTCAGCGTTGAACCCGTCGAAGTTCTCGAACACGCCCATGAACCCCGGCACAGTCACTTCTCGCGCCCAGTCACGCTGCAATTCGCAATACATCTGCACCCGGCTGATGAGCTTTGCGCCAGCCTGTTCCATTCTGCGCAACGCGGCCTCATGCGCGCAGAGCGATGTACCGCCGACCGCATCGACCGGCACATACACGTCATAGCCTTCCTGGATCGCGTCGAGCACCGGAAATGTCAGGCAGGCTTCGGTCCAGAGTGCGGTCATGATGAGTTTCTTGCGCCCGAGCGCCTTGACCGCCTGCTTGAACTCGGTGTCCTCCCAACTGTTGATCGAGGTACGGTCATAGGTTGGCAAATGGCCGAGCACCTCCTGGAGTGCCTGGATCGGTGGCTTGTTGCGCCCGGTCGCGACGTTGACGGTCGAGTGAATGATTGGAAGGTTATAGTTGAGCGCCGCCTTGGCGACGCTGGTGATGTTGAAGACGAGTTCATCACGCGGCATCGAGCGGATCGACGAAACCTGAACGGGCTGGTAATCAATGATGATCAACGCCGAATTTTCCGGGGTCAGGAGTGAGTCGGTGTGGGGGTTGCGGAGAGTCTCGCTTGCCATGGGCAAATCCTTTTTTATGGGTGACGCACGTTTGTGAAAGGGCCGAAGCCCGTGCGGGTAACGGATTCCAGGACACGCTCGGATGATGCCGTGCCTGGAAAATCCATTGTGCTGTTCCCATGTTCGATGCAGTAGTAGCATTCCGAGGCGAGCTGTGTCGCGCAAAGGGGAACGCAAGCATGGATATCGAAGAACTGCAGACGTTTGTGGAAGTGGCGGATGCCGGGGGGATTTCACAGGCTGCGCTGCGGCTTGGCGTGTCGAAGTCGATCGTCAGTCGCCGACTGGCGCGGCTGGAAACAGAGCTGGGCGTGCAATTGCTGGCACGCTCGACTCGCGGGGCGTCGCTCACCGAGGCTGGCGCGACGTTCCGCGACTACGCCGCCAGAGTCTGCACCGAGATCGACATCGCCAGGGAGACAATCCTGCCCGCCGGCCCCCTTCGCGGACGCTTGCGCGTCGCGGTCCCCCTGTCGTTCGGCCCGACTCACTTCGCGCCGGTACTCGCGGAAATGGCACGCCGTCATCCTCAGTTGCACCTGCAGACCTGCTACAGCGACCGCTTCGTCGACTTGATTACCGAGGGGTACGATTGCGCAATCCGGGTGGGTTACCTTCAGGATTCCAACTTGATCGCCAGGCGTATTGGCCCGGTCTATACCAAGCTCGTCGCGAGCCCGGACTACATCAAGGCGCACGGCGCACCCCAGATGCCGGACGAACTGCAGGCCCATCAGGCGCTCACGCAGGGCACCGAAGCCTGGCAATTCATCGAGGGCGGCAAGATCGTCACGGTTCGCCCGCAAGGACGCTTCAAGGCCGACAACGGCACCGCCCTCGCCGCCGCCGCGATCGCAGGCCTTGGCGTCGCTTACCTGCCCGATTGCCTCACCCATGAACACGTGGCATCCGGCGCACTTGTGCCGATCATGACCAACCATCCACCACCACCGGCCGGTGCTTACATCCTCCGCCCGCCAGGCCCGCACCCCACCCGAAAAATACGTGTCCTCATCGAACTGCTGATCGAGTACTTCGGCGAATCCCCGCACCTTGCGGTACCACCGCGGTCACATCAGGACGAAGCGCTGGCGTAATGCCGACGCACAGCAGGCGCGACAGGCCCGCCCCTCAAGCGAATGGCGAGGAGATGTGATTTGCCTCTACGCGAGCAACACTCAAGGCGTCGAACTGCGTTTCTTGCAGACACCACGGCGCTGATTCTGTTTTTCACGACCACCGGCATCATTAATGAACGTTTCATTGCCGGCATGACGTGGGATCAGGTCCTTCATGCCCGCCTCCTGGGAGCCGCCCTGATGGTTCCAGTCGCCAGACCCTACGGCATCTGGCGGGACTGGGTGATGAAGCGAGCCAGTCAGGGTCGGCTTTCCAGATTGCTCTGGGACAGTATCGCCCTGGTCAGTTTCCAGGTGCCCATCTATGCCGCGATCATTGCCATCAGTGGCGCATCAGGGAGTGGCCTGGTGCGTGGAACTGTGGGCGCGGCGGTGATGATGTTGGTGCTGGGGCGACCTTATGGGGCGTTTCTTAACGGAGTACGCAAGCTGTTTGGCTTGCCTGCGGGGGGTGACAGGCCGATGTCGTTGAACAGTTGAGGGGCTGCTATTGGCCGATTTCTGCCGTTCGTGACGGGCAGAAATCGGCCAGAATCGCACATTCTGGTAAGCAGCGATCACGCAACCCGGCTGATGGACATCACCGGCCAACGCCTACGCGCGCATGTCTCAGAGACTGAGGAAACACCAGCAGCAAGCTGAATCCAACCTGCTCGACGTGCGTTGGCATTTTTTCGATCCGCGAGCGCGCATTGTCCAACCACCCCCACTCCCCTTATCCTCGGCGCTCCCGCCCGTCCAAAATCGGAGCCGCCATGGACCTCGCCACCGTCGCCCTCTTCATCCCCGCCTGCTTCGCCCTGAACATGGCGCCCGGCCCCAACAACCTGCTCTCCGTGAGCAACGCCACCCGCTATGGCTACCGCACCTCCTGCATCGCCGGCATCGGCCGCCTGCTGGCCTTCGCCGGCATGATCGCCCTCGCCTCTGCGGGGTTGGCGGTGGTGTTGCAAACCTCGGAACTGCTGTTCTACGCGATCAAGATCCTGGGCGCGGTGTATCTGGTGTATCTGGCGGTTCAGCTGTGGCGCGCGAATCCCCAGGCGGAGGTGGAATCGGTAACCGCCAAGGTGAGCGTGTGGGCACTGGCGCGGCAGGAGTTTCTGGTGGCGGCGGGCAACCCCAAGGCCATCCTGATCTTCACCGCGTTCCTCCCGCAATTCGTGGTCCCCGGCCAACCCGTCACCCCGCAGTTCGCCCTGCTGGGCGCGATGTTCCTGGTGTTGGAATGGATCGCCATCAGCGCCTATGCCTACATGGGCCTGCACATGCGTCGCTGGTTTGCCGAGCCGCGTGGCAAACGCCTATTCAATCGCTGCTGCGCGGGATTGTTATCGGCGGCGGCGACGGTGTTGTTGACCGCGCGCAGGGCTTGAGGGAAAAAAATGACCCGCAACGAACTTGCCGACCTGTACCTCGGCTACATCGACTGCCTCAACCAACAGGATTGGAACCGATTGGGCGACTTCGTCCACCCGGACGTGAGCTACAACGCCAAGGCGGCTATCGAACAGCAGCTGGCCGTCTAAACTTCACGCACCCATTCTCACGTGGAGAGCCATCATGACCAGCAAAACCACCCTTTGCCTCTGGTACAACGGCACCGCCGAGGAGGCGGCCAACTTCTACGCCAAGACCTTCCCGGACAGCGCCGTGAAAGCCGTGCGCCTGGCACCGGGGGATTACCCGTCGGGTAAAAAGGGCGACGTATTGACCGTCGAGTTCAGCGTCTTGGGCATCCCGTGTATCGGCCTGAATGGCGGTCCGATATTCCCCCACACCGAAGCGTTTTCCTTCCAGGTCGCTACCGATGACCAGGCCGAAACCGATCGCTACTGGAACGCTATTATCGACAACGGCGGCCAGGCCAGCGCCTGCGGTTGGTGCAAGGACAAGTGGGGGGTGTCGTGGCAGATCACGCCTCGGGTGTTGACGGACGCGGTGGCACACGCTGATCCGGCCATCGCCAAGCGCGCATTCGACGCGATGATGACCATGACCAAGATCGACATTGCGGCGATAGAAGCCGCGATAAAGGGCTGACCGGCCTGCACCGGGCCTTGCGCCAGGCGCGGGTACCGGCGCAGCTGCATGTGTTCGAAGCGATGCCCCATGGCGGTTTCATGGGCGCGCCGGAAGATGCAGAGCTTGCCGCAGAAATCCGCGCATTTGTGCGTGAACACCTGCAACGCGCTTGACACATTTACTGACATCCCCTGAAGATGGAGGCCTCATTCAGGGTGTGTCAGTTTATGTCCGCAACCTCAGTCGTTAACCGTTCCGTCATTGGCTTGATTGCCAAGGCGCAAGGTTGCGTTGCGCACGCCCTCAAATCGAAGAAACAGTCGCTCATGTGACCGGGGCGCGCTGTCCCGTCAGATGAGCTGACAGGACATTGAGCGCGGACTCCCTCCCCCTTGCACAATTCCCCATGCCTTTCTGACGGTGACTCAAGCGGTCAATCATCAGGAGAAAGTGCATGTCATCGTTTCAAGGTATCTGGGTTCCCGTGGTCACGCCGTTCCAGGATGGCGCCATCGACTTTGCCGGCCTGCACCGGTTGGTCAGCCACCTGCTGGCCAAGCACGTGGCCGGGATCATGGTGTGCACCACCACCGGCGAAGCCGCATCGCTCAGCCGCCAGGAACAACTGGCCGTGCTGGATGCGGTATTGCGACTGGTGCCCGCCCAGCGCGTGGTGATGGGCCTGGCGAGCAACAACCAGATTGAGCTGCTGCAATTCCAGGCCGAGATCCTCAAGCGCCCGCTGGCGGGTTTGCTGGTACCGGCACCGAGTTACATCCGCCCTTCCCAGGCCGGCCTTGAAGCGTTCTTTCGCACGGTGGCCGATGCGTCCAGCGTGCCGATCATTCTCTACGACATTCCCTACCGTACTGGCGTGACCTTCGAGCAGGCCACCTTGCTGAACATCGTCGCGCACCCGCGGATCGTGGCGATCAAGGACTGCGGCGGCAACCTGGGCAATACCCTGGCGGTGTTGGCCAGCGGTGAGGCGGATGTGTTGTGCGGCGAGGATCTGCAGATCTTCAATGCGCTGTGCCTGGGCGCCAGCGGCGCGATTGCAGCGTCGGCGCATGTGTGCACCGAACAGTTTGTGGCGCTGTGGCAGCAGGTACGGGATAACCAGTTGGCTGAGGCGCGGGCCACTTTCCTTGGGTTGGTGCCGTTGATCAACACGCTGTTCATGCAGCCCAACCCGGCGCCGGTGAAAGCCGCGCTGGCAATGGAGGGCTTGATCGACAGTGAGTTGCGTGCGCCGATGCAGCGGGCCACCGAGGCGGTGCTGGCGCGGCTCAACACCGTCAACTTGTGGCGAGGGAGCTTGCTCCCGTTGGGTTGCGAAACAGCCCCAGCCCAGTCACCGCAAACCTTCAGGTAAAACGTGCTGGCTTGATTTGGGACCACTTCGCGGCCCGACGGGAGCAAGCTCCCTCGCCACAAAGGCCCACCTTAGCTCGGGAGATCGGGCTGCCGGGCCATATGCAACCTGTGCAACGTGATCTCGCGCACCGCCTGCTTGCTGAGTTCGATATGCCGCTTCAGCAGTTGCTGCGCCTGATCACCCTGCCGTTGCACGATGGCCGCGAGTATTTGCCCATGCTCTTCGTACGTCGCCGCAATGCGTGACGCCTGGGTAAAGTCGAGTCGCCGGATGATGCGGATCTGCTCCGTGATCGCGTAGTGCATGCGCGCCATCTCGCGGTTACCGGTGGCTTCCACCAGGGTGCAGTGAAAACGTTCATCCAGCGCCGATACAACCTGGGCGTCCTGCAGGCGCTCGCGCGCTTGCACCTGCCAGGTGGCCTGCAGCGCTTGCAGCATCGGGTTCGGTTCGTCCATCGCACATAAGCGGCTGACAGCGGCCAGTTCCAACACGATGCGCACGTCGTAGAGCTCTTCGAAATAGGCGAAATCAAACGGTTTCACCTGCCAGCCACTGCGAAAATACACCGCCAGGTAACCTTCCTTCTCCAGGCGATACAGCGCCTGGCGCACCGGCGTGCGGCTGGCGCGCATGCGTTCGGCCACCTCGCCCTCGCTGAAGCGATCACCCGGCAGCAGGCGAAACTCGAAAATGTCCGCCTTGAGCTGCGCGTAGATCTGCTCGGCCAGGCTGTCGGGGCGTGTCTTGGCCCGCATGCTTAACCGCGACTCGCAATAAAGGCGCGCCAGCCACCGAACTCGGTGATGTCGAGGGCATCCGCCAGCGCCCAGGGCTCGCAGATGAAGCCTTTGACGCTGCGCCCATCCGCCAGCAGCAGGTTGCCGATCCCCAGCGGCGCGGGGATCTCGGCGACGAACTCGCCGAAGCGTGCGAGGGGCATGTCCCAGAGCTCGACGATGATCGCCCGACCGCTGTCCGCCTTGGCCAGCCCGGGCTTGGGCGGGACCGTGCCGGGCAACGCGTACAGGCGGTACGTGTCGGCGGTCAGGGTTTGCTCCACCAGCACCGCGTTACGGCGGGTGAGCTGCACGTTAAGCGGCATGCCGGTAAGGTGCGCGCCCACCACCGCCACGCGCACGCAGCCGGGCGCTTGGGTGGGTGCGGACGGAGCCGGCAAATAGCGCTGGGTGGCACCCAAAGGCAGGTCCAGGCTGGCTTGCCAGCGCTTGCCCAGGTGCGCCAGCGCCGTGTCATGCCAGGCCGGCGCGAGCAAGGTAATGCCGCTGGGCAAGCCATCGGCGCGCAAACCGGCGGGCAGCGCCAGGGCCGAAAGGTCGGCCAGGTTGGTGAAGTTGGTGTAGTAGCCGAACTGCGAGTTGTAGCGCACCGGTTCTTCCGCCATCTCGGCCATGGTGCGCAGGGTTGGCGAAGTCGGCACCAGCAAGGCATCGAAACCGGCCAGGCTGTCATTGATACGGCGACTCAGTTCGGCCCGCAGGTATTCGGCTTTGTAGGCGTCGCAAGCGCTGTACTGGCGGCCATTTTCGACAATGCCGCGCACCACCGGGTTGATTGCCTCGGGCTGGTTTAACAGCATGCTTTCCAGGGCCACGGTGCGCTCAGCGACCCAAGGGCCGAAGTACAGCTGGTCCGCCAGTTCCTTGAACGCGGTGAAATCCACCGGGGTGATTACCGCGCCCAGCGTCTTGAAGTGCTCCACGGCCTGTTCGAACACGACCTGGTTCTGGGTATCGCCGAAAAACTCCAGGGTCGCCGGGACGGCCAGCTTGATCGCAGCGCCCACCGCCACTGGTGCCGTGTTGGGATTGGCGCGGGAATAGGCATCGCTGGGGTCGTATCCCGCCGCGACGTGCGCCACGGTCTCGGCATCTTCCACGGTCAGCGCAAACACCGAGACGCAATCCACCGTGCGGCAAGCCGGTACCAGGCCGGTATTGGACAAGCGCCCCTTGGTCGGCTTCAAGCCGACGATATTGTTGAACCCCGCCGGTACACGCCCGGAGCCTGCCGTGTCGGTGCCCAGGGAAAACGCCACCAGCCCGCGGGCGACCACCGACGCAGAGCCAGAGCTGGAGCCACCGCTGACGTAATCCCCATTAAAGCTGTTGCCCACCGCGCCATACGGCGAGCGTGTGCCCACCAGGCCGGTGGCGAACTGATCGAGGTTGGTCTTGCCCATCAGGATCGCGCCGGCTGCGCGCAGCTTTTGCAAGACCGAGGCATCCTGTGTCGCGCGGTAGGCAAACTCAGGGCAGGCAGCAGTGGTGTCCCAGCCCGCCGCATCGATATTGTCCTTGATCGCAAACGGCACGCCATACAACGGCAGCTTGGCCATATCGCCGCCCAGCGCTGCCAGTCGTTCGCTCAACTGTGCCAGTTGCTCGGCCAATGACGACGGCTGGGCGCGGGCGATCCAGGCGGTGTCCTCGGTGGGGTATTGCGCGGCCAGGGTCAGCAAAATGTCCGTATTGATCGCGCCGCTGCGGTAAGCGGCCTGCCATTCACCGAGGGTCCAGCCAAAAACGTTGTGCATGGGAAACTCCATCTTGTATCCAAGTTTGGATTTCTCTAAAGCAAAGCCCACGCCAGGTCACTCCGCCAATGATTACGCGGGTATCGCCGCAAAACGTGCGCGTAGATGGCGCACCCGGGCATCGTCCATGCGCCAAAAAAAGACATTCAGTGGCCCCCTCGGTTGCGACCGCCCCGATACCGACCTACTGTTCCAGACCATGCTGTGCCATTTGCTGTCCCCCCACCCTAAGCCCATAGGTGACGACATGCCCACGCTATCCCGCCCTGCTGTACTCGAACTGATCGGCAACACGCCGCTGGTGCGGGTCAGCCGTTTCGATACCGGCCCCTGCACGCTGTTCCTCAAACTTGAATCCCAGAACCCCGGCGGTTCCATCAAGGACCGCATCGGCCTGGCCATGATCGACGCCGCCGAACGCGACGGCCGCCTGCGCCCCGGCGGCACCATCATTGAAGCCACCGCCGGCAACACCGGCCTGGGCCTGGCGCTGGTGGGCCGGGCGAAAGGTTATCGGGTGGTGCTGGTGGTGCCCGACAAGATGTCCACGGAAAAAGTCCTGCACCTCAAGGCCATGGGCGCCGAGGTGCATATCACCCGTTCCGATGTCGGCAAGGGCCACCCCGAGTATTACCAGGACATGGCCGCGCGGCTGGCCAAGGCTATTGACGGTTCGTTCTTCGCCGACCAATTCAACAACCCGGCCAACCCCCTGGCCCACGAAACCAGCACCGCGCCGGAGATCTGGGCGCAGACCCAGCACGATGTGGACGCAATTGTGGTGGGCGTCGGCTCGGCCGGCACCCTCACGGGCCTGACGCGTTTCTTCAAACGGGTGCAACCCGAGCTGGAAATGGTCCTCGCCGACCCGGTGGGTTCGGTGATGGCCGAGTACAGCCGCAGCGGCAAGCTGGAAACACCCGGATCGTGGGCGGTGGAAGGCATCGGCGAAGACTTCATCCCCTCGATTGCCGACCTGTCCAGCGTGCGCCACGCCTACTCCATCAGCGATGAAGACAGCTTCGACCACGCCCGCCAACTGCTCAAGGCCGAGGGCATTCTCGGCGGTTCATCCACCGGCACTCTGCTCGCTGCCGCGCTGCGTTATTGCCGCGAACAGAGCGTGCCCAAGCGCGTGGTCACCTTCGTCTGCGACACCGGCACCCGCTATTTGTCGAAGGTCTACAACGACCAATGGATGACCGATGCGGGCTTGCTGCACTACAAGCACTACGGCGACCTGCGCGACTTGATCGCGCGGCGTTTCGAGGACGGCCGCGTGATCAGCGTGAGCCCCGACGACACCCTGCTCACCGCCTTCCAGCGCATGCGCCTGGCGGACGTGTCGCAACTGCCGGTGCTGGTGGGCGGCCGCGAGCTGGTGGGGGTGATCGATGAGTCCGATATCCTGCTGGGCCTGCACCATGACGCGGCGGAATTTTCGATGATTGTCGCCAGCGCCATGAGCGACAAAGTGCACACTCTGCCCCCCGGCGCCAGCCTGGCCGAATTGCAGGCGGAACTCGACCGTGGCCTGGTCGCCATCATTGCCGACGCGGCAGGCTTTCACGGCCTGATCACCCGCGTCGACCTGCTCAACCACCTACGGAGATCCCTTGCATGAGCCAACCCGATAAAAGCGCGTTTGCTACCCGTGTGATCCACGCCGGGCAGTCACCCGACCCGACCACGGGCGCGCTGATGCCGCCGATCTACGCCAACTCCACCTACCTGCAAGACAGCCCCGGCGTACACAAGGGCTTCGACTACGGCCGCTCCCACAACCCCACGCGGTTTGCCCTCGAGCGCTGCGTGGCCGACCTGGAGGGCGGCAGCCAGGCGTTTGCCTTCGCTTCCGGGCTGGCGGCGATCTCGACGGTCCTGGAATTACTGGATGCCGGCGCCCATATCGTGTCCGGCAACGACCTGTACGGCGGCACCTTCCGCCTGTTCGACAAGGTACGCCAGCGCAGCGCCGGACACCGTTTCAGCTTTGTCGACCTGAGTGATGTGGCGGCGTTCGAAGCATCCTTGCAGGACGACACGCGCATGGTCTGGGTCGAAACCCCAAGCAACCCGCTGCTGAGCCTTACCGACCTCAGCGCCATCGCACGTATCTGCCGCAGCCGCGGCATTCTCTGCGTGGCCGACAATACCTTCGCCAGCCCATGGATCCAGCGCCCGCTGGAGTTGGGTTTCGACATCGTGGTGCACTCCACCACCAAGTACCTCAATGGCCACTCCGATGTGATCGGCGGCATCGCCATCGTCGGCGACAACCCCGAGTTGGCCGAGCGTGTGGGCTTTTTGCAAAACTCGGTCGGCGCCATCGCCGGCCCGTTTGACGCCTTCCTCACCCTGCGCGGCGTGAAAACCCTGGCGCTGCGCATGGAGCGTCATTGCAGCAACGCCCTCGACCTGGCCACCTGGCTGGAACAGCAACCGCAAGTATCACGGGTCTACTACCCAGGCCTGGCGTCCCACCCGCAGCACGAACTGGCACGCCGGCAGATGCGCGGGTTTGGCGGGATGATTTCAGTCGACTTGAACAGCGACCTGGCGGGCGCCACGCGCTTCCTGGAAACCGTAAAACTCTTCGCCCTGGCAGAAAGCCTGGGCGGCGTGGAAAGCCTGATCGAACACCCGGCGATCATGACCCACGCCAGCATCCCGGCAGCGACCCGCGCGCAGCTGGGGATTGGTGATGGGTTGGTGCGGTTGTCGGTGGGGGTCGAGGATGTGGAAGACCTACGAGCGGACCTGGCGCAGGCCTTGGCCCGTATATAAATCCCCCAGAAAACAAAGAGCAAATGTGGGAGGGGGCTTGCTCCCGATAGCGGCGTGTCAGGCACTGAATATTTGTCTGAACCACCGCCATCGGGAGCAAGCCCCCTCCCACATTGAGTATGCGTTACCCCTGGATTACGTTGGCACGCGCCGAATGCAGCTTCTTGTAGCTCTCGATCAAGCGCAAATGCCGGTCCAACCCTTCCAGCTTCATGCTGGTCGGTGTCAGCCCATGGAAGCGCACACTGCCGTTGACCGAGCCGATCACCGCGTCCATCCGCTCATTGCCGAACATGCGGCGGAAGTTGGCTTCGTAGTCCGCCAGTTCCAGGTCGTCGTCCAGTTCCATCTCCAGCACCGCGTTCATCGCCTGGTAGAACAGGCCACGCTCGGCGGTGTTGTCGTTGTACTGCAAGAACATCTCCACGCACTCCTTGGCCTCTTCGTACTGCTGCAAGGCGAGGAAGATCAGCAGCTTCAATTCGAGGATGGTCAGTTGGCCCCAGGCGGTGTTGTCGTCGAACTCGATGCCGATCAGGGTGGTGATGTCGGTGTAGTCGTCCAGCTCGCTTTCGATCAGGCGCTCGACCAATGCCTGCAGCTCAGCTTCGTCCAGGCGGTGCAGGTTAAGGATGTCCTCGCGGAAGAACAGCGCCTTGTTGGTGTTGTCCCAGATCAGGTCGTCCACCGGGTAGATTTCCGAGTAGTCCGGCACCAGGATGCGGCAGGCGGTTGCGCCGAGGTGTTCGTACACCGCCATATAGGACTCTTTGCCCATGCCTTCGAGGATGCCGAACAAGGTCGCAGCCTCTTGGGCGTTGGAGTCTTCACCCTGGCCGGAGAAGTCCCATTCGACAAACTCGTAGTCCGATTGGGCGCTGAAGAAGCGCCACGACACCACACCGCTGGAGTCGATAAAGTGCTCGACGAAGTTGTTCGGCTCGGTCACCGCCTGGGCTTCGAACGTCGGCTGCGGCAGGTCATTCAAGCCTTCGAAGCTGCGGCCTTGCAGCAGTTCGGTGAGGCTGCGCTCCAGCGCCACTTCCAGGCTTGGGTGCGCACCGAACGAGGCGAACACGCCGCCAGTGCGCGGGTTCATCAAGGTCACGCACATCACAGGGAATTCGCCGCCCAGGGACGCGTCCTTGACCAGCACCGGGAAACCCTGGGCTTCCAAGCCTGCAATACCCGCCAGGATGCTCGGGTACTTCGCGAGCACGTCAGCCGGGACGTCCGGCAGGGCAAATTCGCCCTCGATGATTTCGCGCTTCACCGCCCGTTCGAAAATCTCCGACAGGCACTGCACCTGGGCCTCGGCCAAGGTATTGCCGGCACTCATGCCGTTGCTGAGGTAAAGGTTTTCGATCAGGTTGGACGGGAAGTACACCACCTCGCCATCCGACTGGCGCACGAACGGCAGCGCAACGATGCCGCGCGCTTCGTTGCCGGAGTTGGTGTCGAACAGGTGCGAACCGCGCAGCTCGCCGTCGCGGTTGTAGACCTTCAGGCAGTAGGCGTCGAGGATTTCACCGGGCAGCTCGTCATTCGGGCCCGGCTGGAACCAGCGCTCGTCCGGGTAATGCACGAACGGCGCGCTGGCCAGTTCCTCCCCCCAGAACTGGTCGTTGTAGAAGAAGTTGCAGTTGAGCCGCTCGATGAACTCGCCCAACGCCGACGCCAGGGCGCCCTCCTTGGTCGCGCCCTTGCCATTGGTAAAGCACATCGGTGAATGCGCATCGCGGATATGCAGCGACCACACGTTCGGCACGATATTGCGCCACGAGGCGATCTCGATCTTCATGCCCAGCCCGGCGAGGATCCCGGACATGTTGGCGATGGTCTGCTCCAGCGGCAGGTCCTTGCCCGCGATATAAGTGCCCGCCTCGCTGCCGGCGCTCGGCATCAACAAGGCCTGGGCATCGGCGTCGAGGTTGTCCACTTCTTCGATCACGAACTCCGGCCCGGCCTGCACCACTTTCTTCACGGTGCAACGGTCGATGGAACGCAGAATGCCCTGGCGGTCTTTATCGGAAATATCGGCCGGCAACTCCACCTGAATCTTGAAGATCTGGTTATAGCGGTTTTCCGGATCGACAATATTGTTCTGCGACAGGCGAATATTGTCCGTGGGGATGTTGCGCGTATCGCAGTACAACTTGACGAAGTACGCCGCACACAACGCCGACGAAGCCAGGAAGTAATCGAACGGCCCCGGTGCCGAACCATCGCCTTTATAGCGAATAGGCTGGTCGGCAATCACCGTGAAGTCATCGAACTTGGCTTCAAGCCGGAGGTTGTCGAGAAAGTTGACCTTGATTTCCATGGGGGCACACCAGAATAACGGGCTAAACAAAAATGGCCGCCATTATGAGGTTTTTCATCGGGAAGTTTCAGGCTTTTCAATCATGCCAGGTGATGGGAGGCCGTTTTACCTCGGCGAATCCCCATTGAATACGCTGAATAGCAAGTGAATAGTTCATGAATTAACGCCCCTCAAGTGTTATCTCAATAGCATTTGATAAGCCACTGAAATGGTGACAGCATGGCTATGTGCCACTAACCAATTTCAGCGCTTCAGGTGAGGTTCGATATGGAATACCAACTCCCTGTAACGAAGACGATGAGATGGCTGACAAACGCAGACGCGCCGTATGACACGCGCATACGCCGCGAACTTATATCCGGGCCTTTTTCTTCCAGGGGGGTACTGTGGGTCGGCTGGTTTAACAGCCTGGTGATGTGCACGGTCGCGGTCACGCTGCAGCCCAGCCAATTCTTCCTTGCCTGGCTTATCATTGATTCAATGATCTGGGTCTCGCGTTTAGCGCTGCTGTATTGGATCACTAAACACGGCAGCCAAAAACATCCCTGTGCCATTGATTTATCGTTATTACTGGGCCTGGTCTGGGCGGCGGAGTTGGGCGTGGGCACCGCCGGTTGCCTGATCAGCGGTGATACGATTCTTCAAGTGCTCGGGTGCACCTCAATGGTCAGCGTGAATGCTGCAATCGCCATGCGCAACCAGGGTGTACCGCGCTATGCATTTACTCAAATATTGCTGACTGATGTGCCCATGAAGCTCGCCACCTTGTTTCAGCCGGAACCGCTGCTAAAGATATTCCTGCTCCAGGCGCCGCTGTATTTAACAGGCATGTGGCTACTGCTCAACAAGTTGAACGATAACGTGGTGCGCGCTTTACTGGCCGAAGCCAAAAACGAAATCCGCGCGACCCATGACCCCCTCACGGGTCTGTACAACCGTGTGGGGATACTCGAACTGATTGAAAACACCCTGACCCGCAACCGGCATGCCGATAAACACTTTGCGCTGCTCTATATAGACTTGGATGGTTTCAAGAGCATCAACGATAACCACGGACATGCCGAAGGTGACAAGGCGTTAGCCGAGTTTGGCGCAACCCTTAAATCCGTTGTCAGGCTCAATCAGGATTCCGCCGGCCGATTGGGCGGAGACGAGTTTATCCTGCTGATGAATAATTCCGGCGTGACCTCTGCCACCCTGGCAGCGCAACGGATTATAGAAACATTGCAACAGGCCTCTGACCGCTGCGCGCGCCCCTACGCCTTGCAAGCCAGCATCGGCATTGCCCTCTTTGAAGGAGCAAACGGTGCGTCACCCACCTGCGCGCAAACATTGATTGCCCATGCGGATGGTGCGTTATACGAAGCCAAGCGCGCGGGCAAAAACTGTTTTCGTATCGCACAAACACAATTTGCCACCTAGGTGCGCCTGAACACCGTTCGTCACACGCCAGCATCGATCAGACAATCAACCATCAACTTATTCCGTGTAATGCCGATGACCTAAGGCAATTCAGGGAGTAGTCGGAATGCGTAACAACCAGCCTGTAACACAGCGCGAGATTTCACTCGCGCCGTCGCAAAAACTCATCTCCGCCACCGATGCTCAGGGTGTGATCACTTACTGCAACGACGCCTTCGTCGATATCAGCGGCTTTGAACGGGCCGACCTGATAGGCGCCCCCCAAAACATCGTGCGTCACCCCGACGTTCCAACCGCCGTTTTTGCGCACATGTGGCGTGCGCTCAAGCAAGGCCTGCCATGGATGGGCATCGTCAAGAACCGCTCGAAAAATGGCGACCATTATTGGGT
Source organism: Pseudomonas grimontii (assembly GCF_007858185.1). GTDB lineage: Bacteria > Pseudomonadota > Gammaproteobacteria > Pseudomonadales > Pseudomonadaceae > Aquipseudomonas > Aquipseudomonas grimontii. Next base: position 26,605 of record NZ_VFES01000036.1, read on the forward strand.
CAATGCCTACGTCACGCCGATCTTCGACGGCAGCCGGGTGGTTGGTTTTGAGTCGGTGCGGGTCAAGCCCACGGCCGATGAAATCCGCCGCGCCCAGGCCCTCTACCGGCGTATCAGCCAAGGCAAGCCGGGCGTGCCGCGCCAGGATGCGTGGCTGCCGGCGGCATTGAGCTGCGTGCCGTACATCGCCACCGGTGTGGCCGGCAGTGTTGCCGGACTGTTCCTCAGTGCGCCGGTGGCCGTCGCAGTGGCCGTGGCAGTCGCAGTGCCGGTGGGCCTGCTGTGCTCACACTGGCGCCAGAGCAGCACCTTGCGTCTGTTGGAAGGGGTTGAGCCTTCGACGTCAGATGCCTTGATCGCGCAGATGTACAGTGACGCACGCGGCCCACAGTCGCGTTTGGAAACCGCGTTTCTCAGCCAGACCGCGCGCCTTAAAACCTGCCTCACCCGCCTGCAGGACAGCGCCGAACAACTGAGTACCCTGGCCGCGCAATCCGATCAGTTGGCCGCCGCCAGCGCCAAAGGCCTGAACCGTCAGCGCGTGGAAACCGAACAGGTCTCGGCGGCCGTCAACCAGATGGCCGCGACCACCCAGGACGTCGCCAGCCATGTGCAGCGCACCGCCGACGCCACCCAACAGGCCTATGTACTGACCGGGCGCGGCCGCGAAGTGGCGCGCGATACCCGTGAAGCCATCGAGCGGTTGTCCGCCATGGTCAGCGAGACCGGTACTACCGTGGCGCAACTGGCCCGGGACAGCGACGAAATCGGCAGCGTGGTGGACGTGATCAAAGGCATCGCCGACCAAACCAACCTGCTCGCACTCAATGCGGCCATCGAGGCAGCCCGCGCGGGCGAGCAAGGCCGAGGCTTTGCGGTTGTCGCCGACGAAGTACGCCAACTGGCCCAGCGCACCTCGCAATCCACCACCCAGATCCATGCCTTGATCACCCAGTTGCAGACGTCATCCAACAACGCCGTGCAAAGCATGGAAAACGGCCAGCGCCAGGCCCAGGAAGGCGTCGCGTGGGTGCTGGAAGCGGACCAGGCCCTGGTGGGGATCAGCGAAGCGGTGTCGCATATCACCGACATGACCACCCAGATCGCCGCCGCCACCGAAGAACAAAGCGCGGTCGCCGAGGAGATCAGCCGCAACATCACCACCATCGCCGAACTGGCCGACCAGACCTCGATACAAGCCCATCAATCCACGGACCTGAGCAAGGAACTGACGAATACCGCGTCCACCCAATACGCGTTGGTTGAGCGCTTCAATCGCTAAAGGCTAGGGTGTCCCGAGCCCGCGTACTGTGGCGAGCGGGCTCGCCACACGATAACCACTCAAACGAAATACCTCCTTGCCCCTTCGACACAAACACGCTACAAATCCCACCTGCAAGTTGTACGACAACCTAAAAACAAATCGCCATCCCCGACGATGGTGTCAACTGCCCGAGTCCCTTCATGTCTGCCCCTGCCGCCCTGCAAAGCACCCCCGCCCTGTTCTCCCGCCCCATTGCCGTGTTGATTCTGCTCTGCATGGGCTGTGCCTTCGCCGGTAACCACATCGCCGCTCGCGTGGCTTTCGATGATGGCGCCGGTGTGCTGTTGGCCATTTTGATGCGCTCGGGCGGCACCTTGCTGGTACTGGCCGTGCTGGTGCTGTGGCAACGCCAAAACCTGCGCCTGCCGGCAGGTGCATGGCGCTGGCAAGTGCTGCTGGGCCTGCTTATCGCCACCCAGAGCCTGTGTCTCTACTCCGCCGTCGCCCGCGTGCCGGTGGCGCTGGCGTTACTGGTAGGCAACGTGTTCCCGATCTTGCTCGCCCTGCTCACCTGGGCATTAGGCGGCCCGCGCCCGACGGCGCGCACCGCCTTGCTGATGGGCTTGATCCTGGTGGGCCTGGTGTTTGTGCTGGACGTACCCGGGCGCCTCTCAAGCAGTGCCGATATCGGTCCGCAATGGCTGCTCGGTGTCAGCCTGGCCTTTTGCGCCGCCTTCGTCTTCGCCTGCGCGCTATGGATCACCGACCACAAGTTGTCCCAGGTCCGCGGTTCAGTGCGCAGCCTGCTGACGATCTTCATCGTGTTCAGCAGCGTCAACCTTGCTGGCCTCAGCGGCGCCCTTCCGGGCGGCCTGAACCTGCCGGCCACCAGTAGCGGCTGGCTGGCGCTGGCGACGTTGGTGGTGCTGTATGGCACCGGTTTTATCGTGCTGTTTATTTCGGTCCCGCGCCTGGACATGCCGCGCAATGCATCGGTCATGAACATTGAACCGCTGGCGACGTTGCTGATGGGCTGGATCGTGCTCGATCAAATGCTCAGCGCCGGGCAGATGCTCGGTGGCGTCATCGTAGTGACCGGGATTGTGCTGCTGACGTATCGCAAGTCTGCCCGGTAACGATAGATCCCCGCCTGACCTGGCCCAATTCCTGCCTCTTCCACTCCCTGCCAGTCGCTACTGACTATGCGGACGACTCTTTTGAGCCCGGTCGCCCACCCTCCTTCCCCGGATAATCCAGCATCCCCGACCCCTTCCGAGGCCTTCCCCATGACCAGCCCCTCCACCGAACAGGTAAGCCCCCAAACCCTGCGCAAGGTCATCATCGCCGCCGGCATCGGTAACTTCGTCGAGTGGTTTGACTTCGCCGTCTACGGTTTCCTCGCCACCACCATCGCCCAACAATTCTTCCCCAGTGGCGACGCCAGCGCTGCGTTGCTCAAAACCTTCGCGGTGTTCGCCGTCGCCTTCGCCTTCCGGCCCTTGGGCGGGATTTTCTTCGGCATGCTCGGCGACCGCATCGGGCGCAAACGCACCCTGGCCATGACCATCTTGCTGATGGCCGGCGCCACCACCTTGATCGGCCTGCTGCCCACCTACGCCGCCATCGGCGTCGCGGCGCCGATTCTGTTGTCGCTGATCCGCTGCGCCCAGGGCTTCTCCGCCGGCGGCGAATACGCCGGTGCCTGTGCCTATCTGATGGAGCACGCGCCCCGCGACAAACGCGCCTGGTACGGCAGCTTCGTGCCGGTGTCGACGTTCTCCGCCTTCGCTGCGGCCGCCGTGGTGGCCTACGCCCTTGAAGCGTCGTTATCCGCCGAGGCGATGGGCAGCTGGGGCTGGCGCCTGCCGTTCCTGATCGCCGCGCCGCTGGGCCTGGTGGGCCTTTACCTGCGCTGGAAGCTGGATGAGACCCCTGCGTTCCAGGCCGTGAAGCAGGAGCACGCCGTCGCCCACTCCCCGCTCAAGGAAACCTTGCGCAACCATGGTGCGGCGATCTGCTGCCTGGGCGCTTTTGTGTCACTGACGGCGCTGTCGTTTTATATGTTCACCACCTACTTCGCGACGTACCTGCAAGTGGCCGGTGGGCTGAGCCGGGCGATGGCGTTGCTGGTGTCGCTGATTGCATTGATCTTCGCCGCAGCGATTTGCCCGCTGGCGGGGCTGTATTCGGATCGCGTGGGGCGTCGGGTCACGGTGATGACGGCGTGTGTATTGTTGATGGTGGTGGTATATCCGTCGTTCCTGATGGCCAGTTCCGGTTCGTTCGCGGCATCTATTGTCGGGGTGATGTTGCTCGCGGTGGGCGCGGTGTTGTGTGGGGTGGTCACGGCGGCATTGCTGTCGGAAACCTTTCCGACCCGCACGCGCTATACCGCCTCGGCGATCACCTACAACATGGCATATACGATCTTCGGCGGCACCGCGCCGCTGATGGCGACGTGGTTGATCAGCACCACCGGCAGCAACCTGTCACCGGCGTTCTACCTGATTGCCGTGGCGTTGCTGGCGTTGGCGGGCGGGTTGGCGTTGCCGGAGACGTCGAGGATTTCCCTGCACGACGTGGGCGCTGAGGATCAGGGCGCGGCGCCGCTGCTCTCGCGTTAAGCCCCCTGATGCCGTCTTACCCAACACCGTCCAAACCCGTAGCAGCTGCCGAGCGCAAGCGAGGCGGCGTCGGTCGCGACTCGAGCTTGAATCGGCAGCGCGCCTGACGCAGCCTCGCTTGCGCTCGGCAGCTGCTACGGCGGGTGAGGCCAGGATCGACACTCAGGCAGCATTGCTCCCGAGCCTCAGGGCTGCTTACGATAAAACCCGGTCAGATAGTCCTGGCTGTCCGGCGCCGAGTTGTGCTCGATCACGGCAAAGCCCTTCACCAGTTGGATGTGATACGGCCCGGCCCGAGGCGGCGCCTGGGGTGCGCGCACGATGATCAGGTTTTCGGTTTCCATCGGCACGCTTTGGTGCGTAGTGATGATGATCTTGTCGGTGCCCGTGTCTTTGAGCGTCACGGTGAGTTCCGCCACTTCCCTGCCCTGAGCGTCGCGTTCGGGAAGGATTTTCAGGTCCAGGTCACCGTCGCGGTCGAGGAAGTCGTCGCGCATCTGGTAATGGCCATCGCGCTGGTCGCGGGCCACGTCGCCGAGTTTGTCGTACTCAGGCTCGCGGTCCTGCCTGTGCAGTTGAATCTGCAGTTCAGGCTGGTCGCCCTTGGCGCCACTGACCCAGGTGCCCGCGTAGGCATAAGGTTCGACGGTTTCCCGCGTGATGCGCCAGATGCCGGTTTGACGGCCGTCATCGGCATATTCGTGCAGGTAGATAAACGACTGGTCGCCGTATTCACCCTGGTCGCCCACCAGCTTGATCGGCTTGCCGCTGCCGCTTTTGATGTAGCGCAACTCACCGATCAGCACCGCGCCCTGTTGCTGGTACCAGAGTTGCACGGGGATCTTGCCGTTGAGGGTGCCGGCCAGGAACTCGGGGTCTTCGTTTACCGGCCCTTCCAGCCTTGGCGTTTCCAGCCATTGGCCGTCCTTCCACTCGCCGGTGGTGCGCAGCATGTAGCCGCTGGGCATGCTGTTGTTGGCATCATCGTCGGTCGCGGGCACTTCTGCCTGGGTGTACGAGCTGAGTTTTACCAGTTTGCCGTCGCGCATCTGATAGCGGCTGGCGCGGGTCCAGCAGCAACCCCGGTCGGTCTGCGAATGGATAATGCCGTCCTTGGGATCGACCGAAAACATCCCGCCGAAGGTCTCGTTGGCCAGCGCGGTCAAGGGACCATTGAGCACCCAGTGGGGCTTCTTCGGGTCTTGCAGGTAGACGTCGTAACTCGATTGGAAGTCTTTATCCGCGCCGTTGCCATTGCGGATCGCCAGGTCCTGGCGGCCATCCTGGTTAATATCGGCGAAGTACACCACCCCGTTCTCCCCCATCAGGCGCCAGTCCAGGGTTTTGCCTTGGGCGTCCAGCGGCACCTGGGCGTCCGGGGTCTGCAGTTGCTGAAGGATTTCGAGGGAGCCTTTGTCACGCAGGGTGATGAGCGCTGGCGCCAGGTACTGCAAGTCCTGCGGCACCTCGGGGAACAACACTTCGACCAGGTATTGACCGCTGGGGTCATTGACCGAGAACGAACGGGGCTCGGCCATGACGGGAGCGGCCAGGGTCAGGGAGAGGAGTACACCGCTGAGTCGCGTACGCATCCAACGCATCCTTGCTGAAATTCGAGGGCGGCAGTGTAAAGGCAAATGGAGAAGGCTTCGAACAAATCGCTGTTTAGGCGCACTCAATGGCTGCTATGTTTTGTGCCTCACGAGCCAGAGGATGTGCCATGGAACCGTTAGCCACCAATGCTGCACTGGTGATCATCGACATGCAGCAGGGCATGAATGATCCGAAGCTCGGGCGCCGCAATAATCCGCAGGCCGAGCAGCAGTTGCAGCAGTTGCTCGGCGCCTGGCGGCAGTCGGGGCGGCCGGTGGTGCACGTCAGGCACATCTCCCGTACCTCCGGCTCGGTATTCTGGCCGGGCCAGCCGGGCTGCGAATTTCAGCCTGCGCTGCAACCGCTGGGCCACGAACACGTGGTGGAAAAGAACGTACCCTGTGCCTTCACCGCCACCGGGCTGGAACGCTGGCTGCATGCGCGTTCGATCAAGCAACTGGTGATCGCCGGGGTAATCACCAACAACTCCGTCGAAGCAACGACGCGCACAGGCGGCAACCTGGGCTTTGACGTACTCGTCGCCGCGGACGCCTGCTACACCTTCGATCAAACCGATTTGTCCGGGCGCCTGTGGCCGGCCGAGGACGTGCACGCGCTGTCGCTGAGCAACCTGGCAATGGACTACGCCAGGGTGGTCGAGACGGCCGGGATTCTCAGCGCTCTGCGCTGAACACGCCGGCCTGCGCCAACATTTCAACCAGCGCTTCGGGCCACACCGTTTCCTCGGTGGCGCGCAGCGCCTGGGCGGACCACCAATGATGGTCCGCCATCATTAGTTTTCCAGTAATTGCGCAATGTTCTTGCGCAGCTCCCCATGCACGTCTTCCGCGTACGGCAGCGCGTTATTCCAGTCATAAAACCACGCCGGCATTTTGCGTTTGTCATCCGGCTCCGAGGCGTAGCGCGGAAAGATATGGCAATGCAACTCCGGCTCCGAATTACCCAGGATCTCGTAGTTCATCCGCAATGCACCGGTGGCTTGCAGCACCGCGTCGCCGATGCGCGCCATGTCGAGCAAATAGGTCGCACGGGCGTCGGCATCCAGGTCGTTCAGGCTGGCGACCACCGGGTCGGGCAATAGCAAGCAGTAGCCAGGCAGGAATTGCACATCGCCCATCACTGCCCAGCCTGAGGGCATGCGACAGATGACCTTGTCGTTGGTGCCGTTGCGGGCCTGTTCTACGCGTTCCATGATCAGCGGCATACCCTGTCCTTGCGTTAGGTGAGTGAGGGCTGCATCTTAACCATCGTCGACATTTTCAGCACTGGAAACAGCCCATGCGCATCGCCTGCCTTCATACCGCAGCCAGCAACATCAGCGTATTTGATACGGCCGCGAAAGCACTGGGTATCGGCCCTGGTGTGCTGCGCCATGAAGTGCGCGCCGACCTGTTGGCTGCGGCAGAAAACGCCGGGCATCTGAGCGCAGACATCTGCGTATCCACCGCATCAGCCCTACTTGCACTGGCTGAACAGGCCGACGCCGTGGTGCTCACCTGCTCGACCCTGGGCCCGGTCGTTGAAGGTATCTCCAGCAGTGTCCCGATCCTGAGAACAGACGAAGCGCTGGCTGCTTCGGCGGTGCAGGCTGGCGGAAAAGTCGCGGTGTTGTGCGCGGTGGAAACCACCCTCGAACCCACCTCGCGGCTGTTTCACAAGGCGGCGCTGCAATCGAACGCGGTCGTCGAAGTGCGGCTGGTTCCAGGGGCATGGGGCCTGTTCAAGGCGGGCGATATCGAGGACTACCTGGCGGCCGTTGCCATCGCCGCCGATCAGGCCTACCGGGAGGGCGCATCAATAGTCGCGTTGGCTCAGGCCTCCATGAGCGGTGCTGCCGCCCATGTCACATCCGGCCCACTGCCCCTCACCAGTGCCCTCGCCGGCCTGGAAGCAGCGTTGCGCTCACTTCAAGACCCGCTGACGGCGCTGTTGGCCCAACAACACTGCTTGGACAGCTTGTGCTGAATCCACACACGCCTCTTCTCCGCACAAGCTACGTATCTATTTGAAATAAAAGCAGTTATTCCTCTGGCATGGCGCGTGCAATCGCCTTCGCATACTGACGAAGGATACCCCCATGCCCCAGACACTGCCCCAGGCGCTGTTGCGCCAAGCCCACACCCGAGGGTCGGCGATTGCCTTGCGCTACAAGCGCCTGGGCATCTGGCATGAGCGCAGCTGGAGCGAGGTGGCACACGAGGTCAGCCAACTTGCCGCTGCCTTGCATCAGCGCAGTTTCGGGCCTGACGATAACCTGTTGATCCTCAGCCAGGCGCGTCCCGAAGCGTTGCTGCTGGCGCTGGCCGCGCAATGGTTGGGCGCCAGCGTCACGCTGCTCGACCCGGACCACGACAACCGCGCGCTGCTGGCCGAGCTGCGACCGCGCTTCGTGCTCGTGCAAGACCTGCAAGCGCTGCAACAACTCGGTGAGCGCGGGGTGGTGGTGTTCCTCGACGGGCGTGGCCTGAGCCAGTCCCCAGACACCGGCTTGATCAACTATGCCGAGTTAGGCGCCGACACGCCGGCACCCGCCCCACGGCCCGGCGACACCGCCTTCGTCTTTCATGCCGACACGCCTCAGCACTTGAGCCATGCGCAACTGCTTGCGGGCGCCCGGACGCTGGTCGACCGCGAACACCTCGGCGCCGACGACGAAGCCCTCGCCGCACGGGTGTTTGCCGCCAGCGGGCAGGCGCGCTACCTGCTTGCGCCCTGGCTGCACGCGGGCTTTCGGCTGAACTTCCCCGAGGCCCTCGCCACCCGCGACAACGACCGCCGCGAGCTGGGCCCGACCCTGGTGCTGGGCACCCGCGAATCCTATGCGCGCCTGGAGCAATGGGTGCGTGAACGCCTGCCACTGCCGGGCAGCTTCAGCCATCGTTTATACGCCTGGGCCATGCAGCCGACCCTATCCCCGGTGCGCCGCTGGCTGGGCCATTGGCTGGTGCGTCGCCCGTTGCTGGATGTGCTGGGCATGAGCCGCCTGCGCGTGCCCTTGCTGGTCGGGCCGCCGCTGCATCCGGAAAGTGCCGCCTTCTTCGCTGCCCTGGGTATTCGTCCCGGCCACTGGCAAGAGCCGTCCACCCGCCACGCACCCAGCGACCACTTGCTGCCTCAATCTGCCTGACGAGCCTTCCATGCACACACCCACTGAAGCGGTATTACTGCGGCTCGATGACATCTCCCTGTCGTTCAAGGGCATCAAGGCCATCACCTCGATCAGTTTCGAGGTCAAGGCCGGTGACATCTGCGGCCTGATCGGCCCCAACGGCGCGGGCAAAAGTTCGCTGCTCAACGTGATCAACGGCGTCTACCACCCCCAGAGCGGCAGCATCCGCTACGCCGGCCAGACCCGGCGGCGCATGCGCGCACACCAGGCGGCCGAGGGCGGAATAGCGCGGACCTTCCAGAATATCGCGCTGTTCAAGGGCATGAGCGTGCTCGACAACGTGCTCACCGGGCGCAACCTCAAACGCCGCAGCAGTTGGCTCGAACAGATGCTGCGCCTGGGCCGCGCGCCACGCGAGGACGACGCCCACCGCCTGCACGCGGAAAAGGTGATTGCCTTCCTGCAGATCCATCCCTGGCGCCACGTGCTGGTCGGCACCCTGCCCTACGGCCTGCAAAAACGTGTGGAACTGGCCCGCGCCCTGGCCGCCGAACCTACCCTGCTGTTGCTGGATGAACCCATGGCCGGCATGAACGCCGAGGAGAAAGCGCAGATGAGCCAGTTCATCCGCGACATCAACCGCGAGTTCGGTACCACCGTGGTGTTGATCGAACACGACATCGGCGTGGTCATGGGCTTATGCGACCACGTGGTGGTCCTCGACTACGGTCGCAAGATTGGCGACGGCACCCCGCAACAGGTGCGCGCCAACCCCGATGTCATCGCCGCCTACCTGGGGACCTGAGCATGGAATTTTTCTTCGAAGTGCTGATCGGCGGTCTGCTGGCGGGCGTGATGTATGCCCTGGTGGCGATTGGTTTTGTGCTGATCTACAAGGCCTCCGGCGTGTTCAATTTTGCCCAGGGCGCCATGGTGCTGTTCGCCGCGCTGACGTTTGTCAGCCTGTTGGAGCGCGGCTTCCCGTTTGCCTGGGCGTTCCTGATCACCCTGGCGAGCATGGTGGTGCTGGCGCTGCTGATCGAAAAAGTGGTGCTGCGGCCCTTGGTCAATCGCCCACCGATCATCCTCTTTATGGCGACCCTCGGGCTGTCCTACATGATCGAAGGCTTTGCGCAGTTCCTGTGGGGTGCGCAGGTGCACGGGCTGGACCTCGGCATCGCCGACGAACCGCTGGAAATCCGCGGCATGCTGCTTTCGCAATTCGACCTGTTTGCCGCCGGCACCGCCGCCGCGCTGGTGATCGTGCTGTCGCTGCTGTTCAACAAGACGCGGGTGGGCCTGTCGTTGCGCGCGGTGGCCGATGACCCGCTGGCGTCCATGGCCATCGGTATTCGCCTGCCACGGATATGGGCGTTGGTGTGGGCCGTGGCAGGGTTCGTCGGCCTGGTGGCCGGGTTGCTCTGGGGCGCGCGCCTGGGTGTGCAGTTCTCGCTCTCGCTGGTGGTGCTCAAGGCGCTGCCGGTGCTGATCATCGGCGGGTTCTCGTCCATCGGCGGGGCGATTGTCGGCGGCCTGATCATCGGTGCGGCGGAGAAAGTCGCCGAGATCTACCTCGGCCCGATCATCGGCAGCGGCATTGAAAACTGGGTGCCGTACGTCCTGGCCTTGCTGTTCCTGCTGGTGCGGCCTGCCGGGTTGTTCGGCGAGCGCGCCATCGAACGGGTTTGATTGTCCTTGGGGAAATGCCTGCATGCTGTATCAAGAAGTCGGTCAAATCAGTACCTCCTACGCGGCCGAGCGCCGCACCTTTCGCCTGCGCCAGGACCGGGTCGCGCTGTGGCTGCTGCTGGGCGTGGCATTTTTTGCGGTGCCTTGGCTGGGCAATGACTACTGGTTCAGCGCGATCCTGGTGCCGCTGCTGGTGCTGTCACTGGCCGGGCTTGGGCTCAACCTGCTGACGGGCTACGCCGGGCAACTTTCACTCGGCTCGGCGGCGTTCATGGCGGTGGGCGCGTTTGCCGCCTACAACCTGCAACTGCGCGTGCCCGGTTTGCCGCTGCTGCTGAGCTTTGCCCTGGGCGGCGTGATTGCCGCCGGGGTCGCGGTGTTCTTTGGCTTGCCGAGCCTGCGCATCAAGGGCTTTTACCTGCTGGTGGCGACCCTGGCCGCGCAGTTCGTGGTCGAGTGGGTGCTCACCCGCTTCAGTTGGTTTACCAACGACAACGCCTCGGGCGTCATCACCTCGCCGCCGCTGCTGATTGCCGGGTTGGATTTCAGCTCACCGCGCGGCCGCTATGTGCTGACGTTGACCGTGGTGGTGGCGCTGTTCTGGTTGGGCAAAAACCTGGTGCGCAGCGAACTGGGCCGTCACTGGATGGCCGTGCGCGACATGGACACCGCCGCTGCCGTCATCGGTATTCGCCTGTTGAAGGCCAAGCTGCTGGCATTTGCGATCAGCGGCTTCTACCTCGGCGTGGCCGGCTCACTGTGGGCGTTCGCCTACCTGGGCACGGTCGAGCCCCACGGCTTTGACCTGAGCCGCTCGTTCCAGGTGCTGTTCATCATCATTATCGGCGGCCTGGGCAGCGTGCTCGGCAACGTCCTCGGCGCCGCGTTCATCGTGCTGTTCCCCATTCTGCTGGGCAACCTCTTCGGCCTTTTGCCCGCCGGGCTGATGGATGCGGGCCAGTTGGAAAACATCCAGAAGATGCTGTTTGGCGCGCTGATCATCGCTTTTCTGATCAAGGAGCCGGAGGGGCTGGCCCGTCTGTGGCAGCGCTTTCGTCAACGGGCCAGGGTTTGGCCGCTGCGTTACTGAACTCAATAACCCCCCAGGAATGACCTCCATGACACACCGCTTATCGCTGCGCCGCCTGGCCTTGGGCCTGGCCCTGATCACCGCCGGGCTCACGGCCGGCGCCCAGGCTGCCAACGAACAATACTTCCCCTTGCAAAGCTACCGGGTCGGCCCGTACGCCGCCGGTGGCACCGGTTTCTTCGGTGGCTTCATCGACTACCTGCAATACATCAATTCCAAGGGCGGGGTGAACGGCGTCAAGCTGACCTGGAGCGAATGCGAAACCGAGTACGTGGTGGAAAAAGGCGTCGAATGCTACGAGCGCCTCAAGGGTGGGCTCAACGGTGCACCGGCCGCCGCCACCAACCCGCTGTCAGTCGGCATCGCCTATGCCACGCTGGAACGCTCGACCGCCGACAAGTTGCCGCTGATCACCATCAACCATGGCCGCACCGACTCCACCGACGGCAGCGTGTTCCCCTACGTGTTCCCGCTGCAGCTCAACCCGTATTCGGAAGTCTCGGCGATCATCAACTACATCGGCCAACGCGAAGGCGGCGCCGACAAGCTCAAAGGCAAGAAAATCGCCGTGCTCTACCACGGCTCGCCATACGGCAAGGAAACCAATGGCGTGCTCGAAACCCTGGCGAAAAACGCCGGCTTCGAACTGACCCTGCTGGAAGTGCCGCACCCCGGCAACGAGCAGCAATCGCAGTGGCTGAACATCCGTCGCCTCAAGCCCGACTGGGTGATCCTGCGCGGCTGGGGCGTGATGAACCCGGTGGCGCTTAAATCCGCGCAGAAAGTCGGCTACCCGGCCGATCACATCATCGGCAATATCTGGAGCAACTCCGAAGAAGACGTGGTACCGGCCGGAGCCGCCGCCAAAGGCTTTATCTCGATCACCACGCACCCCTCGGGCACCGACTTCCCGGTACTGCAAGGCATCAAGCAAAGCGTGGTAGACGCCGGCAAGGGCAACCTGGCCGACCCCAAGCGTTTCGGCACCGTGTATTACAACCTGGGCGTGGTCAACGGCATTCTCAACGTCGAAGCGCTGCGCCTGGCCCAGGAAAAATACGGCCACCAACCGCTCACGGGCGAGCAAGTACGCTGGGGCTTCGAACACCTGAACCTCGACGATGCACGCCTGCAAGCCCTGGGCGCCAAGGGCCTGGTGCAACCGCTGAAACTGTCCTGCGCCGACCACGAAGGCGGCGGCGCCGTACGCTTCCAGCAATGGGACGGCCAGCGCTGGAACCTGATCAGCGACTGGGTACAAGCCGACCGCGCCTTGTTGCGGCCGATCATCGAAGCCTCTGCGGCGCAGTACGCCAAGGAGAAAGGCATCACGCCACGAGATTGCAGCAAAGAGCAGTAAAACGACTCAACTGTGGGAGGGGGCTTGCTCCCGATAGCGGAGTGTCAGTCAACTGATTCATTAGCTGATCCACCGTCATCGGGAGCAAGCCCCCTCCCACATTTAGACCGAGGTGTGTCAGCCCACGGCCAATTCCACCACGCCGCCGTTCAACCGCACCGGCCATACCCGCAAACGCTGGTGCGGTGCCTCCAGGCATTGGCCGTCGTGCAAACGGTAATGCTGCTTGTAGATCGGCGCGGCCACCACCAGGTCGCCCTTGATACTGCCGACCAGCCCGCGACCGATCACATTCGCGCCGGATTCCGGGTCGTGGTTGTCGATGGCGTACAGCGTCTGGTCCTGGGCGTCGGGCAGGTAGAACAGTGCGACTTGGGCACCGTCCAGCCACACCACTACGCCGGAATTACTCACCAGGTCGGTCTCGTTGCACACACTTTTCCAGGTGGCAAGGTTGCGCTGCGTGTTGGACTGGCTCATCAGGCAAGCTCCTCGGTGACGGCAATCAGGTTGAGTTCGGCGGCCATGATCGGCCGACGCTGGCCGCGTTCCTGGACAAAGTGGATGTCCGGGTCGGGGCGTTTGTCGTTGACGAAGGTGCGGAAGCGCTTGAGCTTTTCGGGGTCCTTGAGAGCGTTGGCCCACTCGCATTCGTAGCGGTCGACCACCAGTTGCATCTGCGCTTCGAGCTCGGCGCCCAGGCCCAGGCTGTCGTGCAGGATCACGTCCTTGAGGAAATCCAGGCCGCCTTCCAGGCTTTCGCGCCAGACCGAGGTGCGTTGCAACTTGTCGGCGGTGCGGATGTAGAACATCAGGAAGCGGTCGATGTACTGGATCAGCGTGGCGTCATCCAGGTCGGTGGCGAACAGTTCGGCATGGCGTGGACGCATGCCGCCGTTGCCGGCGATGTAGAGGTTCCAGCCCTTCTCGGTGGCGATCACGCCCACGTCCTTGCTCTGCGCCTCGGCGCATTCGCGTGTGCAGCCGGACACCGCGAACTTGAGTTTGTGCGGCGAGCGCAGGCCCTTGTAGCGGTCCTCGATCAACAGCGCCATTTTCACGCTGTCCTGCACACCGTAGCGGCACCAGGTGCTGCCCACGCAGGACTTCACCGTGCGCGTGGACTTGCCATAGGCGTGCCCGGTTTCAAACCCGGCCGCGATCAGCTCGGCCCAGATGTCCGGCAGCTCGTGCAACTGCGCACCAAACAGGTCGATGCGCTGGCCGCCGGTGATCTTGGTATAGAGATCGTATTTCTTCGCCACTTCGCCAATCACGATCAACTTGTCGGCCGTGATCTCGCCGCCCGGAATACGCGGCACCACCGAGTAGGTGCCGTTCTTCTGCATGTTGGCCATGAAGGTATCGTTGGTGTCCTGCAACGGCACCAGGGACGCGTCCATGATCGGCTGGTTCCAGCACGAGGCCAGGATCGACCCCACCGCCGGTTTGCACACATCGCAGCCGGTGTGGCCACGGCCGTGCTTGGCCAGCAGTTCTTCAAACGTGAGCACCCCTTCCACGCGCACCAGGGCATACAACTCCTGGCGGGTATAGGCGAAGTGTTCGCACAGGCTTTTGTCGACGCTGACGCCGCGAGCGATCAGCTCATGCTCGAACACCTGCTTGAGCAACCCGGCGCACCCGCCGCAACCGGTGCAGGCCTTGGTCTGCGACTTGAGCAGGCCGAGGTCGCTGCAACCGGCGTCGATGGCCGAGCAGATCGCGCCCTTGTTGACGTTGTGGCACGAGCACACCGTGGCCGACTCCGGCAATGCGCCTGGGCCGAGGGTCGGTGCGCCGCTGGACGATGGCAGGATCAGGCTGGCCGGTTCGGCCGGCAGCGCGATGCTGTTCTGCATGTACTGCAGCAAGGTGTCGTAGTAGCTGTTGTCGCCGACCAGCACCGCGCCGATCACGTGTTTGCCGCTCGCATCCACCACCAGGCGTCGATAGCTGGCGCTCGCCTCGTCGATGAACTGGTAGCTGCGCGCACCCGGTGTGTGGGCGTGCGCGTCGCCGATGGAGCCCACGTCCACGCCCAGCAGCTTGAGCTTGGTGGACATGTCGGCGCCGACAAAGGGCTCAGCGGTGTGCTCGCACAACAGCGCGGCGACACCACGGGCCATTTGGTAACCCGGCGCAACCAGGCCGAACAGGCTGCCGTTCCAGGAGGCGCATTCGCCAATCGCGTAGATATTGGGATCGCAGCTCAAGCACTCGTCGTTGATCACCACGCCGCCGCGCGGGCCAATCTCCAGGCCGGCCTGGCGAGCCAGGGCATCCTGGGCGCGGATCCCGGCGGAGAACACGATCAGGTCGGTCTCCAGGAACTCGTCATTGGCAAAGTTCATGCGGTAGCGGTACTGCTCGCCTGCACTGATCGATTGGGTGGCGCGGGACAGATGCACACCGACGCCCAGCCGCTCGATCTGGGCCTTGAGCGCAAGGCCGCCGAAATCATCCAGTTGCACTGGCATCAGGCGCGGCGCGAATTCCACCACATGGGCTTCCAGGCCCAGGCTTTTGAGGGCGTTGGCGGCTTCCAGGCCGAGCAGGCCACCGCCTACCACCACACCACGGCGCGCATTGGCGGCCGCGGCGCGAATGGCGTCAAGGTCTTCGAGCGTGCGATACACCAGCCGCGAGTCGCCTTCGGCGCCCTCGATCGGCGGCACGAACGGATAGGACCCGGTGGCCAGCACCAGCTTGTCATACGCCACGCAGCCCTGGGCGGTGATCACCTCACGGCGCTCGCGGTCGATCTCCAGCACCGGCACCCCCAGGTGCAAGGTAACGCCCGGCACCTGGTACAGCGAGGCGTCGGACAATGCCAACGACTCGGCATCGCGGCCGGTGAAATACTCGGACAGATGCACGCGGTCATAGGCACGCATCGGCTCTTCGCTGAACACGTGCAGCCGGTAGTGATCCAACGCGCCGCGTTCGATCAGTTGCTCCACGCAATGGTGGCCGACCATGCCATTGCCGACGACGATCAGGGTTTTCATCTGTTTGTTCATATCAAGCACCCGACAACGTTCATCACGATTTAAAAAGCAAAAAAAAACGCCTGAAACCTTACGGTTCCAGGCGTCTTTGCCTGTTCTTATGCGGGATTGGATCGGCGACTGCGCCGGATCTACCGCTGTATGCCCCTGTTGTCGATCGTCGTTGACCGAAGTGGGTTGAAGGGGAGCTTGCAGGTGGCGTGCCAATTGGCCGCAAGCGAGTACTCACGGCGGCGACAGGCAATCAACTGCACAAAGCGCAGCCAATTTCGCCTCCAACTGGTGCGCCTTGCTTCAAAAAAGCGCACGTTCAAAGGCTCACAAATGCTTCTATGGTGAGCGGGACTGTTGTGGCGAGCGGGCTTGCCCCGCGTTGGGTGGCGAAGCCGCCCCATTACTGCCACTGCTTGCTTCCTGTAAGGACTGAGGTGCCTGGGTTTGGGGCTGCTGCGCAGCCCAACGCGGGGCAAGCCCGCTCGCCACAATTAACCTGTGCTTAAGAAATTGGCGCGTGACTTGCTAGGAGTACACACAGAGCAGTCAACGCTGATTGCCCATTCACGACAAAGGCGCCGTGCAATCCCCGTTTCCAACGGAGGGTTGCAGGGCGCTTTTTTGTTGGCGGGCAGAAAAAGTTTCGAGGGTTACCGATGGCAAACCAAAGCGTACGCAGTGTGTGTCCCTATTGTGGTGTGGGCTGTGGCATCGTCATGCAGGTGGAGAACAATAAGGTGGTCAAGGTGATCGGCGACAAGGCCCACCCCACCAACTTCGGCCGCCTGTGCACCAAAGGCACCACCTGCGCGCAGGCTATCGCCGAGTCCGGGCGGATGGAGAACGCCTACCTGCGCGAGAAGCGTGACCACGACCCGGTGCGCATCGCCATGGACACCGCCATCAGCGAAACCGCCGGGCGCCTGCGCGACATCCTCGACAGCCACGGGCCGGATGCCCTGTCCTTTTATGTGTCCGGGCAAATGTCCCTGGAAGCCCAGTACCTGATCAACAAATTGGCCAAGGGCTTTGTACGCACCAATAACGTCGAGTCCAACTCACGCCTGTGCATGGCCAGCGCCGGCAGCGGCTACAAGCTGTCCCTCGGCTCCGACGGGCCGCCGGGCTCCTATGAAGACTTCGACCGCGCCGACCTGTTCTTCGTGATCGGCGCCAATATGGCTGACTGTCACCCGATCCTGTTCCTGCGCATGATGGACCGGGTCAAGGCCGGCGCGAAGCTGATCTTGGTCGACCCACGGCGCAGCGCCACCGCCGACAAGGCCGGCCTGTACCTGCCGATCAAACCGGGCACCGACCTCGCCCTGCTCAATGGCCTGTTGCACCTGCTGGTCAAGAACGGCCACACCGACCCGGCCTTTATTGCCGCGTTCACCGAGGGCTGGGAGGCCATGCCCGGCTTCCTCGAAGACTACCCACCGCACACGGTCGCCGACATCACCGGCCTGGCCGAAGCGGACATCCGCCAGGCCGCCGACTGGATCGGCGCAGCCGCCGAATGGATGAGCTGCTGGACCATGGGCCTCAACCAAAGCACCCACGGCACCTGGAACACCAACGCCCTGTGCAACCTGCACCTGGCCACCGGCGCCATCTGCCGCCCCGGCAGCGGGCCGTTTTCCCTCACCGGCCAACCCAATGCCATGGGCGGCCGTGAGATGGGCTACATGGGCCCTGGCCTGCCGGGGCAACGCTCGGTGCTGGTGGAGGCAGACCGCACATTTATCGAAGACCTCTGGCAGATCCCCGCCGACAGCCTGCCGCGCCAGGTCGGCGGCGGCACCGTGGCGATGTTCGAGCAGATGAGCGCCGGGCAGATCAAGGCCTGCTGGATCATCTGCACCAACCCGGTGGCCAGCGCGCCCAATCGCCGCAAGGTCATCGAAGGCCTGCAAGCCGCCGAACTGGTGATCACCCAGGATGCCTTCCTCGACACCGAGACCAACCGCTACGCCGACATCCTGCTGCCCGGCGCGCTGTGGGCCGAGGCCGAAGGGGTGATGATCAACTCCGAGCGCAACCTGACCTTGATGCAAAAAGCCGTCGAACCTCCGGGCCAGACCTTGCCCGACTGGCAAATCATCGCCAGGGTCGCGTGCGAGATGGGCTTTGCCGACGCCTTCACCTATGCCAGCGCCGCTGAGGTCTTCGACGAGATCAAGCGCGCCTGGAACCCCAAGACCGGCTACGACATTCGCGGCGCCAGCCATGCACGGCTGCGCGAACAACCGCTGCAATGGCCCTGCTCTTCGGAGGCTGGCGCGGACCGCAACCCGATCCGTTACCTGAATACAGGCACGCTCAGATTCGCCACCGAAACCGGCAAGGGCCAGTTCCTTGCGCGCCCGCATATGCCGCCGGCGGAGATGCCCGACGCAGCCTTCCCCTTCGTGCTCAACACCGGCCGTTTGCAGCACCAGTGGCACACCCTGACCAAGACCGGCAAGGTCGCCACGCTGAACAAACTCAACCCCGGCCCCTTCGTCGAACTGCACCCCGAAGACGCCGCAAGCCTGGGCATCAAGGACAACGACCGCGTGGAGGTGCGCTCCCAGCGCGGGCGTGCCGTACTGCCTGCGGTGGTCACCGACCGCGTGCGCCCGGGCAACTGTTTTGCGCCCTTCCACTGGAACGATGTGTTTGGCGAAAACCTCGCGATCAACGCGGTGACCAACGACGCGGTCGATCCGATTTCCCTGCAACCCGAGTTCAAGTTCTGTGCCGTTGCCCTGGCCCGGGTCGAGTTGATCGATCACCAGTTTCTCGATAGACCGGCCACGAATGATTTTTCCCCCTTAGCAGAGGACCTCGCCATGTCGCGCCTTGACGCCTTCGCCGATATTGCCGGCATCCGCAACGTGCCGGCCCCGTCATTGAGCGACAGCGAACGCACTTACCTCGCGGGTTTCCTCAGCGGCCTGCGCTCCGACGCCGGGCGCCAGGCAGCCGGTGTACCGGTGATGCCAATCGATGCGCCGCTGGCCAAGGATTCCCGCCTGTGGCTGGACGGTTTGCTCGGCGGGCTGTTCAGCCGCACCGACACCAGCACCTCAGCGTTACCGCCCGCCCCGGCCGTCACCCTGTTATGGGCCTCGCAGACCGGTAACGCCGAAGCCCTCGCCGAACGGTTCGCCAAGCGCCTGCGCGACGCCGGCATCAGCGTCGAGCTCAGTGCGATGGCGGATTTTCCCGCCAGCAAGCTGGCAAGCACGCAAAACCTGGCGCTGATCAGCAGCACCTTCGGCGACGGCGACCCACCGGACAACGGCGAACGCTTCTGGCACAGCCTGAGTACCGCCGAGATCCGCCTGGAGTCGCTGCGCTTTGCGGTACTGGCCCTGGGCGATCCGAATTACGACCAGTTCTGCAAGCACGGCAAACGCCTTGACCAGCGCCTGCTGGAGTTGGGCGCAACCCGCCTGCTGGAGCGCGTGGACTGCGACACCGAATTCGAAGAACGCGCCTACGCCTGGCTGGCCCAGCTGCAACACACCCTCAACCCGGCCAAGCCCGCAACGCTCGCCCCACCCGCCACCCCGGCGGGCAAAACCAAGCTGCATGGCTCACGGCTGCTGCTCAACCGGCACCTGAATCCGCAGAGCCCCCACAAGGAAACCCGCCAGTTCGCCCTGGACCTGACCGACTCCGGGCTGAGCTATGAAGCCGGTGATGCCCTGGGGGTCATGCCGCGCAACTGCCCGGAACTGGTCAGCGAACTGCTCGACCTGACGCGCCTGGATGCCACGGCCTGCGTAAACATCGACACCTTCGGCGATGTACCGCTGCACCAGGCACTGACCCAGCGTTTCGAAATCGCCCGCCCCAGCAGCGACACCCTGGCCTTTATTGCCGAGCGCACCGCCAACCCAGGCCTTAAACACCTGCTGGGCCCTGAGCACAAGGCCGAACTGCAAGACTGGCTGTGGGGCCGGCAACTGGTGGACGTGCTGCACGAGTACCCCATCGATTGTTCGGCGGACGAACTGCTCGGCACCCTCAAGCGCCTGCAACCACGCTTGTACTCAATCGCCTCAAGCGCCAAAGCCTACCCGCAGCAAGTGCACCTCACCGTGGCCGCCGTGCGTTATGGCAAGCGCAAGGGCGTGTCGTCGACCTTCCTCGCCGACCGCGCCGCAGACAGCGAGGTGCCGTTGTTCGTGCAGCCGTCCAAGCACTTCCGCACACCTGCCGACGGCGACGTGCCGATGATCATGATCGGCCCCGGCACCGGTGTGGCGCCGTTCCGCGCGTTTTTGCAGGAACGTCGGGCCCAGGGGCATCAGGGCCGCAACTGGCTGTTCTTTGGCGAGCAACACGCGGCCAGCGACTTTTACTACCAGGACGAACTGCAAGGCATGCAGCACGACGGCTTGCTCACTCACCTGAGCCTGGCGTTCTCCCGCGACCAGGCGCAGAAGGTCTACGTGCAGGACCGCATCCACGAACACGGCGCCGAGCTGTGGCGCTGGTTGCAGGACGGCGCGCAGTTGTACATCTGCGGGGATGCCAGCCATATGGCCAAGGACGTCGACCAGGCCCTGCGCCAAGTCGCGCAAACCCACGGCGGGCTTGGCGTTGAGGGCGCCGTGGAGTACTGGCGCCAATTGAGCGAACAGAAGCGCTATCTGCGTGATGTCTACTGATTGGATACAGAACAATAAGCACTTTGTATTGTGTACAAAAAACCCTAAAGTTTCACCGGCGCTGGGCCGAAACAGCGGTGATAGCAAATCGCCGCGCTCTTTTTCCGGAACGAGACGATTTGACCGCCCCCTACGCTGATGGTCGTCTCGATGAAAATAAAAAATAAGCTGGTGCTGGCTTTTGTCTCGGTCGCGTTTATCCCGGTAAGCCTGGTGGCGGTCATCTCCGTGATGAACACACGGACCCAGGCCGTTGACCAGTTTATCGATGGCAGCACCCGGGAAATCCGCCAGATCGATGGCAATATCCGCCAGTTCTTCGACGGCACGCTGCAGAACGTCGATCAAATGGCCACGGATCCTGTATACACCTCCGTGGAAACGCTGAAGAACTACCAGCCCGCCGACGCGGCCAGCCAGCCAATGCCGGCGGCGGCACAGGCGGTCATCGAGCGCTTTGCGCGCTTTGGCGCCACGCACCCGGCAGCGGCCATCCTGTCCATCGGCCTGGAAGACGGCACCTACGTCAAATGGCCGGATGACCCGCAACTGGCCAAGTACGACCCACGCGCGCGCCCGTGGTACAAGGCCGCCATGGCCAGCCCCGGCAAGACCGTGCGCACGCCGGCTTACTATTACGACAAAGACGACGTGGCGCTGGTGGGAACCGCGCGCGCCTTGCTGGATAACGCCGGCAAAGCCAAGGGCGTGTTCGTGGTCAGCGTGTCGCTGAAGAACCTCACCGAACTGGTCAAGAGCATCAAGCTCGGCGAAAGCGGCTACGTGATGCTGATCGAAGACGGCGTGGTGCTGGTCGACCCACGCGATGCCGCCCACAGCTTCAAGCCGCTCAAGGACTTGGGTGCCGCCTATGCACACTTGGCCGAAACCTCCCAAGGTTCTACCGAGGTGGAAATCAACGGCGTGCGCTACATGGCTAACGTGTGGACCTCCCCCGGCCTGGGCTGGCGCTATATCGGCCTGATCGAACACCGCGAAGTCATGGCCGAAGCCATGCGTATGACCTACCTCACCGCTGTCATCGTCGGCGTGCTGGTGCTGATCTTCGGCGTGCTCGCGGCGGCGTTTTCCAAAGTGATCGTCAAGCCCATCGGCCAGGTCAGCAGCGGTTTGCAGTCGATTGCCGAAGGTGAAGGCGACCTGCGCCACGCCCTGCAGGTGCAGGGCAAGGATGAAACAGCTGAACTGGCCGGCTGGTTCAACAAATTCCTCGCCGCCATTCGCCAACTGATCCAGCACATCGGCGCGGCTTCGGCCAATTTGCATAACGCCTCCAAGGTCAACAGCGAAGTGGCGCACAACATGAACGAAGCCGCCGGGCGCCAGCGCGAGGCGGTGGAACTGGTGTCCACCGCCTTCAACGAAATGGTCGCCACCGCCAACGAGGTCGCGCGCTCCTGCAGCAGTGCGGCAGAGTCGGCGGAGAACGGCCATCGCCGTGTGGCCGAGGGCAAGCAACAGATCGAAGTCACCACCGATAACGTCAACCGCCTGGGCCGCCGCTTGACCGAGTCGTCCGACGCCATGGTCGAACTCGAAGCCGGCAGCCGCAGCATCAACCAGATCATCGGCACCATCCGCGCGATTGCCGAACAGACCAACCTGCTGGCGCTCAACGCCGCCATCGAGGCCGCCCGTGCCGGTGACCAGGGCCGTGGTTTTGCCGTGGTCGCCGACGAGGTGCGCGCGCTGGCCAAGCGCACCTCCGACTCCACCGGCGAGATCGAGCACCTGCTCGGCACCCTGGAAAACAAGACCCAGGAAGTCACGCAAAAGATGGGCAGTTGCCTGGACCTGTCACGGGCCAGTGTGTCGTCCATCGAAAGCGCGCGCGACAGCTTTGAAGGCATCCAGCTGTCGGTCAACGAAATCCGCGACCAGAACCTGCAAATCTCTGCTGCCGCCGAGGAACAACACAGCGTGGCCGAAGAGATCAACCGGCATATCCAGCAGATCTACGACGAAGCGCGACTGGTGGAAAGCCTGGCCAACTCGGCGCAGGACGACTCGGGGCGCTTGTCGAATCTGTCGGATGAGTTGAATGGCCTGGTGGGGCGTTTCAAGTCCTGATGATTGTCGCCATCTGATCATCCGCCTCCTCCCGTAGCAGCTGCCGAGCGCAAGCGAGGCTGCGTCAGGCGCGCTACCGACTCAAGCCCGAGTCGCGGCCAACGCAGCCTCGCCGGGGCTCGACAGCTGCTACGAATGCCAACCCCATCAAGGCCTCCCCCCGTAGCAGCTGCCGAGCGCAAGCGAGGCTGCGTCAGACGCGCTGCCGATTCAAGCTCGAGCCGCGGCCGACGCAGCCTCGCCGGGGCTCGGCAGCTGCTACGAATGCCAACCCCATCAAGGCCTCCCCCCGTAGCAGCTGCCGAGCGCAAGCGAGGCTGCGTCAGACGCGCTGCCGATTCAAGCTCGAGTCGCGGCCGACGCAGCCTCGCCGGGGCTCGGCAGCTGCTACGAA
>NZ_VFES01000037.1 GCF_007858185.1 Pseudomonas grimontii
GTTGGGTTGCGCCGCAGCCCCAAGACCAGGCGCAGAGGAGTGCCTGATACACCGCATTCGTCGTCATCAGGGGCGCTTCGCACCCCAACGCGGGGCAAGCCCGCTCGCCACAGGTTACTTTTTACCCTTTCTATTTCTTGACTGACTGGCATTAGGGCTTGCGCTGAGACGCAACGTCTCACGGTCTCATCGCACTGCGCACGTTCTGGCATGGCGCGTCTCGTTTGACCTCGATACCGCCCATCCTTGCGGTTCCATCCGGCGGCTCTAAGAAAGGCATGTCCAGGCGTTTTTGCACAGCTGGCACCGGCCTTGCTCTGGCCCCTGGCAACCTACCCGGCGCGTCAGTGCCCACCGTTTCAAGGAGACTTCGCTATGAGCCTTTCGAGCAACTCGCAACGCAGCATGCGTGCCGCTGTCTGGCATGGTCGTAACGACATCCGCGTCGAAGATGTGCCGCTGCCCGTTTCACCACCTGCCGGTTGGGTGCAGATCCGCGTGCAATGGTGCGGCATTTGCGGGTCCGATCTGCATGAGTACGTGGCCGGCCCGGTGTTCATACCGGTTGACGCCCCGCACCCGCTGACCGGGATAAAGGGCCAGTGCATTCTCGGTCATGAGTTTTGTGGTGAGATCGTCGAACTCGGTGCCGGTGTGCAGGGTTTCAGCGTCGGCGAGCCAGTGGCGGCCGACGCCTGCCAACACTGCGGCACGTGCTACTACTGCACCCACGGGCTGTACAACATTTGCGAGAACCTGGCCTTCACCGGCCTGATGAACAACGGCGCCTTCGCCGAACTGGTCAACGTGCCCGCCAACCTGCTGTACAAATTGCCGGCGAACTTCCCTGCTGAAGCCGGCGCACTGATCGAGCCTCTGGCCGTCGGCATGCACGCGGTGAAAAAAGCCGGAAGCCTGCTCGGGAAAAACGTGGTGGTGGTCGGTGCCGGCACCATCGGCCTCTGCACCATCATGTGCGCCAAGGCGGCGGGCGCGGCGCAGGTGATCGCGCTGGAAATGTCCGGCGCACGCAAGGCCAAGGCCCGGGAAGTAGGGGCGACCCATGTGCTCGATCCGAATGAGTGCGACGCCCTGGCCGAAGTACGCCGCCTCACCGGCGGGCTCGGCGCGGATGTCAGTTTCGAATGCATCGGCAACAAACACACGGCCAAACTCGCCATCGACCTGATCCGCAAGGCCGGCAAGTGCGTACTGGTGGGCATCTTCGAAGAACCCAGCGAGTTCAACTTTTTCGAGTTGGTGGCCACGGAAAAACAGGTACTCGGCGCACTGGCCTATAACGGGGAATTCGCCGACGTGATCGCTTTTATCGCGGATGGGCGGCTGGACATCTCGCCACTGGTGACGGGGCGCATTCAGCTGGAGGAGATCGTGGGGCAGGGCTTTGAGGAACTGGTTAAAAACAAGGAACACAATGTGAAGATCATTGTGTCGCCTGCTCGCGTCTGACGCGCCCGGCTGACTGCGGCACTCCTTGCCCCACGCCTGATTCCCCACGCAAGCCAGAGGAAGGGGAGTCAGGAGTGGGCACGAGCGAAAACTCGGCCCGTCGAGATCACCGTGAGGTCGTGCGTGAGCCTGAAGTGGCGATGACCGCCCCCGTAATGATCAACACGGCGGGGATCATCAGGATCGGCTTGGCATCGCTTTGCCCCACGGCAATCAACAGCAGCGTGGAGAACAGCGGCGCCAGGTAAGACAGGGCGCCCAGCATCGATAGATTTCCGTGCTTGGTCGCGTGGTCCCAGGCAAAAAAAGCCAGGCCTACCGGGCCCAGCCCCAGGGCAATGATCGCCGCCCACTGGCCTGGCTCAGGCCGCACCGTGGTTTCGAAAGCCAGGTGGCAGAGTCCCCCGGCCACTGCCACCAACCCGCAGATACCCCCGATGATGCTGCTCGGAACATGGCTGAACCGCCGGTTGAACACCGAATAAATCGCCCAGACCCAGGCGCAGGCAAAGGCTGCGGCGTAACCGATAACCGGCATCGACGCACTGTCACTCCGGGCCCGCAGCTGCATGATGAAGGCCGTCCCCGCCAGGCCGAGCAACGCGCCCAGCAACTGGCGCTTGCGCAGCGACTCGCCGGTGGCAACGCTCGACAGCAGCACGATCAGCAGCGGCCACAGGTAGGCAATCAGGCTGGCTTCAGCCGCAGGCGCGGCCTTCAGGGCAAAGAAATACAACGCGTGATAGACGAAGATCCCGGCAAAACCCGTTGCCCACACAGACCAGGGCTGGCGCCAGCTGCTGAACCCTGCAGCGCCGCGCAGCCCCAGCACGCACAGGCTGGCCACGAACGCGACCGCGAAGCTCGAAGCCAGCAACTGAAAGGCCGGGATCCCGGCGGTCAAGGTGGTCAGAAGCGCCAGGCACGCCCACAAAAACACGGCAATCACGCCGATCAGCGTCGCACTGGCGGCGCCCTTGGCAAGGGTGATGGAGGGATTGGAAGTGCTCATGCAAGCCCCGTCTGCAGATAATCCTCAAGCGGGAACACTAGAACGGTCGAGAGCGCGAGTATTGATCAGGCCCGCCCAAGAATTGTTCGGGACTGCTGTTTTTTCAGTGGTCTCGCCCTTGTTTACGCACAACGGCCGGCGTCAGCTGGCGGGCTTTCTTCAGGGCATGGGTTAACGCACTCTGGTCGGCGTATCCGGCGCGATGCGCAATATCAATGATCGACAAAGACGTTTCGCGCAACAGGTCAATGGCCAGATTCAGGCGCAAGTTCGCGATATGCGAGAACGGCGTTGTATTCAGGTGCTGCCCAAATAGCCCATACAAACGCCGCTCACTCGTGCCCGCATAACGCGCAATATCATGTGCCGTCAGGGCGCTGCCCAGGTGCTGCTCGATGTAGGCCAGCGCACGAGCAAGAATGAACTGGCCGGGGTCGCTGCGCGCAACCTCGGGCTGCAATAACGAACACAACAGCAACCGACTCCAGGACTCGGCCATCGCGAGCGAGCCGACCAACCGTGGCCCGTTGCTGCTGGCGTAATCGAGCAAATGCCGTATATCGGGCCTGACCGCAAAAAAGCGCTTGTCATTGAGAGGGCCAAATGACGCAACCGTGCCCTGCTGCGCTTCGCCAAAGTCGGTCGAGACGTCCAGCACCAGGAAACTGTTATGGGCGTTGGCCAGGAACGTATGCCGGGAACCTGCAGAAATCACTACCCCCTGGCTCGCATCGACCTTGCCACCTCGTCCGTCGACCTCAATCTCCATCGAGCCGGATTGGGGAAGCACGATTTGATGAAAGTCATGCTGGTGAAGCTCAACCTGACCTGAGTATGAGCGCAACGAGAGAGAGAAGGATTGGGGTGCGGTGGTGCTCATCCGTGAGTCTCCGGGGGGGCGTAGACTTATATGAGAGTTATGAAGTTTGCGGTGCGAATGTCGAAAAGTGGTGATCTTGTCGCTGAATTGACTATCGTGGTTACTGTGCTGTTAATAGCGCGACTTTGGCAAGAAGTTTGCTGGTGTTCACCATCGTGCCAAGACGGTTTTCAAGTGCATTACCTTTAAAACAGGTTCTGATACCCATGACGAATGCTACGCCAGCCATCAAACTCAGCACACTTAGGCAAATTGCCCCCTATTTGAGTATGCGGGGGGTGGCACCACTGGAGTTCTTTCGGCGTTTTGGCATTTCCCCACATGTTTTTCAAAACCCTGAAGCTTGGGTATCGCGAGCGGCCTGCTTTCATATCGCCAATGAAATGGCTGCTATCGCACAGGACCCCTTCGGCGGGGCGATGATCGGGCACCTGACCGATGTGCGCTCAACCGGCATGTGGGGCGAGTTGATATTGGGCTCGACCAACCTCGCTGAGGCGTGTGCAGTGGCGGCAGTCCATACGGATTTGGTGCATCAGGGAAGCGAAGTCAAAATTGTCACCGAGGGCCGTACGGCTAAACTGATCCAACACTTTACCGGGCACCACGGGGCTGATCCGAAACAGGTCATTTTCGGCACGCTTGCGGTGCTTAGAAAAGTGCCGCTCATGTCCGGCGCGCCTGGCGCTATACGGGTACATCTAAAAAACTCGAGAGAGCGAGGCGACGAGGCGCTTGAAGAGTACCTGGGCCCAAACCTCGTAATGAACGCTGAGTACAACATGATCGAATTTGATCGTGAGTTGCTCGAGATTCCCCTGCAGCCTGTTCGAGATATTGCCTGGAAAACCACCCAAGCCTTGAGGTCGACTGCTGACGTAGCTGACGTGCTCGCGCAGCAGATCGCGGATCAGGAACTGTCCAAACTGGTCACTATTTCAAGAAAGATTGGACTGTCTGTTCG
The DNA here is from genome assembly GCF_007858185.1 of Pseudomonas grimontii. Lineage (GTDB taxonomy): Bacteria > Pseudomonadota > Gammaproteobacteria > Pseudomonadales > Pseudomonadaceae > Aquipseudomonas > Aquipseudomonas grimontii. Next base: position 4,327 of record NZ_VFES01000037.1, read on the forward strand.
AACACTGCAGCGGCGTCTCGAACATTGCGGTATCGACTTCGACGCTTTACGTGACGAGACTCGTCGCAGTGAAGCCCTTCAACTGATTGCCAGCGGTAGATACAGCGCGACCGAAATTGCATATATGGTCGGCTACAGCGATCCAGCGCACTTTACCCGAGCCTTCAAGCGTTGGACGGGGAGCGCGCCGTCGCTCTATCGTGCCCTCTTGAAACAAGGCCGTTAACATCCTCGTCTAATCTCTCCCCCAAAATATTTGGCCCTTTCTGGGGCGACCTTCGTGTGCGCGCGTGTTTGCATTGCGTTTGGCGCCAAATGGCAAGTTTGCGCCAAGGCGTTCTTATACAGTCAAAAAATTAACGCCAACTTATAAAAGCAAGAGGTTGAAATGTCTCTTTCATTCACGACCTGCATCCTCACCACGGCGCTGGTAGCTTTTTACATGGGGAAGACGGTGGCAAGTGGCACTCTGGGCAGGTTTGTTCCTGGCCGCGAAGCGGTGCCCATCGACGCCCAGAATGTGGTCCGGAGGAATCGGGACGCGCTCTATTTGTCAGCCGTGTTCGATCTCGATGCAGACCCCGTCACGATCACTTTGCCTGAGACCGTTCATGTTGATGGCGGGGATCAATGAAGATGACTACGTCCCCGCCGTCGCACTATTTTGCCGCCTTGAAACAAGACCGCTGACATCCTTGCCTAACCCCTCATTCAAAACATTTGGCCCCTTGCCGGGACGGTCTTCACGTACGTGCTTGCATTGCTTTTGGCACCAAATGGCAAGTTTGCGCCAAGGGATTCTTATACAGTCAAAAAATTAACGCCAACTTATAAAACTAAGAGGTTTAGATGTCCCATTCATCTACGGCTTGCATCCTGGCCATCGTGCTGACAGCTTTTGGAAGTGCGAAGGCCCAGTCATCTTCGGAGGTGGCAATACCGGTTGGTGTGGATAACTTTGTCCGTGCCGAGTCCGACCTCTACATAGGAAAAATGGTGGCAAGTGGCAGCTTGGGCCGGTTTGTTCATAGCCGCGAAGCGGTGCCCATCGACGCCCAGAATGTGGTCCGGATGAATCGGGACACGCTCTATTCGTCAGCGGTGTTCGATCTAGATGCAGGCCCTGTCACGATCGTTTTGCCTGAGGCCGATGGGCGCTTTATGTCGATGGCAGTGATCAATGAAGATCACTACGTCCCCGTCGTCACTTACGGTGCCGGCCGCCGGACACTGACGAAAGAGGCAATCGGCACACGCTATGTATTTGTCGCTGTGCGCACGTTCTTTGATCCCGATGATCGTAAAGACCTTGAAAAGGTACATGCACTGCAGGATGCAATCACGGTCAGTCAGGCCAAAGTCGGGGAGTTTGTAGTACCTAAGTGGGACCAAGCGAGCCAGACAAAGGTGCGTGAGGCTCTGGAGGTCCTGGGGTCGACGATCCCTGATTACAATCAGTCCTTTGGCCCCAAGGGCGCGGTCAATCCAATCCATCACCTGATCGGCACTGCGACGGGGTGGGGGGGGAACCCAGCCAAGGACGCTATCTATCTCGGTGGCGTGATGTCGGAGAACGATGGGAAAACCATTTACCGCCTAAAAGTTGGAGATGTCCCGGTCAATAGTTTTTGGTCTGTCAGTGTGTATAACACCGAGGGTTACTTCCAGAAGAACCCCTATGACGCCTATTCGTTGAACAACCTCACCGCCAAGAAAAGTGAAGATGGCTCGATTGTTATCCAGTTCGGTGGTTGCGACGGGAAGATTGCTAATTGCTTGCCTACCCCACCTGGTTGGAACTACACGGTCAGGCTTTATCAGCCGAGCGAACAAATACTGAATGGCAAATGGCGTTTCCCTAAGCCGCAGCCCGTTGCACTCTAATTAATAACTTCCGACATTTATAACTTGGCATGCACGCCAATAAGTTTGGTTATGCACCAAAGGAAAGAAGCAATGACAACCATCGGTGGTTCAAACTTTTTCAAATATAAAGCGACGCTCCTGGCAAGTGCGACCCTCGTCTTTGCGATGGCGTTGCCTGCACACGCAGACGATTCAAGTGAGCCCTCCGTGACCGTCGGTGGTGGACTCGCCGTTGGTCCGCTGTACGAAGGCTCTTCACACTACGCCGCGTTCCCGTCAATGAAACTCAAAGCGGTCCTGCCGACTGAAAACTGGGGCAAGTTTACTGCGTCCTTTCCGGAAGGGCTGCGTTGGGACCTGCCGGGACTGTCTCCTTTCGGGATCGCCCTGTTGCTGGGTTACGACCCGGGTCGCAAGGAAAGAATCCACACCCTGGGCGGTCGTGATGACTACTTGAAGGGCATGGGTAATCTGGACAGCACTGCCCTCGTCGGGGCGGAAGCGTATTGGACCCTGCCAGCCGGTCGCCTGTTTGTTCGCGGCCTGCAAGCCAGCCAGAGCCGCGATTATGGTGGCGAGAGCCTGGGGCGTACCGCCTACCTGGAAGCCGGCTATGCCACCGCCTACGCGCTGTCTTCGACTTTAACCCTGGACTCGACCGTGTACGGCACCTGGAGCAATGACAAAGACATGATGGCGCGCTTCGGCGTCACCGCCCAACAAGCAGCGCGTACCGGCTTCGAGGAGTATCACCCGGGAGGCGGGATGCGCGACGTGACCCTGAAGCTGGGCCTCACCTGGCAATGGCAACCACAACTGGCACTGGAAGGCGGCATCAAGACCTACGCGCTGGTCTCCGATGCCCGCAACAGCCCGCTGACGGGTGAAAGCGTGGGCGCAGGCGCCTATCTCAACGCCCTTTACCGGTTTTGATAAGGGAGCACTCGATGAAAACAGTACATAAACAGTGGGGGCTGGCCAGCCTGCTCTGGTCGGGGCTGGTGCTTGCCGACGACACTGCCACGAAGGTTACGGACCCTCACTTCAAACTGGCTCCGGGCTATCTAAACTCGGCAGACCTGCCCCTGCGCCTGGCGTTGCTGGGTGCCCCACCAAAGCCTGACTCTGCGGCGCTTGCACGGGATGAGGAAGCGCGACGAGCAGCACTGTCGCTACGCGGGACGGCCCGGGAAAAACTCGCCGCAGCGGACGCAGAGCTGTCATTCCCCGGCCCGGCCAGTGCATTCTCCTGCGCGATGGGCACGCCGATCACCGAGAAAACCACCCCACATCTGTATACCTTGATGCAGCGCACCCTGACTGATGCAGGCGGTTCCACTTATGCCGGCAAGAACGCCTACAACCGCACCCGCCCCTTCGTAGCCCACAACGAAGGCACCTGCCGCAAAGACATGGAGCCGCTGTTGCGTACAGATGGTTCCTGGCCGTCGGGCCACTCCGCTGCCGGTTGGGCCTGGGGGCTGTTGCTGGCCGAGATTCAGCCTGCACGTGCAACCGAGTTGATGACCCGCGGGCTGTCATTCGGCCAGAGCCGGGTCATCTGCGACGCACATTGGCAGAGTGACGTCGATGCAGGTCGCATCATGGGGGCTGCGACGGTAGCAAGCTTGCATAGCGACCCGACGTTCCTTGCCGATCTGGCGGCCGCGAAGGAAGAGGTCAAGGCTGCGCAAAAAGCCGGTTTGAAGCCTACAGAGGACTGTGCGGCCGAGGGCGTGGCGCTCTCGCTGACTCAGCACTGATCAGGGAAACACCATCATGCATAGTGACAACCCTTGCTCGGCTTTGCTGCGCAAGCACGCACGTCTGGCACTCCTGGCAGGCATCTGTATCTGCGTCGGGCCCGCCATGGCGGCAGATAATGATGACTGGACGTTCAACGGCGGACCCTACGTATGGGGCGCAGGCATTCGTGGGCACGTGGGTCATAGCAGTACTGGAACCCAGTTCATAAAATCCGATTTCTCCGATATTGCCAAGACGGTCGATATGTCGGTGATGCTGATGGGGGAGGCGCGTCGGGGCCCCTACAGCGTGCTCGCCGACCTGATGTACATCGACACCGACACCCGCAACCGCCTGCCAGGAGGCGCCAAACTTGAGGTAGAAAGCAAGACAGCCTCCGGGTTCCTGGGGGGCGGCTACACCGTGCTGGGTGATGAAAGCCGTCGACTGGATGTCGCCGGTGGCGTGCGCGTCTGGTACAGCGGCACGACCCTCACCTTCCATGGTGGGCCTCTTGGTGGCTTATCGGGCTCTGACAATGCGACATGGGCAGACGCCATGGCAGGCCTGCGTGGGCACTATGCCGTGAACGATCGATTCTGGTTGTCATCCTGGGGGATGGCGGGCGCCGGGCAGTCTCGGGAAGACTGGGACCTGGCAGCGCTGGCAGGCTGGGAGTTTTTGCCTGGGTTTTCAGCGGTGGCCGGTTACCGGGCGATGGGGGTTAATTATCGCCATGATGGCTTTGTTTACGACATTGTCCAGAAGGGGCCATTGCTAGGTATCAGTGGGCGATTCTGAGGCTTTCATAGCAAAGTCCCCACAGCCCAAGAGCTGCCCCCCCCCCCAACTGTAAACAGGATGGATGTCCGCTATTCAGGAGGCCCCTTGACCACTTCGAAAAGCGAATGCCCGGCTAGTCGGACATTTGCTTTAAACCTCCGCAGAGTGCGTCTCACACATCCTCGAATGCAGGCCTTTTTGTTGCCTGGAATTTGCCCTGGCCGCAAATAGGTATCGGGCTAAACATAATATCGTTTTGATTTCACTCGAAAGGACTGTCGTGGAGACCCGGCATATGGTTCAAGAATTCAATTACCACCGTGAATGGGTAGCAGCGCTTGATAAGTACGAGAAACTCCTGATTGAAAAACCCGACCGCCGCTGGGAAGGGCTGCCGGGCGATCAGCACACCCGCATGGCACTTGGGCTTTACAAACTCAAATGTTTCGCCGAGCGCATGCTCAAAGGCAGCACGGCAATCTGGGCCAGACGGGAAGCCATGGACGAACTTCGGCTCCATTTGATTAGCGAGCATCACTGGACTTTACAGGACGTGCGGCGAATACAGGACGAAGAGGATTTTGTGTTCCTCCTTCATGATGAATTGCAGCAGATGAAACTGACCGAGCAAGAGGCCGGACCTGTTCGGCAGTGGACGGATCATCTTGGGTCAAGGGGTGAATACCAGCAGCACTACCGGGATTCCGCTTTATAGTCGTACTCGACACTCCACGGGTGCCAGTAGGAAGCCTCGCGCTCATACCAGGCAGCCCTGCTTTCGCGCAGAGAGTGGTTCAGCCAGACAATAATTGAGTTCTGACTGCCTCAAAATATTGTTTTCCCACCTCAAGCACGTCCCGAAACTGGGTCGGGATACTTGTCGTCGGCTGCATCACTGCGCAAGTCTGTATCCCCGGAGTTTGAATTTTTCCGAGGATACGCAAGGGATACACGGTGTGAAGATATGGGGGTAGACAGGGACGGATAGCCAGAAACAAGAAAGCCCGCACAGGGCGGGCTTCTTGGGGTGTTTCGTGGGCTGTCTGAGACAGCCCGAGACTGCTATATGGTGCCCCGGCGTCGTTTGAACTGAGCAGGGAAGGAGCTGTATTTGCTGGGTATCGTTGAGTTGGATTCGGTTAGGCATACACGTAGGCATACACGAAACACCTTGCTGCATAGGATGTCGCAAGGATTTGATCATCAGATATTTGCGTCTAATGCAGCGTTAAGAGCTATCCCAACGCTTACGACGATTTCAGCTTGGCGCTTGTATTCCGACTCCAGCGTGGGTGTAACCCAGCGCTCCGGATAGATTTCCCCCCCATACTCAAAGCGCGAAAATTTCAGCCCGTGTGGCATCTCGCTGTCACCGGTGCAGTCTAGCGAATAGTTGGTTTTGACGACGCTCCGATGCTTTGAGTGGTTTGTGATCGCTGACAAATAGATGAAATCATCGTGTTCAACCAGTGTTTTCAAATGCCGCTTTAGTTCGCCTTCAGGGAGATTACGGGACACCGACCGTATTCCTATCTTGTACGCTTCTATGGTTTTGCTCGGGTCTAGGTTCATGCCAAAGGCGTAATACAGGGTATGGCTTAGCAGGTCTGCGACTGTGTGCATGCTCTGTAGACATGCGGTGATGTGGGCAGCGGCTTGAAAGCTCGCTTTCTGGAATGCGGCGCTAGCTTCTTCATCCGCTCCCATTATGAGTTGCATTATCTGCATTTCACTGTCTTCTGAAGTGGCTACGTCTCCAATTAAACGTCGGGCTTCGTGGTAGTGATATCTGGCAAATTCTCGGCGTTGATGAATGGAATCCAGTGAGGGAGCGATTGCTGACTTCTGGTCTCGTCCGTAAAGACGTTCAACTGATGATCTAAGTTGTTTCAGGTCCCATACCGGCATTTTTGCTGATCCTTGCGAGGTGAATATGATGTCAATTTATTCTATTGACTCTAGCCACGACAGATAACTGCCGGGGACCCTGGACAATTTTCTATAGCACGGGGCATGAAACCCGCGGGACTGCGTTAGCGGCAGCCGTGCCAGCTTACTGAAATTTCAATGTTGAAATTGAAAGGATCTTGAAGAAAAAAGGGCATCGTTACCGTATTGGTAATGGTGCTCGCAGACGGCTCAAACGTTAGGGCAAATGCACAGGTGAACTGGAGTTCACCTGTTCACTAAGCTGGGTGACTTTCCGCTAACACGATCCTGCGGGTTCTATGCCCCGTACCTTTAAGAATGCTCCAGGGTCCCCACTATCGAACCAAAGCCAAGAGCATGACCCGCCTCGCTTCGCTGGAGGAGCAATACCAAATGGGGCTAGGGGATTACCCTGATAAAACCGTGTTACGGGTGTTACGCGTGTTACTTAAGTAGGTAAGTCTATGATTTTAAATGATTTACATGGCGTTACACAGCAGGGGCCGGTTTGCCGATATGCGTGTTACATGGCAAATAGGTGTTACATCAATGAACGCTCTGGGAGGAGCGGTTTGTGATGATTAAGGCGGTTCTTATCAAATTAGGGGCTTTCGCTTAGAGGGCCGCTATCGGCGCTGCCCGTCGGCACCAGGGAATAAGGAGATTGATCATGTGGCTCAAAAATGTAGTATTTGCGCTGTTGATTTGCCCTCACGTCACCGCCTGCTTTAGCAAGCCATTCCAGCCCCCCACGGCCGATGCCGACTTGTGGGAGAAGCCCGGCGGCAGTCATCAGGATGTGGTTGCGTCCATGTTGGCGTGTGGTGAGAAGAATGGCTCCGGCGTTGATCCCAAGGCCAGCTTCCAAGAGATGGCCCAGCGATTTGTATGTATGAAGCGTGCGGGCTATACCCGGCGTGACGGTTTCGACATCTGTGCATTGCACCCTAAGGAGCCGTTGAAGGCCTGTGAGTCGGCGCAATGAAGCCATAAAGGCATCGCACGGTATTAAAACTCGTTAGGGCGAGTTGCCCCAGGTATCTATAGATACATCCAGCTGACTGCTTCCGGCCAGAAGCTGACTCCCAATATGAGCAGCTATGGGCAAAGCCAATCATTTGTTAGGCCGTCATAAGTAGGGTTCCCAAGCAATCCCATCACTTCGTTTGGTCATCGCTCTCATTGCCGTCCGCAGGGCTTTATCCAGTCTTAAGGCATTCATAGCTTCTGAAGAGTGGGGAGAATACTGAATCGTTGACAGTGATGGCGCTCTGATCTAGATTCGACATCTCTTTACGCGTTCATAGCTTGATGGTTTCCGTCATTGCTTAGTCAGGCGCTTCGCCAGACTCAATTACATTGCGTTGTTTTATTCCGCAGACAAGATCTGCGGCCCTACGCTCGCTTCGCTCACTCCGGTCCACAGATCTTGTCTGCGGCTGATTCTTGGTAAAGAGCCCCCATCGCATGGATCCGCGACAAAGAACTCTTGCAGACGTTGATCTTGATCAGAGCAAGGTTCATTTCTCAAAAAATCCAATCGTTTTGCTTTGCGGGGGACACGTTCCAGAAAAGGAACATGCGGACGCTGACGACCCTCCAGTCCGTTCTCTTCGCGATGCTGTGAAGCGCAAAGCGCTTCAGATGGCCGCGTCACCGCATATATTCCGCCCGGAAGAGATAAAGTCGTGGCACGAAGATGGTGTCTTTAGAAACCTTATGGATTTCGAAGCCGATCTCGGTAGTGTTTGCTCATTGGTGGCTATCGCAGTTGAAAGCGAAGGTGCGATTGCTGAACTGGGAGCATTTTCTCAGTTGCCAGATTTCAATAAAAAATTGATTGTTTTTGTTCCTGAAGAGTATGCGGGTGCTAACTCATTTATTAATCTTGGAATACTTCGCCATATTAAAGAGAAGCATGGGACAGGGGTGAAGGTTTATCCTTGGAGTCCGAAATATCCAAATGACATATCTGATGATGTGGTAAACGACGTTCTTGAGGATATTGCTTCGGAAATATTAGAGCTTCAAAAAACTCAGGCCTTCAACGTTAATAATAATATTCATCTTATTGTGTTGATTTATGAGTTGCTCAAATTGTTTGTTGCCCTTAAGGAAAAAGAGCTGATTGATTCAATAAGAAGTTTAGGTCGGGAGGTGCATAGGGACGACCTAAGACGAAAGCTTTTTCTTCTTCAGGAATTCAGGCTTGTAAGGAAGATTGAGTATAGCGATTCAACGTTCTATGCATGTGATGATGATACTTTTCATAGCCTTCGCTTCGTCCTAAAATCAGGCATAGCTGTTGACCCTTTACGTTTGCGTGTTGAATGTGTTGATTATTATAAAGTAACAGGGACTGAAAGGAACCGGAACAGAGCGATTGATCGTGCGAAATTGGGAGGCCATAAATGATCCTGTATGACTTCCGCAAACATATGTCAGAAATTTTATCCCTATCAGAGCATGATGTGGCTCGATTGATAGTGAGAGCACCTTATGCATACAAGCGTTACTTTATACCAAAAAAATCTGGTGGTATGAGGCCTATTGCACAGCCCGCAAAAGAAACTAAAGTAATACAAGGTATTCTTGTTGAAAATTGGTTCACTCATCTTCCGGTTCACGAATGCGCTGCAGCATATCAGCAGGGCTCAAGTATCAAGGGTAACGCAGAGCGGCATAAGCAAAACAGTTATATCGCCAAGTTTGATTTTACAAATTTTTTCGGTTCCATAACTGAATTGGATCTAATAAAGCATTTGTCGTATGTGCTTTGTGGGAAATTAACAGCGCAAAGCATCAAGGATATAGCACGAGTCAGTTGTGTTAGAGAGCGATCTACTTCTCGACTTGCTCTTAGTATTGGAGCTCCAAGCTCGCCAATTTTGTCGAATTCAATAATGTATTATTTTGATCTGGCAGTGGAAGCCTGGTGCAAGGATCGAAATATAGTTTACTCCCGCTATGCGGATGATTTGACGTTCTCAACGAATGATAAAGGCGCAATGTTCGATATTGAGGCTTTCATTTTGGAGGTCCTTGACAAAATCCCCTATCCAAGACTTCAAATAAATCCAGCGAAAACAGTGTATGCCTCTAAGAAAAGGCAGCGCCGAATCACTGGATTAATTATAACCAATGATAATAATGTTTCTTTGGGTCGCGATAAGAAGCGCTTGATTAGCTCGATGATTCATCATTATATGCTAAATAAATTAGATGAGGAGTCAATACTCCACCTTCAAGGGTTGATGGGATTCGCTCAAGATATCGAACCGCTATTTGTTGCAAAAATGAGAGGTAAGTATACAGGGGAAATAATTTCGGACTTGCTCAGGCAAAGAGGAAAAAAAATCAAGTAATATGATTTTTCTACGTTTGGCGGCCTACATATCACAACCGTAGAAAAACCAGTATGCTTGGTAGCCTTTTAAATCGTTAGTCTGATTTCACGAATTCTATGTTGAGTGGTTCGACAGTGAGCGGCAACATTATTGGAGTTGTATGGTTCGCGCGGCGTGGCTTTTTAGACGTGGCGTATTGACATTATCTTGTGGGTGTTATAGTTTTGCTATAATTGCAAATTCGTGCACAAAAAATAGACGAGTTAAATTACGCCATGGACGCCCTGCAAAATTCCGATATTGTTGTTAGGCACGCAAATCTGAAGTCTAAGTGCTGGGTGGTGAGACCTGGATCTAGGTATAGATTTATAAATAACTTCCTCGAGATGGGTTGCATTGCAATGGCGCATCTTGATGACTCTAGTCCTGATGAAGATATCTTTGAGGTTCTTCGTGATGCTAAGGGTGAAGATGTTTTCACAATCTGTGACGCAATAGAGCCAAATCTAACGATCAATGTACGGGGGCAAGTTCTATCTTTTCTAAAGGAGATGGCTGTTGGCGACGTTGTATTTACTTTGTCGGGATCCAATATTTACCCTGGAGTAATTAGCGGTGACCCTTACGTTGCCACTCAGGCGTTTTCTGACTCTGAACGATTCATTGTTAGAAGATCTGTAACTTGGGGCGATCCAATTGAGCGTAGTAAGATCCCCGTAACTTTGGCTAAAAGTTTTCACGCTTATCAAGCAGTTTTTTCTTTGGGGGACAACTCAAAAGAAATTCATCATTGGTTGAGTGCTTTTTTTGTAAGTGAAGGAACATATTATAGTAGTCTCCGCGTCAATCAGGCTGGCGACCTTAGTCATCACTCATTAAAAAACTTGTCAGAAGTTATGGATCGGCTTCAGGTTTTATCTCTAATGATTGGGGATAACGAGGGGTTTGATTTTTCGAGCGATCTAGTGACTCTAGAAACTCTTCTAGACGTTATGAAACGCTTTGATCGAGAAAGTTTGCTAGTCCTTACTTCGCAACAGGTAATGATGTCGCCTGGAGATATATGGTACGGCTTTAAGTCAAGCTCACTGCGTTCAGGTGTTGCTTTTCTTGTTGGGCTGGCGTTGCTTTTTAATCAAACCATTGCTTTCGCAGATGCAGAGCTGGAGAGAATCAAGGAAGAGGTAACTCCGGTGATTACGCAAAACCTTCCAGCTGTTAAAGACAATGTGGATCTGGAGGCCGTTAAGCAGGCGCTTTGGGTGAAACCTGCTGGTCAGAATCGATCCTTCGTAGATCAAGAGCCTTCTCCGGAATTGTTCCCTCAAGATGGTACTCCGCGATACTCAAGCAGGTAGGGATTATGTCGACCATGTGGGTATGGATTATCTGTTTGGGGGCTTTAATCGCCCTAGCGTTTGCCGTGCTCAATTTCAGAGTCATTCTACACGCACGCGTGTACGAATTTTTACGACATCATCAGGCGTATAATAATTTTGTTATAGCCTCCTGTGCGCTTGCAACATTACTGTGGGGAGCATATACCTTTGACGCCCTACAGCAGAAAGATCGGGCTTTGGCAGAGCTGGCGGATATTCAAAAGCGAATTAAAGATACAGAATCTACATTTTTATCAGTCAAGGTTTCAGTAGTTAAAGCTAGCGATGGTTATTATCTAACCCCGACAGTAACCATTAAAAATAGTAGTAATGAAGCTATCTACTTCAAGCTTTGCCCGGATTCTTTGTCTGTAAGCAAAATATCATACAACTTTGAGGGGCAAGCGCGGGCTGATAAAACGATTTTTCCGCTGCTTTATGAAAAAATATCTGATAGTCCACAGGTAAAAAATAGCCCACTTTTCGATTTGCGAATTCCAATTGCATCCGAGCGAAATCTAAACTTCTTCGCAGCGGTTAAGGATGCTGGAGTTTACTATGTGACTTTTTCAGCTCTGTCTTCAAAAGATGCCGCGCAAGGAGCCGATGTTCAACAATGCAGCTTTAGTTCGAATATTAATATATCGGGAGGAAATAAGATCAATGGAAAAGACTCCATATGGTTCGCTTCGGCATACGTGATTGTTATCGGTCAGTAAAGCAGTAATTTCTCCAGTGTATAGTACTGTTGGCCTAGGCATGAATAATCACGCATCGGCGGCTGCTCTTGGCCGATAACTGACTTTCTGATCGGAAAGGCCGAACTGAAAGGGCTGATGGGCAGCTAGTACGCTTGAGTCCCTCTAATGATAGGAACCTGACATGGGACATGATTCCTCGTTGCAGATCGAACGCGCCGCTTATGAGGAGTTCGTTCGGCTTTGGAGTCAAGGAATCTTCGAGCATCAGCGATTGGGCCAAGCGTTTTACAACCACTTCAATCTACACAAACTCACCGATCAGGCCGGATTACACGGTCTGTATGAGGCCGACGGTGATAAAGCCTCACGCTTGATCTTGAGGCTTTTCCACCTTCACTGAGTGGCAGCTATCGACCGATTCTGTTGAAAAAGTCGGCTTGCTCAAAACGCTCGAATATTGATGGATGAAAACATCTCGTTTGCACGCTGCTACGTGAAATCAGACTCCTGAACCTTTTGTGCAAAACTCAGATTTCAATCTCAGGCGCGTACTTTTCTGCCGTGGAATTAGAAGCCGACTTTTTCAACAGAATCGACCCAAAGCGGTCACGCCATCATTGCTAATGCGCAGGCATGAACACAGCGAAGATCACGAAGAGCCTTCCATAGACCTGATTAAAATGAGGCAATTTCTGAGCCAGCCAAGGCCTCACCTTATGCACAGAACTCGCTACGCGAAATTCGACTCCAAACTCCAACACGGCATGCGTCATCGATAAGGATCACCGATTGGGTAAAACTGATGGGCGGTTGTAAGTCCTGTTTGACGCCGCAGCCGTTGACGCCCCAGCTAGTAACGGTGGGTTGCGAGAGGCCACCGGCACCATCAGCATCATCGACTCGACGATCTAGGACTGAGCGTCCTCAAGACCTGTCAAACCTATGTGCGGAGTAACATTACCCTTCATTAAACCAATCTGAAATTCTATAGCTTCTCCGAATCTGTTCGTAGCTCGTCCTTCACGTAATTACCCGCCGATTGACCGTAATAGGCTTTTTGGGTAATGTCAAAAGGCCAGACTGCAGTGACGAGTCATATTAAGGCTTTTAGGGAGATTGATAATGCAGGAATTAGCTTCTTATTCATTTGTTGCGAAGTTGTCAGGTATTGAGAGCGCTGAAAAACGTTTCCATACTTTAGACGAGCTGTTTGTTGGATGGATGCGGAAAAAGGGTGTGACAGATTTTACGCAAGAAAAAGGAAGATTCCGAAGCAACAATGAACAGGCAGTGGGAAGTTATACGAGAACTATTGTGGATAACGCGCTGGGCCAGTTGTCTGATATTTTAATGATAGATATGGTTCCGAATGAATATGCGTTTATAACAAGTATAAAGTTTGGTCGGGTTGAAGATGAAGTTTCTGTATATTGCTCGCTGTCTGCAAAGAAACTCTCCCATGTTATTTCCCCGCTTAAGTTTTATCCTCGCTGCCCCTCGATAATAAGAGATATAATAAATTCATATGATGATTGGGGGCTAGGGGGCGAATCGGTTCCGCTCCCCATGCCGGTTGAGTATTTCGGAGAGGATAAGGGGGGGGTGTTGTGTGAGAGGTTGCTTGATGAAAGCAGGCACTTCCCTATTATGATAGTGTCAACTGATGAAGTAGTTTGGAGTGACTTAGCCGACAGGCTGGCCAGAGATTTGGTAGGGGTCGCCCATGTTGCAACTGTTGATGAACATGCATCGTGGGCTCTTACTGACGAGTTAGGTAAGCAGAACTCTTGTTATCTCGGCGCAGTCCGGCTTTACTGGCCATTAGGAGTGCAGGATGCTCTCCGCTCTACCGTCTGGACTGCGGAGCAGCTTGAGGACAGATGTGGGACGGATGTTGCTGGGGCGAATAAGTTTTTATCCATTGTACGCGAGATGGTCATGGAAACGTCTTCCTTGTCTCTTTCGGTGCCCAAAAGTTTGCGCGAAATCTCGAAGCGTGAATTGCGAGACCGTATTGGTCGTTCGAATGCTCAGCAGCGAGAGGAAGAGTTAAACTCTATAATTGATGAAAACAGCACCCTGGCCGATAGTTTGGATGAGGCGAGGGCGGAAATTTCCAGGTTAAAAGGTAAATTGACCTCTCTATACTCTGTAATGGCTCAGGCTGGCGTTGAGGAAGATGAGGGCGTTGAGAGTGAAGAAGAGAAAAAGCTCTCTGATACCCATGTTCCATTTGTGCCCGGAGAGGCAAGGTACTACAAGAAGACCAAAAAAAGTGGGCGTGCTGACAATCTGGTTGTCACTAGCGTCTGCAACCATAATTCCTGGAAAACATTGCATAAAGCTATTCAAGCTGAAAAGGGGGTTCTGAAGCTGGAGGGCAGCAAAGATTACAAGACTATCCAACATTGCAACGAATGCACTGGGGGGGGGCTATGGAAGGTTCAATGGTAATACGCTGACGCTCTGCAAGCTCGTGGAGGCCTCGGATAAGGCTCTATGGCGGCATTTCTGGCTGGCAAAAGCACAAATGTTTTTACACCGATTGAGTGGCCGCTCCTGGCCGAGGCTGTGTAAAAACAGTTTTGAGCGCGACCGCTACTCAAAACCGGACTGAAAATCGCGCTTCTACGGGAAATCTACATCTGCTGACGTGCCGATAAATTTCAGATTTAACGCAGATGCGCACACTTCAATTTTGGCGAAGCGTTTTTACACACTCTGGGCCGAAAGCGGTCCTAAGCCCACAGCCGCCAAAGATCAGAAGCCGAAAAATCTAGAGGCTTGTTTCGTAATGGGACGATCTAGAGAAGCGGACGCTGCTTAAGCTTCCGCTTCTTCATCAACTGCTCTTTCTTTTGAGCTGGAGGTCAATGAAATCAAGCTCTGCCTTGATTGCACCAATCGTGAGCGCCTCAACTTTGGTGTCTTTGTTTGCTCTTGCGTTGAGCTTTTTCATGCCCGCTATGACGGCAATTATCCCGCTCAAGTGAAGCTTGCGGGCCTTTAGGTAATCAGGCACCTGAGCACTGCTCTGTGGTGGTTTATTCATGGTTAGACCGATGGTTGGCCCGAAGCAGCCGACCCTCGCCGGTTGCTTCGGGGAGGGTTCAGGTTAGGCCGCCAATAGGTCAAGTAGGCTGTGTTGATGTGAGCGAGTCGCGAGTTCTCGCCAGGTCCAGCTTCCGAAGTGCCCGCCTTGTTCAGGGATATCAAGCTTCATCAACGCAACCGGCTCTCTGTTAATCAGATTGCGTGCTGCCCACAACTTACCGCCGGTTTCCAGCAGCGCTTTGGCGGCCTCGTTCCATTTTTCTTCTAACACGGTGTTTGCCAGATGAGCCGCCTCATTCTCGATCTTTGCGTGTTCTTTCTGTGCCTCCGTGATGTGTATGTCAATCGTCACCAGCTCCTGCTCCAGGGCGGTAATCAGTAACTGTTGGCGGCGGTTATGCTCAACCGCAGCGGTGAGATTTTTTGCTGCTTTTTGAGCTTCCGCATTGGCAGCTTTCTCACCTTCCACATCGCCCCAGGCCACAGCCTGCGCATAGGCGGTGGCTGCATCCGTTTCAGCTTGTCGAGCCTTTGCCATGTCTTCATGAGCGCTCTGGCGGACCTGCTGTAACCGGGTCTCGATGCTGGTGTGCTTCTCGTTGAGTTCCATCTCGTCGGCTTTCCAGTTCGCCATATCGCTGAGATAGCCTGCAGCCAAGCTCTCACGGTTTGACAATGTCTCAAGGCGATCAATCTTCTGGTTCAGTGCGCTGATCTCCAGATTTCGCGAGTCGATGCGTCTTTTGTGATCGTTGATTTCATCCTGTACGGCCCGTTGACGGCCCTGTTGGATAACCTCTGGACTTTCCAGTGCCGCTTCAAAGGGCGCCAAGTCGAGCCGAATACTCTCGACTTCGAGGGTCAGTTGGTCGCGGCGGTCCTTCAATTCTTGGATAGTGTTCATCTGCATTGTCTCTGGGTGGTGTGGTTGATAGGGATGGTTGTCGAATGGCTGGCGAGGCCGGGATTGAGCCGGCGCTACCTCGATCAGCAGGCATGCCGTCAAGCGGCCTTGGCCTCGTGCTCATCCGTTCCAGGGACTGTCTTCACCACATAGCAGCGCTGAGGGCCTAGTCCAGGTAGGCGGATTAAGCTGTACGCCTTTCCATCGCTTCCTGGTTCGAGCACGCCCCGTTGCAGCAGCTCCTTGTTCACCGCACTGATGTTCATGCCCTTGAAAATCTCAGCCCTCCAGGCTTCAGGTAGCACGTAGTAGGTGTTGGTGGTGTGCAGGGCATCGCCCATGCCGTGTTCCAATGTCTTGCGAAAGCCCAACCGATCAATCGTGCGTGGTCCGTGCTCATCGATCTTGGCGGCGGCAGATTCCCAGCGGGTAAAGCGGCTTTCTCCAAAGCGTTCGATGACCTGCCTCAGCCGCGCCAAAATCGCATCACCCTCGAAGTTACCGGCGCCGCCGCGTTCGGCCAGCCACGCATGCAGACACACGCGTGCGGCAGTCGTGGCTGTGCCATCCGGCCAGCCGGTGACGCCGAAGGCGGTGGCCAACTCACCGGCTGCTGCTGCGAGACCGAAGCGAAGGGCGGCACGTTGTGCTTGACCACTGGCCGACGCGGGCAGGTTTTGGGTAATGAATTGTTCAACCGTGCGACGAACGATCACCGTCCACCTGAGCATTTCTCCAGGTGCACACAGTGCGTGCAGGAAGGCGGTGAGGGGCGTGCCGTAGTATTTGGCTACTCGGGCCTTGAGCGCATCGGAGAGGGCGGCGGCGTCTTCAAAACCGTTCAGCACATCGAACATACCGAGACCTTTGCTCGCATCGGCTGGGACGGCGAGCATGCGCACCTCCATACCGGCTTTCAGCTCCTTGTTGGCATCCGCCATGTGCTGCGCCAACGTCTTCTCGCCGGTCGAGAGAAACAGCAAGCGCCACTCCTGCACCTGTCGGCCCGCTTGTCCTCGATCATTCGCCCGGGCCTTGCCGGTGCCGTTGCCGAGCATGTACACCGTCTCGCCAATAATGCGCGGGTCGCACATGCCGATTTCATCCAGTACCAGGAGACCGTCTGAGTGTGCGGCGGCGATGGACTCCAGGGCGTTATCCGTGGAGCGCCACGAGCGCACCAGGCGAGGCCCACCATAAACCGAGGCTGCGACTTGCAAGTGAGTGGTCTTGCCGCCGGAGCTGTCGCCGTAGAGGTGGAAGCCGCCCGACTCATGTCCGAGCATGTTCAACAGTGGGCCTGCAAAGGCCACAGAGACGACAAACGCCAAGCGGTGGTTGCCAACGCACAGCGCGCCGATTTGTTGCTGCCATTGCTCCAGAGAGCCGGCCTCGCTGATCGGTGGCAGTTGGGCACCGGCTTCATAAAAATGCAGGTGCTCGGAGTGTGAGCCGATCTGTTGTTCTGGTAGAAGGAATGCGTTGTCGTGCCAACCCAGGCGCGTTACCAAACGTGCGCGCTGGGCGCTGTCGAAGCCACCGAGGTAACTCTGCAGATCATTGCGTGCGTTACGCCCAGACCGGCTTCCCGCGAGGCGCAGGCCCATGTCGACCAGCGGCCCGAGTACATCCTTGCCGAAGTCGCCGGTCATGGTTCGTGCCGGAATGTTCCAGCGTTTTTTTGCGCCGTCCGGGTCGTCGAACTCGACCAATAACCCCCAGTTGTGGCCCTTGTCGTCGCGAGTACGGGCAATGATTTCGAGAGGCGAACACACAGGACGCGCCTCGCCATCATCGCCGGAATAAAACACCCCTTCAGACGTCAGGCGAAAGCCGCCCGGCAATAGGTCATTTTTCGATTTCGCAGGGCGTTTGGCGGGCGCCTTGGCCTTCTGTTCTTGAGGTTCAGTTGGCTCAGCGGCACTGCCGAAAAACTCACCGCTGCGCGCCAGCTCGGCGACGTGGGCAGCGGTCCAGCCTTTGGCTAACGCATCCGCTGCATCGTCGCCGTCTGCCCATTTTCCACCCTTGATGAGCGTGGGCTCTCCGCCTTTGCTGCTGGGCTTGAGCTTGAACACGTCGAGCGAGACTCGTTGTACCGAAGCGACGCCCAGCTCAATCAACTTGAGCTCGATGGCGTCCATGCAGGTCTTGCCGCTGGCATCGTTATCCGGCCATAGCACCATCGTGCGCCCTTTGAGTGGCGTCAGGTCGGCCTTGTGCCAAGAGTTGGAGCCGTTCGGCCAGCAGGTGGCGACGTAGTCCGGCATAAGCTCAGCAGCGGCATCAGATGCTTTCTCTCCCTCACACAACACCACGGGCGCATCGGCGCGCTGTGCCAGCTCATCCAGGCGCAGCAATGGCCGAAGCTCGGGCAATCCTTGCCAGCGCCATTGTGTGGTTTGTCCATCGGCGCGCTTGCACCAGGTCAACGGCGCAAAGACCTTCCTCGGTTTGCCGTCTTCATCGGGGCCCAGGTCGAAGCGATACAGCGCCATGACTGGCTGGCCCTGCACATCGCGATAGATCCACACCTTGGACGGGGCGCCGTGTTGCCGATGTTTGGCCGGGCACTTGTTCATGGCCTCGGCCGGGATCGGCTGAATCGCGATCCACTCCGGCGCTGCGGCCTTTGTCGGTGAGTTTTTGGTGGTTGCAGATCCTGCGGAAACGCTGAGCAGATCCGCCAGCTTTTTGCAGGCCTCAACGTCGGTGCCGCCATCGATGTAACGCACCAGGTCGATCAGGTCACCGCCCTTATCGCCGGTGGCAAAATCCGCCCAGGTGCCTTTGCTCAAATTGACCTTGAGTGAGCCTGCGCGTTTGTCCGTGCGCGTGGGGTTCGGTGCGGTGTATTCCTTTCCGCCGTCGACGCGTTTGCCATTCGGCAGCCAATGAGTAAGGACGCGGTCGATGCTCTTCAGGGCAGCGCTTTTTACGTCGGCAAAGCTGGGGCGTTTTGAGGTGTTGCCGGTGCGCTGAGTCATGGTGCGATCCTCGACTCAAGCAACGCCTCGTTCACGTCGTCGATCAGCGCCTTAGCCATCTCGCCGAGGTAGAACGCAGGCCAGCTAAAGCGCTCGCCCGCATCGCTGATGGCGGCGTCGAGGATCAGTTGATTGGCGTGGTGCAGAATTTGGGAGACGGCTTCAAGTGCGTCTTCCAGCGGGATACCGGCATTCACCCGAAACAGGTTTTGGCCGTTACCGTTGGCAGGAGAAAACTCTGAGCGTCCACGCGTGCTGGAGTAGGTCATAGCGCACCGCCTTTCTGGCCCATCGGCACAGAAGAGGCATCACCGTACATGGTGAGTGTTTTGATTAAGCCCAAGGTGCCGCGCACGTCCCAAATAACAGACGACAGCACGTGGTTGGACAGCAGGGGTTTATCGCCGTCTAAGTGATCTTCCAGCAGCATGAGAACTGAATCGGCACGGTCTAGCGCACAGGTGATGGCGTCGATAGGCAGACCGGCTTCGGCGTCTTGGCTGACGCAGAGCAGATCCTCGGGTAGTGCAAAACCTGGGAGCATGCTCATTGGGCACCCCCTGCGGCTTCCAGGGCGCGAGCCTTGGACATATGGGCGTTGTAACGGGAAAGGCGTGTAGCGAGGCTGGAGTTGGCGTGTAAAGCGGCGAGAGCCATTGCTCGATGAGCAGCGGCGCGAATTTTGGACGGATTGAGGGCAGGCATAGGTGACACTCCAAGTTTGAAGATGGAGCTGCCACTGATCGTCGCCAAACGAATTAGGGTGGCAGCTGTGCGCAGGTTGGCGAACCGGGAACTTGGAACCCGGCAGACCCGAAGGTCTCCCACGCACAGCTGCCATAACACGAAACGGCAGGCACAAAAAAAGCGCCTGCTGTCGGATGGGGCGCCTGTGCGCCAAGTAACTCGGGTCGCCAAACCCGGTCGCTGAATTTGCAGCGACGGGCACACAGTAACGCCCGTTTTTTGAAAGTGCAACTGTGCAGATCTCTTGCGGATTTTTTTGATGCGGCATAAATTGATCAGGCATGTAGATTTACCTCAACGCCTCCGGTTGCCGCCGGAGGCGTTTTCGTTTCAGGCATTGGCTTCCCAGCGCAGGGAGAGCAGTGGCAGGAAGTCGCCGTCGAGGCAAGATCGTGCATCTTCGTAAGCGTCGATTTGTTGCCTTTCATCTACGATCACTGCACGCGGGGCTTCATTGGGTACTGACAGTGCGCACCAGGTGCCGTCAGCCCATCGCATGACTAGAACTACTCGATTAAGGCATTTTTGTTGCGTTCTGTGACGCTCAAAACGTTGCATCCATCGCGACGAGAAACCGACTTTTCTGAGTACAGAGAAGGGCTGCAAAATGGCCTTGTTAGCGACACGATTCGTCATGCAGCCACCCGGTCGCGGGCCGCGATACGCGCCCGTGTCCAATTCAAAATTTCGGCTAATACCCAAGCGACCGGAGCCCCACGCGCATTGCTGTCGGTGAGCTTCACCGCTTGCGGAAAGCCGCTCTCTGGCTGGCTCATAAGTTTGTAAACCGTTGCGCGGCCGATACCTGTCAGGGCTATGACTTGATTGATGCGTATCAGCGTGGCGGCCGGATCGAACTGTCCCATTTCCGTATGAGGCGCGCTGATCGGCAAGCATGCTGATCCGCTAGGGGCCTTTTGGTGACTTTCTCGTGGAGTGGAGGGGGCAAGCCCCACAACTTTTGCAGATTGCTTTGGGGCGCTCATCAGGTCCTGTCTCCAGCGATTTTTGCAGGTGAGCGCAGTTGGGTTTCAAGCCACGCGACTACGTCTTGGGAGCGATAACGAACCCGAGATCCGGTTTTGATATAGGGAAGTGAGTTGCTGCGAGAACTTCGCCAGGCGGCAAGCGTTCGGCTGGACAGGCCTAGTGCATTAGCAACTTGGTCGGTAGTGAGCAAACAAGCAGGGGGGAGAGAGGTAGTGGAGTGGTCTGAGGTGTCGTGAGGCTGCATAGCGCGTTTCCTGTCGTAGTTCGTACAGGCCCCAGCTATGTAAACGATTTTCTATTTTTTAAAAGTTTTATTTTTATAGTTTTCGACGCAGGTTTTATGGATAAGACAATTTAAGTGAGCAAGATCGCAGCAAAGTTTCAGTTTTTTCCGGGGCTGTCCTACCTTGCCCTACTGGTTTTCTATACAGTTATAAATCGGAAAGTTAGAAATGAAATCCAGTTAAGTCCCGACGAACGGTAGTCCCCTGAGCCCCTTCTGGTAGTCCGATAACAGCGGTCCCTCCTTAGTGTGGGGCGACCAATAAGAGATGGCCGCCAGAGGTTTTGGGCGCCTTAGGCGTAACACACTTTTGACGCGTAACACATGGTGTACGGATCTCTTTTAATACGTGTTACGCAAGAAATATTCAATAAAATCAAGTATTTGGTCGGATGCGTAACGTGCGTAACACCAGTAACACCGATTTTTGATGGGTGTGCGGTTGGCGTATTCAACCCGCCTTGCCAAACTGTCCCTGAATAATGTTGCCATCTACTAGCTCATCCAGATGATCTGCGTACCACTGCATCATCACTCTGCGCTGAGGCAGGTAAACCGCCTTGTTGTACACCCCTGCTATTCCTTCCTTTGCATGAGAGAGCTGGGCCTCAATGTGATTCTCATCGAAACCCTGCTCATTGAGTATGGTGCTGGCGATGTGGCGAAAGCCGTGGCCTGTTTGCCGACCGGCATATCCCAGTCTGCGGAGCGCCATCAGAAAGACTGTGTTGCTACGGGGGATTGTCCTGTCCTTCCTGCCGGGAAATAGGAGAGGGTACGCACCTGTCAGTGTCCGCAGCTCAGTGAGTGCTTCGACTGCCTGTCGAGAGAGAGGCACCACATGTTCGCGACGACGTTTCATTCGCTCGGCTGGGATCGTCCATAGCTTTTTGGAAAGATCGATTTCTGACCAGCGTGCTTCTCGGATCTCGCTCGGGCGCGATGCTAATAAGGAAAGCAAGCGAAGCCCTATACGAACGTCCTTTGCGTGAGGGTAGGAGTTGATCGCTCGAAGTAGCGCAGGCAGTTCTTCAATCGAAACGTGTGCATAGTTTTCAGCGCTACGTGATTGCAGGAATTTGCTGAGACCTTCAAGGGGGTTGTGGGCGGCTCGTCCTGTTACACGGGCCAGGTCATAGATCTCTTTGCAAAAGGCACGAACTCGGCCCATTTGTTCAATGATCCCCTTCTGCTCCATGCCACGTAGAAACTCCATCCATTCCAGGGGCAATATTTCTGTGTACACGCGTTTACCGAAGACGGGGAACACGTGAAGCTCAAGTGCGCCAAGTACTCGTCGAGACGTACCTGATTCCCAGCTTGTGCGTCTGGCCTCAAACCACTCGCGGCCTAGCGCTTCAAAGGTGTTGTTGGCAGCAACCTGGTCTGCAACCTTGCGAGCTTGCTTGCTCACCAAAGGATTTTTGCCAGTCGATGCATCATCCCGAAGTTGAGCTGCTTTCTGTCTCGCTAATGAGCCACTGATTTCCGGGTAGCCGCCGAGGCCCAGCCAAGACCATTTGCCGTCTGGCTTTTTGTATCGCAGCTCCCACGATTTTTGTCCGTTAGGTTTTACCCGAAAGTACAGACCATTCCCGTCCTGCTCCCGATACGTAGCGTGCTCGGGCTCCAGGCCTGCGAGCGTGGTGTCTGCTAAGGGGCGGCGTTTGATTTCAGAGCGCTTCACTTCCTGTATGCCTCCAGTTATAGGAATCTCAAAGCATACACGTGGGCATACACGGCGGGAAGTTATAGGGGTGGACAGGGATGGATAGCCAGAAACAAGAAAGCCCGCACGGGGCGGGCTTCTTGGGGTGTTTCGTAGACTGTCTGAGACAGCCCGAGACTGCTATATGGTGCACCCGGCGGGATTCGAACCCACGACCCCTGCCTTCGGAGGGCAGTACTCTATCCAGCTGAGCTACGGATGCTTGTGCGGGCGACATCATACCCATGTCGACCTTGGGCGTCCATGCCGGTCTTTGGCCGTTTCCGAGTAGGAATTTGCCGCTGGAAGGCCCTGCGCCGGGCGCCGTTGGTCAATGCGGCGGAACGCGCTCAAATCACGCTGATCTGAAAGTTCCGGCAAATGCGCGGTTTTCGTTCTTTTTTTCGAACAGACTATTGCCCTGTACCCCCATTGATCCTAGGATTCGTTTGAGATTTCAAACGCTCTGTCTCTCGTGTGCTATTCATTGATCGCGCGCGCGGGGGCTGATTTCCCTGACGGCAGCCCACAAGGCGCCTTTCAACAACTCTAATTCGCTCCGCGTGCGCGCGGTGCTGTTAAGGAAACCCGACATGCAGCTCAAAGATTCCCAGTTGTTCCGCCAGCAGGCCTTTATCGATGGCGCTTGGGTGGATGCGGACAACGGATCGACCATCAAGGTCAACAACCCTGCCACGGGCGAGATTATCGGCACCGTGCCAAAGATGGGCGCCGCGGAAACCCGCCGCGCCATCGAAGCCGCCGACAAGGCGCTGCCGGCCTGGCGTGCACTGACCGCCAAGGAGCGCGCCAACAAGCTGCGCCGTTGGTTCGAGCTGCTGATCGAAAACCAGGATGACCTCGGTCGCCTGATGACCCTCGAGCAAGGCAAGCCGCTGGCTGAAGCCAAGGGCGAAATCGTCTACGCTGCGTCCTTTATCGAGTGGTTCGCCGAAGAAGCCAAGCGCATCTATGGCGACGTGATTCCCGGTCACCAGCCCGACAAGCGCCTGATCGTGATCAAGCAGCCTATCGGCGTGACCGCTGCGATCACGCCGTGGAACTTCCCGGCCGCGATGATCACCCGTAAAGCCGGCCCGGCCCTGGCCGCCGGTTGCACCATGGTGATCAAGCCGGCCTCGCAAACCCCGTTCTCGGCCCTGGCCCTGGTTGAGCTGGCGCACCGTGCCGGTATCCCCAAAGGCGTGCTGAGCGTGGTCACCGGCAGCGCTGGCGACATCGGCGGCGAGCTGACCAGTAACCCGATCGTACGTAAATTGTCCTTCACCGGTTCGACCGAAATCGGTCGCCAGTTGATGGCCGAGTGCGCCAAGGACATCAAGAAAGTCTCCTTGGAGCTGGGCGGCAACGCGCCGTTTATCGTGTTCGACGACGCGGACCTGGATAAGGCCGTCGAAGGCGCGATCATCTCCAAGTACCGCAACAACGGCCAGACCTGCGTCTGCGCCAACCGCCTGTACATCCAGGATTCGGTGTACGACGCGTTCGCCGAAAAACTGAAAGTCGCGGTGGCCAAATTGAAGATCGGCAACGGTCTGGAAGAAGGCACCACCACCGGCCCGCTGATCGACGAAAAAGCCGTGGCCAAGGTTCAGGAACACATTGCCGACGCCCTGAGCAAAGGCGCCAAGCTGCTGGCCGGTGGCAAGGTCATGGAAGGCAACTTCTTTGAACCGACCATCCTGGTCGACGTGCCGAAAAACGCCGCCGTCGCCAAGGAAGAAACCTTCGGCCCGCTGGCGCCGCTGTTCCGCTTCAAAGACGAAGCCGAAGTGATCGCGATGTCCAACGACACCGAGTTCGGCCTGGCTTCCTACTTCTACGCCCGCGACCTGGGCCGTGTGTTCCGTGTGGCCGAAGCCCTGGAATACGGCATGGTCGGGGTCAATACCGGGTTGATCTCCAACGAAGTGGCGCCGTTCGGCGGTATCAAGGCCTCGGGCCTGGGCCGTGAAGGCTCCAAGTACGGGATCGAGGACTACCTGGAAATCAAATACCTCTGCCTGGGCATCTAAGCCCCGTAAGAGATTGCAGCAAACGCAAAGGGCACGAGAGCGCTGACCCTTTGCGTGTTTCACATCGTTATTCGTAGTGGCCGGGAAAGCTGTGGCAGTCGATCATCGCATGCTGCCGTAGTTGCCTCCCCGCCACGTATTCCTTGAGCAACGCCACCCGATGAGTGGCGAATGAGGACTTTATGAGCAAGACCAACGCTTCCCTGATGAAACGCCGCGAAGCCGCTGTACCGCGCGGTGTTGGCCAGATTCACCCGATCTTCGCCGAATCCGCGAAGAACGCCAGCGTGACCGACGTTGAAGGTCGCGAGTTCATCGATTTCGCCGGCGGTATCGCGGTGCTGAACACCGGCCACGTGCACCCGAAAATCATCGCCGCCGTGACCGAGCAGCTGAACAAGCTGACCCACACCTGCTTCCAGGTACTGGCGTACGAGCCGTACGTAGAAGTCTGCGAAAAAGTGAACGCCAAGGTTCCGGGCGATTTCGCCAAGAAAACCCTGTTGGTCACCACCGGTTCCGAAGCCGTTGAAAACGCTGTGAAAATCGCCCGTGCCGCGACTGGCCGTGCCGGCGTGATCGCCTTCACCGGCGCCTACCACGGCCGTACCATGATGACCTTGGGTCTCACCGGTAAAGTCGTGCCTTACTCGGCCGGCATGGGCCTGATGCCAGGCGGCGTGTTCCGCGCGCTGTACCCGAACGAACTGCACGGTGTCAGCGACGACGACTCCATCGCCAGCATCGAACGCATCTTCAAGAACGATGCCGAGCCGCGTGATATTGCCGCCATCATCATCGAGCCGGTACAAGGCGAGGGCGGTTTCTACGTCGCGCCGAAGTCTTTCATGAAGCGCCTGCGTGAGCTGTGCGACAAGCACGGCATCCTGCTGATCGCCGACGAAGTGCAAACCGGTGCCGGCCGTACCGGTACCTTCTTCGCCATGGAACAGATGGGCGTTGCCGCCGACCTGACCACCTTCGCCAAATCCATCGCTGGCGGTTTCCCGCTGGCCGGTGTGTGCGGCAAGGCCGAATACATGGACGCCATTGCTCCCGGTGGCCTGGGCGGCACCTACGCCGGTAGCCCGATCGCTTGCGCCGCTGCGCTGGCGGTGATGGAAGTGTTCGAAGAAGAGCACCTGTTGGACCGCTGCAAGGCTGTGGGCGAGCGCCTGGTGACCGGCCTCAAGGCGATCCAGGCCAAGTACCCGGTGATCGGCGACGTGCGTGCCCTGGGCGCGATGATCGCGGTCGAGCTGTTCGACGATGGCGATACCCACAAGCCAAACGCTGCGGCCGTTGCCTCTGTGGTGGCCAAGGCGCGTGACAAGGGCCTGATCCTGCTGTCCTGCGGCACCTACGGCAACGTATTGCGCGTACTGGTCCCGCTGACCGCACCGGACGAACAGTTGGACAAAGGCTTGGCGATCATCGAAGAGTGCTTCTCCGAGCTGTAAGCGGAAGCTGACATGATCGACAGAAAAAACCCGCTCCGGCGGGTTTTTTTGTGCCCTTGCAGCACCTTCAGACCTCGTCGCACCGCCCCTCCCACAGTGATCGGCATTCAGCCAGCGATGACGCGGTTCTTGCCCTGGCGCTTGGCCTCGTACATAGCGGCATCGGCGCGGGCGAACAGGCTGTCCAGGGTTGAGTCTTCCTCGGTCAGGCTGGCCAGGCCCTGGCTGATGGTGACGCTGAACGCCTGGCCTTCGAAGCTGAAACTCAGCGCCTGGATCTCCTTGCCCAGGCGCTCGGCCACCTGCAACGCCATCTCAGGCGCGCAACCCGGCAGTACGGCGGCGAACTCTTCGCCGCCAATGCGCCCGAACAGGTCGCCTCGGCGCAGTACCCCGCGACCGCTCTCGGCGATACGCCGCAGCACCTGGTCGCCCTCCAGGTGGCCGTAGGTGTCGTTGACGTCCTTGAAGTCATCGATGTCCAGCAGCAGGAAGGCCAGCGGCGCGCCTTGGGCGCAGGCGCTGTCGAAGGCCTGGTTGGCGCATTCGAAGAAGTGTCGGCGGTTGCTGCTCTGGGTCAGCACGTCGGTGGTGGCGAGACGGTGCAGCTCCAGTTCCATCTGTTTTTTTTCAGTGATGTCCTCGGCCATGCCGACGACGATCACCGGCTCGCCGGGTTCGACCTGCTGGTTGATGTAGCATTTGTCGCTCAGCCAGCGGATCTGCCCGTCGGCGGTGATGATGCGGTACTCGCGGTCCTCCACGGCACCTTGCTCCAGCACGCGCGCCAGGCTGTGTTCGGCGTAGTCGAGGTCTTCGGGGTGGATGCTGTTGCGCCATTCGCGGTGGTCGGCCAGCAGCAGGCCGGCAGAGCGACCAAAAATCCGCTCGTATGCCGGGCTTACGTAAAGCACGCGGCGGGTCTGCCAATCGATGGCCCAGAGCACGGCATTCACACTGACCAGCAACGAGCTCAGTAATTGTTCGCGTTCGCTCAGCCGTTCGACTTCGCCCTGGGCATGGACCAGCGCCAGCAGGGTTGCTGCCGCAGCCGGACGCGGAGGGTCAGCGGTGGGGATGTCGCTGGTGAAGGGCTTTTCGAGAACCATCGGCACAACTCTCTCTGGGCGCGCCGCAAGGTCGAGCAGCGGTCACTACAAGGGGCCACCATGATGGCGAAGTGTTCATTGAGAGAGGCGAATTGCAGTGAAGTTCCGTCAATAGGAGCGATTGACGGTGTCCGAGAAATGGCGCCAAAAAGCTGGTGGGCGGGAGGGAAGGCCCTCCCGCCATGTTGTCAGACGGATGCAGGACGCAGCGAATAGGTCTTCAATTGGTGGGCAAAATCCCGCAGGGACTGGATGCCGCTGGCCTCGGCCTCGTGTACCCACTCCTTGATGGCAGCGAGCATATCGTGGCCATTCGAGCTGGTCTTGAGCCAGATCTGCTGCAGCGCCAGGCGTTTTTCGTAGATCACTTTCAACGCCTGGCTGTGTTCCAGCATGCTCTGGATACGCAGGTGGTGACGGTCATCCAGCAAGCTGGTTTCCCGCGACAGCAGGCGTTTGGCGCGGTGGAACTGGTGGCGCACCGAGTGATCGACTTTTTCCAGCTCCTGCTTGACCAGCGGTCCGATCACCAACTTGCGGTACTGGGCCATGATCTGGAAACGGTTGTTGAGGATCGCCATGGCGGTGTCCATGTCCAGGTGGCCCTTGCCTTCCACGCGGTGGGCAATCGGTGCCACACGCTGGACCTTGGCCAGGCGCAGGTAACTGAACACTTTGATCCACGCCCAACCCAGGTCGAATTCCCACTTCTTCACCGACAGCTTGGCCGAGTTGGGGTAGGTGTGGTGGTTGTTGTGCAGCTCTTCGCCGCCGACGATGATGCCCCACGGCACCAGGTTGGTCGCCGCGTCACGGCATTCGAAATTGCGATAGCCCACCGCATGGCCCAGGCCGTTGATCACGCCGGCGGCCCAGAACGGGATCCACATCATCTGGATCGCCCAGATGGTGATGCCGATGGTGCCGAACAGCAGCAGGTCGATCACGCCCATGATCGCGACACCCAGCAGCGGGTAAGGGGTGTAGATTTTGCGCTCGATCCAGTCGTCCGGGCAGTTCTTGCCGTAGATGCGCAGGGTCTCGGGATTTTCGGCCTCGGCGCGGTACAGCTCGGCGCCTTTGCGCAATACGGTGGACAGGCCCTTGATCACCGGGCTGTGCGGGTCGTCGACGGTTTCGCACTTGGCGTGGTGCTTGCGGTGGATGGCGGTCCACTCGCGGGTGTTCTGTGCCGTGGTCAGCCACAGCCAGAAGCGGAAGAAGTGTTTCAGGCCGGCATTGAGCTCCAGGGAGCGATGGGCTGAATAGCGGTGCAGATAAACCGTGACCGCAACGATGGTCACGTGGGTCATCAACAGGGTGACTGCCACCAGTTGCCAGGCCGACAAGTCAAGAAAACCGTTGTACCACATAGGCTGTATGGCCCTCAGATAAAGAAAAGAACAGCTCACGCATTATCACTAAGCCTACAGAGAAAACCAGCGGCCCTTTCAGATAAGACTTACGAGATGTTACATATCCTATAATCCCCAGTCTTTGTAGGACGATTCTGCATTTTAAGTAAGGATTACTGAACATATGCTCTTTTCATGCCGAAGCGCCCTGTATGCGGGGCTGGTATACCTGCTGGCTTCGAGTGCCTGGATCGGTCTCACTCATCGGGTATTGATCGAGTTTCTCGATAACCCGACCGACCTGCACCAGTGGTTACAGGTGCGCGGCTATGTGTGGGTTGCGGTCAGTGCCTTGTTGATCTACCTGATCTGTGCCCGCTCTGCCCGGGTCCACCAGCAACAGCAACCCTTGAAAGAGAACCGCGAGCGCCTGCGCCAGGCTGCTGCCGTGTTCGATTGCACCCGCGAAGGGGTGTTGGTGACTGACGCCAAGGGCCTGATCGTGCATGTGAACCGGGCCTTCATGGAAATCACCGGCTACCAGCGCGAAGACGTCTTGGGCCGGCAGCCGAGCCTGTTCAAGTCCGGTCGCCATTCGTCGAATTTCTATCAACAGATGTTCCAGACCCTGGAACACAGCGGTGAATGGAGCGGTGAAATCTGGAACCGGCGCAAAAGCGGTGAGATTTATCCACAGTGGCAAACCATTCGTGTGATTCACGATGACCTGGGCCATATCAGCCATTACGTTGCAGTGTTTTCCGACATCAGCGCCATCAAGGATTCCGAGCACGAGTTGGCGCACCTGGCTCACCACGACCCGCTCACCGACCTGCCTAACCGCTTGCTGTTCACCGACCGCGCCGAACAGGCGCTGGCCTCGGCGCAACTGCACAAGCGCGGCTGCGGCCTGCTGTTGCTGGACCTGGACCACTTCAAGATCATCAACGACAGCCTTGGCCATAACGTTGGCGACCAGTTGCTCAAGCTGGTGGGCGAGCGGCTCAAGGCGTTGTTCGGCCCCGGCGTCACCCTGGCGCGCCTGGGCGGGGATGAGTTCGCGGTGCTCGCGGAAAATTGCTCACAGGTGGTGCAGGCGGCGGCTTTGGCGCAGCGCATGCTGGATGTGATGAAGCAGCCGTTCATCTTTGACGGCCATCAACTGTTTATCAGCGCCAGCATCGGCATCAGCCTGTTCCCCAATGACGCCCTGAGCGCCGAGCAGTTGCTGCGCAACGCCGATTCCGCGCTCTTCAAGGCCAAAAGCGTGGGCCGCGAAGGCTACGCGCTGTATACCGAAGAACTCACCGCCCACGCGCAGAACCGTGTGGAAATCGCCAGCGAACTACGCCGCGCCCTCGAACAGCAGGAACTGCGCGTCTACTACCAGCCGGTGCATGACTTGCACACCAGCCGCCTGATCGGCGTCGAAGCGCTGGTGCGCTGGCAACACCCCGAGCGTGGCCTGGTGCCGCCGGGTGATTTCATCCCCATCGCCGAACGCACCGGCTTGATTGCCGATATCGACGGGTGGGTGATGGACCAGGCCTGCCGGCAGATGTGCCAATGGCTGGCCGACGGCGTGCCGCTGAGCTTTATCGCAATCAATGTATCCAGCCGCCTGTTTGCCCGGCGCGAACTCTACGATCAAGTCGCGCAGGTGCTGCACGATACCGGCCTGGACCCCGCCTTCCTGGAGCTGGAAGTCACCGAAAGCGCAGTGATGGATGACCCTGAAGTGGCCCTGGAACAGCTGCACCGCCTGCGCGAACTGGGCTTGCGCCTGGCCATCGATGACTTCGGCACCGGCTATTCCTCGCTGCTGCGCCTCAAGCGCCTGCCGGTGCAGAAACTCAAGATCGACCAGGGCTTTGTCGCCGGGCTGCCGTGGGACGAAGATGATGCCGCCATCGTGCGCGTGGTAATCGCCCTGGCGAAGAGCATGAGCATGCAGGTGCATGCCGAGGGGATCGAGCAAGTGGAGCAGGCGCGGTTTTTGTTGGAGCAAGGCTGCGATATGGGGCAGGGGTATTGGTTTGGGCGGCCAATGCCGGCGGACGAGATTGATTGGAACCGCGCCCCCACTCTCCAGCCTTGAAATGCATTCAAAATGTGGGAGGGGGCTTGCCCCCGATAGCCATAGGTATCTACACAACGTTGGCCCCACGCTGAACACCCAGCAGATAGGGCACCTGTGGCGAGCGGGCTTGTCCCGCGTTGGGCCGCGTAGCAGCCCCTGTAAGGAAGAATGCGGTGTATCAGACACTCTGTAGAGGCTGGTTTTGGGGCTGCTTCGCAGCCCAACGCGGGCGGTGCGACGATTCGACAAGCCCGCTCGCCATAGGGAGATTTGTCAGGGTCTGAAAAGTTGTGTAGATACCTATGCCCCGATAGCGGTGTATCAGGCAGAACATGGGTACCTGACAGACCGCCATCGGGGTAAGCCCCCTCCCACAGTTGGAACTTCGCAAGGCTTAATTTCAGCGCCCGAACACAAAACTCCCTCGCAACCCCGCGTCCTGCCAGAAAATTCTTTTTGGTTATATAAACATTCTTAAATAGTATTTTTAAGAATATCCGCGCTTATCTACTATCGCCCTACGCCGCAAGCAGTGCCGCCACTGCGAGGCACTATTCATTTCAGGAGCGAGACCATGAGCGCATCTCTACGTAGCGTCGACGGCCAGGACGAAGCAGCCATTTTGCGTGAGATCCAGAGCGCCTTGCGCGATCTGCGGTTTGGCGCGGTGGAAATCACTGTGCACAACGCTCAAGTGGTACAGATCGAACGCAAGGAAAAATTCCGTCTGCAGAACCCGGGTAACAAACCGAGCTGAGCAAGAACGGCGATAGACCCGCAACTATAAGAAAAAGCCAACACCCCAGAATTTCAGGAGCTTCTATGTCGTCGATTCGCCGTTATGCCCTGGCCGCCCTGGCCAGCGCCGTGTTTGCCGGTTCCGCCGTTGCCAAGGACTACGAGTTGCTCAACGTCTCGTACGACCCTACCCGTGAGCTGTACCAGGACTACAACGCTGAATTCACCCACTTCTGGAAACAGTCCCACCCCGGCGACAACGTCAAGATCCAGCAATCCCACGGTGGTTCGGGCAAGCAAGGCCGGGCGGTGATCGACGGCCTGCGTGCCGACGTGGTGACCCTGGCCCTGGCCGGTGACATCGACGAAATCGCCAAGCTGGGCAAGACCCTGCCGGAGAACTGGCAGACCCGCCTGCCGGACGCCAGCACCCCGTACACCTCCACCATCGTGTTCCTGGTGCGCAAGGGCAACCCTAAAGGCATCAAGGATTGGGGCGACCTGATCAAGAAAGACGTGTCGGTGATCACACCTAACCCGAAAACCTCCGGCGGTGCGCGCTGGAACTTCCTTGCCGCCTGGGCCTACGGCCTGAAATCCGGTGGCAGCGAAGCCAAGGCCCAGGAATACGTGAAAGAGCTGTTCAAGCACGTGCCGATCCTCGACACCGGCGCGCGCGGTTCGACCATCACCTTCGTCAACAACGGTCAGGGCGACGTGTTGCTGGCCTGGGAAAACGAAGCCTTCCTGGCGCTGAAAGAAGACGGCGGCGCCGACAAGTTCGACATCGTCGTGCCGTCCCTGTCGATCCTTGCGGAGCCGCCAGTGGCCGTGGTCGACAAGAACGCCGAGAAAAAGGGCAACACCGAGATCGCCACTGAATACCTCAAGCACCTGTACAGCCCGGCTGGCCAGGAGATTGCGGCGAAGAATTTCTACCGCCCACGCGATGCAAAAGTGGCCGAAAAATACGCCCAGCAGTTCCCGAAACTGGACCTGGTGACTATCGACAAAGACTTCGGCGGCTGGAAGACTGCCCAACCGAAATTCTTTAACGACGGCGGCGTGTTCGACCAGATCTACACGGCGCAGTAAGCCGAGAAATACACACCCACGGAGCCCGCATTCACCTGCGGGTTTTGTGTGTCAGTTCCGCTAACCAAGGACTCTTATGTCGCGTCGTATTTCCCCCGTCATACCCGGCTTCGGGCTGACGCTGGGCTACACCGTGGTGTACCTCAGCCTGATCGTACTCATCCCCCTCGCGGCGATGTTTGTACACGCCGCTCAACTCACCTGGGATCAGTTCTGGAACATCATCTCCGCACCCCGTGTGCTGGCGGCGTTGAAACTGAGCTTCAGCACCGCGCTGTACGCCGCCCTGATCAATGGCGTGATCGGCACGCTGCTGGCCTGGGTGCTGGTGCGCTACACCTTCCCCGGCCGCAAGATCATCGATGCGATGATCGACCTGCCGTTCGCGCTGCCCACCGCCGTGGCCGGTATTGCCCTGACTGCGCTGTACACGCCGACCGGCCTGGTGGGCCAGTTCGCCGCCGACCTGGGCTTCAAGATCGCCTACAGCCCGTTGGGCATCACCCTGGCGCTGACCTTCGTGACCCTGCCGTTCGTGGTGCGCACGGTGCAGCCGGTACTCGCCGACATCCCCCGGGAAATCGAAGAAGCCGCTGCCTGCCTGGGCGCCAAGCCGTTGCAGGTGTTCCGCTACATCCTCGTCCCCGCGCTGCTGCCCGCCTGGCTGACCGGTTTCGCCCTGGCGT
The DNA here is from genome assembly GCF_007858185.1 of Pseudomonas grimontii. GTDB lineage: Bacteria > Pseudomonadota > Gammaproteobacteria > Pseudomonadales > Pseudomonadaceae > Aquipseudomonas > Aquipseudomonas grimontii. Next base: position 37,310 of record NZ_VFES01000037.1, read on the forward strand.
TTGCCCGTGGCGTCGGTGAGTACGGCTCGGTGATTTTCATCGCTGGCAACATGCCGATGAAAACCGAGATCCTGCCGCTGCTTATCATGGTCAAGCTCGACCAATACGACTACCGCGGCGCCACCTCCATTGGCGTGCTGATGTTGGTGGTTTCCTTTGTTTTGCTGCTGCTGATCAACTTGTTGCAGCGGCGCATCGAACGTCCATAAGGAGGCGCGGAACATGTCCCAATCGTCTATTTCCGCTGCATCCTCGGCCAACGCCGCCCGCCGTGGCAGCGCTGTTTCCCGGCGCATCCTGATCAGCCTGGGTTGGCTGGTGTTCTTCCTGTTCCTGTTGCTGCCGCTGTTTATCGTGGTGTCCCAGGGCTTGAAGAACGGCCTCGGTGCGTTTTTCACCGCGATCCTTGAACCGGACGCGTTGTCCGCGCTGAAACTCACGGTGATCGCCGTGCTGATCTCGGTGCCGCTCAACCTGGTGTTCGGCGTCAGCGCCGCCTGGTGCGTGAGCAAGTACTCGTTCCGTGGCAAGAGCATCCTGGTCACGCTGATCGACCTGCCGTTCTCGGTCTCCCCGGTCATCGCAGGCTTGGTCTACGTGCTGATGTTCGGTGCCCAGGGCCTGTTTGGCCCGTGGTTGCAGGAGCATGACATCCAGATCGTGTTCGCCTTGCCCGGCATCGTGCTCGCGACCATCTTCGTCACCGTGCCGTTCGTCGCCCGTGAACTGATCCCGCTGATGCAGGAGCAGGGCACCCAGGAAGAAGAAGCCGCGCGCCTGCTGGGCGCCAATGGCTGGCAGATGTTCTGGCATGTCACCGTGCCGAACATCAAGTGGGGCCTGATCTACGGCGTGGTGCTGTGTACCGCGCGGGCCATGGGTGAGTTCGGCGCGGTGTCGGTGGTGTCCGGCCATATTCGCGGCGTGACCAACACCTTGCCGCTGCACGTCGAGATTCTCTACAACGAATACAACCACGTCGCCGCCTTTGCGGTGGCGAGTCTGCTGCTGATCCTGGCGCTCTTCATCCTGCTGCTCAAGCAGTGGAGCGAGAACCGTATTAATCGCCTGCGCGCCGCTGCGGCTGAGGAATAAGTCATGTCGATCGAAGTCCGTAATGTCAGCAAGAACTTCAACGCCTTCAAGGCCCTGAACAGCATCAATCTGGACATCCAGAGTGGCGAGCTGGTGGCGTTGCTTGGGCCCTCCGGCTGCGGCAAGACCACCTTGCTGCGCATCATCGCAGGCCTGGAAACCCCGGATGACGGCAGTATCGTGTTCCACGGTGAAGACGTCTCCGGCCACGACGTGCGCGATCGCAACGTCGGTTTTGTGTTCCAGCACTACGCGCTGTTTCGCCACATGACCGTGTTCGACAACGTCGCTTTCGGCCTGCGCATGAAGCCGAAAAAACAGCGCCCGAACGAAAGCCAGATTGCGGCCAAGGTCCACGAACTGCTGAACATGGTGCAGCTGGATTGGCTGGCCGACCGTTACCCGGAACAACTCTCCGGTGGCCAGCGCCAGCGTATCGCCCTGGCCCGCGCCCTGGCGGTCGAGCCGAAAGTGCTGCTGCTGGATGAACCCTTCGGTGCCCTCGACGCCAAGGTGCGTAAAGAGCTGCGCCGCTGGCTGGCACGCCTGCACGAAGACATCAACCTGACGTCGGTGTTCGTGACCCACGACCAGGAAGAGGCCATGGAAGTCGCCGACCGCATCGTGGTGATGAACAAGGGCGTGATCGAGCAGATCGGCTCACCGGGGGACGTCTACGAAAACCCGGCCAGCGATTTCGTCTATCACTTCCTCGGCGACTCCAACCGCCTGCACCTGGGTGAAGACCAGCACGTGCTGTTCCGCCCCCACGAAGTGTCGCTGTCGCGTCATGAACTCGAAGACCACCACGCGGCTGAAGTGCGTGATATTCGCCCGTTGGGCGCGACCACGCGGGTGACCTTGAAGGTCGAAGGCCAGACGGACCTGATCGAAGCCGAAGTGGTGAAAGACCACGACAGCTTGACCGGTTTGGCGCGGGGCGAGACCTTGTTCTTCAAGCCCAAGGTCTGGCAAAAAGCCTGAAAACCCGCAATACCCACTGTGAAATGGGGTCAATGTGGGAGGGGGCTTGCTCCCGATGGCGGTGGGTCAGTTGATAAATATTTCACTGACCCACCGCCATCGGGAGCAAGCCCCCTCCCACATTCAGACCTGTCTCGGCTTCAGATCGCGGCGAACCACCGGTCCCGAGCGCTCCTCAATCTGTTGCTTGAGGCCCTGCCGCAACCCCAGCAAAAACGCCACCTCCGCCACCACAAACAACGGCCCCACAATCAACCCCGACACGTCATCCACAAACGCGGGCTTCTTGCCTTCGTAGTAATGCCCGACAAACTGAATCACCCAGCCCACCACAAACAGGCCGACGCCGCTGCTGAGCCACACCATCGTGCTCTGCGCCGCCAGCTCATGCCCGGCCCATACCGACAAGCCCATCAACACCGTCATCAGCGCGCCCAGGGCCAATTCCAGGCGCAGGTAAAACCACGCCGAAAACAGCGCGACAACCACGGCGGGTGAAATCCATAGCCCGCCCACGGCCCATTCGGGGCGTGACAGCAGCACGGCCACGGCGACCACAATCAGCGGGATGCCGATGAAGTGGCTGGCGATATTGCGTGGGTCGCGGTGGTAGGCGGCGTATTGACTGAGATGGTCGACGAGGCTTTTCATTGTTGTTCCTCCTGTAGGATGTTTGATCATGCCCTGTCAGCCTGCGACTAACTGTCAGTTGGGCGACAATCTTCGGAGTTCTCATGGATGCGACGCAATGGCACTCCCGGTTGGCCGTCGGTCACTGGTTCAGTCACCTGCCCGTACCGTTCCAGCATAGTCTGCTGGCCCATGCGCGGCTGCGGCAGCTGACGGCGGGACAATACCTGTTCAAGCGCGGCGATCCGCCCTGTGGCTTGTATGCGGTACTCGACGGTACGTTGCGTGTCAGTGCGGTGAATGAGCACGGCAAGGAAGCGCTGTTGAGCCTGGTGGGGGCGCCCTATTGGTTCGGCGAGATCTGCCTGTTCGACGGCTTGCCGCGCACCCATGACGCCTGCGCCACGGGGCCGTGCACGCTGGTGCAGGTGCCGCAGCAGGCGCTGCTGAAGATCCTCGAGGAATCCCCTCGGTACTGGCGCGACCTGGCGTTGCTGATGAGCCAGAAGCTGCGCCTGAGTTTTATCGGCCTCGAGCAGCTCAGCCTGATGCCCGCTTCGGTTCGCCTGGCCCACCGGCTGTTGATGATCGTTGAGGGTTACGGCGACATGGAACTGTCAAAGCGCGTGCTGCAACTGCCCCAGGAAGACCTGGCGGCGATGTTGAGCCTGTCGCGCCAGACCACCAATGCCTTGCTCAAGGACCTGCAAGCCCAGGGCATCGTGCGCCTCGGCTACGGCGAGATCGAAATCCTCGACGCACAGCGGCTACGAGAGGCGGCGCACACCTGAGGGTGTTAGCCTGCAAACCTGATCAATCGAGGTGTGTTATGCGCGTGCTGTTAGTGGAACATGAATCCGAAGAGGCGCAGCGGATGGCCCAGGGCTTGAGCGAGGCCGGTTACACCGTGGAAGTCGCGGCCAACGGCATGGCGGCGCAGCGCTTTGTCGAAAGCGCCGAGTACGACCTGGTGGTGTTGGACGTGATGCTGCCGGGGCTGAATGCCTGGAAGCTGCAGCAGGCCATCCGGCAGAAGGGTGAGACGCCGGTGTTGTTCCTGACCACGCCGGGCGGGATTGAAGATCGCCTGCGTGGCTTGGAGCTGCATGAAGATGATTACCTGCTCAAGCCGTTTGAGGCCAAGGTGTTGGTGATGCGGGTGAAGAAACTGTTGCGGCGGGATCGGGGCCGCTGATTGATCCCGTAACTGTAGTGCCTGAAAGATTGCCATCGGGGGCAAGCCCCCTCCCACATTTGCAATGCGCTCCCCTGTGGGAGGGGGCTTGAACCCGATGAGGCCTTCAGCCTCCCCACGCATCCACCTACCGCAACCCATCCCGAAACTGCCCCGGCGTCATCCCTGTCCAGCGCTTGAACGCACGATTAAAGCTGCTGGTATCAGCAAACCCGAGCAGATGACTGATCTCCGCCAATGAGCACTGCGGATCCCGCAGGTGCAACAACGCCAGATTCTCCCGGCATTCATTGAGCAACGCATCAAACCGACACCCCTCATCCGCCAGATGCCGTTGCAAACTGCGCAAACTCAAGTGCAGCGCCTGGGCAATCCGCTCGGCACTCGGCTCGCCATCGGGCAGTTGCGCCTCGATGGCCGCGCGCACCTTGCGCTCCCAGGTCAGCGGTTGCAGTTGGGCGAGGGTGCGTTTGAGCACGGTTTCGTTGTGTTCGGCCAGTTCCGGGTTGGCGTCGTCCAGGTGGCTGTCGAAATCGCTGGCGGCGAATTCGAGGCGGTCTTCCTCGGCGCCAAAAAACACCGGTGCGCGGAACACCGTGTGCCACGGCTTGGGGTCGACGGGTTCCGGGCGCCGCAGGTAGACCGCCAACGGCGCATAGTCGCGGCCCAGGCGGTTGCGGCACGTGCGCACATAGATCGCGGCAAACGCATCGATGGCTTCCAGCGCCGGTGCCGGGCTGCCTGGCGGTTGCAGCAGGCGAAAGCGGTAGTGCTCGCCATCGCCGCTAAGCTCCAGTGTCAGGGCATCGCTGACCACCTGGTGATAACGCACGATGCGCTCGAATACCTCGCGCAGGCTGCCGCTCGCCACCAACGCATAACCCAGCGCATGAAAGGTGGTCGGGCTGACAAACCGCGACACCCGCAACCCAATCGCCGGATCGCCGCTGGCCTGCACCGCCAGTTCCCACAAGCGCGTGGTGGCCGACAGCGGGTAGCGCGCGTTGGGGTCGTCCATCTGCTGCGGGTCGAGCCCGGCCTGCGCGCACAGCGCGGCGCTGTCGAGGCCCAGGGCATCGAGCTGCTTGCGCAGGGCGCGGGTCCAGCTGGCGAGGGAAGTCGGTTCGGTCATGGCGATTGGCGCTTGCGGTCAACAGGTTGGCGTGTGGGGCTAGCGTCCTGCGGGAAGCCCTGGTGCAGGATGTAACCATCAATGAATAAGAGGATGGGAGCATGGACGGTACTTCTGCAAGTCCCCAGCAGATGAACGCGCAACAGCGTTCGGCGCATATCCGTGAGGTGGTGCTCGCCGAAGGCGTGCGCTTGCGTCGGCAGCACCCGTGGTTGCTGCATCAGGATGCCCTGGGCGCGGGCATCCTGGCCTTTGCCTTGCTGGGCATGATGGGCTCGGCGGCGCTCTATATCACCGGTCATATGGCTTGGTGGGCCTGCCTGCTGCTCAATGCGTTCCTGGCTTCACTGACCCACGAGCTGGAACACGACCTGATCCACAGCATGTACTTTCGCAAGCAGCGCGTGCCCCACAACCTGATGATGGGCCTGGTCTGGCTGGCGCGGCCGAGCACCATCAACCCGTGGATCCGTCGGCATCTGCACCTCAATCACCACAAGGTCTCCGGCACCGAGACCGATATGGAAGAACGTGCGATCACCAACGGCGAGCCCTGGGGCTTGGCGCGGTTGCTGATGGTGGGCGATAACGTGATGTCGGCGTTTATCCGCATGCTGCGCGCCAAGACCTGGGACCACAAACTCAAGATCCTCAAGCGCTCGCTGCTGGTCTACGCACCCCTGGCGCTGCTGCATTGGGGCGCGTGGTACATCTTCCTCGGTTTCCATGCCGCCAACGGCATCGCCGGCCTGCTGGGCACGCCGATCGAGTGGTCTACCGGCACCTTGCAGATGATGCAGGTGATCGACATCGCCGCCGTGGTGATCATCGGCCCCAACGTGCTGCGCACCTTTTGCCTGCACTTTGTCAGCTCCAACATGCACTACTACGGTGATGTGGAGCTGGGCAATGTGATCCAGCAAACCCAAGTGTTGAACCCGTGGTGGATGTGGCCGTTGCAGGCGTTCTGCTTCAACTTCGGCAGCACCCACGGGATTCACCATTTTGTGGTGAAGGAGCCGTTCTACATCCGCCAGATGACGGCCAAGGTGGCGCATAAGGTCATGGCCCAGATGGGCGTGCGGTTCAATGATTTCGGTACGTTTGCGCGGGCCAATCGGCTTGAGCGCGGGGAGCAGGCGCAAGCGCAGTCGCAAAGCCAGACTGCGCCGGTGTAACGGTTATTCTCCGGAAATCAGCAGACAGGTTTGTGCTTTACAGCCTTTGGCGTACGAAAGCGTTACAAATCGGATTGCCGCATCGCGCGTTTTAGTGGCAATCGTCAAAGGCTGGGTTTTGGAGTCTTCAACCTGCTGGCTCTGTCCCGGCAGGACGACGGTTATCCATTTTCCTTGAATAATATCCAAGGGGGTCTTGGTTTTATTCACCACCTCAATGAGTGGATGTTCAACCGGAGCCACGTTGGGCGCGGCCTGTACAGCGATTGGCAGCAAGGACAGGGCCATGCAGGCTATGAAATGGGGCGCTACAGTCATGCGTACTCTTCCTGAGTAATGGGGCTGAAAAGACATGGGTCGATACAACGAGCCCGCATCTAAGACGCCTTGCTCACTTGTCGCAATGCTGGGGTTGTAAGAGGTGATGTCGCCCTGTCCGAAGGCGATCTCTCTCTAGCAGGCAATAAAGGCCAGGGGCAGGTCGCGGATCTGTTCGCGCGCGGGCGGCTGGTAATGGCCGTCGCTGGTCAGTTCGTGCAGCAGTTCCTCACGCAGCTGGTGGAATTCGAAACTGCTGCGTTGGCGCGGGTGGGGCAGGGCAATCTCGACCACCTGCTTGATCCGCCCCGGCCGGGGCTCCATCACCACCACGCGGTCGGCGAGGAAGATCGCTTCCTCCACATCGTGGGTCACCAATACCGTGGTGATTTTGGCGCGGGCGCGGATCGCCAGGAGTTCGTCCTGCATCTGCTGGCGGGTCAGGGCGTCGAGGGCGCCAAACGGTTCGTCCAGCAGCAGGATGCGCGGGCTGGCCACCAGGCCACGGGCAATCGCCACCCGTTGCGCCATGCCGCCGGACAGCTGGTGCGGATAGGCACGGGTGAAGTCGGTGAGGCCGACCAGTTCGATAAAGTCAGCGATGCGCCGGGTTCGCTCGGCGTCGCTCAACGGCTCGTTGACCAGGCCCAGGCCGATGTTTTCCGCCACAGTCAGCCAGGGGAACAAACGGTGTTCCTGGAACACGATGCCGCGTTCGCCGCCGATGCCGCTGACCGCTTTGCCGTCGACGCGGATCTCGCCGCGAAACTGCGTATCCAGCCCCACCAGCAGGCGCAGCAGGGTGGATTTGCCGCAGCCGCTGGAACCGACAATCGCGACGAATTCGCCTTCGGCAATCTCCAGGTTGAATTCGCGGATGGCTTCCAGCTCGAAGCCGTCGACGTCAAAGGTCTTGCCCACATGGTTGAAGCTGACGATAGGTGCGTTCATGCGTGTCTCCAGCGGGTGGCGCGGATTTCGATGCGCTGGCCGATCAGGTTGAGGGCCGCGCCGGTGAGACCGACCAGGAGCATGCCGCTCATGATCAGGTCCATGCGCAGCAGTTGTTGGGCGCCGATCATCAGGCTGCCGATACCGCCGTTGGACGGCATGAAATATTCCGCACCGATGGTGCCCAGCCAGGCGTAGATCAGGCTCAGGCGCAGGCCGGCGAAAATGCCGGCTGCGGCGCCTGGCAGTACCAGGCGTCGTAACCGTTGGAACAGATTCAAACGCAGCACCTGCGCCGCTTCGTTGAGCTGCGGCGACAGATTCAGCACGCTGCGTTGGGTGGCGATAAACAACGGGAAGAAGGCGGCGAGGGCGATAAACACCCACTTGGCCAATTCACCCAGGCCAAACCAGGCGGTGAGCAGCGGCACCCAGGCGAAAATCGCGATCTGGCGCAAGGCGGCCAGGGTCGGTCCGAGTACCCGCTCACTGCGCCGTGACAGTCCCAGCCACAGTCCCATGGCAAAGCCAAGGCCGCCACCGAGTATCAACCCGCCCAGGCTTCGCCCCAGGCTGGTGCCCAGTGCACCGCTGAGGTTGCCATCCACGACGCCGGCGACGGTGGTGTGCAGCACCACCCACGGGCTGACCAGAATGTTCGGGTTTACCCAGCCTTGTTGTGTCGCGACCTGCCACAACGCCAGCAACAACAGCGGCAGCAACCACGGTTGCAGGCGCTGCCAGCCTTGATAGCGCGGCCCGCGACGAATCTGCGCCGTGGCCGGATGGGGCCAGTGCACCCATTTGCGGTCCAGCCAGCCAATGCCCCGGTCCATCACCACGCCGAATACGCCGATGACCACGATGCACACGAAGACGATATCGAGCATGAACAGCTGGCGCGCCCACACCATCAGGTAGCCGATGCCTTCGCTGGAGGCCAGCAACTCCACCGCCAGCAGCGAGGTCCAGCCGGCCGCCAGAGCCAGGCGCACACCGGCCATGAATGCCGGCAGCGCGGCGGGCAGGATCAGGCGACGGATCAACAGGTGCGTGGGCAGGCGCAACACGCGGGCGGCTTCACGCAAATGGGGTTGGGCGTCGCGCACGCCCACCAGGGTATGCAGGGTCACGGGCACCACGATCGCCTTCACCAGTACCACCAGTTTCAGGGTTTCACCAATGCCGAAGAACACCATGAACAGTGGAATCCAGGCCAGCGTCGGTACTTGCGACAGAGCGCTGAACGTCGGAAACACCAGGCGCTCGGCGCGCGCACTGAAACCCAGCAACGCGCCCAGCAGCGCTCCGGCGCCAATACCCGCCAGCAGGCCCCAGAACAGGCGTTGCAGGCTGATTGCCAGGTGGCTCCACAACTCACCGCCGGCCAGCTCCACCGCGCTGCTCCACACCAGGGACGGTGGCGGCAGGATCTGCTCGCTCATCCAGTGATTGCGGCTGGCCAGCCACCACAGCGCAAACAGCGTCACCGGCAGCAACCATGGCAGCAGGCGTTCACTGCGCAGCGGCCAGCGTGGCGCGGCGCCGGGGGCCGCGAGCGGGAGGCTCAAAAGTGAAATTCGGGCCATGGAGGACCTCCGTTGTCGCCGATGGCGTTATGTGTTTTTGATCTTATAAAAACGCAATCAAGATGATTGGGGGATAAGAAAAATCATTTAAAGCTTCTGCCCGGCACGCATCCAATGCATTCGAAGAATATTTTCGATGCTGTTTATGCATAGTCCTCTGGGCCCGGCGTTTTCACTTGCATAGATCTAAAAGCTATTAAATTGTGAATTTATAGTATTTAAAGTTTTTATCCGCCTGTGCCTACTTTCTGCTCCCCAGGCGACCCTCGCCCACAAGGAGCTGCGCTTATGAAACTGCCCTTCAAACGTCTGATCACCCTGGTCGCAGGCACCGCGCTGGCAGGCCTGGTGCAGGCTGCCGACCTCAAGGAAATCCGCATCGCCGTGCCCGACCTCAGCGCAGGCAGCCAGCACAGTGGTGGCGGCATAACGGACGTGCTGCGCGATCAGCAGATCTTCGAAAAAGCCTTTGCCGACCAAGGCATCAAGATCCAGTGGAATTACTTCAAGGGCGCCGGCCCGGTGATCAATGAAGCCTTCGCCAACGGGCAGGTGGACCTGGCATACCTGGGCGACCTGGCGGCGATCATCGGTCGCTCCAATGGCCTGGAGACACGCTTGCTCAGCGCCACCGCGCGGGACATCAAGCAGTATCTCGGCGTGGTGCCGGGCTCAGGCATCAAGACCTTGCAGGACCTCAAGGGCAAGCGCGTTGCGGTGTTCCGTGGTACCGCAAGCCAGCTGTCGTTCGACAGTGCCTTGGCCAGCCAGGGCTTGAGTGAGAAGGACCTCAAAGTCATCAGCCTGGACTACAACGCCGCCAATGCCGCGTTGGCTGCCAAGCAGATCGACGCCACCTGGGGCGGTTCGAACCTGACGGCGTTGCAAGCCAAGGGGCTGGCTGAAATTCCGCTGACCACCAAGGACCTCGGCGGCGCCGGCAGCATCCAGGCGGTGCTGGTGGGCAGCAAACAGTTTGTCGACCAGCACCCCGACGCCGTCGCCAAGTTGCTCAAGGCCCAGCAGCAGGCGGTGCAATGGTTGACCGATGACAACAACAAGCAGGCCTACATTGCGCTGGTGTCCGGGCTGGCCAGCTACCCGCCGGTGATCCTCACCAATGACTTGAAAGACCAGACCCTCAGCAAAATTTTTCCGTCGACCCTGGACCCGGTGTTCCTGGCTAAATTGCAGGGCGCGGTGGACCTGGCTTCCAAGGAGAAGCTGATTCGCAAGTCGTTCCAGGTGAGTGACTGGGTGGCGCCGAATCTGGCGGCGGGGCTTTGAGTCGGGTGGTGACTGGGCTATCGCCATCGGGGCATGGGTATCTACACAACTTGAGCGAGCCTTCTGCGTAGATACCGTCTTATCCAACCCCCATCAAGGCCCCCCCGTAGCAGCTGCCGAGCGCAAGCGAGGCTGCGTCAGACGCGCTGCCGATTCAAGCTCGAGTCGCGGCCGACGCAGCCTCGCCGGGGCTCGACAGCTGCTTGTATCTCGACTATCGCTCCGTCAGGAGTAATAGTTCTCGACTGATCATCGAGGGAGGGACTTGGAAGCCGCACAGCTGCTTAGGCTTTTAGCCTGTAACGTAGATCGGGCTC